>NZ_OZ186787.1:0-795000 GCF_964272635.1 Streptomyces sp. SudanB25_2051
TGTCGGTGGTGTCGGTGGTGTTGGTGAGGATCGCGATGCCGGCCCAGCCCAGCAGGGGCAGGGCGACAGTCGCCGTGGCCAGCGTCCAGGGCCGGGTGCGTCTTGGGCCGGCCGGAACCTGTCGGGCATGGTCGTGTGATCCGTCCGCCGCTTGGGGTGGGAGGGAGGGCAGTTGGACGTTTTCGCTTTGTGGGCGGGGCGGGTGTGTCGTGTGATCCGTCCGCCGCTTGGGGTTGGGGGGAGGGCAGTTGGACGTTTCGCTTTGTGGGCGGGGCGGGTGTGGTGGAGCGGGCGGCGTCGGCGCGTTTCCAGCGTTCCAGGCACGCGGCCACCGCGGGCTCGCCGCCCAGCGCCCAGGCGATGGGCTCGGCAGTCTCCCAGCGTGGGAGTCGTTTGCCGCTGAGGACGTCGGAGATGGTGCTCTCCCGCACGGTGGCATCCGGGTACCGCGTTCGGCTCCGCCGCACGATGGTGGTGTAGCTGGGCTTTGCCGCGTCCCGGTGGAGTTCGCGCATCCAGGCGGCGAACTCCGCGACCGGTTCGGTGGCCCTTCCGGTTTCTTCGGAGTCGTTCGCTGTCATTCGGTTTCCCCCTAAGCCCAGGTCGTGGGTGGCTCACTGGTGCCTGTCCGCACTCGTCGCTATCTCATCGAGGCTCATCGTGTACGTGCTCGCCGTTCTCGCCCTGCTCATCCTTGCCGGTATCGCGATCGGGCGGATCGCCTATCAGAACCCCGCCCTGGGCACCGCCATGGTCACCGCCACCACCGTCCTCGCCCTCCTCTACACCGTCCTGCAGAGCTGACGCGGCAATGCCCGCTGCCCGCTCGGGGCAGCGGGACCGGTCGGCCGGGGCGTGGTGAGCACGCCCCGGCCGAGCAGGCTGTGCACACCGGGCGTTAAGCGCCAGGAAGACCGCCATGCCCGAGTCGGCTTGAGCAGTCCCTTGGCCGGACCTCGCACCCTCAACCTCACCACCGTCGGTGAGGGCACGCCGAGGAAAGCGGCCCACCGGCCGGGCCGAGGAGCCGGGATTCCGGAACTCGACCGGGGGGTGGCCGGGCAGCAGGCCGCACACCGGCCGGCCGGGCGGGCGGCACCGGGCCTGGCACCCCCCTTGCTTCGCTGGGTCCTCGCTTCCCTTGCGGGGCTGCCCCGGCAGCCCTTCACAGTCCCGCCACCGGCCGCGGTGGAACTTCGAACCGGTCACCGGGCGCAGCCCACGGCCGGTTCCTTCGCGGCCTCCCCGACCGGGACGGCAGGACCCCTTTTTTCACTGACTGACCGGAGGTCACCCAGCATGCTCGACACCCTGCTCACCCTCGTGCTGCCCGTGGCGCTGTGCCTGGCTGCGGTCTGCCTGACCGTCGTCTGCGTCGTCGCGCTCAGCTGGGCCCGCCGTACCGACACCGTCAAGGTGGCCCGGGCACTGCCGGAACCGATGCTGACCGTGTCCGTCCCCGTCGCGGATCTGCGGCCGGGATGGGCGGGGGGCGGAGTGGGACGGGTTCCGGGCGTTCCTTTCCGTCGACGCGGGCCGGGTGTGCTGCGCTGCAGGGGCGGTTGTGAGATGGCGCCCGGTGTTTCCGGAGATCGTGGCCGGCGCCGTGCAACTGCCGGACACAACCGCCGCCCAGCACGGGCGTGCCGCCTCCAGCGCCCAGCTGACCGCCCACCTCTCGCAGCACTCCTTCCCCGCCCCGGAGAAGCCCGGGGTGGAGGAAGCCGAACCGGCCGTGGGCTGGACGCGATGGAGGTCCTGGCGGCGAACGCTTCCCGTGGGCCCTGGCCGCGCAGGAGACGCGACTCTGGCCGGACAGGGAGTTCGTCGACGTCGCGCTGAGCGCGGTGCGCGCCGAGGAACCCTTGGGACACATCGAGCGCCTGGAGGCGTTCGTCGAGCAGCACCGCAAGCGCATCTGGCGATGCGCCCTGGACGCCGACGTCCAGGGCGCGGGCCCGCACGGCGGGTGCGGTGGCGATGCCCGGACTCACTGGCGATGCCGGACTCACTGGCGATGTCGAACTCACCGGACAGTGCGATCACGGCCACAGTGCCGTCGGTGCGTGCGGGACGTCCGAGACGGTCCCCCTCACACGGAACGCTTGTCAGTCCGGTCTCGAGAGGGTGCCGGTCGTGGACGGGGCGGGGCTCACCCACGCGCCACTGGACCGCCGGCACCCTCAACGGTGACGCCGCCGACGGCGTACTGGCGAAGGCGGCCTGGTCGCGGCCTGACACCTGGTCCTCACGACAGGGGAAGGTGCGGTGACGACCATGCGCCTCGATCCGAACCCCGGGAAGCGGAGCGCGAGCTGTCCGTCCCGTAGGACCCGAGGACCCGCCGACCCGGGCCGTGCGACGCCCGGCATCCCTGACGACCCGATGAAAGGTGCGGCTCTCGCCACTCCGCCCACAGCGGGGCGGGCACGGCCGCCGCGGTACCCGCTCTCCTGGACGGCCGGCTGCCAGGAGCCGGATGTGCTGCTCGCCCTCGCCGGCACACAGCGGCCCGGCCGCCGACGGGGATTGCGTGCCGGGCCGAACGGGGCGCGGGGTCAAAAGGGCATGTGGCCCCGCATGCGGCGGCCGAGCGAGCCACTCCTACCGACCGCCTTGGAGCTGCTGCTGAACGGCTTGCTCAAGAGGCGGCCCAGCGGGCCGGGGGCCTTGCCGCCCGCGCGGGAGCCCAGGCCGAGGGTCTTCTGAGTACCTTGCTCGGCATGCCTGGAGAGGCGGGGCAGGAAGAACGCCAGAACGGCGAGTATGACGCAGACAGCGATGATTCCGGCGATCATCATGGTGGGACCCCACCCCTTCTTCTGTGGTGCACTGACACTTCGTCGTGTGCGACCGCGTGTACCCGTCGAATCTTCCGCCACGCCCCGGCTCCGGCCGCCGCCTGCGACTTCGTCCACGACGTATGGGGCCTCAGGCGCCGTTGCCGGCGGCCCCCGGTCGACGACGGCCAGGCGGTCACGGGAAACGTCCGAGAAGCACCTGCGGGGCATCGGCAGCCTTGAGGCGCTGCGCCAGCCCGGCTGCCACCGCGAGACCGCCCACCGTTCCACGTACGCGAACAGGCCGGTGTGTTCGGTGAGCATCGCGAGCACCTGGTCGCGGGCGGCGTCCACGGCCTGGTGCTCGGTGTCGGTGACGAAGCCGAGCCGCCGTACGTGCGCGTTTTCGTCTTCGTCCTTCCCACTCCCATCGAGTCAGGTCGGGGGCGACGACCACGTCCACCGTGAGGGCGAAGGTGTCGACGTCGTTCGGTGTACGGGGGGGGTGGGATGCTCGTGTTCACGTACCAGTTCCACAGCCCGCCGCCCGTGTAGAACGCGTTGACGCTGAACCACGCGGCCAGCGCCTTCCACAGCAGCAACTCGGTCTCCCGCCACACCGCCACACCGCCCCCCCCCCCCCCCCCCCCCCCCCCCCCCCCCCCCGAGCCCCTACACACCGGTCGCCATCGCACCGAACACCACCACGCGCGCACCGAGCGGTCGCCGTCGGTACGGGCCTTGACGTAGAGGGCTGGCCAGTGGGTCTCGGCTCCCGGCTAGCAGGCGGCTACCAGGGCCTCGCTGGTGTCGGCGATGACGCGCCCCACCGCCTCAGCGCGCCTCGGGGCCGTGGGCAAGCCGCCGTCCGGGGACGGCGGCTTGCCCAGACTTCTCTTGGGCTTGCCCACGGCTACCGGCGCCGCCCGATCCGGAACACGCCGCGGCCCTTGGCCACCGCCGGTGGTTCGGCCGCCGCTCGGGCTACGGCCTCTTCCGCCTGGCGGCGCGCGAGGCGTTCGGCTTCGGCCCGATCCCTGGCCGCGTCCGCGCACGATCCGCACAGGCCGTCGCCCCAGGACCGGTCTCACCCGCGTACCTGCGTCCAGCGGTCGTCGGTGAGCCTCGCCCCGCAGTTCCGTGCCCACCGGCCGCTGCGCTGTCTGCGGTGAGACGGACCCTCGCATGGGCTGCGACCACAACCACGCCACCGGACTGGTGCGCGGGTCGTTGTGCGTCTCCTGCACCCTTGCGAGGGCCTCGCCGTGAGGGGCCGGCCGCGAGCATGCGCTGAGACAGCTGCCAGGGTGGGCCCGATCCCGGGAAGAAGCACTCGTTACCAGGGGATGTGGGTGAGCGCCCATGCGAGCAGGGTGCTGGTGGCAGTGGCGGTGGCGGCGCTGGCGACCGCCAGGACGAGCTGGCCGGGCCTTCGGCCGGCACGGGCCCTCATCGCGAGCCGGTGGTGCCGACGGTGGTTCGGGTGCTTCTTCACGGTCGTCTCCCCTTCGATGTGCCTGACTTCTGTGCCCCCGGATGGAGCAATTGGTATGACTGTCAGTCAGTGCGGGCCCAGGTTGAAGCGACGCAGGGTTATGGGCACGACAACCATGGCCCTGAGCCCGACAACAAGGGGTTGTCGCCCCGGGGGAGGGGACGAATGGCAGAGAACGCCAGCGGTAAAGGGGGCCGTCCGTGGGGGGAGCTGAAGGGCGGGAGGCCGGAGGCCAATGACCTGGCCACGGCGATGCGCAAGTGGCTCCGTGCCTCGGGGATGACAGCGAGGCAGTTCCACGCGAAGCTGCAGCCGGAGGACTTCACCGGCGGCAGAATCCCGTCGATCGACACCGTCTACAGCCGGTTCGCCGGCATCGCCCCGGACTGGGAGTTCGTCAGCGCGGTCGTCCACATCTGCTCGCCGGACGTGGTCACGATGAACAAGTGGAAGGGTGAAGCCCAGGAGCTGTGGAAAAAGTGGGTCGCCGCGGAGCGCGATGGCAAGAAGGCCCGCAAAGGCGTGGCGCAGCACGGTGGCCTTGTCGTCGAAGTGCCCGATATTCCCGGCCTTCCGGCCACGGCCTCCGCGGATGAGCGTCTGCTCGCCGCGTACGACAAGATCCAGCAGATGTACGAGGCTCAGCTGATTGCCACCAAGAGCCACCATCGCCTCGAGATGCTGCTGTTCCTCATGCTCGGCAGGGAGAACGACCACCTCCAGCACATCGCGCGCCTGGAGCAGCAGCTCGACAGCGTCATGGAACAGCGCACGCCGGACCCTGCCCAGATCGCCACCCTCCGCACCATGATCGAAGAGGCGGAGGTCAGGGAGCGGCAGCTCCTCCAAGCCCGGGACAAGGCGCAGACCGAGCGTGACATCGCTCAGCAGATGCTCGACCACGCCAACCGGACGATCAAGTGCCTCCAGGAGGAGATCGAAAGGCTCAAGGCCGGCGCGGTGTCCATGGGGACAACCGTCGTACGCCTTGAGGACGCCTTCGTCAGCGGCCTCAACGACGTCGACGGAGCGCTCGGGCAGATCCAGCGGATCCTCGAAGAGGAGCACGACCAGCTCTACCGCCTGCGGCGGCGACTGGGGTGGCGTCTGGTGGATGGCGGCATCGCCTCCGCCCCGCACGTCATCGCCGGGCAGGTTGTCGATCCTGCCGGCCGCGAACATCCGATAACGCCCGACAATCCGCCGACCGGGCAGCTTGCGGCCTCCGCCTTTCCCGACAACCCGGCCACCGGCCACGCACTGCCCAAGCCCAGGCCGCCCGCCCTCCTCCTGGCGCAGCGCATCGGGCGGGCCACCGCCTCCGCGAAGAGCGTGGTCCGGCGCGGCGTCCACACGGCGGTGCCGTATACGTTGCGCTTCACCGTGCTCGTGATGATCGCCGTGTGGTCGATGATCGTCGGCAGCACCTTCACGGAGATCCGTCGCGGCGACGCCTCGCTGCTGAGCGTGACTCTCAGCGCGGTGGCCGGTCTCGTCCTGCTCGGTTGTTTCCAGATCAGAGTGAGGCAGATAGTCAAACGGGGCATGACCCGGGAACACGCGTGGGAGGGCGACTCCCTGTTCATCGGCACCACCAGGCAGAGGGTCATCCAGTACTACGTCCGGACGCCGACGCTTCTTCAACTGGTGGGACTGGCGCCCTCCCTCACTGCACCCCAGTACCTCGGCCCCCTCGACACGCTGGGCCGGGAGCTCGCGCATTTCCTCGGCATGGCCTAGGGGTCGGGGTCGTTCGTGGTCTCGGCGGGGCGGTAGGGGCTGACGGGCTGACAAGGGGGCCGGTGATTGCGCCGTGTTCGTCTGGTCCTCCGACACAGATGGCGCACAAGGGGGCAGGGCCGGGGCGCGGTCGGACCGGCCCTGCCGGACGGGGGGCCGGGTCGGCCCCTTGCAGACCCGATTCGCCGGTTCGCCTCCGGGAGGGGGACTTCAGCGTCGCGGGCTGTGCAGTGCTGACCGGCGAGCGGGGGTTTCAGGCGGTGGTGCGGTTGCCTTGGCGTGCGGCGAGCGCGGCGTCGGCGCTGGGGTGGACGGGCAGGAAGGTGTCCATCCCGGTGACGCTGAGCAGGCGGCCCAGCCGGTCGGGGATGGCCGCCAGGGTCAGGGAGCCGCCGGCGTCCTTGGCGCAGCGCCAGATGCCGACGAGGGCGCCCAGGCCGGAGGAGTCGCAGAAGGTGACGCCTGAGAGGTCGGCGACCAGGTCGGGGTGGCCGTCGGCGAGGAGTTCCAGGGCGCGGGCCCGCACGGCGGGTGCGGTGGCGATGTCGAACTCACCGGACAGTGCGATCACGGCCAGGGTGCCGTCGGTGTGCGGGACGTCGATGTGGAATGCGTCGGTCATGGGCGTCGGTTCTCCTGCCCGACGGAGGCGTCGGCGGTCGGGGCGGCGGCGCTGTGGGCGGTGGTGGTGATGCCGCAGGGAGCGGCGTCGGGGGTGGGGACGGACAGGGCCAGCAGTGCCACGTCGTCGCGTTCAGTGTCGGGCAGGGTGTCCAGGAGGGCGACGGTGTCGTCGATCAGGGCGCCGGCACCGACCGGCGCCGGCCGCCGGGTCAGGAAGTCGATCAGGCCCGTGTCGGCGAGCATGCGGCCATCGGCGGTGCGGGCCTCGGTCAGCCCGTCGGTGTACAGCAGCAGTCCCTGGCCCGGTGCCAGGTGCAGGGTGCGTGAGGCGAAGGCGGCTTCGGCGAACGCGCCGACCAGCATGCCGCCCTTGGCGTGGACCGCCTCCACCAGCATGCCGCCGTCCTGGGTGGGGCTGAGGTGGTAGGCGGGCGGGTGGCCGCCGGTGGCCAGCGTGACCGTGAAACCGCCGTCCCGGGCCGGGTCGAGCAGACCGAAGACGGCGGTGCAAAAGCGGGTGCCGACCGCCGCGTCCAGCAGCAGCGCGGTGTTCAGGGCCTTGAGCGCGGCCGTGGGTTCGGCGTCGACGAGGGCTGCGGCCCGCAGCGTGTAGCGGGTCAGTGAGGTGATCGAGGCGGCTTCGGCGCCCTTGCCGCACACATCGCCCAGGAAGAACGCCCACCGGTCCCCGCCCACGGGGAAGACGTCGTAGAAGTCGCCGCCCACTTCCTGGGGGGAGGCGGTCTTGTAGTGGCAGGCCACCTCCAGCCCCGGTACCGCGGGCAGTGCCGGGGGCACCAGGGTGCGCTGCAGGGTGGAGGCGAACGCGGCGATGGCCGCCTTGTCCCGCTCCGCGCGCTGCCGGGCCTCCTCCTCCGCCTGGCGTTTGTCCTGCTCGGCGCGCACGACGTGCAGCGCGGACAGCCGCAGCTCAAGCTGGTCACGCACCACCGCGGCAAGGTCCGCGAGCGTGGCCGAATCCGCCTCGCAGATCTCGCGGGGGCGGGTGTCCAGGACGTTGACCGTGCCCAGCCGGTACCCGTCGGCGGTGATGATCGGAGCGGCGGCGTAGAACCGTACCCCCATCGGACCGGCGACCAGCGGGTTGGAGCAGGCGACCGGATCGAGCAGGGTGTCGGGGATGACGGTGGTGTCATCGGTCAGGACCGCCGAGGCGCACAGGCCCGGATCCCGGCCGATCTCGGTGACGCCCTCCAAGCCGTGCGTGGCCTTGAACCAGATCCGGTCCTCGTCCACGATCGTCACCGTCGCCACCGGCACCTCGAACAGGCGGGCGGCCAGCGCCGCGACTCTGTCGTAGGCGCCGTCCGGCGGAGTGTCGAGAATGTCGTAACGGCGCACCGCCGCCATCCGCGCCGCCTCGACCGACGCGGCCGGCGGGTCCTTCGGAGTTATCGCAGGCGGGCTGGCTTGCTCCGGCATGGTCCTCGTCTCGTCATCCCCCCCAGGAAGGCACCGACCAGGCAGCCAGCACCCCGAAACCCTACCGAACACCCCGGCGTCACCGCTCAGAAGGCGCCGCCGAGCGGCCGGTCCGTAGGCTTGCGGAAGAAGCCCGTGACCCACGGGCGTACGCGCTCACGGTCAGCCGGCGTGGCAGTGCCCACGTACTCCCCCACGATGTCGTTCCGGCCGGCGGGCCCCGTTCGGTGGAGTGGATGCCGGGCACGTGGTGTCCACTCCCGGAGGGTGGGCTCCACGCGGGGTGGAGTGGAGGCAGGGCGTTGCCGGTGCGCACCACCGCACCGGGTGCGCACCACCGGGTCCACTCGGTGGCCGGTGTCCCGGCCGCGGTGCGGTTTCGGGCTGCTGCCGGCGGTGCGCCTGCTGGCCGTCCGAGCGGACCGGGCGGACCGGACGGACCGCGTCGGAGTCGGCCTGTGCGGTGTGGCGGTCCCCCGCGGGCGCGGGCGTCGACCCGTGCGGTGTGGCGGTCCCCCGCGGGCGCGGGCGTCGGCCTGTGCAGTGTGGCGGTCCCCCGCGGGCGCGGGCGTCGACCCGTGCGGTGTGGCGGTCCCCCGCGGGCGCGGGCGTCGGCCCGTGCGGTGTGGCGGTCCCCCGCGGGCGCGGGCGTCGGCCCGTGCGGTGTGGCGGTCCCCCGCGGGTGCGGGCGTCGGCCTGTGCAGTGTGGCGGTCCGCGCGGGTGCGGGCGTCGGCGGCCGCCTTGGTGAACGCGTCCTGGAGGCGGCGTAGTCGGCCGGCGGTGAGATCGAGGGCCCACGTCCGTAGGGGACTTCCGCAGGGCCCGCAGCGCCGTCAGGGCGATCGCCTCCCCGCCAGCGGCACGTCCGGGTCCTGGTCGTCGTGCCCGGGGTCGGCCGTCCCGGGCGCGAGCAGCTGCTCGGGCATCGCCGCCTGCTGGTGGGCGACGTCGTCGTACGCCCGGCCCCGCACGGCGGTGGCGGGCGGTGGCGGGGGCGGTGGGCAGCTGTTCGCGGATTGCCGCGCCGGCGAGGACGGTGCGCTCGTACGGGAGCGGGACGCGGGGTCTCCCCGCTCCCCCGCGTCGTGGCCCGGGGGCCGGTGCGGGGCCGGGTCGCCGGGACCGGGCCCCGGGGGATGCCGGTCCGGGCCGGGCACGGGGGCTGAAGGCGGGCGGAGGGCGGCGAGCGGCGGGCGGCGGGCGGCGGGCCACGCTCCGCGCTCCTGCACCGTGTCCACTGCGCGGCCGCAGGGCGGTTGGAGGTGACGGGTGTGAGGCGGGGACGCGCCCCTCACCTTCTGTGCCCTGCGGCACGCCCGCGGCCGGTGCACGGACGGCCGGCCAGGAACGGTGTATCGGGCGGCCGTCGTTCGCGGCGCCCGACAGCATGGAGCGCGCGCCGGCGGATGCCGGGACGGCGGCCGGTGCGCAGCCGGGGTGCCGGGTGGCGTGGTGAGGGAGCGGTGAGGGTGGACGAGGGGTGTTTCAGCCGGCGCGGTCTGCTGCGGGCTTCCGCGGCAGGGCTGGCGGTGGCCGCGGTGCCGGCCGTTTCCTGCGGGGCGGCGGCCGGCGCCGGCCTTGCCGGGTGCGGGGAGGGCGGGGAGACCGTCCCTCGGTACCGGGAGGTGACCGGAGGGTCGGTCACCGCGTCGCGGGACGGGTCCGTGCTGATCGTCGAGGTGCAGGGCGTGCTGTGGCGGGTCCCCCCGCAGGGCGGGACTGCTGCGCGGATCACGGAGTGGGAGCTGGAGGCCACGCGGCCGGCGTTGTCACCGGACGGCGCGACGCCGGCGGTGGGCGGCTACCCCGGCGGCGGCGGAGCTTCGCCCACCCAGATCGGCCGCGGCGGAACCGGCGGAGGCCCGCACGGCGTGGCTCTGTGCACGCCGGACCCGAAGGGCGGTTAGGTCCCCGGCTCCAAGGGTGTCGCTGGAACGGCAGGCGGGGACGGCGGCAACGGGCAGGCCCTGGCCCGTGGTTCCGGCAGGAGGGGCGGCACCGGCGGAGCCGGCGGCACGTTCAACCCCAACGCCGGAAACGCCGGCAACCCCGACGCCCCCAAACAAGAAGGCGACAACGGCGCGTACGGATGCAAGGGCGGTGACGGCGTCCTCGGCGCCAACGACCAGGACGGAGCCGTCATCATCACCTGGACCGAGACGAACCGGATCCGGTATAGAAGGCACCCGGCGGGGGCCGGGCAGCCTCCGCCGTCTCCGGGAGGGGCGATGGGGCGGGGGCCATCCGGCCCATCTCCGAGCGCAGGGCGAGGGAGGCAGCCGCGTCGCTGACCGGATGCCCGATCTACTCTCCTCCGGCCCCCTGTTCAGGGGTCGGGGACGTTCCCCGACGCCCACCCCGAATCGGAGTGTCAAGGGCACACCCAACAAAAGAGTTGTTTCGCCGAAAAGGGCACTCTCCGGGCGTCCTGGTGCCCTATCGTCTGCCGGATGAGCGACAGCATCCCGGTCATCAAGATCTACGATCCCGCCGACAACCACGGCAATGTCCTGACGTTCGACTACCCGAACGGCGCATACGTCGAGGTCGAGAGGCTGAAGGAGCGCGAAGACGCGGACGACGGGGATTCGGAAGCCCTCTTCCAGATCACCGTGTACGCGTCCTCTCCGGAGACCGATGAAAACGCCGCGATCATCTCCAATGAGTACCGCATCACCGCGCGGCGCATGACTGAAGCTCTGGCGCAGTGGCGGACGATCCTGGGATGACCCGCATGATCTGGAAGGGCTGACGCTCTCCCCTCGCCGAGCCCCGGAGCGCAGCCGGCCTGAGCGCCCCGACCCCGGCCCTGACGGACGGCACCTCTCCCCTCGGCTATCGCGTGGGAAAGACTCCTCATGCGGCTAGGCAGTTTCTTTCGGATCATCTTGCCGACCAGATGAAGATGGCGGCGAGGTGGAGTCCGGCGAGGTAGATGGTGGCGGTCTTGTCGTAGCGGGTGGCCAGACCGCGCCATTGCTTGATCCTGTTGATGCACCGCTCGACGGTGTTGCACTGCTTGTAGGCCTCGCGGTCGAAGGCCGGCAGGCACCGGACACGCCACCAGGACCACACCCGGCGGGTTGCACTCCGGCCGCGCGCGGATCCCCCAACCACCCTCCTTCTCCTGCGCGGCCGGGATACCGTGACCGGACGACTCCCCTCGGCGAGCTGCCCGCCGGGGCGGAGAGGGGATCTCGGCCGCCCCGGACAACACGACGTGGGCGGCGCCGGGGACGGGCGCGGCAGCGCGGATCGGGCAGATTCCGTAAGGTGACCGGGTGTCGACCGGGGAGGCCGCGGTGGGTTACGCGATGGGGCGGATGACGGTGGGCGCCTTCCTGCGGCGGCCGTTCCGTTCGCTGGGCGATGGCGGTTACGCGGGTCTGGTCTTCGTGCTGGCGCGCTCGGCCGACAATCCGGAGTTGCACCGAAGGGTGTTCCGGGAATGGCCGGACACGCACGACGTCACGTGCCGCTACCTCGGCGTGATCACCCCGGCCCCCCGCTGCGGGCTCGTCATCGACGCAGGCCACTGGCGATACGAGGAGCACGCGACCGCCGTCGAGGGTGTGTCGTGCCTGGGGGAGAGCAGCAGGCTGGACACGCCCTGGCCGCAGGCGCGGTCGACGCTCCGCATGGACGCGTGGCCGCCGCGCGGGGACGCGGAGGGCGGGTGCCCGGCTGACGGTGCCGTCGTGGAGGATGTGACCCTCCTCCCGGCCCTGACCCACCCCTTGCGGGAGCACCAGGACGCGCTGACCGCAGCGGCCGGGGAGATGCGGAGGTTCTTCGGCGTCTCCGAGGAACTGCTGCCGTGCGCGGTCGTCGTCTCCTTGCTGGAGCAGCGCGCATACGCCGTGGCGCTGGGCGACGTTCCCGGCCTGTACGCCCTTCTGAAACGGGTGCGTGTCGAGATGGAGCCGGTCACCCTGGAGATCGACCGCCGGGACGCGGAACTGGCTCGGGCGCGGGAGGCCCGCCATGCCCTGCGCTCGGCCGGTACCCGCGGTGACCTGCTTGCCAGATCCCGCGCGCAGCAGTGGCAGTGGTCGGTGCGGATCAGGCGCCTCGCCGCCGACCTGATCGGTATCGCGGACCGGCTTCCCCGCGACGAGGCCGAACTGTGCCGCTGGATGGCCTCACGGCTTGCTGAGGACGGGCCGCTGACGGAGCAGGAGGACCGGTCGGCGCAAGCCCTCGCACGTCTTCTCGCCCGCTCGGGAGATCACCGCCGCCTGCCGCGGCGGCTCCGGCGCGCACTCGCCGTACACAGGGCCGGGCACTTCGGCGACGCCGGACTGGCGGCCCGGCAGGTGGCGTATGCCGCGGAGGAGCGGGCGGTCGAGACACGGATCGGGCAGCTGAAGGCGGAGATCGACGATCTGGGGCGGCGCCTGTGCCTGGGGGCCGCCGTCGTCGCCGCCGCACAACGCTTCGGCCTCGCCCCCACCACCACCGCGCACGTACCGGCCTGGCGGGAACTGGCCTGGCCGGTCGAGGTGTTGGTCCCAGCAGCGCGCGACGTCCCGCAGCAACGTGGCGGTTGTACGATCGGCGCCGGGGGGAACGTGGTGCACCACTCGTCGGCCGGCACCGTCCTCCAGGCCGGGGCCATCCACGGGGACGTACACGTTCACGGCCAGCCGGCGCCACCCCTGCCGTCCACCGAAGACGCCGACCCCGGTTGAGTCATCTGGTGCGGCCAGACAGGTCACCGTCACCACGGCGCCCCCGGCTGGGCCTCGCCCCCCACCACCCGGCAGGCGCAGGCGGACTGGATTGCACCACAGGTGCGGGAGGGGCCGGTCGCGGGGGTGCACGGACCGCCTCAGTTCTCCGTGCCCCCGGAAAAGAGGGTGGGGCCTCGTCGGTGCGCGGCGGCGGAACTCTTCGAAGCTCACAGGTCCGCCATCGCCCTGCGCTTCCCGGTCGAGTTGCCCGAGGGGCCGCTTCCCCGCGCTGGTTCGTCCGGGGGGGGCCGCCCACTGCACGGGCCAGTGTCCGGGGGTGCCTGTCAGTCTTTCGCCAGTCGGGGTGTGGGTCCCGGGTTCGCAGGAGGTGCGTCTCGCGGCATGGTGAACGGGATGACGCTGTAGCGGTGGTCGGGCGAGGCGGAGGAGAGAATCAGGCGCGGGACATGCCACGGCCTCGGCATGTTACGTGACGAGGCATCAGGTCAGGGAACCGTGAGGACGCGCCCGGACGGCGAGGTGCCGCTGCGGCTGTGGCGTGCCAGGGAAAGGCGGCCGCCGCAGTGTGCCATCGCACCCGAAACGACAGGCACAGCCGCCGGCCCCACCGCCCCGGCCGCGCGCGGCCCGTACCCGGAGCCGGCGTGGCCGATGCCGGTGAACCGCACTCCCAGAGCGTCGGCGCGGGTCTCGATGGTGGTCCCGCCCGTGGTGGCGGCGCGCTCGCGGCGCTGTTGGCGGCGCCGGGCTGCCAGCGCGTGCCGCTGAGGCCGCCTCGGCCACGTCCGGTCCTCACCGTGTCCACGCCGACCCGGCAAGCAGCGGACACTCCACCAGGACCATACGCAGGTACGACCTGCCCGTGAAATGCCACAGCCCGGTAACACCCGCCGCCCCGGACGTCCCTCGCCCCTACCAACGACTGCGCGGCCACCACACCACCCGCCGCGCCGGCCGCGCAAAGCCGGCCGCAGCGCCGCCGCCGTACCGGTGTACCCCCTGTACGACGCGGGTCTGTCCCGCGCGGATCCCACCCGGGCCAACCTGACCAGCGCGAATCTGGACGACACGGCCTTGCTCCATGCGGACCTGACCGGCGCCGACCTGACCGGCGAAGGGGTTGCGCACATGGGCGGCTCTATGAATCCGATGCGCCGACGGTTCACGCCCAGCACCCGCTGCGGTGGCCCGTTCCTGCCCGTGAGCGGAGGTACCTCACCGGCTCCTGCGGCAACCGGCCACCGCAACACCCCAAGACGCTGCGGCAATTGGGGCGCGGCAGGCGGGATTCCGCACGGGCCGTCGGCCGGGAGGGAACCGCGCGGCGCATGGGCGCGGTTCCCTCCCGGACACGCCGGTGACGTGCGTCCACGCGGACGAAGGGCCCTGGGCCGCACCGGAGAAGCCGATGTTGCCAGCCGTGTTCGACAGCGCCGTCCCTTCACCCCGCGTGCAGCTGCGTCTGCGGATGCCGGTCCTGATCCTGTGCGCCACCATGGGCGCCGGGGGGCGCGGACCCGCGGGAGCGACGGCGGTACGGGCGGTGGTGGTTCCTCCGCTACGGCGACTCCGCCGCGGCCGACGCGTCCTGCGGGGTCGTCGCGGAGGCGGCGCTCGCCGGGCGGAGGACGAGAGCGATGACGGCGAGCGCGGTCAGGGCGACGGCGAACAGCAGCCACATCGCCGCGCGGCCACCGCTGGTGAAAGCGGCTCCGAACAGCTCGCCGGCCTGTTCCGGGGTGAGACCCGTGTGGTGCTGGAGGATCGCCGGGCCGTCCTGGGGGTTCTCCACCGCCCGGGCGGTCCAGGGGCCCGGGGTGAGGCCCTGTGCGCCGAGGCGGTCGTCGAGGGCGCCGTGCGCCGCGAGTCGGTAGACCTCCGTGCCGACGGCCAGACCCAGTGCGCCGCCCAGGTTGTGGCAGGTCCACGAGGCGCCGACGGCCGTCCCGGCCAAGTGGCCCGGCACGGCGGACAGGGCGACGACGGTGGCGGGCCCCAGCACGAGGGCCCAGCCCACTCCCATCGCCACGAGCGCCGCCACCAGGGCGGGTAGGCTCCCGTCGGGGTTGAGGCGGGCCTGGCCCAGCGCCGAGAGGGTGAGGGCCGAGAAGCCCAGGCAGAGCATGCGGCGCGGCCCGTGGCGGTCGACGAACCGGCCGACCAGGGGCGACAGCACCGCCACGGCCGCCGTACACGGAAGCAGCAGCAGACCGGTCGTGTGCCCGTCCAAGCCCCGGACGGTGTGCAGGTACAGCGGCGTCAGGAAGAGCACGACACAGTAGAAAAAGGCCAGCGCGAAGTCCGCCGTGACGGCGCCCAGGAAGTCCCTCCTGGCGAACATCTCGAACCGAATCAGCGGGTCGGGTGCCCGCAGCTCCACCACCCGGAAACCGGCGAGTGCCATGCCTGCACACAGCAGAAGGGCGACGATGCCCGGCGAGGCCCACCCCCAGACATGGCCCAGTGTCAGGGCCAGGACGAGAGAGAGAACGAAGAGGGACAACAACGCCACGCCGGGCCAGTCCATCCCGCCGGCCATCCTCCGACCGTACGACTCCGGGACGGTGGGGACGCACACCGCCAGCGCGGCCGCGACGAGAGGGACGTTCAGCCAGAAGACCCAGGGCCAGCCGGCCGAGCCGACGAGGACGCCGCCCAGGACGGGGCCCAGGGCCAGACCGAGCCCGTTGACCCCGTAGAGGCAGCCGATGGCCTTGCCCCGCTCGTGGGGCGGGAAGATCGCCGAGACCAGGGCCCCGGTGGCGGTGTAGAGGACCGCGCAGGCGGCGCCCTGCAGGAAGCGGAACGCGATGAGCCATTCCGGTCCCGAGGCGAAGCCCGCCCCCAAGGAGGCCGCACCGAAGACGGCGGCTCCCGCGTAGAGCGCCCTGCGGCGGCCGTGGGCGTCGGCGAGGCGGCCCGTGGTCACCATGCCGGTGGCGAGGGCCACGATGAACACGTTGACGATCAACTGGAGTTCGGTGACCGTCGCGCCCAGGTCGGCCTGGATGACCGGCGCCGCGGTACTGACGATGGTCAGGTCGATGCAGCCCAGGAAACTCAGCGTTCCCAGACCCGCGAAAGCCCACCACTTCCGTACCGTTCCCAGCCCGTCTTCGGTCACCGCTTCCCTCGATTCCGTCTCCCACTGACTTTCCAGGGAGTCAATCTCCGCCGGGCGCGCGGTGTCGACGGGTATGACGGAAAGGCATAAACACCTGCCGGAAAAGCATGGCGCATTCCGGTCAGGACGTCTTTCCACATCCCGACCGATAGCGCGAAGGGTGTTCCCACGACAGGGACAAGCTGCTACCTTTCCGGTGCCGGGAGAAAAGCACGGCCGACCTGACGGATCGCTGGAAGGTCGTCTCCGATGGGTTTCCCCCCGCCGGGTGGAGTGGCCGAGAGGCGAGGCGACGGCCTGCAAAGCCGTTTACACAGGTTCGAATCCTGTCTCCACCTCCGCCCGCCGGCCGCCCGTGCACACGGGCGGCCGGCGGTGCTCGTTCCCGCACCTGTGTCGGCTCAGTTCCCCGCCGCGCCCCGGTAGGCCTCGCGGACGCCGCCCGCCAGCCCGGGCGCCCAGTCGGCGGCGCCCCCGTGGCGCGGCCAGACCAGCAGCAGGCGGTGACCGGCAGCGGGATCGGTCAGCGGGGCGTAGTCGACGCCGACCGCGGGAGCCGGGAACGGGTAGGCGGGCAGCACTCCGCGTACGGCACAGGCGAGTGCCGCCGCCTCGACCTGCCCGGAGGCGTAGCGCACCTCGACATGGATGCCGGCCTCGCGCGCGGCGGCCGTGAAGTGGCGGCGCAGGCCGGCGTGGCGGCGGCCCGCGGGGAGCACACACACTTCGCCGTCGAGGTCGCCGAGGGCCAGGGCGGGGCGGTCGGCGAGCCGGTGGCCGGCTGTCAGGCCGATCAGCATGTCCTCCTCGGCGAGGACGGCCGCCGCGAGAACGTCGGGAAGCGCCGCGTCGAGGGCGGAGTGCCGCACCACGGCCAGGTCGAGGCGGTGGACGCGAAAGAGGTCCGGGAGGGCGGCGGGGCCCTCCGTCCACCCGCCGGAGGCGGACGGGCGACAGGTTTCCAGCAGGGAGTACAGCTCCACCTCCGTCTGCGGTCGCAACGCCCCGGCGCGAGCCGCCACCAGGGGCAGCAGCGGAGCGGGGACCGTACCGATGCGCAGGCGCCCCGGGGCGGCGGGCCCGCCCCGTCCCTTGACGGTGAGGAGGTGGTCGATCCTCGGCAGCAGGTCGTCGGCGCACAGCAAGAGCAGCCGGCCGGCGGTGGTGAGGCGCGCGCCCCGGTGGTCGCGGCGGAGCACCACCAGCCCGGTCGCCCGTTCGAGGTGCTGGATGCGCCGGGTGATGCCGGCCTGGCCGACCCCGAGTAGCCGCGCGGCGCCCGCCAGGCTGCCGGCGTCGGCGACTGCCCGCAGCACCCGCAGGTCCTGGACCTCCACGTTCACGGCGTTTCGGCCTTCGCCAGGTCGCGGTGGGCGGCGGAGAGCAGGGTGACCAGCCGGGGTATCCGCGCGGCGATCCAGCTCTCCCTGCGGTAGGCCACGAGATGGCGGACCCACACGTCGAGGTCGGCGACGGGGCGGCGTACGACGCCCGGTTGCAGCGGCCGGTACGCCTGGGTCAGCGCGACACATCCCTGATGGCGGATCACCGCGCAGCGCGGCCCGGCGACGGCGATGTCGTGGGTGATGCGCGGAGCGAATCCGTAGGAGGCGCAGAGCATGCGCAGCGCCTCGTCGCAGGCGTCCGGGCCGGTGCACGAGATCCAGTCCTCATCCGCGAGGTCCGCCATCGTGAGCCGGTCGGCGGTGGCGGTGGGCCGGCCGGCCGGCACCGCGATCATCACCGGGCTCTCCGCCCAGAGCGTGTGCGCGATGGCACCCTCGTGGGACGGCAGCGCCCCTCGCGCCGACTGGTGGTCCCTCAGGGCGATGTCGATCTCGCCCTCCCTCAGCAGGTCCATCAGTTCGCGGGTGGAGTGCGGGGTCACGATCTGCACCCGCTCGTCGGCCGACAGGCGGCGCAGTGAGCTGAGGAGCGGCTCGTAGAAGACGCTGCTCGCCGCGCCGCCGATCCGCAGGGTCCGCCGGCGCAGCATGCGGTGGTCCCGCACGCGGTTCTGGTGGTCGTCGAGGGAGCGGATGATCGACTCGGCGTGCTCGAGGACGGCGCTGCCCAGGGGGGTGGGGCGGGTGCCGTGCTGGTCGCGTTCGAACAGCGTCCCGCCGAAAAGCTCTTCAAGTCGGCGTATCTGGCGGCTCAGTGCGGGCTGCGGGAGGCCCAGGACCGCCGCGGCCTTGT
The DNA here is from genome assembly GCF_964272635.1 of Streptomyces sp. SudanB25_2051. NCBI lineage: Bacteria > Bacillati > Actinomycetota > Actinomycetes > Kitasatosporales > Streptomycetaceae > Streptomyces > Streptomyces sp. SudanB25_2051. The sequence goes on from NZ_OZ186787.1 coordinate 18,101, forward strand.
TCAGGCTGCCCGTCTCGGAGACGACGCACAGCTGCCGTAAGTGGCGAAATTGCAGGTCCATGTCAGCAGTTAAGCCGCTCGCCGGATCCTTTGCCAGGGCTTCGCCGCAGCCCGTTCCTTTCGCGGCATTTCGCATTTCGGCAAATCACCGATCGTCCGGCACCGAACACGCTGCGCTATCCGTTTCGCAATTCCGGCAGTGGCATAACCGCACGGCAGTACCCAAGCGCCCCGACCGGCCCGCACCATTCCAGTCATCGCCGCCCGGTCCACGGTCCCGGCCGACCGGCGGTGAGACAACCCCCCACTACTCGAGGATACATATGTTTGAGATTGAACCACTTACCGAGCGATGTCGCGGCTTAATGCCCACGGCCGCTCACATCTGCATAGGAGTAAGCCCTTTCAACGGCTACTTCACCGGGCCGCGGCTGCTGCGGCTGGCGGAGTGGGCCCTGCGGCGATTCCCGCACGTCCACTTCTTCGTGCCCGACACCGCGGCGGCGTACACGCTCGAGGCGCTGGGGTACCCGCCGGAACGCGCGCGCCACAAGGCACAGCGGCAGGGGCGGTACGTCCACAACAAGATCTGCACCGCCCTGCGGGAACTGGGCGTACGCGACCCCGACGACCTGGTCCTCGGCATGGAGCGGCTGCAGCGGACCCCTCACTACACGAACCTGCTCGGCGAGGCCCACCGGCGCTTCCGCCGGGACGACGGCTTCCGCGCCGCGTGCCTGGACGCCTGCCACTGGGTGCTCGACCAGAGGATGCCGCCCGGGACCGGGCCCACCGAGGAGCAGCTGCGCCACGCCGTACGCTACTTCCTCGCCGAGCTGCCGCTCTTCGCCGACGCCGGCGGCATAGCCGGCCACAGCCCGTCGTTCTTCGTCTACCACCACCGGGTGGCCTTTCTGGAGCGCTTCTTCGGCCGCGAACTGGAGTGGTGGCCGGCCGACGGGCAGGGCTTCCTCGTCGTGCGCGACCGGACGATGGACGGAGCCGGGGCACGGCGCCCGGCCGGGGCCGCCGTCACGGGGGAGGCACCCGGTGGCGACCACTGAGAGCGGACGAGGGAGCACCCCGCCCCCCGCCACCGCCCGACGGGCCGGGCAGCCTGTCGGCGACGGGGCCGCGGACGACTACTCACTGACTCCGGTTCCCGAGGCCGCGCGCCGTTCGTGGTTCTCCGTGGCGGTGCAGCGCTTCGGACAGGTCTCCTCCTTCCAGCAGTTCATGGTGGGTGCCGTCCTGGGCTACGGGATGACGTTCACCGACGCGCTGATCGCCATCACGGTCGGCTCGGTGATGCTGGAGGTCGTCACGATCCTCCTGGGCGTCGCCGGGGTGAGGGAGGGCGTGTCCACCTCGGTGCTGGCCCGCTGGTCCGGCTTCGGCCGCAAGGGCTCCGCGGCGGTCGGCATGCTGGTGGCGCTGAGTCTCGCCGGCTGGTTCGGCGTCCAGAACGGCGTGTTCGCGCAGGGCATGCACGACCTCGCCGGATGGGCCCCGGAGTGGGTGTGGGCGCTGGTGGGCGGTGCGCTGGTCACGGCCGTCTCGGTCTGCGGCTTCACCGCCATGGCGTGGACGGCCTACCTGACGGTGCCGGCCTTCCTTCTCCTGGCCGGATGGTCGGTGGTGGACACACTGGTCGGCCACTCGCTGCGGGAACTGCTGACCGGGGCCCCGCCGGGGCCGGTGATGTCCCTCGCCGAGGGCACGACACTGGTGGCGGGCGCCTTCATCCTCGGCGCGCTGATGACCCCGGACATGACGCGCTTCAACCGCCGCCCCTCCGACGTCGTCAAGCAGACCCTGCTGGGGGTGACGCTCGGCGAGTACGTGATCGGGCTCACCGCCGTGATGCTGGGCCACGCCGCCCGCACCGCCGACGTCGTCGGCATCATCACCACCTCGTCCGGGGTGCTGGGCACACTGATCCTGACGACGGCGATCCTCAAGATCAACGACTGGAACCTCTACTCGTCCGCGCTGGCCGCCGTCAACAGCGCGGACGTGCTCCTGGGCCGCCGGGTCGGCCGGCGGGGAGTCACCCTGGTCATCGGCGTGGCCGGAACCGCGCTGTCCGCCGTCGGCATCGTGGACGGCTTCACCGGGTTCCTGGAGACCATCGGGGTACTGGCGCCCCCGGTGGCCGGGATCATCATCGCCGAGTACTACGTGGTGCGGCGCTACCGCGCGGGCCTCGAGCTGGCGCGCCGTACGGGCCGGCCTCCCGAAGGGATCCCCGACTGGCTGCCGTTGTCCCTGGTCTGCTGGAGCGTCGGAACCCTGGCCGGCGCGTTCCTGGACGCCGGCATCCCCGCCATCAACGCCGTGCTGGCCGCCTTCGTCCCCTACGCGGTCGCCGGCCGGGCCCTGGAATCACGGCGCCGCGACCGGGCCCGGCGTGCCCCCCTTCCCGACCGGACCGTTCTCTGACGACGACAGGAGGCCGACGTGCTGCCCCTGGTGAAACGTGACGAGCTGAAAGCCCTGATGGACGCCGGAGAGGTCGTCGTGGTCGACACGATGCCGACGGCCTACTACGAGCGCGAGCACCTGCCCGGCGCGGTCAACATCCCGGGATTCCCGTACGAGGAGGCGGCGCGCCTGACCGACGAGCTCGCGCCCCGCGTACTGCCCGATCGCACCGCGCCCATAGTCGTGTACTGCGCGAACGTCCCGTGCCGCAACAGCGAACTCGTCGGCGCGCGGCTCGTGTCGCTCGGTTACACGGACGTGCGCAAGTACCGCGAGGGGATCGAGGACTGGGTCGCCCACGGCCTGCCGACGCGCAGCAGCGCGGCCTGACGCGCCCCTTCCCTGCCACCCCCGCACCGCGTACGACCTGCCGACCCACCCCAACCGAAAGGAAGAGAAGATGACGTACCGCAGACTGGCTGTCGCCACCGCGGCAACCGTGCTGCTCCTCGGCGGCGCCGCCCTGCCGGCCGCCGCCGCCCCGGCGGCCCCCACCGCCGAGGTGTCTGTCACCGCCGAGATCCCCTCCGTCGTCGAGGTGACATCGGCCAACTACCAGCAGGTCATGCAGTGGTCCTTCACCAAGCCGGTGGTCCTCGACTTCACCGCATCCTGGTGCTACTGGTGCCAGAAGCAGAAGCCGTACCTCCAGCAGTACAACACCGCCGACAACGGCGCCTGGGTGTGGGCGAAGGTCGACGTCGACCGCAACCCCGACCTCGCCAGGAAGTACGCGGTACGCGGCATCCCGGCCCTGCTCAACATCCAGGACGGCCGGGAGGCCGGCAGCCGCCTCGTCGGCTTCGACGGCCCGACCTCCCTGCGCAGCTGGCTGAACAACCTGTGACACGCCCGTGCCGCCGCCGCACCCCGCGGCGGCGGCACACCCATGCGCCTCCCCCCTCCTCCGAAAGGCCCATCCCCATGAACAACGCACTTGCGCGCGCCCTGACGGCGGCGGCCGCGGCCGGGGCCGCCCTTCCCCTGCTGACGGCCGGCCCGGCCGCCTCGGCCGCCCCTCCGGCGGACCGGACATCCTCCACCGCCGGCGTGTACATCATCGAGGTCAACGGCACCGAGGCCACCGAGGACGCGGTGACCCGGCGGGCGCGGGAGATGACCGCCGCGCACGGCGGCGAGCTGCGGCGGGTGTACCACTCCGCCTCCCAGGCGTTCTCCGTCACGCTCACCGACACCCAGAAGGCCTCCTACTACAAGGACCCCCGCGTCGACTCGATCACCAGTGACCGCGTCTACCGGGTCGCCGGGACGCAGCGACCCGTCCGGGAGGCCGCCGCCACGACGGGCCTCGGCGGCATCCAGCTGTCCCCGCCGTCGTGGGGCCTGGACCGCGTCGACCAGCGCGACCTGCCGCTGGACGGCATCCACCGCATGCCGCACGGCATCGGCGCGGGTGTGGACGTCTACGTCGTCGACACCGGGGTGCGCGTCGGGCACCGGGAGTTCACGGGCCGGGCACGCGGGGCGTACGACGCGATCGAGCAGCGTCCGGGCGGAAACCTCGACTGCAACGGCCACGGGACCGCGTCGGCGGCGACCGCGGCCGGGCTCTGGACCGGCGTCGCCAAGGGAGCCCAGATCCAGTCGGTGCGGGCCTTCGGCTGTGACGGCACCGGCACGCTGGAGCACATCATGTCCGCGGTCGACTGGATCACCGCCCACGCCGACGGCCCCTCCGTCGTCAACCTGGGATTCTCCGGCGAACCGGGCTCCGTACTCGACCTCCAGCTCTACCAGATGACCCAGAAGGGCATCGCCTACACCGCCGCGGCCGGCAACGGGGACGAGTCGGGCACCGGGATCGAATCCTGTGAGACCACGCCCGCCCGGCAGACCACCGCCATCACGGTCGCCGCGACCGGCCGTGACGACAGGCGCCCCGCCTGGTCCAACTACGGTTACTGCGTCCACCTGTTCGCGCCCGGGACCGACATCACCACCGCCGGAGCGCGAAGCGACGGCTCGTACGTCAGGCTGACCGGCACCTCCGCCGCCACCGCCGAGGTGACCGGCGCGGCGGCCGTCCGCCTGGCCCGCGACCCCGGCATGACGCCCGTCGAACTGGACCGGGCGCTCACGGCCGCCGCGAGCGAGGGCCGGGTACGTGACGCGGGACCCGACTCGCGGAACCTTCTGGTCTACACCGGCCCGTCCGACGGGACTCGGGAAAGCGGCCGGCCGTGACTGGCAGCGTCCGGGACGTCGTCGTCATCGGGTCCGGGCCCGCCGGTTACACCGCCGCCCTGTACACCGCGCGCGCCGACCTCCGCCCGGTCGTCCTGCGTGGCGCCCTATCCGCCGGCGGCGCCCTCGCCACGACCACCGACGTGGAGAACTATCCGGGCTTCCCCGACGGCGTGCAGGGTCCCGACCTGGTGGACGACATGGCGGCGCAGGCGCGGCGGTTCGGCGCGGAGCTCGTCGACGTGGACGCCGTAGCCGTCGAGCTGGACGGGGACGTCAAGCGGGTCGCCGACAGCGAGGGGCGGGTCCATGCGGCCCGGACCGTCGTGGTCGCCACCGGGACGCGCCACCGCAGGCTGGGCCTTCCGGGCGAGGAGGAACTGTCCGGGCGGGGCGTGTCCTGGTGCGCCACCTGCGACGGCTTCTTCTTTCGCGGCCACGACATCGCCGTGGTGGGCGGCGGCGACACCGCGCTGGAGGAGGCCACCTTCCTGAGCCGGTACGCCCGATCGGTGACCGTGGTCCACCGGCGGGCGGCTCTGCGCGCCTCCAGGGCGATGCAGCGGCGGGCCTCGGCCGACCCGAGGGTGTCCTTCGCCTTCGAGCGCGAGGTGGTGGCCGTGCACGGCGACGGGGGCACGGGTCTGACCGGTGTCACCCTCAGGGACACCGCCACCGGGGCGACGGAGGAGCGGGCGGTGACGGGGCTGTTCGTCGCGATCGGCCACGACCCGCGCACCGAGCTGTTCGCCGGCCGGCTGGCCCTCGACAAGGCCGGGTACGTGCGGGTGGACGCTCCGTCGAGCCGCACCAGCGTGCCGGGGGTCTTCGCCGCGGGGGACGTCGCCGATCCGGTCTACCGGCAGGCCGTGACGGCCGCCGCGGCCGGATGCGTGGCTGCGCTGGACGCCGAGCGGTACCTGGCCGAGCGCGGCGACAGCGGGCGCACGCCCCGGTTCCCCGTGCTCTGAGCGGCCGCGCCCAGGCAGCGCGCGCCGTCTGACGGTCGTCCCGTGAAACGACCCGCGGGTGCGGCGATGCCCGGCTCCGTCCGCCCGGGACGCAGCCCGGGCGGACCAGGCGAAGCCGCCCGGACCACCGCGCTCGTCGGCACCTGCGGGCGGGCGCGGCCGGGGCGGAGCGGTTCTGTGCGACGGCCGGCACGTGCGTACGGTGTCGGCGGACTTCCCCACTCCGGCCGCGGGCCGGCGCTCGCGTGGCGGGGGCGGGGGACGTCCAGGACGGTTCGGCGGGCCGGCAGTCGATGTGGGGTCGGGTTGACCACCGGGGAGACGCCCTGGGCCCGCGGTCGGGCGGAGGCGGGTTGCCGCAGCGCTCAGGGCAGGTGAGCCCGTGACATCTGGTGCGTGCTCGCGTCGGCGGGGTCGTCGGTGACGAGGAGAAGCACGGCGGCCCGCCGCTCACCGACGGAGCGGATCTTGTGCGGTGTGCTGGCTTTGAAGTAGGCGCAGTCCCCCGTGCCGAGAGGAATCGTGCGGGAGGGAAGGATGAGCTCGACCTCTCCTTCGTGCACGAAGATGAACTCCTCGCCGGGGTGGTCCCGGAAAGGGATGTGGTCCGCGTCGTTCGGCGGGTGCAGCATGAAGGGGGCCATGCTCTTGGTGCCGGCGTCCAGCGCCATCCCCTCGTAGCGGGTGCCGGGCTCGTCGGCGGCGGTGAGCGCCTGCCGTTCCCCGGCGCGGGTGACGACGACGTCGAGGAGTTCCTCGGCGTCGGCGAAGAGGTGGTCCAGAGGCACGCCCAGGGCCTTGGCGAGGGAGGCGCACACGGCGATCGACGGAACGCTGTGCCCGCGTTCCACCTTGGACAGGTAGCTCTTGGTGACCCCGGACCGGTCGGCCAACGCCTCCAGCGTCATCAGCCGTTCCTTGCGCAGCTGCCGGACCCGGTTGATCACTGTGTCTTCCCTTCGCGCGTCCTGCGACCGGATCGACCGGCCAGGAGTCCCAGTATCCAAGGACCCGCGGAGGTACGGCGCACACGGGGCGGTGGTTCGCCCCGGCGCCGCTCGTGCCGTCCGAGCGCGGCTCGGCTCTTCGCCGGCGTTGAGGCGACGTGGCGTCCTGCACGCCCGGCGCCCAGGTGCCGGGGAGCGCCGTCACGACGTATCGGCCGCCGTGGCGACCGGAGCGGGTGGAGGCTTCCCGTACTCCCCAGCGATCACCTCCCGATCGTCCGGATGTGGTGTCCGCGACGGGGCGGCGGGCGACGACGCGGGCGGCGAGCCAGGCGGGGACGGCGGTGAGGACCCGCCAGGCCGTCGTGGTCGGTGACACGGCCGGGGTACGGTGCCTGAGCGCCGCTCGGGGACGGGGTGGCGGTACGGGACAGGTGTGTCGGCGGTTGTGTGGTGCGCCCCGGAACGGAGCGCACCGCACGGATGTGCCTCAGGCGGTCGGTTGTGCCCTGCCCACGGCTGAACCGTCCGCGAGGGGGGCGCGCGCCAGACGCTCCAGCATCTGTCGCAAGCGCTCCCTCTCCCGGTCCGGCAGGGGCAGCAGCGGCGTACGGGGGTGGCCCGCGTCGCGCCCCTGCAGTCGCAGCCCCGCCTTGACGGCACGCGGCAGGCCCTGGCCGACGATGAACCGCAGGAACGGGAGAAGTTCCGCGAGGACGGCTTCAGCCCGGGCGTCCTCCCCGCGGGTCACCGCGGCATACAGCTCCAGGACCCGCTGTGGGGCGAGGCACGGTGCCGCTGTGCACCAGCCCACGGCGCCGGAGCGGAATGCCTCCAACGCGAGCGGGTTGTTCCCGTTGTAGACCGACAGCGCGCCGTCGGACAGTTCGCGCAGGGAACGGAAGCGGGTGACGTCGCCGGAGCTCTCCTTGACCATGGTGAGGTTCGGGATCTTGCGCGCGAGGGCGGCCACGGTTTCCGGCCGCAGGTCCACCCCGCTGGTGCCGGGGTTGTTGTAGAGCATCAGCGGAAGGTCCGTCGCCGCCGCCACCGCCGCGTAGTGCTGTTCGAGTTCGGCCGGAGTCAGCTTCCAGTACACCTGGGGCAGGACCATGATCGCGGTGGCGCCGTGCCGGGCGGCCACCCGTGCGCGGCGGATGGTGCCCTCGGTGCTCCAGTGCGAGACGCCGACCAGGGTGGGGACCCTGGCCGCGACGGTCTGCAGCGTGGTCGCGCACACGGCATCCCATTCGGCCTCGCGGAGATAGGCGCTCTCACCCGTGCTGCCCAAGGGCGCGACAGCGTGACTGCCCGCGCTCACCAGGTCTTCGGTGAGGCGACTCAGGGCGGCCAGGTCGACTTCGCCGGTGGCCCTGTCGAAGGGGGTGACCGGGTAGGAGATGATCCCCCGCAGCGGTGGGTTGGTCATCGGTTCCCCACCTGGCCCGAGATGCAGTCGGGGTGGTTGCGCAGTGCCCGACGCGCGTAGTAAGCGAAGTTCGCCTTGTTGCGTCGGTCGGTGGAGGTCCAGTCGTGGGCCTCACGGGCCAGTCCGGGGTCGAGCCGCTGGATGGTGCCCGCCGCCATGGCGAGCAGCTGGAGGCGCGCGGCACGCTCGATGAGCATGGCGAGGTTGCAGGCCTCCTCTATCGTCGCCCCGGTCACGAGCTGGCCGTGGTGGGCAAGGAGGATGGCGCGCTTGTCGCCCAGGGCGCCGGCGATGATCTCGCCCTCCTCGTTGCCCACCGGCACACCCGGCCAGTCCTTGAGGAAGGCGCAGTCGTCGTACAGGGGCGTGGTGTCCATCTGGGACACCACCAGGGGCACTTCCAGCATCGCGAGAGCGGCGGTGTGCAGCGAGTGGGTGTGGATGACGCAGCCGACGTCCTGGCGGACCCGGTAGATCCAGGTGTGGAAGCGGTTCGCGGGATTGGGCATGCCCTCTCCTTCGAGGACCTGGAGGTCCTCGTCCACCAACAGCAGGTTGTCCTCGGTGATCTCGTCGAAGCCGAGGCCCAGGCGCTGGGTGTAGTAGGTGCCCGGCCGCGGCCCGCGGGCGCTGATCTGTCCGGCGAGGCCGGAGTCGTGTCCGCCGTCGAAGGCGATGCGGCACGTCAGGGCCAGCTTCTGCCGGGTGGTCAGCCCGGAGTCACCGAAGAGGGCCTCCATCTGCCGCTTCGCGCGGCTCACGAGGACGTCCTTCGAATCGTGCAGGGTACTTGCCATGTTCGCTCCACTTCCAGGCCGGTGATCTTGCGGGACCCGTATCGGGTGCTGCCTGAACAGCCCCTCAAGACACTTTGTTCACCGTAGGACACCTTGTGTCATGTCTGCAAGGTTGCCGGGATTCCCGGTTGACACAAGGCCGGCCCGCGAGGCGACCCGCCGTCCGCGTGCGGAGCCGCGAGTGGCGACTGCGGCGGCCGCAGGGGCCTCACGAGGGCGCGTACGAGGGGAGCCGCGCCGACCACGGCGGTGATCACCGCGGCCCTGGCGTGCCGGGTCGTCACCCCGAGGAGGGAGGGCGACGAGGCGACGACGTCGACCACCAGCCGGTCGTGGTCGCCGGCCCCGAGGGAATCTCCTCGAAGCGGCCACACATACCGAAGCCGGTGTTGTCGACCAGCAGGTCGACGTTCAGACCTCGGGCGGTTGACCGGTCGGCCAAGCGGCGTGCCGGGTCCGGCTCGGCAGGGTCCTGAGCACAATAGGCCGTCTTCGCAGGGCTGCATTGCACCCGTGTTGCAGGGCACTGGGCATGCCGCCCGTCCCAGCTCGGCCGCCTCCGTCCCGCGGCCCGCCCCCTGCGCGCGTGACGCAGCACGCCTGCTCAGGTACTTCGCCGCGGTGGCGGAGGAGGGGACGCTGACGGGGGGGCGGCGCGGAGGCTGTTCGTCTCGCAGCCCGCGCTGACCAGGCAGATGTGGCGTCTGGAGGACGGGCTCGGGTCGGCTCTTCTCACGGTCGCGGGACGGGATGGCGCTGACCGAGGCCGGCCGCGAGCTCGCCTCGCGGGTGCCCGCGCTCCTGGACGGCTGGGACCAGGCGGTGCGGGCGACCGGCCGGGCGGCACGGGAGCTGCGCGTGGGTTTCCTGGACGCGGGCGCGGTGGCTGCCCTCCCCCAGGCCACCGAGGCGTTCCGCCGAGTCCGGCCGGAGTGGCGGGTGGAACTTCGGCAGTACGACTGGTCGGACCCGAGCGCGGGCCTCGCCGGGGGTGAGGTCGACGCGGCGGTGGTGCGTCTGCCGTTTCCGGGGCAGGAGAGGTTCGCCGTACGGGAGTTGTTCACCGAGGAACGCGGGATGCTGCTACCGGCCCGGCATCCGCTCGCGGACAGGGAGACGGTGGAGTTCCGGGAGCTGTGGGAGGAGCCGTTCGTCGCGGCGGGCGCCGAGACGGGGGCCTGGAGGGATCACTGGCTGGCCACCGAGGAGCGGGACGGGCGGCCCGTACGGGTCGGCGCCGTCACCCGGCGTCCGGACGAGTGGCTGCAGGCGGTGGCCGGTGGCCGCGTGGCGCTGGCTCCCGCGTCGGCAGCGCGTTTCTCCTCCCACCCGCAGGTGGTGTTCCGCCCGGTGCGCGGCGTCTCGCCGAGCCGGGCGCGACTGGCCCGGCCCCGGCAGCGGACCCACCGGGTGCTCGACGAGCTGCTGGAGGCCGTCACACGGCACTTGGGGCAGAGCTGAGGCGTGAGACGGCTCGTAGGGGGTGGGCTCGTGGACTGCGCGTCACCGTCTTCCGCGCGGGGTGCGGCGGCCTCAGCGGCCTCGACGGCCTCAGCCGGGGTCGGTTTCCTGACCGGGTCTCGCGTGGGTGGTGGCGGTGTGCCGGTCGGTGGCGTGCGAGCTTTCGGTGATGAGGGTGGCTCGCAGGTCGAGGCAGCGTTCGTGCTCTCGCAGGACCTCGTCGCCGTAGCGGCCTTCCCTGCGCAGCCTGATGGCCTCCTGGCGTTCCGCGGCGATCAGGTCCAGGCGCAGCCGCGCGAGGGCTTCGTCGCCTGGGTCGGGTGGAGCGGTGGCCCGGTGCGCGGTCCGCAGAGCGGCGGCGGTGGCCGGTGAGACGCGGCCGGAGGCTTCCAGTTCGCCGAGCCGCGCCTCGGCCGCCCGCTGGGTGCGCTCGCGTAGTTCCTCCTGTTCGCGGGCGCTGAGGGTGTCGCGTTCGACGGGGGTGTGGTGGATCAGCCACGGCAGGGTGAGGCCCTGGCCGACGAGCGTGATCAGGATGACGGCGAAGGTGCACACCAGCACGATCGGGCGATACGGGAAGTCGGCGGGGAGAGCGAGCGCCATCACCAGGCAGATCACCCCGCGCATGCCCGCCCATCCCGCGACGAGGCTCTCCGCCCACGGCCGGGCGCCGTCCAGACGCATACGGCGCGCGATGGGCGGCACGGTCAGCCCCATGGTGAGGATGAACAGCATGCGCAGGACGATCACCGTGGCCGCGCAGGCCAGGCAGTAGGCCGTCACCTTGGCCGGGGTGTCGGGCAGGGCGTCGACGACCACGGACAGCTGAAGGCCGATCAGCATGAACAGCACCGCGGTGAGGAGGAAGATCCAGGTGTTCCAGAAGCCGTAGCCGGTCAGCCGGGTGCGGGGCAGGTCGACGACGGGTGGGCGGGCGCCGATGACGCGACCGGCGACCCCGGCCGCCAGGATCGCCGACACGTGCAGCGCTTCCGCCGGCAGGAAGGCCAGGTAGCAGCCGCACAGCACGATGATCGGCGCCGTAATGGGGTCGTCAACCCGCGCGTTGACGAAGGAGACGGTCCGGCCGACGGCATAGCCCAGCGCCACACCGACCGCCGCGGTCCACACCAGCTCTCCCAGGGAGTGGGCCGGCGAGAACGTGCCGTCAAGCGTGGCCTGCACCGCTGTGGTGTAGACGACCAGGGCCGTGAAGTCGTTGAGCAGGTTCTCGCCGTCCAGCAGGCCGACCAGGCGGGGCGAGACGTTCAGGCGGCGGGCGACGGTCAGGAAGGCGACCGGGTCGGTGGGAGCCACGATCGCTCCGAGCGCCACTGCCACGCCCCACGGCATTGTCGTTGTCGAGGGGCAGTTCCAGGCCGAGGGTCCGGCGGGTCGTGGCGGAGGTGAGGCGGTCGAGGGCGGTGGGGACCGGAGGCACGGGACGCGGCCTTTCGTACGGCGGGGTGCTTGGGGCGGATACGGGCGGGGGGCTGGGGCCGGTACGGGCGCGGGGTGGGTCCCGGCCGGGCAGCAGGCGGGAGGCTCGCTCCCGTGTGCGGGGGTCTGGCTGCCGGGGCCGAGGGGCGCAGGTGGCAGGCCGCACCGGGAGGGCGGGTGGGGGCTCGGGGCCGTATGGGGCTCGTTCAGGGGTGGGGTGCCGGGACCGGGGCCGGGCGTGCGGGCTCGGCCGGGACCGGGGCCGGGGCCGCGGGCTCGGTGGGGGAGGCTCGGCGGGGGGGCGGTGCGCCCGCGGCGGTCGAGGGTGGCGGCGAGGAAGGCCAGGAGGAGCGCCGCGGCGGCGAGGAGGGCGCCCACCCGGTTGGGGGCGGTGTAGCCGAGGCCGTCGGCGATCACGATGCCGCCGAGCACGGCCGCGAGCGCGTTGCCGAGGTCGCACGCGCCGATGTTGGCGGCGGAGGCCAGGGTCGGCGCGGCGGACGCCTGGTCGAGGACCCACTTATGCAGCGGCGGCACGGTGGCGAAGCCCAGCGGGCCGACCAGGGTCAGGGTGATCGCGGCGAGGATCTTGTCGTCGTGGGCGGTGAAGGTGAACGCCAGCAGCGTCAGCGACAGGCCGCTCAGGGTCACGAACAGCATCGGCATCAGCCGGTGGTCGGCGAGGCGTCCGCCGACCAGGTTGCCGAGGAGCATCCCGATGCCGAGCAGGACCAGGAGCCAGGTCACGGCGCCCTCGGAGTAGCCGGCGACCTCGGTCATCATCGGGGTGATGTAGGTGACGGCGGCGAAGACACCGCCGAAGCCGAGCACGGTCATCGCCATGGCCAGCCAGACCTGGACGTTCCTGAACGCGGCGAGTTCGGCGCGGACGGCGGCGGACTCCGGCCGGCCGGTCTCGGGCATCAGCCCGGCCACGCCCAGCAGGCCGAGGACGCCGAGCGCGGCGACGATCAGGTAGGTGACGCGCCAGCCCAGTGCCTGTCCGATGAACGTGCCGCCGGGAACGCCGACCATGTTGGCGACGGTCAGCCCCCATGAACATCAGGGATATCGCGGAGGCCCTCTTGTGGGCGCGACGAGGTCGGCGGCGACGACGGAGTCGATGCCGAAGAAGGCGCCGTGAGCCGGCGAGGCCACGACCCGGCCGATGAGCATCAGGCCGAAGGTGGGCGCCACGGCGGAGAGCGTGTTGCCGACGATGAAGAGGCCCATGAGGAACATGAGCATCTTCTTGCGGGACACCTTTCGTGCCCAGCGCGGTGAGCAGCGGCGCGCCGAGGACGACGCCGAGGGCGTAGCCGGTGACGAGCCGGCCGGCGGTCGGGATGAAGACGCCGAAGTCGTCCGCGACCTGGGGCAGCACACGCCCATGATCACGAATTCGGTGGTGCCGATGCCGAAGGCCCCGATAGCGAGGGCCAACAGCGCGAGAGGCATGGCGAGGAGCCCTCCGAGCGGATGGGGGGAATGCGGGGATGCGCCCCAATTACTTGCATACGCGGACTAATTGCAAGCACATGAAAATGTGGACGAGAATAGACGCCGCATGCAAGCATTAGCGCGCGAGGAAGGAGGCCCCATAGCCACGGCCCACGTCCCGCGCCCGGCGCCCCGTGTCCGGCGTCCCCGGCGGTCCGGCCCGCGCCCGAACACCCGGTGCGCGCGGGGACACCGGCGGCCTGCCGGCCCGGACGGCCTCCCGACTCGACGCAGAGGCAGCGAAAGCGAACAGAGGAGACGACGAATGAAGGCGATCACCCTGCCCGCCTACGGCGGACCCGAGGCGCTGCGCCTGACCGACACGCGGGAACCCAAGGTCGCGGCCGGGGAGGTGCTCATCCGCGTGAAGGCCGCGGGCGTCAACCCGGTGGACTGGAAGATCGGCGAGGGGATGCTCGACAGCCTGATGGAGACCGCCTTCCCGCTGATTCCGGGCTGGGACGTGGCCGGTGTGGTCGAGCGGGTGGGCTTCGACGTGGAGGAGTTCGCCCCCGGCGACGAGGTCTTCGGCTACATACGCAAGGACACCGTCCAGCACGGCGCCTACGCCGAACTCGTCTCCGCCCACGTCCGCATGCTCGCTCGCAAGCCCGCATCGCTCAGCTGGGAACAGGCCGCGGCCGTGCCGCTCGCCGGCCTCACCGCCCACCAGGCCGTCGAGCGGGTGGGGGTCAAGGCGGGCGACACCGTCCTGGTGCACGCGGCGGCGGGAGGCGTCGGGATGTTCGGCGTCCAGATCGCCGCCGCGCTCGGCGCCCGCGTGATCGGCACGGCGAGCGAGCGCAACCACGCGTTCGTACGGGAGCTCGGCGCGGAGCCCGTCGCGTACGGCGAGGGCCTCGCCGACCGCGTCGCGGAACTCGCGCCCCGAGGCGTCGACGCCGTACTGGACTTCGTCGGCGGCGACGCGGTCGACGTCTCGCTGCCGCTCCTTGCCGACCCCCGTCGGCTGGCGTCGATCGCCGACCCCGGCGCGCTCGCCAAGGGCGGCCACTACGTGTGGGTCCGGCCCTCCCCCACCGGCCTCGAAGCCCTCGGCCGCCTGGCCGACGAGGGCCGCCTGACCGTGCACGTGGAGCAGGCGTTCCCGCTCGCCGAGGCCGCGGAGGCATGGCGCCGCAACCGCGACGGCCACACCCGCGGCAAGCTGGTCCTCATCCCCTGACAGCACCCGGCCGCAGCCACGCCCCCGCCGCCTCGCTGTTCCCGGCGGCGGGGGCGCCCGTCTCCGGCACCCGGCTTCGGCGGACGGCTTCGGCGGACGGTGTCGAAAGTGCGGCAGGCACGCGTCAGGCCGGTTCGACGGGAAGCCACAGTTCGCAGGTCGCGGTGGTGAAGTCGCCCGTCCGGTCGACGATCGCGACGATCGAGGGGCCCGGCCGCAGGCGCACGGGTTGGAGGGGAACCACTCGGTCGCGGTCGCCGCCCAGGTCGTCTGCAGGGCCTGCGGGTGCGGTCCGCTCGTACGGAAGACCGCCCACATCCCCTCGGGTACCTCGATAACGTCGAGGTCGTCCGGGGCCGGCGTGTCGTGGGCGACGGCGGCTCCGTGCAGGTAGGTCAGTTCGCCGCCCTCGCCGCCGTCGGGGTCGAGGTCGTCGCTGACCTGGAGCAGACCTGCCGGTTCGGTGTCGCCGAGGGCCTTCAGCCGCAGGTGTTCCTCCTGCGGGAGTGCGGCGATGTGCCACTGGATGTGGGGATTGACCCATCTTCCACCGGACACCAGGCCGCTGCACTCGGTGTCCCACTACGACCAGTTGCTCCAACGCCGCCGCACCAGCGGCAGCGGCGACCGAGAGGGAGAAGCCCAGTGACCCTGCCCCGCCAGCGAGGCTTGACCGAGCAGGCCGCCGACGCCGCCTGCCGCATGCTGCGGCTTGCGTCGATCCGCAACGAGTTCTCCGACATCGCCGACCGGGCGGTGAAGGACCAGATGACCTACCGCGGCTTCCTGGCCGAACTGCTGATGGCCGAGTGCAACGACCGGGCCCGCCGCCCTCGGAGCGGCGGATCAAGGCGGCCGGCTTCCCGAGGGAGAAGTCGCTGCGGGCCTTCGACCTCAACGCCAATCCCCACATCGACCGGCCACCATCCACACCCTCGCCTCCTGCGAGTGGATCGAGAAGGGGCAGCCGCTCTGTCTGATCGGCGACTCCGGCACCGGCAAGTCCCACATGCTCATCTCCCTGGGCACTGAGGCTGCCATGAAGGGCTACCGCCTCCGCTACACGCTGGCGACACAGCAGTTCACGCGTGATCACCACCGCATCAAGCACCTCGACCCTGCGCTCACTCAGCAGCCGCTGCACGGCAGCCATCCCGCCGTCCCCTGCCAAGAGCGGCCGGCACCCGTCGACAGGGCTGTCCGGCGGGTCTCGTGACCGAGGAATGACCGTGTGGACCGCGGTACATCCTGCTAACGTCTGCGGCATGAAGCGCGCTGCCATGACGACGACGCCGGAGAGTGTCCCGGCGCGCTGACAGCTGATCTGATCCGAAGCCCCGGGGCAAGTGCCCCGGGGCTTCGTCGTAGGCCCGGTCGCTTGCTCCGCAACCAGCAAGGAGACCGCGATGACCACCGTGCACGACCACCGCAAGCTCGGCCGTGAGCTGGGGCTGTTCGACACCGATCCGCTGATCGGCGCCGGCCTGCCGTACTGGCTGCCCGACGGTGCGGCCGTGAGGCACACCCTGGAGGAGTACATCCGTGCCGCCGAGCGGCGGGCGGGCTACCAGCACGTGTACTCACCGGTCCTCGGCAAGCGGGAGCTGTATGAGATCTCCGGGCACTGGGCGCACTACAGCGACGACATGTTCCCCCCGATGGACCTCGGCGGAGAGCAGGTCGTCCTGCGGCCGAGCCTGTGCCCCCATCACGCGGTGATCTACCGCTCCCGCTCCCACAGCTACCGCGAACTGCCCCTGCGGATGGCTGAACTGGGCGGCATGTACCGCTCCGAGCTCTCGGGCGTGCTCGGCGGACTGACCCGTGTGCGGGCCATCCAGCTCAACGACGCGCACATCTTCTGCACCCTGGTCCAGGTCGCCGAGGAGGTGCAGGCGGCGCTGGAGATGATCCGCCAGGCGCACAGGGCCCTTGGAATCACCCCCACCCGGTACCGGCTGTCCCTCCCGGGTCCCGGTGGCAAGTACGTTGCCGCACCGGAGAAGTGGCAGCGGTCCACCGCCCTGCTGACCGACGTCCTCGACCGCTCCGGCCTGCCCTACGAGGCGGCCGAGGGAGAGGCCGCGTTCTACGGCCCCAAGATCGACGTCCAGGTCACCGACGGCGCCGGCCGGGAGTCCACCCTGTCCACCGTCCAGGTCGACTTCCACCAGCCCGAGCGGTTCGACCTGCACTACATCGGCGCGGACGGCGCCAAACACCGCCCGGTCATGGTCCACCGCAGCATCATCGGCAGCGTGGAACGAGCCGTCGCCCATCTCATCGAACAGCACGGCGGCGCCTTCCCCGCCTGGCTTGCCCCCACTCAGCTGGTCATTCTCCCGATCTCCGACGCCGAACTGCCGAACGCCCGAGCCCTCGCCCAACGCTGCGCCCGTCTCGGCCTGCGTGCCCAGATCGCGGGTCCGGACCGCGGCAGCCTGGGCGCCCGAATCCGAGAGGCCCGCCTGGTCCCCTACCAGGCCGTCATCGGCGCCAAGGAGGCCGCTGACGATCACGTCGCGCTGCGCTTGCGTTACGGACGCCGGCTCGACCCGCAGCCGGTCAGTGACGCACTCACCCACATCAGCGCTCTCATCGAAACCCACAGCACCGACCTGTGGGCCGACCCCACCTCATAGCAGGCGCCGAGATCAGCGCCTGCTGCCGCCCGGGGCGAAGAGACCGGTGACCTTCCCGATGGCGTCGGGCGAGGGCTGCAAGCAACCGCGGGCGTCGAAGTCGGTGGCCGACCGCCCCTGCTCCTACGGCGGTGCCGGTCGGCCCGCTCGTTCTCCGTACGGCACCACGGCTGCCCCTCCTCGATCGCGGCCCTCTCCCCTCGGTCCGGAAAGGGGCAACCGGACTCACAAGCTCCTGGCCCGAGAACTCCATGCCCACGGCCGCCAGGTCGGCGTCGAACACCTCCACGTCCATCTCCCCCGCGTCCTCAAGGCGGCCGGCCCGGAGTGGGCGGCCTGACGTCAAGGCCCGTACTTCCCGCCACGCGCTGCGCGGGAAGTACGGGCCTTGCGTGTTTCAGGGCACCAGGCGCTGGACTGCGTCGAGGGAGGTGCCGCTGCGGACGGGGCCTGGGGAGATCGCCATGTCCGCGGAGGCGAGGCAGCTCCGGCGCCGGCTGCGGCTCGCTCTCGCTGCCATCGGCCTCCAGGTCCCGCCGAGCCAGGCACCACCCGCGTGCGGCTGACGCACCAAGCACCTGTGCTGGAGTCCGGCCGCCGCGGCGGCATGGCGAGCTGCCCGGTCATCCGTTCAAGGACACGTTCGGCGGCGACAGCGAGTTCGTCCCGCTCGGCCCATGCGAGTAGAAAGCGGTTGAATTCGGAGTGCCAGGTGACTGCCCGGATTGAGACGGATCTCGCGACCAGCACAAGTCGGGGCGCATGAACGGTGATCAGCGGGGCGGGAGGGAAGCCAGAGAAAGGTCCCACTCGTCAGCCGCGTGGAGCAGTGCTGCGGCGTCCAATCTGACCTCCACGACATACTGGTAGATGTCAGCCCCGTCATCACCCTGTTGCCACGGGGGTGCCGCCTCCAGGGACAGATGAACGCGAATCACCGCGGTCCCGCCCTCGCTGCGATCGGCGAGGCTGAAAGCCACGACCGGCTCGATGAACCACGTGTCCGGCGACAGCTCACCTTCGGCATCAGGTTCGGTGACGTCCACCGTCCCCGCAGCCACCGCGCGCAGCCATGCGGACACCTGGCGGCCCTCATCGGTGAGCAGACACGGATCGGTGAAGGACCAGCTGCCCTCGTGAGTCATCACCGTTCCCTCAATGACCAGCCAGTTGTCGTCGTACGAGTCGCCCCGGACGGTGGCGAACTGGTAGCGCACTGGGCGGAGGTCGACACTGCTGGAGAGATCGTTCAGGAGCACCGGGCCAGGATGTCATGCGCTGGCCAGCCGGAAGGTCTACGCCGTCCAGCCGAGGTGCATAGGTCAGAACGCCGACCCAGTCTGAGTTCCGTCAGAGACAAGCCCGCCTGCGTCAGACGGTCTTGGATGGCGGACTCACGCGCACGACCAACACGAGCACCCCGAGAACCGCTCACACCAGCCCTTTGACCTGCGACTTCAGGTTGGTGGACGCTCACGGCGGAAGCCTGGACGTCGACCGGCACGGTGGTGACGTCGGTTTGGCGTCCCGTGGGAGGGGTGCGCCCTTCGGGGCGGCCTGCTCCAGGTGTACAGCGCCTCGGCTCGGCGGCGGGTTGCGGCCCCAGGCGCGCCGTGCGGTCAGCGGTCCGCGCGGTCGGCGAGCCGCTCGTGTGCGAGGGCGATGTCCGTGCGGGACGCCACGTCCAGTTTCCGCATGATGCGGGCGACATGGTGCTCCACGGTCCTGGTGGACAGGACCAGGCTCTCGGCGATCTCCCGGTTCGCCCGTCCCTGGGCGACCAGCCTCGCCACCTCCTCCTCCCGGGGGGAGAGCCGGTCGCCGTAGCCGAGGCGGCCCCGGCGGTGGGTGGTGACGACGTCGTGGCGGCGCAGCAGCCGGTGGCAGCGGGCCACGTCCCAGCGGGCGCCGAGGCTCTGGTAGGCGGTGATCGCCCCGTGGACGGTTGCCTCGGCGTCCGCGTGCCCGGCCTGGAACAGGCATCGCCCCCGGGCCTCCGCCGCGCCCGCCGCGTCGAAGGGGCGCCCGAGCCGCCGCCACTCGGCCTCGGCCCGGGCCAGCAGCCCCGCGGCCGCGCCGAAGCGGCCCTCCGCCTCCGCGAGCAGGGCCCGGCTCACCGTCAGCGCCGCACCGGCGGCGGGGGCGTCGCGGCCGGAGGTCCCCGCCGCGAAGTCCTCGACGAGCCGGTGCGCCCGCGCGCTCTGGCCGCTGCCGTGCAGCGCCTCGACGGCGGTGGGCACGACCTCGGTGGCCCACACCCAGCCGCCGGTCCGGTGCAGGTGGTGCAGGGCCGTCTCCACGGCGTCCCCCGCCTGCCCGGGGCGTCCCGCCTCCAGGTGGAGCCGCGCGGTGGCGGCGGCGGACGCGGTGAGGATGAACCCGGTGTCGTAGCGGGTGAGCTGGGCGGCTTCGGCGAGGTCCCGGCGGGCGGTCGGTACGTCGCCGTGGACGTGCAGCGCGGTCAGACCGCGTACCAGCATCGCCTCGGCGGTCAGATCGGGGATCTCCTCGTACGCCCGGGTGACGCGGTCCGCGGCCTCGCGCAGCCCCTCCCACCGTCCCTCGTGCCAGCCGATGACCAGCCGGGCGGTGTGCGTGAGTCCCTCCAGGTACGGGCTGGAGGTGGCCTCGAGCCCGGCGGCGGCACGGTCCAGGAACGCGCGGGCCCGCCCGGTGTACCCGAGGGCGACCGTGGCGTGCGCCAGGTTGGCCCATCCCCGGGCGTGCTGCGCCGCCTCCAGGGCCGAGGCGGCGGGGCGGTCCAGCGCGTCGGCGGCGGCCCACGCCCGTGCGTCGCCCAGCAGCATCAGGGCGGTGGCGCGGTTCGCGGCGACCGCCGCCCGGGTCGCCGGGTCCGTCACCGCGCGGGCGGCCGGCTCGACCCGCTCCAGCCACGCCCGATGGCGGCCGACCGGCCATCCCTTGATGGAGGGGATGGCCGCCACGGACATCGCGCGGGCGGCGGTCTGCGGGTCGCTCTCCTCGAGATCGGGCAGGGCGCGGGCGATCTCGTTGAGGCTGTCCAGGGGCGTCGCGCCCTGGTTGCGCAGCACGACGCTCAGATGGAGTCTGATCTCGCCGCGCAACCGGGGCGGCGGGTCGTCCTCTTCGAGTACCCGCCGGACGGCGCTCACCACGTCGTCCCCGGCGCGCGCGAGCTGGGCGGTACGGGCGAGCTTCACGGCCGTGCGGACACGGGGCCCGACTCCACGCGGTGTCTCGCCGCTCCCGCCGGGCCGGCCCGCGGGCGACTGCCCGGGTTGCTCGGTGACCGCGCGGGTGTAGAGGGCGGTCGCGGCGGCGTAGTCGCCCCGGGCGGCGGCGTGGTCGGCGGCCGCCTCCAGGTACCGCAGGGCTTCCCCAGTCCGCCCGGCCGCCCGGTGCAGGCGGGCCAGGTCGGCCAGTGGCAGCGGGCCGCCGGCCCGGCGCAGGGCCCGTGCGGCGCGCAGGGCGAGGCGTTCCAGCCGGGGCCCGGCGATCCGCTCGTACACCGCGTCGCGGTCCAGGGCGTGACGGAACCGGGTGTGCCGCCCGTCGGCGCCGAGTACCGCCCGGCGTGCGGCGAGCGCCACGGCCCGTTCCGCGTCGTCGGCGGTCACCCCCGCCACCTCGGCGAGTACGTCCAGCGGGACCGGCCGGTCGAGGACGGCGGCCGCCTCCACGACCCGGTCGGCCGTCTCGTCGAGAGGGCCGCGCCGCCGGGCCATGTCCCGGCGGACCGCCGCCGGGACGCCGATCGCGCGCACGTCCGCCGCGCGGAGCGTACGGCTGTGGCTGCCGGAAGCGGCCGGGCCGCCCTGCCCCGCCTCCCGCAGCAGCGCCTCCACGGCGGCGGGCAGCCCGCCCGTGCGCGTGTGCACCAGCTCGGCGACCTCCGGTTCGGCCGGGCGTCCACCGAGCCACCGCCGGACGTACTCCCCGGTCTGCGCGGGGCTCCACGGCCGCAGGGCGATCTCCTCGCCCCGTACCCGGGGGTGGGCCCGGACCCCGAGGACCGGCAGGCCGGGTGCCGCGCGCTCGGTCACGACCAGCCGGAGCGACGGCGGCATCTCCGCCGTGAGCCGGTGCAGCACGTCCAGGGTGCGGGCGTCCGCCGCGTGCACGTCCTCCACGACGAGTACCGCGGGGCCGAGGGCCGCCAGCAGGGCCCGGACGCCGCGTGCCAACAGGCCGTCGCGCAGGGCGGGTTCGGGGAGCGGAGGGGGCGGCGGCAGCCGGTCCGCCAGCTCGGGGACGACCGTCCCGACGGCGCCGGTCACCGGTGGCAGGCAGACGCCGGGCCGGTACGGAAGTCCGGCGAGGGCGTCGGTCACCGCCGCGAGGGGCGCCTGCTCCGTCGAGTCGGGGCAGGTGCCGCGCAGGTGCGTCAGTCCGGCGCACACGGGGTCGGCCAGAAGCTCGTCCACCAGGCGGGACGCGCCGACTCCGGCCTCGCCCCGTACGACCACCACGCACGGCGCCTGCGCGAGCACCGCCCGGAGGAGGCGCACCTCGGCGTCCCGCCCGACCAGCCCGACGGCCCCGACGCCACCGGTCGGGCCCGCGGGCCCGGTAGGGCAGGCGAGTTCGGCGGGCGTGGCGAGGCCGGCGGGAAGCGCCGGGCGGGGGCGGCCGGGGCTGTCGGGGCAGGCGGGGCGTCCGGTACCGGCGGGGCTGTCCACTGACTCCTCCTCCATGCTGCCCGTCCCTCCACACCGGTCGCACCGGAGCCCGTCGCGCCGTCCACCGGCCGCGTCCACGGCCGCCCGGCCACGACTCGGTTCCGTGCGGTCGGGTGGAGGGTGGTCTACCGGCTCACGTCCACCGGTGCAATAGGGGTCCACCACCTAGCGAATCCCCGGCAGGCCCCGGCTCGTCGCCCCGGGGAGGGGCCGCCTGCCCGGCCCGCCGCCCGGCGCCACTTTTTGGGTAGCGCTACGGATTGCTCGGTCGCCGCCGTCGAGCCGAAGCTTCAGCGGTCGGACGGCGTCGTCCGCCCCGCGTCCCGACGGGCCCGCTGCCAGGGCCCGGCGCGGGCACCGGCCGTACCCCCACGCGGCCGTACGACGTGGCTCCGACCCGGCGCCGCACGGGCAACCCCCGTACGGCCCGGCCCGGCGCCGCACGGGTCCCTCCCGTGCGGCGCCACGGCACCGCCCGCGGAAGTCCCACGACGGACGCCGCGGACCGGGGCCCGCGTCCGGATGTCGGACCCCGGCCCCGGAAGGCCGCCGCGGCGCCGGGACCGCACGCCGGACGCCGCACGCCGGGCGCCGCACGCCGGTCCGCTCGGCGCCGGGCAGGGGGATGAAGGACACCGGGTGATGTCATGCGCATGCCCTTCATTGTCTCGCCTCGGCTCTCGCCGCTCCCGGACCCGCGACCCGCGACCCGCGACCCGCACCACCCCCGGACCAGTCAGGTCCGGACCGCTCTCAAGGGAGAAACCATGGAGTTCGACGCTCGCGCCGTACGGCGACTGCTCGCCGCCGGCGCCAGTGCCGCCTTGCTCGTCGGCGCCGCCACCACCGCCGGGGCCGCCGAAACCGCACCCGTACCGCCCGGCGGCGAGGGCCGGATCGTCGGCGCGGACCGGCCCGGGGCCGTCGAGGGGTCGTACATCGTCACCTTCGCCGACTCGGTGTCCCGCACCGACATACCCGCCTCCGCGAAGGCCCTTGCCAAGCGGCACGGGGGCAGCCTGACCCACACCTACACCACCGCCCTGCGCGGCTTCGCCGTCACGATGTCCGAGGAGCGGGCGAAGCGGCTGGCCGCCGACCCGTCCGTCGCCCGGGTGGAGGCCGACGGCGTCGCGTACGCGGCCGACACGCAGACCGACCCGCCGTCCTGGGGCCTGGACCGCGTCGACCAGCGCTCGCTGCCCACGGACTCCCGCTACACGTACGCCACCACCGCGTCCAACGTCACCGCGTACGTGCTGGACTCCGGCGTCCGGCTCAGCCACCGCGACTTCGGCGGCCGCGCGGTCAGCGGGTACGACTTCATCGACGACGACTCCAACGCCTCCGACTGCCACGGACACGGCACGCACGTCGCCGGTACGGTCGGCGGCAGCTCGTTCGGCGTGGCCAAGGGCGTCAAGATCGTCAGCGTGCGGGTGCTGAACTGCCAGGGCAACTCCGGCAGCAGCTGGGCGCCGGTCCTCGCGGGCATCGACTGGGTCACCAAGAACGCCGCCAAGCCCGCGGTCGCCAACATGAGCATCGGCGGCGGGCGCAACCAGTCCGTCAACGACGCGGTCGCGGCCTCCATCTCCTCCGGCGTCACCTGGGTCGTCGCGGCGGGCAACAACAACGCCGACTCCTGCCAGTACTCCCCGTCCTCCACCCCGTCGGCCATCACCGTCGGCGCCACCAACAGCAGGGACGCCCGCGCCACCGGCTGGAACAACGGCCAGGGCTCCAACTACGGCTCCTGCCTGGACATCTTCGCCCCCGGCGACTCCATCGTCTCCACGTCCCACACGGGCGACACCGCGTCCCGGCCGGACAGCGGCACCTCCATGGCCTCCCCGCACACGGCGGGCGCGGCGGCCCTGATCCTCTCCGCCAACCCGACGTGGACCCCCGCCCAGGTCCGCGGCCGGCTGGTGGCCGACGCCACCGCCGACAAGGTCACCGACGCGCGGACGGGCTCCCCGAACCGCCTGCTGTACACCGGCTCCGACGGCACCACCCCGCCGCCCACCGGACCGCGTTTCGAGAACACCGGCGACTACACGATCCGCGACCACGCGACCGTCGAATCCCCCCTCGCGGTGACCGGCGTCAGCGGCAACGCCCCGGCGGACCTGTCCGTCACCGTGGACATCCGGCACACCTTCCGCGGTGACCTGCGCGTGGAACTGGCCGCCCCCGACGGCTCCGCGTACCTGCTGAAGGACTACAACAGCAACGACAGCGCCGACCACGTCCAGGCCACGTACACGGTCGACGCCTCCTCCGAGGCCGCCGACGGCACGTGGAAGCTGCGGGTCAGCGACAACTGGACCAACGACACCGGCTACATCAACGCCTGGTCGCTCCAGTTCTGAGCCGCCGGACCCCAGGCGCCGGCCGCGCCCCCGCTGCCCCGGGGGACGGCCGGCGCCGCCCTGCCGCCCGGCCCGTCAGGGCCGCAGGGTGAGCGGGACGGTGACCGTGTCCACCAGGCGCTCCTCCTCCGGGGAGTCCCACAGGGCGGTCAGGGTCCCGGCGCTCTCGCGCTCGGTCCGGAAGGCGAGGGTCAGATCGAACGTCCCGCGGGTGCCGGTGCCCGAGGAGGCCATGCCGTGCGCCTGCGCCGCCGTGCGCCCCGCCGCGTCGGTGAGCCGCAGCCCGAAGGAGGCCTCGAAGGTGTGCGCGGTGCCCCGCACCCTGACCGGGCTGCGCACGGTGTCCCCGATCATCGGCGACTCCACGAGGACGGCGGGCACGAGGTCCGCGAAGTCGGCCCGGCCGAGCGGCCGGGAGACGTCGACGCCCTCGCCGCCGAAGCGGCTCACCGGCACGCCGTCCAGCGCGAACCGCACCGACGTCACGGAGGGGAAGCGCGTGGCCGTGAAGACGACCTGGGCGAGCCGGGCGCGCACCGACAGCGTCCCGCCCCCGTCGTCGTACCGGCCGGTCAGGTCGACGGTCGCGACGCCGCCGCGCACGGCGAGGGACCTCAGCTCCGTCCCGGCGGGGATCGCCGTCGTCCGGCCGTGCGCGCCCTCGAAGCGGTTCGGCCCCGCGAGCAGCGCCCGCAGGGCACCGGCGGCCGTGGCGGGGCCGGTCACGGTACGGGGAGCGGGCGACACCCGCTCGCCGTGCAGGAAGTAGACGCCGACCCGCACCTGCCTGCCCTCCCGGGGCGGTGCGGTGGCCCGGCCCGGAGGCGGGGACGGGTCCGGGGACGCGAGGTCCGGTGACCGGGAGCCGGGCGCCGACGGGACGCCGGCGGTGGCGGTGGCGGGGGCGGAGGGAGCCGAGGGGCCGGAGGGGGTCGCCGACGTGGTGCGGGGCGCCTTGCCTGGGGCGGTACCGCCGCCCGAGCCGCCGCCCGCCGCGCACGCGGAGAGCGCGAGCGCGAGGGCCAGCGCGGACGCGAGCGGCGCCCTGCGCGACGACCGGCCCGACGCGAGCGGCGCCCCCCGCGACCGCCGGGCCGGTGTGCGTGCCGTACGGATCCGTAACACCATGGCAGTCTCCTCCGCCCTACGGGAGACATCTGCGCGCCTCCACGGGGAAGGAACGACTACCCCGGTGTACGCCCGTAGTAGCCCCCTTCGGCCCCTCATCATCCGAAATCGACCGATCGTGGCAGAAACCGCCGCTTGTTCCCCGCCCGCACCACCCCCGGCCCTATGTCCGGGAGCGCTCCAGGTCCCTGACGGGCGGTCAAGGACGCACGTGCACGGGCCGGGGGGCGGCCAGCCGGACGGCGCCTCGGCGTCCGCGTGGTGCTGATGCGTCAGGATGCGCAGCGCGTCGGTGCAGCCGAGTCGTCCGAGTGCAGATCTCGAGGCGGTGGTCGGGGCTGTCAGCTGGAGCCAGACCTGGTAGGTGACGCGCACGGCACCGACCGTGGGGTGGTGCAGCCGCTTGTGCCCGACGGTGCAGTCGGCGACCTCTCCGGCCGCCCACATGTCCGCTCGCCCCCTCGCACTCGTCGTCGCCCCCGGCGATGAGACCTATCGCGGCTACTGCCTGGAGCAGGTGGCACCGCGTACGACGTCGTCCTGCTGACGGGCACCGAGCCGTCGCGGGAGCAACCCGTACATCGTCGACCACGCCGTCATCACCTCCACGACGACGCCGCGCTACTCGCCGTGGGCCGGGCTCCAGGGCCTGTTGCAAAGGTGAACGGACCCGTCCCGCCACGGCGCCCCCGTACGGGTCCGCCACCGTATGCCGTCAATGAGCTGCCGCTTGGGCCAGACCGGAGGCCGCCCCGGCTTCCTGCCCACCGGCAACAACGGTTCCAGCCTGGCCCACTGCGTGTTCGTCAGTTCTCCCCGCCCCACCCGAAGATCATCTCAGACCGTGATCTACTTCCAATCATCCTGCTGATCAACGAGAGTCCGAGGCCATGACCGACCACTGCTGCGAGTCCATGACCCGTCAGGTCAACTGGCGGTGCGGCCAGCACGACGACCCCTTCACCTGCCCGGACGCCCTGGTCCTGTTCATCCCCAAATTCCAGGAGTACGGGCTGATCTTCCACGACGGCGGCATGGCGATCAGCGGGATCGCCTTCTGCCCGTGGTGCGGTCAGCGCCTCCCCGAATCCCAGCGCGACCGCTACTACGACGAACTGGAGCGTCGCGGCATCGACCTGGACGAGGACGAGATCCCGGCCGAGTTCCAGGACGCACGCTGGCTCGCTTCGCTACATCAGAAGTGATGAAGCAGCACTTTGATCCACTTCTGAAACAGGCCCGAGCCGCACGCCACCAACTCGCCGGCGTCGTCAGCTGGTAGGAGTGGCACCTCGTCTCCACCGCCCGCCTCGCACGCGCTCGGTCTGCCCGCGGACTCCGTCGAGGTGATGCGGGCATGCCGCAACAAGGCCACTGCCCGTACGCCTTTCGCCCGCCACACCGTGCCGTCGACCGGCTCGACAAAGGCCCGCGCCCTGGTAAAGGCGACACGGACGACGGCGACCATCGGCTTGCCCTCGGTCGTCAAGCCTGCCGCGTTCGCCCGGCAGCATCGGCGTGATCCACATCGACCGCGTCGAGGAACTGCCCGCCGCCTTCGAGTGCGCCTCGGCCGGCGCGGCCCAGAGCCGCGAGGACACCGGTGTCCTGGTCGAGGAGTACCGGCGAGGACGGCTTGGACGAGTGCGGTGATGCGGACCGGACGGCGGCGTACACGAGCGCGCCGAGTCGGTCACGGACGGACGCCCGCCTGCGCAACCAGATACTCGACGCCGCGGCGGCCTGACGCCTTGGACACGTGGACGTGGACCGCGTGTCGGCCGGACGGCAGTGCAGGGTCGGAGTGGTCGCCGCGGAAGGCGACCTGTACCGCGTCGTGGCGGAAGCCGTGCAGGCCGTGCTCGGGCCTGTCCGGCCAGCGGCCCGTCCATACGAGGAAGACGGCGCTGCCGTTGTCACCCAGTGCCGCGATGACCCGGTCCTCGGCCGTCCCCGGTGTGAACCGTGCCGACATCTCGAGCGGCAGGTGTGCCTCCAGTTCACGGTCACCCATGACCGACACGTCCGGTTCGCATCTGCCGGCGCCGCAAGAGGGTCGGGCGCCAGGGTAAGGGCGGTGCACAAAGCGGGAGTTCGGTAGCGCCGCCGCCATTCGGCGGACCTCGTCGACGCTTTCCAGGTGCGTCAGCAGTTCCGCTTCCTCGTCCCTGTGTTCCATCAGCGCGCACAACCGCATGGCCTGGTGGTACGCGTCGGCGGCGTCGGCGGCGTCGGCGGTGATGTGCACACAGCGTGTGTAGCCGGCCAGGCAGTCTTCGCACATGGCCGAATGGTGCCACCTGCTGGTCCGGACTGTCGCCCGGGATGATCGGCGGACTCCGACGCCGACGGGCGGCCGTCGGCATGGCTCCCACGACGCCTTGACGACCAGGGCGTACAAGCGGTGCAGGCCGATGGTGCCGAGGTGGAGAGAATCCGTCGCGAGCAGGCCGCCGACCTGGGTCTTGAGGAACCGAATCGGCACCAAGCCGACAGATGCGTAGGCCAGTTGGGCTGACATACAGGTGAAGCGCCGACCAACCTGGCGGTCAACTCCGCCCTGGACCACGACGCCCCCCCAGGCCATCGAGGCGGTCGTCGCCCAGATCACCACCGCGCTTCACAAGATGTCCGCGGACCTGGCCGTGCGACCACAGGCCGGCACACGCCGCCGGGTGCGAGTGCCGCCCTAACCGTGTGCAGCAGCCTGGTCGAGTGAGAGGAGGGCGATTCCGGTCGCCCCGGCGTCGGTGCCCAGTGCGGCAGCGACCACGGGTGGAATTCCCGGCCGGCGCCGTGAGGCGGTCAGGGCGGTGTGCATGGCGGTGCGCGCGGGTGCGAGGAGCAGGTCGCCGGCGTCGGCACCGCCGCCACCAACGATGAGATGGCCGGGTCCAGGAGGTCGACGAGGGCGGCGGCGCCGTGCCCGAGCGCTGTTCCGACCGTGTTCAAGACGGCAAGGGCACCGGGGTCGCCGCTACGGGCAGCACGGGTCACGGCCTCTCCGTCGGGGTAACCGGCGGCCCTTGCGTGATGGCTGATGGCGCTCCCGCTGGCACTCACCTCGGCGCAGCCCTGCCGGCCGCAGTAGCAGGTGGGACCTCCGGGGTCGACGTGCAGATGTCCCACTTCGCCGGCGAAGCCCTGGGAGCCTCTCAGAAGGTTCCCGTCGATGACGACACCGCATCCCCAGCCTGTCCCTGCGGTGATCACGAGAGTGTCGCGGTGTCCTCGGCCGGCTCCGGTGCGGTGCTCGGCCCAGGTGGCGGCCCGCGCGTCGTTGTCGACGTGGACGGGCAGGCCGACGGCCTCCTCCAGCAGGGCGCGGACCGGCAGGTCGTCGCAGGGAAAGCCGGGGGCATGGCGTAGGGAGCCGGTTGTGGTCTCCACCAGTCCCGGCAGTGCCACGCCGACGGCCAGGGTGCCAGGTGTCCGCAGGCGGTCGATAAGGCTCGTCAGCAGCGCAAGGAGATCGGCGGATCCGGTACGGGGGGTGGGGACCTGGATCCGTTCCATGATCGTGCCGTCGGTCCGGATGCGAACGGCGAGGGTCTTGGTGCCTCCGACGTCGACGCCTACGGCTTCTGCGGGCATGAGATCTCCTCAGCTGTTGTGACAGCGGGGCCGGTTCTAGGAAGTAAGAGCCTGCCGGATCTCATCGTCGGTGACGTCGTCGCTGATGGCGGTGGT
Organism: Streptomyces sp. SudanB25_2051; assembly: GCF_964272635.1. Lineage (NCBI taxonomy): Bacteria > Bacillati > Actinomycetota > Actinomycetes > Kitasatosporales > Streptomycetaceae > Streptomyces > Streptomyces sp. SudanB25_2051. The sequence continues at coordinate 47,017 of NZ_OZ186787.1, forward strand.
GCCGATGCCGAGCGGGAGGACGAATCGGAGCCGGCCGTCGCGGATGAGGCGGATCTTGTCGAGTGCGGTGATCACCGCTTCGGGATCGAGAGGGGCGGGGAGTTCCGTCCGCTCGCACGGCAGGCCGGCCTGCCGGAGGAGGGTGAGGAGGCGGGTGTGGGAGGTGTTGTCCAGCCAGCCGCGGGCCAGGGAGATCCGCGCGGCGCAGGCCATGCCGAAGGCGACGGCTTCTCCGTGCAGGACGGGGCCGTAGCCGGTGACCGTCTCGACGGCGTGGCCGATGGTGTGGCCGAAGTTCAGGGGGCGCCGCAGGTCCTCCTCGTAGGGGTCGCGGTCGATGAGCGCGCATTTGACGGTGGCGGCGCCGTGGACGAGACGGCGCAAGGTGGCCGGGTCCAGGTTCTGGATGTCGGGCAGGTGGTGTTCGATCAGCTCGAAGAGGGCCGGGGAGGCGATGACGCCCTTCTTGATCGCCTCGGCGAGGCCCGCCCGTACGTGCCGGGCGGGGAGGGTGGCCAGCCAGGGGGTGGCGGCGATGACCGCGGCCGGCTGGTGGAAGGCTCCGATCAGGTTCTTCGCGGTGGGGTGGTCGACGGCCACCTTGCCGCCCAGTGCGGCGTCGACGGCGGCCAGCAGGGTGGTGGGGAGGTTCACGTAGGGCATGCCCCGCATGTAGGCGCTTGCGACCCAGCCGGCGGTGTCGATGACCACGCCGCCGCCGAGGGCGACGAGCACGTCACGGCGGCGCATGCGGCTGTCTGCCAGCCAGTCCAGCAGGCGCTCGGCCGTGCGCATGGTCTTGCTCTGCTCGCCGGGCGGGATGCTGGTCAGGGTGAAGTCGACGTCCTGGCGGTGGAACTCGGCCTGTAACCCCTCTGCGTGCAGGGCCGCGACGGTGTCGTCGGTGACCAGCGCGATCCGCTGGTCCGCCACGACGGTGCGCAGGTGTTTCACCGCCTCTTCCACGCTGTCGGCGAGGGTGACGGGGTACTCGGCCCGGCGCAGTGCGCGGGCGCGGACGGCATGGTGCGGTTCGGGCAGCACGATGGCGTCGTGGATCACGTGGGTGCCCTCGGGCAGGTTCATGTTCTCCCTCTCGTGGCGGCGTCGGCAGGTGGGGGAGGAAGGGTCAGCGCGCGGTGCGTGGCAGGGACTCCAGGGCCTCGCCGAAGCGGTCGGCGATCAGGTGGGCGTCCTGGGGGGTGAGGATGAGCGGGGGGCGCAGTTCGATGACGTTGCCCTGGCCGTGCTCGGAGACACGGGTGATGACAAAGCGCTCGGCCAGAGCCTGGTGCAGCGCGTGCGCGAGGGGCGAGGAGCGGGTGCCGTCGGGTTCGGCGACCTCGATGCCGAGCATGAGTCCGGCGCCGCGGACGTCGAAGACACAAGGGTGGTCGTCCTTGAGCGCGAGGAGGCGTTCGAGCAGGACAGTGCCGACCGCGCGTACCTGGGCGAGGAACTCCGGCCGGCTGACGATCTTCAGGGTGGCGGCGGCCGCGGCGGCGGACAGGGTGTGGCTGCCGTAGGTGAAGCCGTGCAGGGAGCGTTCCATGCCGACGAAGCGCTCCTCGGTGATGATCGCGGCCAGGGGAAGTCCTGAGCCGGTCAGGCCCTTGGAGACGGTCATGATGTCGGGCTGGACGCCGAAGTGGTCCGCGGCGAAGAGCTGTCCGGTGCGGCCGAACGCGGTCTGCATCTCGTCGAAGATCAGGACGATGCCGCGTTCGGTGCAGAACTCCCGCAGACGCTGGAGGTAGCCGGGTGGGGGGACGACGTTGCCGCCGACGCCGCTGATCGGCTCGATGATCAGGCAGGCGGTGCTGCCGGATCCGGCGTAGGTGAGGAAGTCGTCGATGCGGTCCACGCACCAGAAGCCGCACGAGTCGGGGCTCTGGCGGTAGAAGCAGCGTTGGCAGTACGGGTCGGGGACGTTCACGGCCCCGTGGTGGTGCTGGGGGAAGGGGGCGCGCATCCTCGCGAGCCCGTTGTACGCCGTCGCGGCGAGCGACTGCCCGACCTGGCCGCGGAAGGGCACGATCACGTCTCGGCGTCCCGTGTGCAGCTGGGCAATCTTGATGGCGCCCTCGTTCGCCGTCGATCCGCTGCAGCTGCGGAGGTTGACCCGGGTCAGGTTGTCCGGGGTGAGTTCGGCCAGGAGCTGCATGACGCGGTTGGTGGGCTCGGTCTGGAACGCCGAGCTGGCGAAGACAAGGCGTTCGGACTGTTCCCGGACGGCGGCCAGGACGGCCGGGTGGTTGTGGCCGAGGATCAGGTTGAAGGTGCCGGACACACAGTCCAGGTACTCGCGCCCCTTCTCGTCCCAGACCCGTAGCCCCTCCCCCCGGACGAGGACGTCGGGCCCGAGCTCGTGGTAGGCGACATCGTGCGGATCAGCAGGCGGCGGCAGGTGCATGAGGCTCCTCACGCGGCTGGCGGAGGGGAACCGACGGCGTGCCGCGCGCGCCCAGACACGCGAGCGGCACACCGGAAGTGGGTCAGGAGGTGCCTGTGACCGGGACCGCGGGCCGCGGACTGCTGCCGCGGGAGCTGTGGGTTCGCTCCAGAAGGCGCAGACATCCGATCAGTCCGTCATCGTCGTCGGGTGCTCCCGGCCGCAGGAGGCCGGCTGCCCCGGCGGGTGGCAGCAGGAAGTCGCCGGCCTTCGCCATCTCCTCACCCAGGAGCCGCAGGTACGGAGGGCCGGCCGCGCGGGCGAACCCTCCCATGACGACGAACCTGTCCACGCCCAGCGCAGCGTGGCGAGGGTACGGGCGAGATACCGTACGCCAGGGGCGACCGCCCGGACGGTGAACGCGTCCTGGCTGCGGATACCGGCGGCCACCTGTTCTGCCGACAGTCGGCCCGGATCGCCTCCGCAGGCGGCAGACAGCGCCGAGCGGGCAAAGACCCCGGGGAAGCGACGTGCCAGCACGCCAGCGGCGCGCAAGGCGCCGCGTCCCGAGGCGACGGCCCCGAGGTGGCCCCGCTCCCCGCAGTCGCACCAGGGGGCGTCCGCGGCGAAGTCCACCTTCAGATGTCCGATCTCGCCGCCCCTTCCGTCCTCCGGGAGAAGCACCTCGCCGTTCCGGAACACCTTGTTGCCCACTCCCGAGCTCACGGTCACCATGCAGAAGTAGTCGTCTTCCCCGCCTTCGGGGGCCGCGTAGCGCCAGCCGGCCGCTGTGACGTCGTTGAGGACCACGGCGGGCACACCGAACTCGCGGCCGAGCAAGCGCGCCAGTGGCAGCTCGGGACCGCGCGGCCCCCAGACCGTGGGTGCGTCGACGACCGTACCGGTCCGACCGACCGGCCCCGCGAACGCCACCGCCAGGGCCGATGGGGTACACGGCGCGGAGCGGGAGCACTCCCGCAGAAGACGGACGAGCTGGTCCACCACGCGCGCCTGCAGCTCCCCGGCCGGCAGGCCGGGAAACCGGGCGATACCGTCCACCGCCACCCGGCGTACACCGGACACTGCCAGATCTCCGGCACGCGCCCATCCGCCACGCAGCGTCGTGCCTCCGAGATCGGCGACCAGGTACAGAGGGCGCGCGGGGAAGCCAGCGCCGGTCAACGGCTGGCCTGGAAGACGAAGAGCCGGACATCACGGTCGGAGTCGTTGCGCAGACCGTGCTCCCCGAAGGGGCGGTTGATGATGATGTCGCCCGCGGAGACGGGAAACTCCTCACCGTCCAGCAGCATCGTCGCCGATCCCTCCAGGACGACGTACCACTCCTCGTCGTCCCCGTGCCGGTGCCGGCCGATCTCTGAGCCCGGCGGCACCACCGCCAGGTCGATGAAGTCCACCTGAGGCCCGTCCGACCGCCGCTCGAAGGGGCGGAAGACATCCACATGACCACGGCCACCATGGCAGCCCTCGTCCCGGCGTAACTCTCCTTTGAACAGGTTGCGCACACGACGCACGCCCACACAGACCTCCTCGGCAGACTGAGCCTGATGGTAGAAGCACCGATCCAGAGAACAACAGGTCGTTTTGGGCACATGAACTTCCGGCAAAAGCCCGGCTGACCTGCGCTTACTCAACCTGTCATCCTGCTGCCTGGCCGGATGGACGGTCTTGCTCACCACCGCCCTCATGTACGTCTGCTGCCTGCATCCGGGCTCGGCTCGCTTCTCGAGGACTCTCACCGGAGAACAGGTGTGGTGGGAGCGCCTGCGGTGGTCTCGGCCTCGCGCGGGAGACGGACCTCGCGGCACGGACCGGGACGGTTCCGCCCGGCGCGGGCGAAGGGGAGGAGAGCCCACCTGTCTCACGGACGCGGTCTTCGCCGCTCGGCGGCGCCGGCGCGGCGCCGCGTCCTGAGGCTCCGGGCCTCAGCGGGACGCGTCCTCGCAGGTGGTGGAGGGGAGGGTGCCGTCCGGGCCCTCGACGGTCACCGGGACCGTGCCGGAGCGGTCCACGGCGTGGGTCGCCGTGCACACCAGCTGGACGAGCGCGCCCCGCGACAGCTCCCGCGCCGCGAACGGGGTGCGGAGCCGGATCCCGCTCCCGGGCTCTGACTCGACGCGGATCAGCTCGCCGCTCTCGGGCAGCTCGGTGGTGAGGCCCGCCCGGGACTCGGCGTCGCCGGGTCCGGCGAGCAGCGCGGCGAGCACCTTCACGGTGGCGGGGGCCGAACCGTACGGGGGCTCGTCCTCTGACTCGTCGAGGCCGGGATTGGCCGTGTCGTCCGCTCCCCCGGCGCCCTCCGGCCGGGTCCGCTCGGGGAGGGGCACGAAGGTGGTGCCGGTGTCCCGGGAGACCGGCATCGGCGCCCCGTCGGGGCCGAGGAAGTAGAGCAGCATGCGGCTCTCGGGGATCGGCTGGACGACGACGGTCGGCGCGCCGCCCGCCTCCACGACGTCGCTGCCCTGGATGCCGCAGCCCGCCAGCGCCGGCACGGCGAGCAGTGCGAGCAGCGCGGTCCGGCGCCTCACAGCGGGATCCTCACCGTGAACACCGCGCCGCCCGCGGGATCGTTGGCCGCCTCGACGGTGCCGCAGTGCAGCCGGACGTTCTCCTCGGTGATCGCCAGGCCGAGGCCGCTGCCGGCCGAGCGGGCGCGGGCCGGGTCGGCCTTGTAGAAGCGCTCGAAGACGTGCGGCAGAACGTCCGGGTGAATGCCGGGGCCCCGGTCGGAGACCTGGACGACGAGCGTGGACCCGCCCTCGGCGTGCACCCGGACGGTGACGGGCGGGCGGCCGTGCCCCAGCGCGTTCCCGACGAGGTTGGCGACGACGACGTCGAAGCGGCGGGGGTCGAGCCGGGCCCGGATTCCCTCGTCGAGCACCGCGTGGACCTGTTCGGGGTCCGTCCAGTGCCGGCTGCCGAGGGTCTTGCGGACGCAGTCCGCGACGTCGACCTCGTCGGGGTGGAGCTCGGCGGCGCGGGCGTCGAAGCGGGAGATCTCCATCAGGTCCTCGACGAGCACGGCGAGTTTGACGGTCTCGGCGCTGATCAGGCGGACGGCGCGGGCCGTGTCGCTGTCGAGGCTGCCCGCGTCCTCGTCGAGGACCTCCGTGACGGCGAGCATCCCGGCGAGCGGGGTGCGCAGTTCGTGCGAGACGTCGGAGGCGAAGCGGCGGGCCCGGGCCTCGGCGCGGCGCAGTTCGGTGACGGAACGCTCCAGTTCGGCGGCGGAGTCGTTGAAGGTCCGCGCCAGATCGGCGAGTTCGTCGCTGCCCTTGGCGTGGATGCGGGTGTCGAGCCGGCCGCGGCCCATGCTGGCGGCGGCGTGGCGGAGTTCGCGGACCGGGCGCAGGACGCCACGGGCGGCGATCAGTGCCGGGATCAGGGCGATGGCGAGGGCGGGCAGGGCGCCGTCGCGGGCGGCGGTGACCATGGCCTCGATGTTGGCCTCGTCCTCGCGCAGTTCCATCACCGCGTACAGGACGAGGCCGGTGGGCCGCGGCTCGCCGCCGGCCTCGGTGAGGAAGACCGCGGGGACGGCGATCGTCAGATAGGGGGTGCCGTTGCTGACGACGCGCTGGAAGCTGGTGTGCGGGGTCGTCTCGCGCGCGTGGGCGCGGGCCCGGAGCTCCGGGGTGAGGACGGTGGAGGTGGGGCGGTCGGTGGAGGAGACGCGGAGGGTGCCGTACTCGGCGTAGACCCGCCAGGGGCGCGGCTTGCCCTGCCGGGCGATGTGCAGGAGCCGGTCGCGGAGGGAGTCCTCGTCGAGGGGCAGGGTGATGTTGAGGTCCTCGACCTGCTGGCGGAAGGCGGAGACGGCGGTGTTCTGCGTCTGCTCCAGGATGGCGCTGCGGGCGGCCCGGTAGGTGAGCGCGGCGGTGGTGCCGCAGCCGACGGCCGCGACGAGCAGGAACGCGAACACCAGCCGCGTGCGCAGTCCGAACGGCCGGGGCCCGCGCCGCCGCGCCCGGGCCCGGCGGCCCCGCGGGGGGACGTCCTCCTGCCGGGCGCCGCTCACCCGGGCACCGGTCTCCCGCGCGCCGGTCTCCCGGGCGGTGCCGTACGCGGGCCCGGCGTCAGGTGCGGACGCCGCCGGACCGGGTGTGCGCGCCGCCGGGCCGGGGGCGTATGCCGTCGGCCCGGGCTCGTGTTCCGTGCCCGGTTCCTCGCCGGGTGCGCGGGTCTTCACAGGGGTCCGAAGCGGTAGCCGAAGCCGCGCAGGGTCTGGATGTACCGGGGGTCTCCGGGGTGTCCTCGATCTTGGTGCGCAGGCGGCGCACGCAGGCGTCCACCAGGCGGGCGTCGCCGTGGTAGTTGTGCTCCCACACGTGCTCCAGGAGCTGCTGGCGGCTGAAGACCTGCTCGGGGGCGGCGGTGAGGTGGAGCAGGAGCTTCAGCTCGGAGGGGGCGAGGGCGAGGCGCTCGCCGTTCTTTGCGACGGTGAGGCCGGCCCGGTCGACGGCGAGGGCGCCGTGGTGCTCGACGGCGGGACGGCCGCCGCCGGGGTCCTCGATACGGCGCAGGACGGCGCGGATGCGGGCCTCGATGACCTCGGTGCGGGCCGGCTTGACGATGTAGTCGTCGGCGCCCGTCTCCAGGCCGATGACGACGTCGAAGTCGTCGCCTCGGGCGGTCAGCATGATGATCGGGAGCTGGCTGTCCTCGCGGACCCGGCGGCAGACCTGGACGCCGTTCATGCCGGGCAGCATCAGGTCGAGCAGGAGCAGGTCGGGGCGGAACTCGCCGAGGGCGGCGAGCCCGGCCTCCCCCGTGGCGGCGGTGCGCACCTCGTGCCCGCGGCGCCGGAGCCCGAGCTCGACGCCTTCACGGACCGAGGGGTCGTCTTCGATGAGGAGCACGCGAGGCATTCGTGGAGTATCCCAAGGTCGGTGGCGGCCCCCGCGGGAGGGCCCCGGTGGTCAGGTCCGGCGGGTGAGCCGGCCGGCGGCGGTCTTGAGCAGGGCGGACATCTCGGTGAGGCGCAGCGGCCCGGCCAGCAGGGCGAAGGAGCCGAGGACGGCGGCCGCGCCCGCGAGACCGGAGACGACGGCGCCCGCGGAGGCGGTCGCGTCGGCGGCGAGGAGGCCGTAGCCGGTGGCGGGGACGGCGGCGATCAGCAGCCGGCCGAGGCCGGTGCCGCCGTCGTCGGCCGCGGGCAGCCGGCGCCGGAGGACGTACGCGGTGAGCGCCCAGCCCGCCCACAGGGCGAGCGAGTAGCCGGCGGCCATGCCGGTGACCGTCCAGCGGGTGGGCAGCCAGTGGTGGGCGGCGAGGGAGAGCAGCGCGTTCAGGCCGGCGATCACCAGGTTGAGCAGGAAGGGGGTGCGGGTGTCGCGCAGCGCGTAGAAGGCGCGGGTGCACACGTACTGCCCGGAGAGGGCGATCAGGCCGGGGGCGAGGGCCGTGAGCGTCCAGGCCATGGCGCGGACGTCGGCGGCGCCGGTCGCCCCGTACCCGAAGACGAGCGACATCAGCGGGCCGGCGAGGGCGAAGAGGGCGCAGGCGGCGGGGACGACGGCGGCGGCCGTGGTGCGCTGGGCGTAGCCGACGTCGCGGCGGACGGCGGCGAGGTCGCCGTCGGCTGCGGCGCCGCTCATCCGGGGCATGAGGGCGGTGACCAGGGAGACGGTGACGATGCCGTGCGGGACGGCCCACAGCAGGTAGGCGTTGTTGTACGCGGCGAGGCCCGCGCCTCCGTTGTCCGTGTCCGTGCCCGCGGAGGTGGCGACCCAGGTGGTGACCCAGTAGGCGGCCTGGTTGGTGAGGACGAGCAGGACGAGCCAGCCGGCGGCGCGCAGCGGGGCGGTGAGGCCGCTGCCTCGCCAGTCGAAGCGGGGCCGGAAGCGGAAGCGGGCGGCGCGCAGCGAGGGCAGCAGGGCGAGGGCCTGGGCGGCGATGCCGGCGGTGGTGCCCCAGCCGAGGAGGGCGGTCTCGCCGGCGGTGAGCTCGCCGCCGTCGCTCACCGCGAGGAAGAGGCCGAAGACGGCGACGACGACGATGTTGTTGAGGACCGGGGTCCACATCATGGCGCCGAAGCGGCCGCGGGCGTTGAGGACCTGCCCGAGGAGGGTGAAGAGGCCGAGGAAGAGGATCTGCGGGAGGCACGCGCGCGTGAAGGCGATCGTCAGGTCCCGCTGGGCGCCGGTGTAGTCGGTGTAGCCGTCGACGAGCGCGGGCGCGGCGAGGACGGCGCCGGCGGTGAGGACGGCGAGGGCGAGGCCGCAGAGGGTGAGGAGCCGGTCGGTGTAGGCGGCGCCGCCGTCCTCGTGCTCCTTGGCGGCCTTGACCAGTTCGGGCACGAACACGGTGTTGAGCGCGCCGCCGAGGAGCAGCATGTAGACGATGGTGGGGACGGAGTTGCCCACCGCGTAGCCGTCGGCGACCGCGCCCGCGCCGAGCGCGGCGGCGATGACGGCGGCGCGGACGAAGCCGGTGGCGCGGGAGACGAGCGAGCCGGCCGCCATGAAGGCGCCGCTGCGCAGCGCGGACGCGGGCTTGCGGTGGTTCGGCGCGGGCGGGGCGAGGGTGGTGCCGGCGCTCATCGGCGGTTCAGGTAGGCCTGGAAGGCGCGGTACAGCGCGTGGTTGGTCGTGCCGCGCATCGGTGTCTCCCACTCCCCCAGCGTCTCGACGACCTGTCCGCCCGTGCCGAGCTTCCAGCGCAGCAGCCCGTGGGCGCGCTCGTCCGGATCGAGGGTGGAGGGTACGCCGCGCAGGTCGTAGACGTCGGCGCCGAGGGCGTGGGCGTCGAGCAGCATCCGCCACTGGAGGGCGTTGGAGGGGCGGACCTCGCGGCGGTGGTCGGCGGAGGCGCCGGTCTGGTACCAGACCCTGCGGCCGACGGTGATCATGGTGTGGGCGGCGAGGATCTCGCCCTCGTGGCGGGCGAGGTAGAGCTTCATCCGGCCCGCGTGCTCGGCGTTGAGGACGGCGTACTGGCGCTCGTAGTAGGCGAGGGAGCGGCCGAGGCGGAAGCCGTCGCGCTCCTCCGTGACGCGCAGCAGCCGGTGGAACTCCGGCAGGTCGGCGGCGGAGCCGACGGTGATCTCGACGCCGCACGTGCGGGCCTTGCGGACGTTGCGCCGCCACTCCTGGTTGAGCCCGGACCACAGGTCGTCGGTGGTGCGGCCGGTGAGCGGGATCTGGAAGACGTGGCGGGGCTGGGCGTCGGCGCCGTCCTCGGAGTCGCCGCCGCAGCGCTTCCAGCCGCGGGCCCGGAGCCGTTCGGCGACGGCGGTGCCGAGCGGGTCGACTTCGTCGGCGAGGACGTCGCCGAGGCGGCGGCCGGGCCCGGTGGCGGCCTTGACGGTGGCGGCGGTCCAGCGGCGGTGGGCGGGCCCGGGCCCGATGCGTACGGCGAAGGCGCCGGAGGCCTTCAGGTGGGCGAGGAGCGGGTCGAGCCAGCGGTCGAGGTCGGGGTCGGCCCAGTCGGCGACCGGCCCCTCGGGGAGGTAGGCGAAGTGCTTGCGGGTGCCGGGGAAGGTCCGCAGCAGGACGAGGGCGACGCCGGTGAGGGCGCCCGTCTCGGGTCCCCAGCCGATGAGTTGGTGGCTCCACCCCTCCTTCACCTGGGCCCAGGCGGGGAGTTGGAGGAAGCTGGGGCCGTCAGCGCCGGTGGAGCGGGCCGCGAGGAAGGCGCGGTACACCTCCGGGGAGACGGGGCCGAGCCGCAGCGGGCCGCCGGGCGGCGGCGCGGCGGCGGGGCGGCGCTTCACGGGTGCGGGCGTCACGAGCAGCGCTGACACAACGGTCCTCCTTGTCCGGCCGCCCCTCGGTGGCGCGGCGCACAGCAGGCTCACAGCCGGATGAGACGGGTCCGCGCGGCGTCTGTGACGGGACGATGACCGTTTCCCACCAGCGCCCGTCACATGGGCCTCCGGCGGGGCCGAGGGGCTCCCGGGCCGCCTAGAGTCCGGGCATCCCACCCTTTTCTCTCCTCTTCCGGAGGTGCTCCGTGCCGCCGATACGCACGTCCCGGCCCGCCCTTGCCGCCGTCGCCCTCGCCGTCTGCCTCACCGCCTGCACGGCCCGGGCGGCGAGCGGCCCCGGCTCCTCCGCCGCGCCCTCGGGCGGGGCGGAGCAGGGCGGGGCGCCCGCGCGGGTGACCGTGGTGAAGCCGGAGGCCGGGAAGCAGGTGACGGTGACGGCGGCCGGCGGGACGATCACGTCGGTGACGGTCACGGCCGCGGACGGCGGGCGACTGACCGGCAGGTCCGCGGCGGGCGGGACCCGTTGGACCTCGGACCGCAAGGCGGTGCCGGGCGCCGCGTACACCGTGAAGGTCGTCTCGCGGGGCACGGACGGGAAGGAGGCGACGACGCGGTCCGCCTTCACGACGGAGAAGGCCGACCGGGTGAACAGGCTGACGCTGGCGCCCGGGAAGAACGCGACCGTCGGCATCGGGCAGCCGCTGTCGATCGTCTTCGACCGGCCGGTGAAGCGGAAGGCGGACGTGGAGCGGCAGTTGAAGGTGACGACGTCCAACGGCACCGAGGGGTCGTGGGGCTGGGTCACCGACCACTCCGGGCGCGACCGGGCCGACTGGCGGCCCCGCGCGTACTGGAAGCCGGGGACGAAGGTCACGCTGGAGGCGGACCTGAACGGGACGGACTCGGGTGACGGCTGGTTCGTCCGCGACTACCGGACCGGGTTCACGGTCGGCGCGTCGCAGGTGGTGAGGGTCGACCTGGACGCGAAGCGGCTGTCGCTGGTCAAAGACGGGCGGACGGTGCGGACCATTCCCGTATCGGGCGGGACACCGGGCGGCGACAAGCGGTCGTGGCGGGGGACGGCCGTGCTCATGGCCAAGGAGGGGACGATCCGGAGGTGCGCTGTCCGTCGCCAACGGCTTGTGCCGCATGTCGGGCGAGCTGTTGCACGATGCCGAGCTCTGCGGCAGTCAGGGGTTGATCGAAGTGAACTGGCTGATCATCAGCCGAAGTCGCTGCCCACGATGGCTCCTGGCTTTCACCGGGGCCGAGCACCCAGCGGTGCCCCCCATCCACAGTCCCGGCACGATCTCGTTCCAGGGCTTTCGCGGCTGAGGGTTGCCGCGGCTCTTGCTACGTGTCTTCACCTGGAGCCCGCATCGCCCATTGCTCGCCTTGCTCTCGCCATGAGTGCACTGACGCTACTGGGGCCCCGCCGCCTGCCGGGCGAACGTCAAACAGTCCAACTCTGACCCCACTACCCCATCCAGTCCGGAGGTCCATTGACGAGTCATATAACGCCACTCACCCGTGAGCGTGAAGTACAGATGGGTAGCCCGATCCGGACCAGCGCCCGGAGCGCTAACGGCCGATCGCCCCACTCCTGCGGGGGTAGTCCCACGGCCGAGATCACGTCGCCATCAACTGGCAGCGAGCCACCGCCGGAGATTGAGGCCGCGTACGCACCGACGTCAGCCGACGCACGACTCACCCGTGCATCCGAGCGGAGGTGCCGGTCCCGGACCAGGGCGTCGCGAGGAACAGTCACTGGCCAGGCCGCAGATCCCCGCGGGGCGTCAAAGTCTATGATGACCACCGTGGAACCCGTGCCCGCCCTCGTCCACCTGGACAGCCCTTTCATCAACTTCCGAGACTTCGACTTTGGCGGGGGCTCCCATGGCTTCCGCTGGATTAACACCAAGCGCTTCCAGCTATCGTCCAGGGCACTGGACGACCGAGACCTGCTGACCGCCCTGATTGCGCATCCTCAGTTTCGTGACACCTACGACGGAGCCGGCGTGCAAGACTGGCCACGGCACGGCCAGTGGAGGCTCGACCACATCACCCCTGGCACCTACCAGGCCGTCGATGCCGAGGTGGCGTTCGGTGTCGTCCACTCCTGGGCCACCCAGCATGGAGACATCCCTGGGCCACTCGAAAGCCGCCTGCGCCAGGAGATCTACACCCCATGCCGTACGGCAACCAGCAGATACCTGCTGGGACAGCTTCCCGAAAATGCCTTCCACGACTACGGCCCGATCCACATTGACTACCACGAACTCGTCCTCATCGACCGCCCGGCAGCAACACTGACTCTCCTCGTCGCAGCCGACGACTGACGCCGCCACGGTCAGCGCCACCAGCGCTTCAACTGGGGCAGTCAGGCAGTTCCCATACCCGGCTCCACCATGAGCGATCTACCGGCTGAAACTATCGAAGCCCATCGCGCCTTCATCGACCGTCGCCGGACCAGTCGCTCCAGCGAGCCGTCCAGAGCTTCGCCCCCGCACCCGCACGAGGTGCACCCTGCTCGCCGCAGCGCGACTCGGGTCGGTCGACACTGTTCGTGGCTGCCCACATGGGGTGTAGCCGAGTTCGAGGTGGCCGAAGTCCGCGAGGCGCTGCACCTTGTCCACGAACTTGCTGGTGAACAGACGCCGAGCTGCTGTCTCGCCGTAGCGCCTCCCCGCACAGACCTGCTCCCCCTCCAGCTCGCGGGCCCATGCCTGGCGGTCACCCGCTCGTGCAGTCGCCGGTCGACGTCTGCACGGCGCTCTGCCCGCGCGGCATGCGATACCCGCTCGACGATGCAACATTGCCCTCGTGGCACCGCGGTTCCGCGCACAGTCGGCGCTGCCGGAGACCCTCGGCCGATCAGCCAGCCCACCGGATCCTTGGTCCGCCCATCCGACCGCATCTGGTCAGCCACACGGGCGGGCGAGCCGGTCGGCGAGGACCCGGGGCCAGTCGGTACGACCAGCGAACCGGACCACACGGGGCAGTTCGCGGCGGTCGACGGCCTCCATCAGGCCACGGGCAGCCGGACAGTCCAGCCGCGCCCAGACCAGGTCGACCGGGGCCAGGCTGACGTTACCTTCTCCCCGCTGTCGCCTGCCTGCGCAGGGAAGGCCCCGCCGCGGCGCGGGGCCCCCACCTCTCAGACGACGGTTTCAGCTGAAGACCCACACGTGGGTTACCAGGCAGGCAACTACCTGGTCGGCGTCTGACCGGGCGTCGGGCCAACCTCGCCGCCGCAGCGCCTCGTGTGTCGATGGAGGCGGTACGTCAGTCGACGGGTGCCACCCGGATCAAGTTGCCGTCGGGGTCGGCGACGACGAAGGTGCGGCCGAACACCGTGTCGTGCGGCTCCTTCACTGTCGTGACGCCCTTCGCGGTCCACTCCTGGAACTGCCGGTCGATCTGTTCGGCATCGCCGTCCACGGTCACGCACAGCTCACTGGTACGCGGCACCGACAGGTCGTCCGATACCCCGCTCCACAGAGCCAGCTCGAAACCGCCGGTGAGGGGCAACGAGATGAAGGTGGGCGTTTCGAAGCTCGGTTTGATGTCGAACAGTTCCGCATAGAAACGGGCTGACGCCGGTGCGTCGGACACGTAGACGATCACCATGTTCGGGACTGCCATGAGGGCTCCTTCGGTTCTGTCCATGGCGCTGGACGGCAGGAGCCTGCCCGTCATACCTGACAGGCCCCGTCATGTTTCCCTGAGAACCTCACCGCCATAACCCCAGACCCCTGTCACGTCGCGGCACGGCGAAAGCACCGGTCCCCGACACCAGGACGGTGGAGAGCTACCTTCGCGCCCTGGCCCACTCGCTCGTTGCCGCCATGACTACGGCACCACCCCCTGCTGGCTGATGGAGGACAAACTCACCGCCGGTCGCCGCGGCTGTCCGACGCGTACCGACCACGGGGCCTGGGCATCGACCCGCGGCTGCGGGTGGCGCGACGACCCTGACGATCGACGAACCGCCCGGCGTGCGCCAGCCGATGTCACTGGGCCCGCGTACCCTTCCGCTTGGCTGCTCGTACCTAAGACTGCGATCACCCGGAACGCGAGTGGTGCAGGGCCGCCTTCGCCGCACACGCTTCCGCCCTGCACACGTTGCTGGAGGACGAGTCTTCTCCGGACGGATTCATCAGCGCAGACGACCGCGCGTGCCTGCTCAGGGCTGCGGACCCGCAGCGATACCTCGGCTGACGGCTACGGCGCACGAAAGAGCTGACGCGGTCCGGAGAGGCCGGCCGTGGAGGCTGCCGTTGGAGGACCGGGCGCTCCTGGTGACGGCCTGTTGCCGCACCAACTGCCGCAACTGCCTCGCTTCTAGGCAGCTCAAAGCCCGAGCCGCCCCACTTCGGCCCCCAGCTCGCTCAAGCCTCGCGGAAGGTTTCACAACAGTGGCAGTGGAATACGACCACGGCGGGCTGGGCGCGGTAGGGCGCCCAGCCCTCGGGCGGCTTCGAGTCCCGTACTCCATGGTCCATGGCGCTGGTTCGGACGCAGCGCGGCTTCCTGGGGCGCCTCAGCGTCGAGGCGAGTCGGCGCCGGCCGGCCTGAAACGCTGATGTCGGCGACGTGGAGTTGAGGGGCCGGGGTGAGGGGCCGGCACACGCGCCTGCTGTGCCCGTCAGTGGGGTGCGGGGCCGTTCGGGCCTGAGATGGCGCCGAGTTGGGACAGGCCGTCGAGGATGTCGGTGCAGGTCCAGTACTCGACGAACCGGCCGTCGCGGGCGCGCAGGATGTCGTTGCCGCTGAAGGAGATCTTCGTGCCGATGGGAGCCGTGGCCTGGGGGATGCCACCGGTGTAGGTGGCGCGCATGGTCCAGCGCGCGGCCACCAGGTCGCCGTCGACGATCGGGCCGAGGTCCACCGTGATGGCGATGTCGCCGAAGGCGGCCATGGTCTGCTCGATTTCCGGTATCAGGCGCTCGGGGCCGGTGGTGGCCTCCGAGTCGCTGCCGTCCGGGCGGGCCTGGTGGACGACGAAGCCGGGGTCGAGGATCTCCTCCGCGTGGCTGAAGTCGCCGCGCCAGACCTCGCTCCAGCGGCCGTAGAGGGCGCGGAGTTGCTCGGGCGTGTGGACGGTCATGGGCTCTCCCGGGTGTCGATAGGTAGAATCTGCATCACACATTATCTGCGTGGCGCAGGTATGGCGAGGAGGTTAGACGACCCCATGGCAGAACGAACCCGCGAGGAGCTGGTCGAGGCGGTCACCGTGACGGCCCGGCGCCACCACGCCGCGTACACCCTGTTCAACCAGGCCATGGCCGAACACCTCGGCCTGCACCCCACCGACCTGCAGTGCGTCAGCCTGCTCGCCCTGGAGCCGGGGCCCTGCACCACGGGTGAGATCGCGCAGCTGACGGGGCTGACCTCCGGATCAGCCACCCGCCTGGTCGACCGCCTCCAGGAGGCCGGCCTCGCCGAACGCCACCCCGACCCGCACGATCGGCGCAAGACGCTCGTCAGCCTCACCCGCGGCCGCACCCCCGAGGTCGAAGCCGCCTGGGGCGCTCCCGGCCGGGCCTTCGCGCAGGCGCTGGAGGACTTCACCGACGACGAACTCGCCGTGATCGAGCGGTACTTGCGGCGCACCACCGATGTCGGCACCGAGCAGGCCGCGCGCCTGCGCGCCGACTGACCGGCCGCCGATGCGCACTGCTCGTAGGCCGTTTCCCGCCGGTTGGCACTCCGGGCGGCACGTGTGCGAGTCTGCTGCCACTCGGCGAAAGGGCTGACCTCGATGCTCGGCATGGTTGTCTACGACGTCCGCTCCCGCACTTCGCGGCGAGAGCGGTAACGGCCACCTGACTCACCCGCGCGCCCGCCCCATGGGGCCGGCGCGGCTTCAGCCTGCTCCCCGTCGAAGTGCTTCTCGCGTTCCCGCACTTTCGACACGAGGAGTACGTGGTGTCCACCATCCACTGGCCCACAGGCAACACCCACCGGTCCGCCCGCTGGCATTCCGAGAACGGGGCCCCGCTTCCGCGGCGGACCGTCCTCGCCGACGACCGGACGAAGGCCGACCACGCCTACCGCCAGGCGTGTGAGGGAACGGCCCTGCTCTGGCAAGGCGACTTCCACAACGCCCGGCAACTGCTGCGGGCCATGGGCCGCCGCCTCGACCGCCGTACACCCCCTTCCAGCACCACCCCGAGCGAGTCCTTCCACCTGCACCGGCGCAGCAGCGGTCACCGCGCCCGCGTGCTCGGAAGACTCCTGGTACTGCTGGACGACGACTACCACCTGGCCGTACGTCGCGCTCCCGACGTCCGCCAGGCGTGTCTGGAAGCCTACGGCCCTCCGCAAGGGCCCACGGTGGTCTCGCTGAGGGAGCTGCTGGGAGTGATCGGCGCTCACCAGTGGCGCCTGCACGGGGTCGACGTACCGGCGCTCGGCGCCCGCATCCACCCCCACTACGGCGTGTTCGCCCCCGTCCGGGGCGAGTACGTCGACCTGGTCGCCCACACGCCTCTGCCTCCGGCGGTCCTACGCGGCCCCGGCACCAGTACGGCGTTCGATCTCGGTACGGGCACCGGTGTCCTCGCCGCGGTCCTGGCCCGCCGCGGCGTCCACCGCGTCGTCGCCACCGACATCAGCCCCCGCGCCCTGGCCTGCGCCAGGGACAACGCGCAGCGGCTCGCGCTGGGCGACCGTATCGAGGTGTCCGGTCCCGGGCTCTTCCCCGAAGGCCGCGCCGACTTGGTCGTGTGCAACCCGCCCTGGCTCCCCGCGCGTCCCACCAGCCTCTTCGAGCGAGGCGTCTACGACCCTGACAGCGCCATGCTCCGCGCTTTCCTCACCGGGCTCCCCGCTCGCCTCCGGCCGGGTGGCGAGGGCTGGCTCATCCTGTCCGACCTGGCGGAACACCTCGGCCTGCGGACACGTCAGTACCTCCTCGACGCCATCCGGGCAGCGAACCTCCGCGTGGTGGACCGGATCGACGCCAGGCCCCGGCACCCCCGCGCCCACGACACCTCCGACCCGCTCCACGCGGCACGACGCGCCGAGACCACGTCCCTGTGGCGTCTGACCACATGACCGGCCCCCGGAACACCCTGCGGCGTCCCACCTTCCGGTTCACCGGGCCCTCGTGCTGCCAGTCGTCGCAGCGGTGTTCCGTGCGTGACGATGCGGACGGGCCGGCGGCCGCGGCCCGGTGGTGCGGAGTGCGGCGGTCGTGACGGCAACCTTTCTCGCGGCCGGCTGGTCGAATAGGCGGCCTGCCGAAGGACGACGAGAGGGTCTTCCGGGCGTCGCAGGGCGAGGTCCCGCGCCCCGAGGAGGCGGCCCGGCGTCGAAGGCGGCGTGGGCGTCGCTGCCTGCGCACGTCCCACACCGTGATCAGCTGGCGGAGGGGCGCCTCGTCGCCGGCGTGTTCCCAGACGGGGCCGTACGCGACGTGGCGGTGGACGCGCTTACGGCCAGGCCACCGCCACCCTGCCCACTCCCCCGCCGGGCGCGGCGCCCGCTGGGCGGCCGGGAGGTTCCCGCTGCGTACCCCAGGCCGTGGTTCTGCGAGGATCACGGTCATGACCGGCCTGCTCTTACTGACCCTCGTACTCGTCGTCTTCGCGGTCCCGTCCGCCCTGGCGTGGCTGCTGGGGCGGCGGCTGGGCATCCCGGGCGGGATGCTCGCCGTGTGGGTGGCGGCCGGGTGGGTGGTGGTGATCCTCGGCGGGGTCCTCTCGCAGCGCGCCCAGCCCGTCCTCTTTCCGGACACGTCGCCCTGCCACGGAGCCGGTGTCCCGGTGTCGCAGTACTTCCCTCCCGACAGTTTCTGCCGACACGACGACGGGGAGCTGCGGACGGTCAACGGGCCGGCCGGGAAGCTCGTCTTCTGGCTGGCCTGCGGAACGGTGCTGGCGGTGCCGGGCGCAGCCCTGCTCCGCCGCCGGCGCGCCCGTCCTTGACCTGCTGGTGCGGCGGCCCCCGGACGGGGGCGGTCAGAGCCGGCCCAGGGCCGAGGCGAGTTCGGTCGCGGCGGCCGCGATGACCTTGTCGTCGTGCGGGGTGTCGTCGTGGTTGCGGCGGGTGAAGACGGCCAGGACGAGCGGCGCCTCGGAGCCGGGAGGC
The DNA here is from genome assembly GCF_964272635.1 of Streptomyces sp. SudanB25_2051. Lineage (NCBI taxonomy): Bacteria > Bacillati > Actinomycetota > Actinomycetes > Kitasatosporales > Streptomycetaceae > Streptomyces > Streptomyces sp. SudanB25_2051. Next base: position 65,232 of record NZ_OZ186787.1, read on the forward strand.
CATACGACCGCGAGGTCGTTGGCGGTTCCGTGGTTGCCCGCGCCGCCGGTACCGGTCTTGTCCCCGACCGTCCAGTCTTTGGGGAGGCCCGCCCTGATCCGGTTGGCGCCGGTGAGGCTCGCCTTGAGCCAGCCCACCAGGCGCGCCCGGTCGCCGGCGTGGAGGGCGTCTCCCGTGGTGAGCGCGGCGAAGGTCCGGGCGGCCGCCGAGGGAGTGGTGGTGTCCCGCCTCTCGCCCGGTTCCCACTCGGTCAGCCAGGGTTCGGGCCGGTCCAGGCGGCTCGTCCGGTCACCGGTCGCGCGGAAGAACGCCGTCAGGCCACGCGGGCCGCCGATCCGCTTCAGGAGCAGGTTGCCCGCGAACCCGTCGGACTTGGTGATCCCGGCGCGGCACAACTGCGCTGGTGTCATGCCGGTGTCGGTGTACTCGGTGGTCTCCGGCGAGTTGCCCGTCAAGCCGGTCATGTCGGCGGCCTTCCAGCGCACCACCCGGTCCATGAGCCCCGGGTCGCGGGTGCGCGCCTGGTGCAGCACCGCCGCGCAGGCGAACACCTTGAACGAGGAGTTGAACGGGAAGCGTTCACCGGCCCGGTACCCGACCGTCCGCCCGTTCGCCAGGTCGATGCCGACCGCGCCGATCCGCCCGTCGTAGGACCTCTCCAGTGCCGCCAGCGCCCGGTGCAGGCCGGGGCCGGCGGACGGGTCGTCCCGAGCCGGGGCGGTGACGGGTGCGCGGGCGCTCCTCTCACGGGCGGCGCCCGCCTCGCCGACGGCGCCCGCCGCGTAGGCGAGGCCGCACAGCAGCGCCGATGCGGTCAACGCGGCCAGTCCCGGTCGCAGTCGTAAGGGTCGCGTCATGCCAGGAAGGACATCAGGGAGCCTTCGGCTTGTCCAGTACGGCGAGCGCGGTCGGGGCGTGGCTCCGGGGAGTCCCTGCGGGGGCGGCGGCCGCCAAGTGCTCGCCGAGGCCGTGGCTCGTCGGCCTCGGGAGGCGGGTGGCGGACGTGTGGCGCGCCGCCGCGTACTGCCCGGCCCGTGTCGTCGCCTCCCTCCGCTGCGGCGGGAGGACCGGCGGGGAGTTGGACCGCCCGCGTACGTCCTCCCGGGTGACGTCACGGGTGCGGAACGAGCCGTAGGTCCCCGGTCCTCGGCCCGGCGCGGTCCGAGATCGACCGCAAGCCCGATGCCGCCCGCCAGGCGCCGGGGCCACCATGCCCGTGGACGACCCGACCAAGGAGCGCACCATGTCGTACCCGGAACACCTCGCGTACCCGGCAGCCCGCTACCACGGCGCGACAGGGGTGGTGAACGCCGTCTTCCGCCCGGCCGACACCCCGCCGGACATCTCCTCGCCCGGCGCCACCACCCACTACCTGGCGACCGGCGGCGAGTTCGGCCTGTACAAGGTGGATCTGGGGCCCCGGTCCGCCGGGGCGAAGACCCACTTCCACAAGGCGATGTCGGAGTCCTTCTACATCCTCTCCGGCGAGCTGGAGCTCTACAACGGCGAGAGCTGGGTGACGGGCCGCGCGGGCGACTTCCTGTACGTACCGCCCGGCGGTCTGCACGCTTTCAAGAACGTGACGGACGAGCCCATGTCCATGCTGATGCTCTTCTCCCCGGGGGCTCCACGCGAGGAGTACTTCGAGCGGGTCGCGGAGATGTCGCGGCGCGGTGGGGAGGAGCTCAAGCAGTTCCGCGTCCGGCATGACAGTTACTTCGTGGAGGACTTCGAGGCCGGGGCAGAGTAGTTCGGGGCCGTCTCGGGCCGCGGTGCCCACACCGCGTCCGCGTCTTCGCGGCACCTCGGCCGCCAGGCGGGAATACGGGCACCGCCTTCGATGGCTGGTTCGATCATGAGTGAGATTCTTGTGACGGGCGCAACCGGCAATGTCGGACGGCGAGTTGTGGACGAGCTGCGGGAGGCCGGCGCCGCTGTACGTGCGCTGGCGCGTGACCCCCGGTCGGCCGCGCTGCCGGACGGAGTCGGAGTCGTGGGCGGGGACCTGTCCCGGCCGGACACCCTGGAAGAAGCGCTGGCCGGGATCGACGCGGTGTTTCTGATCTGGCCGTTCCTCACGACCGAGCACGCCCCGGCCGTACTGGAGACGATGGCGCGGCGGGCTCCCCGTGTCGTCTACGTCTCCTCGTCCGGCGTGGACGAGGACGCCGAACGGCAGACCGACCCGATCAACCAGCTCCACGCCGACATGGAGCGCCTGATCGAGAAGTCGGGCCTGGAGTGGACCGTCCTGCGGTCGGACACCATCGCCTCCAACGCGCGCGGGTGGGCGGAGCAGATCCGCGCCACGCGCGTCGTTCGCGGGCCCGGCATCGCCGCAACGGCCGTCGTCCACGAGCGCGATGTCGCCGCCGTGGCGGCCCGCGCGCTGACCGAAGGCGGGCACGGGGGTGCGCGGTACGTCCTGACGGGTCCGCAGGTACTGAGCAGAGCGGAGCAGGTCCAGACGATCGGGGAAGTGATCGGGCATCCGACGCGCTTCGAGAAGGTCCCCCTGGAGGTGGCTCGGCGGCAGATGCTCGCCGACGGACGGCCGCCCGCTCTCGTCGAAGCCCTGCTGGCCAGCGCGGAAGCGCGGCCCGCGTCGAACCTGATCACCTCCACGGTGGAGGAGCTCACCGGGGCCCCGGCGCGTACCTTCCGCTCGTGGGCGGAGGAGCACGCGGACGCCTTCCGCTAGGTGGTCTTTTGCGAGGGGTGGTGACCGTGGATCGGTTTGCCCGGTCGGGTCGGTTGTGCCGGATGGCGGCGGTCGGTGCGCGGGGGCGCGTGACGTGACTGGCTACGGCCCCGCCCCTCTGGGGTCGCGCCCTCGGGGCCGTTCGAGGTCAGGTTGCACCTCGCACGCCTCGTTGACCTGCCGGGGTCCATCGCTCGGGGCGCGGTGTCATGCCCGACCGGCGGGTGCCACGGTGCCAGGCCGGGACGCCCTTCAGGATGTCGCCGGTCGTCGCATAGGGTGCGTGGCGAGGGTGTCCACGTCGTCCGCCGCAAGGCGTTCTCGGACACCCTCGTTCTCGTCTCCGCTCCTCGGACCCCACCACCAGGAGGAACCCGTGTCGCATCCGCAGCCGCTCACCCCCGAGGAGACGCTGGCCGAGGCGAAGAAGCTGCTGAGCCTCCCGCGGATCGTCGTGATCTGCGGCTCCACCCGGTTCATGACCGAGATGGCCGAGGCCGAGGTGCGGGAGACCCAGGCCGGAAGGATCGTCGTCAAGCCGGGGTGTGACCTGAAGTCGCCGCACGAGCTCTGGGCCGATCCTGCCGAGGCGAGGGCGCTGAAGGTCCGACTCGACGAACTGCACCGGGCGAAGATCCGGCTCGTTGACGAAGTGCTCGTGGTCGGGGACTACATCGGAGACAGCACTCGGGCCGAGATCGCCTACGCCCGGTCGCTGGGCAAGCCCGTGCGGTTCACCCACCCCGAAGTCGACCCCGACGCCTGACCGCCGCCGCCTTGACAGCCGTCGGCAGCCCGCCGCCCGACCCGTCGCGCGGGGGCTCCGGCCGCCGCACACGCCCACACCCTTGCAGGGCAATGCCCCGGATATGGTCGCCCAGGGCCTGCCTTCGGGCCCTCTCGTGGGGGTGCGTGCGCCGCCGGGGTGCCGGCCTCGGCCAGTTAATCCGTGACGGTCCTCGGTGGCGGGGGCGGAGGAGGCGCGTCGGTCGTGAATGCCCTCAGGTCCGGGCCCTTGCAGCCGCACCCGCCGGGCGGCCGGGCGCGTGGACTCGCCGCCCCCTGCTCGGGGAAGCATGCCTCCTCGTTGCTGTGCACGTGGATCTGCCCCAGGCAGGCTGGGCCGCCGAACGCCGGCTGCCGACACACGACCGCACGCCGGCAGTGCGCACACCGCATCGCTCCTCCTCGTCCCTCGGTCACTCCCACACCCGCCTCTCAACTCGCCTCGACGCCACAGGCCGCGAAGGTCCACCCTCGAAGGCGTGCACTCATCTGCCGACGGCGCCTGGCCGCAGTTCAGCGCCGCCACTCATAGGCGCCCGGTGAGGACTCCAGCACTTCGCTCGGCCATTCCCGCACCACCTGCCCGAGCAGCTTCCGCTGCTCGTCGATCCAGCCCTCTTCAAGACTCAAGGGAAGGAACATGGAGACGCACGAGCCGCCCAGGTCCTCCACGCGCACAGCTCGCATCTGCCAGAGCCGAGGGTCCCTCCGTGAGCGCGCCGAGGGAGCGGGACCGATCGGCGCGCCACGGGCCACGGGCGGCGGAGGTTCAGCCCAGGTGCCGGGAGAAGAATCTCACCGTGCTGTCCAGCTCGAACGCGGGGATCTCCCCGTGCTTGCCGGGGTTGGCATGCAGCGACTTCTCAGCCGAGCCCAAAGCGTCGAACAGTGCCAGGCTCCGCGCTCGCGGCACCCGCTCGTCGTCCCACTGCACCAAGAACTCCACGGGGACCGTGATGGCCGCGGCAGCCCCGGCCGAGGCCGGCGCCCCGCCCAGGCCCAGTACCGCCGCGCGGACCCGGGGTTCGGCGGCGACGAACGGAACGCCCAGGCCGCACCCGAGGGAGACCCCCCAGTAGCCCACCGGTCCGGCGCCGACGTGCTCGATCTCCTGGACCGCGTCCAGGACCGCCCGCCACTCCGGCACCGTCTGGCGGGCCACCAGCGCCTGGAACCCGGCGATCAGCGGAGCCAGCTCTTCACCGGCTTCCAGACGAGCCTGGTTCTCGGTCGCGATCCGGTCGTATTCCTCGACTCTCGGCCGGTCCCCGTGGGCGGGTACGTCGACCGCCACGACCGCGTAACCGAGCTCGCTCACGAAGCGGTGCGCACGCCACAGGATGCCGGGGGCCTTCTTGTGCTGACCGCCGCCGTGTCCCATCAAGACGAGCGGACGAGCACCGACGGCGCCTTCCGGCGTCCACAGCACGCCGGGAATCTCACCGAGGGTGAAGAGCTGTTCGCGAACGCCGTCGGACGACGTTTCGGAGATGAAGCGCATAGCGTTTCAAGCCTTTCGGGATGCCTCTGCGGGCACTCCCCAGGCCATGCAGAGGAGGGAGGCCCGACCTGTCCAAGCGTTGATCGGTCTCACCTCCTCGGTTCGCGGCTGTGCACGGCGGCTGGAACGTATCACGAAGGGCTCCACCGTGGTCCGGGTACGGATGCCAACGGGGGCCTCGCCTGATCCGGCACCAGGGTCGGTCCGGCCGGTCATGTCCGAGCCCGGGTGGTGGTTGCCGCGACGGTGAATGTGCCCGTCTCCCCGGCCAGTCGTGCGAGAGCCGACGCATCAGTGGCGGCATGGCCGCGGTCAGCACCTTCGATGCCACCACGCCAACTCCGGGTCCGCCATGGGATCGTGATGCGTACGCCCGAGGAGCACCGCGTCCAGGCGCTCCACCTGCGCCCGGAGTTCACCGGCGGCCCTTGGCGGAAGCCTGGACAGAGCCTCTTGCAACGTGTCCCGGGCCCACCCCTCGCCGCAGCACGGGCAGGTGAACTCGGCCTCCCATTGCCTCCACCGGCGTCTGGTGCCGTGGACACGCACGGACCACACGCTCAACGCCACCGCCACGATGCCCGGGGACCATCGCTCCCGTTCGAGCACCCGGACGGCGGCATTCGCCGCTCCCGACAGACCCGGGACATCGCGATACCGCACCCAGGGTCTCCCCCAGCCGCGGTGCCGCAGTCGAAGTGAAGCCGGTGTTCTACGCGGCACGGCCCCTTCGGATGCGCATCATGAACGGCTTCCTCCCACAGTCCGAGATCGGCCGGGCAGGACCTGGAGGGCCGGGGCGGCGGGGCGGGGGCACCCGCGTGCCCGTCCCGCTGGCACCCGCACCTTCACCGGCCACCTCACCCTCCACGGCCGGCACGGTCCTGCACCCACGCGCGCGACATGGGTTCAGGCGGGGGCGGCGCCGTGCGGGCCGGTGCGGTCTGCGACCACCTGCTGGAAATGGGCGCACTGGGTGACGTCCTCGTGGGCGCAGCGAAGCGCGCATTCGACGAGTTCGAGGGACGCCTGCGCGGCGGCGATGCGGGAGCGGAGCGCCTCGGCCTCCGCACGCAGGATGTCCTGCCGCTTCGCCGGATCGCCGGCAGCGGTCAGCGAGCGGATGGCGTCGAGGGAGAGCCCCGCCTCCTTGGCGCGCAGGATGACGGCGACGCGCGTGACGTCGGCGGTCCCATACCGGCGGCGGCCGGCGGCGTCGCGGGCGGGCGTAAGCAGTCCCATCGCCTCCCAGTGACGCAGGACGTGCGTGGCCAGGCCGAAGCGTCCGGCGAGGGCGCCGATGCCCGTCGACTCGGACCGGCCGCCGACGGGCGCTCGGTGCGCGCTTGACTTCATGCCGACATTAAGTCGCAGCCTGGCCCTCATGACCAAGGAAACGGAACAGACCAGCCGGTCGACGGGCGACCTCATCGCGCGTCTCGACGCCGCCGACAGACTGCCGGGAGCCGAGGAACTGCGCGAGCTCTCCTACGACTTGCTCGGCGCCACCGCCGGGACGTCCGTCGTGGACGTGGGCTGCGGCGCGGGACGGGCCGTGGCGGAGCTGGCCGGGCGGGGGGTGAGGGCCATCGGCGTGGACCCGAGCGCATCGATGATCACCGTCGCCCGCGGGCGGTGGCCGGAGGCGGACTTCCGGATCGCGGGGGCGTACGAACTGCCGCTGACGGACGCCTCCGTGGACGGCTACCGGGCCGACAAGGTGTTCCATGAACTGGCCGACCCGGACCGGGCGCTGGCGGAGGCCCGCAGGGTGCTCGCGCCCGGAGGGCGGATCACGCTGGTCGGCCAGGACTGGGACACCATCGTCGTCGACTCCGGCGATCCGGACCTCACCCGCACCATCGTGCACGCCCGCGCGGACCTGACCGCCGGACCGCGCGCTGCCCGCCGATACCGCAACCTGCTCCTGGACGCCCGCTTCGGCGATGTGACGGTCGAAGTGCGCACCAGCGTGTTCACCGGGCCGGTCATCCTGCCGTTGCTCACCGGACTGGCCGAGAGGGCCTGTTCCGCCGGGGCCGTCACACGGGAGCAGGCGGACGGCTGGATCGCCGAGCAGCGTGCGCGGGCCGGGACCGACCGGCTCTTCCTGGCGCTGCCGGTGTTCGTGGCCGCCGCGACCGCGCCGCGGTGAGACGGCGCTCTCCTGATCAGACGCGCGCCTGGTCCCCCGTGTCGGGGCCCGAGCCGCGTAGGTGATCGGCTCACCCCTTCTCCCCTTGAGCCGGGCATCGTGTGTCCGGGGCTGGGGCCTCCGGGCTCCGGTGGTGGGCCTGCGGACGCGCGCCCGGCGACGGCGGTTCCGCCGCCCCTCGGTAGGGTGGGCGCGCTCCGGGTGGCCGGGGCCCGAGCTGGTCTGTCGTATGGGGTGGGGAATGCCGAAGCACCGGTTGTCCAGGAAGAACCGATACATCGCCTTCGCGGCCACGGGCGTCGTCGTGGTCGCCGGTGCCGGGATCGCGGCGCAGACGTCGATGGCCGCGCCCGCGTGGCCGGCGCAGAAGACGTACACGGGCCGCGCGTTCGACGCCTGCACGGCGCCCTCGCTGGCCGCGATGAAGGCCTGGAAGCAGGACGCGTACTACGGCGGCGTCGCCGTGTACGTCGGCGGCAAGAACCGCGGCTGCGCCCAGCCCAACCTGACGAAGTCCTGGGTGAAGTCGGTCGACACGCTCGGCTGGCGGATCATCCCGCTGTACGTCGGCGCCCAGCCGCCGTGCCAGAAGAGCGGCAACAAGGAGAGGTTCACCGCCGCCAACGCGGCCTCGGTCGGCGTGAGCAACGCCAACGACGCGGTCGCCAAGGCCGCGGCGCTCGGCATGGAGCCGGGCAGCCCCATCTACCTCAACATGGAGTCGTACGACATCGCCGACAAGGCGTGCAACGACGCGACCCTCACCTACGTGCGGTCCTTCACCAGGACGCTGCGCGCCAAGACCTACCGCGCCGGCCTGTACGGCTTCAGCACCTCCAGCGCCAAGGCGATCGCCACCGCGAAGGACCGCACGGACCTGCCGGGCAACCTCTGGTACGCCCAGTGGAACGGCCAGGAGACCACCACCAAGGACTGGCCCTGGGACCCGAAGCTGTACACCCCGCACAGCCGCGGCCACCAGTACAAGGCCAACAGCAAGGAGACCCGCCGCGGTCACACCATCAACGTCGACCGCAACGCCTGGGACGCCCCCGTCGCCATCATCGGCTGAGGCTCCCGGCCGACGGGCGGTGTGCGCCACCGCCCCGTCGGCGGTCTTCGCGCGTGCGGGGGCCGGGGGCTGGAACCGATCGGTGCCGTACCGGAGTCCTCAGGGCGTGTGCGATGCGGTCGTACGAGCACCGGCCGCATCGCCCCCGCCCTCCCCGACGACCGGAAAGCGTCATGACCGTCTCCTTCAGTGACCAGCTCCTCGCCCTCGCCCGGCCGAACCTCGCCTGGGTGTGCGAGCAGCTCGACCTCTTCGACTCCCTGGTGCCCGCCGGGGTGGTGTCCTTCGACCGGGACGAGCCGTCCGTCACCCGCTCCGGCATCACGCTGCGCGCCCACGTCGTCGGCACCTACGCCCTGGACGGCACGTGGATGTGGGCGTGGGCCAACGAGTCGTACCGGGACAGCGCCATCGCGGCCCGCTCGCTCGAACTGCGGGAGCTGGGCGAACGCGCGGGCGTCCCGGAGCTGACCGAGCCCATGCCGGATCTGAACCACTTCCCCGACCCGCGGCTCGCCGCCGACCATCTGCTGCTGATGTGCGTGGGCCTGCTCGACGCGCGGGGCGCGGTGATCTGCGCGGTGAACGAGCGAGGCCGGCTGTTCATGGTCGTCGACGACCCCGCCGTGCCGCGGGCCGAGCCGCGCGCGGCCCGGCTCGCCACGGCGCTGCGCAACGGGGCGGCGATGCTTTCCGGGCCCGCGCTGAAGCCGGTGAAGGGCTGGTTCGCCCGGCACGGCGTCGAGCCGGAGTACGGGCCCGGCCGGGTGGAGGGCGCACTCGACGGGGGCGACCGTGTCGTGGTGAGGCTGGAGGGCGAGGAGGTCACCGGTGTGGAGGTCACCGGGGCCGACGGGGGCGCGCCGCGCTGCGGTGCGGGCCCTGAGCAGCGGCTGGAGGGGGCGCGGCTCTCCCCCGGCGCGCCGCACCGGGTGTTTCCGCGGCCGCTGCTGGGCGTCGCCGCGCGGGAGATCGCGTTGTCGGTCCTGCGGACGCGGGCGATGGTGCGGTACGCGGGCGAGCACCTCGACTTCGACGGTCGCCCGCCGGTGTGGGACGAGGAGGCCGGCGAGCTGCGGTTCCCCGGCGGGGGCCTGAAGGGGCGGCGGCTGGGCTCGTACGACGCGGAGGCGGGCTGGTTCCTGTGGGCCCCGGGCACGGAGGACGTCCGCGACCGGTTCCGGGAAGCGGCCGGTCTCGGTCCGGCGGACGCCGAGGGGCTGCCCGAGCTGTCCGGTGAGCGGCTCGATCTGACCGTGTACGGGCCGCGCGAGGCGGTCGCGGTCGCCCTGGCCCGTACCGCGGCGAACGTCGCCGGGCACACCTTCACCTCGCTGGGCAACGACTTCTTCGCCGTCACCGACGAGCGTCTCTCCGACACCGGGCCGGTCGACCTGGACGGGGCCGTGACGGATCTGCGGGGCGGTGCGAGCTGGCTGCACGGCCTGGTGGAGCAGGAGACCCGCGACGACACGATGCGGACGCTGGCCCGGTCGTACTTCGAGCGGCTCGGGCTGCAGGTGTGGCACTACGGGCAGCCGGACTTCCTCAGCGGCGTGACGGGCCTGTACGAGGTGCGGGTGTACTTCGCGCCGGACGGGACCATCACGCACGTCGAGCCGGGGATGCTGATGGGCGCGGGGAGGTGACGCCGCCGGCCTCGCGGTGAGGGGGCCGGGGCGGCGGGATGGTGGGGGCGGCCGGCGGGGACGCCGTGGAGCGCGCCCGCGCCGCCCGGTGGCAGGTCCCGGCCGGTCCCCGCCGTGAGGCGTCCCGGCCGCGGCTGCGACGATGTCGTCATGCTGCAGGTCTGTCTCAACGGCGCCCGGAGCCGCGACGAGTGCCCGTCCCTGCCCGTGACCCCCGGCGAGCTGGCGGTGGCGGCCCGCGCGGCTGTCGCCGCCGGTGCCGAGGACGTCCATCTGCATCCCAAGGACGGTGACGGCCGGGACACGCTGGAAGCCGCCGCCGTCGCCGCCGCCGTCAGCGCGGTACGGGCGGCGGTCCCGGGCGTTCCCGTCGGCGTCACCACCGGTGCGTGGGCGACGGCGGACCCCCTGGCGCGCGCCGCGCAGGTCCGGGCGTGGACCGTGCTCCCGGACCACGCCTCCGTGAACTGGCACGAGGACGGTGCCGCCGAGGTGGCCTCTGCCCTGCTGGACCTGGGGGTCGGTATCGAAGCCGGCGTCTACTCCGGCACCCCCGCGGCACGGCGGTTCCTGGAATGGCCCGGGTCGCACCGGGTCCTGCGCGTCCTGGCGGAGATCACCGAGACCACGCCGCGGGACGCCCTCCGCGCCGCCGCCGGTCTGCTGGGCGACCTCGGGTCGGCCGCCGCTCCGGTCCTGCTGCACGGCGAGGACGCCGCTGCCTGGCCCGTCCTCCGTCTCGCGGCGTCCCGCGGCCTGGACACCCGGATCGGCCTGGAGGACGTGCTCCACCTCCCCGACGGCAGCCCCGCCCCGGACAACGCCGCCCTGATCCGCGCGGCCCGCGGGATCCTCCGGCGGTCCGGAGGGGCACACCCCGACCAGCCGTGAGTCATGGACCCGGCCGTGCGGCGTTAATCGGGGCGACGCGGGCCGGCCCCGTCCGTACGATCACCGCGTACGGGGACGGGCGCACGGGAGTGGCGATGGGTGAGGGCGGCGGGGAACGGGTGGACACGGTGGTGCTGCTGTCGAAGGGGACGCCTCTGTCCGAGGTGGTGGACGTGGCGGATCCCGGCGCCTGGACCGCCCTGGACGCCCAGGTCCGCCGGACGCCCTGGCGCCCGTCGGCGTACGTTCCGCGGCGGCGCCGCGTCGCCCCGCCGCCCGCCGACCTCGCGCAGGCCGACGAGCCGCGGCTCGCGCTCGCCCTGTGCCATCGCGACGGGCGGGTGCGCGAGGCCGCCCTCACGTTCGCCGCGCGCCACGCGGGTCTGCTGCCGCTGGTCGTCATCCGCTGCGCCGACTGGGCCGAACCGGTCCGCGTGCGCGCCCGCCACCTGCTGCGCCGGACCCTCGACGCGGAGACGGCACCCGCCCTCGCGGCGCTCATCCTGCGTCTGGGACGGCGCCACAGAGGCGCGTACGGGGTCGAGTTGCTCGCGGAGGTCGTCGGCTCCGCCCGCCGGGAACGGCTCGACGCCCTGTTCGCCGACCCCGACCGGGCCGTACGGCGCTTCGCGTACCGGCTGGCCGTCGAGCACGGGCGGCTCGGTGCCGGGGAGCTCGCCCGCGCGGCGGGACGCGACCCGGACACCGTGGTCCAGGAGGTGTGCTCCACCGCCGCGCTCGCCGCGCTGCCGGAGGCGGGGCCGTTCGACGAGGTGATCGGCCCGCTGCTGGCCGCGCGCGGGCCGCTGGCGCGGTCGGCCGGCGTCACCGCGCTGCGGCGGGCCGGGCGGCCCGGGCACGCCGAGGCGTTTCTGACCGACCGGTCCGGGCTGGTGCGGGCCTGCGCCCGGTACGTGCTGCGGCAGCACGGGGGTGACCCGGCCGCCTGGTACCGCGAGCGCTGCCGGATGCCCGGCGGGCCCGCCGCGGCGCCCGGCGCGGTCATCGGCCTGGCCGAGTGCGGGGACCGCGGCGACGCGGCGCTGCTGCGGAGCCTGCTCGGCCACCCCTCGGGCCGGGTGCGGGCCCACGCGGTCGCGGGGCTGCGGGCACTGGACGCCACCGACCCGCACCTGCTGACGGCGCTGCTCGACGATCCCTTCCCCCGTGTCGTACGGGAGACGGCGCTCGCCCTGCTGCCGTACGCGACCGCGCTGCCCGCCGGTCACCTGATGCGCCGCACCGGGCCGAAGTGGCCGCGGCACACGCGGGTCGCCGCCTTCAGGCTCCTCACGCGTCGTCGCGGAGTGGTGGGCCTGCGCGCGGCGGTGGCGGCCCTGGACGACCCGGACGTGAAGCTCCGTACGTGGGCGGGGCAGTACGTGCAGGGCTGGTACCCGGCGCCCGGTGAGCCCCTGGGCGATCCGGAGGTCGGCGCCCTGCTCGACCGGAGCCGGCACCTCTTCAGCGACTACGTCCTGCGGCGGCGCAAGTGGCGGGCGGGGCTGCCCGCCTGAGCCCCGCCGGGCCTGAGCCCGTGCCGCCGGGGCGTGCCGGCCGTCCACGCGCGGGAGTGCGGGGTTTCAGCCGGTGCGTATGCGGGCCACGGCCGTGCGCAGGAGGGTTTCCATGGCGGCTCGGCCGGGTGGGTCGTCGTGGGCCCTGATGAGTGTCGCCTCCACGATCACGTTGGCCTTGCGGGCCCGCACGGTGTGGAGTGCGGAGGACTCGACGCGCCACGCCTCGTCGCCGATGCCGGGCAGGGGTGAGCGGGTGCCGATCGTCAGGCCGTCCGCGAAGACCTCGCGTGCCGTGTCCGTCGCCGTGCCGCCGAATGAGCCCTCCCAGTCGACGAGTTGGTACTCCAGCCGCAGCTGCGGCCCCTCCGGGTCGCGCCAGGCGCACTGCGCCGTGGGGCCGTACGGGCCGTCGTCGTCCTCTTCGGCGGTGACCGCGCCGGCGGGCACCAGGGTCGCGGCGGCGGTGACGCCGGCCTCACAGGGGTCGGGCAGGGAAAGGCTCTCGTGGCGGCCGGGCCACCACGGGGCGTTCCACGGGCGGTCCAGGGGAAGCACCACCGCCAGGGCGGTCACGAGGCAGACGAGGGCCAGGAACGTCCTGTCGCGTGGGCCCAGGGGCGCGGGGCGCTCGGGCGGTTCCTCCCTGAACTGGTCGCGGATGGCGTGGGCGAGGAACAGCAGCGCCATGACCAGCACGACGGACATGCCGAACGCCGGATACCCCATCGTCTTCGCCAGGAGTACGAGCGTGAGAACGGCGAGCGGCACGGTCAGCGCCAGGGAACGCACGCGGTGTCTACGGGACATGGCAACCCCCCACTCAGGGCAACGCCGGGCCGGCCGGTCCGGTTCCCGTCGTACCGGGGAGCCTTCCCGCCCGGGGGCGCGGCGAGTGCTCCGGCGTCAGGGACCGCCGGACGCGCCGTGCTCCCGGGCGGTCACGGGGCGGTGCCGGGGCGGCTGTCCAGCCGCTCGGTGCCGGGCACCGGCTCGGGCTCGTCGTCGTGGGCGGCCGGCTTCACCTTGCGCAGGAGGAACGCCGTACCCGCCGCCGCGAGGAGCATCAGCGGGGCCGCCACGTAGGAGTTGACCTGCAGGCCCCGGGTGAACGCCTCGCGGGCGGCCTCGGCGAGGGCCTGGCCCGCCTCGCCGGGCAGGCGCGAAGCGGTCTCCAGTGCCGCGCCGAGCGTGTCCTCGGCGCCGGCCGGCGCCCCGGCGGGGTAGCGGTCGGCCATGCTGTCCCGGTAGGCGGCGGCCGCGATGCTGCCGACGACGGCGATGCCCAGGGCGCCGCCGAACTCGATGCAGGTCTCGGAGAGGCCCGCCGCGGGTCCGGCCTCCTCGGGGGGTGCCGCGCCCACGACCATGTCGGTGCCGAGCGCCGAGATGGGGGCGAGTCCGGCGAACATCAGGACCGACGCGGTCACCACGGGGCCGGGCCCCGAGTCGGCGGAGACCCCCCACAGGACGGCGAAGCCGACGGCCGCCAGGACCATGCCCGCGCCGAACACGTACGCCGGAGGCACCCGGCCCGCCAGGGTGGAGGCGGCCAGCGCGGCGACCAGGCCGGCGAGCACGGCGGGCAGGATCCACAGCCCGGTCCGCAGCGGCGAGAGGCCCAGCACGCCCTGGAGGTACTGGGCGATGACGAATTGCAGCCCCATCAGGAACAGGACGGTCACCAGCAGCACCGACAGGGCGGCGCTGAACGCCCGGTCGGCGAAGAGGCGCACGTTGAACAGGGGTGTCGGCAGGGTGCGCTGGCGCCGTACGAGGAGGTAGCCGACGGCCGCGCCGCCCACGATCGCCGCCGCGGAGACGAGCCCGGGGCCGTGCCGCGCCACCTCCTTGAAGCCGTAGATCACCGACAGCACGGCGACCATCGACAGGGCGGAGCTGGTCAGGTCGACGCGCCCGCCGTCCGGGGAGCGGTACTCGGGCAGCAGGAACGGCCCGACCGCCAGGAGCAGCGCCATCACCGGCACGGCCAGCAGGAAGACCGACCCCCACCAGAAGTACTCCAGCAGCGCGCCGCCGACCACGGGGCCCAGGGCGCCGCCGAGCATGAAACCGCTCGACCAGATGGTGACGGCGGTCGTCCGCTGGGCCGGTACGCGGAACATGCCGCGCACCAGGGACAGCGTGGAGGGCGCCAGACACGCTCCTGCGACGCCGAGCACGGCCCGGGTCACGATCAGCGTCTCGGGAGTCCCGGCGTACGCGGTGAGGACCGACGCCACGCCGAACGCGGCGGCTCCGAACATGAGCAGCCGGCGCCGTCCCACGCGGTCGCCCAGATTGCCCATGGTGATCAGGAAGCCCGCGATGACGAACCCGTAGATGTCCGTGATCCACAGCAGTTGGGAGCTGCTCGGCTTCAGGTCGGCGCTGATCTGCGGCACGGCGAGGTGCAGCAGCGTGAGGTCCATCGTGACGAGCATGGACGGAAGAGTCAGTACGGCCAGGCCGGTCCACTCCCGTTTGGTGGCGCGTAACGAGGTGTCGTGCATGAGCGGACTCTTCCTCTCGGTGGTGGTGTCCGGTGCCCGGTGCCCTGCCCGGGCGGCACGGTCCGGCCGTGCCGGAACCACTGTGCCCGGGCAGGGCCGCCGGAATCAGCGCGCCGCGCGGCGGGCGATGAGGAACCGCGGGTGTCCGTCGCGGTCGACGTGGCCGGTGACCGCGGTGAACCCGGCGTCGGACACGATCCGCACGACGGCGTCGGCCAGGGCGTCGTGGTGCTCGACGGCCAGGACGCCGCCCTCCTTGAGCAGGCGGGACGCGGTCGCCGCCACCGCCCGTACGGCGTCCAGCCCGTCCCAGCCGGAGTGGACGGCGGTCCTCGGCTGCCAGGCCGCCTCCGGGGGCAGCTGGACGCGGTCGGGGACGCCGGGCGGTACCGCCGTCACCAGGTCGACGCGGCCGTCGAGGTCGGCGAGGAGCGCCGGGTCGGTCACATCGCCGTCGGTGAACCGGACCTCGGCGTCGAGGCGGTCGGCCAGGGCGTCCCGGTTGCGCTCGGCGAACCGCAGGGCGGCCGCGGAGTTGTCGACACCGGTGACGCTCGCGCCGGGACGCAGCGACGCGACGGCGAGGGCGAGCGCCCCGGCGCCGGTGCACAGGTCGACGGCGAGGGGGCGTTCCTCCGCGCAGTGGGCGAGGGCCTCGGTGAGGAGGTCCTCCGTGCGCGGCCGCGGGATGTAGACGCCCTCGCCGACCTCCAGGTCGAGGCCGAGGAAGGCGGTGCGGCCGGTGAGGTACTCCAGCGGCTCGCGTTCGGCGCGCCGGCCGACCAGGGACCACAGGCGCTCGGCGTCCTGCTCGGACACCGGGGCGTCGGCGTCCTCGATGCCGGGCAGGACGTGGGCGGCGAGGGCCGTCGCGTCGGCGCGCGGCGCGGGGACGCGGACGCGGCCGAGGAGTGCGGTGGCGCGGTCGATGTGGTCGCCGAGCGTGGCCGGGCGTGCCTCGCCGTGCGTGCCGAACTTGGCGCGGCAGTTGTCGTAGTAGGCGCGCAGCCACTTCGCCAGCAGCGGCTCCGTGCGGGAGGCGGCGAGCAGGTCGGGCTGCGGGGTGAAGTCCGGGTCGAGGTCGTCGGCCCACTGGGCGTGGATGGGGCGCAGGCCGACGTCGAAGAACTCCTGCCAGTCGGTGGGGACGTGCCAGTCCTGCTCGTAGCCGGTGGCCAGGGTGTGCTCGACGGTGGTGTCGACGACGGCGTCGCGGGAGACGCCCTGGAGGGGCGCCCGTTCGGGGGTGAAGGGCTCCAGGTCGAGCTCGGGGGCCTCGCCGGTCATGCGCCGGGCGAACTCGGCGGCGAGGACCGGCGAGAGGAACAGTCCGTCCCGGTAGGTGCCGGTCATCATCCACAGGCCGCTCAGCGGGGTCTCGCCGAGCAGCGGGAACCCGTCGAGTGACACGGGCCGGTTGCCCACGTGGATCCGTTCGACGGTGCTGGTCCACAGGTTGCGGCGGGTCTGCCGGTGCGAGCACTCCAGCAGGAACAGCACGTCCCGCATGATCGGGTCGGCCAGCGGGCGGGGGCTGATGATGTTGGTGGCGCCGACGTAGACGCGTCCGGCGCCGCGGGGCACGATGTGCAGGCCGCAGGCGAAGGCCCGGTTGGGCGTTCTGATGACGGAGTCGGGGCGGGTGCCGTCCTGGGTGGTGACGACCGCGGAGACGCCGTAGCCGGCGACGAGCCGGGGGATGCAGTCGCCGAGGCCGGGCACGGAGTCGACCAGGTCCTGGGTGCCGACGCCGCCGGCGAGGAGGACCTGCCCGGCCGTGAGCCGTTCGCCGTCGGCGAGGACGACGCCGCCCGCGCGGTCGCCGTCGCTGATGACGCGGGCGGCGTGGCCGTCCACGACGGTGACGCCGAGGTCCCGCGCGGTGCGCTCCAGCCGCAGCAGCAGCCTGCCGGAGTCGACGGCGTGCTCGCCGGGGATGTGGAGGGCCTGCAGGGGGCGGGAGTTGGGGTCGGGGTCGAGCCAGGCGACGTCGGCGGGGTCGACCGTCTCGTACGGCTCGTCGTGCTTCTCCAGCATCGTGCGGATCGCCTGGAAGTTGGCGGTGTCGATGCCGGCGGTGCCGACGCTGTTGAGCAGGACGGTGGTGCCGGTCGCGGTGAGGATGTCGCGGCCGTCGGACAGGCCGCCGGAGATGCCCTCCAGCCACTGCGGCCAGACGTCCTTGGCTTTGAGGTCGAGGTCGAACTTGACCCGGCCGTAGGGGTTCTCCAGCAGGGCGGTGGTGACTTCGCCGAAGCAGCCGAGCATCGCCCCGGCCGCCGAGGAGGCGGCGTAGGGGCGGTCGGCGCGGCCGACGAGGGCGACCGCGGCGCCGCGGCGGGCCAGTTCGACGGCGGTGGACGTGCCGAGGGCGCCGTTGCCGACGACGATGACGTCGTAGCCGGCTTTCCGTTCCGGTGTGGGGGTGTGGGGCATGGAGGAAGGCTCCTGACGGGGTACGTGCGTGGGGCGGTGCGGGCGGCGCCGGGAGGGCGGGGGCGGGCTCAGTCCTTGATGCCGACGCCGACGACGCCGCTGTGGCTCATGGGGTGGCCGGTCTCGGTGTCCGGGTCGGGCCGCCAGTCGGCCATGTTGGTCAGGCCGGGCTCGACGAGGGTGAAGCCGTCGAAGAAGCGGCCGGTCTCGTCGGGGCCGCGGTTCTGCAGCTGGCTGCCGAAGGCGCGGTAGACGTCCTTGATGGCGTCCGGGCCGGTGCCGGTGCGCTCGGGTGTGACGTAGGCGTGGGAGAGGATCAGGGCGCTGCCGGGGGCGAGGGCGTCGCGCAGTTCGGCGACCTTCCCCCACGGGTCGTCCTTGTCCTCGATGAAGTGCAGGATCGCCGCGAGGGACACCGCGACGGGTTCGTCCAGGTCGATCAGGGCGCGTATCCGCGGGTCGGTGAGGATGTCGCCGGTCTTGAGGAAGTCGCCCTGCACGGCGACCGCGTGGGGGTCGCCGTCGAGGAGGGCGCGGTTGTGGTCCACGGCCCCCGCGTCGAGTTCGACGTAGGCCACGCGCGCGTCGGGCACGATGTCGCGGGCCACGTCGTGGATGTTGCCGGGGCCTTCGGCGAGGTAGCCGGAGCCGATGTCGAGGAACTGGCCGATGCCGAGCCGCGCGGTGTGGCGTACGGCGCGCCGCAGGAACGCGCGGTTGGCGCGGACGGCGATGTCCAGGCCGGGCAGGGCCCGCAGGGCGGCGTCGGCGGCTTCCCGGTCCGGGTCGTGGCCGTGCCCGCCGCCCGCGTAGACGTCGTACATGCCGGCGATGCTCGGGGTGTGGTCCGCGGTCTCCGCGGGCGTCTGGTCGGGACGTCGTTCCATGCTCGTGCCTCCGTGGGTGTGCGGAAAGGGGCGTGCGGTCGGGGAAAGGGGTGGTGCGGGTGTCAGGGGGCGAGGGCGCCGGTCCGCTCCCACACGAGGACCCGCCTGTCCGCGGTGGACAGGGCGGTGCCGGTGAGGGTGAGCCGGTCCCCGTCGAGCTCCAGCTGCCGGACCTGGTCGCCGCCCAGCCATTCCCGGTGTCCGGCGACCGTGAGGGTGTGCACGACGCTGTCGCCGTCGCGGCGCCAGGTCCCGGCGTAGCTCAGGTACTCCGGGGGGCCTTCGGCGGGCATCATGTGGACGGCCACGTGGCCGGTGGCGCTGTAGAAGAGCAGGCCGGCCGGGTTCTCGCCGAGCGGCCCCGGAGTGACCGTGCCGTCCGCGGCGAGCGTGTGGAACGAGACCAGCCGCCACACCCCGACGAGTTCCGCCTCGCCGCGGGGGCGCGGGCGTCCCTCGTGCGGCGGCGCCGGGTTCGGTGCGCCGGTCACGGGACGGGGAGGACGGGTGGGCGGACACGGCCGGCGTCGCCGCCCAGCACCGCGTCGCGGGCGCTGCGCGCGATCTCGTGGGGCGAGCCGAGCGGTACGGCGCTGACGGCGTCCAGGCGCTGGATGTGGGTGTCGTCCAGTTCCAGGCGGAGCGCCGCGAGGTAGTCGTCCAGCTGGGCGGTGGTGCGCGGGCCGATGACGGGGACGTGGGCGGCGCCGACGCGGCGGGCGCGGGTGGTGAGCCAGGCGACCGCGACGCGGGCGGGCGGGGCACCGGCCTCCTCGGCGACGGCGAGCAGTTCGTCGAGGACGGCGGTGCGGTGGCCGTCGGACTCGGTGCGGATGACGCGGCCGTGCCAGTCCGTGAGGCGCCCTTCGGCGCTGTGCCGGTACTTCCCCGTCAGCAGCCCTCCGCCGAGCGGCCCCCACAGGGCGGCGCCGAGCCCCAGCGCCTCGGCCATCGGCAGCAGTTCGCGGTCGGCGGTCCGCTCGACGAGGCTGTACTCGGTCTGGATGGCGACGACGGGTGACCGGCCGGACAGCTCCCCGAGGGTGACGGCGCGGGCGACCCGCCAGGCGGGGAAGTTGGACAGGCCCGCGTAGCGGATCTTGCCGGCGCGTACGAGGTCGTCGAGCGCGGCGACGGTCTCGTCGACGGGGGTGAGGGTGTCGGGGAAGTGGACCCAGTACAGGTCGATGTGGTCGGTGCGCAGTCTGCGGAGGCTGCCCTCCAGGGAGCGGATCATGGCGCTGCGGGAGTTGCCGGTGGTCAGGACGGTCCGGTCGTCCGCGCTCAGCCCGTACGAGAACTTGGTGGCGAGGGTGAAGTGGTCGCGCCGGCCGTGCAGGAACTCGCCCAGGTAGCTCTCGGCCTGGCCGTCCTGGTAGCAGTCGGCCGTGTCGAGGAGGGTGCCGCCGGCCTCGGCGAACCGGTCGAGGAGGGCGAGCGCCCCGGCCCGGTCGGTGCCGCCTCCCCAGGCGGTGCCGAAGTTGACGGTGCCGAGCGCGCAGGCGGAGACTCTCAGCCCGCAGCGCCGGCCGAAGGTCAGGTGGTCCATCGGGCGGGGGCTCCCGTCTGCTCGGTGGGGGTGAGGGACCCGGTGGCGTCCCGGACGACGTCCAGGAGGGGCGCCGGGTCCGCGCGGAAGTGGAAGTGGCCGCCGGGCAGGGCGATCCGGTCGGTGACGCGGTCCAGGTGCCGGCTCCAGCCGTCCAGGCCGAGGCCTTCCTCGTCGGTGCCGCAGACGAGGGTGGTGGGGACCGGGAGGGGCGGGCCGGGTGTGGGCGTGTAGCTCTCCAGGACGCCGATGTCGGCGCGGAGGGGGCCGAGCACGAGACGGCGCAGCCGGGGGTCGTCGTGGACCTGGTCCGACAGCGGTCCCCAGCGCTCCTCGACCGCGGCGATCAGCTCGTCGTCGGGCAGCTCCGCCATGGGGGCGTCCCGTCGCCCGGTGCCGATGACGTGCGGGGGCGGGCAGGACGACAGGACGAGCCGGCCGGGGGCGCGGCCCGCGCGGTGCAGGGCGCGGGCGGTCTCGTAGGCGAGGAGGGCGCCGAAGCTGTGGCCGAAGAAGGCGCAGGGGCCGGTGAAGGGGGCCTGCTCCACGAGGTCGTCGACCAGGGCGCGCAGGTCTCGGTAGGCGGGTTCGGCGAGCCGGGCCGACCGGCCGGGGAGCTGCACTCCCCACACGGTCAGGCCGGGCAGGTCGTCGGCCCACATCCGCAGGTACTCGCCGGCCGATCCGCCCGCGTGGGCGAAGACGTACAGGTTCGCCTCGGTCTCGGGGCGTTCGCGGCGGCGGACCAGCCAGCGGGGCGCGGTGGTGCTGCGGGGCATGGGGGACCTCGGGGTCGGGGCGGGTGGTTCCGGGCGGGTCATGAGGCCAGCAGTTCTTCGACGGTGGCGGCGAGTTCGGCGGGTTCGGGTGCCTCGAAGACGCTCAGGACGTCGACGTCGACGGGGAACACCTCGCGGATGCGTTCGGTGAGGCGGGCCGCGACGAGGGAGTCGCCTCCGAGGTCGAAGAAGTTGTCGGTGGCGGTCACCTCGGGCAGGCCGAGGATCTCGGCGTAGAGGCCCATGAGGGTGGGCAGCACCTCGGGCGTGCCCTCGTCGGGGGCCTGGGGTGGGGCGGGGCTCTCGTGGCCGCGGGCGGTGTCCTCGGGGCGCGGTGCGGTCCCGGCGCGTTCGCCGTGCGCGTGCTGTTCCCGTCCGGTGGGCGGGGCGGCGGGGCGCTCGGAGGGCCCGACCAGGTGGCGTTCCCGCTCGTAGGGGTAGGTGGGCAGCGGTACGGTCCTGCGGGTTCCGCCGTGGACGCGGCGCCAGCGCACGGAGGCGCCGCCGAGCCAGAGCCGCCCGAGGGTGTCGAGGGCGGCGGCCGGCCCGTCGGGGTCGCCGCCGGCCGCCGGTGCGGGCGCCGGGAGCAACAGGTGCTCGTCGGTGTGTTCGGGGCGGGTGCGGGCCGCGGCGAGCAGCCGCCCGTCGGCGGAGGCGTCCAGCAGGGTCCGCGTCGCTCCGCCGAGCAGGGCGGACAGGGCCTCGTCCGCGCGTCGCGCCAGGGCGGCGCGCGCCCACTGGGCGGGGTCGGCCGCCTCCTCGTCGGTGAGGGGCCGGCCGTGCGCGGCGGAGAGCACGGGCACGCGCGGCGTTCCGAGCGGTACGCCGGCCAGGGCGGCGGCGAGCGCGGTGACGGCCTCGTCGGTGTCCGCCGCGCCGTCGGCGTCCTGTTCGGACGCCGTCCGGCCGGGCGTGGCGGGCGGGGTGCCGGGCAGGACGTGGGCATGGTCGAGCAGGAGGCGTACGGCGTCCTCGACGGTCAGGACCTTGGCGACGGCGGCGGCGATCAGCGCGCCGGTGCCCGCGCCGAGCACGGTGTCCGGGCGGACGCCGCAGCGTATCCAGGTCATGGCGCGGGCGTACTCGTGGGTGAAGGCGGCCAGGCGGGCCCTCTCCGGGGCGGTGCCGGGCCCGGCGCCGAGGAGGTCGTCGCGGGCGTCGCCGGTGAGTCCGGCGGCGGCGCGGCAGGCGTCCACGGCCTCGCGGTACGCGGGTTCGGCGCGGTAGCGCTCCGGGTTCGGGGCGAGGCCCGCTCCGCCGGAGAACAGGAACGCGGTCGCGCGGGGGCCGGGCCGGCCCTCGGTGGTGACCAGCCGTGCGGCGTCGCGGCCCTCCAGGACCGCGACGGCGTCGTCCGCGTCGCGCACCACGGCGTAGGCGCGGCGGGCGCGTTCGCGGCGGCCGGTCTGCAGCGTCCAGGCGATGTCGGCGAGTCCGGCGCCGTCCGGGCGGTCGGCGCGTATCCGGCCGGCGAGCCGCCGCGCCGTCGCGTCCAGCGCGGTCGGGGTGTCGGCGGAGAGCACCAGGAGGTGCGCCGGGCGGTCGTCGGCGGGTGCGGAGGGCGGCGGCGGGGGTGCCTCCTCCAGGACGACGTGGGCGTTGGTGCCGCCGATGCCGAAGGCGCTGACTCCCGCCCGGCGCGGCCCGCCGTCGGCCGGCCACGGGGTGGGCCGCGCGGCGACGCGGAAGGGGCTCGCGTCGAAGTCGAACTGCGGGTTCGGGGTGTCGAAGTGGAGGCTCGGCGGGATGTGGCCGTGCTGGAGCGCGAGGACGGTCTTGATGAGGCCCGCCGCTCCGGCCGCGGCGTCGGTGTGGCCGATGTTGGTCTTCACCGAGCCGATCCAGCAGTAGCCGGTGCGGTCGGTGTCCTGGCGGAACGCCTCGGTGAGGGCGGTGAGTTCGATGGGGTCGCCGACCGGGGTCGCCGTGCCGTGGGCCTCGACGTAGCCGATGGTCCCCGCGTCGACGCCGGCGGCGAGCTGGGCCGCGCGGATGACCGCCGCCTGCCCGGCCACGCTCGGGGCGGTGTAGCCGACGCGGTGGGCGCCGTCGTTGTTGACGGCGGTGCCGCGGACCACGGCGAGGACGTGGTCTCCGTCGGCGTGCGCGTCCGCGAGCCGCTTGAGCACGACCACGCCGACCCCGTCGCCGCCGACGGTCCCGTCGGCCGAGGCGTCGAACGCGCGGCACTCGCCGCGGGCGGAGATGATCCCGCCGGGTGTGTACTGGCTCTCCTTCGCCGGCACGTGCACGGCCGCCGCGCCGGCGAGCGCGACGTCGCACTCCCCCGCCAGCAGGGAGCGTACGGCCGTGTGCACCGCGACCAGGGCGGTCGAGCAGGCGGTCTGCACGGTGACGGCCGGGCCGGTCAGGCCGAGCTTGTACGCGACACGGGAGACGAGGTAGTCGGGCGCGGAGCCGAGGAGGATCTCCCAGTCGGTGACCGACGGCAGTTCGGCGCGGTGCTCCCGCAGGGTCTGCGCGTAGCCGATGTCGGTGCCGCCGCCGAAGACTCCGAAGACGAGCGGGCTGCGGGACGGGTCCTGGCCCGCGCTCTCCAGCGCGTCGGCCGCGCATTCGAGGAAGAGGCGGTGCTGCGGGCTGATGAGGCGCGCTTCGCGGGGCGCGTAGCCGAAGTGGCGGGCGTCGAACCACTCGGGGTCGTCGAGCAGGCCCCGTGCGGGCGTGTACCACTCGGTGGTGCCGTCCGCGCGGCTGCCGGGGACGGGCTCGGGGTCGCGGCGGGTGAGGGACTCGACGCCGGCGGCCAGGTTCCGCCAGAACGTCTCCGGGTCGGGCGCGCCGGGGAAGCGGCAGGCCATGCCGATGACGGCGACCGCCTCGCGGGCGGTGGCGTCGTCCTCGTACGTCACCATTCCTCGTCCTCCTCGCCGCCTCGGGGCCCGCCGGGGAACGGCGCGGCCGTGCGCCGTCCGTGCCCGGTGCCGGTCCCGGCCCGGCGTCCCGCCGCCGGGCCGGGCCGGGAGCCGCCGCCCTCGGCCGTGGCGGCGAGGTGGGCGGCGAGGTCGCGGACCGTGGGGTGCTGGAACAGGTCGATCAGGGGGACGTCCCGGCCGAGGCGGGTGTGCAGGGCGTCGCGTACGGAGTGGGCCAGCAGGGAGTGTCCGCCCAGGTCGAAGAAGTTGTCCGACGGGTTGACCTCGGGCAGTCCGAGCGCCTCGCACCACAGCTCGGAGACGAGGCGCTCCAGGCCGGCGGCGTCCGCCGGGCCACGGGCCTGGCGCTTCGGTGCGTCCATCAATTTCCCCCAGGAACAGTCGATCTGACGGTGTGTCGCCTGCTGGTCGGGCTTGGCCATCCTGGTCGCGGGGGGTCCGGCCGGTCCAATACGGTGATCGGTTGGCGCCTAGAATGCATGGTTATGGAGCTGCGCCAGCTGGAGTACTTCCTCGCGGTGGTCGAGGAGCGGAGTTTCACCAGGGCGGCCGCGCGGCTGCATGTGGCCCAGCCGGGGGTGAGCGCCCACATCCGCCGCCTGGAGCAGGAGTTGGGGCAGCGGCTGCTGGACCGGTCGGGTCCCGGTGTGCGGCCGACGCAGGCGGGCGCGGTGTTCCTGCCGTACGTCCGGTCGGCGCTGGCGGCGGTGTCGGGGGGCAGGGTGGCGTTGGACGAGCTGGCCGGCCTGGTGCGCGGCCGGCTGTCGGCGGGGATCGTCACCTCGTGTTCGTCGGTGCCGGTGGCCGATCTGCTGGCGGACTTCCACCTCCACTACCCGGAGGTGGAGATACAGCTGTCGGAGACGTCCTCGGACCGGCTCGCGGCGGGGTTGCGGGCCGGTGAGCTGGATGTCGCGCTGATCGGCATGGGCTCGCAGGCGCCGCAGGGGCTGCACCACCGGGTGGTGGTGGACGAGCCGGTGGTGGCCGCGGTGCCGCCGGAGGACCCGCTGGCCGCCGGGGATTCGGTGACGCTGGCGGAGCTGTGCGAGCGGCCGCTGATCTGCCTGCCGCGCGGCACCGGGCTGCGGGCCACGCTGGAGGAGGCGTGCGAGCGGGAGGGCATCGGGCTGCGCGTCGCGATGGAGGCGGCGGACCCGCACCGGCTCGTGCAGCTGGCGGAGCGGGGGCTGGGGGCGGCGGTGCTACCGGCGCCGTTCGCGCGGGGGCACGGGGGCCGGACGCGGGGCGTGGAGATCGTCGATCCTCCGCTCAGGGCGCGGATCGCGCTGGCCTGGTCGGCGGAGCGGGCGATGAGCCCGGCCGGACAGGCGTTCGTGGACCTCGCGGCGTCGATGCCGGCCGCGCAGTCCGGCTGAGCGGCGGGGCCGCCGCGTGCCGGACCGCGCCGCGGGGCGCGCGTGGCCGCGGGGCGGGCCCGCCCGCCGGTACCGCAGCGGGGCCGACTGCTCGCGGCCCGGTCGATACCACCACGTCTCGTGACGCCGCCCGGAATCCGCTGAGCGTCGGTTCTCCTGGTCATGGCGGTGTGCGCAGGAGCGCGGTCGCGCGGCGGCCTCCCCGGAGCCGGACGTCCGGGCCTCGCGGTCGCGTGGGAGGAGCCGGGTCCCAGGGACCCGGCTCCTCGGGAGCGGTACGACCGTGCCGCGTGGCGTCACCGCTCCGGGATGGGCGCGGGCCCGAGCGGTCCGCGCCCCCGGCCTTCGGGACCCCGGCTGCCGACTCGCAGCTCCCGGCCCGGTCCGCCGGTACCGGCCGGCTCCCGCGAGTCGGTTCGCTCGCGGGAGCCGGCCGGCTTCGCCGAGTGGCTTCGCTCGCGGCCGGCCGGCTCTCAGGAGTGGGTTCGCTCGCGGTACCGGCCGACTCTCCCTGGAGCCCGGCTACTCCGCGGTGCCGGTGGGGCGGTACTTCCGCAGGGTGAGCGTCTGCCAGGACGCGAACACCGCGACCGGGGCGATCTGCAGCCAGGTCCACACCACACCGGCCGTGGTGAGGTCCAGCCAGCCGAAGGCCAGCGCCGCGAGGCTCAGCGCGATCCACAGGGCCCCGCAGGCGATGACGCCGCGCACGGCCGCCGCGGGCGGCGGGTCGAGCCGTGCCACCACGGCGGTGCCGGCTCCCAGGACCAGCATCGCCGCGCCCACGGCCGCCACCGTGAACGTACCGGGCCCCAGCAACCGGCCCAGCGGCGCCGCGGCGGCGAGGTAGGCGACGCCGACGACGGCCATGCCGACCGCGTCCAGGGCGAGGACGCGGCGCATCGCGCTCGCCGCACCGCCCCCGCCAGGGTGCCCGGCGGCACGGGGTGTCGCGGAGGAGGCGGGAGGACGGGTCATGTCCGGCTCCCCGTCACTTCGCGGCGGCCGGGCCGCCGTCGGCCGGGACGATGTTGTAGTTGTGGCGGAAGAGGTTCCGGGGGTCGTGGACGGCCTTCAGCTCGGAGAGCCGCCGCAGGTCGGCCGGGTCGTAGGCGGCGCGCACCCGCTCGGCGCCGGCGTTCGCGCCGTGCCCGAGGAAGTTGAGGCTCGCGCCGGTCGTGACGGGCGCCAGCGCCTCGAAGAGCTTGTCGTACACCGGGCGCGTGTCGTCCGCGGAGATCCCGAACAGCAGCGTGACCACGGACAGCAGGTACGGGGCGTCCGTGTGGACCACCGAGTTGGGGTGGCGGGGCGCCTCGGCCAGCGCGCCGCCGAGGTGCCGCAGCTCGATGACGCACGGCACGGGAGCCTGCGGGCCCGCGTGCTCCAGAAGGGTGCTCACCACGTCGTCGCCGACCTCGCGCAGCAGGGCCGTCTCCCGCTGGAACGGGACGGGGACGGGCGGCTCGTCGTGGATGGAGCCGCTCTCCGTGTACGGCATGTCCCGCAGCATCTCCATCAGGACGGGCCCGGCCTCCCGGAGCGGCGCGACCAGCCGGGCGCCCTCCTCCGGGTCGCCGGTGTAGGCGATCCGCACGTGGTAGACGTGGCGGCCGCGCATCGGCTCGGGCACCTCGGGGTCGTCGGGCATGGGGATCAGCGCGACGGAGGAGTTCATCTCGCGGGGCGTGGAGTCGGCCCACCGCACGTACGCGCCCAGCAGGCCGGGGGCCGCCTCGGCGTCGTAGAAGAAGCCGCCGCCGTACACGCGGGCCACCTCGACGAGGTCCATTTCCAGCCGGGTCACGATGCCGAAGTTGTCCCGGCCGCCGACGACGGCCCAGTACAGGTCGGGGTCACCGGCCGGGGTGACCGTGCGCAGCTCCCCGTCCGCGGTGACCAGGTCCAGGCTCCGCACCCGGTCCGCGGCGTACCCGTGGGTGCGTACGAGCAGGCCCACGCCGCCGCCGAGGACGTAGGAGACGACGCCGACGTGGGGCGCCGAGCCGTTGAGCGGCGCCAGCCCGTGCGCCGCCGCGGCGGGGATCACCTGCTCGAAGCGGACGCCCGCCCCGACCGTCACCGTGCGCCTTTCCGGGTCCACCTCGACGCCGGTCATGCGGCGGGTGGTGACGAGCAGCCCGCCCCGCGCGGCGGCGGCGAAACCGTGCCCGGTGCCCTGGACCGCGACGGGCAGGCCGCGCTCCGCGGCGAAGCGGACGGCCGCCTGGACGTCCTCCGCGCGCGCCGCCCCGACGATGAGGTCGGGCTCGTGCCGCACGGCGAGGTTGGCTCCGGAACGCTCGTCGTCGTACCCGTCGTCGCCGGGCAGGAGGACCGGCCCCTCGACGAGGGAGGCGAGCGGCTGGATGTCGGCGTGCTTCACAGATTTCTCCGTTGGTCGTTCGGACGGTGCGCCCGTCATCCTGCGGCCGAAACCTGACACCCGCCGTCAGGTATGGGAAAGACTCGGGGGGTGAAGTTCGACCGGCTGCTCTCGATCCTGCTGCTGCTCCAGCAGCGCGACCGCGTCCCCGCGACGGAGCTGGCGGAGCGGCTGGAGGTGTCGGTGCGCACCGTCTACCGCGACGTGGAGGCGCTGTCGGCCGCGGGGGTCCCCGTGTACGCGGAGCGCGGCCGGTACGGCGGGGTGCGGCTCCTTCCGGGGTTCCGTACGGACATGACGGGGCTGACCCGCGACGAGGCGCGGGCGCTGTTCGTCCTCGTCGGGCAGAGCGCGCACTCCGCGCTCGGGCTGGACCGGGCGCTGGGCTCGGCGCTGCGGAAGATGATGGCCGCGCTTCCGGCGCCGCACCGGCCCGCCGCCGAGCTGACGAGCCGGCGCCTGCTGATCGACCCGGAGGGCTGGCACGGCGGGCAGCGGGAGGAGACGTGCCTGGACGCGCTGCACGAGGCGGTCCTCGCCGACCGCCGGCTGCGCATCGCCTACCGGCACAGCGGCCGGTCCGCGGTGAACACGTACACCGTCGATCCGTACGGGCTCGTCTCCAAGGCCGGGGTCTGGTACCTGGTCGCCGACCGGGCGGGGCGGCCCCGGCTGTTCCGGGCCGACCGGCTGAGCGGCGTCGCCGTCACCCCCGAACCGGTGCGGCGCCGCGACGGGGTGGAGCTGGCCGAGGTGTGGCAGGAGCTGCGGCGGCGGGTGGAGGCGCCCGGGCCCGGGATCGTCGTGCGGGCCCGGGTGCGGCGGCACCGCCTGGACATGCTGCGGCGGATCGCCCGCGCCCACCTCCTGAGGGTGCACGGGGAGGAGCGGCGCTCGGCGGTCGTACCGGAACCCGAGGAAGGCGACGACCCGGCGGGCGCGGCGGCCGGGGACGGGAGCGTGCGGTCGGCGGACAAGGACGTGCGGCCGGGGGACGGGACCGGGGAGGGGGACGGGGACGGAGCCGTGCGGCCGGAGGACGAGGACGTGCGGTCGGCGGGCGGGGACGAGGACGCGTGGCTGGTGGTCGAGCTGGACTATCCGGTGCCCGCCGCCGCCTGCCAGCTGCTCCAGTTCGGCACGGACGTGGAGGTGCTGGAACCGCCCGAGGCCGTCGAGGCGGTCGCCCGTGCCGTGGCCGGGCTCGCCGCGCTCTACTCCCCCACCAGCTGAGCGTCCCGCGCCCCGGTCTCGACGTGCGCGTTCAGGCCCGACCGGGAGGTGACGCCGAGTTTGCCGTACACCCGGTGCAGATGGTTCTCCACGGTGCGGACGGAGACCGTCAGGCGCCGCGCGATCTCGGTGTTCTTCAGGCCCGACGCGGCCAGGACCGCCACCTCGTGTTCGCGCGGCGTCAGTCCGGGGCGGTCCTCGGGTGCTGCCGGGCCGGGGAGGGCGGCCCATCCGGGCAGTGCGGCCCCGCGCGTCAGGGCGAGGTGGTCGCGGCACGCGGCGAGGGAGGACCGGGCGGGCCGGTGCCGTCCCGCGTCCCGCCACAGCCGGTGCGCCTGGCTCGCGGCCTCCGCGGCGAGCGGGAACCGCCCGTGCGCGGCGAACCGGTCCGCGAGGTGGTCGAGGCGCGCGGCGTCCCCGCCGGCGAGGGCGCGGATGTGCTCGGCCCGCAGCTCGCCCAGCGGGCATGCGACGGGCGCGAGGCGGGCGAGGCGTTCGGCCGCGGCGGCGGGCCGGCCGAGCCGCGCCGTCAGGTGCAGCGCGGACAGGGCCGTGGCGTTCCGCCCGGCTGCGGCGGCGCGCCGGGCCACCTCGTCGGCGCGGCGCAAGGCCCCCGGCACGTCGCCGGCCCTGCCGAGGACCAGGGCCTCCTCCAGGGCGACGGCGTCGTCCGCGAGCGGGTAGCGCGGCGCGTGGCGTGCGGCGAGGCGGACCTCGATGAGGGTGCGTACCGCCTCGGTGGTGTCGCCGCCTTCGGCGAGGGCCCCGGCGAGCTGGGCGAGTGTCCAGGGCCGGGTGGTGAACCAGTCCTGGCCGTCCCGGACCGCCGCCGCGCGCCGCAGCAGGGCGACCGCCTCGGGCATGCGGCCACGGGCCCGGTGGAGGCGGGCCTCGGTGACGTCGGCGCGGAGCCTGCGGCAGGTGTCGTCGGGCGCGTCGGTGCGGCGCATCCGGTCCAGGTGGAGGCGGGCGCCGTGGTCATCTCCGGCGTCTACGGCGATGTGCGCGCCGACCGCCAGGTGGGTGTGCCGGTCGTCCTCGCGCCGGCCCTCCAGCCGGCCGCAGCGCCGCAGCAGGGCGAGCGCGGCGGTGCTGCCGTCCGTCTCGGCGCGCGCGAACGCCGCGACGGGCACGCAGGACAGGGCGGCCGAGGCGGCGGACGGCTCGCGCAGGGCGGCCTCACCGGTGTCGGCGGCCTCCGCGAGCCGGTCCCGCAGCAGGGCGACGGCGGCGCGCAGGGCGTGGCCGGGGCCGCCGGGCAACCGCTCCGCGAGGGCGGCCGCGGCGTCGGCGCGGCGCAGGCCCCACGCCAGGTTGCGTACGCGCGCGGCGAGTACGTCGGGGCAGTGGACGTCCAGGGCGGCGAACACCGCCTCGGCGTCCGCGCCGCGTGCCTGCCCCGACAGGGCGCGGCCGAGCAGCACGGCGGACGCGGCGTCCGGCTTCCGGCCGGTCCGGTCCTGCGCGGTGCGCACGGGCCGGGGGGTTCTCGCCGCCGTGCGGGCCTTCTGCGGTCTGGGCGGGTCGCCGATGGCGAGGCGGGCGTACCGTTCGGCGGTGGCGAAGTCGTAGCGGGTGAGGGCGGCTTCGGCCGCCGTGCGCAGGCGGTCGGGGTGCGGGGTCCGGCCCGCGTCGACGCGCAGGGCGGTGGTGAGGAGCCCGGTGGCGCCGGCCGGGTGGGGCCCGCAGGACGCCTCCAGCGCGTCGGCGAGGCGCAGGCGCAGGGCGTGGGCCGTCCGCGGGGCCAGCTCGGCGAGTACGAACTGCCCGCACAGCGGCTGTCGGAGGCGCAGCCGGGTGCCGTGGCCGACGGGTTCGGCGACCACGACGCGGCGGCGGTGCAGCCGTGCGGCGGCGTCCGCGAGCCGGGCGAGCGGGGGCAGGTCGTCGGGCAGTGGCCCGCCCAGCGCGAGGAGGGCGGTCAGCTCCCGCTCCTCGTCGTCCAGCGGCCCCAGCAGCCTCCGTACGGCTTCGGCGACCCGGGCGGCGGGGCGCTCGGCGGGGCCCCGCCACTGCCACAGGCCCCGCGCGGGGCGGAGGGTGCCGTCGAGGGCGGACGCCTCGACCAGTTCGGTGAGCAGCAGCGGGTTGCCGCCGGTGAGTTCGTACAGGCGGGCGGCCGTGTCGGTGGCGACCTGGCTGCCCAGCCGGGCCCGCATCGCGCGGGCGGTGCCGCCCAGGTCGAACGGGGCGGTCTCCACCGTGCGGACCGTGCCCTCGCCGCACAGGGCGGCCAAAGGCTCGGGCAGCGGCGTGCCGGACGGCGCGGTGGCAAGCAGCTGGACGCGGCCCCGGCAAACCAGGGCGGCCAGCCGCCCGGCGGACGCGCCGTCCAAGGCGTGCACGTCGTCGATGGCGAGGAGGCGGGGGCTGACGCCGTACTGCCCCAGCAGCGCGGAAAGTTCACGGTGGCCGGTCACCGTGTCGGCGGGCCGCAGCCGGGCGAGAGCCTCGCGCAGCAGGCGGGTCCTGCCGGTGCCCGGCGGTCCGGTGACCAGGACCCCCCGGCCGTGCGCGACGAGCGTCCCGACGCGCGTCAGGGCCGCGTCCCGGTCCACCAGGGGCCAGGGGGCGGTGGTGTCTCCCGGCTGTCCGGGCATCACGGATCAGGTCCTCTGCGGGGTCGGGCGGTACGGCGACGTACCGCGGTTCGGCGTGGGTCGGGTCGGTCCGGGGCGGGGGGCGGTGGTGGTCGCGCGGCGCGATGCCCCGCGATCGGCAGAGCCCCGAGCGCGGGGCCGGGCGGTGCGGTGGCGGATGGGAACGGGGCCGGATGACGCGGTGCGCTGGGGTGCCCGGCGGTGGCGCGGGGCGGACGGGCGGACGGGGCGCGAGGTGGGCGGGGCGACGCCCGGTGGACGCACCACAGCGCGCCCCACCGCACCACGCAGCCCCGCACCACGCCGCCCCGCGCCGCGCCGCGCCACGCCGCGCCACGCCGCCCCACGCAGCCCCGCGCCGTGCCGTCACCGCAGGGCGGGACGGTCCGGCGGTGTACCGCTCACCGCCGGCCCGACCGCTCCCGCCACCGGGTCACTCGTACAGGGCCGCCTGGCCGGGCGGGCAGGGTTCGGTGATCTGGACGACGGCGCAGCCCGCTTCCATGCCCTCGGTGGCGCCCACGAGCAGGACGTGGTCCCCGGGGCCGACCTGGCCGGTGCGCCACAGGTGGGCGAGGCCCAGGACGTGGTCGCCGACGCTGGCGTGGCCGATGGTCCTGAGGTAGTCCCAGGTGCCGGCCTTGGCGGAGACGCCGAGCGGGTCGAGCAGCAGCGCGTGCAGGGGGTCCTCGTTGAACCCGGTGTGGGCGACGCGGGTGATGTCGTCCCGGGTGACGCCGGCCTCGGCGATCGTCCGCTCGGCGACTTCGGCGACGAGCTCGCCGTACCGGTTGACCGCGTCGATCATGTCCTGCGCGCCGGCGCCCGGCCGTTCGCCCCACGCGCGCAGCCGGGGGCCGACGTGGAGGGGGCGGTCGGCGTGGCGGGCGGGCGGGAAGAGGGGTTCGTCGCCGCGGTGGACGCCCTCCAGTTCGGGAACGGACCGCGAACCGACGGCCTTCAGCCGGGCGAAGCCGCCGCGGGCGGACACCACGAGGGCGGCGCCGCTGTCCGCGTAGACGGCGTGCTCGGAGTCGTGCCAGCGGTCGACCAGCGGTGTGGAGAAGTTGTCCGCCGCGGTGATCAGGACCGCCTCGCCGTCGGAACCGGCACGCAGCAGGTTGGCGGCCAGGTGCAGTGAGGTGAGCACGGAGAGGCATCCGTGGCCGACGGCGAACGCGGTGACGGGCTGGTTCAGCGTCCGGTGGAGCACGTAGTGGGGTGCGGACCAGCTCTCGGGCCCCTGGTAGAAGACGCCGCTGTGCAGGAGGGCGGCGTAGTCGCCGGGGCGGTGCCCGGCCTGGTCGACGGCCTGGCGCGCGGCCTCGACGGCCATGCGGGCGGGCAGGGCGGCTTCGACGGCGACGGAGACGAGGCCGGAGTCCTCCGCGGCGCCGGCCTCGAACCAGCCCTGGCGCACGGCCTCTTCGACGGGCGTGGGAGACGGCACGTACGTGCCGATGCCGGCGAGGTGGATGTCGTCGACTTTCACGGGGCGTCCTCTTCCTCGGTCGTGCCTGCCGCCGGACTTCTCGCGGAGGCCGTGGGCTGGTGGTTCTGACGGCGACTTCGTGCGGGTGTTTCGGGGACGGCTTGCGGGTGCTCAGGGCCCGCGGCTTGCGGGAGCCGCGTGCGGGGAGGGTGGTGCGGGGGCCGCGTGCGGGTGGGCTCGCGTGCCGAGGCGTGCCGGGCTCGCCGGGGTCTCCCGCCGGCGGGAGCGTCACGCCTCGGGCGCGGGGGTGCCCGGAGGGCGTACGCGGTGGGGGCGCCGCCCCGGCCCGGTGCGGCCGCGCGCGGGCGTCAGGCGAAGAGCTCCTTCGCCGTGACGACCTTGCCGCAGCGCTCGGCGGTGTAGGTGAGCGCCAGATCGTGGTGGTGCCGGGAGAAGTCCGCGACGGCGTCGGCGACCAGGAAGGGCTGGATGTCGTGGGTGAACGCCTCGACGGCGGTCATCAGGACGCCCACGTGGGCGTAGACGCCGCACAGGATCAGCTGGTCGCGTCCGCTGTCGCGGAGCAGTTGGAGCAGAGGGGAGTTGAAGAAGGCGCTGTAGCGCCATTTGGTGAGCTGCCAGTCGCCTTCGGCGGGGGCGAGTTCGTCGACGATGAGGCGGTCGGCGGGCGCGGGGCGCATTCCGGGGCCCCAGAAGTCCTTGAGGAGGCCGCGCTGCTGCTCGGTCATGCCGCCGGGCTGGGCGGTGTAGGCGACGGGGACGCCGAGGGCGGCGCAGCGCTCGCGCAGTTCCGCGGCCTGGGTCACGAGGGCCTGTCGCAGGCCGGTGGGTAACGGGGCGAGGAAGTAGCGCTGCATGTCGTGGACGAGGAGTACGGCCCTGTCGGGTTCGGCCGTCCAGGCGACGGTGTTGGCGGGCAGCTCTCCGGGGGCCGGCAGGGGGTAGGGGTCGATCCGCGGTATTCCGGGCATGGCGTTCCTCACGGCGGTCGGGGGGTCCCGGACGGTGGTCCCGGCACCTGGCTCCGGGGTACGGGTCAGGAGGGCGGGACGGCGCCGGTGCGCAGGGAGGTGGGAGGGGTGGGGCGGGTGAGGTGCCGATACGGGCGTGCCGCTGGTCAGGCGGCCGGGTCGGGGCCCGTTCGGCGGTGGTGGAGAGGACGTACCGGGGGGTCGGAAACCCCGGTACGGGTGGCGTGGGAGGAGTCCGCCGGGTCGGTCACACCCGTGTGGACGGACAGCCTCTGCGGCGTGCGGGTTTCGGGTGGCGACGGCTCAACGACGATTCCCCCTTCTCGTCTCCGCGGTGGCCTCACGTCCCGTCGGGCACGTGACCACCTGTGATCACACGCTAGGTCG
Organism: Streptomyces sp. SudanB25_2051; assembly: GCF_964272635.1. Taxonomy (NCBI): domain Bacteria; kingdom Bacillati; phylum Actinomycetota; class Actinomycetes; order Kitasatosporales; family Streptomycetaceae; genus Streptomyces; species Streptomyces sp. SudanB25_2051. The sequence goes on from NZ_OZ186787.1 coordinate 98,974, forward strand.
GGCCGAGTTGTGGTGTCAACTGAGGTAAGAGCCAGACCATGATCATCTCCACACTGGTGGAGAGCTATGCTGACCGCCGGAAGGATCGAGGCGAGAGAGTGGGAACCATGACCGATCCAGCAGCCGAGGCCGCCCCCACCTTCGCCGACCGGCTGAACCACCTCTTCCGGACCGTGGTCCCGGCAGGGCGTGGCCCCTACAGCACGGACGAGGTGGCCCGGGCGATCACGGCCGGCGGGGTCTCGATCTCCAGCAGTTACATCTGGTTGCTCCGCAACGGGCAGCGGAACAACCCGACGCTGCGTCACATCAGCGCCCTCGCGAAGTTCTTCGGTGTACCGCCCGCCTACTTCTTCGACGACCAGGTGACCCGGGCGGTCGACGCCGAGCTCGAACTGCTGGTGTCCCTCCGCGACGCGAACGTGCAGCGGATCGCGCTGCGGGCGGCCGGACTGTCGTCCGAGAGCCTCCAGTCGATCAGCGACATCATCGAGCGGATCAGGGATCTGGAAGGTCTGGCCGGGCGGGCGGGCGGTGCTTCGGAGGACTCGCGCACACCCCCCGAGGAAGATCTGGAATGAACCTGCGTCTGCGGTGCGAAGAGGTGGTCCGCCGAATCGGCGTGTCCGAGCAGCTCCCCATCGACGAACTGTGCCGGAGAGTCAGCGCGCACACCGGGCGCCCCATCGTGCTGGAGGAGATCACCTTCCCGGCGGGGTCGCCCAGCGGGGTGTGGATATCGACGGGGCGGGTCGATTACATATTCCACGACAGCCGGGCCACCCGGTTACACAAGGAGCATGTGATCGCGCACGAACTGGGACACATTCTGTGCGATCACCGCTGCTCCGACGAATTCGCCGACATCACTGCCCTGTTGATGCCCAATCTGGCTCCGGAGATGGTCACCCGGCTGCTGCACCGCACGCGCTATGACGCGGTGGAGGAGCAGGAGGCGGAAACCATCGCGTCCCTCCTGATGTACCGGTCGAAGCGGCGCGGGAAAGCGCCCGCGCATTCCGACGGCCCCGTTCTGGATGTGATCAGACGGGTCGAGAGGACGCTCCTGCGGAGCCGACGGACTGCGTCGTGATACAGACCCTGCACGCGTTCTGCGCCGTGGCCGCCGGTGTCAGCTTCTGCTACATGCTGCACGCGCTGTGGCGCGACAGGGACGACCCGGCGCTGCGGTACCTGTGCGCCTGCTTCGGTCTCTCGGCGACGTCCTTCACCCTGCTGGTGCCCGCCGTATGGGTGCGCGTGGACGGCCTGTTCGGGGTTCCCAACATCTCCGCGCTGCTCGCCATGAGCAGTGTGACGTGCCTGGTCTTCGGCCAGCAGATCGCCCTCCAGTACTGGACGCACCCGCCCGCCGAGGCCCGGCGGAGGGCCCGCCGCCGGATGGCCGTGTGCGGTCTGGTGCTGACCGCGATGGCGGTCCTGTTCACCTGCCTCGACCCGTCGGTCCAGCGGCCGAGGGACTTCAGCGTCTACTACGGGCATTCCCCGTACTATTTCGCCTATCTGGTGCTCTACATCTCCGTCTACACGACCGGTGAGGTCATCATCGCCCGCACGGCGTGGCGGCACGCGAGGGCGACGGAGAACGTCTACCTCCGGCGCGGTCTGCGTTTCCTCGCCGTGGGCGCGTGGCTCACGCTGGGCTACAGCGCGATCAGGATCGTGAATCTCTGCGGGCCGCGCCTCGGTTTCGACTTCTCGCACCGGGACGAGATCTCCTGGGTGTTCGGGAACACCGGCTCCCTGCTCACCATGCTCGGCTTCACCTTCCCCGGCTGGGGCCCGCGGCTGTCCCTCGCGAACCGCTGGCGGGCGAACCTGCTGCGCTACCACCGCCTGTACCGGCTGTGGGCGACCATGCACCGCGCCGTGCCGGAGATCGCGCTCTTCCCGCCGCGCCGCAGAATCCACGACGTGCTGAAACTGGGCGAACTGGAGTTCCGTCTCTACCGCCGCGTCATCGAGATCAGGGACGGTCAGCTCGCCCTCCTCCCCTACGCCGACGAGGCCGCCGTGGCGGCGGAAGCGGAAGCGGCCGGGAGGGCGGGTCTGGACGCGGCGGGGGTGAGGGCCATCGCCGCGGCCACGGCGATCAGGACGGCCGTGGACCGCCGACGCGCCGGCCTCCCGCCCCGGCAGAAGCCCGCCCTGCCGGCACCGGCGGGCCCGCCGGGCGCGGACCTGGACAGCGAGATCGCCGAACTGCTCCGTGTCTCACGGGCGCTGAGCCGTCCGGCGCCCGCCACCCACAAGCCCCCGACGCCCACGGCACCACCGAGCACCTGCGGTGCCCGCCCCGTCCCCCGCCCGGACGACGAGGCCGACGCGGCATGACCCCGTCCCGGCCACGCTCACGAGGGGCTAGAAGTCGTACACCGCGAAGTCCATGACCGGGCGGTAGCCGATGCGCTGGTAGAGGGCGTTGCTCGTGGGGTTGGCCAGGTTCGTGAAGAGCAGGACCTGCGCCGCGCCCGCCGCCAGGGCGGCGCGGCTCGCCTCGGCCGTCGCCGCCCCCGCGTAGCCCCGGCCGCGCAGGTGGGCGGGCGTGTAGACGGGGGCCACCCTGATCTGGCCCGCGACCAGCGGGGTCCTGCCCGCCATGGAGACGGGGGTGCCGTCCGGGGTCTCCCAGAGGGTGACGCGCCCTTCGGCGATGCGCGTGTCGGCCCACGCGCCGGGGTCTGCGGGGGTGGACGAACCGATGGCCGCCGCGAACTCGGTGTGCCACCGCATGAGTCGCTCGCGGTCCTGTTCGTCCGCGACGCGGCTGCGGCCCTCGGGGAGCGGGTCGGGTGGGGTGAGGGTGCCGAGGCGGTACAGGCGCTCCCGCTCGTGGAGCCTCGGCGTGGCCCCGGTGTGGCGCCGCCAGCCTTCCGCGAAGGCGGTGGCGGTGTCGTGGGGGGCGATGACGCCGGGCAGCGGATGGCCGGCGCCCGCCAGGTCCGCGGCCAGCGCGTCGGCGTCCTCGGGGGTGAGGGGGGTGATGTTGACACGGCGGGGCGGGGTGCGGAAGAAGGCCCCGTGGACCTCCCCGGCGCGCTCCAGCCAGCCGAAGACGGGGGCTTGCGGGCCGTACGCGCGCGGACCGCTCGTCCGCAGCGCCTCGCTGACCGTGAGCGCGACGGTGTGCGGAGCGGGACGCGCGCGCAGGAAGTCCCCCGCCCGGGCGAGGAATTCTTCGACGTCTTCGGTGACATGCCAGCCGGTGGAGCGCATGGTCCTCATGGTCTCCCGCGCCCGCCGCCGCGCGCCCGTGGTTTTCCCGTACGGGAGCGGGGCGCCCGGCGGTACGGCCCGTAGCCGTGGTGAGGCCTACAGTCCCATCGGCGCGTCGTACGAGAACGCGTAACCCGTGAAGTCGGCGATGCGGACGTACCCGAGGCGCTGGTAGAGGGCGTTGCTGGTGGGGTTGGCGGGGTCCGCGTAGAGCACGACGTCCGTGGCGCCCGCCGCGAGCGCGGCGCTACTCACCTCGGCTGTCACGGCGCCCGCGTAGCCTCGGCCCCTGAGGGCGGCCGGGGTGTAGACGGGGTCCACCCGGACCATGCCGCCGACCATCGTCGTCGAGCCCGCCATGGAGACGGGCAGGCCGTCCGTGCTCTCCCAGTACGTGAAGTGCTTGTCCCCGAAGCGCGTGCCCGCGAAGGAGCCGGCGTCGATGGCGTCGATGGAGGCCTGCTCCCTGACGTCGACGCAGAACTCGCGGCACCAGCGCACGACATGCCCGCGGTCCCCCTCCCCCGCGACCCGGCCGCGGCCCTCCGGGGCGGGCCGCGGCGGGGTGAGCGTGCCCAGGCGGTAGAGGTGCGTCCGCCAGAACGGCACCGGTGCCGCGCCGGTGCGCCGCCGCCAGGCTTCCGCGAAGGCGGTCGCGGTCTCGTGGTCCGCGATGACCTGTGCGGGCAGGTGGCCGAGCCCGGCCAGACGGGCGGCGAGGGCGGCGGCCTGCTCGCCGGAGAGCGGCGTGAGGCCCAGGCGGCCGCGCGGAGTGCGGTAGCACGCGGCGCGCGGCCCGCCTTCCGTCTCCAGCAGGCCGAAGAGGGTCGCGTCGGTGCCGCCCTGCGCGGGCGTCAGGCCCGCGCGCAGCTTCTCGAGGTCCGTGAGCGCCGTGTTGTGCAGGGCGGGGCGGGAGCGCAGGAAGTCCCCCGCCCGGGTGAGGAAGTCGTCGAGGTCGCCGGTGAGGTGCCAGTCGTCTGCGCGCATGCCGCATGATCCCAGAGCCGCGCCCGCGCGGGGAGCCACTGCCGGCCGCACGGGCGGTGCGGGCCGGGGCGGTTCAGGTGCCGGGGTGCGGGCGGGAGCGGAAGGTGCGGCGGTAGGTGTCCGGTGGCACGCCCACGGTGCGGTTGAAGTGGCGGCGCAGGGTCGCGGCGGTGCCCATGCCGGTGGCCTCCGCGATGGCGTCGACGCTGCCGTCGGTGGTCTCCAGCAGCTCCTGGGCGCGGCGGATGCGCTGGGTCAGCAGCCATTGCAGCGGGGTCGTGCCCGTCGCCGCGCGGAAGTGGCGGCCCAGGTGGCGCGAGCTCATCCGCGCCTGACGCGCCAGGTCCTCGACGGTGAGCGGCTGGTCGAGGCGCTCCAGCGCCCACGGGAGGAGCGCGGCGAGCGGATGGTCGGACCTGTCCGGCACCGGAGCGGACACGAACTGGGCCTGCCCGCCCGAGCGGTGCGGCGGTACGACCAGGCGGCGGGCGACGGCGTTGGCGACCGACGAGCCGTAGTCGAGGCGCACCAGGTGCAGGCACAGGTCGAGTGCGGCGGCCTTGCCCGCGGAGGTGAGCACCCTGCCGTTGTCCACGTACAACACGTCCGGGTCGACCTCCACCCGCGGGTGGCGGGCGGCGAGGGCCCCGGTGTGCGCCCAGTGGGTGGTGGCGCGGGCGCCGTCCAGGAGGCCCGCGGCCGCGAGGACGAACGCTCCCGTGCAGAGGGACGCCACGCGGGCGCCCGCGTCGTACGCCGCCCGTACCGCGTCGACCAGTTCGGCGGGCGGGTCCGCGTCGATGTCCGCCCAGCCGGGGACGATCACCGTGTCGGCGCGGGCCAGCCGGTCGAGCCCGGCGTCGGGCTCCAGGAGGAACATGCCGGCCCGTACGGCGTGCGGCGCGCACACCGCGAGGTCGTACCAGGCGACCGGGACGCCCGCCGGGGCGGAGGCGAACACCTCGTAGGCGATGGAGAGTTCGAAGTGCAGCATCCCGTCGGTGACGGCCAGCGCGACTGATCCCATGTCCGTAATTGTACGGGGCATGTCGTTCCGGACACTCGTGGCGGGGGCGGGCCGTCGACAGGATGTTCCTCGTAGCCGGTCAGGAGCAGGGAGAGGTCATGGAGTCGGGGCAGAGGGTCGTGGTGTACGGGGCGTACGGGCACACGGGCCGGTTCGTGGTGGCGGCGCTGCGGGAGCGCGGCTTCGTGCCGGTGCTGTCCGGGCGGGACGCCGGACGTCTGAAGGAGCTGGCGGATTCCGCGGGCGGGCTCGGGGTGCGGCCGGCGTCGGTGGACGACGCGGTGTCGCTCGACCGGGCGCTGGCGGGCACGGCCGCCGTGATCAACTGTGCCGGGCCCTTCGCGACGACCGCGGCCCCCGTGATCGAGGCCGCGCTGCGGGCCGGTGTCCCGTATGTGGACGTGGCCGCCGAGATCGAGGCGAACGTCGACACGTTCACGCACTTCGCCGACCGCGCCCGCGCCGCGGACACGCTGGTCGTCCCCGCGATGGCGTTCTACGGGGGCCTCGGCGACCTGCTGGTCACGGCGGCGATGGGCGACGACTGGGCGGAGGCCGACGAGGCGCACATCGCGTACGGGCTGAGCGGCTGGCACCCGACCGCCGGGACGCGCGCGGCGGGCGGTGTCTCGCAGCGGCGGCGGGGCGGTCGCCGCGTCCGCTACACCAACGGGCGGCTGGAGTACCACGACGACGCGCTGCCGGTCCTGGAGTGGCCGTTCCCCGAGCCGATGGGCACCCGTGCGGTCATCGGGGGGTTCACGATGGCCGACGTGGTGACGGTGCCGAGCCACCTGCCCGTCCCGGAGGTGCGTACGTACATGACGCGGGAGGCGGCGGGGGAGCTCGCCTCCCCCGACACTCCGGCTCCGGCCGCGGTCGACGAGCACGGGCGGTCGGCGCAGACGTTCGTGGTGGACGTCGTCGTACGGTCCGGGGGCGTCGAGCGGCGCGCGGTGGCGCGCGGGCGGGACATCTACGCCGTGAGCGCGCCGCTCGCGGTGGAGGCCGTCGAGCGCGTCCTGACGGGGCGGACCCGGGCGGTCGGCGTGGCCTCCGCGGGCCGGGCGTTCGACGCGCCCGACTTCCTGCGCGCCCTGTCCGGGCACATCGCGGTCGAACTGCCGCGGTAGCGGCGGCTCGTACGCGGCGGGGCGCGGTGTGCCGGGCTCACCGGCCGGGCGCGGCGCGCGGGGCTCACCGGCCGGGCGCGGCGCGCGGTCGGCGGGCCGGCGCACGCCACTCACCGGCGGGGCGCTCACGAGCGTGGGTGCGCCGCCGGGAGGCGGGTGAAGCCGGCGACGCGCTCGGGGAACGTGAGCGGGCACTGTTCGCCGAGCGCCTCGCGCAGCCCCGCGACCACGTCGGCGTCGGGCCGGCCGAAGACCTCGAAGCGCTCGACGCGGCAGTGCGCCATGACGTCCTGGATGTAGGGGTCGGCGAGCTTCCAGTGCGCGCGGACGGCGTCGGAGTCCCGGTACAGCTGGAAGCTGTGGGCGAGCATCCGCTCCTCGTCCACGAACGTCTGCACCATCGTCTGCGGGCCGTGCCGCCGCGCGAACTCCACGGCCCGGTCGATGGCGGCGCGGAATTCCTCCAGTTGCCCGTCGTTGATCCGCATGGTGTTGCGGAACAGCAGGACCGGGTCGTCAACGTCGTGTGTCGTCATGGCTCGACAGTGCCCCCTCAACCGGACTTGAGGTCAAGGCCCCGCGGCTGATGGAACGTCAGACTGATCGTTCGCCCCCTGTCCCCCGGCCTCTGCGCCGCCCCTGCCGGCCGTCCCGGCGAAGGCGTTCGAGAATGGGCTTGAGTCTCCACCGACTGGAGGGTTGAGGGTTGTCCCCGTGAGCGACGAAACGGAGCTGTTCACCATCGGTGAGCTCGCCCGCCGCACCGGCCTGCCGGTGCGCACGATCCGCTTCTGGTCCGACTCCGGCGTCCTCGCGCCGGCCGGGCGGTCGGCGGGCGGATACCGGCTGTACGACGAGGCGGCGGCCGCCCGCCTCGACCTGGTGCGGACCCTGCGCGAGCTGGGCCTGGACCTGGACGCCGTACGCCGGGTGCTGCGCGGCCAGACCACCGTGCGTGACGTGGCGACGACGCATCTGCGTGCCGTGGAGGCGGAGATCCGCACGCTGCAGGTGCGGCGCGCGGTGCTGCGGCGCGTCGCTCGTCAGGGAAGCACGACCAAGGAGATGAGACTGATGCACGAGCTGGCCCGGATGACCGCCGAGGAGCGGCAGCGCATCCTGGACGAGTACGTACGGGAGACCTTCGAGGGCACCGGCACGGACGGGCCCGGGGCCCATATCGCCCAGGCCATGCGGACGTTGCCGGCGCACCTGCCGGACGACCCCACGCCGGAACAGGAGGAGGCATGGGTGGGGCTGGTCGAACTGCTCGGTGACGAGGAGTTCCGCCGGCGGACCCGCGAGATGGCGGTGGCCGGCGCGCGGTCGGCGGGCGAACCGCCGGCGGTCGACCCGCAGCGGGTCGCCGAGCACGCCGCACCGGCCGTCCGGGACGGCGTGTCCCCGGAGTCCCCCGAGGGCGCGGAGATCCTGAACCGCATCGTCGACCGGGACATGCCGTCGGCCGAGCGGCTGCGGCTGGCCGACACGCTGGACACGTTCACCGACCGCCGGGTCGAGCGGTACTGGCAGCTGCTGGGCGTCCTCAACGGCCGTCCGCCCATGCCGCCGCAGGCCCCGGCCATGGAGTGGACGATCGCCGCCCTGCGCGCCCACGCCTGACACCGCCCGCCCCCGGCCGCCCAGCGGACCGCGCCTCGCGCCGTTCACCCGGGGCACGTGCCGGGGGCGGCAGAGCGCCCGCCACCTTCCCGGGGTGGCGGGCGCCCGGGAGCGGGCCGCACGGCTGGACGGGGTACACCGCCCGATTTGCTCGTGTCGAATAATCCGGTTATGGACTGATGCGCTTACGTTTCCGGTGAAGCGTTCCCCCCTCTTCTTCACCTGGGAGACACAGCATGCGTCAGTCCGTACGTATTTGGGGTGCCGGTATCGCCGCCGCGGCCGTGGTCGCCGGCTCGGTCGGCGCGGCGGTCGCCGTCGCCTCGCCGTCCCCCGCCCGGCACAAGCCGGCGGCTTCCGCCCCGGCCGCCGGCTCGGCCACGGCGTCCATGAAGACCGTGCGCGCCTGGCAGCAGTTCCGCATCCGCGGCGTCGCCAAGGGCGTGCCCGCCGGCAGCCGCGTCACCCTCCAGCAGAAGCTGTCCGGCCACGGCTGGCGCACCCTCCCCGCCTCGATGAACACCAACTCCCGCTCCATGTACAACATGCGCGTCATGCTCGGCATGAAGGGCCACAACAAGCTGCGCATGGTCGACAGCCACCGCCGGGCCGTCTCCCCGGTCATCGACGTCTGGGTCCGCTGACCCACCGCCGGCACCGCGCCGGACGGACGGCCACCCGCCGGCGCCGGGCGCACAGCCGGCCTCCCGTCGGTGACGCCCGTCTGACCCTTCGTCAGCACCGCGGGCACGGCTGACGCCCCCGCGCACCGCACACACGACGGACGCCTCCACCGGCTCGGCCGGGGAGGCGTCCGTGTGCGTCGTGTACCGGCGGGCCCCCACGCCGGGCCGCGTACCGGCATCGGTGTGCGGCAGGCGACGGTGTCGGACCGAGACGGACGACGGCGCGCTCGGCGAGGGGCGGAGGATCTCCCCGAAAGACGCGGCGCGGACGCCGCTCAGCCTCGCGCGAGCTCGTCCGCCGTGCGCGCCACCGCGTCGCGGGACACCTCCAGCACCTCGCGGGACGCCGCACGCGCCCGGCGCAGCCTGCCCTTTCCGTAGCGGATGAGCGCCGTGGCGCCCGTGGCGTACGTCAGGGCGAGCGCGGCCGCGGCGGCCTCCGGCGTCCACGCGCGGGCCAGGCGCTCCTGGAGCGCGGTGTGCGCCGTCAGCGCCGCGAGCAGACCGCAGGCGCCGCCCGCCGCTACCGCCGACAGGCCGCCGCGGGCCCCTCCGACCGCCTCCGCCACCGCATCCCCCCACTCCTCACGTACGTTCATCGCTTCCTCGACCACCACCGCGACCGCTTTCTCGGCTGACTCAGGCATGCCGCCCGTCTACCCGCCGCGCGCCCCCTCATACGGCGTGCGCACGGACGGCCCGGCCGCTCCTCCCCCGGCCGGTCTGGCACGATCGTTCCCGCTGCGGACTCGACGACCGGTGCAGGGGGGCACACGATGATCCGGCTGGCGATGGACGCCGACGCGCTCGCGGCGACCCGCTTCGCGCTGTCGCCGCTGATGCAGGCGGGTGCCGCGCTGCATCCGCACGCCTCGGTCGCCGACGGCCGCCACCGGCTGTCCGGCGCCGTCGTCAGACGGGTGGTCGCCGGCCGCCGGCTGCACCTCATCGCGGCCGTCCGCTCGCACGTCGGGGCGTACGTACCGGACTTCATGACGCCCGGCACGGCAGCCGGCCCCCGCCCCGACCTCACCGCGGAGCTGCACCGGGTGGCCACGACACCCGCCGACGTGGTGGCCCGCCAACTGGGCAGGATGCTCGACGGGGCGGACGGCCGCACGGGGCGCACGCCACCGCCCGAGCGGGTCCTGCGGCGGTTCCTCGAACGGGGCGAGCGGGACTTCGCGGAGCGGATGGCCCGCGAGATGCAGGTCTTCTGGGAGTCGTGCCTCGCCCCGCTCTGGCCCGCCCTCCGGGCCCGCGCCGAGGCCGACCTGGAGGCGCGGGCACGGCACGTGGCGGGCGCCGGGCTCGGGGAGGCCCTGTCGTCGCTGCACCCCGCCGTCGCCTACCGGGCCGGAAGCCTGCGCCTCTGCGCGGAGCGGCGGCTGGACGTCCGGGCGGGCGGCGGTCTGCTGCTGTTCCCTTCGCCTCTCGCCCGCAGCTGGCTTCTGAGCGTCGACCCCTGGCGGGAACGCGGCCCCTACCTCATCTACCCGGCGGGCGCGCCGGGCCCGGCGGCTGCCCGGAGCCTGGCGGCCGTGCGGGGCCCGGCGGCGCGGGACCGCGACGGAGCCACCGGCGGCCGGGTTGCCGCCGGTCCGGCCACCGCGTGTCCGGCCACCGACGGCCCGGCCGGGTCGCTGGGGTCGCTCGTGGGCCCGGCGCGGCTTCAGCTGCTGGCGGACCTGGCGCTTCCGCGCACGACGACCGAGCTGGCACGGCGCCACCAGCTGTCGGCGTCCACCGTGTCGTACCACCTCTCCCGCCTCCACCGGGCGGGGCTCGTCACGAGGACGCGGCAGGCCAACCGCGTGTACTACGAGCGGTCCGGCAGCGCCGCCGTACTGCTGGACGAAGGCGCCGACACCCCCGGCGCGGTCGGCGGGGATCCGCGCGCAGGCGTGCTGTCGGCGTGACCGCCGCCGGACCGGCGGGTGATTCGAGCATCTTCGAATGTCCTGGCGCGCGGGCGGGGCGCGCTCCTACCGTTCCGGCGTCCCGTCCCCGTGAACGCCCAGGAGCCCCATGTCCGCCGCCGGTTGTGCCCGTCCCCGGTCCCGTTCGCGTGCGCTCGCCGTCTGCGCCGCCGTCCTGTCCCTGTCCGCGCTGCTCACGGCGTGCGGCGAGGAGGGCGAGGACACGCTGCCGGAGGCCGCCGACCAAGGAGCGGTTGGCGAGCTGCTGCGCGGCGCCCTGCCCTGTACGGAGGTGAGCTACCGGACCCCGAGGCAGCTGGCGCGCCTCCAGCAGAGGGTGGCCGGTGTCGACGGCGCCGGCGAGTGCGAGACGGAGGAAGGGGAGTACGGAACCGACTTCTTCCACGCCTCCGACATGCGGCAGTTCCTGCAGAGCTGGTCCTCCATGGACAGGCAGGACCAGGGAGAGCGACCGATGATGATCGGCCGGAACTTCGGCGTCCAGACCGACGCGATGTTCGAGAAGAGGCTGCTGGAGGCAGGACTCCTCTATCTCACCTGCGAGCCCGGCTTCGAACCGCCCGAGGGCAGCAGGGCCGTCCGGCTCGACGAGGGCTGCGTCGCCACCGACCGGGCCCCCCGCGGCACGAGCTGACCGGGCGTCAGCAGCTCCCAGTCCAAGGCGGTGATCAGGGTGCTGGCCGGGCCGGTGACCGGGAGGAATACCGTCGGCGCCCGGCCCGGCCCGTGACCCTCGGTGCGAGCCAGGTCACAGGTATGGGTGATCGGCGGCTGGGTAGGCGCGCGGCACTGGCTGATCGACCGAAGGGCTGCGCCGTGCTGATTCCCGACCCCCATTACCTGCGTTCCCTGCTCGCTCGCTACGCCGACCTGCGCATCGCCCAGTCCCGGGGCGAGCAGGGGCTGGACGGCCCTCTGGAGGACGTGACGTACACGCTGTGCGTCGCCACCGGCACCACGTGCATTGAGGACGCCCTGGCGGCCGCCGACACGATGCTCGCCTCGGCGGACCGCACCGCGGCCCGCACCGGGCTGACGGCCGACACCGCCGAGCTCGCCGCCTGACCCCCTCACCGACCGGCCCCGCCACCTCCCTGACACGGTGGCGGGGCCTTTCGCATGCCTCCGGCCCGGGCGTCCTTCCCCTCCCATGTCCGGACGGCGGCTCTACGCGTCTCGCCGCGCGGATCTGGGCCCGGCGGCATCAGGCTCGGGCCCTGCGGCGTCCGGCGCGGGTACGGCGGCTCGCGGCCGGGGGGCGGCGGGTTCGGGCAGGGCGCGGAAGAGGAGCCAGCTCAGGGCGGGCATGGCGATCAGGGGGGTGAGGGCCGTCTTCAGGGAGGTGGCGTCGGCCAGGTGTCCCAGCAGCGGGCTGGCGAGGCCGCCGACGCTGACGGTGAGGCCGAGGGTGACGCCGCTGGCGGTGCCGACGCGGGACGGCAGATAGTCCTGCCCCAGGGTGACCTGGAGGGAGAAGGGGACGTACAGGCCGACGGAGGTGAGGATCACGAAGAGGAACATGGCCGGGCCGGGCGCGTGGATCACTCCGGTGACGGCGGCGACGGAGAGCAGGTAGGACCAGCGGCAGACACGGACGCGGTCGTAGCGGTTGGCCAGGGCCCCGCCCAGCACCGAGCCGACGGCGCCGCCCAGGAACAGCAGGAACAGGGCGACGGTGCCCGCGGTGGCGCTGCCGTGCGGGCGCTGCTGGGCGTGGAGGGCGATGAAGGTGCTCAGGCCGGTGAAGACGACGGAGCGGCAGACGACCGCCAGCGACAGCCTTATGAACGAGGCCACGTCGTCGGCGCCCTTCGGCACCCGGGCCGCGGGCGTGCCAGGCTCGGGACGGGCGAGCATCCGGAGCACGGGCACGCACAGGGCGGCGCCGGCGAGCGCGGGCAGCACCAGGACGGGCGTCCAGCGCAGCGAGCCGTGTCCGATGACGGCCGACACCATGAGCGGGGCCGACGCGAATCCGATGTTGCCGCCCAGGGAGAACCAGCCCATCGCGCTGTGGCTGCCCCCGCCGGCCAGCCGGGCCACGCGGGCCGACTCCGGGTGGTAGGCGGCCACCCCGATCCCGGAGACGGCCACGCACAGCAGGGTGAGCCCGTAGGAGCCGCTCAGGCCGCTCAGCGCGATGCCCACACCGCCCAGCAGGGTGCTGACCGGCAGCAGCCAGGGCATCGCCCACCGGTCGGTGAGCGCCCCGAACACCGGCTGGGCCACCGAGGACAGTAAGGTCGCGGCCAGCACGACGCCGGAGACGACCGCGTAGGTGTAGTCCCGTTCGGCCACGAAGTAGGGGATCAGCGCCGCGACGGCGCCCTGGTAGATGTCGACGCAGGCGTGTCCCACCGCCAGCAGGGAGATCGATGTGTTCTTTCGCATCCCTCTGATGCTGGTGCCGTCCGTCGGTGTCGCGCTTTCGTTAAATTGACAGGTGATGCAGGAAATCCGCCATGAATCCGTCGCGCCGACCCGGACCCAGCGTCTGGCGGCCGGCGGCGTCATCGACGCGCACCGCCATGACGATCACCAGATCGTGTACGCCGGCCGGGGCACCATCGCGGTGACCACCGACGCCGGTTCCTGGGTCGCCCCCGCCACCCGCGCGCTCTGGATCCCCGCCGGCACCGTTCACCGGCATGAGGCGCACGGCGAGCTCGACCTCCACCTCGTCGGCCTGCCCACCGCCGACAACCCCCTCGGGCTGGACGCTCCGGCCGTCCTCGCCGTCAGCCCCCTCCTGCGCGAACTCATCGTCGCGTACACCCGCGACCCGGGGAACGGCGGTCCGGCCCGCCTCCGCCTGCGCGCCGTGCTGCTCGACCAGCTCGCCCTCGCCCCAGAGCAACCCCTGCACCTGCCGGTGCCCACCGACCCGCTGCTCCGCGAGGTGCACGACATCCTGCGCGCCGACCCGGGCGGCGACCACTCCCTCGACGAGCTGGGACGCCGGATCGGCGCCAGCGCCCGCACCCTGTCCCGCCGCCTCCGCGCCGACCTCGGACTCACCTTCCCGCGGTGGCGCACCCAGATCAGGCTCCACCACGCCCTGATCCTCCTGGCCGACGGCGTCCCCGTCACCGCGGTCGCCCACCGCTGCGGCTGGTCCTCGGCCAGCACCTTCATCGACGTCTTCCGCCGCACCTTCGGCCACACCCCCGGCGCCCGCCCCGCCGCCTGACACGGCGGCGGGCCGGCGGAACCGCGGGGGGGTCCTCCGTGCCCGCCCGGCCGGGCCCCGCCGCGGTACGAGGCGGGACGGCGGCGGGTTCAGAGGGCCGACGGCGGCGCGGCGCGGCCCTCGTCGAGGAGGGGGACGCGGGCGACGACCCGCTTGCCGACCGGTTCGCGCTGCACCTCGAACCCCTGGACGAGCGCCATCACGATCTCCAGTCCGTGCTGTCCGACCCGGCCCGCGTCGGTGGCCTTGGCGACCGGCAGGACGGGGTCGGAGTCCCACACGGCCACCTCGACCAGGTCGCCGGTGACGCGCAGGTCCATCAGGACGGGCCCGGGCGCGTACTTGCAGGCGTTGGTCACCAGCTCGCTCACGACGAGCTGGGTGATGTGGACGGCCCGCTCGGACACCGGCAGCCCCTCCTCCGCCTGTACGCGGGTGAGGAACTCGGCGGCCACGTCCCGGGCACGCGCGATGCACGCGCCGTCCCCGTCGAGCGCCACCGTCGTGTCGATGCGCCGCCCGTTCGGCACGGCGTGGTCCTCGTCCAAGGGCGATGGTTCCATCCGTCCGCCTCCACTTGCCTGGTCAACTGCCCGCGTCTACCCGCCGCCGCCCGGCTCACTCCTCGCGTACGCCTGTCGCCTGCGTCACACCGCGCGGGACCGTGGAAGGTGAGGGGTGGGGGCCGCGGTCGAGGGCATGAGTGTGCCACCATCACCTGCATGGCTGAAGGAAGAATGGCGGGCACCGGGCAGGGCGAACCGCCGGAACGGCTCTCGATCACGTCGACCGTCACGGACGGCATCCGGGTGCTGACCGTCGCGGGGGAGATCGACTTCCACACCGGTGAGCGGCTGCGGGAAGCGCTGGCGGTGGGCGGGCCCACGACGGTGCGGACCGTGGTCGACCTGGACCGGGTGACCTTCATGGACTCGAGCGGCATCAACGTCTTCATCGCCGCCCACCACACGCTGTCCGCCTCGGGCGGCTGGCTGCGGCTGGCGGCGCCCACCGAGCACGTCCTGCGGACCCTGCAGCTGGTCGGCCTGGACACCGTGATCGACTGCCGTCCCACCCTGAGCCAGGCCCTCGCCGCCTGACCCCGGCGTCCCGCGACGCCCTACGCCCCCGCCCCGGCCGGCCTCCCCGGCGGTGCGGGGGCGGTCTGCGGTGTGTCCGGGTCCCGCTGCACCAGCAGCAGGGCGATGTCGTCCGTACGCCGCTCCGCGGGCCCGGCGTGGTCCAGCAGCAGCTCCAGCAGCCGTTCGGGGTCGTCGGCGCTCCAGGTGGCGAGGTGTCCGGCCAGGTGGTCGATGGCGTGCTCGATGTCCGTGCCGGCCTTCTCGACCAGCCCGTCCGTGTAGAGGATCAGCACCGCTCCCGGGGGCAGGTCGATCTCGGTCACCGGGTACGCGGAGCCGGGGTCGACGCCCAGTACGGGCCCCGGCGGCACGTCCAGGCGCTGGGCGCCGCCGTCGGCGTGGCGCAGCAGCGGCGGTGGGTGGCCGGCGCTGACCAGCCGTACGCGGCCCCGTTCCGGGTCGACCTCGGCGTACAGGCAGGTGGTGAAGAGGCCCGGGTCGAGGTCCACCAGGAACCGGTTGGTGCGGGTGAGGACCTCGCCGGGGGCCGCGCCGGCCGTGGCGTGGGTGTGGACGGCGGTGCGGACCTGGCCCATGAGGGCGGCGGCGGCGACGTTGTGGCCCTGGACGTCGCCGATGACCGCGGCGACCCTGGCGGCGTCGATACGCACCATGTCGTAGAAGTCTCCGCCGATGTCCATGCCGCGGGTGGCCGGGAGGTAGCGGGCGGCGACGCGCAGGCCGGAGGCGGTCGGCAGGCGGTGCGGCAGGAGGGCCTGCTGGAGGCCGTGGGCCAGCTGGTGCTTGGCGTCGTACAGCCGGGCGCGGTCGAGGGCCTGGCCGATGAGGCCGGCCAGTGAGGCGAGGACGGCCCGCTCCTCGGCCGGGAAGGCGTGCGGCTGGTCGTAGGTGAGGACGCAGATGCCGACCGGGCGGCCGGAGACGATCAGCGGCAGGAACGCCCACGCCTGCTTGCCGCTGACGCGCGGCGCCTCGGGGTAGATCCGCGCCATCTCGTCGGGGTGGCTGAAGAAGGACGGCACGCCGGTGGACAGGGCCTGCCCGGCGGGGGTGAAGCGGGTGTCGATCGGGAGGCCGTCGAGGCGTTCGATGACGTCCGGCGGGTAGCCGCGCGAGCCGGTGATCCGCAGCCGGCCGGACTCGGCGGTGGACAGGACGAGGCCCTGGGCGCCGAACGCGGGCATGATCTGGTCGGCGACCAGGTCGACGACGTCCTGCACCCCGACGGTCTCGGTGAGGGCGGCGGCCAGGTGCAGGAGCTGGTACAGCTGCCCCACCCGGGCGGGCGCGGCGGCTCCCTGCCGTTCGGTCTCCTGGGACGTGTCGTGGCGCCGGGCTCGTGCCGGTGTGATGCGGACGCTGACGCCGCTCGCGTCCGGGTAGAGCCGGAACGCCAGCCAGTGGTCGGGCGGGCGGCACGCGGTGAACGCGACGGGGCGGCGGCTGATGACGGCGGCGCGGTACCGGTCCTCGTACACGGGGTCGCTGAGCCACGGCAGGGACTGCCAGGGGAAGGTGCCGAGCAGCGTCTGCGGGTCGCTGCCGAGGAGCGCGGCGCCCTTGCTGGTGAGGTAGGTGATGCGGCCCTGGAGGTCGAGGGCGCAGCCGCCCTCGGGCAGTCTCTCGGCGTAGTCGGCGGCGGCCAGGGAGGGCTGCGGGTCGGCGGCGCGCCGGAGGTCCGCCGCGCTGAGGACGCGCGGGGTGTCCGGCGCTCCGAGGGGGCGTCCCGCGTCCGCGGCCTCGTCGAGCAGCCGGGCGAGGCGGCGTCCGCTGGAGGTGAGGTTGGAGCGTTCGCGGCGGGTCGTGCGGGGCGGGTGGCTGCCGGGCCACATCAGCAGCAGGACGCCCCAGAGGCGTTCCCCGACGACCGGGACGGCCGCGAGCGCCAGCGGGTACGGGAGGGCCAGCGCCGAGCGCGGGTAGCGGCGGGTCATCTCCGTGTGGTCGCCGACCCACACCATGCGCTGGTCCCGCACGGCGTCCGCCACGGGCGCGGGCGAGGCCAGGCCGATCCGCGCCCAGGGCGCGGCGATGTCGCCGGGGACACCGCCGACGACCGCCATCTGGAGCACGTCCCGCTCGGGGACCAGCAGGTAGAAGGCGCCCACGGCCGCGCCGGTGCGGCGCATGGTCTCGGCGAGCGCCGCGTCGAGGTCGCCGGCGCCCGGGGACACGTCGACGCCGCTCACGGCCCGTTTCCCCGGCTTGTCGGGGCGGGTTTGCCCGGTGGCGGCCACCACGGGCCCGCACCCGTCCGCACCCTGCCCATACCGGGACGTTACGCCCGCGGGATGGCGAGCGCACGCCGTGGCGGCCGAGGGCTGGTGGGGGCCGGTGGCCGGGACGCTTCACCGGACGAGCGGCGGGAACACGGGAGGCCGGCAACCGTCGTGCCGGGCGGCCGGGACGCGCAGATCGCGGCCGGTCCGTCCACGGTCGGCACGACCCGTCACGGAAGGACCTTCCCTATGCTCCAGCAGTCGACGGCGGCGGACAACCGCCCGGTGATCGGTTCGTACACCACCTACGAGGAAGCGCAGCGTGCGGTGGACTTCCTGTCGGACAACGGCTTCCCCGTGGAGCACACGGCGATCATCGGCTGTGATCTGCGCATGGTGGAGAGGGTGCTGGGCCGTATGACCGCGACGCGGTCCGCCCTGGGGGGAGCGGCGGCGGGCGCCTGGTTCGGCCTGCTCATGGGGCTGCTGCTGTCGCTGTTCAGCAGCGGGCCGCACCATGTGGCGGTGCTCGTCGTGAGCGGGGTGCTGTTCGGCGCGCTGTTCGGGGCCGTGTACGGCTTCGGCAGCCACGCCGTCACGGGCGGCCGGCGCGACTTCACGTCGCTCAGCCGCATCGAGGCCGCCCGCTACGACGTGGTGGCCGACGCGGAGACGGCGCGGCGGGCCGAGCAGCTGCTCATGAAGCTGGCCTGGCGGGAATCCTGACCGCCCGGCCGCGGGGGCGGTCCCGGTGACCGCCCGGCCGCGGCGGAGCCGGTCTCCGTGACCCGCCCGGCCGCGGCGGGACCGGTCTCCGTGACCCGCCCGGCCGCGGCGGAGCCGGGATACCCGACTGTCCGGCCTCGGCGGACCGGGATACCGACCGCTCGGCGGCGGAGCGGGGTCAGAGCGCCATGTGGAGGCGCAGGACCAGGCCGTCGGCGGTGGCCCGGATCTCCACCAGGTCGGCCAGCTGGTGCATCATCCACACGCCGCGGCCGCCGTGGGGCGAGAACGGGTCGGGGCGCCTGCGGCCGATGAGCGGGTCGGGGAACCGGCCCGCGTCGCGCGTCTCGGCGATGAGCGCGTCGCCGGTGCGCCACAGCCGCAGCGTGCCGTGCCCGCCGCCGTGCCGTACGGAGTTGCTGGTGGCCTCGGTGACGGCGAGCAGCAGGTCGGTGCGGCGCTGCGGGGACATGCCGGCCGCCTCGGCCCACCGGTCGGTCGTGTCCCGCACGTGCGCCAGGTCCTCGGTCCCGTAGGGCACGACGATCGGGTCGCCCGGCTCCGGCAGGGGGGTGTCGCAGTCGCGGGACACCTCGTGCGGGTCGGCGTGGTCGGGGCTGGGGCGGTACACGCCCAGGTCGCCCACGACGGGGTGGGTGCGGCGGGCCTGGGTGAGGACGTCGTCGGGGAGGGCCGTGTCGTACGGGCAGAGGATCGTCGCGTCCCGGTGGGCGAAGGCCAGGTTGATCAGCGCCTCGTGGCGGGTGGCCTCGCGGGTCTCCTCCCGGGTGCGGCCGACCCAGATGGGCTCGCCCACGATGGCCGGCGCGCGGTCTCCGGCGCGGTCGGCGAACTCCTGGAGCATGGACAGGATGCGGCCGGGGTTGCGGCCCGCGTCCCGCATGTCGACCCAGGTGATCCCCTCCGCCGTCCGGTGGGTGTCGCGCAGCAGGTCCAGGCGGGGGCCGGGCACGGCGACGAGCAGCGGGGCGCCGTCGGCCGCGCCGTCGCTGATGAAGCCGCCGACGCCCGCGAGGTACTCCTCGTCCGTCCCGTAGAACAGCGCGGGGTGGTGGAAGGCGCCCCGGGGGGCGGGCTCGGGGCGGTTCTGTGTCGGTGCGGTCATCGGCCGACGACCTCCAGACAGGTGCGGAGCTCCGGGAAGAGTCCGAGGATCCGCTCGGCGGACAGCGGGGCCCCGGTCACGCGCAGCGGCGTGTCGGACGGGCGGCGCGCCGCCGCCCCGGCGAACGCGACCAGGGTGTTCATGTCGAGGTGCCTGAGGTCGCCCAGGTCGAGGGTGACCCGGTCGGCGGTGGACGCGGCGAGCGCGGCGGCCACGGAGTCGGTGACGCGGCGGCTCTCGTACCCCGCCGATCCGGACAGCCGGAAGCCGGGCCGGTCGGTCAGCGGCCCGGCGCGCAGGCCGGCCGAGGAGCCGTCCGGGAGGGGCGCGCCTATCCGCGTGGGGTGTGCTCCGGCCAGGACGGCGATGTCGTCGGCGGGCATGAGCCGACGGTCGTAGAGGCACCAGGTGGTCAGCGGAAGCCGGTCGAACACCTCGTGGTGGGTGCGCAGTTCGTACTCCAGAAGACGGTCCGCGCCGGCGGTGGCGCGTGCGGCCCAGGCCATCTCGCCCATCGTGTGCAGCCGCCGGTAGCCGGCGGCGAGGGCCGCCTCGACGGCGTCGTGCCACAGGGTGATCGCCGCGTCGGGGTCGAAGCACCGGCAGGTCAGGTACGTCTCGTCGGCGGTCGTCACGGTCAGCTGGCCGCGCCGTACGGCGGACGCGGCGTCGACGTCCCGGTCGGTGAGGGTGCGCAGCACGTACTCGGGCGCGGTCGTGTCGGCGCAGTACCAGACGCGGGCGCCCTCGGCGAGCCCGGTGCGGACGAAGGCCGTGAGGTGGCCGGCCCAGGCGTCGTCGTCCGCGTAGACGACGCTCGCGTGGTGTCCGGGCGCGGGGCGCGCCGCCGTGCGGGGGAAACGGGAGGTCGCGTCCGCTGTCACGACTGTCGCCTCCCGAACCACAGGGTGGCCCGGCCGGACCACGCTGCCCTCATCGTACTGACCGGATGCCGGCGGTTCGGAGCCGGTGGGGCGGGGCGGGCCGAACCCGGCGCCGCGCGGGCCGGTCGCGGCGATGAACCGGGCGGGCCGGGGTATGCGGACCGGCGACCGCCGTCCCCCCTTTTTTTCGTGAAGGAGTCGCAGGTGACCGACGACGCGTATCTGTTCCTGACGGATGACACGGCGACGCCGCTCGGGGTGCCGCCGGCCTCCCTGGGCGACCTCGCCTTCCTGGAGACCCCTGCCGTACGGGCGTGGCTCGACGCGTACGGCGTGACGGCCACGTCCCCGCGGCTGCGCCTCGTGCCGCCGGAGGAGACGGCGGCCATTCCGGAGGAGGCGGAGCGGCTGCCGGTCCCGCTGAGCGAGGAGGAGCTGAGCCGGCTGCGGCACCACGCCGCGCCGGAGTCGCGGGCCCGTCTGGAGGAGCGGCTGCTGGCCTACCGGGAGTGCGCGGACGGCCGCGACGCGCTGCTGAGCCAGGCGGTCGCGGCCGGTGTGCCGCTGGAGCGGATCGTGGAACTGACCGGTGAGGACCCGGCGACCGTGGCGTCCGTCGCGCGGTGATCCGCCGCGGCCGGGGTGTTGCCGGGGGCTTCGCGGGTTTTGCGGGTGGAGGGTTCGCTTCTTCGGGCTTCCGGTGGCCCTGTGGGGGTCCCCGTGGCGGTGTTCGCCGCGCCGGTGAGGCCGTGGCGTGGCGGGTGGCCGTGGCCCGGGTGGGGGTCGTGGGGCCGTCAGGCGGCGCGGGCGCCGTCGGAGTGCGGGCCGCCGTCGCCGGGAGGGTGTGCGAGCCGGGTCCGTACGGCCTGCCGGATGCGGCGGGCGCACTCCAGGTGGGCGCTCGCGGGCTGCCCCGACGGGTCGGGGATGTCGCCGCCCGGGTCGAGGCAGTGGATCCGCGCCGTCGCCTCGGGGGCGAGCGCCAGTACGGCGTCCCGCTGGGCGCCGGTCATGCAGTACACGGCCGCGCTGCCGCGGCACAGGCGCACGGTGAGCGGACGGGCCCGGTGGCGGCGGGGGCTCGGCCACAGGGGCCGCACACCCAGGTCCCGGAGCGCCGCCCGCGCGTGCGGCGACATCCGGGCGCGGTGCCGCCGCGCGGTGGTCGGCGCGGTGAGCCCGGCACTGGTGAAGCGCGCCGCCCGGACGGACCCGCGCGCCGCCTCGTGGCGGGCGATGTACTCCGCGAGCGGCGACCGGGACGTGTTGTTGCCGCACACGAACACCACCCGGCGCCCTCGGCCCTTGGCTGCGCGGCGGCGTGACAGGGTCGGGGCGGACAGCGCCAGCACGGCCGCGACGACCATCACCAGCGCCAGCAGCTCCGCACCCGACGGCAGGGGCAGGCCGGCCAGATGGTGCAGGGCGTACGCGGCGACCAGACCCGACACGAGGCTCGCGCACCGGTTCGCGGGCACGCACCAGGTGAAGGCGCGGGCGTCGAGGTAGATCAGCGTCCCGAAGACGAACAGCACCTCGTACGCCACGCCGACCCCGGCCGCCGCCCAGGCGGTGGGCGTCGCCAGGAAGTCGGTGAACCCGGCGCGGAGCCCGGGCTGCCCGGCCAGGGCCCCGACGCCGAGCAGCAGGACCAGGCACAGCGGGGCGACGGCGTGCTCGACGGCGAAGTACCGGCGGTCGACGCCCACCTCACCCGCCTTGGCGACACGGCTCATCAGGTCGAAGCGGGCGGTGTAGCCGGCCAGGTACCCGCACAGGCACAGCACCGCGGGCAGCGTCAGATGGTGATCGCGCACCCCGCCGAGGGCCACGAGCACGGCGGCCAGACTGAAGCCCAGCGCGACCCAGGCCGAGCGCGGAACGTGCCGGCCCCGCGCCAGGTCCATGAGCGGGGACATCACCAGCACTCCCCCGCGCATCAGCAGCAGCACGAGCAGCACCGACGCCCCGGGGAAGGTGAAACCCAGGGTGGTCGTGCCGATCACGACCGCGGCGGCGGCGCCGGCGAGGATCTCCCGCCGGTACGCCGAGACGGCGCCCCGCGGGCCGCCGCCGGCCCCGGGCTCCGGGCGCGCGTACCGCCACCAGCCGCTGGCCAGGAGGAACAAGGGCATCACGGCGAGCTGGCCGAGGGCCGCCGCCGGGAGGACGACCATGCCGTCGACCGGGCCGCCCGCCGTCTGGGTCATTCCGTGGACGAGGGTCTTCAGGAGCATGACGTACGGGATGTAGGAGGCGAAATATCCGAATGCCAGCCACGCCATGCGCTCAGCGTGACCGGGCCTCACGGAACGCCACAAGGTGCCGGCGGACCGGCGGGGGGTTGCGCGGAGGCACGGCGGGCTCGGGCGGTGGGAGAGACGGCGTGCGCACCGCGTGCGCCGGGTCACGCCCGGCGCCCGACACCCGGGCCGTACACAGCTGCCGGCACCCTCTATCGGACGGCCTGGCGGGGTCCTCCGCGGGCGAATTTCCCCCAGGGCGAAATCCGTGGGCATGATGGTGCGGCACCGGGGTAAGCGCGCTTTGTCGACCCCCCGGGTCGTGACGAGATTTCCGTGAATGGAGGAGGGACGATGACGGTGGCGACGACCGACACGCGGACGAGGGCCAACAGCGGTATCGCCACGCTGCCGGAGGTGGAGGACCCCCGGAACGTCCCGCCGAAGGACGCTCGGGCGCTGACGAAGCTGTTCCTGGAGCAGCTGGCCGTGCTTGAGGAGGGCACGCACGAGTACCAGTACGCCCGCAACACGCTCATCGAGATGAACATGTCCCTCGTCCGGTACGCGGCGGGCAGGTTCCGCAGCCGCGGCGACGAGATGGACGACATCGTCCAGGTGGGGATGATCGGCCTGATCAAGGCGATCGACCGGTTCGAGCTGTCGCGGGAGGTGGAGTTCACCACCTTCGCCGTCCCGTACATCGTGGGCGAGATCAAGCGGTTCTTCCGCGACACGTCGTGGGCCGTGCATGTGCCGCGGCGTCTGCAGGAGGCGCGGGTCGAGCTGGCGCGGGCGACCGAGGAGCTGCGCAGCCGGCTCGGCCGGACGCCGACCGTCAAGGAGCTGTCGGAGCTGATGAACCTCTCCGAGGAGGAGGTCATCGAGGCCCGGCTCGCGTCGAACGGCTACAACTCGTCGTCCCTCGACGCCGCCATCAGCGGCGACGAGAGCGGCGAGACCGCGCTGGCCGACTTCATCGGCACCGAGGACCCGGCGATGGCGCTGGTGGAGGACTTCCAGTCGCTGGCGCCCCTGATCAGCCAACTGGACGAGCGGGACCGCCGCATCCTGCACCTGCGGTTCGTGGAGGAGCTCACGCAGGCGCAGATCGGTGAGCAGCTGGGCTGCTCGCAGATGCATGTGTCGCGGCTGCTCTCGCGGACGCTGAAGCGGCTGCGCGAGGGCATGCTGACCACGCGCTGACCGAAGGAGCCTGCCGGGCCGCCGAAGAGCCTGTGCCGGGCCCCGACGAACCTGTGCGAGCCGAGGAGCCCGTGCCCGCGCCGACCCGTGGTCGGCGCGGGCACGGGCTCCTCGGCCGTTTCCGGTGACGGTGCGCGGAGACGTGCCCGCCCGTAGAGCCCGATGGCCGTGCCCGGCCGTAGAGCCCGATGGCCGAGCCCGGGACGCGGCCCCGGCGCCGAGCCGCTACAGGAACCTCCGCAACGGCGCGACCGCCGCCTCCCGTATCCGCTGGTGGGCGGCGCGGCGTTTCCAGCGGGACGGGTCGATGGCCGCGCTGCGGGCGACGTCCTCGTCGTAGTGGGCGTCGAGGGTCGCGGTGAACTCCTCGTCCAGCACGGCGAGCATCACCTCCTCGTCGTGGTCCATGGAGCGGCGGTTGAAGTTGGTGGAGCCGATCAGCGAGGCCACCCCGTCCACCGTGATGATCTTGGCGTGCATCATCGTGGGCTGGTACTGCCGGATGACCACCCCGGCCTCCAGCAGCTCGCGGTAGTGCGCCTGGCCGGCGAGCTGCGACGCGCGCTGGTCGGTGTAGGGACCGGGCAGCAGGATCTCCACCCGTACGCCCCGGCGCGCGGTGGCGCACAGCAGGTGGATGAAGTACCGGTCGGGTGCGAAGTAGGCGGTGGCGAGGCGGAAGCGCTCCTCCGCCGAGGTGAGCATGACGCGGATGAGCGTCTGCATGTCCTGCCAGCCGATGCTCGCGGAGCCGCGGACGACCTGGACGACGGATGTGCCGTGCTGGGTGTGCTCGGTGAAGCGGTCGCACTCGTCGTACAGCTCGTCGTGGCACTCGGCCCAGTTCTGGGCGAACGCGGCGGCGACGCCGTCCACGGCCGGTCCGCGCAGCCGCACATGGGTGTCGCGCCACTCGCCGGGGTGCCTGGCGTCGCCGCACCACTCCTCGGCGATGCCGACGCCGCCGGTGAACGCCGTGTGCTCGTCCACGACGAGCGCCTTGCGGTGGCAGCGGTGGTTCTGCTTGAACGGGGACAGCCACACCGGTTTGCGGAACCACGCGATCTCCACACCGGCGGCGTCCATGTCGTCCAGGAGGTCCGTCTCTATGCGCCGGGCGCCGAATCCGTCGAGCAGCAGCCGTACGCGCACCCCGGCGCGGGCCCGGTCGGCGAGCGCGGCGGCGAAGTCCCGTGCGATCTGCCCGCGCCAGTACACGAACGTCATCATGTCGATGGTGTGCCGTGCGGAGCGGATCGCGTCGAGCATGGCGGGGAAGATCTCGTCGCCGTTGCGCAGCGCCACCAGCTCGTTCCCTTCGGTGGCGGCGATTCCGATCAGCCGTTCGAGCCGCCGTCTCAGTCGCTGCTTGCGCGCTGCGGGGTCGGGCGGGGTGTCCGCAAGGGCGGGGGCAGGGGTCATCTGACGTCCTTCACGAGGAGCGGGGTGCTCGGGGCGGTGTACGGGAACGGTTCAGGGGCGCGGGTTGGTGCGCTGCCAGCGGGGGCGCGCGTCGCCGCCCCGGCGACCGGCCGCCGACGCGCAGCGGCGGCACAGCCGCTGGACGCGGTCGGCGGCGCCACCGGACTCCGGAAGGGCGTCCGTCCAGGTCACATGGGGGAAGCGGGTCAGCTGGGAGCGGCTGAGGGAGAGCCCGCAGACGGTTTCGTTGCGGCCGCGCTCCCAGGCGTGTACCTCACCTGCGGGGAGCCTGCGCCGCAGCCCGTCCTCTTCCTCGGTCCACTGCCCGGAGGCCGCTACCGCGTACTGCTTCGGTGCCATACGGAGCGCGTACCCCGCGTCCCGCGCTCTCACGTCCCCGCCCGCCTCCGTGCCAGGGACCGGCTGGCAGGGATCCGGGAAGGCCCGACGGCGTGGTCCGGGAGGCGGGACGGCGTCGTCCCCGAGGCGGGACCGGCGCGGTCCGGGAAAAGCGGTACGACCGGGCCGGGCGCTGTGCGTAGCATCCGGCGCATGCCACGACCCGGGGGTTTCTCCTCCATACAGCGTGCCGACGGCACGGTCCTGATCGCTCATCACCAGCGTGCCGCGACCGCGCTGCGGGGCGGGCGCGCCGCGCGCTTCCTCGCGGAGGTGGAGGCCGGCGACGCGCAGCTGGTGATGGCCCGTTGGACGGGGGCGTACAAGTTCGGCAACGAACGCCAGGCGCGGCAGCATCCGCGCAACCGCGGCCGGTCCTGACCGCGCGGCCGGCCGGACCGGTCGGCGGGGACAGGACCGCGCCCCCGTACCCGAGGATCGGGCCGGGGGCGGCGGGACGGCGGGGCTCGGTGGCCGGTGGGCCTGATGGTCCGCGGACCTGGGGGGTCTGGTCAGACGACCTCGCCGCGCCATGCGCCGGTTTCGGTGCCGCGGCTTTCGATGAAGGACTTGAACCGCTCCAGGTCTCCGCGGACCTGCCGCTTGACGAAGCCCAGCTTGTCGCCGACGGTCTCCGCGGCGCCCTCGGGCTCGAAGTCCATCTGGAGCATGACCTTGGTCGTCGTGTCGTCGATGCGGTGGAAGGTGACGACACCGGCCTGCCGGGCCTCGCCGTCCACGGTCGTCCAGGCCACCCGCTCGTCGGGGCGCTGCTCGGTGATCCGCGCGTCGAACGACCTGCGTACCCCGTTCACGTTGGTCGTCCAGTGGGTGAGGGTGTCGGTGCGCTGCTCGATCCGCTCCACGCCCTCCATGAACTGCGGGAACGTCTCGAACTGGGTCCACTGGTCGTACGCGGTGCGCACCGGGACGTCGACCGTGACGGATTCCTCGACCTGCGACATGCGGGATGCCTCCTCGTCTTCGGCGCGGCCCCGCATCCGGGGGCCGCGGGCTCCGCTTACCGGAGACGGTCGTATACCCCGGTCCCCGCACCCCATGACTGCCGCCGTCCCGGCCGCGTGCGGGGACGCCGGCCACGTCGGGCCGAAGGCGGGCCGGGGCACCGCATGGTGCCGGGAACGGGCCAGGGCCCCCGGAGCATGTGCTCCGGGGGCCCTGGCGTTCGCCTGTCCGGCGGATCAGGCGGGGGTGATGTTCTCCGCCTGCGGGCCCTTCTGGCCCTGCGTGATGTCGAAGGTCACCGCCTGGCCCTCCTGGAGCTCGCGGTAACCCGTGGCGTTGATGTTGGAGTAGTGCGCGAAGACGTCCGGACCGCCGCCGTCCTGCGCGATGAAGCCGAAGCCCTTTTCGGAGTTGAACCACTTCACGGTTCCGCTGGCCATGCTCATGCCTCTCAGTCGATATCGGGCCCGCACCGTGCGGTCCCGGAGGTGATCGCCCTGGTTCTCAGGCACTGCACAGCAAGAAGCCCACGCCTCAGCGTGGGCAGGAACTGCGAACCACGACATCTGTCGAAGACGCTACACCGCGAAAACGCTCATCACCAGAGAGCAACTGCCCACCGCTCGGCGGCGTCGTCCTGAAACCACCCACCGGAGGACATCACGCCCCCGCTCCGGCCACCCCGGCCGTCCCACACCGCACCGCGCCGCCCGCACCGCCACCAAGCCGACAACCACACCCACCGCGGCCCTCACGACGCCAGCGCCACGTCCCCCGCTCGCCCCCGTTCGGACGAGCCGCCACAGGACCGCCCCGCCGGCTCGGCATTGCCCCGTTCCGGTGAGCCCCAGCAGCCGGAGCCCCGGCACGTCTGTGGCTGCTCCTCCCGAGTCGACCGGCGCAACAGAACGCCCGCCCGGTCGCGGCTCCCAGCCCTGCATCCCAGGCAGGAATCGGTTCGGCTGAGACTGCCAGGTTCCTCGGTGCTGTGACTCCGCTCCCAGTGGGTCAGAGCCGGGATGTGCCGGGGGCTCGGCGGCCAGAGGCCACACGGAAGCCGGCCCCGTGCCGTACAGGGACGGGACCGGCTTCGTGCCGCTCGGCGTGGGTATCGGGAACGCGAGGCGGCAAGGGGCTCGGGGCCGCAGGCACGCCACCGCAGACGCCGGCCGCCGGACCGTCGGTCAGATGCGGCCGCCCGTGAGCCGTGTGACGGGGCCGTAGGTGCGGCGGACGGACCTGCGTCCGCCGGCGTACGCGCCGACCACCACGGCCGCCGCGGCGGCGACACCGCCGGCGGTGACCGGGTTGGCCTTCAGCAGGCCCAGCGCCGGCACCCCGGCCTTGCGCCACACGCCGTTGACCGTCGAGGTGAGCGCCTGGGTGGACGCGGTCAGAGCGCCCGAGGCCTTCTCGCCGACCGTGCCCCCGGCCTTCTCCCCGGTCTCCTTGGCCCGGTCGGCGGCGGAACCTGCCGCGCGACCGGCCGTCTTCGCGGCCGTACCGGCGGCGGAACCAGCCTTCCCGTTCGCCGAGCCGCCCGCTTCCGTCGTCGTGCCCTTGCTCTGGTTCTTGTCCGTTTCGCTCATGGACTGCGCGTAACCCGTCCGGGGCCGCGAAAACCGCTTGATCTCAGACGGCTTGAAGCAGCCTCACGTCCGGCGCCGCGGGAGGGAAGGCAGCCCCCTGGTGCCCGGGCTCGTCGTGGCGCCGCGCGGGCGCGGAGCCTGGACGGGCACCGCAACCCGACGCGACCACGGGTCAGTCCGTGCCGGGGCGTCAGTCGATGAGACCGAGCCGGACGGCCTGGACACCTGCCGCGAACCGGCTGTCGGCGCCCAGTTTGGCCACCAGCGCGGTCAGCAGGCGGCGCAGGGTGCGTTCGGAGCAGCCCAGCCGGCGGGCGATCGCCTCGTCCTTCGCGCCGGCGGCGAGCAGGGCGAGGACTTCGCGTTCCCTGGGCGAGTAGTCCTCGGGCGCGTCGCCGGTGCCGGGGCGGCGCACCGTGGACGCGGCCGGGTGGCCCGTGGCCCAGTGGTGGTCGAAGACACGGGCGAAGGAGTCGGCGAGCCGTGTGCTGTGCAGGATGACGTCACCGGAGGTCTCGTCGTGTCCGTCGACCGTTCCGACGGCCATGACGGTGACGGCCCGGTCGAAGACGTTCAGGTGGAGCGGGACGGTGGCGGCGACCCTCACCTGCACGCCGTGGTCCATCAGCACGGAGAGGTAGTGCGCCACGCCGGTGCGCCTCAGGGCGCGGGCGGCCACCAGCAGCCGCAGGTCGACGCCGCGTTCCAGCAGCCGCACATCGGCCTCCACGGCGGCTTCCAGCACCTCCCTCCCGGGGAAGCTGGTGCGCATGCACAGCAGCTCCCGCCGGCAGAGCACGTCCAGGTCTTCGAGCCGCCGGCGCAGTCTGGTCCGATCGTCGAAGAACTCCGCCTCGACGGTGTCCCACCGGGTGGGCGCCATTCCCGGAAGCAGCCGCAGCACGTCTTCCACCGCCTCCAGGCCGCGGTGGAGCTCGTCGCGGTACCGGTCGATGCGTGAGCGGTGCTCGGCCACCAGCTCGTGCAGGGCGCGCTGGGGTGAGCGCACCTGCTGGTGCTCCCCGTCGAGCAGGTGCCGCTCGGCGAGCCAGCGGCGTACGTCCTCGGGCAGCGTGTCCGTGTCGTCGGGCGCGGTGGGTCGCGCACCGGTCGTGCCGGGCTCCGGGGGGCGGGCCATCCGGTGGACGAGCGCCTCGTAGGCGGCCCGGCCGGCGGCCAGGTCACCGCCCTGTGCGTCGGCCGGCCCGCCCCGGTCCGCCTCAGGGGCAGGCGGTGCACCGGGTGACCCCTCGGGTGGCCGGCGGGGGATCTTGGATGACATGAACAGGACCATAGGATGGCCGGCTGGTTTTTGGCCATGGTCGGACACCTCCTCGACGCCCGCGTGTCCGCGGGCGGTCACGCCTGATTCGGCCGTGGTCAACTCGTCATGTCCATCGCTATGTTCAACGCCGCGCCGAGAAATCGCCTCGGACCGGCGGACGGAGACCCCGACCCGCGGTCCTCGGCCCGGCGCGCGCCGGCCGCCCGTGCGTACGGGAGACCGGCGCGGACGGGTCCCGCATCGGCCTGTTCCGATGCCGTACCGCACGACAGCCGTCACGGCGTCCGTCGCCGTACCGCGCTGTTCCACCCCTCGCACGCCACCGATCCCCCGCCGCCCGGTCACCTCAGGTGCCCGCACGACGTGGTGGCGCGCCCCCCACACCCGGCCGGTTCAGTTGTCCCGGCCGGACTCACGATGAGGTGTTCGCTTACCCATGCGCAGAAGTCACATCGGTGCCCTCGCCCTCGCCCTCCCGCTGGCCTTCTCCCCCACTCTGGCCTCCGCCGCCTCCCCCGCCGAGCCGGCGCCCGCCCCGCTGCTGAAGGTCGCGGACGCGCCCGCCGCGAAGGAGATCAAGGGCCGCTACATCGTGACCCTCAAGGCGGGCGCCGACGCCGCCGGTCTCGCCAAGGCGGAGTCGGTCAAGACCCGCCACCTGTACCGCAACGTCCTCAACGGCTTCGCCGCGGACCTGACGCCGGCCCAGCTCGAGGAGCTGCGGCGCGACTCGCGCGTCGTGTCCATCGAGGAGGACCAGAAGGTCACCGCCTCGGCCACGCAGACCAACGCCCCCTGGGGCCTGGACCGCATCGACCAGCGCAGCGGCCGCAACGGCACGTACACGTACAACCGCAACGGCGCCGGTGTCACCGCGTACATCATCGACACGGGCATCGCGACGGGCCACGCCGACTTCGGTGGCCGCGCCCGCAACGTGTTCGACGCGTTCGGCGGCAACGGCGAGGACTGCAACGGCCACGGCACGCACGTCGCCGGTACCGTGGGCGGCGCCACGTACGGTGTGGCCAAGGGTGTCCAGCTGCGCGGTGTCCGCGTGCTCGACTGCCAGGGTTCCGGCTCGTTCTCCGGCATCATCGCCGGCTTCGACTGGGTCCGGATGAACGCCGTGAAGCCGGCGGTGGCCAACGCGTCGCTGGGCGGCGGCTACTCCGCGGCCCTGAACAACGCCGCGACCGCCCTCGCCAACTCCGGTGTCCACCTGGCCGTCGCGGCGGGCAACGAGAACCAGGACGCGTGCAACGTGTCCCCGGCCAGCGCCTCCGGCACCATCACGGTCGCCGCGTCGGACTCCTCCGACCGCAAGGCCGGCTTCAGCAACTACGGCAGCTGCACCGACCTGTACGCGCCGGGTGTCAGCATCACCTCCGCCCGTGTCGGCGGCGGCTCCACCGCGATGAGCGGCACCTCCATGGCGTCCCCGCACGTCTCCGGTGTGGCCGCCCTCTACAAGTCGGCCTACGGCGACGCCTCCAGCGCCACCGTCAACAACTGGCTGATCAGCAACAGCACCACGAACGTCATCGGCGGCAACATCAGCGGCACCCCCAACCGCCTGCTGTTCAAGTCGACGCTCTGAACCTCCACCCTTCCGGCGCTCCCCTGACGGGAGCCTGCGTCGAGCAGGTGCCGCGCTGGAACGACGGGCCCGGTCAGTGTGCCGCTGACCGGGCCCGGTCGTCTTCTCCCCGCGCAAGCCCCGTGCCCCGCCGTCCCGCCACCACCGCTCGGCGTCGCACCCCCCTCATGCGCAGCGGCCGCGCGCCCTTGTCGGCACGCCCGGTGGCCCTCCCCTCCGGAAGAAGTCGCCGCACACACGCCCCGACCGCGATAGTGGTGCCGTACACCCATACCGAGGAAGGGATGCGCCGCGATGGCACAGCAGGTCCGAGGGGTTGTGGCCCCGGGTAGGAACGAGCCCGTACGGGTCGAAACGATCATCATCCCGGACCCCGGCCCCGGCGAGGCGGTGGTGAAGGTGCAGGCGTGCGGCGTCTGCCACACCGACCTCCACTACAAGCAGGGCGGCATCAACGACGACTTCCCCTTCCTCCTCGGCCATGAGGCGGCGGGCGTGGTGGAGTCCGTCGGACCGGACGTCACCGACGTCGCCCCCGGCGACTTCGTGATCCTGAACTGGCGGGCCGTGTGCGGAAAGTGCCGGGCGTGCCGTCGCGGCAGGCCCTGGTACTGCTTCGACACCCACAACGCCACGCAGAAGATGACCCTGGAGGACGGCACCGCACTGTCGGCGGCGCTCGGCATCGGGGCGTTCGCCGAGAAGACGCTGGTCGCCGCGGGCCAGTGCACCAAGGTCGACCCGTCCGTCGCTCCCGCCGTCGCCGGGCTGCTCGGCTGCGGTGTGATGGCGGGCATCGGCGCGGCGATCAACACGGGCCAGGTGGGCCGGGGCGACACGGTCGCCGTCATCGGCTGCGGGGGCGTCGGCGACGCGGCGGTCGTCGGCTCCCGTCTCGCCGGAGCGGCCCGGATCATCGCCGTCGACATCGACGACCGGAAGCTGGAGACGGCCCGTTCGATGGGCGCCACCCACACGGTCAACAGCCGTACCATCGACCCGGTCGAGGCGATCCGCGAACTGACCGGCGGGTTCGGCGCCGATGTCGTCATCGAGGCGGTCGGCCGCCCCGAGACGTACCGGCAGGCGTTCTACGCCCGGGACCTCGCCGGCACGGTCGTCCTGGTCGGCGTGCCCACACCCGAGATGAAGCTGGAGCTTCCGCTGCTCGACGTGTTCGGGCGCGGTGGCGCGCTCAAGTCGTCCTGGTACGGCGACTGCCTGCCGTCCCGCGACTTCCCGATGCTGATCGACCTGCACCAGCAGGGGCGCATCGACCTCGGGGCGTTCGTCACCGAGACGATCGGTCTGGACGACGTCGAGAAGGCGTTCGCCCGGATGCACGAGGGCGACGTGCTGCGTTCGGTGGTGGTGCTGTGATGACCGCCCGCGTGGAGCACCTCGTCACCTCCGGCACGTTCTCGCTGGACGGCGGCACCTGGGACGTGGACAACAACGTGTGGATCGTCGGGGACGACAGCGAGGCGATCGTCATCGACGCCGCGCACGACGCCGACGCCATCGTGGCCGCCCTGGGCGGCCGCGCGCTGCGGGCCATCGTCTGCACCCACGCCCATGACGACCACGTCAACGCCGCGCCGGCGCTCGCCGAGGCGACCGGCGCGCCGGTGCTCCTCCACCAAGGCGACCTGCCGCTGTGGAAGCTGACCCATCCCGACCGGCTGCCCGACGGCGAGCTCGTCGACGGGCAGACCGTGACCGTGGCGGGCACCGACCTCACGGTCCTGCACACCCCCGGCCACGCGCCGGGCGCGGTCAGCCTGTACGCGCCCGACCTGGGGACCGTCTTCACCGGCGACACGCTCTTCGCCGGCGGGCCGGGCGCCACCGGGCGGTCCTTCTCGCACTTCCCGACGATCATCGACTCGATCCGCGACCGGCTGCTGGCCCTGCCGCCGGAGACGACCGTCCGCACGGGACACGGCGAGAGCACCACGATCGGCGCCGAGGCACCGCAGCTCGACGCGTGGATCGAGCGGGGGCACTGAGCGACGGTCCCGCCCGCCGGCGGCGGTCACCGGGACGCCCGTGACCGGGCCGGGGGCTTTCACGTCCGCACGCGGGCAGCGGCGGACGGGTGAGTCCACCGGCCCGGCCTGACACGCCGCCGCGTCCTTCCACTCCGGGCGCGCGGCGGAGCGCGGGGCTCCGCGGCTGTGCCGCGGGCCCCGCGCTACCGCGGACGGCTGTTCACCGCACGTGCGCGGCGATGGTCCGCGCGCAGGCCAGGGACTCGCTGCGGGTGGTGTCCACCACCACGTCGTAGTGCACGCCCCGGTGGACCGCCTCCGCCTGCGAGGCGGCCATCCCCCGGGGGCGGTCCCCTCGCGCGATCTCACGGCCGGCGGCGACATCGCTGTCGCATCTGACGCCCACCCACAGCACGTCCAGATCGCCGAGGGCCTGCTGCCACCGCTCCTGGGACGCCGCTCCGCCGAGGAAGACCTCGTCCACGACGATCCGGGCGCCCGCGCGGGCCATGGCGACGATGCCGGCCGTCCAGGCCGCCTCCAGCGCCCGGAAATCCGTCCCGACGCTCACCGAGCCGTCCGCGGCGAAGACGATGCCCTCGTCCGCGGCCCGCATCCTCGCGGGCAGGGCGTCGACGAAGGAGTCGCACCCGAACGCCAGCCACGGCTCCGGGAGCACCTCCTGCAGACACCGCACGATCCCGGACTTCCCCGAGCTGGAGCCGCCGTTGAGAATGATCATCTGAGTCGTCACCGCGCCACCCTAGATCGCTTCCGGTGCGGCACACAGCGAATATCGGCACCGCGCGGGGGCTCTCGTCGACACCCTCCCCGGCCGCATGTCCCCCGCGGAGCCTCGGCACCGGGGCCGGGCCCGCCGTGGCGCGAGGCCGCGACCGCCCGGCGATGGTGGTCACGGACCGGTCGGCTCCGGTGCCTCCCGGCGCCGCCGCCTGGACCACAGGGCCTTCTGGAACAGGAGGGTCAGGGTGCCGGCGACGATGATGCCGAGCAGGTTCAGCAGCAATTGTTCCGTCGAACCGCGTGTCTGGCCGAACGCCCCGTACGAGAGGGCGACGGCCGCGTTCGCCGCGGCGGGGACGGTCGTCACGGAGATCGCCACGCCGACGAGCGCGCCCGACTTCGAGGACGTCAGCGACAGCGTCCCGGCGACGCCCGCCAGGATCGCGACGACGAACGAGAACCAGTCCGGTGCGTAGATGAAGCCCGTGTTCGGCCGCTCGCCGTTCAGCCGGTCCATGGAGAACAGCCCCACGGCGTCCATGAAGAGACTGAAGACCACCGTGATCGCCATGGCGGCCGCGAAGCCGACGAGCAGCGCCACCAGGGACCGCCACGCCAGGCTCGGGGCACGCCGTACGAGTGCCGTGCAGATCCCCGCGAGCGGCCCGAACTCGGGACCCACCGCCATCGCCCCGACGATGAGGATCGCGTTGTCCAGCACCACACCGCACGCGGCGATCATCGTGGCGAGTGCCAGGAACGCGATGTACGTGACCGAGAGCGTGGACTCCTCGCGGGTCGCGTCGGACAACTGCTCCCACAGCACCGCGTCGGCCGCCTCTCCGGGGGCCTCCTTCTCCGCCTCCTCGGCCCGCTTCGACAGCGTCAGGTCGACGTTCTCCACGCCGATCGCGCCGACGTCGTCGAGGCCCATGGACCGCAGCTCGGCGATCACCTCGTCGCCGGCCTCGCGGGCCGCGTCGAACATGACGATGTCACCCGCGGGGTCGCGGGCCGCGCCGGACAGCACCGCGAGGTGCGTGCAGCCGACCCGGCCCTCCACCAGCCGTACGATGTCGTCGGTCCGGTCGGCCGGCACGATGACCCGCAGATGCAGCACAGCGTCTCCTCCCTCTGTTCGTGGCGACACCCGCTGCACCCGGCGGCCGGCCCCGCGCGCGCCATCGTACGGGCGGATGCGCCCGGGCGGCCGGCAGCCGGCGCGAGGCAACCCGCACGGGCCGGGACGCGTCTTCCCGCGCGAGCGTGGCAGACCGACCGGTGACGAAGGGGACACGAACGACGTGACCAGTGACAAGGCCCGGAAGCTGTTCGAGGCGCTGGACCTCGACAACGACGGGACGCTGACCCGCGAAGAGGTGATCACGGCCCTGCGGACGAAGGGGCCGACCCTGGCCGCGGCGGGCGATCTGCCGTTCTGGGGTCTGGGCGACACCGACGCGTCGTCGGCGCTGTTCGACAGCGCCGACCAGAACGGGGACGCGGTGCTGACGCTGGAGGAGTTCGCCGCGGTGGTCGACCGACGCTTCGGCTGGCGCTGAGCCGCCCACACCGACAAGGCCGTCGGGCCGGTCACCGGGGCGTGACGGCCGCCGGATCCCCGAAAACCGCGACGGCCACCGGCGCCCCCAGGATCGGGACGGCCACAAACTCGTAAGGACCGCAGGTTACTTCGCTCCTATACTGCGGTCCATGCGACGACACCACGCCATACCCGCCCGCGCCGGACGGGCGCACCGGTGAGCAAGACCTCCGACACCGGTACGACGCACGGCACCGAGGAACCGCCGCCCGTCCGGCGGCGACTGCTCGCCGATCTGACGCCCCTGCGCACCAGCCCGGACTACCGGCGCCTGTGGGTGGGCAACACCATCTCCTGGACCGGCCAGGGCATGACCACCCTCGCGGTCTCCCTGCATGTGTACGACCTGACGCGGTCCACCTTCTCGGTGGGCCTCGTCGGCCTGTTCTCCCTCGTCCCGCTGGTCACGTTCGGCCTGTACGGGGGCGCCGTGGCGGACCGGGTCGACCGCAGGCGCCTGGGGCTGGTCAGCGCGGTGGGTCTGGCCGCGCTGTCGGTGGTGCTGGCCGCGGGCACCCTCGCCGGGTTCCACCATGTGGGGTTCCTCTACGCGGTGGTGGCGCTGCAGGCCGTGTGCGGGGCGGTCAACTCCCCCGCCCGGCAGGCGATGATCCCGCGCCTGCTGCCGAAGGAGCAGCTCCCGGCGGCCAACGCCCTGTCGTCGATCACCACGACGTCCGGCTCGCTGGTGGGTCCGATGCTGGGCGGGGTCGTCGTCGGGGCGTGGGGGTACGAGGCCGCGTATCTGATCGACGCCGTCGCGTTCACCGCCGCCCTGTACGCGATGTGGCGGCTGCCGGCGATGCCGCCGCTGCGGACCGACGACGCGAAGCGGGCGTCCGTCCTCGACGGGCTGCGCTTCCTGGCGACGCGTCCGAACGTGCGGATGACGTTCTACACGGACTTCTGCGCGATGATCCTCGCCCACCCGCGGGCGCTGTTCCCCGCGCTGGCCGTGCTCAGTTACGGGGGCGACGCCCGGACGACCGGCCTGCTGGTCGCCGCGCCCGCGGTGGGCGCGCTGCTGGGCGGGGTGTTCTCCGGGTGGCTCGGCCGGATCAACCGCCACGGCCTGGCCATCGTCCTGTCGGTCGCCGCGTGGGGCGCGGCGGTGGCCGTGTTCGGCCTGACCCGCGACCTGTGGCTGGGCCTGCTGTTCCTCGCCGTGGCGGGGTGCGCGGACACCATCTCCATGGTGTTCCGTTCGACCGTGCTGCAGAGCGCGGTCCCCGACGAGATGCGGGGCCGTCTCCAGGGCGTCTTCATCGTCGTGGTCGCGGGCGGTCCCCGGGCCGGCGACTTCCTCGCCGGTACGGTCGGTGACGTGTTCTCACCGACGACCGCCGTGGTCGCCGGGGGCGTCGCCTGCGTGGTGGCCGTGAGCGTCCTGGCGCTGGCCCGCCCCGGTTTCCTCCGCTACGACGGCCGCACGCCACAGCCCTGATCCCGTACGGCTCCGACGCGCCCCGTCCCGGTGGACGGCACCCCGCCGGGGCTCCCCGTCCACCGCTCCTCCCGGCGGGGCCCGCGCCGGGCGACGGCAGCGCGCGGAGAATCCCTGGAACCCGCCTGCATACCGGTGCGGATCGGGGGCACCAGGGAGTGACCCGGGCCCGGCGCCGCTTCCCCCCGACCGGCGCCGGGCTCCAGGCCCCGTCACTCACCTGTCCCGGTGACGGGGCCTCCTTCTTGTGCGCGGCTGTTGCCCGGCTGCCTCTGCTTCGGCTGTACGGGCGGGCGTCGCGGGCGGGAACCGCCGCCGGGGCCGCGGGGCGCGTGCCGTCCGGGGCTCGGGGTACCCGGAGCGGGTCCTCCACTACGAGGGAGCCGAACCGTGATCATCACCGCCTGCCTGCTGCTGCCCCTCATGGGAGTGCTGCTGTACGGCATGGACCGCTTCGAAGACTGGCTCGGCGGCGGGACGCCCGACCGCCGGCGCCATGCCCGACCGCGTCATCTGCGCCTGATTCACGGGGGCGCCAGGTCCGCCCCCGCCTCCCCCGGCACCGGCACCGGCACCGGCACCGGCACCGGCCAGAAGCATCGACGGGCCGCGTGAAACCCCCCGCGCCCGCTCGGTGTTCACAGGGGTGGAAGGGGTCAGCCCGAGGCAGCCGCGCCGTCCGGCCGCTCCCGTCCGTACCAGTCGAGGCACACGACGAGGGCGTCGTCGTCCAAGGGGGGATTGCCGTGATGTTCCGACAGCGCGCGCAGGACGGCACCGGGCACCTGCGGCGGAGGCAGGAGCCGCGTGGCGGTGAGGGCGCGCGGCAGGGCCCGTTCGCCGTACGGCTCGCCCCCGGGCGACACCGCGTCGTACACGCCGTCGCTGGCGAACAGCAGCCGCTCGCCGGGCAGCACGGTGAAGTGCTCCGGGGTGTAGACGGTGTCCTCGAACATGCCGAGCGGTAGCTGCGCGTCGAAGGGATGGGCCGCCACGGTGCCGCCGCGCAGGCGCCACATCCGGGGCGAGCCGGCGTCCACGGCCTCCACCTCCCCGGTGGCGAGGTCGAATCGGAGCAGCAGCATCGACACATGCGCGCGGCCCCGGTACTGCGCGTAGACCGCCTGGTCGGCCAGGGCGGCCTGGCCGGCGAGGTCGAGACCGGCACGCCGGGCGTTGCGCAGCGCGTTCACCGCGAGGTTGGTCAGCAGGGCGGCGTCGATGCCCTCGCCCATGCCGTTGGCCACCGTGAGGGTCAGGTGCTCGGAGGACACGGACCAGTCGTAGCTGTCGCCGAAGACCGCGTAGGCGGGCTCCAGTTGGGCACCGAGGGCGAACTCGGGTCGGGTGCAGGACCGGCCGGGCAGGAGCTGCCACTGCATCTCGGCGGCGAGGGTGAGCCGGGTGGCCCGCCGCGCCAGGACGTAGACGTCGGTGTCGCGTTCGGCGACGAGGATCTCGTGCCCCAGCGCGTCGCAGACCTGCTCCAGCGCGGGAAGGGCGGCCCGGACGTCGGTATGGCGCGGCAGTTCCAGGGAGAGCACACCCAGGCGGTCGCCCCGGATGGTGACGGGGAGGTGGACCTCGACGGGGCCGGTGTCGGAATCACCGAGGACGTACGGCTCCTGGGAGCCGAAGGCGCGCCCCTGCGGGCTGCCGTGGACGGGTACCGGCTCGTTCACCCATGCGGGGGTTTCGACGTCCTGCAGGGACCGCATGCCGTAGTCCACCATGCGCAGCCTCACGTGGCGGGCGCCGTACCGCTCCGTGAGGGCGGTCCTCACGACCTCGGGCAGGGTGTGCGGCGCGGCGCGGCGCAAGGCCCGCTCCAAAGCAGCGATCTCTTCCACGTCATCCGTCTTCTCGTGCGTCTGCTCGTACGGCTTCCGGCCCGTTCCTGGTGGAAAGAGCGTTCCCCTCGGGGCGGGAGCCGGCCTGATTCTAGCCGTATGACAACAGTTGCCGGACAACAAGTGTCAGGTGTGGTCCCGCACTTGCCCACTTATCTTGTAACCTCCCGCTCCCCGTTTCGAGCAGGCCGGGCATCCCTGGCCCCGCGGGCTCCAGGTGCACGCGACTGGCGTATGGCGGCAGGCCATGCAGGCGCTTGCCCCACCAGGGGGGCCGGCTCAGGGAGCTGATCCTCCGGCGTGGCGGAGCCGGCCCTCCGGCCGGGTCAGCCCTCAGTCCGTGGTCGCCGTCCTGGCGAAGAGCTCCGCGCACTCGTGGGCGAAGGAGCAGACCTGGTCCACGATCTGTCGGGACTCGTGCGGATCCCAGGCCGTGTCCGGCCTGGCGTCGGTCCACCGCTGCCACAGGCCGCCGGGGGCCAGGTAGGGGGATGCCCGCTCGGTCCCGAGGACCGCGTCCAGGTGAAGGAGGGTGCCGAGAGCGAAGGTCCGGTCGTGGACGAGGTCGGGTCGGGGCAGGTAGCGGTCGAGGTAGGCGCAGATCAGGTCGGCGTCCTCGCCGGTGCCGAAGGAGGCGAGAGTGGTGCAGTAGGACCCGCCGTACGGACCGTCACTGGCCAGCAGCAGTTCGCCGATACGGCTGCGGAACCCCGTCCTGCGGGCTACGGCGATCAGCCAGGAGGCGGTCTTGCGCTCTCGCCAGCCGCCTTCGAGAAGGATGCCGAGCTCAGCGGGGGTGATCTCCGCGGCGGCCTGGACCAGCTCCCTGACGAACAGCTCACGCTCGGCTCCGCTCAGCCGTAGCGCGCTTCCACCGAGCTTCAGGTACCGCCGGCCGGGCGCGACGAACCGTCGGGCCAGGTCCATGAGCTCGGGATCGGTGGCGACATCGCGCATGGCTGCATCCTCGCGCGCCGAGGGGGCCGGCCACCAGCGGTTTGGCCGGGCCCCTCCCCTGACGCGGGGTGGTTGCGGTGCGTGGGCTTCGGGCACCGGTCCAGGGCGGACCGGTCCGGGGCGGACCAGGGCCCGGGGGTCCAGGGCCCGCCCCGTCGCGGCTGCTACTCGATGTGGATGCCGATCAGGCAGGTGTCGTCGTCCGTGTCCGACCGGCTGTGCGTGAGCAGTCGGTCCAGGCGGTGTCCGAGGGACGGAGCCGGGCCGCGTGCCGTGGTCAGGAGCTGGGTGAGCGAGTCCTGCACGGCCGTGTCGCGTCGCTCGACCAGGCCGTCGGTGTACATCAGCAGCGAGTCGCCCGGCTCCAGGGTGACCTCGGCCTCCTCGTACTCCGCCTCCGCGAGCGCGCCCAGGAGCAGGCCCTGCGGCATGGGAAGCGGCTCGGCCTCCTCCGCGCGCACCAGCACCGGCGGCAGGTGACCGGCCCTGGCCCAGCGCAGGACGCGCGTCACCGGGTCGTACACCCCGCACACGGCGGTGGCGGTGACCTGCTCGGTGAGGTGGTGGGCCACCATGTTGAGCCAGGCCAGCAGTTGGGCGGGCCCCGCGCCGGTGACGGCGAGGCCGCGCATGGCGTTGCGGAGGACCACCATGCCCGTGGCCGCCTCTATGCCGTGACCGGCGACGTCGCCGACGCACAGGAGGATCTGCTTGGAGGGCAGCACGACCGTGTCGTACCAGTCGCCGCCGACGAGCGACTCGGACTCGGCGGGCCGGTAGCGGACGGCGACGTCGAGGCCGGGCGCGTTGAGCGGGGACCGGGTGGGCGGCATGATCGCGTGCTGCAGCTGGAGGGCCAGCCGGTTGCGTTCGGCGGCCTCCTGCTCGGTCTGGGCGAGCTGGTCGCGGGTCGCGGCGAGCGCCACCTCGGTCCAGTGCTGCGACGAGATGTCCTGGTAGGCGCCGCGCACCGCGACGAGGCGGCCGTCGGTGTCGAGCACGGGCTCCGCGATGACCCGGATGTGCCGGGTCACGCCGTCGGGCCGGCTGAGCCGGAACGCGACCGTGTCGGAACGGCCGTGGTGCAGCACGCCGCGCAGGAACCGGCCGATGGCGACCCCGTCGTCCGGGTGGGCGTACGAGGCGAGGTCCTGCAGCGACACGGGGCCCTCGGTCTGCGGGCGGCCGTAGAGCGAGAACAGCTGGCCGTTCCAGGTGATCTCACCGGTCGTCAGGTTCTCCTCGAAGCCGCCGACGCGGCCCAGGCGCTGGGCGTGCTGGAGGAGGCTGGCGAGACGGGCCGCCTCGTCCTCGATGCGCCAGATGAGGAGGACCCCGGCGCCGTGCCGGCTGACGCTGATGTCGGCGAACACGGCGAGCGGCACCTGGTCGACCAGCGCCGTCAGGGTGGTGCGGCGGGCGCGGAAGGGCTCACCGGTGGCGTAGACGCGCTCGATCTTGCCGAAGAGTTCGCTCTCGCCGGCGGCCATCGGGTACGCCTCCAGCAGCAGCGCGCCGGTGACGGCGGAGCGCGGGCGGCCGGCGGGGTCCTGGAAGTGGTGGTTGACGTGGCGGATGCGGAAGTCCGCGAGCCGCCCCTCCGCGTCCAGGTGCGGGGTCAGGACCAGCGCCGGGTCGTACAGGCCGTCGGCGAGGTCCACCAGTTCGGACACGTCGGCGTACTCCCGTGACACGCCGGGCCGGTGCGCGGTGGGAGCCGGGAGGGTCTCCAGGGTGTGCGCGCACAGTTCGGCGAGCGCCTCGAGCTGCCGTACGACGGGCTGCGGCTGGGGTCCCAGCGGGGACGGCCAGCAGATCTCCAGCACGCCGTGGACGCGGCCGCCCGTGCCGGCGGGCATGGCGACGCGGCCGCCGTGGGGGAAGTCGGCGCGGCCGATGGAGGGGACGCCCGACTCGGCGAGCGAGGTGATCCGTACGGTCTCGCGGTCGTCGAGGGCCCGCCGGGCGACGGTGGCCACGCCCGGCGGCACATACCACCAGCGGCCGGCCTCCTCGGCGTTGAACCCGGCGTGGCCGGAGAGGGTGAGGGAGCCGTCGGCGCCGGCGGTCCACACGGCGGCGCCGGTCGCTCCGAGCGGCGCCAGGGCGTGTTCGAGCAGCGACTCGACCACCCGCTGGGTGTCCCCCGCGGCGAGGGCGGCGCTCTCCGCGGTGCGCAGCCGCACACCCACGGACACGGCGCCGTCGTCGTCGCCTGGCTTGCCGCCGGTGCGGCGGACGAAGTCGTCGACGACATCGGCGACATGGTCGCGGGCGGCCTGGTTGACGATGTCCGCCGCCAGTTCCAGCGGCGCCACACCTGCCTGCTCGGCCAGCTCGGACAGCTGCCGAGCGGCCTGCGCCGGTCCGCAGCGGAGGCGTTCGATGAGCACGCCCTTGGCGAGTTCGATGAGCGCCCGGCCGTCGGCGGCGGCCTGCGCGGCGCGGACCTCGGCCCGCAGCCGGTCCACGGTGGCGGCCAGCCGGCCCACCGCGGAGTCATGTTCGGTCCGGCCCGCGGCGGAGCCCTGGCCCGCCGGGCCGGCCACGGCGTTCCGCTCGTTCCCGGCCGCCGGGGAGAGGTCCGCGGTGGACGGGACGGCCAGTTCGGCGGCCCCGCCCGTGGCGAGGTCCGCCACGGGGCCGGCCGTGTCCGGCGCGTAGGGCGTGCCCATGGGCTCGGCGCCGCTTCGGGTATCGGGGGAGGTCATCGCGCGGACTCCGCCCCGGTGGCCCGTACGCGCATCCAGTGGCGGACGCGGGCGATCAGGTCGTGCGCGTCGACCGGCTTGGTGACGTAGTCGCTGGCGCCGGACATGATGCTCTTCTCCCGGTCGCCGGGCATCGCCTTCGCGGTGACGGCGATGACGGGCAGTGCGGCGTACTCGGGCATGCGGCGGATCTCGGCCGTCGCCGCGTACCCGTCCATCTCCGGCATCATCACGTCCATCAGGACGAGGTCGATCTCGGGGTGCTCGCGCAGTGTCTCGATGCTCTTGCGGCCGTTCTCCGCGTGCAGCACGCGCAGCCCGTGGAGCTCCAGGATGCCGCTGAGCGCGTAGAGGTTGCGGGCGTCGTCGTCGACGACGAGGACGGTACGGCCCCGCAGCGCGTCGTCCACCTCGTGGAGCGGCTCCTGGGCGGCGGCGGCCACGTCCTCCGTGCGGACGAGCGGCACGACCACGTTGCCGGGCTGCTCGGCGGACAGGTGCAGGGCGATGCGCTCGCGCAGCTCGTCCAGGCTGGACAGGACCTCCAGCGGGCGCCGGGCGGCGCGCTGCCGCAGGGCCTGCTCCTGGTCGTTGTCGTGGCGGCGGCCGGTGTGGGCCAGTACGGGCACGGTGCGCAGCGCCGCGTCGCCGTCCATGGCGTCGAGGAACCGCAGGGCCTCGCCGTCCGCCATGTCGAGCTCCAGCACGACGCAGTGGAACGGCTCGGTGGCGAGGGCGGCGGCGGCCTCCTGGGCGCCGACGGCGGCGATGACCTCCAGGTCCACCCCGTCACCGGGGTGCCCGTCCCCGCCGCCGACCTCGGCGACGGCGCTCTCGGCGACGAGGGACAGCAGGCCGCGCGGCCGCTCCTCTATCACCAGCAGGCGGCGTGTGGGCCGGGGGCGCGGCGCGGCGGCGATCGCCCGCCGGGTCCCGCCCGCGGGCTCCTCGGAGGGCTCGCTGTCCAGGGCGGCGGCGTCCTTCGGGGCGTGGCCCGGTTCGGCGCTGAAGTCCGTGCGGGCGACCGGGAGGTACAGGGTGAAGGTGCTGCCCTGGCCGGGGAGGCTCTCCGCGGTGATGGCGCCGCCGAGGAGGTGGGCGATCTCCCGGCTGATGGACAGGCCCAGGCCGGTGCCGCCGTACTTGCGGCTCGTGGTGCCGTCGGCCTGCTGGAACGCGCCGAAGATGCTCTCCAGCTGCTCTTCCGCGATGCCGATGCCGGTGTCCTTCACCCGGAAGGCGGCGACGGGGCCGTCGTTCCGCGCGACCGTGGCGGGGACCTCGCCCGCGGGGACCGGTTCGATGAGCAGCTCGACGCGGCCGTGCTCGGTGAACTTCACCGCGTTCGACAGCAGGTTGCGCAGGACCTGGCGCAGCCGGGAGTCGTCGGTGAGGAGGTCGGTGGGCACACCGGGCGCGGTGGTGATGGCGAAGTCGAGGCCCTTCTGCGTGGTCATGGGCCGGAAGGTGGCCTCGACGTAGTCGAGGAGGCCGCGCAGCGGGACCCGCTCGGGGTTGATGTCCATCTTGCCCGCCTCGACCTTGGACAGGTCGAGGATGTCGTTGATCAGCTGGAGGAGGTCGGAGCCCGCGGAGTGGATGATGCCCGCGTACTCGACCTGCTTGGGCGTCAGGTTGCGGGTGGGGTTCTGGGCGAGCAGCTGGGCGAGGATGAGCAGGCTGTTGAGCGGGGTGCGCAGCTCATGGCTCATGTTGGCCAGGAACTCCGACTTGTACTTCGACGCGAGGGACAGCTGCTGGGCCCGCGCCTCCAGCTCCTGGCGGGCCTGCTCGATCTCCAGGTTCTTGCGCTCGATGTCGCGGTTGCGGTCGGCGAGCAGGGCCGCCTTCTCCTCCAGCTCGGCGTTGGACCGCTGGAGCTCCTCCTGCTGGACCTGGAGCTCCTCGGAGCGCGCCTGGAGCTCGGCGGTCAGCCGCTGGGACTCCTCCAGCAGCTCGTCGGTGCGGGCGTTGGCGACGATGGTGTTCACATTGACGCCGAGCATCTCCATGAGCTGCTCGAGGAAGTCCCGCTGGACGCCGGTGAAGGGGGTGAAGGAGGCCAGCTCGATGACGCCGAGCACCTGCTCCTCCACCATGATCGGCAGGACGATGATGCTGCCGGGCGTCATCTCGCCCAGGCCGCTGGTGATGCTGATGTACTGGCCGGGCACGCCGTCGGCGGCGATGGTGCGCCGGCTCAGCGCCGCCTGGCCGACGAGTGCCTCGCCCAGGCGGAAGCAGTCGGGCAGCTTGTCGCCGACGGGGCGGCCGTACGAGCCGACCAGCCGCAGCTCGGTGCCGTCCGCCGTCTCCTCGGCCAGGTAGAAGGCGCCGTACTGGGCGGAGACGAGCGG
Source organism: Streptomyces sp. SudanB25_2051 (assembly GCF_964272635.1). Lineage (NCBI taxonomy): Bacteria > Bacillati > Actinomycetota > Actinomycetes > Kitasatosporales > Streptomycetaceae > Streptomyces > Streptomyces sp. SudanB25_2051. The sequence continues at coordinate 143,222 of NZ_OZ186787.1, forward strand.
GGTGAGCTCCTGCATGACCATGCCGGCCACGGTCGGCAGGTCGCGGTGGCCCTGCATCAGCCCGGTGATGTGGGCGAGGCTCGTCTTGAGCCAGTCCTGCTCCTCGTTGGCGCGGGTCGTCTCGCGCAGGGACCCCACCATCGCGTTGATGTTGTCCTTGAGCTGGGCGACCTCGCCGGACGCCTCGACGGTGATGGAGCGCGTGAGGTCGCCCTCGGCGACGGCGCTGGCCACTTCCGCGATGGCGCGGACCTGTCGGGTGAGGTTGCCGGCGAGCTCGTTGACGTTCTCGGTGAGGCGCTTCCAGGTGCCGGAGACGCCCTCCACCTCGGCCTGGCCGCCGAGCCGGCCCTCGCTGCCGACCTCGCGGGCGACGCGGGTGACCTCGGCGGCGAAGGAGGACAGCTGGTCGACCATCGTGTTGATGGTCGTCTTCAGTTCGAGGATCTCGCCGCGCGCGTCGACGTCGATCTTCTTCGACAGGTCGCCGTTGGCGACGGCGGTGGTGACGAGGGCGATGTTGCGGACCTGGCCGGTCAGGTTGTTCGCCATCGAGTTGACGTTGTCGGTGAGGTCCTTCCAGGTGCCCGCGACGTTGGGCACGCGGGCCTGGCCGCCGAGCATCCCCTCGGTGCCCACCTCGCGGGCGACGCGGGTCACCTCGTCGGCGAACGCCGAGAGGGTGTCGACCATCGTGTTGATGACCCCGGCCAGCGCGGCGACCTCGCCCTTGGCCTCGACGGTGATCTTCTGCGAGAGGTCGCCCTTGGCGACGGCGGTCGCGACCTGCGCGATGGACCGCACCTGCCCGGTGAGGTTGGACGCCATCACGTTGACGTTGTCCGTGAGGTCCTTCCAGGTGCCGGAGACGCCCCGTACGGTCGCCTGGCCGCCGAGGTTGCCCTCGGTGCCGACCTCGCGGGCGACGCGGGTCACCTCGTCGGCGAAGGCGGAGAGCTGGTCGACCATCGTGTTGATGGTCTCCTTGAGGGCGAGGATCTCGCCGCGGGCGTCCACGCGGATCTTCTGCGACAGGTCACCGCGCGCGACGGCGGTGGTGACCTCGGCGATGGAGCGCACCTGGGCGGTGAGGTTGTCCGCCATGACGTTGACGGACTCGGTGAGGTCCTTCCACGTGCCGGAGACGCCCTTGACGTCGGCCTGACCGCCGAGCCGGCCCTCCGTACCCACCTCACGGGCGACGCGCGTCACCTCGTCCGCGAACGCCGAGAGCTGATCCACCATCGTGTTGATGGTGTTCTTCAGCTCCAGGATCTCGCCCCGCGCGTCCACGTCGATCTTCTGCGACAGATCGCCCTTGGCGACCGCCGTCGCCACCTGCGCGATGGACCGCACCTGCGCGGTGAGGTTGCCGGCCATGAAGTTCACCGAGTCGGTCAGGTCGCGCCAGGTGCCGGAGACGCCCTTGACGTCCGCCTGACCGCCCAGCCGACCCTCCGTACCCACCTCACGGGCGACGCGCGTCACCTCGTCCGCGAACGCCGAGAGCTGATCCACCATCGTGTTGATGGTGTTCTTCAGCTCCAGGATCTCGCCCCGCGCGTCCACGTCGATCTTCTGCGACAGATCGCCCTTGGCGACCGCCGTCGCCACCTGCGCGATGTCGCGGACCTGGGTGGTGAGGTTGCCGGCCATGGCGTTGACGGAGTCCGTCAGGTCGGCCCAGGTGCCGGAGACGCCGGGCACGACGGCCTGGCCGCCGAGCGTTCCCTCCGTGCCGACCTCGCGGGCGACGCGCGTCACCTCGGAGGTGAACAGGGACAGCTGGTCGACCATGCCGTTGAAGACGGTGGCGATCTCGCCGAGGAGGCCGTCCGCGCCCTCGGGCAGGCGCGTGCCGAAGTCCCCGTCCCGTACCGCCGTCAGACCGGCCAGCAGCTTGCGCAGCTCCTGTTCGCCGACCGCGCCCGTCTGACGCTTGCGCGGGCGCGCAGGGCGGGGATTCTCGACCGTGTCAGTCATGACCATCCTCGTGAGCGCTGGCCGTGGTACGCGGAAGGCCCCGCGAACCATTGTCATGCGGCAAATGTCGCCAGCCTACCGTGTTCACCATGCGTGCTGGGAACGGACGGGTCGGCCGTACGACAGCCTCTCGCGCGGAAAACGATCAAACCCCCGAAATGACTCCCGAGACTGCGGGCGGACTGCCGGGGCGCGTGCCCGCGCGGGCCGGACACGGGCCCGGCAGGGAGCGTGCGGTCCGGGCACGGGTCGGGGGCGGCTGGGCGCGGGCCGGACGCGGGCCCGGCGGGCCGCCTCCACGCCGGTGCGGGGCCGTGTCCTTGGGCGGGCAAATGGCGGAAAGATAAGGTTGCTCCGCGGGCAAGCGCCCCGTCGTCGATGGTGCGCCGCGCGCGCAGTGCGTTTCCTCCTGGGCATTGCGGTGCGGGGCCGGCGCCGTGAGCCGACTACGTGTGATCGGGAGTGCACTGATGGACGCCAATCCCACATCATCCGCGCACGGGTCCAGCGAGGCCGCCGCCCGGGCGGCGGGCGAGGTCATCGAACTGCTGGAGATCCTCTGGGAGCACGGCCGGGAAATGGTGTCACCGGCTCCCGTCTCGGCGACCCAGCTGAGGGTGCTGTACGCGCTGGAGCGCGAGGACGGGATCAATCTCCGCACGCTCAGCGAACTGCTCGGGTCGGCGCCCTCGTCGGTGAGCCGCCTGTGCGACCGGCTGGAGGCGCTGGGCTTCGTCGAGCGGTTCCCCAGCTCGGTCAGCCGCCGGGAGCTGGAGCTGCGGCTGACGAATCCGGCCAAGGCGTACCTCGGGGATCTGCGGGTCCGCCGCGAGGAGGTCCTCACGGCGTCCATCGCCGCCATGCCGCCGTCGGCGCGCGCCTCGCTGCTGGAGGGACTGCGCGGTTTCCGCACCTCGCTGGAGAGCGTCCAGCCGGTACGCCCGCGGCACCCGGCGCTGACGGACGCGGAGTCCGCCTGATCCCTGCCCTGATCCGGCGGCGAACCGGTCCGGTCGGCCGCGGCCCCGTGGCGCGGGACCCGGGCGGGCGCGGACGGGAGGGCGGGAGGGTGTGCGGGCACGGGGGCCTGCCAGGGCGGGCCTCCGGGTGCGGGCGCGCCCCGCTGGGATTCCCCGTGGCCACCGGCTCGGGCGCGTGCCATGCTCTGGCGCATGACTCATGATCATTCGGAGGCCGGGCTGAGCGTCGGCCATCAGGACCGCGACCTCGCCGAGCGGCTGTCGCAGGGACTCGACGCGGTCAACTTCCCGGCGACCGGCACCACCGCCGCCGACCAGGGGAGCCTGTCGGTCAAGGCCGTGGACGAGGCGGGGGAACTGATCGGCGGGCTCACCGCCTGGACCTGGGGCGGCCTGCTCGGCATCGACATGCTGTGGGTGCGCGAGGACAGCCGGCACGGCGGCTGGGGCAGCCGGCTGCTGCGGGCCGCCGAGGAGGAGGCGCGGCGGCGCGGCTGCGACCGCGCGTGCGTGTCGTCGTTCACCTTCCAGGCCCCGGAGTTCTACCAGCGCCACGGGTACGTCGAGACGGGACGGACGCTCGGGATACCCGGCGGCGCGGAGGACGTCCACATGTACAAGCCGCTGACGTAGCCCCCGGCACGGGGTCCGGTCCGCGCGGCCGGACCGACCACCTCAGGGGCTCCTGGGGCGGCCGGCCGGCGGGGGGGGAGGTCCGGCCAGGGGCCGGGACGGTCCGGGCAGGGCCCGGGAGCGGTGCGGGCAGGGCCCGGGGACGGTCCCGTCAGGGCCCGGGAGCGGTCCGCGTACCGGGTGGGAGGGGACGGTCAGCGGGCCGCGCGTTCCGCCGCGGCGTGCCACCAGCCGGGCGGCGAGGGTCCGGTGACCCGTGCGGTCGGCTGCTCCGGGTGGAGGCCGAGCCGGCGCAGCGCGTCGGGGTGTACACGGACGTCGAACCAGCCGTGCCAGTGCCCGTCAGGGCCGATGCCGCAGGCCAGCCCCACGGTGATCTCGTGCGGGGCGAAGGGCATCCAGTCGATGCCGCGGTCGCGCAGTCAAGCGCGCGTCGCCGCCATCGGGTGGGGGCGGCCCGGCAGGTTCTCGTACGCCGCGACGGTGATCCAGTCGGTGTGCGGTGTCTCCATGCCGCCATGATGCCGGGCAACGCGGCGGGTGGCCAGGGCCGTCCCGCCCGCGCGGCCCGGCAGCCGGCTCACGCGGGGCGCGTCCAGGCCGGGTCGCGGCCGGTCAGGGCGAGCAGCCGCTCCCAGGGGGACGCCCCCGCGCCCGCGTCGGGCAGCGGATGCTCCGGCCCGAACGCGCCCATGGCCCGGCCGGTCGGCGCGAGCTGCTGGAACGCCTCCAGCACATCGTCGACCACGGCCGGGTCGGGGGCGTACTCCTGGCCGGTGGCGCGGGCGAGGTCCCAGGCGTGGATGACCAGGTCGCCGAGGACCATCCGCCCGACCACGCCCGCGGGCAGGCCCATCGCTCCGGTCGTCCCCTCCTCCGCGCCGGGCGCGCCCCACGCGTCCACCAGCGCGGCGGTCTCGGCCGTGAGGACGTCCCGCCAGCCGGGGCGCAGGCACACGTCCTCGGCCTCGGCGGAGAAGTCGACGTCCCGCTTCGCCGCCAGTGACTGGAAGTTGACCACGACCTGGTGGAGGTGCGCGAGCAGCCGGCGCACGTCGTACTCACCGCACGGCGTGGGGGCGGACAGGGCCTCGTCCGGGATGGCGCGGACGACGGGCAGGGACCGCTCGGCCGCCGTGCGGAGCAGTTCGCTGAGTGGTTTCGTCATGGCCCCGACCGTAACGAAGGGCACTGGCGGGGATCTTGAAGAAACGCGACACCCCTCACACGGGACGCGTCGCCTTACCATCGGCCGCATGGCCGGGACGCGTCGGGACACGAGGGGGATCGTCGAGGCCCGTGAGCTGCTGGCGCGGGTGCGGTTCCGGAGGCGGGAGCCCGCGGAGGGGCTGCGGCCGTTCCTGGAGCACTACTGGCTGATCGACTGGGACCTGGCCGAGCCGTACGCGACGCATGTGGTGCCGCATCCGTCGGTGAACCTGGTCTTCCAGCGGTACGGCGACGAGGCCGCGTGGGGCGAGGTGGCCGGGGTGGGCCTGGAGCTGTTCACGCAGAAGCTGGAGGGCCGGGGCCGGGTGTGCGGCGTGCAGTTCCGGCCGGGTGGCTTCCGGCCGTTCGCGCCCGGCAGGCCGGCCGGGTACTGGACGGGGCGGCGGGTCCCGCTGGCGGAGGCGTACGCGGACCTGGGCCCTGGCCCGGGCGGGGCGGCCCTACGCGGGGCCGCGACGGCGTACGGCGGGAGCGGGCCCAGGAGCGCGGGAGGCGCCGGGGGCCGCGCCCGCGCCGCGCTCGGCGCCGTGGGCGGGACCGCCGGGCGCGGCGGCAGCGGGTCCGGTGGGCAGGAGGGCCGGGCGCGGCGATGCGCCTCGGACCTGGCGGAGGCGGTCCTGGCGGCGGGTGACGACGGCGCGGTGGCCGCGCTGGACGCGTTCCTGCTGGGCCTCGCGCCGCGGCTCACCCCGGGGGCGGCGCGGGCCATGGCGCTGGTGGAGCGGGTCCGTACCGACCGCACGATCCGGCGCGTGTCCCAACTGGCCGAGCTGGAGGGGGTGTCGGCGCGGTCGCTGCAGCGGCTGTTCGCGGCGCACGTGGGGGTGAGCCCGAAGTGGGTGGTGCTGCGCTACCGGGTGCACGAGGCTCTGGAGCGCGCCGAGTCGGCCGGGCGGGCGCCTGACTGGGCGCTGCTGGCGGCCGAGCTCGGCTACAGCGACCAGGCGCATCTGAGCCGGGACTTCACGGCCGCGGTGGGGGTGCCGCCCGGGGCGTACGCGCGGCGCGGGCGCGGCGGGCCGGCTGCGGGGCCGCGCTGACACGGGCCGCGGTTCCCTCTCACCGGTGTGGGTGAGGGGCGTCATCCGGCGCGGAACGTTTCGCCGGGCCCGCGGGTCATGCGTACGGGTGGCACGGCGACGGTTTCCGGCGGGGCGGCGCGGGGCGTGCCGTAGGCAGGGCGCATGGTCACCTGGATTCCGCGCGGCCTGACCGCGCTCGCTCTGATCGCCGTTTCCCTCCTCTCCCCCGCGGCCGGGCCGGCGCGGGCGTCGGAGGTGGTGCTGCTGCCCGACGCGCTCGGGCAGTTCACCGTGGAGGCCGAGGTCCGCGACGGCTACACCCCCGGCGCGTTCCCGCACTGGAACGCGGGGCTGGACCCCGACGACGGCTGCGACACGCGCGGCGAGGTACTCCTCGCCGAGGCCGTCGAGGCGCCGGCCGTCGGAGCCGGGTGCGCGATCCGCGGCGGGGCTTGGGTGTCGTACTACGACGGGCAGAAGGTCGGCGATGCCGCCGCCCTGGAGGTCGACTTCCTGGTGCCGCCGGCCGAGGCGTGGGACTCCGGCGCCCGGAACTGGAGCGCGGCGCGCCGTGAGGCGTACGCGAACGACCAGGGCGCCGAGGCGTCCCTGGTCGCCGTCACCGCGCGCGCCCGCCGCGCCAAGGCCGACCAGGATCCGGCGGACTGGCTGCCGACCGCGCAGGGCCAGTACTGCCGCTATCTGTCCGAGTGGATCGCGACGAAGCTGCGCTGGGGGCTGTCGGTGGACGAGGTGGAGCTGGAGACGCTGAAGACGTTCGCCGACGGGCCCTGCGAGGAGACGGTCATCGTCTACACCCCGGCGACGGCCTGACCCCGGCCCCGGTCGCGCGCCGGCGGTTCAGGCCGCCGGCGCGGAGGATCCCGCCGTGCGGGCCGAGGACCCGCCGGCCCGGCACGGGACCGTGCCGCGGGGCGCCCGACCGTCGACGCACGTCCGGTGCCGGGCGGAGGTCTCGCGGCGGGCACGGTGTTCGACGCCCGGCCGGCTCCGCCGAACCGACGCATCGAGGCGTCGGCAGGCCCCGCACTGCCCGCGCAGGTGGGACCGCGTGGGGTGTCGGGGCCTGCTGCGGTCGCTCAGCCGGCCCGGCCGGCGGGCTCGGCCTCCGGGGCGCTGCCGGTGGCGGCCTCGCGGGCGGCGGTGACGGCCGGGTGGACCGGAGCGCTCTCCGGGACGCCCGGCGGGCGCATGCTCGCGAACTCCTTGCGCAGCACCGGCACGACCTCCTCGCCGAGGATGTCGAGCTGTTCGAGGACCGTCTTCAGCGGCAGTCCCGCGTGGTCCATCAGGAACAGCTGGCGCTGGTAGTCGCCGACCGCGTCGCGGAAGCCCAGGGTGCGTTCGATGACCTGCTGCGGGGAGCCGACGGTGAGCGGGGTCTGCTCGGTGAACTCCTCCAGCGACGGGCCGTGGCCGTACACGGGCGCGTTGTCGAAGTAGGGGCGGAACTCGCGTACGGCGTCCTGGGAGTTCTTGCGCATGTAGACCTGGCCGCCCAGACCGACGATGGCCTGCTCGGGGGTGCCGTGGCCGTAGTGGGCGTACCGCTTCCGGTAGAGGGCGACCATCTGCCGGGTGTGGGACATGGGCCAGAAGATGTTGTTGTGGAAGAAGCCGTCGCCGTAGTACGCGGCCTGCTCCGCGATCTCCGGCGAGCGGATCGAACCGTGCCACACGAACGGCGGGACGCCGTCCAGCGGGCGCGGGGTGGAGGTGAAGCCCTGCAGCGGTGTGCGGAAGGTGCCCTCCCAGTCCACCACGTCCTCCCGCCACAGCTTGTGCAGCAGCGCGTAGTTCTCGACGGCCAGCGGGATGCCCTGGCGGATGTCCTTGCCGAACCAGGGGTAGACCGGTCCGGTGTTGCCGCGCCCCATCATCAGGTCGACGCGGCCGTCGGCGATGTGCTGGAGGTACGCGTAGTCCTCGGCGATCTTCACCGGGTCGTTGGTGGTGATCAGCGTCGTCGAGGTCGACAGGGTGATGCGGTCGGTGACGGCCGCGAGGTATCCGAGGAGGGTGGTCGGCGAGGACGGCACGAAGGGCGGGTTGTGGTGCTCACCGGTCGCGAACACGTCGAGGCCCACTTCCTCGGCCTTGCGGGCGATGGCGATCGTGGCCTTGATCCGCTCGTGTTCGGTGGGGGTGCGCCCGTTGGTCGGGTCGGTCGTCACGTCGCCGACCGTGAAGATGCCGAACTGCATGGTGGACCACTTCCTCTTAGTTAAGCATTCAACTACCCGGCTCAACGGTACGGCTCCCCCGCCGATTCCCCGCCCGTCCACGCAGGTCATGGCGGCCCCGGCCACCCGCCCGGCCGCCCCGCGGGCAGCACCACACTCCAGCCTGGCAGGCCCCCGTGGCCGCGGCACGTCGACGCCGGGGGGGTGCGCGCCACACCCGGGGGCGGGTCGCGGCCGCGGGCCCGCGGTCACACCCCGGGGACGCCCCGCGCGGAGGCCGAGGGGCCGGGGCGGGGTCACGGCGCCGCCGCCGGGTTCACGCCGGGCGGGGAGGGGTCATGGCGCCGGGGCGGGGTCACGCCGTGTCGGGCGCCGGGAGTCGCACGGGGTGCTTGCTCATCACGGAGAGGCGGTTGAAGGCGTTGATGGTGATCGCCGCCCAGATCGCGGCGGAGATCTCGTCCTCCGTCAGTACGGCCCGCGCCTCGGCGTAGGCGGTGCTCTGCGCGGCCGCGTCCGCCGGGTGGGTGGTGGCCTCGGCCAGGGCGAGCGCGGCGCGCTCCCTGGCGGTGAACAGTTCGGTGTCCCGCCAGGCCGCCAGCACACCCAGCCGCTGCGTCGTCTCGCCCGCGCGCAGGGCGGCACGGGTGTGCAGACTGAGGCAGTAGGCGCACGCGTTGAGCTGTGACACCCTGACATTGATGAGCTCGACCAGGACCCGGTCGAGTCCCGCGCTCGCCGCGGCGGCCCGCACCGCCTCGGCCGTGGCGGTCAGCGCGCGGTACGCGGCGGGGTGCTGCTTGTCGAGGAAGACCCGCCTGCCGGTCTCCGCACCCGGCCCTGACGCCTGTGTCACTGGTACTCCTTGATCGCGTGGACGGTCATGATGGGCCTATCATCATCATGTAAATGTTGAATGTCGAACTACTATTGAGACTTTCCCGGGCGAGAGAGGGCTCCCACGGTGAGCAACACGGAAACACGCCCCGCCGAGATGACCTGCGGATCGGAGACGGCCGAGCCGGCGCGGCCCGGCGTCGAGGTCCTGACCGCGCGCGCCGTGCCGCTCGGCGGTCCGCGCGCGATGACCGTGCGACGCACGCTGCCCCAGCGGGCGCGGACGCTCATCGGGGCGTGGTGCTTCGCCGACCACTACGGCCCCGACGACGTGTCGCTGACCGGCGGCATGGATGTCGCCCCGCACCCGCACACCGGCCTCCAGACGGTGAGCTGGCTGTTCAGCGGCGAGATCGAGCACCGCGACAGCCTCGGCAGCCACGCCTTCGTGCGGCCGGGTGAACTGAACCTGATGACGGGCGGCCACGGCATCTGCCACTCGGAGGTCTCCACGCCCCGGACGTCGCTGCTGCACGGTGTGCAGCTGTGGGTGGCACTCCCCGAGGAGCACCGGGGCGCGGCACGCGACTTCCAGCACCATGTTCCCGAGCCGGTGCGGCTCGACGGCGGTGAGGCACGGGTCTTCCTCGGCTCGCTGGCGGGCGCCACCTCGCCGGTACGGACGTTCACTCCGCTGCTGGGCGCCGAACTGTCCCTGGCGCCGGGCGCCTCGGTCACCTTGGACGTGGACCCCGGCTTCGAGCACGGCGTCCTGGTCGACGCGGGCGACATCCACGTCGACGGCACGCCCCTGCGGCCGACCGAGCTGGGCTACGCGACACCGGGCCGTACGACGCTGACCCTCGAGAACGACGCGGCCGGCCCCGCACGGCTCGTCCTGCTGGGCGGCCCGCCGTTCGGCGAGGAGATCGTCATGTGGTGGAACTTCATCGGCCGCACCCACGACGACATCGCCGAGGCGCGCCGGGACTGGGAGAACGCGTCGGACCGGTTCGGCGCGGTCGTGGGCTACGACGGCGACCGGCTGCCGGCGCCGACGCTGCCCTCCGTACCCCTGAAGCCACGCAGGACACCCACCGGCCTGGACCGCTGACCCGCAGCGCGAGCACGGAAGCCCGCATCGCCCCTCCCGCCGCCATGGGGCTCGGCCGGGCGTTCGGTCATCTGGCGTCCGTCGGGGTCGCGGAGGCTGCGAGCTGGATGCGGACCGGCCGGCCGGGCGGCGTGGTGCGGCGGCGCCACTCGCGGGGGTAGCCGAGCGACACCTCCTCGAACGGCACTCCGTCCTTGTGGATGGTCCGCGGTATGTGGAGGTGCCCGTAGACGACGGCGGCGGCGCGGAACCGGCGGTGCCAGTCGGCGGTCGCCTCGGTGCCGCACCACAGGGCGAACTCCGGCCACCACAGCACCTCGGTGGGGTCCCGCACCAGCGGGAAGTGGTTGACGAGCACGGTGCGGGCGTCCGACGGGAGCGCCGCCAGGCGTTCCTCGGTGAGCGCGAGGCGCGCCCGGCACCAGTCCTCGCGGCCGGCGTACGGGTCGGGGTGGAGCAGGAACTCGTCGGTGCACACCACGCCCGCCGCCTCGGCCCGTTCGAGCGCGGCCTCCTTGGAGGTCACACCCGGCGGCCGGAAGGTGTAGTCGTACAACAGGAACAACGGGGCGATCACCAGGGGCCCGCCGTCCCCCTCCCACACCGGATACGGGTCCTCCGGGGTGACGACGCCCAGGGACCGGCAGATGTCCACCAGGTGCTGGTAGCGCTGTTCGCCCCGGAGCTGAACGGGGTCGTGGCGCGGGGTCCACAGTTCATGGTTGCCGGGCGCCCAGACGACTTTCGCGAACCGCTCGGCGAGCAGTCCCAACGCCCAGGCGACGTCGTCCACGACCTCGCCGACGTCACCGGCGACGAGCAGCCAGTCGTCGTCGGACTCGGCGCGCAGGCCCTCCACGATCCGCCGGTTCTCCTGATAGTGGATGTGCAGGTCGCTGATGGCGACGAGGGCGCCCGATCCCGCCCGCCGTCCGGACGGCCGGACAGGGCCGCGCCACTCGTACGTCATGCGTGTCGTCCTTCAGTCGTCCGCGCGGAGGGTGAGGAGTCGCATGACCGTCCCCGCGGTACGCGGCGACGATCACCTCGAAATCTACCGTGACCGCCTGCTGTCGCGCCGCGGTTCCGCCAGGGTCCACGGGGTGGGGCCGCCGCCGGTGGCCCACCCCGGGTCCTGAGCGGAGCTCGCACCTTTCGGCGAGGTGGCGTCCCTCCGGTACGCGGGGTGAGTGCTGCACGGCCCGGTACGCGGGGTGAGGTGCTGCACGGGCCGGCACGCGGGGTGAGGTGCTGCACGGCCGGGCTGCCGGCGACGGGGCCTGCGGAGCGCCTCTGACCTGCTTGAAGGGGAGACAGCTGCTATAAAGGGGAGCTTGATCCGCCGCATCCACGACCACATCGCGGAGGCGCGCCGGGACCGGGAGGACGCCTCGGACCGGTTCGGGGCGGCCGTGGGCTCGGCGGCGACCGGCTACCGGCACCCGCCCCGCCCGATGCCGCCATCAGACCCCGCAGAACCTGCCGCCGCACCGCCACCGCGAGCACCACCACACCCTCCGACGGGAAGGACCCCGCGATGACCGAGCAGCCCGCCGGCACCCAGGCCGAGGACACCCCGACCGTGGTGCACGTCCCGGACCGGAACCGCTACGAGATCCACGTCGGCGACACCTCCGCGGGCCTCACCGCCTACCGCGACCGGGACGACCGGCGCGTCTTCTACCACACCAAGATCGATGACGCCTTCGGCGGACGTGGCCTGGCCGCGCGGCTGGTCCACGCCGCGCTGGACGATGTGCGGGCCTCCGGCAAGCGGATCGTGCCGGTGTGCCCGTACGTGAAGAAGTACCTGGAGAAGCACGAGGGCTACGCCGACATCACCGATCCCGTCACGCCCGAGGTGCTGCAGTGGCTCGACGCCCGGCTCGCCGAGGGCAGGAGCGCCTGACCGGCACCGGCGCTATCGAGGCCCGCACCGGCGTACGGGCGGTGTGCGGGGCGGTTCCTCGCCGGCGTCGCGCGGCGCTCAGGTGGGGCGTTCAGAGGGGGCTGCGCACAGGCGGGGCCGTGCTCAGGCCGAGCCGCGCAGGAGCTGCTCCATGGGTGTGAACTCCTCCTCGGCGGGGCGCCGGGCGCGGGCGCCGCAACCCTGGACCAGCCGGGCGTAGTCGGCGGCGGCGGTCCTGACGCGTTCCCGGAGCGCGCCCCCCTGCGCCTCGTCGGTGCCGAAGTCGGCGGTCGCGGCGTACACCCCGCGGGGCGAGACGATCGCGTGCAGGTACGAGAACATGGGCCGCATCGCGTGCTCCAGCACCAGCGAGTGCCGCTCGGTGCCGCCGGTGGCGGCGATCATGACCGGCATGTCGGCCAGCGTCCCCTCGGGCAGGACGTCGAAGAAGGACTTGAACAGTCCGCTGAAGGACGCGTTGAACGCCGGCGTGACCGCGATGACGCCGTCCGCCTGGTCCACCGTCCGGAAGGCCTCCTCCAGCGGCGGGGTGGGGAACCCCGACAGCATCGCGTCCATGATCGCGCGGCCCAGCGGGCGCAGTTCCACGAACGACGACTCGACGTCGTGCCCCTGGGCCTCGAGTTCCGCGCGGACCGCCACGTCGAGGCGGTTCGCGAGAAGACGGGTCGATGAGGGCTCGCGCAGGCCGCCGCTGATGATCGTCAGCTTGGTCATCGTCTCACCGGTTCCTGCCGCTCTGCCGTACGGCGCGCGGCGGTCGGCCGCCTCGCGTCCGCGGCCCGGCAGCCCGGCGGGGCGGCGTCGGGCGTCTCGCCTTCCAGCGTACGTGCGCCCCGTCCGCCCGGCAGTCCGGGCACGACCGCCCGGGGGCTCCGGGCGGGCGCGGACACGGGAGCGGGAGTCCGTTCCCGGCGCGGCGGAGTGCGGTGCGGTGACGCCCGCGCCGTGCGGGTGCGCGGTGGGGCGCGGCGGGCGCGCGGGTGCGGTGCGGGCGCCGGGGCCTGGCGGGCGATAGCGTCGGCCCGGTGGAGCTGCTGCTGATGTCCGACACGCATGTGCCGTCCCGTGCCAAGTCCCTGCCGCCGGAGGTCCTCGACCTGGTGCCCCGGGTGGACGTGGTCGTCCACGCCGGCGACTGGGTGGACACGGCCACGCTGGACCTGCTGGAGGCGCGGGCGCGGCGGCTGGTCGGGGTGTACGGCAACAACGACGGCCCCGAGCTGCGGGCCCGGCTGCCCGAGGTGGCGTACGCGGAACTGGAGGGGGTGCGGTTCGCGGTGGTGCACGAGACCGGTCCGGCGCGGGGCCGGGAGCGGCGCTGCGCGGAGCGGTTCCCCGACGTGGACGTGCTGGTTTTCGGCCACAGCCACATCCCGTGGGACTCCTCGGCCGGTGAGCTGCGGCTGCTGAACCCCGGTTCGCCGACGGACCGGCGCCGCCAGCCGCACCGGACCTGCATGACGGCGCGGGTCGCGGATGGGCGGCTCGCCGAGGTGCGCCTGCACCGACTGCCCCACCCCTCGTAGGGCGCGCCCCGCCGCACGGGGCACTCCCCCGGCGCGGCCGGACCCGGGGCCGTACCGCTGTGCCCTCCCGGCGAGTTCCGGCCGAAACCTCTGAGATCGCGGATCTTCGGCCCGCCCGCGCAACGCGCGCGCACCGGATTCCCTCTACCGGCTCGGAAAGACCGAACCGAAGAAGGGACACACGGTGCGTACGACGAGCCACACACGGCGCGCGACACTCGCCCTGTCCGTCATCGCGGCCATCATCGCGCCCGCCGCGCCCGCCCTCGCCGCCCCGGCGCCGCCGCGGGCCGATCTGCGGGCGGACGTGGACCGGGACGGGCGGGTGGACGTCGCGGGGGCGACGGACGAGGCCGGGGAGGACACGTGGACGCCGGCGCGCGGCGCGGTGTTCCTGCCGAACGTCGACGACGACACCAAGCGCTGCCCGACGGCCGACCCGCGCGGCAGGCCGCTGTCGGACGCGCGGCTCGCCGCCTGCAACGACGCCTCCGACACGCGGGTGAACGGCACACCGGACGCGGCCGACCTGGCCCGCGTGCGCTCCGTGCCGATGAAGGGGCTGCCCGCGTCGGCGAGCGGCACGCTGCGGGTGGTCTCCGGCGCCAAGAACACACGGGTGTTCGTCAAGCGCGGCACCGGCTGGGTGTGGGTCACGGGCACCACCCGCCTGTCGGCGGCCGAGCTGCGGGCCGGTGTGGAGTTCGGCGTGGAGGCCACCGACGTCGTACGGGACCCGGCCCGCTGGGGCGGCCGCGCCGTGCTGCGCCTCACCGTCGCCTCCGGCGGGACGGCGACGTCGGACGACGTGACGCTGCGCGTGGCTCCGCTCCTGACGCACCACCACCTGCAGAACGCCCAGCAGATGCTGGTCACGAGGGTGCCGGGCGGCGACCCGTACGCCCGTCGGCAGCAGGCGTTCGTGCGGGGGCTGGCGGCGGAGGCGAAGGCCGCCGGGATCGGGAACCCGCTGTTCACGTTCGAACGGTACGGGGACATCTGGGCGCAGGACTTCGTGGAGCCGGGCTATGTGAGCATGACCGGCCCGGACGGCCGCCGCCAGGTGATACGGGTGATGCTCCGGTCGGCGCAGCCGGACCGGGAGTCGGGCCGCGAGCTGTTCGAGCGGCTGCGCGGCAAGGGCATCGGCGTCGTCCAGGTCTCGGGGGTCGCCGAGTCCGAGGAGTGGACGCTGAACTCGATGGGCAACCTGGAGACCATCCCGCCGTACAGCCACGCCGGGCGGTCGTACCCCGCCGGGCGGATCATCATGGGCGAGCGGAAGGACACCGGTTCCAAGCCCGCCCGCGCGATGCGCACGCTCCTGCAGGCCCAGGGGTTCCAGGACCCGCTGCTGCTGGACACGTCGTGGCTGCACGTGGGGCACGTCGACGAGTTCGTGCAGTTCCTGCCGGCGCCCGGTACGGCGCGTGGCTGGCGGATCGCGGTCGCCGACCCGGAGGCGGGGCTGGCGCTGCTGCGGGACGCCCAGCGGGCCGGGCACGGCAAGACGCGGATGTTCTCGGTTCCGGGCAGCAGCGACGCGCCCGCGCCGCGGGAGACCATCGACCAGGCGCTCGCGTCGAAGTGGCTGGTGGCCGACAACGCGCTGGCCGCGCAGCGCATCCGGGCCAACCTGGAGGTGCTCAAGCGGGAGACGGGCGTGACGGACGCGGAGGTGGTCCGGGTCCCGGCGCTGTACACCCGGGGCACCGAGCTGGGCGAGCGCGGGGACCGGGTGCCGCGGCTGACGCGGCTGGGCGCCGGGGACGTGCCGGACGCGGTCACCGAGTACGGCCAGCAGAAGCGGCTGGCGCGTGACGGCGAGCGGGCGGTGCGTCCGGGCGCCGCGGTGATGACCAGCGCGTATGTGCCGGGCGCCGTGAACGGCGTACTGCTGGGCCGCGACCGCTACCTGGCGCCGAAGCAGTGGGGCCCGGTCATCGGGGGCGTGGACGTGTTCACCGCCGCCGTCACCGCCGCGTACACCCGCGCCGGGCTGAAGGTCTCGTACATCGACGACTGGGAGACGTACCACCTCGGCATGGGCGAGGTGCACTGCGGCACCAACACCCTGCGGGACGCCTCGGCCGCCTGGTGGCGCCAGTAGGCGCGACCCGCGCGACAGCGCCGGCCGGTCCCCGTGCGGGGGCCGGCCGGCGCCGTGCTCATGGCCGGGTCACGCCTCGGCGGCGTCGCCGGCCTCCCAGCGCAGGAGGTCCCCCGGCTGGCACTCCAGGACCTCGCAGAGGGCGGCGAGCGTCGTGAAGCGGACGGCCTTGGCGCGGCCGTTCTTCAGTACGGCGAGGTTGGCGGGGGTGATCCCGACGCGGTCGGCGAGCTCGCCCACGGACATCTTCCGCTTGGCCAGCATGACGTCGATGTCGACGGCGATCGGCATCAGATGACCTCCTCCAGCTCGGCCCGCATCCCCGCCGCCTGGGCGAGCAGCATCCGCAGGACGAGCACGACGAGGGCCACGCCGAGCACCGCCACGCCGACCCCGCCCAGCAGCAGGACCACGCCGGGGGCGACGGCCTCGCCCGGGGCCAGGAGGGTCCCCAGCGTGAACACCAGGAGGGCGGCGGCCACCATGGCGCCGATGACGATGTGCACGTACCGGAAGGCGGCGTGGGAGAACACGGTCCCGCGCTTCACCATGGTCACCAGCCGCCACACGCAGACCAGGACGACCTGTGCCGTCACGATCCCCAGGAGCAGGATGACGAGGACCGGGACGCGCAGATGCGCGAGCTCCCCGCCGACGTCGTCGAGATCGGCGGCCAGCAGCGGCACCATGACCGCCTGCACGAACACCGACCCGGCGAGCAGCATCACGACCACGGCCCGCAGCCCGAGCACCGGCAGGTTTCCCATCGCGTCTCCTTCAATCGAGCAACGATGGAAACCTATCGTTTTTCGATAGGCGCGGCAAGGTGTCGGCCGCGATGCCGCGATGCCCGCCCCCGGTCACGCGACGCGTGACCCGTCGGGGCGGGCGGGAGCGGACGTCAGCCGTCGGCGCCGTCGTCCGTCTCGCTGTCGTCCGACTTGGCGTCGTCGGCCTTGGCGTCGTCCGACTTGCTGTCGTCCGTCTTCGCGTCGTCCGACTCGCTGTCGTCCGTCTTGGCGTCGTCCGTCTCGGCGGCGTCGGCTGACGCGTCGTCGGCCGCGGCCCCGGCCTTCGCGTCGTCGTCGGCGTCGTCCTTCGTGTCGCCGGCGGTCACGGTTCCCGCGGCGGCGTCGACGCGCAGGTCGTGCGTGCGGTCGTCCTTGCCCACGACCTCCACGTCCCAGTGGGAGGCGTCGTCGTCCAGGTCCGCCGAGACGACGACGCCCGGCGTGGACTTCAGCGCCGCGGCGATCGCCTCCGCCGCCGTGACGGAGGCCGCCCGCGCCGCGCGCGCGTCCCGCACGTCGTCCGCGTCGTCGGAGCCGTCGCGGTCGTCGCGGTCGTCGCGGACCACGTCGGCGACGGTACGGGCGGACGGCGTCGCGTCCTCGCCGGCCACCGCCACCGCGGCGTACGAGCCGCCGCCGAGCAGTGCGGCCGCCGTGAGCGTGGCGATGACGAGCTTGCGCTTCATGAGTTCCTCCTCCGTGCCGGCCCGGTGAGCGGTGCGTCCGTTCACCGTGTCCGTTCACCCGTTGACGCCCACCACCATGGCCGCCGGACGCTGAAGGGAGCCTGAAGCCACCTGAAGGGTTCTTCAGGTTCGTTCTGCCACCCTGGGCGCATGAGGTTGTTGATCGTGGAGGACGAGAAGCGGCTGGCGGCGTCCCTCGCCGGAGGGCTGAGGGCGGAGGGCTACGCCGTGGACGTGGTCCACGACGGCGCGGAGGGACTGCACCGCGCCACCGAGGAACCTTACGACCTCGTCCTGCTCGACATCATGCTGCCCGGCATGAACGGCTACCGCGTGTGCGCGGCGCTGCGGGCCGCCGGGAACGACGTGCCGATCCTGATGCTCACCGCCAAGGACGGCGAGTACGACGAGGCGGAGGGGCTCGACACGGGCGCCGACGACTACCTGACCAAGCCGTTCTCGTACGTGGTGCTCGTCGCGCGGGTCAAGGCGCTGCTGCGGCGGCGCGGCCGGGGCGCGGCCTCCCCCGAGGTGCGGGTCGGTGACCTGCGGGTGGACACGGCCGCGCGGCGGGTGTTCCGCGGGGAGGAGGAAGTGGCGCTCACCGCGAAGGAGTTCGCCGTGCTGGAGCAGCTGGCGCTGCGGGCCGGCGAGGTCGTGGGCAAGGCGGAGATCATGGCGCACGTGTGGGACTTCGCCTATGAGGGCGACCCGAACATCGTGGAGGTGTACGTCTCCGCGCTGCGCCGCAAGCTGGGTGCGGAGCGCATCCGCACGGCTCGCGGGGCCGGTTACCGGCTGGTGGCGGCGCCGTGAGGTCGGTGCGGGCGCGGACCGCGCTGGGCGCGACCCTCGTCGTGGCCGTGGCGCTGGTGGCGGCGGGCGCGGTGCTGCTGCACGTGCTGCGGACGAACCTGATCGGCCAGGCGGGTCTGCAGGCCGAGATCACCGCCCGGGAGGTCGCCTCCCGGATCGCCCTGGGCCGGCCGCTGGACCGGCTGGAACTGCCCGACGACGGCGACGAACGCCCGGTGCGGGTGGTCGCCCAGGACGGCAGGGTGGTCGCCGTCAGCGAGGGGCTGGAGGCGGTCTCCGGCACGCCGGACGGGACGCTCGCGCCCGTACCGGCGACGCCCGCCCCCTCCCCCGGCGAAAGCGAGGGCGAGGGCGACGGGGAGCGGGACGGGGACGACGACGCCACACCGGCGCCCGGGGAGGTCTCGGGTGACCCCGCGCGGTTCACGTCCGGCAGCGCCACCGTCGACGGGCGGACGGCGGACTACCGGTTCGCGGCGGTGCGGGTCACCTCCGGCGGCGAGCAGCGCACGTACACGGTGCTCGCGGGGGCGCCGCTGGCGACGGAGCGGGAGGCGGTCGGGACCGTGCGCGCCGCGATGCTCGCCGGTCTGCCGGTGCTGCTGGCCGTGGTCGGGGCGGTGACCTGGCTGGTGACGCGGCGGGCGCTGCGGCCCGTGGAGGCGATCCGGCGGGAGATGGCCGCGATCACCGCGTCCGAGGACCTGTCGCACCGGGTGCCCGAGCCCGGTTCGCGCGACGAGGTGGCGAGGCTGGCCCGTACGACGAACGAGACGCTGGCCGCGCTGGAGGCGTCGGTGGAGCGCCAGCGCCGGTTCGTCGCGGACGCCTCGCACGAACTGCGCAGCCCCATCGCGTCGTTGCGGACGCAGCTGGAGGTGGGCGCCGCCCATCCGGAGCTGCTGGACCTGGACGGCGCGGTCAAGGACACGGAGCGGCTCCAGCACCTCGCGGCGGACCTGCTGCTGCTGGCGCGGCTGGACGCCGGGGAGCGGCCGGGGACGCGGCGGGTGGACATGGCGGAGCTGCTCCAGGAGGAGGTGGCGGGGCGCCGCGGCGACCGGCTGCCGGTGGCCGTGGAGGTGCGCGGGGAGCGCTGGGAGGTGACGGGGTCGCCCGGACAGCTGCGCCGGGTTCTCGCGAACCTCCTCGACAACGCCCAGCGGCACGCCGCCGCGTCGGTCACCGCGTCGGTGCGCGGGGGCGCCGGCCGGGTGGAGGTGGTGGTGTCCGACGACGGAGCGGGCGTTTCGGAGGCGGACCGTGAGCGGATCTTCGAGCGGTTCGTACGGCTGGACGACGCCCGCAGCCGCGACGACGGCGGCGCGGGGCTGGGGCTGGCCATCGCCCGTGACGTGGCCGAACGCCATGGCGGCACGCTCACCGCGGGTGGGGCGGAGGGCGGTGGCGCCCGGTTCACGCTGTCCCTGCCCGCGGCGGGGCGCGGCTGAGCCGGCCGTGAGCCGAGGCGGGTCCGGGCCGGGGCGTGCCCGCAAGGCGGTACGCCCGCGCCCGGCCGACGTGCCGGTCAGGCGGCCGGCGGCGCGAGTCCGAGCGCGCGGGCGACGAGGTCGTGGACCAGGTACTCGCCCGGCCGCCGGTTCTCCTTGAGGCGCGGGAGGTCGTCGGGGCCGAACCAGCCGTACGCGCTGTGCTTGGACCACTCCAGGGCCGGGGCGGCCAGGTCGCCGTCGACGTCGACCAGGTAGTCGGCCTCGTGCCGCGTCACCCCGTCGTCGCCGGTCCAGGTGCTGACGCCGAGCAGCCGCCGCACGCGGCGCACCCGCCAGCCGGTCTCCTCGGCCACCTCCCGGACGAGGGCCTCCAACAGGGACTCGCCGGGCTCCACATGCCCGCCGACGACGTCCCAGCAGTCGGGGAACAGGCTCCGGTCCGGACCGCGCCGCTGGGCGAAGGCCCGCCCGTGCCCGTCGAGGATCACCGCGCCGACCGTCCAGACCTCGCCCTCGCGCGGCTCGGGGACACCGACTCCGGCGTCCACGGCCGGCGTGGCGGGCGCGGTGCGGGGCCCGCGGTCCTCCGCGGTCATGAGGCGGCGGTGGCGGAGCCGTCGGTGTCCCCGGCGTACCGGGCGCACTGCTGCTCCGCGGCGGTGAGGACGCTGTCCAGGAGGCCGGGGAAGAGCGCGTCGAGGTCGTCGCGGCGCAGGCCGTTCAGCTTGGCCGTGCCGTGATAGGTCTGGCGGATGACGCCCGCCTCGCGCAGGACGCGGAAGTGGTGGGTGCTGGTGGACTTGGTGACGGGCAGCTCGACGTACGAGCAGGTGACCTCCGCGCCGGCGGCGGCCAGCTCGCGGACCACGCGCAGCCGCATCGGGTCGGAGAGCGCGTGGAGCACGCCTTCCAGGCGGATCTCTTCGCGTGAGGGGTGCGCGAGCTCGCGAGCGCTGCTCGGGGCGGTCGCGCGGGCTTCGGGGGTCACGGAGGCTCCAGGGTCGTCGGGTGGCTCCATTGTACGAAGACCCTCGTAGTTTGACAGGTGGCGTACTACGATGACTATCGTACGAGTCGTTACAACGGTCCCGCCCTGAATGGAGTCCGCCGTGAGCGCACTGTTCGAGCCGTACACCCTGCGGTCGCTGACCGTCCCGAACCGGGTCTGGATGGCGCCGATGTGCCAGTACAGCGCCGAGGCGTCCGGGCCGGACACGGGCGCGGCGAACGACTGGCACTTCGCCCACTACGCGGCCCGCGCCACCGGCGGCACCGGACTGATCCTGCTGGAGGCGACGGCGGTCTCCCCCGAGGGCCGGATCAGCCCGTACGACCTGGGCCTGTGGAACGACACCCAGGCGCGGGCGCTGCGCCGGATCACCCGCTTCCTCAAGGACCAGGGCACGGTCCCCGGGATCCAGATCGCCCACGCCGGGCGCAAGGGGTCGACCGAGCGGCCGTGGAAGGGCGGCGCCCCGATCGCCGACGAGCGCGGCTGGCAGCCGGTCGGCCCGAGCGCGGTGCCCTTCGACGAGGGCCACCCGGTGCCGAGGGAGCTGACCCGCGAGCAGATCCGCGAGGTCGTCGGGCAGTTCGCCGCGGCGGCGCGACGCGCCCTGGAGGCGGGCTTCGAGGTGGTCGAGGTGCACGGGGCGCACGGCTACCTGATCGGCGAGTCCCTCTCCCCGCACAGCAACCGCCGCACCGACGAGTACGGCGGCTCCTTCGACAACCGCGTGCGCTTCGCCCTCGAAGTGGTCGACGCCGTACGGGAGGTGTGGCCCGCGGAGCTGCCGGTGCTCTTCCGGATCTCGGCCACCGACTGGCTGGAGGAGGGCGGCTGGACCGCCGACGACACGGTGCGGTTCGCGGCGCTGCTGAAGGAGCACGGCGTGGACCTGCTGGACGTGTCGACCGGCGGGAACGCTCCGCGCGTGCGCATCCCGGTCGCTCCGGGCTATCAGGTGCCGTTCGCGGCGCGGGTGAAGGCGGAGACCGGGCTGCCCGTCGCCGCGGTGGGCCTGATCACGGAGGCCGGACAGGCGGAGAAGATCGTCGCCAACGGCGAGGCGGACGCGGTACTGCTCGGCCGCGAGCTGCTGCGCAACCCGTCCTGGGCGCGGCACGCGGCGCGCGAGCTGGGCGGCGACGTCCACGTGCCGGACCCGTACCACCGCTCGGTCTGACCCTCGGGACTCCGGTGCCGGACCCGGCGGGCACGGGGGTGCCGCCGGGGCCGGCACCGGTCGGCGGAGCCGGGGACGACACGGAGCCGACGGTCGGCGGAGCCGGGGACGACACGGAGCCGGCACCGGTCGGTCGGTGGAGCGCGAGGCGAGTCGGGACCCGCCGCCCCCAGCAGGGCCCGGCGCGCACGGGCCCCGGCCGAACGGGGCCGGATCGGCCGTCTCCCGGAGTTCCTGGCCCGCGCCGCGGCGTTGTCGGACCCGCGTGCCAGACTCCGGCGCGTGAACCCGATCGACCTGAGCTTCGACCAGTGGCGCACCTTCGACACGCCCACCGCGCACCGCGCCGCCCGGATGGCGGCGGACCGGGTGGGCGGCGCCCTGACCTCCGTGGACCGCGTCGAGCATCTCGGAGGCGTACTGCACCGCGCGCGCATCACCAAGGACGGGCGGGAGTTCGCCCTGATACCCGGCGGCACGGTGCGGCTCGGCTTCGACGCCGACCGCTGGGAGCCGACGCCCGGGCAGGCCGCCGACTACGCCGGCAGCCTCGCCGAGGGCTACGCCTGCGAACCCGATCTGCGCGCACACCTGGCCGGCCTGCTCTCCCCGCCCCGGACCGTGCGGCTGGACGCCGTGCTGATGGCGGTCGAGGACGAGCCCCTGACCGACGTCCCCGCCGCCATGCCGGCCGTCCTCGCCGCCCGCGGGCTGCGGATGCCCAGCCCCGACGAGTGGGAGCACGCCTGCGGGGCCGGGGCGCGGACCCTGTTCCGGTGGGGCGACGACTGCCCGCTGGACCGGGTGCCGTACGACGCCGCTGACGGCCCTCAGCACGAGGCGAGCGCCCTCGGCCTGCGCATCGCCTACGACACGTACCGGGCCGAGCTGTCGAGCGACCCGACGGCGGTGCTCGGCGGGGACGGCGGCGAGTCCGTGTGCGGCGGCTACGGCGCGCTCCTGGGATGGCTGCCGCTCGCCACCGCCAACCGGAACCCGCACATGGCCGAGTTCGTGTACGGCGAGGACGGCGAGGACCTGTACGAGGATTTCTCCGTCCGCCCCGTCCTGCCGCTCTGACCCGGCGACCGGTTCCCGGTGGGTGCGACCGGTGGGTGGGCCGAGTCCCATGGTGCGGCCGGATTGCCCTGGCGCGGCCGGAATGCCGTGGCGCGGGCCGGTGCCGGGGCCGCCGCGGGCCGCCGCCCGCCGACCGGGCACACTGGGCGGGTGGACGACGACTACCCGCTGGTGCACCGCGACCCCGCTCCCGGGCTGTACGGCCGCCTGCGCGTGCTGACCGGCGGTCTCGACCCCGCGCGGTGGCTCGCCGAGGGCGGGCCGGGGGCGGGCGCGTTCGGGACGGTGGCGGGGGTGTCGGCGGCCGGATTCCCCGCGTACGCCCGCATCCTGCATCCGGCCTCGCTCGACGGGCGGCCCGTGCGGTGGGCGGCCGTGGGCGCGGCGTACGGGCGGCCTGTGGGGCCCGGCACGTACTGGCACCGGCTCGTCGGGATGGACCGCCTCTACCAGAACGCCGCCGTGTACGGCCTGCCGGGCGTCTGGGACGAGCATCCGGCGGAGGGGCCGACCCCGCCGGATGTGGCGCGGGCGCTGATCCCGGTGCTCGCCCGGCACACCGGGACGCCCGACCGCTGCTGGTTCGGCCTGTGGAGCGGGTACGGGCGGTGGGACTTCGACTCGGTGCCGGCCTTCCCGACGCCGGGCCGCGAGGAGGTGCTGCTCGCCGGGGCCCTGGACGACGCGGTGTCGCCGGTGGAGCTGGACGAGTTCGCCGAACTGCCCGACCTGTGGTGGCCGGACGACCGCGCCTGGTGCGTCGGCGGCGACGTGGACCTGGTGAGCACATACGTCGGCGGTTCGGAGGCGCTCATCGCCGAACTGCTCGCCGCGCCGGAGCTGGAGGCGCACCGCGTGGCGCCCGGCGACCCGGTCGGCTGACGCGCACTCATCCGGGGTGCCGCTCAGCCGCGCAGCGGCTCGGGCTGGTCCACGGGGCCGCCCCGGTGCGGTACGGGAATGTGGTGCTCCGCGCCCTCGGGCAGTGCGGCGACACATCCGGCCGAGCAGGCGCCGACGAGCAGCTGCGGCACGTCCGTCGCCACGCGCAGCGAGATCCGGACCTGCCGCAGCGAGGCCGGATCGTCGATCGCACGGTCGCAGACACTGCACGCGTGGATCGCGTCCGCTCACCGGACGCGCGGATCGAGGCCGTGAAGCCGGTGAGGGCGGACCAGGTTCGAGCCGTACAGGTCGAGGTGCCTGACCGCCGTCAGCTCGGCGATGCTCGCGGCGAGCGTGATGGTCTGCCGGCGCTCCTCGGAGCCGAGCCCGCGACGCTGCTCCTCGTCCATGGCCGTGGACGTACAGGCCAGGTGGGCGAGTTGGGACGGCGGGTGTGGTCCGCGCGCTCCCGGCATGGTCGGGTGCGGGCTTTCACGGCATAATGGTCCAGACCTTTCCTTTGCTTGCATATGCTGCAAAGCGCATATCTACGCGCATCGCCGCGAGACCGGGCGTCCGCTCACCTTCCGACCTCTTGCGAGAGCCGCACCCCGTCTGCCAGATTCACTCCAGCCGCACATGGCATGCACGCGACATCCCTACCCAGCCGTCGCGTGCGTCCGCCGCTGCATACCTATGCAGCGAAGTCCTCATGAAGGACGCATCCACCCCCACACAAGGGAGACCTCACCGTGCGAAGAGGCAGACTGCTTCCCGTACTCGCCGCGACCGCGATGGCCGTCTTAGGGCTCGCCCCCACGGCCCTGGCCCAGACGCCGACGACGACGCAGGCGCCCGCGACCTCCCAGGT
The DNA here is from genome assembly GCF_964272635.1 of Streptomyces sp. SudanB25_2051. Classification (NCBI taxonomy): domain Bacteria; kingdom Bacillati; phylum Actinomycetota; class Actinomycetes; order Kitasatosporales; family Streptomycetaceae; genus Streptomyces; species Streptomyces sp. SudanB25_2051. Next base: position 167,563 of record NZ_OZ186787.1, read on the forward strand.
CGCGGCCGACGCCGCGCCCGGGACGGCTTCCGTCCAGCCCATCATCGGCGGCGGCTACGCGAGCAACGCCCCGTGGGCGGCCCGGCTGTTCTCCAACGGCCGCCAGACCTGCACCGCCACGATCATCGCCCCGACCTGGATCCTGACCGCCAAGCACTGTGTGAGCGGCGGGGGCCTGTCCTTCCGCATCGGCAGCCTCGACCAGAGCAGCGGCGGAACGGTGGCCAACGGCGCGGGCACCTACAACCACGCCTCGTCCGACCTCTCCCTGGTCCGCCTGGACCGTTCGGTGTCGGCGACGTACGCCCGCCTGGGCCAGCCCGGGTCGGTGTCCGTGGGCCAGACCGTGCAGGTGTACGGCTGGGGCGCCACGTACCAGTGCGGCTCCGAGGCCAACTGCCAGTCGCAGTACCTGAAGGTCGCCGACGTCGTCGTGAGCGGCGGCTGCCGTGACGCGTACGGCGGCTCCGCGATCTGCGCCCGCCGCGGGACGGGCATCACCGCCGGCGGCGACTCCGGCGGGCCGATGATGGCGAACGGCATCCAGGTCGGCGTCGCCTCCACGAGCGACCGCCAGACCACCACCGCGTACACCAACGTCACCGCGTACCGCTCCTGGATCCAGAGCATCGCGGGCGTGTGACGTCCCCTCCCCCGCCGCCCGACGAGGACGGCGGGGGAAGGCACCGGGGCCGCTCGGCGACGGGCGGCCCCGGTTCCGTATGCCCACCGCCTGGCCCCTCGCCCCCTTGCGGCGGGGTCTTGTACGCCGGGCTCCTGACGCCCCGGCACCCCGCGTCCGGTGTCCCGGGCTGCGTCGCTCCGGGGCTCCGGGCCCGTCGGGACGGCCGCGTGGGGCGGTGGCCCGCGCCCCCGACAGGCGGAGGCGCGGCGGGATGGCCGGGGCCGTGCGCCCGAACGCGGTTGCCCGCGCGGCGCGGTGGGCGTAGCGTGCGCGGGGTGACGAGCCCCGAGTCGGACAGAGCGGAGCCGCCGGTCGCCCGGCGGCGGATCGTGTGCCGAGCGGCAGCCTGACCGGCTGACCGCCCGATCAGGCCTCCCCGGCGACCGGATACGCGCGCCGCGCGTCCGGCCCCCTTCCGGCATCCCCTCACGGGCGGAGTGCCCTCCTGGTGACCGGCGCGCGGATTCCTCCGCTGTCCGCCTCGTCACGGGAGTCGACTCCGTGCCCCTCTTCGTCCACGTCCTCGGCCTTGCCGTCTTCGCGCAGGGAACGTCCGAGTTCATGCTGTCCGGTCTGGTGCCGGGCATCGCCCGCGAGCTGCGCGTCCCGGTGGGCGCCGCCGCGAGCCTCACCTCCGCATACGCCGTCGGCATGATGGCGGGGGCGCCGGCCATGGCCGCGCTCTCCGCCCGCTGGCCCCGGCGCCGCGCCCTCGCCGGCTTCCTCGCCGCCTTCGTCGCCGTGCACGTCGTCGGAGCGGTGACGTCGGACTTCGCCGTGCTCTTCGCCAGCCGGATCGTCGCCGCCGTCGTCAACGCGGGCTTCCTCGCCGTCGCGATGAGTGTGGCGGGCTCGCTGGTGGAGCCGGGCAGGCGGGCGCGGGCCACCGCCGTCCTGCTGTCCGGGGTCACCCTGTCGTGTGTGGCCGGGGTGCCGGCCGGGGCCTGGCTCGGCCACGCGTACGGGTGGCGGGCGGCCTTCTGGGCGGTCGCCGCGCTGTGCCTGCCGGCGCTGGCGCTCGTGTTCCGGTCCGCCCCGGCCGGTGCGGCGGACCGGCCGGACCTCTCGGTGCGACGCGAACTGCGGGTGCTGCGCGGTCGGCCCGTCCGGGTGGCGCTCGCGCTGGCGGTCGCCGTCAACGGGGCGACGTTCGCGACGTTCGCCTATCTCGCCGTCCTGGCCACGGACGTCGTCGGACTGCCGGAGGCGGCGGTTCCGGGGGTGCTCGCCGGGTTCGGCGCGGGCGCGTTCGCCGGGGTGACCCTGGCCGGCCGCGTCGCGGACGGGCGGCTCGGGCGGGGCCTGGTCGCGGCGCTGTGGGCGCTGCCCGCCGGATGGGCGATGCTGGCCGCGGCCGGTTCGCGGTCCGTGGCGCTGTTCCTCGCGCTGGCGGTGGTGCAGGGGGCGTTGTCGTTCGGCATCGGCACGGCGCTGGTCAACCGGGTCATGCACGTGGCGTCGGGGGCGCCGGCGATGGGCGGCTCCTTCGCGACGGTGGCGCTGAACACCGGCGCGTTCCTGGGGCCCCTGCTGGCGGGCGCGGCGACCGGTGTGACGGGCGACCACCGGGACGCCGCGTGGGTCAGCGCGGCCGCCGCCGCGGGGGCGGTCGCGGTGGCGGCGCTCACGCGGCTCAGTCCTCGCCGGGGGTGAAGGGCGCGGGGCCGCCGCCTCCGCCCATGAGGTGGCGCTCCAGCCAGTCGGCCGCGGTACGGCGGAACAGGCGCCGGTTGTCGGCCCGTTGGAAGTCGTGGCCCTCGTCGCGGAGGGTGAGCAGTTCGGCCGGGACGCCCCTCTCCCTGGCCGCCCGTACGAACTGCTCGGACTCGCCCGGCGGGACGTTCGTGTCGTACTCCCCGTGCACCGCGAGGACCGGTACGCGCAGGGCGTCCACCCGGTGCAGCGGCGACAGCGCCCGCAGCAGGTCGCGGTCCCGCTCAGGATGGCCGTACTTGTGCGCGGCCGACTCCGCGATCCACGGCTCCGTGCCGGCGAAGAAGGTCTGGAAGTCCGACATCCCGCACACGGCGACCCCCGTGCGGAACAGCTCCGGGTGCCATACCAGCGACGCCATGACGAGGTAACCGCCGTACGAGCGGCCCATCACCGCCAGCCGCGACGGGTCCGCCGGTCCCGCCAGCACGGCGTGTGCGGCGCAGTCGGCGACGTCCTCGATGGCGGCGAACCGGCCCGTGCCCAGGTCCGCGTCGACGAACGACCGGCCGTGCCCCGACGAGCCGCGCACATCGGGCGCGAACACGTCGAAGCCGCGGCCCAGCAGTTCGTGGTACAGCGGTTCCAGTACCGGGCGTTCCTGCTCCTCGGGGCCGCCGTGCAGGTGGATGACGCACGGCGCGGGGCGGCTGGGGGCCCTGCCGGGCGCGCGGTAGTACCAGCCGCTCAGCGGTGTGCCGTCGCGCGCGGTGAACCGGTGCCGGACCGGCCGGGTGGGGCGCCGGCCCGGTGGCACGGCGTCCTCGTCCCGGGACGACCAGGGCGTCATGACCGGCGTCCCGGCGCCGGGCAGCCACCAGATGCCGGGGCGCCGCTGGGACCCGCTCAGGGCCAGGGCCGCCCCGCCGGGCCCGGCGGGCGCGACGCGGGTGGCCACCTCGTGCGGCAGCGGCACGTCGCGGCCCGCCTCCACGACGGGCGGGATGGCGCCCTCCGGGGCTTCCGGGTCGTGTGCGGTGCCCGGGGCTCGCGGGGCTCCCGGAGCGTCGTGGCCGTCGGCGCCGTGCGGGGTTGCGGGGGCCCCGACGCCGTAGGGCGCGTGGATGCCTGAAGCCGCGTCCGGCAGGTCGGGCGCCTCCCGCGGGGCGAGCCCATCGGGCGCCTTCCGCCCCTCCTGCGCCTCCCACGCGCCGGGCGCGTCCCGCAGGTCGAGCCCGTCGGGCGCGTCCGGCGCGTGGCCCGCCGGAAGGGGGCGGAACTCCAGCTCGCTCACCCCGCCGTCGTTCCACGAGAGGAACGCGCCGCGCCCCTCGTGGCCGACCGCCAGCAGTTCCAGGCCCACCCCGTCCCGTTCCGCGGCCACCGACAGGCGTGTGATCGTCCCGTCGGGCGCCAGGTCGGCGGCCAGCAGGGCGGCGAACTCCCGGTCGGCGTCGCTGCGCAGCCACAGCCGGCGCCCGTCGGGTGAGAAGGCGCCGATCCACGGGTCGCCGTCGGCCACCGGCACGGCGGCGGGCGCCGCGAGGTCGGCGAGCCGGACCACGACGGCCTCCCGCCGGTTGCGCGGCCCGCGCCGCAGGAGTGCCAGACGGCCGTCGCGGCTGACGTCGCAGACCCGGAGCGTCGCGGCGGTCTGCTCGACGGCGACCAGCACGGGCGCGGCCACCCCGTCGGGGTCGATCAGGTACGCGGCGAGCCCGCTGCCCGCCCGCACCGTGGGCGGCTCCGGGAGCGGCGCGCGCGGTCCCGGCCGCAGACCGGCCGGCGTCCCGTCGGGTCCGGCCGTCCCGAAAAGGCGGCTCCCCGCGGCGTCCGGCCGCCCGGGGGTTCCCGCCGCGCCGTCGGCGCCGTGGCCCAGCGCTCGCACCGCCGGGTCGACGTCGCCCCGGTGCGCGCCGCCCAGCAGGACGGCGTGGCCGTCGCGTTCGCTCCAGCCCGCCGGCAGGCCGGCCGAGTACGGCTCGCCCGGCTCACCCGGCTCCGCCGTGTCGCCCGGCAGGAGGAGCCCCGGCGCGGCCGGGCCGGGCCCGGGTGCGGCGGGGGCGGCGACGGTGACCGCGACGGCGGACCCGTCGTGCAGCCAGCAGCCCAGGTAGGCGGAGGTGCCGGGCTCGGCGCCCGCGATGACGCGGCGGTCGGTGCCGTCGGGCCGTACGCACAGCACCCGCGAGTGCTCGCCGCCGCCCGGCCGGGTGGTGTACGCGATCCACCGCCCGTCCGGCGACCACGCCACCTCGGAGACCGGGTCGGGGCCCGCGTCCAGGAGGTGCGCGTCGCCGCCGTCCACCGGCCCGGTCCACAGCTGCGGCACGCCGCCGCGGTCGCAGATGAACGCGACGCGGGCCCCGTAGGGGTCCACCGACGGATACCAGCAGCCGTGGGCCGTCAGCCTGACGGGTTCGTCGCGGGCGCCTTCGGCGGGCGCCAGCGGGAGCGCCGAAGGCGCCGCGACCGGCGGCGCCTCCGGGCCGTCGTACCGGGGACCGGCCGGCGGGCTGTGCCGGGGCTCCGCCGAAGGGGCCCCGGCCGCCGGCGTGCCGGTCAGTGGATGCCGTGCTTCTGCAGCCATAGCTCCAGCAACGCTACCTGCCACAGGCCGTTCGCCCCTCGCCTCGTGCGGTGCTCGTCGGGTGCCGCCAGGAGCTCCGCGACGTACTCCTCCCGGAAGATGCCGCGCGCCTTCGCCTCGGGGGCGTGGAGCGCGTCGCGGACCCGGTCGAGGACGGGACCCGCCATGTGCTTGATCGCCGGGACGGGGAAGTACCCCTTGGGCCGGTCCACGACCTCGGCGGGCAGCAGCTTCCGCCCGGCCTCCTTCAGGACGCCCTTGCCGCCGTGGGCGAGCTTCAGCTCCGGCGGGCAGGCGGCGGCCAGCTCGACCAGCTCGTGGTCGAGGAACGGGACGCGGGCCTCCAGGCCCCAGTCCATCGTCATGTTGTCGACGCGCTTGACCGGGTCGTCGACCAGCATGACGTGGGTGTCCAGGCGCAGCGCCGCGTCGAGCGCGGTCTCCGCGCCGGGAGCCGCCATGTGGTCCCGTACGAACCGGCCCGACACGTCCTCGCCGGGCAGCATATGGGGCTGCACCATACGGGTCAGGTCGTCGTGTGTGCGGTCGAAATACGCGTCCGCGTACGCCTCCGCCGCGCGCTCCCGCTCGGGCACCGCCAGCTTCGGGTACCAGTGGTAGCCGGCGAACACCTCGTCGGCGCCCTGGCCGCTCTGGACGACCTTCACGTGCTCGGCGACCTGCCGCGACAGCAGATGGAAGGCGATCACGTCATGGCTGACCATGGGCTCGGCCATCGCCGCGACGGCGGAGTCCAGCGCGTCCGACACCTCGGTGGACGGCACCATCAGCTCGTGGTGGTCGGTGCCGTACTGCCCGGCCATGAGGCGCGAGTAGTGGAACTCGTCGCCCGACTCGCCGCCGCCCGACTCGAAGCCGACGCTGAACGTCGCCAGATCGCGCTGCCCCTCCTCGGCGAGGAGCGCCACGATCAGGCTGGAGTCGAGGCCGCCGGAGAGGAGCACACCCACGGGCACGTCGGCGACCATGCGGCGGCGTACGGCCACGCGCAGCGCCTCCAGGACGGCGTCCCGCCACTCGTCGGGGCTCATGCCGTGGTGCTCGGGGCGGCGGGTGTACGAGGGCTGCCAGTAGCGGTGGTCGCGGTGGGTGCCGTCCGGTTCGATCACGCGGACGGTCGCCGGGGGCAGCTTGGTGACGCCGCGCAGGATGGTGCGGGGCGCCGCGACGGTCGCGTGCCAGGTCAGGTACTGGTGCAGGGCGACCGGGTCGACGGAGGTGTCCACATCGCCGGCGGCCAGGAGCGCGGGCAGCGACGAGGCGAACCGCAGCCGGCCGGGCGCGGCGGACAGGTACAGGGGTTTGATGCCGAGCCGGTCGCGGCCCAGGACCAGCTGTCCGGTGCGGTGGTCGTGGAGCGCGAACGCGAACATCCCGTAGAAGTGGTCGACGCACGCCGTGCCCCACTGGAGGTACGCCTTGATCAGCACCTCCGTGTCCGAGGTGGACACGAAGCGGTGACCGAGGCGTCGCAGCTCCTCCCGCAGTTCCCGGTAGTTGTACAGGCACCCGTTGAAGACGCCCGTGACGGTGCCGTCGCCCGCGGCGGCGCCGTCGGTCCGGCCGCCGCTGTCGGTCATGGGCTGTGCGCCCCGCTCGGACAGGTCGATGATCTTCAGCCGGCGGTGGCCCAGGGCGACGGGCCCCCGCTCCCACAGGCCCTCGCCGTCGGGGCCGCGCGGTGCCAGCCGGTCGTTCATCCGCCGGACCGCGTCGGTGTCCGGGCGTCCGCCGTCGAACCGTATCTCGCCGCTCAGGCCGCACATCGCGGGTCACCTCCGGCGCGCAGGGCCTCGTCCTCCTCGTCGCCGCGCGGCCGGGTGGCCGGGGCATCCGCATGGCGGGCGCGTGTGGTGTCGCCGCACATGGGGTCCTCCTTCATGGTTCTGTCCAGCTTCATGGGGTCTTCTGTCCGGCCTCGTGCCGGTGGGGTGGTGGGCGGCCCTGTCGGGGGCGTGCCGCCGGTGCGGGCCGTCGTCGGCGCGGCCCGGCTCAGCCGCCGATGGGCTCCACGGGGTCGCGGCGGACGCCGGCGCCGCCGGGGGCCGCTTCGGCGGCGTGGAGGAGTCCCGCGCGGTCGCCCGGGCCGCGCGTCAGCGCGATCAGCTCGTCGACGCAGGCCAGCATGTCCTCACGGGCGGCGATGCGGCGCAGCCGGTGCGCGGCGCTGCCCTCGGCGAGTGCCTTCTCGGTGAGCTCCCGCACGGTCGCCCAGTCTCCGCACGCCTCCAGTTCGGGGCGCAGCCGGGCGAGCATGGTCCGCACGACGCGGGCGGCGGGGGCCGGGCGGCGGGAGACCGGGTCGATCAGATCGCCCTCCAGGCCCGAGCGCGCCGCCCTCCAGGTGGCCGCGCGCAGCCACTCGTGCCGTCCGTCGCAGCGCGGAGGGCCGCCGGCGGCGATGCGGGCGGTGGCCCGCATGACCAGCGCGCGGAAGACGGCCGCGATCAGGACGACGGTCTCGGCGCTCGGCGAGGAGTCGCAGACGCGCAGCTCCAGCGTGGGCTGGTGGTCGGAGGGGCGCAGGTCGTAGTAGATCATTCCCGGATCGGTGACCACGCCGGAGGCGATCAGCTCGTTCACGGCGGAGTCGTACGCGGCGGCGTCGGCGAAGCAGCCGGCCGGTCCGGCGGTGGGCCAGCGCTGCCAGAGCATGGTGCGCCAGCTCGCGTAGCCGGTGTCCGCGCCGGCCCAGAAGGGGGAGCTGGCGGACAGCGCCAGCAGGACGGGCGCCCACGGCGAGATCATGCACATCATCTGGACCGCCGTGTCGCGGTCGGGTACGTCGACGTGGACGTGGGTGCCGCAGATCAGCTGCTCGTCGGCGATCTGCCGGTACTCCGACACCATGTGCCGGTAGCGGCGGTCGGGCGTCACCCGGCCGGCGCCGTGGTCCGTGAACGGTACGGTGCCCGCGGCGACGACCGCGAGACCGCTGCCCGCCGCGCTGCCGCCGAGGCGGGCGCGGGAGCGGGTCAGGTCGGCCCACAGGGCGTCCATCGTCGTGTGGACGTCGCTGTTCGACTCGACGATGGACTGCAGCAGCTCAGTGGTGTAGCGGCGCTTGGGCAGGCCCTGGAGTACGTCTCCGGCCCGCGGCACCAGCATCCCGGTCTCCACCTCGAGGACATGGAACTCCTCCTCCACTCCGACAGCCAGTGTCACCGTCACTCCTCAGGCCAGTGCGCGGCTCGACCGCGCTCGCACTCTCCGAATGCCCGGAAGATCCCGCCACACGCCTGGACCATTTCATTCCACATCCCGGAATCAATATTCCGCGCATGACCGCATCGGCGGGCTGGGTCTGGTACGCCCCGGCACGGCATGCCCTCTGTCCCGCCGCGCCGCCCGGCGTCACACTGGCCGTGTGCGCGTGGTGATGATGACGGCGGGTTCGCGCGGCGACGTGGCGCCCTACACGGGCCTGGCGGCCGGACTGGTGCGGGGCGGGCACGAGGTGACGCTCGCCGCGCACGCGGTGTTCGAGCCACTGGTGGCCGGTTCGGGGGTGCGATTCCATCCGCTGCCCGTCGACCCGCGGGCGGAGCTCCGCTCGGGGCGCGGCCGGCGGCTGCACGACAGCCGCACCGGCGCGGGCAAGCTCGTACGGCTGGTGTCCCTGGCGCGGGCGGCGGCCGAGGAGATGACGGCGGCCCTGGTGGAGGTGTCCCGACAGGGCGACGTGCTGCTGGTCGGCGGAGCGCTGGAGCCCCTGGGGTACGCCATCGCCGAGGGCCTGGGCGTGCCCAGCATGGGGCTGCACCTGCAACCGCTGCGGCCCACACGGGAGTTCCCGGCGCCGGTCGTCGCGGCGCGCTCGGTGGGCGCCGTCGGCAACCGGCTGAGCGGCCTGGTCGTCGGCGCCGCCGTCGACCGGGTGGCCACCGGTCCCGTACGGGCGCTGCGGCGGCGGTACGGGCTGCGGGTGACCGGTGCGGGGGCGGCGCGGCGGGCGCGGGAGCGCGGCGGATGGCCGGTGCTGAACGGATTCAGCGAGCGGGTGGTACCCCGGCCGCGCGACTGGGGGCCGGGACTGGACGTCACCGGGTACTGGTGGCCGCACGAGACGCGGCACCGGTTGCCCGATGAGCTGGAGGCGTTCCTGGCGGCCGGGCCGCCGCCGGTGTTCGTGGGGCTCGGCAGCGCGACCGTGCCGGACCCGGAGCGGGTCAGCCGGCGGATCGTCGGGGCGCTGCGGGCGGCCGGGCTGCGGGGCGTGGTGCAGCGGGGCTGGGCCGGGCTCGCGGCGGACGGCGACGACGTGCTGACCGTCGGCGAGGTGCCGCACGTGCTGCTGTTCCCCCGGATGGCGGCCGTCGTGCACCACGCCGGGGCGGGCACCACGGGCGCCGCCCTGCGGGCGGGCGTGCCGAGCGTGCCGGTGCCCGTGCAGTTCGACGCGCACTTCTGGGCGTCCCGGCTGGTCGCTCTGGGAACCGCCCCGACGGCCGTACCCCTGCGGCGCCTGACGGCGGCGGCGCTGGCGGACGCGCTGCGCCGCGCGACACGGGACGGTTCGTACGCCGAGCGGGCCCGCGCGCTGTCCGCCGCCCTGGCGGGCGAGGACGGCGTCGCCCCCGTACTGGCGGCCCTGGACCGCCTGCCGGGCTGAGCGCGCTTACCGGCCGCGCGCCGCGTGTACCGCCTTGGGGCGGTGCGTACCGGCGGTGGGAACATGCGTACAGGCCGCGGGGCCGTGCGTACCGCCGTGGGGCCGTGGGGCGCGCGGCACGGTGGCCTGGGCCGGACGGCGGGGCGCTCCGGGACGCCGCTCACGCACCCGGCCCGGGGCGCCGGGTATCACGCGGCAGGCCCGCGTGGCGGTCACGCGAGGGGTGCGGGGGTGTGGGTTCCGCCGGTGCCTTGGGCGAGTGCCTGCCGTGCCCGCGCGAGTCTGCGGACGGCCTGACGCAGTCGGCTCGCGGGGAGCGTGTACGGCAGCCGGATGTTGCGTTCGAACGCGCCGCCGATCCCGAATCGCGGTCCGGCCGCGATGGTCACTCCGTGGTCGGGCGCCGCGGCGGCCAGCCGTGAGCTGATGGGCGCGGGAAACGTTGCCCACAGCGTCATACCGCCGACCGGCTGGAGGGCGTCGACCTCCGGCAGGTGCTCGCCGAGTGCGTGCAGGAGGGCGTCCCGCTGGGCCCTGAGTTGCCGGAGCGCCTCGGGGCGCCGGGTCTGGTGCTCGTTCAGGAGCGCGGCCGCGGCGAGCTGTTCGACGACGGGTGTGCCGAGGTCCGTGGTGGGACGGGCTTGCTCCACGCGTTCCAGGAGGGAGGGGAGCGCGCGGATCCAGCCGATACGGAGGCCGCCCCAGACGCTTTTGGACACGGAACCGATGCTGACGGCTGCCGGCATGTGCAGCGCGAGGGGTTCGGGGCTGGGGACGTCCAGAGCAAGATCGGCCATGGTCTCGTCGACGACCGTGGGACACGCGAACCTGAGCCGCCGGCGCACGCTCGTGGGCATGCACATCCCGGTCGGGTTGTGGAAGTCGGGGATGAGGTAGGCCAGGTCCGCGGTCTTCGCGGCCTCCTGGAGTTGATCGGTGTCCCAACCGGACGACGTCACGGCGACGGGTAGCAGTCGGGCGCGGGCCTGGGTGAACGCCGTGATCGCGTGCGGGTAGGTCGGATGGTCGATGAGGACCCTGCCGCGTGGCGACAGGAGGACTCGGGTCAGAAGGGCGAGCGCGTGCTGTGCGCCATTGGTGACCAGGATGTGATCGGCCGGGGTGGGCAGTCCTCGCCGCTGGTACCAGTGGGCGATCGCCTCGCGCAGCTCCGCGGTGCCGTAGCGGTCGTAGCCGTGCCGTTCGAAGTGCCGCGGCAGCTGTTCGAGGGCGGTCGCGAAGGGGGCGTGAAGGATCTCCACGGGCGCGGCCGGCGCCGCGAAGGACAGGTCGATGGTCTCCGCTTCCCTGCCGGCCGGGCGCTCCGACCCGGTGCCACCCGGGAGCCGTACCGTCGCCCTGGTGCGCGCTCGCGTGGCCAGGTATCCGTGCTCGGCCAGGGTGCGGAACGAGGCGCCGACAGTGGTCCTGCTCGTGCCGAGCCCGGTAGCCAGATCCCGCTCACTGGGCAGGGCCGCGCCCAGCGGGAGCCGTCCGTCGAGGATGAGCAGACGCAGCTTGTCGGAGAGGCGCTGATGCGCCGGTCCCGGCCCCTCCCGCCAGGTCCCCAGCATCCGTGCCACCGCGTGCGAGCTGATCTTCACCGGACCAGCGTAGTCAATCTGGCCATCGATTCCGGGTCCAGACGGCCCGCAGACTCGCCGCATGACTCCTCCCGCTTCCACGGCACCGACCCCTGCCGCTCTTCGCCACGACCCGCGCCTGCTCCCACGCATGAACGCGTTCGCCCAGGTCCGGGCGGCCCGGAAGGCCCGCAGGGTGCCGCAGCTGCTGCTCGGACTGCTGGGGTACGGGGCCGCCGTCATGCTGCTCGTACAGTCCGGACTGGGTGCGGCGAGCTGGAACGTACTCACCGAGGGAACCGCCGCGTCCCTCGGCATCTCCTTCGGCTGGGCGACCAACCTGATCTCGCTGCTGGTGCTCATCGCGTGGATCCCCCTGAGGGAACCGCCCGGTCTCGGCACGCTGCTCAACGTCGCGCTCGTCGGTTTCGCCGCGGATGCCACCGCGGCGGTGCTCCCCGCCCCGCGGGGACCACTCGCCGCGGTCGGATATCTCGTCCTCGGGCTTGTCGCTCTGGCGTTCTTCGACGCGCTCTACCTCGGCGCGCACTTCGGGCCGGGACCGCGCGACGGGATCATGACCGGACTGGTCCGGCTGACCCGCCTGCCCGTCGCCGTCGTGCGCACCGCCATCGACGTCGCCGTCTGCTGCGCCGGCTGGCTGCTGGGGGGAACCGTCGGAGTCGGCACCGTGCTCGTCGCCCTGTCCATGGGTCCCCTCGTCGGCTTCCTGCTGCCGCTCGTGACGGTCCGGCTTCCCCCCGTTCCGGCACCCGTACGGGGCACCCCGTGACCCCGGGGGCCACGGCCGTCAGGTGCCCGCCGCGCCGCCTTCCCGCCGGTCCTGGCCGGGCGCGTGCGGCGGGCCGTCCTCCGGGGCCGCCGGGTCGCCTTCGCGCTCCTCGGGACGGCCCGGGTGGACGCCGGGGCGGCCCGCCGGGTAGGCGAGGGGCGTGGGGGAAAGGTTGGCGCTCTCCTCCCCCGCCTCCAGCAGGGTGTCGGCGGCGCCCACGATCAGCGGGTCCGGTTCGCCGAGGACCTCCTCGTCCTTCCGGTCGTAGTCGAAGCGCCACAGCAGGCTGCGCATGGCCTCCAGCCGGCCGCGCCGCTTGTCGTTGCTCTTGACGACCGTCCACGGGGCGTGCGGGGTGTCGGTGGCGCGGAACATCTCCACCTTGGCGGCGGTGTAGTCGTCCCACCGGTCCAGCGATTCGAGGTCCACCGGCGACAGCTTCCACTGCCGCACCGGGTCGACCTGGCGGATCGCGAACCGCGTCCGCTGCTCGGCGCGCGACACGGAGAACCAGAACTTCACCAGCAGGATGCCGTCCTCGACCAGCATCCGCTCGAAGACCGGGCACTGCCGCAGGAAGAGGTCGTACTGCTCCTGGGTGCAAAAGCCCATGACGCGTTCGACGCCGGCCCGGTTGTACCAGGAGCGGTCGAAGAAGACGATCTCACCGGCGGACGGCAGATGCGCCACGTACCGCTGGAAGTACCACTGGGTGGACTCCTTCTCGGTGGGCTTGTCCAGCGCGACGACGCGGGCTCCCCGGGGGTTGAGCCGCTCCATGAACCGCTGGATGGTCCCGCCCTTGCCGGCCGCGTCGCGCCCCTCGCAGATGACGACCAGCCGCTGCCCGGTGTCCTTCACCCAGCGCTGGAGCTTCAGCATCTCGATCTGCAGGACGCGTTTGCGCCGCTCGTACGCGCCGCGGCGGATCTTCGCGGCGTACGGGTAGTTCTCCCGCCAGGTCTCGATGGCCTCGCCGGCCCCGTCCAGCAGGATGGGCTGCTCCGGCCTGCTGCTGTCGACGGTCAGTCCGTCGAGCAGCGCCTCCGACCGGTCGTTGTCTTCCTCACCGTTCACACCACCCACCTTCCCCGGATCCGCGCCGACCCGCTCACGGAAATGCCGCTGTCCGCGCCGGATGCGCCCCCGACCGGGTGCCCTGCGCGCGGCGGGCGTCGTGGAGGGCCGCACGGGCCCTCCCCCGAAGTCCTTGCGCGCCCCGCACGCGGGCGGTGGCGTCGGTGGCTAGTGCGGGCCCTGGGGGCGGTAGTGCTGGCCGCCGGCCGGGGGCTGCGGGGCCATGGCGATCAGTCGCCCGAGGTCCCGCTGTATGCGCTCGGCCTCGCCGCGCACCACCTGGGGGACGTCACCTCTCTCCTCGACCAGCCGGCTGTAGATCGGGGTCTCCTGGAACACAAGCTGACTCTGCTTTCTGTAGCGCCTCTGCCGTGGCCGCGGACGGTCCGCCCGCGGTGATGTCTCCGGGCAGCTTAGAGGGAAGCGGTGACAGCGGGTCACGGAACGAGAGGTAACGCACACCGCCGGGCCGCGGGCCGCCGCGGGCATCGGCGTACGAACCCGCCCGTCACCGGTCAGGCCGGGCGGCCGTCCGTTCGCGACGCCCCGCCGGACTCCGGCGATCCGCGCGTCGACGGCTCCGGCGACCGCCCGGCCGCCCGGGTGGTCCCGCCCCGGGCGTGCCGTGGTGCCGGGTTCCGTGGTGCCGCGTTCCCCGGCGCCGGCGGTCAGGGCCGGGGCTCGGCGGGGAGGGCCGCTGCCAGGGCGTTCAGGAAGGCGGCGCGGTCGTGGGTGGCGATGGACAGGGCCTCGCCGCCGCGTGTGGCGATGACGACGACGGACATCCCCATGGGGGCGCCCCAGCCGCCGCCGACGAGACGGGGAGCGCCCAGGTCCTTGGCGCGCAGGCCCCGTACGGGCGCGTCGATGGTCTGAGCGGACGTCACATAGCGGGCGACCGTGCCGGGGGCGGGCTCCCCGAGGGCGGCGTGGACGGACGCGGGGTCGATGTCGGCGAGGGCGAGGCGTTCCCGTCCGACGCGCAGCACGCCCCGCTCCGGGTCGATGACGATGCGGTGGTAGATGGCCTTCGACACCGGTACGGCGATGGCGGGCGCGAGCACCAGGAGGAACGAGGCGGAGACGATCAGCCACAGACCGGTGTCCTCGGGGATGGCGTCGATGCCCAGCTTCACGACCAGTGCGAGGTAGATGCCGACACAGACGAGCGTCCAGGTCTTGGGGAGCCGTTCTCGGTACACGTGGCGCCTTCCAGGGTCGAAGGGGACGGACGTGGTCCGCGATGGGAGCACACCCACGACCCTATGCGCAGCCCTCCCCGCCCCCGCCCGGAGGTCCCGACCCCCGCGGGACCCGCCGCGGAGGCCCGCCCGCGTGCGGCTCAGCGGGAGCGGCCGGCCTCCAGGGTGCGGGCGACCCGGGGGCCGAGCCAGCGCTTGAGCCTGCGCAGCGGCTCCAGTTGGTGGGCGGCCTGGTCGAGGCGGTAGTACAGCTGCGGCGGTACGTGCGGCAGCAGCGGGGAGTGCCGCTGGCCGAGCAGCGCGAACATCTGCCGGGGCTCCAGGCGGGCGTAGCGGGGCAGGTTCTCGTACCACTGCGCGCTGTAGCGGGCCGCGCTCTGGAGCGGCAGCAGCGCGGCGGTGCGTTCGCGCTGATAGCGGCCGAGGGCGTGGCGCGGGGTGGGGGTGGCGCGCAGGGCGTCGGCGAGCGCCATGGCGTCCTCGAGGGCGAGGGTGGTGCCGGCGCCGATGGAGTAGTGGGTGGTGTGGGCGGCGTCGCCGATGAGGACGAGGTTGCCGCGGAACCAGCGCTCGTTGGTGAGGGTGCGGAACGTCTGCCACGGGGCGCGGCCGTCCGGACGGGGCCGGCCGATCAGCCGGTGGCCGTCGAGGGGCTTCGCGAAGAGGCCCTCCAGGGCGGTGAGGCAGTCCGCGTGGTCCATGCGGTCGAGGTGGAGGGCCTGCCAGGTGCGCGGTGAGCATTCGACGACGCAGGTGCTGCGGTCCGGCGCGTACGGATAGGCGTAGCACCAGATCCAGCCGTGCGGGGTTTCGGTGAAGGCGAAGGTGAAGGTGCCGAACGCCTTGGTGGTGCCGAGCCACACGTATTTGTTGCGGCCTTCCGCGGCTCTGGTGCCGAAGTCGTGGGCGTGGCGGTCGCGCAGAGCGCTGCGGACGCCGTCGCCGGCGACGACCAGGTCGGCGTCGGGCAGCCGGTCCGCGTGGTCGACGCCGTGGGAGTACTCGATCCGCACGCCGAGTTCGCCGGCCCGGTCGGCCAGGATGCCGAGCAGCCGCTGGCGGCCGATGCCGAAGCCCTGGTCGCCGGGGCGGGTCGTCGTCGTGCCGTGGATGTGGGCGGTGCCGCCGGTCCAGCTCACCGATGCGGCGCTGACGGCGTGGGCGGACGGCGGGTCGTAGGTGTGGAGCTTCTCCAGCAGTCCTGCCCAGTAGGTGACGCCCCAGCCGTAGGTGGAACCGGCCGGGTTCCGTTCGTAGACGGTGATGTCGTGGTCCGGGTTCTGCCGCTTGAGCAGGATGGACAGGTAGAGCCCGGCGGGCCCGCCGCCGACGCAGACGACCTTCACGTACGCACTCTCCCAACCGTCGACAGCTGTCCCGTTTGCGGCGAAAAGTAGCATTTGTACGCATGGTGGAGCGGAGGGACACGGCGGGTGGGGGCGTCACGGCGGCGGGGCGGGGGCTCGTGGACGGCGGTTCGGGCGCGCCCGGCGGACAGGCTGGGCGCCTGGGGAGGGCGAGGCTCGTGGCGGGTGGGCCGAGCTTCGGGGGTGGGGGCTCGTGGGCGGAGGGGGCGCGGGCGGCGAGTGGGGCGCGGTGGGCCGGACGCGGGCCGGCCGGGCTTGCCCGGACCGCGTCCGGCCCGGTGGTCACACGGTGGACGCGAACCAGCCGACGGTCTCCTGGGCGTGGACGCCGTCGCTGAGGGTGTTGGCCCCGTACAGCTCGTTGAGGCGGATGAGGAAGCCGGTGCGGGTGACGTTGGCGATCCGCACGCCGGGGGTGTCCGGCCCGTTGAACGTCTGTACCTGGGCGAGCACGATGACTTCGCTTCCCGGCGGGAAGGGGCTGGGGAAGGTGACGCGGGTGAAGGTCGAGATGTCACCGCCCTGGGTCTCGACGGGGTGCTCCGAGCCGAGGGTCAGCTTGCCGGTCTGGGTCATGCTCATGACTTGTCCTCCGGTCAGCGGTGGTGAGTGCGTCGCCGTCGCCTTCGCGGCGACCGGAGGGGAATTGCTCGGCGGACGGCCGCGCCATGCGCGGGTCACACGAGTGAGTGGCCGCCTTCAGGCCACCGCGTTCCGGGGGGTCGGCCGCGCCCTCGGGGCTCCGTTTCGGGGGTGGGCGCGGCGGGTTGGGGCGGAGGGGCAGCGCGGGGCTCCGGTGTCGCCGAAAGGCGGCCGGATCGACGCGGTGCGGGGCGGTGTGCCGCGGGCCCCGGGCCGGTCACGCCGTCCGTGAGGGCTCGGCCGGGGCGATGGTGAAGCGGAAGTCCTCGAGGGCGCAGGCGGCCAGGGGGCGCAGGCCCGCCAGGTAGTCGAGCGGCGCGCCAGGGGCGGTGCGCAGGCGGGTGCGGGTGAGCCGGACGGCCCCGGTGAGGCGCAGCGGCACTTCGCAGGGGTGCGGCCGCTCGGGCAGGGCCGGTTGGAAGAGGCGGGCCCGGAGCGGGACGCGGCCGGGGAGGCGTAGGAGCGGTTGGTGCAGCGCGGTCGGCAGCGGGGCACGTGGGGCGTGCGGGGCGTCTGGGGCGTCCGTCGGCGCGGGGTCCACGAGAACGCCCGTGCGGAGCCGCCGGGGCTCCGGGCTGTCGTGGACGAAGGCCGCCGGATGTTTGGGGATGCCCCACAGGGCCCGGCCGCCCGCGACGGACGCGGGGTCGTCGACCCATGCCTCGACCGCGCAGGCGCCGACGGACCCGCCACCGCGTACGGCGAGGGCGACGAGCAGTTCGCGGTAGGCCAGGGTGCCGCCGGGCCGGTAGTCGACCCAGAACGTCACCACGGCGCGGCGCCGTCCGAGGCGCAGGGGCCGTACGCCGGGCGGCAGCGGCCATGGCGGCAGACGGTCCGCGCGCACGGGCCACAGGGCGGCGTGCAGGGTTCCGCGCAGGTGCCAGGGGGGCGGCGGGTAGGGGGCGTTCACACAGGGCGTGTTCCCCGCGCGGGGCCGACCCGCACCCCCCTGTTAGCGTCAGGGCGACGAGAATCGGTGGCGGAGCGGGAGGCGGTGGCCGGCGTGTCCGGTGACGAGCAGGCGCGCGTGCGGCGGTACGTGGCGGAGCGGATCGCGGAGCTGGGGCGGCTGGCGGAGCTCCCCGCCGAACGGCTCCCGGGGTTCGAGAACCGCGACGGCGCGTATCCGTTCATCGAGGTCGGCCGGGACGGGGAGCTGCGCTATCTGGCGTACGAGCGCGGCCGGAAGGTCCTGGACCTCCGCACCCGCGATCCGCAGGAGTTGCTGTACTGGGCGTTCAGGGACGCCACGTACGAGGCGGCCGGCGTCTGGGCGAGCCGGCACCCGAGGGAGGGCGAGGAGTACCGCGTGACGCTGTGGCGACGGCAGTTCGCGATGCTGCACACCCTGCGGCCCGCGTGGGCGCGGCGGCGCCGGGAGGAGCTCGTCGCGTCGCTGCGCGACCCCGCGCACATCCGTCTCGTCCCCGGACTCCCGCTGCCCCCGGAGGGGTAGCAGCGGTCGGCGCGCATGGCCGGGGCCTGTCGTGCACATGGACCGCCGCACCCGCTCCGGCCTGGGGTTTCCCGAGTTTTCCACAGGTGGAACGGGGGCTGGAAGCGCGTTGTCAGTGGCCTGATCTAACGTTCGACCCACGTGATCATCGCGGTGCTGGGAGGCGCGCATGGGGTGGGTGGCCGCGGGCGGCTATGAAGTCGCTCTGGAGGGCGGGAAGGTCGTGTGCCGGAATGCCGCGGGGCGTCGGCTGAAGTCGGTGCCGGCCAAGATCGCCGATGATCCGGCGGTCGTGGGGCTGCGGCAGCTCGTGGAGTGGCTGGAGCGGCACGAGAGGCAGTGCCTGGACACCGTGGAGCGGTGGATGGTCCGCTCGCTGCCGGTGCCGCTCGCCGTGGTCGAGCGGGTGTGGGCGGACGAGGCGTGGCAGGCCGTGCTGCGGGACCTCGTCGTGTCCGGGGCGGACGGGGAGGTCGCCGGGTTCCTGCGGGACGCCGGGCCCGGGCGGGGCCTGGGCCTCGTGGACCTGGACGGCGACACCGTGCGCATCAGCCCCGACCTGGTCCGCATCCCCCATCCCGTACTGCTGGAAGACCTCGGGGAGCTGCGGGAGTTCGCCGTCGAGCTGGGTGTCGGGCAGCGTGCCCAGCAGCTGTTCCGCGAGGTGTGGACCCGGCCCGCCGGGCGGGACGCGGGCGCGACGAGCGTGGACGACTTCGCGGGCGGCGCGTTCAAGCAGCAGCGGTTCCTGCACGGCCGGGCCGCCCAGCTCGGATACCGGGTGCGGGGCGGGTACGCCGTGTGCCCGGTGCTGGAGGACGGCCGGCTGGTGGAGGCCCGCGTCTGGGTGGGCGACTACGACGGCTACATGGACACCGAGACCGGTCCGCTGACCTGGTCCGACCCCTCCGGCGGGACGCTGAGCCTGGGCCGGGTGGGACCCGTGGCCTGGTCGGAGGGCATGCGCATGGCGGCCGCGCTGTACGCGGGACGGGACATCGAGGAAGAGGAGCGCGCGGCATGAGCGCACACGGACAGACCACATCGGCCGCCCTGCTCGACGCGGGCGCGGTCCTGCCGCCGGGGACGTCGAGCCGCGAGGACGCCGACACCCTCACCGCCCGGACGTACGCCCACCCGGCGCTGGAGGGCCGCAGGATCGTCCGCCTCGTGCCGGGCACGCTCGGCGAGGCGGAGGACCTGGCCCTGGACTTCCTCGGGCTCGTCCGCGAGGGCGAGGCCCCCGAGGTCGGCCAGGTGCGCCGGGAGACCCTGGGCTTCCCCGCCTGGGCGCTGGTGAACGACCCGGCGAACGGCCACCACGCGCTGGCCCTCGTCAAGGACGTCGAGCGGCTCGCACGGCAGGCGAAGTCCCGCGCGGGCGCGGCCAAGCAGGGCTTCGAGGCGCTCGGGGAGCGCCTCGGCCGCGCCGTCCCGCACTTCCTGCCGACGTTCTACGAGCAGGCGGCCCGCGCCTTCCTCCAGCACGAGAACACGACGTACGCGTCGGCGTTCTTCGGCAAGGCCCGCGAGGCGGAGCGGGTCCACGGGCTGGCCGTCGACGAGGCGCGGCAGCGGGCGGTGTTCCTGGAGTTCGCCTTCGCGGGGGCGCTCACCGTCAAGGCGCTCAAGGAGTATGTGAAGGACCTCGCGCGGCGGCTCGACCCGGCCGAGGCGTGGGCGCAGTTCCGCCAGCTGGCCGTGGAGCGCTGCGCGGCGGGCATGCCGCCGTACGCGTCGCTGCCGCAGGACGCCCGCAGCCTGATCAAGGCCGCGGGGCTGGACCGGGCCGCGGAGGAGGGCGCGCTCGTCGCGGACCTGGTCGCGTCGCCGGCCGTCGTGCGGGCGCCGCAGTCGTTCTGGACGGCGTACCGGCCCGTGCTGGTCGCCCTCGGGCGGGAGCGGAGGGAGGTCCAGGCGCGGCTGCTGGAGATCATGCCGACCGAGCTGGGCCGCTCGCGCGCCGACCAGGAGTGGTGGCTGGAGCTGCTGGTGGAGGCCGGCGCGGACCGGCTGCTGACCGGTGAGGCCGACGAGGCCGCGGGCGGTGACTCGGGGGTGGACGCCGCGGAGTGGCTCGGCCGCTGGGCCGCGTACCGCAAGTACGGCGGTCAGTCCTCGGACCGGTCCGCCGCGACGCTCGCCCTGGTGGAGCGGATGGCGCCGAGGCTGCGCGCCGACGGGCGGCCCGTGGACCTGTTCTCCCGTCGCCGCCGGTCCGCCGCCGACATCGACCTGCTGGACCTGTGCGTGGCCGAGGGGGTCCCGCTCGTCGAGCCGGTGGACGACGCCGGCCTGGGCCTGCACCACTGGCTGAGGGACGGCGAGGACGGACGCCGCGACCTCGCCGCCGTCGGCGCGGACCCCCGCTTCCGGCCGCTGCTGTACCGGGCCGTGGGCGCTCTGGGCGAGCAGCGGACGTCGGACGTGCTGCTGGCCGACGCGGCCGCGCACCCGGTACTCGGAGGCGTCCTGCGGGAGTGGCTGGACGACGCGGCCGCCGCCGTCGCGAACGCGCGGGGCCTGCCCGCCGGGCTGGCGGCGCTGCGGGCGATGCGCCCGTTCCGGGGCGTCGTCGAGCAGGTCAGTCCGGCGGCCTTGGCCGTGGTCGCCGCGCACGAGACGGCGCCGCTCCTCGGCCGGACCCTCAGGGCCGGTGTCCTGGACGAGCTCGGCTGGCCCGCGCTCGACGAAGCCGTGGAGGCGCTCTCCGAGCAGCCCGCGCAGGGCCGCGGACGGCGGGAACCGCTCCAGGTCACCGAGGCGTGGCCGGCTCTGGTCCTGGCCCGTGGCGACAGGGCCGTCGTCGTCGGCCCCGACGGGGTGCTCCTCGAGCACGAGCTGCGCCTCCCCGACGGCGTCGACCAGTGGGCGCGGCCGGACTTCCGGTACGTCGACGGCGAACTGCTCGTGCTGTGGTGGCAGGAGGGCAGGCTCCACGGCTACTGGTCGAGCCGTCCGTCGGAGGTGTTCACCGTCGGCCGCGACCAGCACACCTGGTGGCACGGCGACCTCGGCACGGCGTCGATCCCGCTGCCGGGCGGGGGCAGGGCGACCGGCGGGCGCGCCCTGCACGCCGGTGACACGGCCCTGCCGCCGAGCCGCCCCGTCCTCGGCGACGGCACGGCGTACTGGCGGCAGGGCCGGCAGAACCAGCAGGACGTCTGGCTGGAGTACGACCCGGTGTCGGGCGCGCACGGGCGCGCGTCGCTGCCGGCGTTCCTGCGCGACGGCATCCGGGACGGGGCGCGGCTCGTCCAGCACGCCTGCGAGGTGCTGCCGCTGCAGCCAGGCCTGGAGCACAGCCCGTTCGGGACGGACGGCGCGGTCCTGGGCCGGTGGGTCCGCCGCGACGGCGAGGGCCCCGGCGCGACGCTGACCGCCGGCACGCCGGACGGCGGCACGGTCACCGTTCCGGCGCTGCTGGGCGGGCGGGACGTGACGCCGCTCGGCGCGCTGCGGATGCCCGGCGGCGCCGCACCGGTGGCCGTCCGCTCGCGCAACACCGTGACCCTCTTCACCGAGGACGACACGTCGGTCGCCGGCGAGCTCGGGACGTGCGTCCTGGCGCAGCGGGAGGGCGAGTTCTGCGCCGGCACGCGGTTCGTGCCGACGGTGGCGTTCTGGCACGCGCTGCGTCCGCGCGACGAGGCCGGTTCCCTGGCCCTGCGGAAGCTGACGGACGAGCAGGCGGCCGGGCTGCTGGAGACGGTGGCGCGGGCGCTCGCGGCACACCGGGCGGAGGCCGAGGCGGCGGGCACCGTCTACACCGGCCCGTCGTCCGCCGAGGTCGCGCGGGACGCCGTGGCGGGGGCGCTCCCGGAGGTCACCGACGAGCGGCTGCTGACGGGGGTCACCGCCATCGTGCGGGTGGCGCTGCGCCTCGCCGAGGGGACCGCCCGCTTCGTGGCGCCCCCGGACAGGCGGCAGGACCGGGCCCGGCGCGTCGAGCACATGTTCGCGGACTACAGCCCGGAGGACGGCGACGACGCGACGCTGGTGGACGCCGTCGCGGGCATCTCCCGGCGGACCCGCTACCTGTGGTGGGGCCCGTCGACGCGGTGGAGCGCGCTGCGGCAGATCCGCGCCGTCGGATATGTGCTGTCCGGCAAGCCCGCCGAGGGCAAGCCGCTGCCCGACCCGGCGCTGGGCACCGGCCTCCCGGACGGCTGGGTGAGCGACACCCACACCGTTCCCGGCACCGGCGTGGACTGGCTGCCGATGCTGTCCGTGCTGCGGCCGCTCGCCTACCGCGCCGCCTCGCCCGCGCTGCCCGTCGCCCAGCGGCAGGCGCTGCTCCTGCTGTTCGACGCCCTCCTCGAAGGTCCCCTCGCCGCGCCCGAGGGGCAGGTCCGCGAGATCGTGCTGCGCGAGGAGTACGGCAACCGCAACCGCGTCGGGCAGGTGCTGCGCCGCGAGGGCCGCACGGTCGTCGTGATCGCCGCGCAGGGCTCCGACGCGCGTGACGGCACCACGTGGCTGGCCCTCGACCACGACCCGGCCGGGCGGTTCGGGCCGGTCGCCCACTTCACGCTGGCGGAGGAGAAGCCGCGTACGTCCGACTTCCCCGTCGAGCGGCTCGCCGCCGTGGCGCGGCTGGTCCGGGACAAGGGCGCGGCGCCGTGGTGGACGGACGCGCCCGACGCGCTGGCCGCCGCCACCGGCGGGGCCCTCGGCCCCGTGCAGGCCGCCCTGCTGGTCGGGGCGCTGCCGCCCGACCGGGACGCGGCGGCCCTCGCCCTGATGGGGCTGAAGCCGCGTCAGCGCGACCTCGGCCGGACGCTGCTGCAGTCGTTCGGGGTGCCGGAGCAGGCGGCGCTCGTCGGGGCGCTGCTGCCCGAGGACCCGGCGGACCTGTGGACGGCCGGTCCGGACACGGCGGGAGCGGGGCGGGAGTGGGAGGCGCGCTTCGGCTCGCTGGTGCGCCTGCCCGAGGACGTCGCGGCGGACCTGCCCGGTGTGCCCGCCGACATCGCGCAGGCCCTGTTCAACCCGGCACGCACCCCGTGGCTGAGCCGCACGACCACCCAGCGGACCGGCAAGGACGGCAACCTCGTCGCGGACGACCCGGCTGCCGTGCCGGGACGGTACGAGGTGCCGAACGCCGTGTACGCGCTGGCCGCGCTCGCCTACCGGCTGCCGTACGGCCATCCGCTGCGCGCCGCCCTCCCCGAGGGCCTTGCCGCGCTGCGGCGGCGGATCGCCGATCCGGGGCTGCTCCTGGACCTGGACCTGTCGTGGACGGAGAAGGGCACGTCGACGGCCGCGCAGATACGCAAGGCGTACGGGCTGCCGCCCGCGGGCGGCACCGGCGCCCAGGGCCTCACCACCGTCGGCGACGCGCTGGTGCTGCGCCCCTGGTACGGCGACACGGAGGCCGTGCTGCTGCGCCCGGCCGCCCTGACGGGGGCGGACGACCCGGTGCTCGGCCTGCTGGAGGGCCTCGTCGGCGCCGGCGGGTCCGCGGGGGTGGACGCGCTGAGGGCCGTGCTGGGTGACGACCTCGCCCGCACGGTCGCCGCCGGCAGCACCAGCGGCGACACCGCCGGTCAGCCGCACGACCCGTCGGTGAGCGTGCCCGGGCTCGTCGCCGAAGTGGCGGCCGCGCACGGGCTGAGCGAGGACGCGGCCGTGCTGTACCTCCAGCTGCTCGCGCTGCCCGATCCGACGGACCGGGCGTGCGCGGCGTGGACCGGGTGGAAGCCCACGCGGATGCGCAAGGCGCGCTCCGAGCTCGCCGCGACACCGCTGGTCGTGGAGGCGAAGCGGTCACGGGCCGGCCGTTCGCTGTTCCTGCCGTGCGGCTGGCGCGACCTCAAGGCGCCCGCGCTGCCGGTGGAGACGTGGAAGGAGCGCCTCTACCCCGTGCGCGACCGGTCCCGCGCCGTGCCGCTGCTGCCGGTTCCCGAGCTGTTCGCCCGCGCCTGGGCCCGCGTCCGCGACGGCGACGCGCCCGCCTTCGAAGAACTGACCACCCGAGCCACCCGGAAGGGCCGCCGCCGATGAGCACCGTCCTCACCCCCGAACCGACCCGCCCGCCCGGTCCGGCCCGCCAGATCGTGCCACCGGAGGAGCGGTACGCCACGGAGCTGGCGTTCCTCGCCGCGTACGACACCGGGCCGCGGCCGCCCGCCTGGCGGCTCACCCCGCGTGCCGTCGTCACGTTCGTCATGGGCAGCGACGGCCGGGCGCTGCGCCTCCCCGACGGCGCCGAGGTGCCGGACGGGGTGCCGCGCCGGCTCGTCGTGGAGGACAAGTTCGTCGGCGACCGGGCCCTCGTGGAGCGGTGCGTCGTCACCCTCGCCGGGGAGCGCGGCCTGCTCCTCGTCGGCGAGCCGGGCACCGCCAAGTCCATGCTGTCCGAGCTGCTGTCCGCCGCCGTGTGCGGCACCAGCGGCCTGGTGGTCCAGGGCACGGCGGGCACGACCGAGGACCAGCTGAAGTACGGCTGGAACTACGCGCTGCTGCTGGCGCAGGGTCCGAGCCGGCAGGCCCTCGTGCCGTCGCCGGTCCTGACCGCGATGACGCGCGGCGCCGTCGCCCGGGTCGAGGAGGTGACCCGCTGCCTGCCGGAGGTGCAGGACGCGCTCGTGTCGCTGCTCTCCGAACGCCGCGTCGCCATCCCCGAACTGGCGGGCGGCGACGACGCGCTGGAGCACGCGGCGCCGGGGTTCAACCTGATCGCCACGGCGAACCTGCGGGACAAGGGCGTCTCGGAGATGTCCGCCGCGCTGAAGCGCCGCTTCAACTTCGAGACCGTCGGCCCGATCGGCGACCTGGAGGCGGAGACCGCGCTGGTGCGCCGCCAGTCGCGGGCCGCCGTCGAGCGGGCGGGCGCGGCGTTCCAGGTCGACGACGCGGTGCTGGAGGCGCTCGTCACCGCGTTCCGCGACCTGCGGGAGGGCCGCTCGGCCGAGGGCTGGGAGGTGGAGCGGCCGTCCACGGTGATGAGCACCGCCGAGGCCGTCTCCGTCGCCGGGGCGCTGGCGCTCGCCGCCGCCTACTTCCCGGGCGACCGGGACGTGCTGTCGCTGCTGCCCGGCCATCTGCTGGGTGTCGTACGCAAGGACGACCCGGCCGACGCCGCCCGGCTGCTCGGCTACTGGGACGGGCCCGTGCGGCGGCGCGCCGAGCAGGGCTCCGCGACCTGGCGCACCCTGTGGGACCTGCGCGCCGTGCTGGAGGCCTGACGGCCGTGGCACCGAGCACCGAGCACCCCGCCGCCCCGCCTGGACAGGCCCGGCTGTCCCCCGCGTCGGACGGCGCCGACGCGCCGGCCCTGTCGCCGGAGGAGGCCGCCGCCCTGCTGACCGACCCTGCGGGGCCGTACCTGATCGGCGTCCGCCACCACGCCCCGTCCCTGGCGGCGGCCGTTCCCGCGCTGCTGGAGGCGGCCCGGCCGGACGTCGTCCTCGTGGAGCTGCCCGCCGAGATGCAGGAGTGGCTGCCGTGGCTCGCCCACGAGGAGACGCGGGCGCCGGTCGCGCTCGCCGCCGCGACGGGCGACGAGGGGGCGGGCCCGGCGTTCTACCCGTTCGCCGACTTCTCGCCCGAACTGGCCGCGCTGCGCTGGGCGGAGCGGCGGGGCGTGCCGGTGGTCGCGTGCGACCTTCCGCTCGCGGACCAGGCGTGGGACCGTGGGCGTGAGCCCGCCGCGCGGCGCTCGGGGCCGGGCCTCCACGACGCGCTGCGGGCCCGTCTGACCGGGCGCCCGGGGGACGACCTGTGGGACCGGCTGGTGGAGGCGGCCGCGCCCGGCTCCCCGCCCGAGGCCCTTCGCCGGGCGGCCCTCCTCACCGGGTGGGCGCTGCGCCGGGACGCGGTCGCCTCGGGCGGCGTGCCGGAGCTGGACCTGCGGCGGGAGCGGTGGATGCGCTCGGCGCTGGCGTCGGCCACGGCGAGCGGCGAGCGGGCGGCCGTGGTGGTGGGCGCGTTCCACGCACCGGCGCTCGTGACCGGGGCGGGTCGCGGGGACGGCGCCGGGCGGGGCGCGGCCCCCTCCCCCGACGGCTCCGCCCGTGCCGGTGGCGAGGCCCGCACCGGGACCGGGGACGACGGCGGTGCGCGGTCGCAGGAGGGCGGGGGGCGTGACTGGACGACGTCCCTCATCCCGTACACGTACGCCCTGCTGGACGAGCGGTCGGGCTACCCGGCCGGCATCCGCGACCCGGAGTGGCAGCAGCTCGTCCTGGAGGCGGCCGGGGACCCGGTCGCGCTGGGGGACGCGCTGACACGGACGGCGGTGCGGATCTGCGCGGAGCTGCGGGCGCTCGGCCATCCGTCGGGGCCCGCCGACGCGCGCGAGATCAGCCGGCTGGCCGGGGACCTCGCCCGGCTGCGCGGCCTGCCGGCGGCGGGGCGCGGCGAACTGGTGGAGGCGGTGCAGACCGTCCTGGCGCAGGGTGAGCCGTACGGGAGGGGGCGGGCCGTCGCCCGTGCGATGGAGCGGGTCCTCGTCGGCTCCCGCGCGGGCAGCCCGGCACCGGGCGCGCCCCGCAGCGGTCTCGGACCGGCTGTCGAGGCGGAGCTGGTCGCGCTGGGACTGCCGGGACCGGACACGGCCGACGCGACGCGGACGGCCGGCGGCCCCGCCGCCGGTGCCTCGGCGGCGCGGGATCTGCGGCTCGACCCGCTGCGCTCGGACCTCGACCGGCGGCGTGAACTGCTGCTGCGCCGGCTGACGGTGTGCGGGGTGCCGTACGCGGAGCCGAAGGAAGTCGCGGGAGCCGGCGGCGCCGAGGCCCTGACCTCCCGGTGGGAGATGCGCTGGACACCGGCGACCGCCGCCGTGCTGACGGCGGCCGGGGTACGCGGGGTCACCGCCGCGCAGGCCGCCGAGGGATTCCTGCGGGAGCGCCGTCGCGCCGAGGCGGCCGAGGGCGGGCCGACGGCGGCCCAGTCGCTGCGAGGGCTGGAGCAGGCGGCCGAGTGCGGCCTCACGGAGCTCGCCGACACCTGGCTGGACGAGGTCGGGGAGCAGCTGCCGTCGATCGGCACGCTGCCCGAACTGCTCGCCGGTCTCGCGCTGGTGGACCGGATCCGCGCCGGTCACATTCCCGGTCTGGGCGCCGACGAGGACCGGGCCCGGCGTGCCGGGGCCGTGGTGGAGGCGCTGACCTCGGCTGCGGTACGGCAGGTGGACGGCCTGACCGGTTCGGAGGACCCCGCCGACGCGCGGGCCCTGGTCGAACTGGCGCACCGGGCCGACCTGGTGGGCGGGGTGCGGCTCACCGCCGCCCTCGCGCGGCTGGCCGCCGACGGGTCGCCGCTGATGCGCGGCGCGGCCGGGGCGGTCCGTGTCCTGCTCGGCCATGAGGCGCCCGAGGAGTTCGGCGGGCGCGCCGCCTCCTGGGTGGACTCGGCGCGGGATGCCGGATCGCGGGCGGCGCTCACGGCGCGCCTGTCCGGGCTGCTGACGGCGGCCGGTCCGCTGCTGGAGACGGCCGCCGCAGCGCTGGAGCCCCTGATCGACCGGGTGTCGGACATGCCCGACGCGGCGTTCCTGGAGCGGCTTCCCGCGCTGCGGGGCGGTTTCGACACGCTCAGCCCGGCCGCGCGGGACCGCCTGCTGTCGGCGGTCGAGGAACGCCTCGGCACCGGGCCGTTCGGTGACACGGGCGACGTGGACCCGGCCGCGCTCGCCGTGTGGACCGGCGCGGACCTGGCGGCCAGGGCGGCATTGGACGGCATGGGACTGCTGCCGGGAGCGCGGGGCGTCGGGGAAGCGGAGCCGTACAGCGGGGTCGGGGCGGGGGCCGGGGGCGCGTGCGATGCCGGGGCGGCGACCGCCGGCGTAGGCGGCGACCCGGTGGGCGCGGGCGCCGGCGGGCCCGGAGACGGTGGCGCCACGGGCGGGGCCGGGTCGCCGGTGGCGGGTTCGGGAGCGGGTGGGGCCGGGTCGCCGGTGGCGGGTTCGGGAGCGGGTGGGGCCGGGTCGCCGGTGACCGGTTCGAGAGCGGGTGGGGCGCGGAGGCTTGCGGCCGGGGACCGGTGGCGGCTGGTCCTCGGGCGCCGCACCAACCGGTTGCCCCGGTCCGCCGTGCCGTTCGCGACGGCGTTGGACGAGTTGTACGGCGCCGGTCGCGGGGAGGGCAGCAGAAGCGGTCTGCCCGGCGGCGGTGGCGGGTCGGGCGGTGGCCGGGAGGCGCCGTACCCGACGGTCCGCGAGTGGTCGCAGGAGCTGGCGGCGCTGTTCGGGCCCGGCGTGCGGGAGGAGGTGCTGGCGGCAGCCGCCGCGACGGGCCGCAAGGACGTCGTGGCGGAGCTGGACCCGGACCGGGTGCGGCCGTCGGTGGACCTGCTGCGGACCGTGCTGCGGCACGCGGGCGGGCTGCCGGAGGCGCGGATCGCCGCGCTGCGCCCGCTCGTACGCAGGCTGGTCGACGCGCTGACGCGGCAGCTCGCGACCCGGATGCGCCCCGCCCTGCACGGCACGGCCCTGCCGCGTCCGTCGCGGCGGCCGGGCGGTGGCCTGGACCTGGCCCGTACGCTGCGGGCCAACCTGGCCACCGCGTTCCCCGGCCCCGACGGAGCGGTCCGCGTCATCCCGGAGCGGCCCGTGTTCCGCACGCGGGCGCGGCGCAGCGCGGACTGGAGGCTCGTCCTCGTGACCGACGTGTCCGGCTCCATGGAGGCGTCGACCATCTGGACGGCGCTGACCGCGTCCGTCCTGGCGGGCGTACCGACGCTGTCCACGCACTTCCTGGCGTTCTCGACGGAGGTCATCGACCTCACCGACCACGTCCACGACCCGCTGTCGCTCCTGCTGGAGGTGCGGGTGGGCGGCGGCACGCACATCGCCGCCGGTCTGCGGCACGCGCGGGAGCTGGTCACCGTGCCGTCCCGGACGCTCGTCGTGGTCGTCAGCGACTTCGAGGAGGGCTATCCGCTGGGCGGGCTGCTCTCCGAGGTGCGCGCCCTCGTCGGCGCGGGGTGCCATGTCCTGGGCTGCGCGAGCCTGGACGACTCCGGCCGGCCCCGCTACTCGACCGGCGTCGCGGCGCAGCTCGTCGCCGCGGGCATGCCGGTCGCCGCCCTCAGCCCGCTCGAACTCGCCCACTGGGTAGGGGAGAAGATCTCGTGAGCCAGCCGCTTCCTCCGGTCGCCCCCTCGGTGACGGCCGAACTCGTCGGCGCCCTCCCGCCGAGGCTGCTCAAGCGGCTGGACGCCGGGGTCGCCAAGCTGGCGGCGCGTCCGGCCGTCGTGGACGGCGACGTCGTGCGGATCGCGATCGACGACGACACAGAGCTGGAACTGCACGCGCCGGGCGGTGTGGTGAGCACGGCGGACGGTATCCGCTGCGGCTGCCTCCTCGCCCCCGCCTGCCTGCACAGGGCGGCCGCGGCGTCGGCGGCACCGGTCGCCGAAGCCGCGCCGGAAGCGGACGCGACGCCGGGCGCGGGTGCGACGCCGGACGCGGACGCGACGCCGAGTGCGGGCACGGCACCGGAAGCGGACGCGGCGCCGAGCGTGGGTGCGGGCGCGACGCCGGACGCGGCCGCGGCGGCTGGCGCCCGCGACGGCGGGCCGGGTGGCGGGGGTGCCGGTGGCGCGGCCGCCCCGGCGGGGCCTCCCGCCGGGACCCCCCGTGCCGGGGCTCCCGAGGCGCCCGACGCCGTCGAAGGAGCCACGCCCGGGCAGTGCGCCGCCGCCGACGCGGTGTCGCGGGCCGCCGCCGCGGTGCTGGAGGCCGGTACGGACGGGGCGGGCGCGGTGGTCCAGGCGGAGCTGCTGCGGGCGGCGCACACGGCGCGGCTGGCGGGGCTGCCCCGCGCCGCCGCTGCGGCCGTCTCGGTGGTGACCGGACTGCGGGCGGCCCGCTCCGCCGACCCCGCGTACCGGCTGGACGAACTGTCCGGCCGGCTCATGGAGTTGCTGCGGGTCGCCCACCGGGTTCCGGTCGCGTCCGGCGCGGAGCTGGTCGCGCTGCGGGGCACCGCCCGCCGGCCGTACGCGCCGGACGGTTCGCTGCGCCTGTACGGGCTGTTCTCGGAGCCGGTGCTGACCGCGAGCGGCTATGCCGGTGCCGTGACGTGGACCGCCGACGCGCGAGGCCGCCTCTACAGCGTGTCGGACGTGGCGCCGGGCGGGCCGGGGCGGGCGACCGGGGCGGCCGACCGCACCGTACGCGTGGGCGACACCGCCCTGACGCACCGGGAGCTGTCGCGGGCGGGTCTCGCCGTGTCCGGGGCGACCGTCTCCGAGGACGGCAGGCTCGGCGCCGGGGCGGGTGTCCGCGCGGTACGGGCCCCGGGCGCCGCGTGGGACGCCGACCCGCTGGACCGGTTGTGGGCGGTGCCCGCCGCCGAGCAGGCGGCGCGCGCGCTGGACAGCGGAGAGACCGGGAACGGGCTGCTGTTCCTGGACGTGACGGTGCTGGGAACGGTCCGTGAGGCGGCCGGTGTCTGCCTGGTCGCGGACTGCGGAGGGCTGACGGTCCGGCTGACGGCCGCGCACGACGATCCCGCGCTGCCGTACCGGGACAATCTGCGGCTCCTCGCGTCCACGCCGGGCATACGGCTGCGGGCCGTGGCGCGGCTCGACCCGGCCCCGCACCCGCGTGCCCGCCTTCTGGCCGTCAGCCACCCCGTGGACGCGGCGGCCCGCGTCGACCTGGGCTTCGACCGGCTGCAGCGGGCGGACCTGCCCGCGGCGGGGGCGCGGGGCGGGTCGGAGGGCGCTCCGACCGGGGACCAGGCGCCGGTGCACCTGCTGCGGCGGCGCGTCCACCAGGCGGTGTCGGCGGGGCGGCGGGTCCTCGCGCTTCCGGTCGACACGGGCGCCGACGCACGGCGGCTGCGCGCCCATGGCCTCGGCACGGCGGCGGAGCTCCTCGACCACCTCCACACGGCCGCGGCGTCCCGCACCCGCGACCCGTTCGGCAGGCTGGAGGCCGCCGACCCGCGGGTGTTCGCCCGGGCGTGGCTCGCCGCGGCCGTCTACACCGACGAGGTCGACCGCGCCCTGTGCGCGGCCGCGTGGGGCAACCGCCCGCCCGTACCGGCGGCCTCGCCGCGTCAGGGCGTGTAGGCGTGCGGGCCTTGAGGCGGGGCCGGTCCGCGGCGGGCGCGTGGGAGCCCGCCTGCGCAGGGGACGGTGCCAGGGGACGGCGCCCCTGGTACGCCCGAGCGGCGAATTCCGTTCGAGGCACTGTGTGATTCGGTGGCACCATGTGCCGCATGACGATGAACCGAAAGGCCCATGCCGCGTAGGCGGCCAGGACGCGTCCGGGCGGGCCTGCCCCGCCACCGGACGCCAGATGCGAGCCCCGTCGTCGACGGCCTGTCCTCGCGTGCGCTGTCCGAGATCTCCCGCCTCGAACGCACCCGCGGTCAACTGCGACCCGGAGACGTCGGCGCGGCCCTGCGCCTCTGGAAGGACTACGCGCGCCGTCCCGAACGCGAGCTGTGGCACGACGACGCGTACGGGAACGCGCACTGGTACTGCTGCGGCGACCCGCTCGAAGCCCGCGCTCTCCTCGACGCCGTGACGCACGCCTTGTCACGTCGCAGCGCCCGGGAACTCCGGCAGGTCATCGGCCGCTTCGACCGCGTGTGACGCGGCGCGGGGCGCAGGAGCGCACCGGCTCGCGCCACCGGGCCGGTGCGGGCAGTGCGGGCGCGGGTCCGGTGCCGCGCCGGAAAACGCGTTGGCCTCGCTGGCGCCGGTGCGTAGCGTCGCGGGCATGGCTGACGAGGCGTTCGAGAATCCGCGGCTCGCCGCGCTGTACGACCCGCTCGACCCCGACCGGAGCGACCTGGACGTGTACGTCCGGATCGCCGAGGAGTTCGGGGCGCGGCGGGTGCTGGACATCGGGTGCGGTACCGGGGTGTTCGCGTTGATGCTGGCCGACCGGGGTGTCGGCGTGGTGGGGGTGGATCCCGCCGAGGCGTCCCTCGCCGTGGCGCGCGGCAAGGCGGGCGGCGGGCGGGTGCGGTGGCTCCACGGTGACGCGACGGCCCTGCCGCCGCTTCGGGTGGACCTGGTCACGATGACGGCGAACGTCGCGCAGGCCATCGTGGACCCGGTGGACTGGCGGGGCACGCTGCGCGGGGCGTACGCGGCGCTGCGGTCCGGCGGGCGGCTGGTGTTCGAGACCCGTGTCCCGGCCCGGCGCGCCTGGGAGGGGTGGAACCGGCAGGCCACGTACGGCGTGACGGACGTGCCCGGTGTGGGGCCGGTGGAGAGCTGGCTGGACCTGCTCTCCGTGGACCTGCCGCTGGTGACGTTCCGGTGGACGGCCGTGCTGGGCGTGGACGGGGACGTCCTGACGTCGGATTCGACGCTGCGGTTCCGGGAGCGGGCGGAGGTGGAGGCGGACCTCCTGGCTGCGGGGTTCGTGGTGGACGAGGTGCGTGACGCGCCTGACCGGCCGGGCCGCGAGTTCGTGTTCATCGCCCGCCGGCCCTGAGCCGGTCCGTTCCCGGGATCCGTACCGCGGCCGGGACTTCCGCAGGTCCTCGGCTGCCGTGTCGTCGCGGGGGCGGGTCAGGACTCCCCCATCGGCGGCGTCGCTCGCTCGCAAGGTGCCGCTAGAGGCGGGAGCCGGTCAGGAGGCCAGCCGCTCCGGTGCGCGGTGGTCCGGCGCTGACGGGGCGCTGCCGTGCTCGGGGCGGCTGATCTCGGCCCACACCGCGTCGAGGGAGAGGCCGAGGACGTCGGCGATCGCCGCGATCGTCGGGAAGGCGGGTGTGGCGACGCGACCCGTCTCGATCTTCCGGAGCGTCTCCGGTGAGACGCGCGCGGCGAGCGCGATGTCCAGCATCGAGCGCTCCCCCCTGGCCCTTCGCAGGAGGGCGCCGAGGCGCTGTCCTCGTTCGATCTCTTCGGCGGTGAGCGGCAGCCTGACCATGACCCCGATTCTAGTACCGGTACAGTATGGCCGGTATTTTTATTGGCGGCATGAGAAGGGCACGCCCGTGATCGAGATCCTGAACCCCACCCTGCTGGCCCGCGCCAGGGACACCGGCGCGCTGGTCGCCGACATCCTCCAGGCGCTCGAGGAGCGCAGCCGGGTCGGCACAAACCTGCTGGACATCGACCGGTGGGCCAAGGAGATGATCCTGGAGGCGGGCGCCACGTCCTGTTACGTCGACTACGCCCCGTCCTTCGGCCGCGGACCGTTCGGCCACTACATCTGCACCGGCGTCAACGACGCGGTGCTCCACGGACGGCCGTACGACTACACGCTCGCCGACGGCGATCTGCTGACGCTCGACCTCGCCGTCTCCCGGGGCGGAGTCGCCGCGGACGCCGCCATCAGCTTCCTCGTGGGCGCCGCGAGGCCGGCGGAGAGCGTGGCGCTGATCGGCGCGACCGAGCGCGCGCTGGCCGCGGGGATCGCCGCCGCCCGGCCCGGGGCGCGGGTCGGCGACGTCTCGCACGCCATCGGCACGGTGCTGCGCGAGGCGGGGTACCAGGTCAACACCGAGTACGGAGGCCACGGCATCGGCTCGACGATGCACCAGGACCCCCACGTCGCGAACACCGGACGGCCGGGCCGCGGATACACCCTGCGGCCCGGTCTGCTGCTCGCGCTGGAACCGTGGGTCATGGCGGACACCGCTCAACTCGTCACCGACGCCGACGGGTGGACGCTGCGCAGCGCGACGGGCTGCCGGACGGCCCACAGCGAGCACACGATCGCCATCACCGAGGACGGGGCCGAGATCCTCACCCTGCCGGGGCACGCGCGGCCGTAAGGGCCCCGGATGCGGGCTTCGCGCGGACTGTTCGGCCGACGCGCGCACCTGGGGCCGCTCCCCCATGTCCCTGCCCGCGCTCGACAGGTCGAGGACAGTGGCTGACCGCAACGGCGCTTACGTTCCCCGGCGGGGCGGTGCCCGACGCGTGCGCCGCCCCTCGACTCTGTTGGTGCACTGTCAGGAGGTATGTCATGGGGCTTCTCGGAAGGATCGGCGGACCCGCCATCTGGGCGCCGGACGCCAAGGAACTGGCCGGGTTCTACGCGGCGGCGCTGGGCGGCGAGGTGGGTGAGGAGTACGCCGACGAAAGCGGGAAGGTGAGGGCCGTCTTCCTCCCGGTCGGCGAGACGACGTGCTTCTTCCACACCGCTGAGACGTTCCGGTGCCCCGACTGGCCGCGGGAGGAACTGCCGTTCCATCTCGACCTGGTCTTCGACGACATCCCGGCCACCGTGGAGCGGCTGCTCGCGCTGGGCGCGACGAAGCCCGACTTCCAGCCGGGCGGTGACGGATGGACGGTACTGCTCGACCCGTCGGGCCAGCCGTTCTGCGTCACCCGGTCACACTGACCCGGTGACGGTGTGGCAGGGTGTGCCGACGCATTTCAGCCACTCGTGGCCCCCTGTCGAGGAGCACCACCCCGTGAACGCAAAGCGCCGCCGGCTGCTGCTGGCCGCCATCGACCCCCTGCTCGAACCCGGCGAGCGGGTCGAGGTGACGGCCATCGTGAATCTGAACCCGGTGTCCGTGCGCCGCACGGCGGCGTTCGCGGCTGCGTCCGCGCTGGTGAGCGGCGGGGCCATGGCGGTGGTACCGGCCCGCGTCCCCATGTACCTGGGGATGACCGGCCACCGCCTGTTCGTCTTCGAGGCGGACCCGGTGTTCGCCAAGCCCAAGGGGCTGGTGCTGACGGTGCCCCGCGCCGGTCTCGTACGGTCCGAGATCAAGGAACGTGTCCTGAACTCGTCGTTCGTCGTGTCCTCCCCGGACAGCGACGAGGGGCTGCGGATCATCTTCCCGCTGATGTGCCGCAAGGAGCGCAACGCGGTCGCGGCCGCGCTGCCCCTCGCCCCGGCCTGACCGGTACGGCGCACCGGGCCGCGCCGCGCTGACCGGCCGCCCGTCTTCGCGGCCTGCCGCCGCACCACAGGACCGCTCGTGCCGCCGGGCCGTCGCCGCGCCGGGCGCTCCGGCGCGCCTCGGCCCGGCCGGCGGGCCGCGCCGCGCGGTCCGGCCGGCCGGTCAACCGGCCGTCCGGCGGGCGGCGCGGGCCGCGCGGCGGCGCAGCGTGCGGCGCTCGTCCTCACTGGTGCCGCCCCACACGCCGAAGTCCTGCCCGGCGTCCAGCGCCCACTGGAGGCACTGCTCGCGCACCGGGCAGCGGGCGCAGATCCGCTTGGCCTCCTCCGCCTGCATCACGGCGGGCCCGCTGGTGCCCACGGGGAAGAACAGCTCCGGGTCCTCGTCTCGGCACGCGGCCGACTGTCGCCAGTCCTGCACGGAAGTCTCCTTCGCTCGTCGCTGGGTACACGGTCCTCCGGTACGCACGACCGCGTACTGAATGCGCCTGACCGTCACCACCGCATTGAAACGGTCCCGACGGCTCCGCATGCCGAAAGTGCCCAAAGAGGCACATGCCAGCCAGTCGTGCGGTAAGAGACCGTTCCTCTGGCCAAGGGTTTGGAATCGCCGGATCGGTAAATGCGGGGGTTACGAGGCAATTGTCAGCAAACGACGGTAGGAGGCCCTCATGGGCATCATCGCGTGGATTCTCATCGGCCTGCTCGCCGGCATGATCGCCAAGGCCCTGATGCCGGGTCGCGACCCGGGCGGCATCATCATCACGATGCTCATCGGTATAGCCGGTGGTCTCCTGGGCGGGTGGCTGGGCAAGGTCATCTTCGGTGTCGACTCCATCGACGGGTTCTTCGACCTCTCCACCTGGATCGCGGCCATCATCGGTTCGGTGATCCTCCTCGCCCTGTACCGGCTGTTCACCGGCGCCGACCGACCGCGCCGACACGCCTGACGCACCCAACGGCGGCGGCTCCCCGAAGGGGATGCCGCCGCCTCTGCGTCACCCCCCATGTTTCGCGCGTCAGGAGTACGGCAACCCGGAGGCGGTCATGGCCAACGCAACCGAAACCCTGCGGCTCGCCTGCGAGCAGCTCGCCCAACTCACCGGGCGCGAGCCCGAGTCGGTGTCCTCGTTCCAACGGCTGGACGAAGGCTGGCGGTTGACCGTCGAGGTGGTCGAGCTGGCCCGCATCCCCGACACGACGAGCCTGCTCGCCTCGTACGAGGTGGAGCTCGACGAGGACGGTGCCCTCACCGGGTACCGCCGCGTGCGCCGCTACGAGCGCGGCCGCGCGGACGACCGGGCCCGCTGAGCGGTGCGGCCGGGCCGCCGGACGTCCTCCGGCCAGGTCCGCGCCGCACACCACCGGGCCCACCCCGACGACCGGGCGACCGGCCGCCGGGCCCCCCAACGAACCGGGTCCACCGCACAACCGGACCCACCGCACGAACCGAGCCACCGAACGAACCGGGTCCCGCACACAACCGGGCCCACCGCATGAACCGGGTCCGCCGCGCCATCGGACAGCCGCGCGGCAGCGCACCCGGCAACGGGGGCGACCGAAACAACGAGCACGAACGATCCGACCGCTGACCCTACGTCAGAAAGGCGGTACATCATGACCGTTGAGACCACCCGCGCCACGTCGGGAGGCTCCGGCGGCACCAGTGGCCTGTACGACGTCCTGGAACTCGTCCTCGACCGCGGGCTCGTCATCGACGCGTTCGTCCGCGTCTCGCTCGTCGGCATCGAGATCCTCAAGGTCGACGTCCGCGTCGTCGTCGCCAGCGTCGACACGTATCTGCGCTTCGCCGAGGCGTGCAACCGCCTCGACCTCGAATCCGGCCGCAAGGCCCCGGCCCAGCTCACCGACGTCGTGGACGGCGTGAGCCAGTCCGGCGCGCGCGGCAAGACCAAGGGCGCCCTGCAGGGCGCGGCCCAGACGGTGTCCGAGACGCTCGGCCGCTCGTCGTCCCGGCAGCAGAAGAAGGAAGAGGAGGAGCAGGAGAAGTGAGCACCTACGTCTACGGCATCACCCGCGCCTCGCACCCGGGGCTCACCGCGCTCCCGGAGAAGGCCGACGGGGTGGGCGACCCGCCCGGCACCGTACGGGTCCTCACCGAGGGCGGGCTGGCGGCGATCGTCAGCGACGCGCCCGAGGAGCTGCGGCCCAAGCGGCGCGACCTGCTCGCCCACCAGAACGTGCTGGCCGCGGCCGGCCAGGACGGCACGGTGCTGCCCCTGCGGTTCGGCGGGGTCTCCTCCGACGACGACGCCGTGCGGGCCGTCCTGCGCGAGCGTGAGGCGCACTACCTGGAGCGGCTCGACAGCCTCGACGGGAAGGCCGAGTACAACGTGAAGGCCGTCCACGACGAGGAGGCGGTCCTGCACCAGGTGCTCATCGACAACCCGGAACTGCGGGCGCTGAGCCAGGACCAGCGGGCGGGCGGCGGCGGCACGTACGAGCAGAAGCTCGCGCTCGGCGAGCGGGTCGCGGCGGCCGTGAAGCACCGGGAGGCGCGGGACGCGGTCCTGGTGCAGGAGGCCCTGGAGAAGGCGGCGGTCGAGTGCCGGCCCGGACCCGAGGGCAGCGGCCGGCTGGCGAACCTGTCGTTCCTGGTCGAGCGGGACCGCGCCGGCCACTTCACGGACGCGGTGGACGCGCTCGCGAAGGAGCACGGCCATCTGGTGCTGCAGGTGAACGGGCCGCTCCCGCCGTACAGCTTCGTGGAGTAGCGGTGGGCCTGCTGGGAGAGCTGCTCCTGCTGCCCGCCGCACCCCTGCGCGGCACCGCCTGGGTGCTGCGGCAGGTGGTGGACGAGGCGGAGCGGCAGTACTACGACCCGGCCGCCGTCCGCCGTGAACTCGCCCGCCTCACCGAGCGGCTGGAGGCGGGCGAGATCGACGAGGAGACGTTCGACCGGCTGGAGGACGAACTCCTCGACCGACTGGAGAAAGGGAGCGACGGCCCATGACGACCCCAGGCGCCACACCCGCACCGTACGCGTCCGGCGGCGGGGGCGCGAACCTCGCGGACATCCTCGAACGCGTCCTCGACAAGGGCGTCGTCATCGCGGGCGACATCCGCATCAACCTGCTCGACATCGAACTGCTGACCATCAAACTGCGGCTCGTCGTCGCCTCGGTGGAGCGCGCCGAGGAGATGGGCATCGACTGGTGGCGCCACGACCCGGCGCTCTCCTCGCACGCCCGCCGGGACTCGCTGGCGAGCGAGAACGAGGAACTGCGGCGCCGCCTCGCCGAACTGGAGGAGCGTACGGCATGACCACCACCCCCGCGCCCCTGCGGTACGTGTACGCCGTGTGCCGTCCCTTCGACGGCGTCCTCCCCGAGGGCGCCGCCGGGATCACCGGCGAACCGCCCCGGCTGCTCCACCACGGCGACCTGGTCGCCGTGGTGGACGCGGTCCCCGCCGAGGCATTCGACGAGGGCCCGCTGCGCGCCCGGCTGGAGGACCTCGACTGGCTGGCCGCCACCGCGCGCGGCCACGACGCCGTGCTGGCGTCGCTCACCGCCCTCACCTCTCCCCTGCCGCTGCGGCTCGCCACGGTGTGCCGCGACGACAGCGGTGTACGGCGCCTCCTCGAGGAGGGCCACGACCGGTTCGTACGGGCCCTGGAGCGGATCGACGGACGGGTCGAGTGGGGGGTGAAGGTGTACGCGGAGCAGCCGCCCGCCCGGCGTCCGGCCTCCTCCGAGGCGGCGTCCGGCGCGGTCGGCGGGCGCGACTACCTGCGGCGCAGGCTGCGGGAGCGCGACGGCCGCAAGGAGGGCCGGCGCCGCGCCGACGAGGTGGGCCGGACGCTCCACGAGCGGCTGTCCGGGTACGCCGAGGCGGCGGTCCTCCATCCGCCGCAGAATCCCCGGCTGGCCGGGGACACGGGCGGGGTGAACGTCCTGAACGCCGCCTACCTCGTGCCGCGCGAGCGGGCCGAGGGGTTCGTGGCGCTGACCGGCGACATGGCGCAGGCGGACGGGGTGCGCGTCGAGCTGACCGGGCCGTGGGCGGCGTACTCGTTCGCCGGGATCGCCGAGGAGGACGCCGCGCGGGACCGGGAGCGGCGGGAGGAGGGCGCCGCGTGAGCGATGAGCACCGCAGGGTCGCCCTCGTGGACCTGCTGGACCGGCTGCTCGCGGGCGGGGTCGTCCTGACCGGCGATCTGACGCTGAGCATCGCGGACGTCGACCTCGTACGCGTCGATCTGAAGGCGCTGATCAGCGCTGTCGACGACGAGATGCCCGCGCCGTGGGGGCGGTTGGTGTGAACGGTGGCGAACAGTCCGCGCGGACCGGTCCCCCGCGGCCGCCCGCGCCGACCGGTCCGGGCCGCCACGAGGAGCCGTGCCGCCCCGGGGAGGACCACGAGGAGGTGGAGCCACGCCGCCGGCCGGAGAACGAGCCGCGCCGGCGTGTCGAGCTGGACCCCGACTCCGTCGAGCGGGACCTCGCCCGGCTCGTCCTCACCGTGATCGAGCTGCTGCGGCAGCTGATGGAACGGCAGGCGCTGCGCCGCGTCGAGGGCGGGGAGCTGACCGAGGACCAGGAGGAGCGGATCGGCATGACGCTGATGCTGCTGGAGGACCGCATGGAGGTGCTGCGGACCCGCTTCGGCCTGGAACCGGAGGATCTGAACATCGACCTGGGGCCGCTCGGGCCCCTTCTGTGACGGCCCCCGCCGGGACCGGCCGCGGGGCCGACCGCAGGACCGGCCGCGGGGCCGGCTCCGGGCCGGGGCACGGACCGGCCGGATCGGGGTACCCGGAGGCGACCTCCCCGCCGCCGGGAGCGGCCTGAGGAAGACACGGACCCCTGCGGGGACCCGTACGAACGCGGACAAGGAGAGACGGCTCATGGATCACTCTCGGGTGCCGGTCCTGGAGGCGCTGGAGGAGTTCCGCCGGCGCGGGGACGTCGTGTACGGCCCGCCGGGGCACAAGCAGGGGCGCGGGACGGACCCGCGGGTACGGGAGATCCTCGGCGACGGGCTGTTCCGGGCGGACGTGCTGTCGCTGAACGGGCTGGACGACCGGCGCGAGTCGCAGGGCGTGCTGGCGCAGGCGCAGGAGCTGATGGCGGACGCCGTCGGGGCCGACCACGCGTTCTTCTCGACGTGCGGCAGCTCCCTGTCGGTCAAGACGGCCATGCTGGCGGTGGCCGGGCCGGGCGAGAAGCTGCTGATCTCCCGCAACGCCCACAAGTCGGTGATCGCCGCGGTGATCGTCAACGGCGTCCAGCCGGTGTGGGTCCACCCCAAGTGGGACGCGGACAGGCACCTGGCCCACCCGCCGGAGCCCGACGACGTGCGCCGCGCCCTGGAGGCCCACCCCGACGCCAAGGGCATGCTGCTGATCACGCCCACCGACTGGGGCTCGTGCGCCGACATCCGGGGCGTGGCGGAGGTGTGCCACGACCGTGACGTGCCGCTCATCGTGGACGAGGCGTGGGGCGCGCATCTGCCGTTCCACCCGGCGCTGCCCGCGTGGGGCATGGACGCGGAAGCCGACCTGGTCGTCACGAGCGTCCACAAGATGGGCGGCGCGATCGAGCAGAGCTCCGTCTTCCACCTCCAGGGCGACCGGGTGTCGCCGGAGGTGCTCCAGCAGCGGGAGGACCTGCTCGGCACGACCAGCTCGTCGTCGCTGGTGTACGCGACGCTCGACGGGTGGCGGCGGCAGATGGTCGAGCAGGGCCATGACCTGCTGGAGGCGGCGCTGCGGCGCGCCGGCCGTGTGCGCGAGCTGGTCACGGGCCTGCCGGGGCTGCGGCTCATGGGCGACGAGATCGTCCGGGAGGGCCTCGCGGCGGAGATCGACCCGCTGAAGATCACCATCGATGTGCGGGAGCTGGGCGTCAGCGGCATGCAGGCCGCCGAGTGGCTGCGCGCCGAGCGCCATGTCGACATCGGCGCGGCCGACACCTGCCGGATCAGCGCCATCCTGACGCACGCGGACGACGACCGGACCGAGCAGGTGCTGTGCGACGCGCTGCGCGCCCTCGTGGACGGCGCGGGCACGATCGAGCGGCCCCACCCGGTGGCGCTGCCGCAGCCCGGCGCGCTGGAACTGGAGCAGGCGATGCTGCCGCGCGACGCGTTCTTCGGGGAGGCCGAGCACGTGCCGGCGGAGAAGGCCGCGGGCCGGATCTCCGCCGAGACGATCAGCCCCTACCCGCCCGGCGTACCGGCCGTCGCGCCGGGCGAGGTCATCACCCGCGAGGTGGTCGACTACCTGCGCAGCGGGGTCGCCGCCGGCATGCTCGTGCCCGACGCGGCCGACGGGTCCCTGGAGACCTTCAGGGTCACGGCCCGCTAGGCCGTCACTTCCCCTTCACACGTGCCGTGCGGTGCAGTTCGGCCGTCAGCTTCGCCAGCTCCCGCACGGACACGTTCGACTCCGTCGCGGCGACGGTGCCGCGGTCGGCCCAGACGCACAGGGAACGCGGGATCCGCGTGACGGAACCGTCGTACACGCTGGTGTGCCGGTACTCGCCCTGACGGCACTCCATGACCGCCCTGTCGTACCCGCTCAGCGGGAAGGGCCGGAAGGGGCCGGCCCACCGGACGCCGTAGTCGCCGAAGACCGGCTGCTCGTCGCGGCTGATGGACAGGACCATGCGGCGCAGCGCCGCCTCGGGGTCGGGCACGGGCCCCTGGAGTCCTCGGAAGGCGAGGTACCGGCTGCCCACCGCGCCGGGCTCCCCCCGCCGGTAGTCGGCGCCCGTGCCGGTGGCCCCGGCGATGATGCGGTGCGCGTCGCGCGGGGTGATGCCGATGCCCCACACCTCGGTCTGCGCCTGGTGGCAGTCGGCGTCGGAGGGCTGGCCTTCGCAGTCCACGACGCCGACGTAGGTGTCCCCGAAGCTCCGCTTCTGCGGCATCCCGCCCACCGAGCGGGGCGGGGCCAGGCGGTAGCCCCGTGTGTCGACGCGCTCCGACCGCTCCGAGGCCGCCGCGTGGACGCAGACCGCGAACACGGCGAGCGCGGCCGTGCCCGCCGCGAGCATGGCGGGCCGGCGCCGGACAGTGATCATGCCTCAGGTCCCCCTTCGTCGGTCACGGGGTTCGACAGCCCCGGACCGCGAAAGGTTGCGCCCCGGCCGCGTTTTCGCGCTTTCCGCGCCGGTTCTCCGCGTTCCGCACGCGAAAGCCGGAAGTTCCGCCCGGGCCCCTCAGGCCTCCCGGTCGTCGTCCTCCGGCTGCTTCTCGACGCCGGCGAGCTGCTCCCCGGCCGCCGTGCCCTCGTCGGGCCGGTAGCCCTCCGCGGTGCTCGCCGTGCCGGGCACGTCGCGGTGGTGCGCGGTGTCCTCGGTGCCCGAACCGGCGCCGGGGGCCTCGGTGCTCCGCTCGCGGGCACGGTCGCGTGACGTCCGGTCGTTCATGCTGCCTCCCAGGTCGGTGCGATGGGCGATCCGGGTACCCGCCGACCGGCGCGTGTACCGCCCGGCGCCCCGGCCCGGCCGCCCCGCCGCCACGGGCCCCGGGGGCCCCGCGCCGGACGCGGCGCACGACACACCCCGGCGCGACGACCCGGCCGGGGCGCGGGGACGGCCTACTCTCGGCGCCATGACCTGGCTGCGCGCCCTGAAGGAGACCGCCCGCACGGGTCTCGCGGTCGAGCGGCGGCGGCTGGAGCCGCTCGTCGCCCTGCGCGCCGCCGCGGGGCTGGCGCTGGTGGTGCTGGTGAGCGCCGCCCTGGGCGGTCCGGCGATGGCGGCCAGCTCGGCGTTCGGCGCGTTCCAGGCGGCGATGGCCACGTTCCAGCGGACCTGGCGGCCGCGCCCGACGCTGGCGCTGGTCTCCGGGCTGACCCTCGCCGTCTCCACGTTCCTCGGCTATGTGTGCGGCGGCCACCTCGTGTGGTTCCTGGCGCTGCTCGGGGTGTGGACGTTCCTGTCCGGTCTGGCGTGGACGGCGGGGCCGGCCGTCGGCCTGATCGCCTCGTCCAATGTGGCGATCATGCTGGTCACGGTGACCCTGCCGACCTCGGTCGGGGACGCGGCCGTGCACGCGGCGGTGATCGCGGCGGGCGGGGTGGTGCAGGCCGCGCTGATCGTGCTCTTCCCCGTACGGCGCTGGGGCCCGCAGCGGGACGCGCTCGCCGACGCGCTGGCGGCCGTCGCGGACTACGCGCGGCGGCTGCGCCAGGACCCGTACGCGCCGTTCGACCCGGTCCCGCTGATGACCGCCCGCAGCGCCGCGGCCGTCACGCCCCGGCAGGCCCGCCGCCGCCCCGGCGAGCTGCACGGCACGCGCGGGCTGGCGGAGCGGATCCGCCCCGTCCTGGCCTCGCTGGCCGACCCGGCGGTGGGCGTGCCCCCGGAGGGCCCCGGCCGCGACCGGGTGTGGGAGCTGCTGGAGGCGGCCGGGGCGGTGCTGGACGCGGCGGCCCGCGCGGTACGGCGCGGCGAGGGGCTCGACGTGCCGCCCGGCGCCCTCGCCGCGCTGCGCACCCCGGACACCGCGGACGTCCTGGAGACGGCACCCGCCCGGCGGGCCGCCGCCCGGCTCGCCGCGCTCCTGAAGGACGTCATGGAGACGGCGACGCCCACGGGGAGGCGGCCGGGGCCGGAGGAGCTGCGGGCGCAGCCGCGCCTGTGGAGCCTGGTCCCCGGCGCCGTACGGGAGATCAGGGCCGAGGCGCGGCGCCCGGACTCGCCGTATCTGCGGCACGCGGTGCGGGTGGCGGCGGTGGCCACGGCCGGGTACCTGCTGGGGACGGTGCTGCCGTTCGGGCACGGGTACTGGGCGCCGCTCGCCGCCGTCATGTCGATGCGGCCGGACTTCGGCCAGACGTACGCCCGTTCGGTGGCGCGGTTCGCCGGGACGCTCGTGGGGGTGGCGCTGGCGACGGGGGTGCTGCGGCTGGCGGACCCGGGCGCGTACACGTCGGCGGGGCTGGCGATCGGCGCCGCGTTCCTGACGTACCTGCTGCTGCGGGCCGGGCAGGCGCCGATGCAGGTGTTCCTCTCGGCGTACGTCGTGTTCCTGCTCGGCATGGCGGGCGAGCAGTGGACGCAGACCGTCCCGGAGCGGGTGGTGCTGACGCTGCTGGGCGGGGTCCTCGCGATGCTGTCGTACGCCCTGTACCCGGCGTGGGAGACGCCGCGGCTGCGGGGCCGGCTCGCCGACTGGCTGGCGGCGGCGGCGCGGTACGCCGACGAGGTGCTGGAGCGGTACGCGCGGCCGGGCCGGCCGCCTACGGGCGCGGTGCGCGAGGCGCTGCTGGACGCGCGGGCCGCCCGTGCGGCGTGGCGGGACGCGGTGGACCGGGCGGCGCACGAACCGGTGCGGCACCGGGGGCTGTCGCGGGCGGCGGCCGACGCGGCGGGGGCGGCGGTCGGCCGGTTCGCGCGGGCCGCGATGGTGCTGGAGGCGCACCTGCCGGACCGGTCGGCCGCCCCTTCGCCGGGGGCCGCCGCGCTGGCCGGGGCGCTGCGCGGGGCGGTGGAGCGGGGCGCCGCGGACGTGCGGGAGCGGCGCGTGCCCCGGTGGGACGACGTGCGGGCGGCGCTGGACGCGGCGGAGGCGTCGGCCGATCCGGTCGTACGGGCGGGGGCGCGGCAGAT
This sequence comes from Streptomyces sp. SudanB25_2051, assembly GCF_964272635.1. NCBI lineage: Bacteria > Bacillati > Actinomycetota > Actinomycetes > Kitasatosporales > Streptomycetaceae > Streptomyces > Streptomyces sp. SudanB25_2051. The sequence continues at coordinate 211,614 of NZ_OZ186787.1, forward strand.
GGTCGCGGCCCTGGAGGACCTGGCGGAGGCGCTGGCCGGCGAGTAGTCACCGACCGGGAGCGGCGATGAGCCGTCACCGGAGCGGAACCCGGCGGCCGTTGCGCTCATCCTCCCCACCGCAGGCAGACCGGACGGAGCGGTGGGGATACGGATGACGGAGCGGACGCGGGCGTACGGGGCGACGGCGGGGACGGGCACGGACCCGGGCACGGCGCAGGGGCGGACGGACCCGGCGGGCGGGGGCGTGCGGACGGACGGCGGCGGGGGTGCCTCGCGGCGGCGGCTGCTCGGCGCGGGCGCGGCCGCGGTGACGGGCGCGTTCCTCACGGGCGCGGCCGCCACCCCGCCGAAGCCCGCCGCCTCCACGCCGCCCGCGCGGAAGCCCGCCGCGTCCGCCCCTCCCCCGCCGAAGGGCGCGCCGCGCGCGGGCGACTGGGCGGCGCTGGCGCGCGGGCTCGACGGGCGGCTGGTGCGGCCGGGCGACCGGGACTACGACACGGCGCGCACCCTGTTCAACCCGCGCTTCGACGGGCTGCGCCCGGCCGGTGTGGCGTACTGCGCCCGCCCCGAGGACGTGCGCACCTGCCTGGAGTTCGCCCGCCGCCACGGCGTGCCCGTGTCGGTGCGCAGCGGCGGCCACTCGTACGCGGGCTGGTCGTCGGGGCCGGGGCTCGTGGTGGACGTGCAGCCGATGGCGTCCGTGTCGATGTCGCCCGGCGGGACCGCGCAGATCGGCGCCGGGGCGAAACTCATCGACGTGTACGACCGGCTGACGGCCCGCCGCCGGACCGTGCCGGCCGGCTCGTGCCCGACCGTCGGCGTCGCCGGTCTGGCGCTGGGCGGCGGGATCGGCGTGGTCAGCCGGGCGTACGGGCTGACCAGCGACAGTCTGACGGGCGCGCGGATCGTCACGGCCGACGGGCGGATACGCGACGTGGACGCCCGGCGCGACCCGGACCTGTTCTGGGCGCTGCGCGGCGGCGGCAACGCGCAGTTCGGCGTGGTGACCGAGCTGCGGATGCGGACCCATCCGGCGCCCTCGTGCACCACGTTCTTCCTCAGCTGGCCGTGGGCGCGGGCGGCGGCCGTCGTGCGGGAGTGGCAGCGCTGGGCGCCCACCGCGCCGGACGGCATCTGGGCCAATCTGCACCTGTCCGCGCCGGTCGGCGGCCGTCCGGGCGCGGTGCGGGCCGGCGGCCTGGCGCTGACCGGCCGGGCCGATCTGGAGAACCGGCTCGACCGGCTCGCCGACCGGATCGGCGCGGCGCCCCGCTCGGCGTCCGTGCGCACCCGGTCGTTCATGGACGCGATGAAGGTGATGGGCGGCGTGTCGGGCTGGCCGGTCCCGGAGGCGCACCAGAAGGGCACGCTGCCGGGCCGGAACCCGCGCGGGCGGGTGGCGCGCGAGTCGTACGCGGCCCGCTCCGACTTCTACACGCGGCCCGTCCCGGCCGACGGGGTGCGGGCCCTGATCGCGCGGGTGGAGCGGCTGGCCCGGCTGACCGGCGGCGGGGCGGGCAGCGTGGCCCTGGACGCCATGGGCGGCGCGGTGAACCGGGTGCGGCCCGGCGACACGGCGTTCGTCCACCGGAACGCGCTGTTCCTCGCGCAGTACATCGTGTCGTGGCCGGACCGGGCGACGGCCGGCACGGTGGCCCGGCACCGGGCGTGGCTGGACGGCACGTACGACGCGATGCGGCCGTGGGCGAGCGGCCAGGCCTACCAGAACTACACGGACCCGGCGCTGCGCGACTGGCGGCGGGCCTACTACGGGGCGAACATCACGCGGCTGGCGAAGGTGAAGGCCGCGTACGACCCGGGGCGGCTGTTCCGCCACCCGCACTCCTTCTGACGGCCCGCCGGACGGGCGGCTTCCGGCGGGCGCGGGCCCGTGCGGGGGCGGCGGGCTCCGGCGGGGCGCCGGGCAGGCGGGCGCCCGCGGGCGCGGCCCCGCGCGGCGGCGGCGTGTTCACCGGTTCGACCGTCACGGGCGGGCGGCCGCGGGGCGGGGGTGCCACGCTTGCCGTGGGGCCCACGCCCCGCCCGGACCCGGTGCCCGGCCGGCCGGGCACGCCCACCCGACCGAAGGAAAGCGCGTGATCACCACTGACTTCGTCGCCGGCTCGCCGTGCTGGCTGGACCTCGGCGCGCCCGATGTGAAGGCGGCCGCCGAGTTCTACCGCTCCGTCTTCGGCTGGGAGTACCAGCCGATGAGCCCCGACTCGGACGACTACGGGGCCTTCCGGCTGAACGGGAAGACCGTCGCCGGGCTCGGGAAGCTCACCGAGGAGGGCGCCCGCCCGGCGTGGATGATCTACTTCTGCGTCCCGGACGCCGACGCCGCGACCGAGACGGTGCGGCAGTCGGGCGGCACGGTCCGCGTCCCCCCGATGGACGCGGGCGGCGAGGGCCGGATGGCGCAGTTCACCGACCCGCAGGGCGGCCAGTTCGCCGTGTGGCAGCCGGGCTCCACCAAGGGCGTCGACGCGGTGGACGACACCGGCACCCTGTCGTGGACCGAGCTGTACACCACGGACATGGCCGGTGCGAAGGAGTTCTACGGCAACCTCTTCGGCTGGCGGACGCAGGACGTGGACCTGCCGGGCGGCGGCGGCACGTACGCGCTGATCACCCCGGCCGGGCAGCCGGACGAGCGGATGCACGGCGGCATGATGCAACTGCCCTCCGAGCACCTGGAGCTGACGGGCGGCAAGCCGTACTGGCACCCGGTGTTCGGCTCGGCGGACTGCGACGCGACGGTCGAGAAGGTCCAGGCGGGCGGCGGCAGGGTCCAGATGGGTCCCGAGGACGCGCCGGACGTGGGACGGCTGGCGGTCTGCGTCGACCCGGCCGGCGCGGACTTCGTCGTCCTCACGCCCGCGCCGGGCCCGCAGGGCTGAGCGGGGCGACCCCGTGCTCCGGCCCGGCCCGCCCCGCGCCGGGGCCCGGTTCGGCCGGGCTCCGGGCCCCGGCAGCGCTTGCCGGGGCCGTCCTCCCGTACGAGGGTGATGGCGATGGACACGCCGCTGCGAACGTTCACCGAGAGCCCGGAAGACCCGTTCTCCCTTCACCGGGCGGCGACGGCCGTCCTGGACGCGCGGGGCGCGGTCGTCGGATGGAGCGTGCTGGCCGAGCACCTGCTGGGCTTCCGGCCCGAGGACGTCATCGGCCGCCGCGCGCTGGAGGCGCTGATCGCCCCGGAGGACCGGGAGGCCGCGCTGGAGGCGGTCACGGCGTGCGCCGGGGCGGGCGGCTGGTTCGGTGTGCTGCCGGTGCGCCGGGCCGACGGGCGGACGCTGCGGATGGGGTTTCGCGCGCGGCTCGTCGTACGGGCCCGCGGCGAGGACGAGTGGTTCCTGGTCGGTGCCCCCGCCGACGAGGTGATCCAGTGGGAGACCGACCGGTCCCTGCTCGACGGGATCTTCCGCCGCTGCCCCATCGGGATCGCCGTGCACGGCCCGGACCTGGACATCCTCCGGGTGAACCGGGCCATCGCCCGCTTCGCCGACGCGCCCGTGGAGGCGCTGCGCGGGGCGCGGATGGACGACTTCCTCATCGCGCCGGACGCGCGGACCGCGGAACGCGCCCTGCGCTCCGTGGTGGAGACCGGCCGTCCGCTGATCTTCACGGAGCAGCCGGCCCGGCTGCGGACGGATCCGCCGGGCCGCGAGCGGATCGTGGCCGTGTCGGCGTTCCGGATGCAGGACCCCGCCGGGGAGGTGCTGGGTGTCACGCAGATCGTGGAGGACGTCACCGACCGGGAGCGGGCCCGGCGGCGGCTCGCGCTGCTGAACGACGCGTCGGAGCGGATCGGAACGACGCTCGACGTCACCCGTACGGCGCAGGAGCTGGCGCGTGTCGCGGTGCCGGGGCTCGCCGACTGCGTGGCCGTGGACCTGCTGGAGCCGGTCGTCCTGGGCGGGGAGCCGTCGCCGGACGCGTCGGGGCGGCTGTACCGGGCGGCGCAGGCGGGGGTCACCGAGCAGCCGCCGCCCTCGGCGCGCCGCCCCGAGGGCGAGGTGGTGTTCGCGCCGGACCCGGCGCAGGCGCGGTGCCTGCGGGAGCGGCGGCCGGTCCTGGAGACGGACCTCGGCGCGGCGCGCGTCGCGAGCGGGACGGCCGGCGCCGGAGCGGCGGCGGGGGCCGGCGGGGTGCCGGGAGGGGGAGGGCGGCCCGCCGCGGGCGGGGTGGCGGGCGCCGCGGGGCCGCCGGAGGCGGACGCGCACTCGCTGATGGTGGTGCCGCTCGGCGCGCGCGGGGCCGTGCTGGGGGTGGTGAGCCTGTGGCGGGCGTACCGGCCCGAGCCGTTCGAGGAGGACGACCTGACGCTGGCGGCGGAGTTCGCCTCGCGGGCCGCCGTCTCCATCGACAACGCCCGCCGCTACACCCAGCAGCGCACGGCGGCGCTCTCGCTCCAGCGGAGCCTGCTGCCGGCGGACGTACCGGAGCACCCGGCCGTGGAGGTGGCGCACCGCTACCTGCCGGCGGGCGGCGCGACGGAGGTGGGCGGCGACTGGTTCGACGTGATCCCGCTGTCGGGCGCCCGGGTCGCGCTGGTGGTGGGCGACGTCGTCGGGCACGGGGTGCCCGCGGCGGCGACGATGGGGCGGCTGCGCACGGCCGTGCACACCCTGGCCGGACTGGACCTGGAGCCGGACGAGGTGCTGTCCCAGCTGGACGACCTGGTGGGGCGGATCGCCGGGGAGCAGCAGGCGACGGGCCCGGTGACGGGCGAGCAGATCGTGGGCGCCTCCTGCCTGTACGCGGTGTACGACCCCGTGTCGCGGCGGTGTTCGCTGGCGCGGGCCGGGCATCCGCCGCCGGTGGTGGTGCGGCCCGACGGACGGCCCGTCCTCGCCGAGCTGCCCGAGGGGCCGCCGCTGGGGCTCGGCGGACTGCCCTTCGAGAGCGCCGAGTTCGAACTGCCGGAGGGCAGTCTGATCGCGCTGTACACCGACGGCCTCGTCGAGTCGGGCCGGCACGACGTGGACGAGGGCCTGGAGCTGCTGTACGAGGTGCTGAGCGGCCCCTGCCGGGACCTGGACGCGCTGTGCGCCGAGGTGACGCGGAAGGTGATGCCCGAGCACCCCACCGACGACGTGGCGGTGCTGCTGGCCCGGACGCGGGTCCTCGCCGGCGACCGGGTGGCGAGCTGGGAGCTGCCGGCGGGGCCGACGGCTGCGCAGCGTGCGCGCCGGCTGACGGCGGACCAGCTGGCGGAGTGGGGGCTCGACGACCTGGTGTTCACCACGGAGCTGATCGTCAGCGAACTGGTCACCAACGCCTACCGGTACGCCTCCGGGCCGGTCCACCTGCGGCTCATCCGGCACTCGTCGCTGATCTGCGAGGTGTCCGACGGCAGTACGACGGCCCCGCATCTGCGGCGGGCCCGTAGCACCGACGAGGGCGGCCGGGGTCTGTTCCTGGTGGCGCAACTGACCGAGCGCTGGGGCGCCCGCTACACCCGCGACGGCAAGACGGTGTGGACGGAGCAGCCCCTGGACGGCCTGCCGGGCCTGCGCGCGCCGGTGGGCTCGGGCATGGGGTAGACGCGGCGCGGTGGTCGGCGCGGGCGCGGGTCGGGGCATGTGTGCGGGGTGCGGGCCGGGCCCGGCGCCGAGAAGGGGGTGACCCCGCGTCGAGAAGGGGCAGACCGGCGTCGAGAAGGGCGTGGCTCCGCGTCGAGAAGGGCGTGGCTCCGCGTCGAGAAGGGGTGGCCCGGCGCGGGCCGGTGGGCGTCGCGCCGGGCCGGTGTCGGCGCCGTCAGGAGGCCGAGGACCTCCGGCGGCGGCTGGTCAGGAAGCAGGCGGCGGTGAGGCCCGCCGCCGCCACGCTGGCCAGGGTCTGCGGCAGCACGTTGCGCTCCTGGGCCGTCGTGTCGCCGCCGTGGCCGTGGTGGCTGACGGTCGACTTGGACAGGCCCGCCTGGATCTGCTGCTCGGTCGGCGCCTTCGGGGCGGAGGCGGTGGCCGCCGCGGAGGAGGAGAACGTGACGTCCGAGCAGCTGTAGAACGCCTCGGGGCTGTCGTTGCGCTGCCAGATCTTGTACAGCATGTGCCGGCCGGTCCGCTGCGGCAGGGTGCCGTCGAACTCGTACCAGCCCGTCGGCGCGGTCCTGGCCACGCTGGCCACGGCGACCGGCGCCGGCTCGAGGTCCGACCACTTCAGCGGCTGCTTCGGGTCGTATCCCTGCTTGGTGATGTAGACGGTCATCGTGCCGGGGTGCGGTGCCGTGACGCGGTACTTGAAGCGCAGCGGCCCGGCGGTGACGGGTGTCGCCGCCCAGTCGGTGCGGGCCCAGTCGAGCGCCTTGTACTTCTCGCGGTTGGCCGAGCACAGCTTGCCGTCCGGGATCAGCTGGCGGTGCTGCCCGTTGGCGTTGGCGATGTTGACCTCGTTCCAGTCGTAGAGCGGCTGGGTGCCGCTCGTCGCGATGAGGTCCTTGCACACCTGCGTGTCCGGGTGCTCCGGGCCCTCGGCGTAGCAGGCGGCGACCCGGCTGACCGGGCCGTACATGGTGCCGTGCGCCGTCGCCTGCGTGGGGGTCAGGACGACGAGCAGCGGTGCGGCGGCGGCTGCCGCAACGGCCGTGCGGATGGTCTTGCGCGATGACATGTGGGGGTTGTCCCTTCCTCTGGGTGGGGACTCAAGTCGGGCGGCTCGCAAGCAGCTTGGCATTGGACTAGACCAAGTTCAAGGGGTGCGGGGCGACTTCGCGCCGTGTCGCCGCGGGGCCCGTGTCGTTGCTCAGAGCGGCTGGAACGCAGCCGTTCACCCTTCATGTCAGGAGTCACACATGACCATCCGTACCGGCACCCGCCTCCTCACGGTCTGCGCCGGCATCGCGGGCGCGGGGATGGCCGCGGCCGTCCCCGCCACCGCCGCCGACGCACCGCCCGCCTCGGTCGGCGCGCCGGTCGTCTCGAACCTCAACACGACCGGGCTGCTCGGCTCGCAGGACCAGGACAAGGGGCGCGGCGAGGGCCGGCCGGCGGGGCTTCCGGTCGGCGGCGGGCTGCTCGGCGGGCTCCCGGCCGGGGGCCTGCCGACCGGTGGGGTTCCGCTGGGCGGGCTCCCGCTGGGCGGCTGACCTCCCGCTCCCCGCGCCCCCGGGAGGGTGCGCACCGGTGCGGCAGGCGCCGAACACAGGGCCCGCCGGCAGCGGGGCGCTGGGGCATATTCGGCCAGGGCCTCGTCCTGCCGGGGTCGCGGGAGGGGCGCGCGAGGGCGCATGGGAGGCGCGCGCGGGGCGCGCGGCCGGGCCCGTCAGGGTGCCTTCGCGCCGGTGGGGGCGGGGGCGGCGAGGGGGGTGTAGGGGTGGGCCAGGGGTTTCCCTCTTTCCCCGCACCCGCTACACGCGGTTCACTTTCGGTCACCCCGCAGGAGAAGCACCTGTTCACTCGCCGTCCGGAAGGGTTTCTCTTGACCGTCACCCCCGCCCGCCTGAGCGCCGCGCTCGCGGTCGCCTGCGCCGTGGTCGTCGGCGCGGCGATGCCGTCCTCGGCGATCAACTCGTACAACGCGGCCCCGGCGCCCGAGCGCACCGAGGTCGGCGCGCTCGTCGCCACCTGGGACAACGACGACGACCCCACGACGCCCGACCGGGTCGACTGGGTGTGCTCCGGCACCATGATCGACGCCGACACGTTCCTCACGGCCGCGCACTGCACCACGGACTGGCCCGAGAACGTCCGCTTCTTCGTCTCCCTCGACCAGGACGTGCAGGGGGCCCTGGACGCGGCGGCGGAGCGCCACCCCGGCGACCCGGCGGCCGTCGCCCGCGAGGTCGCGGTCGAGGGCACCGCGCACAACCACCCGGAGTACCCCGGCCCCGCCGAGGACACCCGGGACATCTCGGTCGTCGAGCTGCCGGCCGCCGAGGTCGCCGCCCGCTGGTCGTTCACCCCGGCGGCGCTGCCGAAGGCGGGCCGGCTCGCCGCGCTCGGGCCGCAGGGGCTGCAGGACGTGCCGTTCACCGTCGCCGGCTACGGCACGCAGGAGTCGCAGCGGGGTCCGGGCGGCCACACCCACCCGGGCGGCGGCGTGCGGCTGAAGGCACCGGTGACGTACAACGCGCTCAACAACGCGTGGGTGCGGCTCCAGATGACCGCGCCGCAGGGGAACGGCGGGGCGTGCTACGGCGATTCGGGCGGCCCGAACTTCGCCGTGCTGGACGGGAAGCGGACGCTGGTGGCGACGACCATCACCGGTGACGGCCCGTGCTACGCGACCAATGTGGCCTACCGCCTGGACGCGCCCGGTGCGCGGGCGTTCCTGGCGCCGTTCGTGACCCTCCCGTAGGGCCGGACGGATGAATACGGGACGCGCCGTCCGTCCCGCCCCGTGACGGGGAACCCGGTCTCCGGTTGATCAGGGGAGACCCGGGGACCGGGTTCCCGATCACAGAAGGAAGAACCATGATCAAGAAGGTTCTGGCGGCAGCCGGTGTCGCCGCGGCCGCGGTGGGCGTGTGCGCGCCCGTGGCGGCCGCCGTGGGTGACGGCAACGTGAGCACGAAGAACGGCAACTTCTCCGTGCAGTCCTACGGCAACACCGGCACCGGGGACGCCGAGTCCACGCTCCGTTCGACGGAGCGGGAGGAGGCCCTTCTGCGGGCGCTGCGGTGAGGAGGGCCGCGCGGGTGGCCGGCGGGTGATCGACCCGTCGCCGTCCCGCGCGGACACCGTGAGCGCCGATGCCCGGCCCCGGTCCCCCTGATGGGGGGCCGGGGCCGTTCACGTTCGGCCACCGGGGCCGTCCGCGTTCCGGCCGCGGGACCGGTCCGCGTTCCGCGGCGGGCCGCGCCGCCGTGCGCCGGTGCGGGGCCGGCACCCGTACGGACCGCCCCGGTGGCGGGCGCGTCCTGGCCGTGCGGCGCTGGTAGCGAGGTGGAGGCAACCTCGGCGGCCGGGTCGGCATCTTCCGTGTGCGGCGGGTACCGGAGGGGCGTCCCGCATCGGCGTGCATGGAGTGGGTTGGCAATGGTGGATGTCTCGGTCGTCGTCCCGTGCTTCGACGAGAGCGAGGTGATCGGCGACTTCCACGCGGCGGTGGTGGCGGCGCTGGAACCCACGGGCGCCGACTTCGAGATCTGCTACGTGGACGACGGCAGCCGCGACGGGACCGTGGAGCGGCTGCGGGAGCTGGCCCGCGCCGACGTGCGCGTCCGGTACACCTCGTTCAGCCGGAACTTCGGCAAGGAGCCGGCGATGCTCGCCGGGATGCGGATGTCGCGCGGGGCGGCGGTGGTCCTGATGGACGCCGATCTCCAGCACCCGCCGGAGCTGCTGCCGCGCATGCTGGAGCTGCGCCAGCACGGCTACGACCAGGTGGTGGCGCAGCGGGACCGGTCCGGCGAGGGCGCGGTGCGCAAGGCGTTCAGCCGCGCCTACTACCGGCTTGTGCGGCGTTTCATGGAGGTGGAGATCGCCGACGGGGCCGGGGACTTCCGGCTGCTGTCGCGGCGCGCCGTGGAGGCGGTGCTGTCGCTGCCGGAGAGCAACCGGTTCTCCAAGGGCCTGTTCTCGTGGATCGGCTTCGACACGGTGACCTTCCGCTACGCGAACGTGGCGCGGGCGGCGGGCGCGTCCAAGTGGGGCGGCCGGCGGCTGCTGAACTACGGGATCGACGGACTGCTGTCGTTCAACAGCCGGCCCCTGCGGCTGGCCGTCCACACGGGTCTGTGGCTGTTCCTGTCGGCGCTCGCCTACGCCCTGTGGATCGTGGCGAACGCGCTGCTCAACGGCGTCGACACACCCGGATACGCCACGCTGATCACCGCGATCGTCGGGCTGAGCGGGGTGCAGCTGGCGACGCTCGGGGTGATCGGCGAGTACGTGGGGCGGATCTACCACGAGGCGAAGCGGCGCCCCCACTACGTGGTGCGGGAGACCGAGCGGGACGCGCCCGGCCGCCCCGCCGCCGGCCGCTCCCCCGCCCGTGCGGGCCGCCCCTGACCCGTGTGGCCCCGGTGTCCGGGGTGCGCTACGGGATCCGGTGGCCGTGGGTCACCCGGTCCAGGTGGTAGTAGTCGGCCACGCAGCGGGCCGGCCACTGCCGCTTGCCGCCCCCGCCGAACGGCTCCAGCATGCGGCTGACGCTGTTCGGGGTGTACGGGGCGGCCTCGGCGCCGCTCTCCGCGCGCTCCCGCAGGAACCGGTCCTGCCGGTCCCACCGCTCGGCGCGGGCCCGCATGTCGCCGCCGAGGTCGTACAGCGGCGCGGCGAGGCCCGCCACGGTCGCGGCGCACAGGGCGGCGCACGCGGCCGCCAACCCGTAGCGGGCCCGCGCCGGGCGCCCGGCGCGGCGCACCGCCCGGCCGGCGAAGGCGCCGGCGGCGACGAGCAGCAGGACGTACAGCAGCAGGTAGTCGTTCCAGGTGCGTTCCGTGGTGAGGACGCGGGTGCCGAACACGGGGTAGGTGATCACCGTGCACAGGTAGCCGCAGACCAGGAACGCCAGGGCGCCGAAGCCCAGCAGCCGCAGCGGCCGGTACGGCAGGAGGATCGCGGGCCCGGCGTCCGGGCGGCGGCGCGCCAGGAGGCCCAGCAGGACACCGGCGGCGACGGCGCCCGCGTAGGTCCAGGTGGTGAGGACGGTCTCCAGGATGCGGACGAACAGCTTCAGCGACGTGACCAGCGAGTCCGGGGCGAGCATGGACACCGTCTCGGCGCCGTAGCGCTCGCGGCGGTTGCGCGAACCGGGCGAGGTGACCAGCAGCAGCGTGCCCGCGGCGATGCCCGCCATGCCCGTCAGCGCCCACACCCGGACCGTCCGGCGGACCCGCGCGGCGAACACCCACGGCGCGAGGACCACGGCGCCGCCGAGCACGACCAGCGCGACGACCGACGCCTCCTCCGACAGGGTGCCCATGAACGCCCCCGCCAGTGCCACCGTGACCAGGGCGGTGATCCGGCCGCGCCGGGAGCGGGCCGCGAGCAGCGGCAGGGCGGCGCCCGCGGCCAGTACCGGGGCCAGCGTGTGGGAGACCGAGGCGGCGGGCCAGTAGAAGGTCTTGTACGTGTTGGGCGTCGCCAGCAGGAAGACCGCGCAGGTCATGCCGGCGATCAGGAGCGCCGTGCCGCGCGGCGCCCGCAGGCCGGCGCGGCGCAGCAGCAGGGCGGTCAGGGCCCACAGCAGGCCGAGCATGATCACGGCGCTGACGGCGGCGTACGCCTGGTGCCCGGCGACGGGGAACTTCCCGTAGAGCCCGACCAGCAGGCCGTTGGCGAGGCGGCCGTTGTCGGTGGCGTAGAACTGCTCGACGATCCCCGCGACGCCGTGGTCGCGGATCCGCGGCAGGAAGCACCACTCGTCCGCCGACGGCCTGACGTACCACCCGAGCGCGGAGGCCGCCGCCAGCAGGGCGAGGGGCAGGGCCGCGAGGGCGGGGACGCCCGCCCGGACGGCGGTCGCCCCGGGGCGCCGGCCGTCGCCGCGCGGCGTCTCCTCGTCGTCGGGGTCGGTGACGCGGGGCGCGCCGACGGCCATTCTCACCACTGCCTTTCGGGGAAGACCACTGATCCGACACCGTAGAGGGGTTTTCCGCCGCCGCCGTTCCGCCGGACGCGTGGCGCGCCGCCGACGACCCGCGCCGCCATGAAAAACAGATAAAAGGGCACTCAAGGTGTGAATGGTGACAGGATGGACAGCGGTCGGAGGACGGCGAGGCGACACCGGGATGGTTGGCACATGACCAGAGAACCGACGGCTGCCACGGCATCGGGAACGGCAGCAGCAGCGGCAGGGAGCGACGCGGTCTACGGCGCGCCGTGCTGGGTCAGTCTCATGACCCGCGACCTGCGGGCCGCGCACGACTTCTACGGCGCCGTGATGGGGTGGGAGTTCCGCCCCGCGCGGCTGGGCGAGGAGTTCAGCGTGGCGCTGTCGGGCGGCAGGGCGGTCGCGGGGGTCGGCGCGCTGGCGTCGGCGTTCCATGTGGCGGTCGCCTGGACGCCGTACTTCGCGGTGCGGGACGCGGACGTGACGGCCGGGCGCATCCGCGAGCGCAGCGGCACGGTGGCGGTGGGCCCGGTCGCCTTCGTCATGGGGCGCGGGGCGCTGGCGGCGGACCGGGACGGCGCGGTGTTCGGCATCTGGGAGGGCGAGCTGCCCCGGGGCTGGGAGGGCTGGCGGTCGGCGGCCCCCGCGTGGGTGCGGCTGCACACGCGCGACGCGTTCGAGGCGGCGATCTTCTACGGCGAGGTCCTCGACTGGGCGTGCGGGCAGCCGGGCTGCTGCGACGTGGAGTACGAGGGTGACGAGGTCGTGCTGCGCAGCGGCGGCCGGGCGGTGGCCCGGCTGTCCTCGGGCGCGCTGGAGGAGGCCCCGGACCCGGCGATCCGGCCGCGCTGGCAGGTGCACTTCCCGGTGTCGGACGTCGAGAAGCGGGTGACGGCCGCCCTCCAGCACGGCGGCACGGTGATCACCCACGACCCGGGGGTGCAGGCGACGCTGCGTGACCCGGACGGCGGCCTGTTCACCCTGACGGACGCGGACACCGCCGAGCGCGACGGGAGCGGCGGCACCGACTTGGCCGACATGGACGCGGCGACGATGGAGCCGCCCGACTGAGGCACCCGTACGGGACGCCGGGCCCGGCCATGCCCCGCACGGCCGGGCCCGGCGACGTCCGTGCGCGCCGCTTCAGGGGCCCTACGCGGCAGAGAGCCCTACGCCACCGCTCAGCCGGCCTTGCGGGGGTGGAGCGGGGCCGTGTCCAGGCCGGCGCCCTCCCGCAGGCCGCGCAGCAGCGCCTCGACGGCCTCCGTCGCGGTGTGCCGGGGCTGCCAGCCCAGCTCCTCGCGGGCGCGCGAGCAGTCCATCAGCGGCAGCCTCAGGAACGCGTCGAACAGATGCGGCGACGACGGCACCAGGCGCAGCGACCATGCCGCGGCGAGCGCCGTCCGCGCGGCCAGGCGCGGCAGGCGGACGACCTTGGCGTCGAGCAGCCCGGCCAGGTCGGCGGCGCTGACCGGCGGGTCGGCCGCCAGGTTGTACGCGCCGCGCGCGGAGTCGTCCAGCACCGCCCGGCGGTAGCCGTCGGCCGCGTCGTCGGTGTGCAGCGCCTGGAAGACGAGCCCCTCGATGTCGGGCACGGCTGGGATGAACCTCGGGTCGGCGAGCCGTCCGGGGACCAGGTTCCCGGCGAAGATGCGCAGCTGCTCGCTCGCGGACGCCTCCTTGAACAGGAACGAGGTGCGCATCCGTACGACGCGGACATCGGGGTTGCGGGGTTCGAAGCCGTCGAGGACGCGCTCCAGATAGGCCTTCTCGCGGCAGTACGCGGCCTGCGGCCAGCCGTGGGTCGGCCAGGACTCGTCCACGGGCCGGTCCTTCGGCCCCGGCGAGTACGCCCCGACGGAGGAGGCGTACACGAGTGCGGGCACCCCGGCCGCGGCGACCGCGCGGAACACCCGCATGCCGCCCAGCACATTGGTCCGCCAGGTGGCCAGCGGGTCGTGGGTGGGCTGGAACGCCCAGGCCAGATGGACCACGGCGTCGGCGCCGTCGAAGAGGGCGGTCAGCTCCCGGTCGCCGTCCTTCTCGATGTCGGCCTCCGCCCACTCGGTGCGGGGTGGCGACCAGCCGGGGCGGCGGCGCGCCACGCCCAGGACGGAGCCGACGCGCGGGTCGTCCGCGAGGGCGGCGACGACGCTGGTGCCGACGTTGCCGGTGGCGCCGGTGACGACGACTCTCCTGCCGGGCTGTGTGGTCACGGATGCTCCTCCTCGGTCGGGGCCGGGCTCTGCTCCCCCGCGCGTCCCGCGTGCCTGCCCGCGCCACGCGGCTGCTCCCGTGCCTGCGCACGGACGGCGCGCGGATGCGCGCCGCGGGGTGTGCCGAGTACCCCGTTCGCGCCGGTTCACCTCCGCGCGGCGGCGGGGCGCAATGATCCTTTGGCGTCGGCGGCGCGGGCCGGACCTGCGGATCGGCGGCGCGGGGAGCGGGTGCGCGAGGGCCGCAATAGGATCATCGCCACGGCCGTCTCCCTGGCGTTTTCGCCATTCTGGCCGGATCACTGCTGGCCGATGGCATATGCCCCGGACATGACCGGTCCAACTGTCGCCAAATGGCTTACGACCGCCTCGCGGCTGTGTCACAGTCTTGTGTGGTCCTTGCTTTTCAAGCCATGGCCGCGTGCCTGTATCGGAGTTCCCCATGCCGTCCCCCCTGTTCGCGGAACGTCCCAGCCAGCAGCCGCCGCAGCGCGGCCAGGTGGACGCCCTCATCTCGCAGACCCGCCGGCTGCGCGGAGAGGTGGACGCCGTACGCCGGGACGCCGCGGCCGACGACGATCCCCGCGCGCGCTGGCAGCGCGCCCTGTGCGATCTGGCCGTGCATCAGCTCGACGATCTCAACGCCCATCTGGGGCAGCTCAAGGAAGGCGTCCCCCAGCAGCCCTCGCGGCGCCCGGACGAGGAGTCGGGGCCCGGGGCGCGGGACGGGCGACCGCTCGGCGAGGAGGCCACCGGCTCGCTCCTGACCCGCGTCGGCAGCGCCGAGTGGAATCTCCTGACGGACGAGGTCAGCTGGTCCGACGAGCTGTACCGGATCGTCGGCCGCTCTCCCGGCGCGGGCCCGATGTCCCTGGACGAGCTGCCCACCCTGGTCTTCGTGGAGGACCAGCCGCTGCTGACCCGACTGGTGACGGACTGCCTGGTCGACGGCAAGCCCATCGACGGCGAGTTCCGCGTCGTACGGGCCGACGGCCGGGTGCGCACCCTGCACATGGCGGGCGAGCCGGTCCTCGACGGCGAGGGCCGCACGGCGTCCATGTGGGCCGTCTTCCGGGACGTGAGCGAGCTGCGCCGCAGCGAGCGCGCCGTCCGCGAGTCCCGGGAGTCGCTGCGGCTGCGGCACGAGCAGGACCGCGCCCAGCAGCGGCTGGCCGTGGAGCTCCAGGAGGCGGTCCTGCCCGCCTGGCGGGGCCCGCTGCGGCTCGCCGGGGACGGGCCCGCCCCGCTCGACGCCGCCGGGCACCACCTCGCCTCCGGCGACGCCGGCCGGATGGGCGGCGACTGGTACGACGTGCTGGAGCTGCCCGACGGGAGCGCGCTGCTCTCCGTCGGCGACCTCACGGGGCACGGCGTGTCCGCCACCTCCCAGACGGCGATGCTGCTCGGCGCCCTGCGCGGCCTCGCCCTGGCCGGGATCCGGCCCGGCGCGCTGCTGGGGCACCTCAACCAGCTGATGGAGGCCGCCGCCCAGCCCGCGCTCGGGAGCGCCCTGTGCTGCCACTACGACCCGGCGACCCGCACCCTCACCTGGGCGCAGGCCGGACACCCCGCCCCGCTGCTCTTCCGCGACGGGACGGGACGGGCGCTGGACCGGCCGGAGGGCGTCCTGCTGGGCGCGACGGCCTCCGGCGCCGCGTACGAGGAGGCCCGCGTACCGCTGCTCCCCGGCGACCTGCTGCTGCTCCACACGGACGGGCTGACCAGGGGCGAGGCCGCGGTCGGCGCCGATGCGCCGGGCGCCGCCGAGCGGCTGCTCGCGCTGGCGCCGCGGATGGCCCGCGCGCGGGACGCGCGGGACTGCGTGCGGATGGTGGTCGAGGAGACGGGCGGCCCCGAGCGCGCGGACGACGCCTGCGTCGTCGCGGCCCGGGTGGGCGACACGGCGTAGGCTCCCCGCGCGTCGCGCGTACCGAAGCCGGGTGCGGTGCCGCACGGGCAGGTGGACCGTACGCCCGCGCGCGGAGGAAGCCCCCGCACGCAGGGGTGAGCCCGCACACCGACAGCGCCCCCGTACGCGGCACACGACGCCGTACGCGGTGAAGCGGCCCCGTACGCGGTGAGCCCTCCGGGAAGTGGCCCACGGGCGGCGCGGGAGGCGGGCCTTCGCCGAGCCCGCCCCGCTCAGGCCCCGCTGAGGCCCGGCTTCTTCGCCTGGTCCTTGGGCATCGCGTACTCGATCCGCTCCCGCAGGTCCTTGATGCGCGAATAGCTGGCGTACCGGCCGGTGAGCCGGTACATCTCGCGCAGCCGGTCCCAGGTGCGCCGCGAGGAGTTGCTGCCCATCGCGGCCAGCGCGAGCCGGGCGTACCGGTCCGCCTGCTCGGGGTCGTCGGCGATGAAGCACGCCGAGGCCATGGAGAGATGGTCGAAGATCTTGGAGCGTTCACGGCCGTCGATCCGCAGCTCCAGGGCCTTCTGCGCGAAGTACTGCGCCTGCTTGGCGGCGGACGGCTCGTGCTCGGCGAGCGTCCGGTAGGCGAGGGCCTGCATGCCGTACAGGTCCTCCGACTTGAAGGTCTGCATCCACACCGGCAGCGGGCCGTCGCCCCGGTCGGAGACGAACAGGTCCTCCGCCTCGCCCAGGGTGCGGCGCATCGCCTGGCCGCGGCCCATGGAGGCGTGCGCCCACGCCTCGATCGTGTGCAGCATCGCACGGGTGCGCGGCAGGACCTCCTGGCCGGAGCCCAGCTTGGCGAGCTGGAGCAGGTCCAGCGCCTCGTCGGGCCGGCCGAGGTGGACCATCTGGCGGGCGCAGCGGGACAGGGCCTCGCCGGCGCGGGGCAGGTCGCCGCCCTCGCGGGCCGCGTGGGCGGCGATGATGAAGTACTTCTGCGCCGTGGGCTCCAGGCCCACGTCGTGGGACATCCAGCCGGCGAGTACGGCGAGATTGGCCGCGACGCCCCACAGGCGCTTCTGGATCGGCTCGGGGTGGCGGTAGGCGAGCATCCCGCCCACCTCGTTGAGCTGGCCGACGACGGCCTTGCGCTGGAGGCCGCCGCCCTTGGCCGCGTCCCAGGCGCGGAACACCTCGACCGAGGCCTCCAGTTCGTCGACCTCCTGCCGCCCGATGGGGGCGGCCTCGTAGCGGTCCAGCCCGGCGGGGTCGGCGGGCCGGGCGTCGGCGGATCCGGCGCTCGTGGAGCCGGAACGGAACCAGTCGTGCATGGCGCTGGTGATGGTGGCACCCGTGGTGAGCACGGCGCCCGCGCTCATCAGGCCGCGTCGGTTGAGCATGAGGTCCATTCCCGTGAATTCGGTGAGGACCGTGGCCGTGCGTTCGGGCGCCCAGGGCAGCCCGTCAGGGTTGTCGGTCTGCCTGACGTCCCGCCGTCTCCCGGCGCGCCCGTGTCGTACGAACCCGAGGTCCTCGATGGTCACGACACGGCCGAGTCGCTCGGTGAACAAGGCAGCCAGCACCCTCGGTACGGGATCGCGCGGGGTCTCCCCCATGTCGATCCAGCGCCGCACCCGCGAGGTGTCCGTGGCCAGCTGGGGGTGGCCCATGGCCGCCGCCTGCCGGTTGACCAGCCGCGCGAGCTCGCCTTTCGACCAGCCGGCGAGGCCGAACAGATCGGAGAGGCGGGTGTTGGGTTGTCCTGTCACGTCAAGCCCCCAGGTTCTCGGCTGAGTTGACAGTAGCCCTCCGCCATGGGGGTGGCGACTATTCGCCAGGGTTCGCCAGGGTGCGCGAGATGGTTCGCCACCCGCCACGGGGTGTCAGGTAGGAACGCGCCACCCCGTCCCGGCGACGGCCCTCATTCCCCAGGGTGTCGGACCGGCGGCGGGACGGGGCAGCGTACGCAGTCGTCGGCACACGAAGGGATCTGTCTCGCCCATGTACACAGCATCGTCCTCCGTGTCCGCCCCGCCCCGGCCCCGTACCGTACCGGCCGGCAGCGGCCTGTACCCGGGTCCGGCCCAGGTGGGCCGGAGCAGGCGCTGGGCGGGGGCGGTGACCGGTCCGCTCAGCGGGAGGATCGACCTGTCGGGGCCGCAGGGGGCCCAGTTGCGGAAGGCGATCGGGTCGGTGCAGCGCATCTGCCCCGAGTTCAACCCGGTGCAGGTGATGCGCCGCAGCGGACGCTCGGTGCTGCTCGTCGGCACGACGGGCCGGACCACCGCCGTCGCCAAGTGTTTACTGGACCACTCCCCCGTGTGGATCGAGCGGTTCCGGCACGAGATCGCCGCCTACCGCACCTTCGTCCGGCACCGCCCCCCGGTGCGGGTGCCGCGGCTGATCGCGGCGGACCCGGACAACGGCACGCTCGTCGTCGAGCGGATGCCGGGCAGGCCGGCGGGCTTCAGCCGGCATGTCGCGCAGGCGCCGCCGCGCGCGGACTTCAAGGCCGTGCTGGGCGCGGTCGCGCGGCTGAACGAATGGCGCCCGCCCGCCGGGACGTTCGACGCGCCGCTGGAGTACGGCGCGCGGATCGCCCGCTACCACGAGCTGGGCCTGTTCACCGACCGGGACCGCGACGACCTGCAGAAGCTGCTGCACGGCCTGGCCCTGTCCGGCGGCTGGGAGGGCATGCGCCAGTTCTGCCACGGTGACGCGCTGCTGTCGAACATGCTGCTGTCGCCGACCGGTCCCGTGCTGGTCGACTGGGAGCACGCCGGGTGGTACCTGCCCGGCTACGACCTGGCGACGCTGTGGACCGTGCTGGGCGACGCGCCCCTCGCACGCCGGCAGATCAGCCAGCACGCCCAGTTCGGCGGCCCGGCGGCGCGCGACGCGTTCCTGGTGAACCTGATGCTCGTGCTGACGCGGGAGATCCGCACGTACGAGACGGCCGTGCAGCGGACCATGCGGGAGGCCCCGCCCGCCGGCTCGGTCCCCGTCCAGCCCGGCGCGCTCTCGCCGGGCGAGGAGCAGCGGCTGCTGTTGCGGCGGCTGCACGACGACTGCGCGCTGGCACGGCGGGCCGTGCGCGCGGCGGTCGGCACCCGCTGACCGTACGACGGGGGGACGGCGCGCCGTGCGCCCGGTGTCCGCACCGGGCGGCGGCGCGCCGTCGCGTGCGGGGGCCCGGCGCGGAGCCGTTCCCCCGGAGGGCGTAACCCGAACCGCCCGTTCGGTGTTCACAGGACGGGCGGGTGACTCCGCGTGCGCCCGCCGGGCCGCGGGCGCCGGTCCCCACGTACAGCGAAAGGCATTGGACACGCATGGCACAGCCGTTCGTACTCCCCGACTTCTACGTGCCGCATCCCGCACGGCTCAATCCGTACGTGGACGCGGCGCGGGCCCACACCAAGGAGTGGGCGCGCCGCATGGGCATGCTGGAGGGCTCGGGGGTCTGGGAGGAGCGCGACCTCGACTCCCACGACTACGCGCTGCTGTGCGCGTACACCCACCCGGACTGCGACGCCGAGGCGCTGTCCCTGGTCACCGACTGGTATGTGTGGGTCTTCTTCTTCGACGACCACTTCCTGGAGCTGTTCAAGCGCACCCGGGACCGGGCGGGCGGCAAGGCGCATCTGGACCGGCTCCCGGCGTTCATGCCGACGGACCCCTCGGCGGCCGTGCCCGAGCCGGAGAACCCGGTGGAGGCAGGCCTGGCCGACCTGTGGGCGCGGACGGTGCCCGCGATGTCGCCCGCCTGGCGTGAGCGGTTCGCGGTGGCGACGGAGCACCTGCTGAACGAGTCCCTGTGGGAGCTGTCCAACATCGACGAGGGGCGCGTCGCCAATCCGCTGGAGTACATCGAGATGCGCCGCAAGGTGGGCGGCGCGCCCTGGTCGGCGGGGCTCGTGGAGTACGCGGTGGGCGCGGAGGTGCCGGAGGCCGTGGCGGACTCGCGGCCGCTGCGGGTGCTGCGTGACACGTTCGCGGACGCGGTGCACCTGCGCAACGACCTGTTCTCGTACCAGCGCGAGGTGGAGGACGAGGGCGAGAACAGCAACGGCGTGCTGGTCCTGGAGCGGTTCCTGGGATGCTCGACACAGGAGGCGGCGGACGCCGTCAACGACCTGCTCACCTCCCGCCTCCAGCAGTTCGAGCACACGGCGCTGACCGAGGTGGCGCCGCTGTGCGCCGAGCACGGGCTCGACGCGGCGCAGGCCGCGGCGGTCATGGCGTACGCCAAGGGCCTTCAGGACTGGCAGTCCGGCGGGCACGAATGGCACATGCGCTCCAGCCGGTACATGAACGAGGGCGCGGTGGGCGCGGTGCCGGGCGGCGGGGCGTTCGGGATGGCCGCCGCCTCGATCCGGCTGACACCCCGCGCGGAGGCGGCACGGTGGCGCGGCTTCACGCATGTGCCGTTCGAGCGGGTCGGGCCGACGGAGCTCCCGCCCATCGAGCTGCCGTTCCAGGTCACGCTCAACGCGCATCTGGAGGGGGCGCGGAAGCGGTGCGTCGAGTGGATCGCCGCGATGGGCATGCTGGAGGAGCAGCCGGGCCAGCCCGGTTCACGGGTCTGGACGGAGCGCTCGGCCACCGGGTACGACCTGCCGCTGTGCGCGTCCGGTCTGCACCCGCACGCCGACGCCGACGCGCTGGACGTGGCGTCGCACTGGCTGGCGTGGGGCACGTACGCGGACGACCTGTACCCGGTGGTGTACGGCAGGACCCGCGACCTGGCCGGCGCGAAGGCGCAGAACGAGCGGCTGCGGGCGTTCATGCCGCTGGACGGCGCCCTGGAATCGATGCCCGCCCCGGCGAACGCGCTGGAGCGCGGGCTCGCGGACCTGTGGCCGCGCACGGCGGGCCCGATGAACGACCGGGACCGCGCCGCCTTCCGCAGGGCCGTGGAGGTCATGGTCGACAGCTGGCTGTGGGAGCTGGCGAACCAGGCGCAGAACCGGATTCCGGAGCCGGTGGACTACATCGAGATGCGGCGGGCCACCTTCGGCTCCGACATGACGATCGCCCTGTGCCGGATCGGCATCGGCAACCTCGTCCCGGTGGAGGTCTTCCACAGCGGCACGGTGCGGGCGCTGGAGAACGCGGCGGTGGACTTCGCGACGCTCCTGAACGATCTGTACTCGTACCAGAAGGAGATCGAGTTCGAGGGGGAGATCCACAACTGCGTGCTCGTCACGCAGAACTTCTTCGACGTGGACCGCCCCACGGCGGTGGCGATCACCGGCGATCTGATGAACTCGCGGATGCGGCAGTTCCAGCACGTCGTCGCCCATGAACTGCCCGTCCTCTACGACGACATGGGGCTGGACGAGGAGGCCCGCGCCGCGATGGCCGGGTACGTGCGGCAGCTGGAGAACTGGATGGCCGGCATCCACACCTGGCACGACGGGTGCGAGCGGTACCAGGAGGCGGTCCTGCGCCGGAACCTCATCGAGGCGCCCGCGGCGGGCAGCGGCCTCCCGGACGGCCCGACGGGCCTCGGCACGGCAGCGGCCCGCCTGACATCCCTGCTGGCCTCGTAACGCCGGCCCTTCAGGCCCTGCGAGGAGTCGGCGGAGCGGTCCTCCCGGCGAACGAGGACCGCTCCGCCCGCGAGCAGCGGGACGCCGGCGCACCGCCCCGCGCGGATTCCGCACCGCGCGGCAGGCACGCCCCCTCGTCGTGGGCCAGGGTCGCGTGCGTGTTCGCGACGATCACGTGGCGCTGCCACATACGGGTGTCCGACCGCCGTGCCGCCGAGCGGGTCGTCGGGCGGATCGCCGTCCGGCTGGACGTGCCCGTCGAGATGGAGCGCTACGAGCGGTACTGGAAGTTTCCCGAGCTCGCCGAGGTGGCGCTGACCTCGCCGCTCGGGTGCGCCACCGAGGAGGCGGCCCTGCTGGCCGGTCTGCGGTGCGCCTGGGCGATGGCGACGCCGTGGACCCTCGGCCCTCCGGGCGCGGACGGTGTGTTCGAAGGGGTGGCGTCCGCGCGTGCGGGCGCGCGCTTCACCGTGCCCGGCGTCGAATGGATGGAGTTCCACATCGCGCCCCGGTGATCCCGCCCCGGCGGCGCCGAGGCTCCCGGCCGGGGCGAGGGGCGGCTAGCCGCGGCGGGTGCCGCGGAGTTGGTCCAGTTCGCGGCGCTCGCGCTTGGTGGGGCGGCCCGCGCCGCGGTCCCGTACGCCGGCGAGGGCGACGTGCTCGCGGGGCGGCGCGGGGGGTGTCTTGTCCGTGTACGCCTCGACGGCGACGGGGGCGCCCACCCGCTTGGTGAGCACCCGCTTCACCTCGACGATCCGTTCCCGGCCGGCGTGGAAGACGCGGACCTCGTCGCCCGGCTTGACCGTCTGGGCGGGTTTGGCGCGGTCGCCGTTGACGCGGACGTGTCCGGCGCGGCAGGCCGTGGCGGCCTGGGAGCGGGTCTTGGTGAGCCGTACGGCCCAGATCCAGCTGTCGACGCGGGCCGTCGCGCCGGCGTTCCCGGCCTGGTGGTGCTTCGCCTCGTCCGTCGCTGCCATGGCGGTCCTCGTCGGTCAGCCCTGCTGGAAGAGTTCCGCGGGGAGCGGCTTGAGCAGGGCGTACAGGTCGTCGGTGATGGGCCGGTCCCAGCTGGCGATGGTCACCAGGACGCGGTCGCTGCGGTCGAACTGGACGCAGGAGATCCGGCTCTCGGTGAGCTTGAGGCGGCGCACGATGAGCAGGTTGTCGCCCTGCATGACGGGGACGTCCTCGGTCTCGACCACCTGGACGTCGTCGTCCATGTCCAGTGCCGCGAGGAGCTGGGCCACCTCGAAGGGGATCTGGCCCTCGGCGAGGTCGCGGGCCGGGGAGCCCTCCGGCAGATTGCCGATGATCATCGCGGGGCCGCGGCCGCCGAAGAGGTCGTAGCGGAGGAAGACGCCCTGGCACGTTCCGTCGGGGGCGGGAAGCAGGCCGGCGCCGAGATTTCCGGGCCAGTCGCCCGGGTCCATGGCCAGGACGTCGAAGTCCGGGCCCGCGGGTGTGGCGGGGCTGCGGCGGCGGAGGAAGGACATGCGCCCATGGTACGTGGCCGGGGCCGCGGCGCGGCGTCCGGGGCGCCCCTGCCGCCGGGGCCGTGAGGCGGCTGTCGGAGCGCGCGGCGGGCGGCGGTTCACCGGTTCGGGGGACCCCGGGACGGGACGGGGTTGCCCGGCTCCGGCGGCCGGGCCGGAGCCCGCGGTCGGCGCCGGGGCGGCTTGCCGGGCGGGGGCCGGTGGGCGGCTGCGGGCCCGGGCCGGTGGGCGGCTCGCGGATCCCCGGGGGGCGGCGGTGGCGGGGTCCCGGTGTGCGGGTGCCGGACGAGGCCGGTCGCCGTCGGTGGGGGCCGGGCGTGGGGGTGGGGCGCCGGGTCGGGGCCGCGCGCGTAGGGTCGGCCGGTATGACCGTCGCGCGCTCCGCTGTCCTGTTCCTCGTCGCCGCCCTGTTCGAGATCGGCGGCGCCTGGCTCGTGTGGCAGGGGATCCGCGAGCACCGGGGCTGGATCTGGATCGGTGCCGGTGTGGCCGCCCTCGGTCTCTACGGTGTCGTCGCGACTCTCCAGGACAGTGCCGACTTCGGGCGGGTCCTGGCCGCGTACGGCGGGGTCTTCGTCGCCGGTTCGATCGCCTGGGGCATGGTCGCGGACGGCTACCGCCCGGACCGGTTCGACGTCGCCGGCGCGCTGATCTGCCTCGCCGGCATGGCCGTGATCATGTACGCGCCCCGGGGCCGCTGACCGCCGACCCCTTGCCGCGGAGGCCGGGCGCGCGGTAACTGATCGGGTACGGATCGACCGAATGGTCGGTAGCCGGATGGACGATCGACGCGTACGGGTGGAGGACGGCACATGGCCGAGGATCTGCGGGACGCCGGGGAGCGGCTGGACCGGGAGGAGCTCCAGGCGCTGCAACTGGAGCGGCTGCGGGCGACGCTGCGGCACGCGTACGAGAACGTGCCCTTCCACCGGCGCTCGTTCGACGCGGCGGGGGTGCGGCCGGAGGACTGCCGGTCGCTCGCGGACCTGGCGCGCTTCCCGTTCACCACCAAGGCGGATCTGCGGGACGAGTACCCGTTCGGGATGTTCGCGGTGGACCGGTCGCGGGTGCGGCGCCTCCACGCGTCGAGCGGGACGACGGGCCTGCCCACGGTGGTCGGCTACACGGAACGGGACCTGGACATGTGGGCGGACGTGGTGGCGCGGTCGATCCGCGCGGCCGGGGGCCGGCCGGGCCAGGTGGTGCACGTGGCGTACGGGTACGGGCTGTTCACCGGCGGGCTCGGGGCGCACGGCGGGGCGGAGCGGCTGGGCTGCACGGTGGTGCCCGCGTCCGGGGGGATGACGGCGCGCCAGGTGCGGCTGATCCAGGACTTCCGGCCGGAGGTGATCATGGTGACGCCCTCGTACATGCTGACGCTGCTGGACGAATTCGAGCGGCAGGGCGTCGATCCGCGCTCCACCTCGCTGAAGGTGGGCATCTTCGGCGCGGAGCCGTGGACGGAGGAGATGCGGCGGGAGATCGAGGAGCGGTTCGCGATCGACGCGGTCGACATCTACGGCCTGTCGGAGGTGATCGGCCCCGGTGTGGCGCAGGAGTGCGTGGAGACCAAGGACGGGCTGCACATCTGGGAGGACCACTTCTACCCGGAGGTGGTCGACCCGGTGACGGGCGAGGTGCTGCCGGACGGGGAGCGGGGCGAGCTGGTGTTCACCTCGCTCACCAAGGAGGCCATGCCGGTCGTGCGGTACCGGACGCGGGATCTGACGCGGCTGCTGCCGGGCACGGCGCGGGTGTTCCGGCGGATGGAGAAGGTGACGGGCCGCAGCGACGACATGCTGATCGTGCGGGGGGTGAACCTCTTCCCGACGCAGATCGAGGAGGTCCTGCTGCGGACGCCGGGGCTCGCGCCGCACTTCCAGCTGCGGCTGACGCGCGAGGGGCGGATGGACGCGCTGACCGTGCGGGTGGAGGCGCGGGCGGACACGGCGCCGGAGCGGCGGGAGGACGCGGCGCGCGAGGTGCGGGCCGCCGTCAAGGACGGCGTCGGCGTGGCGGTCGGGGTCGAGGTGGTGGACCCGGGGACGCTGGAGCGGTCGGTGGGGAAGATCAAGCGGATCGTGGATCTCCGGGACGACCCCGAGGGGGCCGGGGCCGGCGGGGGGTCTCAGGGCTGATCGCGGATCAGTCGCGGGGAGGATGACAGGGCTTGCCGCCGGGTGAGTGGATGGGGCAACTGACCTGAGCACACGCCCAGTTGGGAGGCATGTTGTTCCTCCGTACCAGTTTGAGACGTCTGTTGCCCATCGCCGCGGCCGTGTTCGCCACGGCCGCGGCGGGGACCCTTCCCGCGGCAGCCGTCCGGCCGCCGGCCCCGCCGTCCGCCGCCGAGGGCGGTCACCGGCCGTCGGCGGGCGGTCTTTCGGCGACCATCCGCTACACCGAGTACGGCATCCCGCACATCCTGGCGAAGGACTACGCGAGTCTGGGCTTCGGCACCGGCTGGGCGCAGGCCGCGGACCAGGTGTGCGTCCTGGCCGACGGGTTCGCGACCGTGCGGGCCGAGCGGTCGCGGTACTTCGGCGCGGACGGCACCACCGACGGGTCGCTGTCGTCGGCCCGTACGAACCTCTCCAGCGATCTGTACTTCGCGGGGGTGCGCGACGCCCGCACCGTGGAGCGGTTGCTGGCCAGGCCCGCGCCCGCCGGGCCCGGCCGGGAGCAGAAGGAGGCGATGCGGGGCTGGGCCGCCGGGTACAACGCCTGGCTGAAGCGGAACAAGGTGACCGACCCGGCGTGCGCCGGCAAGCCCTGGGTGCGTCCGGTGACCGCCCTGGACGTGGCCCGGAGGGCGTACGCGCTGGCCGTCATCGGCGGCGAGGGCGGCTTCGTGGAGGGCATCACGGCCGCGCGGCCGCCCGCGCCCGGCGCGGCTCCTGGCGCGGCCGACCCGGACGGGGTGGCCGGGGCGGCGCGGGAGATGTTCGACGAGCGGAACGCGACGATGGGTTCCAACGCGGTCGCGTTCGCCGGGAGCACCACAGCGAACGGGCGCGGCCTGCTCCTGGGCAACCCGCACTACCCGTGGCACGGCGGCCGCCGCTTCTGGCAGTCGCAGCAGACGATCCCCGGCGAGCTGAACGTGCAGGGCGCGTCGCTGCTGGGCTCGCCGCTGGTGCAGATCGGGTTCACCGAGAAGGTGGCGTGGAGCCACACCGTCGCGACGGGCCGTACCGTCAACCTGCACCAGCTGGCCCTCGACCCGGCCGACCCCACGGCGTACCTGGTGGACGGCAGGTCCGAGCCGATGACGCGGCGGACGGTGACGGTGCCCGTGGCGGGCGGCGAGCCGGTGACCCGTACGCAGTGGTGGACCCGGTACGGGCCGGTCGTCACGTCCTTCGGCGGCGACCCGCTGCCGTGGACGGCGACGACCGCGTACGCCCTGCACGATCCGAACGCGCGCAACCTCCGCATGGGTGACACGTCGCTGGCGCTGGCGAAAGCCCGCTCGACGAAGGAGATGGCCGCGGCGCTGCGCCGCACCCAGGGCCTGCCGTGGGTGAACACGGTCGCGTCCGACCGGGGCGGCGGCACGCTCATGGCGCAGGCGCAGGTCGTGCCGCGGATCACCGACGAGCTGGTCGAGCGGTGCTCGACACCGCTGGGCAGGTCCCTGTACCCGGCGACGGGGGTGGCGGTGCTCGACGGGTCGCGCGGCGACTGCGCGCTGGGCCGGGACCGGGACGCGGTGGAGCCGGGCATCATGGGCCCGTCGCGCTGGCCGCTGCTGGCCGACGCCCCGTACGCGGAGAACTCCAACGACAGCGCCTGGCTGAGCAACGCCGACCGGCCGCTGACCGGGTACGAGCGGGTCTTCGGCGACATCGGCACGGAGCGGTCGCTGCGCACGCGCGGCGCGATCGAGGACGTCGCGGCGATGGCCCGGCGGGGCTCCCTGACGGTGGCCGACCTCCAGCGGCAGCAGTTCGCGAACCGGGTGCCCGCCGCCGATCTGACGGTCGACGACGTGGTGCGGGCGTGCCCGGCGGCCCTGGCCGGCGACACCGAGGCGTGCGAGGTGCTCGCCCGCTGGGACCGCCGGATGGACACGGGCAGCAGGGGCGCGCTGCTGTTCGACCGGTTCTGGGTGGCGCTCCAGCGGGAGACCACGAACGCCGGGCGGTGGAAGGTGCCGTTCTCGGCGGCCGACCCGGTGGGCACCCCGCGCGGCCTCGACACCGCCGCGCCCGGCTTCGCCACCGCCCTGCGCGGTTCCGTCGCGGCGCTGCGGGCGGCGGGCATCCCGCTGGACGCGCCGCTGGGAGAGCACCAGTTCGTGGTGCGCAACGGGGAGCGCATACCCGTGCACGGCGGTACGGGGACGGGTGTGTGGAACATGACCGTGCCCGTGTGGGACCCGGCGGGCGGCGGCTACACGGAGGTGCGGCACGGCACGAGCCACGTCCAGGCGGTGGGCTGGGACGGCGGCCGCTGCCCGGTGGCCCGGACGCTGCTGTCGTACTCGCAGTCCTCCGACCCGACGTCGCCGCACCACGCGGACCAGACCCGGCTGTACTCGGGTGAGCGGTGGGTGACGGCCCGGTTCTGCGAGCGGGACATCCTGCGCGACCCGGCGCTGCGGGTCGTGCGCGTGGCGCAGTGACGCCCCGGCCGTGAGGCCGGTCGGTGACGGCCGGTCCGTGAGGCCCCGGCCGTGAGGCCGGTCGGTGACGGCCGGTCCGTGAGGCGGCCGGTCCGTGAGGCGGCCGGTCCGTGAGGCGGCCGCGGCCGTCGCGGACCGGCCGTCGCGCCGTCTCAGGGGCTGAACGACAGGAACACGAACGCGGCGAACAGCAGCAGGTGGACGCCGCTCTGGAGCAGCGTGGCCCGCCCGGGGACCACGGTGAGGGCGCTGACCACGGCGGTGAGCGCCAGCAGCACCAGATGGACCGGGCCGAGGCCCAGGACCAGGGTGCCGGGCATCCACACGGAGGCGAGGGCGATCGTCGGCACCGTCAGTCCGATGCTGGCGATCGCGGAGCCGTACGCCAGATTGAGGCTGGTCTGGAGGCGGCCGCCGCGCGCGGCGCGCAGCGCGGCCAGTGTCTCCGGCAGCAGCACCATGAGGGCGATCGCGACGCCGACCACGGCCGTGGGCAGCCCGGCGGTCCGCACGCCCGACTCGATCGTCGGCGAGACCAGCTTGGCGAGTCCCACGACGGCGACCAGGGCCGCCATCAGCAGGGCCATGCTCCACCGGGTGGCGGCGCGGGTGGGCCGGGCCGCCGCGTGCCCGTCCGGGTCGAGGGGCCGGCCGTCGTCGGTGACGGGCAGGAAGTAGCTGCGGTGGCGGACCGTCTGCACGGTGACGAACAGTCCGTACAGGCTGAGGGAGGCCACGGCGGCGAACGCGAGCTGCGCCCCGCTGAACCTCGGTCCGGGGGTGCTGGTGGTGAAGGCGGGCAGGACGAGGGTCGTGGTGGCGAGGGTGGTGACGGTGGCGAGGGCGCCGCCGGAGCCCTCGGCGTTGAAGACGGCGACGCGCCCGCCCCGGACGGTCGCGGCCAGCAGGGACAGGCCGACGATGCCGTTGCAGGTGATCATGACGGCGGCGAAGACGGTGTCGCGGGCGTAGGCGGACGCCTCGTCGCCGCCCGACGCCATCAGCATGACGATCAGTCCGACCTCGATGACGGTCACGGCGACCGCGAGGACGAGCGACCCGAAGGGCTCGCCGACGCGGTGGGCGACCACCTCGGCGTGGTGGACTGCGGACAGCACGGCGCCCGCCAGGCACAGTCCGACGAGGGCGACGACCGGCCCCGGCAGTTCGCGTCCCCAGCACAGGGCGAGGACGAGCAGCGCGGCGAGCGGCACCCAGGTGGTGCGCTCCCGCCACGGGCGCGACGCCGTGGCGTCCGCGCCGCCGTGCCGCTTCCCGGTCGCGCGGTCTCCGTCCCCGTCGGTCTGCGTGCCCATGGGGCCACGCTGCCACCGCGGCACACGCCCCGCACGCCGGGGCGGCTGATGGGGGCTCACATCCCGTGTCCGCCTCCTTGACGGGTGGGTGCGGCGGTAAGAAAGTTTCATCTGATGAACGCGACGGCGAAGGTTTCCTTCAGACGGCGGTGCTGCCGGAGGCGGGGAGGGCGGGCATGGTGCGGGAACCGGTTGCGGGCGGGTTCGGGCGGCGTGCGTTCGGGGGCGGGGTGCTGGCACTGGGAGGTGCGCTGGTGATCGGTCCGCTTCCGGGGGCCGCCGCGGCGGACCGGGGCGGCGCGGCGGCGGCCGGTCCCGGGGCGGCCGGCGAGGGCGTCGGGGGTGCCGGGGCCGGAGGGGCGGGCGGTCCGGTGCTGCGGCGCGGCACGGCCGAGCAGGCGGGACTGCTGCCCCGCCACCTCGACCTGCTGACCGCCGAGGCGGAGCGGTTCCTGGGCCCCTCCCCCACGCACCCCTGGTACGCCGGCGCGGTGATCCTCGCCGGTCGCGGCCCGGTCGTGGCGCTGCACCGGGCGATCGGCCACGCCGTGCGGTACGCGGCGTACGACGAGACGACCGGGCGGGGCGTGGAGCTGCCGCCCGCGGAGCGGATCGCGATGCGCGAGGACACCGTCTTCGACCTGGCGTCGCTGACCAAGCTGTTCACCTCGCTCCTCGCGGTGCAGCTGCTGGAGCGGGGCGAGCTGGAGCTGGAGGGCGCGGTCGCCGAGCGGCTGCCCGACTTCGGCGGCGGCGGCAAGGCCGGCATCACGGTACGTCAGCTGCTCACCCACACCTCCGGGCTGCGGGCGTGGCTCCCGCTGTACGAGCAGCCGACCCGCGAGGGCAAACTGCGGATGCTGTGGGACGAGCGGCCCCTGAACCCGCCCGGCACGGTCTACCGCTACTCGGACCTGAATCTGATCGCCCTGCAGCTGCTGCTGGAGGAGGTGACCGGGCAGCCGCTGGACGTGCTGCTGCGGGAGCGGATCACCGGCCCGCTGGGCATGCGGCGCACCCGCTTCAACCCGCCCGCGTCCTGGCGGCCCGGCATCGCCGCGACGGAGGACGCCCGCAAGCCGTGGTCGGGGCTCGACCGGGGCATGGTGTGGGGCGAGGTCCACGACGAGAACGCGTACGGCTTCGGCGGGGTCGCCGGGCACGCGGGGGTCTTCTCCTGCGCCTGGGACCTGGCCGTCCTCGCCCGCACCCTGCTGAACGGCGGCGCCTACGGCGGTGTGCGCGTCCTGCGGCCCGAGTCCGTCGAGCTGATGTTCACCGACTTCAACACGGCGTTCCCGGGCGACGAGCACGGGCTCGGCTTCGAGCTGTACCAGCACTGGTACATGGGCGCGATGGCCACGCCCCGTACGGCCGGGCACACCGGGTTCACCGGGACGAGCCTGGTGCTGGACCCGACGACCGACTCGTTCCTGGTGCTGCTCGGCAACTCGGTCCACCCGGTGCGCAGCTGGCGCTCCGGTTCGGCGCCGCGCGTCGCGGTCGCCGACCGGATGGCGCGTGCGGTGCCGGTCCGGCCCGCGCGCGGCCGCACCGCCTGGTTCGCGGGCACGGCTTCGGCCGCGACGGCGACGCTGACACTGCCCGCCGTACGGCCCCGCACGGCGCGGGCGCGGCTGCGGTGCGCGGTGTGGTGGGACACCGAGCCGGGCGCGGACACGGCGGTCCTCGAGGCGGCGGTGGAGCAGGACGGGGGCGGGGCGGCCGAGTGGCGGCCGGTGCCGTTCACGACCGTGCGGCCGGGCGGCGAGCCGGCTGAGCATCCGGGCGGCTCCGTGACGGGCTGGTCGGGGCGGGTCTGGCACCGGCTGGAGGCGGACCTGTCGGCGTGGTCCGGGGCCGGCCCGCTGCGGCTGCGCTGGCGGTACCGGACGGACACCCGCTACGTGGGGCGGGGCGTGTACGTGGACGGGCTGCGGGTCCTGGACGGCGGGCGGACGCTGTTCGACGAGGCGCGGCCGTCGGACGCGGCGCTCATCGAGGCGGACGGCTGGACGGCGTCCGCGGACTGACCCCCACCGCCCCGGCCGCCCGCACCGCCTCGCGGATCCGCCAGGGCGCGGCGGGGGCGGGCGGAACGCCGCCCGCGCCGCCCGGCGGGGGCGGGGCCTAGGGTCAAGTCCCATGATTCCTGAAGCATATGCGGGTTACCTGGACCGGCTGGGCGTCACCCCCTCGGGGCCGCCGTCGCGGGAGGCGCTGTTCGCGTTGCAGCGGGCGCACCTGGAGCGGGTGCCGTACGAGAACGTCGGCATCCACATCGGCCGGCCGCCCGGCCTGGAGCCGGAGCTCTCGGCGCGCCGGTTCGCGGCCGGCCAGGGCGGCTACTGCTTCCATCTGAACAGCGCCTTCGCCGCGCTGCTCGCCGCCCTCGGCTACGACGTGACGCTCCATGTGGGCGGCGTCCACGAGGACGCGGACGGGCGGGGCGCGAACGGCAACCACATGGCGCTGACCGTGCGGGTGGACGGCGAGGGCTGGTTCGTCGACGCGGGGCTGGGCGACGGGCCGGTCGAGCCGCTGCCGCTGCGTGCCGGGACGTACCGGCAGGGCCCCTTCACGTACCGCATGGAGCCGTCGGCGGCCGAGCCGGGCGGGTGGACGTTCTTCCACGACGAGCGCGGCACGTTCCGGGTGATGGAGTTCCGGGGCGAGGCCGCCGCGCCGGAGGACTTCGCCGCCGAGCACCTGCGGCTGTCGACCGCCCCGGACTCGCCGTTCGTGACGACGTTCGCGGTGCTGCGCCGGGACGCGGACACCGCGCACGTGCTGCGCGGACGGGTGCTGCGGAGGATCGGCGCGCGGGGTGCCGAGGAGCGGGTCGTCGACTCGGAGGAGGAGTGGTTCGCCGTGCTGGAGGGGGACTTCCGCCGCGCTCTGGGCGACCTGGACGCCGCCGACCGCGCGGAGCTGTGGAAGCGGGTGAGCGCGGCGCACGAGGAGTGGCTGCGCTCCCGCGCCGAGCGGGCCCGGCGGGGCTGAGGCGGCCGTGGGGGTCCGGTGGCCGCCGGGCCCGTCCCCCGGATGCGGGCGGTGGGCGGGACGGGGAGACTGGACCCCAGGGGGTCACTCGGCGAGAGGACGACCCATGTCCATGATGGACAAGCTCAAGAACATGCTGAAGGGGCACGAGGGCCACGTCGGCAAGGGCGTCGACAAGGGCGGCGACTACGTCGACAAGCGCACGCAGGGCCGGTACAGCGGCCAGGTGGACACCGCGCAGGAGCGGCTCAAGGACCAGCTGGGCCGTGACCCCGAGCAGCGTCGGGAACCGCCCGCGCAGCCCTGACCCGTCACCCTGTCCCCCGCGCGTGGGCGCCGCGGGCCGGTCGCGACACGCGGCCGGCCCGCAGCCGTGCCCGCGGCCGGGCGGGCGGGCGCACGGCCCCCGGGGGACAGCGACCACCCGGTCGTACGTCTCGGCGTGCGGCGCGGTCACGGCTGGTGAAGAGTCGTGGCGAGTCCCCCACTCGAAGGAGAGAAACATGCTTCGGCGCATCTCGATCGCTCTGGCCGGTCTGCTCGCTGTCGGATTCCTCACCGCCGCCCCCGCCGCCGCGCACAGCGGCGACGTGAGCGGCTGCTGGCTGAGCGGCGGCCACGTCCAGGCGGGCGACGTCCACGTCGCAGGGTTCGAGGGAACCTGCTGGCACGTCGGCTGACGGCGGCGACGGCGCTTTCGGGCGGGCACCCGGTGCGGGTGCCCGCCCGGACCGCTGTCCGGGTCCTGACCGTACGTCACCGGCCCCGCGCCGGGGGACGGGCGGCGGCGGGGCCGTCAGCCGGTGGCGGGCCGGCGGGTGACCGCGGCGACGCGCCGGTACAGCTCGACGGCCTCCGCGTGGCGGCCCAGCCGCTCCAGGCACTGGGCCTCGTCGTTGCGGCTCGCCAGTGTGTCCGGGTGGTCGGGCCCGAAGGCCCGCTCCCGGCCCTCGGCGACCCGCCGGTACCCGTCGAGCGCCTCGGACCAGCGTCCCAGCCAGCCCAGGCACACGGCCGCCTCCCGGCAGCTGACCAGCGTGTCCGGGTGGTCGGGGCCCAGCACGCGGGCGCGCGCTGCGGCGACCTCCCGGGCCTCGGCGAGCGCCTCCTCCCAGCGGCCGAGCCGCCCCAGGTTGACGCCCAGCCCGTGCCGGGCCCGCAGGGTCTCCGGGTCGTCGGCGCCCTGCGCGCGGGTGCGGGCCGCCACCAGGTCGCGGTACAGCTCCAGCGCCTCCCGGCCGCGCCCCAGGCGGCCCAGGCAGACACCGGCCTCGTAGCGGGCGGCGAGCGTGTCGGGGTGGTCGGGCCCGAGCACGCGGGCGCGGGCGGCGGCCACCTGCTCGTACGTGCCGAGCGCGTCGGCCCAGCGGCCCAGCCGGCCCAGGGTGTGGGCCGTCTCGTACCGCGTGCCGAGCGTGTCCGGGTGGTCCGGCCCGAGCACGCGGGCGCGCGCGGCGGCCACCTCGTACGCCATGCGGTACGACTCCTCCAGGCGGCCGAGCCGGCCGAGCGTGAACGCCAGGTTGTGGCGGCAGCGCAGCGTGTCGGGGTGCTCGGCGCCCATCACGCGCTCGCGGGCTTCGAGGACCTCGGCGTACACGCGGTGCGCGTCGGCGTGCCGGCCGAGCCGCCCCAGGGCGTACGCGGTCTCCTGCCGCGCCCTGAGCGTGTCGGGGTGGTCGGCGCCCAGGACGCGGGCGCGGCCGTCGGCGACCCGGCCGAAGGCGCGCAGGGCGTCGGCGGGCCGGCCGGCGCGGACGAGGGCGAAGGCCTGCTCGTAGCGGCTGGTGAGGGTGTCGGGATGGTCGGGTCCCAGCACCCGCTCCCGCTCGGCGGCGACGGCCTGGTGCGCCTCGGCGGCCTCCTCCCAGCGGCCCAGGCGGCCCAGGCTGAGGCCCGCGCTGTGGCGCCCGGCCAGCACGCCGAGCAGGTCCGGCGGGGGCACGGCGGGGAAGCCGGCCGGGGCGAGGGGGCCCGGGGCGGGCGCGGGCGGCACGGCGGGGGCGGGCGGGACGGGCGAACGCGGCGGCGCGGCGGTGGCCGTGGTCCAGTGGCCGGTGAGCGACGCGGCCGGGTCCTCCCACGGCGGCGCGGCGTGCGGCGCGGTCACCAGGACCGACGGGCGGCCGAGCGTCATGGAGCCGGTCCAGTGCGGAAGCCGGGGCGCGGGGACGGCCGGGGCCGCGTGTACGGGGACCTGCGGGTGCGGAAGGTACCCGGGCGGGGGCGCGGGCAGGGCGGCGCGGCTGCCGGTGATGCGGCGGCGCAGGTCGCCCGCGTCGGCGGGGCGGGCCTCGGGGGCCTTGGCGAGCAGGTCCAGCACGATCCGCTCGAACAGCGGCGGCAGGTCGGCGCGGCGCTTGCGGAGGGGCTCGGGCGGGGTGTCGCGGTGGCCGATCAGGATCGCCCAGGTGTCGTCCTGGTCGAACGGCGGGGCGCCGGTGGCGATCTCGTACAGGACGCAGCCCAGGGAGTACAGGTCGCTGCGGTGGTCCACCTCGCCGCCGCCGATCTGCTCGGGCGACATGTAGTGCGGGGTGCCCATGGCGATGCCGGTGCCGGTGAGGCGGGAGGAGGCGCCGATGCCGTCGCCGAGGCGGGCGATGCCGAAGTCGCATATCTTCACCGTGCCGTCGGCGAGGCGCATGATGTTCGCCGGCTTCAGGTCGCGGTGGACGATGCCCTGTCGGTGGGTGTAGGCGAGGGCGTCCGCGACCTGCTCGGCGATGTCGACCACGTCGTGCACCGGCAGCGGCCGGTGGGCGTTGTCGCCCAGCAGCTGGCTGAGGTTGCGGCCCTCCAGCAGCTCCATGACCAGGAACAGCGTGCCGTCCGCCTCGCCGAAGTCGTGGACGACGGTCACGCCGCGGTGCTGGAGCGCGGCGGCGACGCGCGCCTCGCGCCGGAACCGCTCGCGCAGCACCGTGACGAACCCGTCGTCGTGGCGCGGGCCCAGCGGTTTGAGGCACTTGACGGCGACCCGGCGGCCGAGCGACTCGTCGGTGGCGCGCCAGACCTCGCCCATGCCGCCGCGCCCGATCACCTCCAGCAGCCGGTAGCGGCCGTGGATGAGCCTGGTCTCCGCCATCGCGTGGTGTCGCCCCCGTCGTTCCCTGTGCCTCCCCGGCCCGTCCAGTATGGCGCCCTGTCTGCGGAGTTTGTACGGGGCGGTGCGGGTGCGGGGCCGCGCGGTCAGGTGGCGATGACGACGGCCATGACGGCGAAGAGGGCGGCCACCAGGACGACCACGACCAGGATCATCGTGAGGGGGGCCTTGGCCCAGCCCGTGGGCGGGTTGTGGGTTTCGCGCGGGCCGGCGCCGGACAGGCCGCCCTCTCCCGGCGGGGTCTCGCCGGGGGTGGTGAGGCCGCTGGAGTCCAGCCGCGGGCGGTCGGGGTCCGGGTCGGAGGGGTTGATGTGCTGGGTCATGGCATACGAGTGCGCAGTCCGCGGGGTTTCATGCGCCCTGTCCGGGCACCCGGACCTGCGCGGGCCGCCCGGCGCGGCCCGGCCGCGCAGTCGTGCGGAATCGTGCGGAGGAGGAGTGTGCCCATGGTCGTCGACCCGCTGTCCGGTTCGCTGTGGATGGAGTACGCGCCCGGCCCGGCGCGGCCCGCCCTGGTCGGCTCGGCCGAGACGGAGGTGGCCGTCGTCGGCGGCGGCATCGCCGGGCTGTGCACGGCGTGGGAGCTGGCGCGGGCGGGGCTGCGGGTGGTGCTGCTGGAGGCGGACCGCGTCGCGACGGGCGTGACCGGGCACACCACGGCGAAGCTGTCGGCCCTGCACGGGCAGGTGTACGCGGACGTGCGGTCGACGCACGGGGCGCGGGCGGCGCGGCTGTACGCGCACTCGCAGCAGCTGGCCGTCGAGCGGGTCGCGGAGATCGCCGGGGAGCTGGGCGTCGACTGCGACCTGGAGCGGCTGCCCGCGTACACGTACACGGAGGACCCGGAGCAGGTGGAGTCGCTGCGGGCGGAGGCGGACGCGGCGCTGGAGGCCGGGCTGCCCGCCTCGTTCGTGACGAGCACGCCGCTGCCGTTCCCGGTGGCGGGCGCGGTCCGGCTGGAGGGCCAGGCGCAGTTCCATCCGCGCAAGTTCCTGCTGGCGCTCGCGGCGGATCTGGAGCGGCTCGGCGGCCGGATATACGAGCGGACGCGGGTGACGCGGCTGCGGGAGGGCACGCCGTGCCGGCTGACGACCGAGCGCGGCGACACGGTGGACGCCCGGCACGTGGTGGTGGCCACGCACTATCCGGTCTTCGACCGGGCGCTGCTGTTCACGCGTCTGGAGCCGAAACGGGAGCTGGTCGTGGCGGGGCCGGTCCCGGCGGACCTCGACCCGGGCGGGATGTTCCTGACGTCGGACGGCGGCACGCGGTCGGTGCGGACCGCGCCCATGGGCGAGGACGGACGGCGGATGCTGATCGTGACCGGCGAGAAGTTCACTCCCGGCACGGCGGAGGACGGCGAGGTCGGCGAGCGGTACGCGCGTCTCGAGGCGTGGGCGCGGGAGCGGTTCGGGCCGCTGGAGGTCACGCACCGGTGGGCGGCGCAGGACAACTGGACGACGGACCGGGTGCCGTACGTGGGGCGCCTGCACGCCGGGTCGCGGCACGTGTACGTGGCGACCGGGTTCGCCGGCTGGGGCATGAGCGGCGGCGTGATGGCGGGCTCGCTGCTGGCCGCGCGGATCAGCGGCAGGGACCCGGCCTGGACGTCGCTGTACGACCCGGTGCGGCTGCGGCCGCTGCGCGAGGTGCCGGCGATGCTGCGGCTGCAGGCGCAGGTGGCGAAGCACTTCGTGGGCGACCGGGCGCCGGGCGCGTACGCCGACTCGGTCGCGGATGTGCGGCCCGGCGAGGGCGCCGTGGTGCGGGTCGGCGGGCGGCTGCTCGCGGTGCACCGGGACGACGCGGGGGCGCTCCACGCGGTGTCGGCGCGCTGTACGCATCTGGGGTGCGTGGTGCACTTCAACGACGGTGAGCGGGCGTGGGAGTGCCCGTGCCACGGGTCGCGGTTCGACGTCGAGGGGCGCGTCGTGGAGGGCCCGGCGACGCGGCCGCTGGAACGGGAGCCGGTGGAGGACGCGGACGGGGGCGCGGACGCGGAGTCGTAGGGCCGGATCGGACTCGGAGCCGCAGGACCGGATCGGAGCCGGCCGACCGGACTCGGAGCCGTAGGACCGGACTACGCGGAGCCGTTGGACCGGGCCGCGGCGGTGCGGGGCCGGTGCGCCCGCGGCCGCGAGCGGGGCGCCCGCCGGCGGCCCGGAGGCGCACCGGCCCCGCGCAGGCGTCGCACCGGTCTCACCGGTCTGCGGAAGCACGGGAAGGGCCCCGTCGGCGAACAGGGGAAGGGCCCCGTCGCGGTGGCGGCGGGGCCCTTGAGGGGTGGGTCGGTCGGTCAGGGCAGGAGTTCGTCGAGGGCCGCCCTGCCCTTTTCGGCCATCCTGCGCTCGGCCCAGGCGATGTTCTCGGGG
The DNA here is from genome assembly GCF_964272635.1 of Streptomyces sp. SudanB25_2051. Taxonomy (NCBI): domain Bacteria; kingdom Bacillati; phylum Actinomycetota; class Actinomycetes; order Kitasatosporales; family Streptomycetaceae; genus Streptomyces; species Streptomyces sp. SudanB25_2051. Next base: position 248,656 of record NZ_OZ186787.1, read on the forward strand.
TTCACATCGCGCCCGGAGGCGAGGACCAGGTCCTCGGCGGTGAACTCGCCTTCGGCGCCGCTGTGCAGGAGGGAGTCGGGGGTGACGCCACCCCCCCGGCGGGAGCTCGTTTCGGGTTCTTCGGTCATGCCGCCTCCTTGTTCGTCCGGCACTGGCCATTCTCGCCGCCGGCCGGCGGTCACGCGACCTCAGAAGGAAGAGGCGGCTCCGCTTCCCCCCGCTGCGGGAGCGGCGGCACCGGTCGTGGCGGCACCGGTCCCGGCCGCCACCGGCCCGGCGGCGAACCCTCCGGTGAGGGTGGCGCGCCGCCCGTCCCGCCCGGTCGCGGTGACGGTGAAGCGGTCGCCCCGCGCGTCCCGGCCGCCCTCGGCGTGGTTGTACTGGCCCGCGAAGACGTGCTGCCCGGCGGGGACGGTACGGCCCTCGCGCAGCGTCCAGGTGTAGACCAGGACGCCGGACTCCTCGCGCACCACGACCGTGAAGTGCCCGGCGGGCAGGGTGCGCCAGTTCCCCGTGTCGGCGACGCCCCCGGTCTGGGCGACCCGCAGTTCGACGGTGAGGGCGGTGAGGGGCGTGGCGGTGCTGAAGGTGATGTTCGACTGGGCCCAGAATCGGTTGCTGTTCGGGTCGACGGCGCTGTGGCCGCGCAGGAAGCCGGCGACGGCGCTGGTCGGGGCCGGGGTGACGGTGGGCGGCGGCGGGTCGGCGACCCGCGCGGGCGCCGGGGCGTCGTCGTGGAGGACGGCCCGCGCGCCGAAGCCGCCGACCGCGAGGACGCCGGCGACGGCCGCGGTGGCGAGGGCGACGCGCGGCCAGCGGCGGGCGGGCGGCAGGGCCGCGCGCGGGGGGCGGCGCCGGGGGGCGGTCGCCTGCTCGGCCATGCCGCGCTCCACGCGTGCGAGGATGCGCGCGCGGTCGGGCTCGTGCGTCCGGGCGGCGTCCCGGAGCGCTCGCTGCAAGTCGTCCACTACTTCCTTCCTCCGACCAGCTCCGACGCGGCGCGGGTCCCGAGCAGCTGCTGCAGCTGCGCCATGGCCTTGGATGTCTGGCTCTTCACCGTACCCACGGACACGCCGAGGGTGAGAGCCGTCTCCCGCTCGGACAGGTCGAAGGCGTGGCGCAGCACGACGCAGGCCCGTTTGCGGAACGGCAGGCGGCGCAGGGCGTCCCGCACGTCGACGACGGCCGGCACGTCCGGCCCGTCGGCGTGCTCGGAGCGCTGCGACCAGAACAGGGCGACGCGGCGGCGTTCCCGTACGGCGCTGCGGACGCGGCTGCGGGCCAGGTTGGCGACGACGCCGCGGGCGTAGGCGACGGGGTGCTGGGCGGCGCGGACCCGGTCCCAGCGGTGCCACAGGGCGAGGAGCGCGTCGGCGGCGAGGTCGTCGGCGGCGTCGGCCTCGCCGGTGAGGAGGTGGGCCAGGCGGGCGAGTTCGGCGTAGTGGCGCTCGAAGAACTCGTGGAACTCCGTGGTGGCGTCATCGGTGGATGTGCCCACGGGCGGCCTCTCCCCTGCGCGGCGTGGCGCTGCTTCGTGCGTCGGTGGTCTCGCTGTCGGTGCTCCCCTCGAGTGCGCCCGGCGGGGCGGCATCGAGACGGCGGGCGATCGTAGCAAGCCCGTTCCCCGCGCGGACGTGCGCCCCTCGCGCCGCGGCCGGGGCGGCACGAGGGGCGGTGGCGCCGCGCGGGTCACGCGGGCGCGGGGGTGAAGTGGAGGGCGGCCAGGCGGATTTCGCCCCGCAGGGTGATGTGGAGGTCCTGGACGCCGCCGGCGGTGAGCGGGGTGCGCAGGGAGGCGTAGGTGTACGGGGGGTCGGGGACCTCGGCGTCGACACGGGCGAGGACGGTGCCGTCGGCGAGGGCGAGGGTGACCGTGCCGGTGCCGGCGACCTCCAGGGTGGCCGCGTCGACGCCGTGGCCGAAGTCGCAGCGCCGGTAGCGCAGTTCGCCGGGACCTGCGCCCGCCGGGGTGACGCAGTCGCCGGACTCCTTGGTGCGGTCGGCGAGGACGGTGCCGCGCTGCTCGTCGTAGTCGGCGGCGGCGAGGCCGCGTTCGCGTACGGGGCGGGGCGCGGGCGGCGGGCCCTCGACGGCGATCCGGCCCTCCAGGCGGATGTCGGCGCTGGAGGCGCCCGCGAGGAAGGCGTACGGGCCCGGCTCCACCGTCCAGCGCCCGTGGGCCACGTCCCAGAAGCCGAGCGCGGACAGCGGGACGGCGAAGGCGAGGCGCCGCTCCTCCCCCGGTGCCAGGTGGACGCGGCGGTGGGCGGCCAGTTCGCGGTGGGGGCGCGGCACGGACGGGGCGAGCGCCCGGACGTACACCTGGGCGACCTCGTCGGAGGCGGCCGGGCCGGTGTTGGCGACGGTGAACGCGACGTGGACCGTGTCGCCCCGCCGTTCGACGGCGAGGTCCCGGTAGGAGAACTCCGTGTACGTCAGGCCCTGGCCGAAGGGGAAGAGCGGGCGCCCGTCGAAGTAGAGGTACGTCTGCCGGGAGCCGATCACGTCGTAGTCGAGCAGGCCGGGCAGGTCGGCGTCGGAGGCGTACCAGGTCTGCGGCAGCCGGCCGGCCGGGGAGACGTCCCCGGCGAGGACGCGGGCCAGGGCGGTGCCGGCGGCCTGTCCGCCGTGGGCGGTCCACAGCAGGGCGGGCAGTGCGGCGGCGGCCTCGGGGACGGCGTAGGGGTAGGAGGAGGCGAGGACCAGGACGGTGCGCGGGTTGGCGGCGCGGGCGGCGCGCCAGACGCGGTCCTGGGCCTCGGGCAGGGCGAGGGTGGTGCGGTCCTCGGTCTCGCGGCCGTTGATGTGCGGGTCGTTTCCGGCGACGACGACCACCACGTCGGCGGCCTCGGCGGCGGCCGTGACCTCGTCCACGCCGCGGCGGACGGTCTCGACGGTGAGGACGGCGGGGGCGTCCTCACCGTCGGCGGCAACCTTCACGCCGTCGGCGGCGACGGAGAGGTGACCCCCCGTTCCGATGTGGCGTAGGAGGTGGCCGTCGCCGTGCGGTTCGAGCCGGAACGTCTCCTGGACGACCCAGCCGCCGGGCTCGTCGGCGGAGGCCCGTACGCGGCGGTCGTCGGCGACGGACAGGTGGCGCCCGTCGGGCGCGCGGAGGGTGAGGACACCGCCGCCCCAGTCGGTGAGGGCGAACACGGTGCCCTCGTCGTCGGTGGTGAGCGGCGGCAGGTCGGTGCGTCCTGCGATCAGCGCCGGATCGAGGGCGCCCTCGGCCCCGGGAGCGGCCGCGGTGGCGCCGTGCGGCGCCTCCGGGACTCGCAGGGCCCCGCCGGCGCAGCGCAGCCGGACCAGGTCGGCGCCCTCGGCGTGGGTGACGCGGTCGGCGCCGAAGCGCTCCCGCAGGCCGTCCAGGGGGGTGGCGCGGTGGAGGAGGCTGCCGCTGTACCAGTCGAGCTTGCATGTGTCGGCGAGCGGTCCGACGACGGCGACGCGCTGCCCGGCGGCCGGGTCCAGGGGCAGCAGGCCGTCGTTGGCGAGGAGGACGACGGCCTGTTCGGCGGCCTCCAGGGCGAGGGCGCGGTGCCCGGGGGTGTCGAAGGCGCCGGTGCCGGCGTGGGGGTCGAGCTCCGGGTCGAACTCGCCGAGCCGGAAGCGGACGTGGAGGTGGCGGCGTACGGCGGTGTCGATGTCGGAGGGGTCGATCAGGCCGCGGTCCAGGGCGCCGCGCACCCGGGCGGTGATGGTGGAGCTGTCGGTGCCGTGGTCGGTGAAGCTGTCGACGCCGGCCCGCAGGGCGGCCGCGGTGGCCTCCTCGTGGGTGGCGAAGTACCCCTGCGAGTCGGCGAGGTTGCTGGGCGCGCCGGCGTCGGAGCAGACCAGGAGCGGCTGGTCGGTCCAGGTGCGCGCGTGGGTGCGCAGCTGCGGGGAGAGGTGGTTGGGGCGGCCGTTGACCAGGTTGTAGGCGGGCATGACGCCGGCGACGGCTCCCGCCTCGACGGGGCCGCGGAAGGCCCGCAGGTCGTACTCGTGCAGGACGCGGGGGCGTACGGAGGCGGAGCTGGTGTCGCGGTCGGTCTCGTTGTTGTGGGCGAGCCAGTGCTTGAGGACCGGGGCGGTGCGCCAGTACGCCGGGTGGTCGCCGCGCAGACCGCGGGTGTAGGCGGTGGCGAGGGCCGCGGTGAGGGCGGGGTCCTCGGAGTAGCCCTCCTCGCCGCGGCCCCACAGGGGGTGGCGCAGGAGGTTGACGGTGGGGGCCCAGACGTTGAGCCCGACGCGCCCGTCGCGGGCGCGCATGGCGCGCGCCTCCCGGGAGACGGCCTCGCCGACGCGCCGGACCAGGTCGTCGTTCCAGGTGGCGCCGAGGCCGACGGCCTGCGGGAAGACGGTGGCCCGCCCCATCCAGGCGACGCCGTGCAGGGCCTCCTGTCCGGTGCGGAACGCGGCCACGCCGAGGCGTTCCACGGGGGGCGCGAACTGGTGGAGCAGCGCGATGCGCTCGTCGGGCGTGAGCCGCCCGAGCAGGTCGTCGACGCGCTGGGCGAACGGCAGCTGCGGGTCGCGGAAGGGCGGCCGGTCTGCGGTCACGTGGGTCCCCTTGCGGATGTGCGGGAGGCAGGCTTTCGAAGCGCTTCGATGCTCGTTCGGCGGCAGTGGGGGTGTCAAGACGTGGGACGCCACCCCCTCCCGTGCGGGCTGGTCCTGCAAGGGCCTTCACGGCCGCGGGCGGGCTGGGGGAATCTCGTCGACGACCCTTGTGCGGCCGGGGGCGTTCACTTAGCCTCGCAGCAACATCGAAGCGCTTCGACACCGTGGCGCGGCCGGGGACGGCTGTGCCGGTGGCCGCTTCGGACCTCCAAGTCGGTTCCGCACGTCCCGTCTCTGAAACCGCAGCCGGCCGGCGGACGCCGCCGGGTGTCCCGGCGCGCCACGAAGGGTTGACGCAATGACGCCGAACTCCCCCTCACCCCGCCCCTCCGGGTCCAGCCGGCGGAGCTTCCTGGCCTCGACGGCGGTCGCCGCGGCAGCGGTGGCGGGCGGCGTTCCGCTGCTGGCCGCGTGCGGCGGGGGCGGGCAGAGCGCGCGGAAGGACGGCGCCACCACGGGCAAGGCGGCCGCCGGGATCCTCCCGGCGTACGTGCCGCAGGACATCGTCACGCCGGACATCCCCGCGAAGAACGGCTCGTCGGCCGGGTTCACCACCGCGATCGCGGCGGCCCGGCTGAAGACCTCCGTGCCCGCGCGGCTCGGCAAGGGCGGCACGGTGAGGATCATGGCGCCGATGTGGGGCGCGCCGCCCAGGAGCGACAACGCCTGGTACCGGGCGATGGACGAGGCGATCGGGGTGCGCACGCGCTGGCAGAACCAGGACGGCAACACGTACGACGAGAAGCTCGGCGCCGTCCTCGCCTCCAGCGGGATACCGGACGTGGTGGTGGTACCCGGCTGGAACCTCACGGGCAGGATCCCCAGCGCGGTCAACGCCAAGTTCGCCGACCTCGGCCCGTACCTGTCGGGCGACAAGGTGAAGCAGTACCCGAACCTGGCGGCGGTCCCCACGGACGCCTGGCAGCGCGCCATCTTCGGCGGCGCGCTGCGCGGCATCCCGATGCCCGCGTCGTACGTCGTCAACATCGCGCCGTTCTACCGGCAGGACGTCTTCGAGCAGCGCGGCTACCAGGTGCCCCGCAGCGCCGACGAGTTCCTCGCCTGGGCGAAGGAGGCCACCAGCGCCAAGGCGAAGGTGTGGGCGTGCGATGACATGAAGTGGACCGCGTTCCACGCCTTCGGGGTCTTCCCCGGCAGCGACAAGGCCCTGTGGTGGGACACCGTCGACGGCCGGCTCGTCAACCGGATCGAGACGGAGGAATACCTGGAGGCCCTGGAATGGGTCCGCAAGCTGTACGCGGCGAACGTCGTCCACCCGGACGCCAAGGCGCAGAACCAGGGCGACTCCGGCAACCGGTTCACCGCCGGACAGGTCCTCGTCTACAACAACGACCTGTCCCACTGGTACGTGAAGAGCGTCGAACAGGCCGCGCAGAACCCGCGGTTCCGGATGGGCGCGATGGACATCTTCGGCCACGACGGGTCGGCGCCGAAGCTGTTCGCCCAGCAGCCGGCGAACATCTTCACCTTCGTCAGCAAGGAGGCTCCCGAGGCGGTCGTCCGGGACTTCCTCGCCGTCGCCAACTTCTGCGCGGCCCCCTACGGCACCAAGGAGCGCCTGCTCACCGACTACGGCGTGGAAGGCGTCCACCACACGCTCGTCAAGGGCATGCCCGTCAAGAACGACGCGGGCCACCTCCAGGTGACCGGCGCGTTCGACCTGGTGGGCGACCCCGCCCCGTACAGCGCGCACCCGGACCGCCCCGACCTGGTCAGGGCGCAGGTCGCATGGCAGCAGCGGATGGGCGCGTTCACCAGGAAGACCGCCTTCTACGGGCTGACCGTCACCGAGCCGAGCCGCTGGACCAACCTGGCGGACGACTTCGAGCAGCTGGAGGACGACGTGGTGCGCGGCCGCAAGAAGATCGGCGACGTGCAGCAGGCCGTCGCGGAGTGGAAGAGCCGGGGCGGCGACGAGTTGCGGGACTGGTACGCGGGGCTCCTGGACGACACCGGCTCCGCCGCCGGCTGACCGGCCGACACGTCGCCATGCCGACACGCAAGGAGGCAACCGTGTCGCGAGCCGGTACGGAACCGGGCGCGAGGCCCGCCGGGGACGGCGCCGCTCAGGAGGGGGCGCCGTCCCGCGGCCCCGGCCCGGCGCCCCGGAAGGCGCGGCTGCGGGTCCGCCTGCGGCGCGACCGGACGCTGCTGCTGATGACGATGCCCGCGGTGCTGCTCGTCCTGGTCTTCCACTACGTGCCCGTGCTGGGCAATGTCGTCGCGTTCCAGGACTACGACCCGTACCTGGGCGAGAACGGCTTCGCCGCCATCCTGCAGAGCCCGTGGACGGGCCTGGAGAACTTCGAGCGGATCCTCTCCGACTCGGCGTTCTGGCGGGCGGTCGAGAACACGCTGGTGCTGTTCCTGTTGCAGCTGGTGCTGTTCTTCCCCGTGCCGATCCTGCTGGCGCTGCTCGTCAACAGCGTCGTACGGCCCCGTGTCCGGGCGGTCGCCCAGGCGGTCCTGTACCTGCCGCACTTCTTCTCGTGGGTGCTGGTCGTCACCGTCTTCCAGCAGATCTTCGGCGGGGCGGGCATCATCGCGCAGACGCTGCGGCAGCACGGCGTCGAGGGCTTCGACCTGATGACCGACCCGGGGATCTTCCCGCTCCTGGTGACGGCCGAGGGCGTCTGGAAGGACGCCGGCTGGGGCGTCATCGTGTTCCTCGCCGCGCTGTCCGCCGTCAGCCAGGACCTGTACGAGGCGGCCGCCATGGACGGCGCCGGGCGGTGGCGGCGGATGTGGCACGTGACGCTGCCGGCGCTGCGCCCGGTGATCGCGCTGCTGCTGGTGCTGCGCGTCGGTGACGCGCTGACCGTGGGCTTCGAACAGCTGCTGCTGCAGCGGGACGCCGTGGGACCGGACGCGGCCGAGGTCCTGGACACGTACGTCTGGTGGAACGGCATCCGCAACCAGGACTTCGGCTACGCGGCGGCGGCCGGCCTGGTCAAGGGGGTCGTCGGGCTCGGCCTGGTCCTCGCCGCGAACAAGGCCGCCCATCTCATGGGCGAGCAGGGGGTGTACAAGAAGTGACGCGGTCACCGTCGAAGGGCTGGGCGGCCCCGCCCCGCCCCGTGTGGGAGGAGGAGCCCCGCAAGGCGGGTCTCGCCGCGAAGGGGGTCGTCCTGACGGGCGCCTGCCTCGCGGTGCTGTTCCCGCTGTGGATCGTGGTCGTCACCAGCCTGTCATCCCGCCGGACGATCACCGAGGCGGGCGGTCTCGTCGTCATCCCGAAGGACATCACCTTCGTCGCGTACCAGGAGCTGCTGAGCGGCGGGCAGGTGCAGCGGGCTGCGCTGGTCAGCCTGGGCGTGACGGTCGTCGGCACGCTGTTCAGCACGGCCGTATCGGTGCTGTGCGCCTACGGACTGTCGCGGTCCGGGTCCACGGGCCACCGCTGGATCCTGATGACGCTGCTGGCGACGATGTTCTTCGGCGCCGGGCTGATCCCGACGTATCTGCTGGTCCAGGCGCTGGGGCTGACTGACACCTATCTGGCGCTGATCCTGCCGAGCGCGGTGAGCGTCTTCAACATCCTCGTGCTGCGGGCGTTCTTCATGAACATCGCGCAGGAGCTGATCGACAGCGCGCGGATCGACGGCGCCGGCGACTTCCGCATCCTCTGGCGGATCGTCATGCCGCTGTCGCGGGCCGTGATCGCCGTCATCTCCCTGTTCTACGCGGTGGGGTACTGGAGCGCCTGGTTCAACGCCTCCATCTACCTCACCGACCAGGACATGATGCCGCTGCAGAACGTGATGATCCAGATCGTGCAGAAGCAGGAGCCGCCCACCGGCCTCGGCCAGATGATCAGGACCAACCAGCTCTCCCCGCTCTCGGTGCAGATGGCCGTCATGGTGCTGGCGCTGCTGCCGGTCGCCGTCGCCTCGCCGTTCGTGCAGCGCCACTTCAAGAAGGGCATGCTCACCGGCGCGGTGAAGGGCTGAGCCCGGACCGGCCGTCCGCCGGCCCCCACGGGGGCGCCGCCCCCGCTCCCCCACCCCCACAGGAATCGAGGCATCGTCATGCGCCCCTCCCCGCTGACCCGGCGGTCCGTCCTGGCCGGCGGCGCCGCCACCGCCGCCGCGTTCACGGCCCTCCCGGCCGCCGCCCGCGCCACCGCCGCCCCGCCCGCGCCCGGCGCACCCGCCCCCGGCACGGCCCCCGCGTCCGGGGCGGCGGGCAGCGCGCCGTACCGCTGGCGCACCGCCGTGATCGGCGGCACCGGCTTCATCACCGGCGTGCTGTTCCACCCGAGGGTGCGGGGCCTCGCCTACGCGCGTACGGACATCGGCGGCGCCTACCGGTGGGACGACCACGCGGCCCGCTGGACGCCGCTCACCGACCACCTGGGGTGGGACGACTGGAACCTGCTGGGCGTCGAGGCGATGGCCGTGGACCCGGCCCACCCCGACCGGGTCTACCTGGCGCTCGGCACGTACACCCAGCCGTGGTCGGGCAACGGCGCCGTGCTGCGCTCCGACGACCGGGGACGGACCTGGGCCCGCACCGACCTGGGCGTGAAGCTGGGCGCCAACGAGGACGGCCGGGGCACCGGCGAGCGGCTGCTCGTCGACCCGCGCGACCCCGCCACGCTGTGGCTGGGCACCCGCCACGACGGGCTGCTGGTCTCCCGCGACCGGGGCGCCACCTGGGCGACCGCGCCCTTCCCCGCGACGCCCTCCGCGACGGGCCAGGGCGTGACCCTGCTCGTCGCGGCGGGCCGCACGGTGTACGCGGGCTGGGGCGACGGCGGCGGCGCCCTGTACCGCACCACGGGCGGCGGCGCCTGGGAGCCCGTGCCGGGCCGGCCGGGCGGCGCGTCGGCGCGGGTCCCGGTCCGCGCCGCGTACGACGCCGGCGCCCGCGCCCTGTACGTGACGTACGCCGACGCCCCGGGACCCAACGGCCAGACGGACGGCTCGGTGCACCGCCTGGACACGGCGACCGGGGCGTGGACCGATGTGACGCCGGCCAGGCCGGGCCCCGGCGACACGTTCGGGTACGGCGGGGTGGCGACCGACCCGCGCCGCACCGGCACGGTCGTCGTCTCCACCAACAACCGCTGGGGCGCGGTGGACACGCTCTTCCACTCCGCGGACGGCGGCAGGACCTGGACGTCCCTGAAGGACACGGCCGTCCTCGACGTGTCCGAGACGCCCTACCTGAGGTGGGGCGGCGGGCAGCCCAAGTTCGGCTGGTGGATCCAGGCGCTGGCCCTCGACCCGTTCGACTCGCGGCACCTCGTGTACGGCACGGGCGCGACCCTGTACGGCACACGCGACCTGCGCCGGTGGGCGCCGGAGATCCGGGGCCTTGAGGAGTCGTCCGTACGGCAGCTCGTGTCGCCGCCGTCCGGGGAGGCGCACCTGCTCAGCGGGCTCGGCGACATCGGCGTGATGTACCACGAGCGGCTCACCGCCTCCCCCTCCAGGGGCATGGCCGCCGACCCGGTCTTCGGCACGGCCACCGGCCTGGCCCTGGCGCCGCTGCGGCCTCAGTACGTGGTGCGCGCGGGCTGGGGCGACCACGGCAACGGCGCCTGGTCGGCGGACGGCGGACGCACCTGGGCGCCCTTCGCCTCCCAGCCGGCCGTCGCCCGGGACGCGCCGGGACCGATCGCGGTCAGCGCCGACGGGCGCGTCCTGCTGTGGTCGTTCACCCACTGGGACGGCACCCGGTACGCCGCCCACCGCTCCACCGACAACGGCGCGACCTGGGCCGAGGTCCCCACCTTCCCCAAGGGCGCCGCGCCCGTCGCGGACCCGGTGGACCCGCGTCGCTTCTGGGCGTACGACACGGCCGCCGGCACCGTGTACACCAGCGCCGACGGCGGCGCCACCTTCACCGCAGCCGCCGGCGGACTCCCCTCCGGCGACCCGCAGTTCAGGATCGCGGCCGCGCCCGGGCGCAGCGGCGACCTGTGGCTGTCGGCCAAGGAGCGGGGCCTCTTCCGCTCCACCGACGGAGGCCGCGCCTTCACCCGCCTGGACGGCTGCCGCGCCTCGTACGCGCTCGGCTTCGGCAAGGCGGCGCCCGGCGGCGACGGCTATCCGGCCGTCTACCAGACCGGGACCGTCGGCACCACCACCGGCGTGTACCGCTCCGACGACACCGGCCGCACCTGGCTGCGGATCAACGACGACGCCCACCAGTGGGGCTGGACCGGAGAGGTGATCACCGGGGACCCGCGCGTCCACGGCCGGGTCTACCTCGGGACGAACGGACGCGGCATCCAGTACGGGGACCCGGTCTGATGCCCTCGCTCGGCGACGCGACGCGCGGCCGGATCCTCTTCGGCGGCGACTACAACCCGGAGCAGTGGCCCGAGGAGACCTGGGCCGAGGACATGCGGCTGATGGAGGACGCCGGGGTGACCTCGGTGACCGTCGGGGTGTTCTCCTGGGCCCGCCTCGAACCCCGCCCCGGCGTGCGGGACTTCGGCTGGCTGGACCGGCTGATGGACCTCCTCCACGCGCACGGCGTCGGCGCGGTGCTGGCCACGCCGACCGCCTCCCCGCCGCCGTGGATGGGCGCCCGGCACCCCGGGACCCTGCCGCGCGACGAGGACGGGCGGACCCTGTGGTGGGGCTCGCGCCAGCAGTTCTGCGCCAGTTCCCCGGTGTACCGGGCGTACGCGGCGGCCGTCACGGAGGACCTGGCGGCGCGGTACGCCGGCCACCCGGCGCTGACGATGTGGCACGTCAACAACGAGTACTGCACCCACTGCTGGTGCGACGAGACGGCCCGGCACTTCCGCCGCTGGCTCACCGCGCGGTACGGCACCGTGGACGCGCTCAACGAGGCGTGGGGCACGGCGTTCTGGGCGCAGCGGTACGACGGGTGGGACGAGGTGATCCCGCCGCGCCGCGCCCCGTACCTGCGCAACCCGGCGCACCTGCTGGACTTCCGCCGCTTCACGTCCGACGCGCTGCTGGAGTGCTTCAGGGCCGAGCGGGACATCGTCGCCCGGCACACCCCGCACATCCCGGTCACCACCAACTTCATGCCGTTCTGGCAGGGGCAGGACGCCTGGGCGTGGGCCGCCGAGGAGGACGTGGTCTCCGTGGACGTCTACCCGGACCCGCAGGACCCGCTGGGCGGCCAGTACAACGCGCTGATCGCCGACATGACCCGCTCCCAGGCGGGCGGCGGCCCGTGGATGGTGATGGAGCAGGCCGCCGGCGCGGTGAACTGGCGGCCCGTCAACCGGCCGAAGCCGCCCGGGCTGAACCGGCTCCTGTCGCTGCAGGCCGTGGCGCGGGGCGCCGACGCCGTCTGCTACTTCCAGTGGCGGCAGTCCCGGCAGGGCGCCGAGAAGTTCCACTCGGCGATGCTGCCGCACGCCGGGGAGCACGCCCGCGGCTTCCGGGAGGTGCGGCGGATCGGCGCCGAACTCGCCCTGCTCGGGCCCGAAGTGGCGGGCACGCGGGTGGCGGCGGACGTGGCCGTGCTGCACGACTGGCACGCCTGGTGGGGCGCCGAGCAGGAGGGGCGGCCCTCCCGGGAGGTCGCCTATCCGGAGGTGGTCAGGGCCTGGCACCGGGCGCTGTGGGAGGCCGGCCACACGACGGCGTTCGCCCACCCGGAGCACGACCTGAGCGGCTACCGGATGGTGGTGGCGCCCCAGTTGTACCTCCTCACGGACGCGGCGGTGGAGAACCTGGTGGCCTACGCGGAGGGCGGCGGAACGCTCGTGTGCGGCTTCTGGACCGGCGTCGCGGACGGGGACGACCGGGTCAGGCCGGGCGGCATGGACGGGCGGCTGCGGGCGCTGCTCGGGATCGGCACGCTGCACGAGTGGTGGCCGCTGGCACCGGGCGGGACGGTCGCGTGCGACGGCTTCACCGGCACCTTGTGGTCGGAGGAGCTGGAGGCCGGGGACGCGCGGGTCGTGGCGGCGTACCGGGACGGCGACCTGGCGGGGCTGCCCGCGGTGCTGCGGCGCGGCCGCGCCTGGTACGTGTCGACGCTGCCCGACCCGGAGGGCCTGAGGGCGCTGCTGGGCCGGGCCGCCGCCGAGGCGGGCGCGCGGCCGGTGCTGGACGGGCTCCCGGCCGGGGTGGAGGCGGTGCGGCGCGGTGGGCTGCTGTTCGTGCTGAACCACGGGCGGGAGCCGGTGGAGGTGGCGGTGCCGGGGGCGTACCGGGATGTGCTCGCCCAGGCGCCCGTGGTCGACGGGGTCCTGGCGCTGGAGCGGTACGAGGTGGCGGTGCTGCGGGAGGCGGGGGCGGGGCGTGACGGGGCGGAAGGCGACGGGCGACACGGTGACCGGCCGGGGCGTGACGGGCGGTCGCCGCGGGACGGGAGGGCGGACGTGGCGGGTGCGGAACGGTGACGTGGGCGCGGGCTCGACCGGGTGGAACGGTGACAGGGCCGGACGTGACGGGGGCCGGGGCGTGACGGGGGCCGGGGCGTCGGGGGCCGCCGAGTCCGGGGCGGGAGCTTCGGGCCCGGCGGGTTCGGGGGCCGGGGGCGGGCCGGTGCACGGGACGTGGGAGGCGTCGCACGCCGGGCGGTGGGAGGACGCGTTCCTCGGCGGCAACGGCCGCCACGGTGCCCTGGTGTTCGGCGACCCGCGCGACGAGCGGGTGATCGTCACGCATCACGCGCTGGTCACCCCCGTGCCGCCCGCCCATACCCGGCCGCCGCGCCTCGCGGGGCGGCTCAGGGAGCTCCAGGACAGGCTGCTGGCCGGGGACACCACGGCGGCGGAGTCCTTCACCGACGGGCGGCCGCTGCGCTGGGTGGGCGCGTTCCACCCCGGCTTCGCGGTGCGCGTGCGCCGGGACGGCGGGCCGGTGCGCGGGTACCGGCGGGAGGTGGACTTCGCGACCGGGGTGGTGCGGGCGGTGTGGGCCGGCGGCGAGAGGCGGGTCTTCGTCTCGCGCGCCGACGACGTGATCGTCCAGTGGGAGTCCCTTCCGGGCGGGCCGAGCAGGGGCCCCGGCGGCGCGGGGGCGCCCGGCGCGCGGGGCACGGGCGGGGGCGCGGCCGCGTCCGGCGTGTACGTCGCCCTGGACGCCCGGCTGCCCGGCGCGCCGTCCGGCCTGGCCGTGGCCCACGGCGCCGTACCCGCTCCCGACGGGACGCTGCTGACCCTGCGGGCCCGCTACCCGGGCGGCGACGAGGCGTTCACCGGCGTGACCCTCGTCGTCGCGCCGGGCGCCGCCGCGGAACGGGAGGGCGGCGGGGTGCGCCTGCGGGGCGCCGCCTCGGACGTGCTGCTGCTGACGCGGGTGCGCCGGCACACCGGTGAGGGGGACGTCCACGCGGAGGCGGCCGCGCTGCGCGCCCTGCTGGACGGGGCGGGATCACCGGCGGGGGTGTACCGGCGGCTGCTGGCCCGGCACGAGGAGGCGCACCGGGGCGCGTACGAGCGGGTGGCCCTGGACCTCGGCGGGGACCCGGCCGAGCGGGCGCTGCCGGGGAGCGCGCTGTTGGAGCGGCGCGGCGGGGCGGCGCTGCTGGAGCGGCTCTTCGCGGCCGGGCGGTACCACCTGCTGTCGGCGAGCGGGATGCTGCCGCCCCGGCTGGTGGGGCTGTGGACCGGCGACTGGGACACGGCCTGGTCCGGGGCGTTCACCACCAACGCCAACCTGAACCTGCAGACCGCCTCGGCGGCGGCCGCCGCGCTGCCGGAGGTGGTACGGGCGCACGCGGCCCTGGTGTACGGGCAGTTGCCGCACTGGCGGGACAACGCGCGGGCGGTCTTCGGGGCGCGCGGCGTCGTCGCGCCGTCCCACACGGACGGGGTGTCGGGGCACTCGTACCACTTCGAGCGCGCCTATCCGCTGCACCTGTGGACCGCCGGCGCGGACTGGTTGCTGCTGCCGCTGCTGGAGCATGCCGAGACGGCCGGGCGGGCCGATCCCCGGCTGGTGTCGGCGCTCGCCGAAGTCGCCCTGTTCTACGAGGACTTCCTGACCCGGACCGGTCCCGGCGGGCGGGTCGCGGTCGTCCCCTCGTACTCGCCGGAGAACCGGCCCGCCAACGCGAGCTGGATCACCGTCGACGCGACGATGGACATCGCGGCCGCCCGGCACGCGCTCACCGCCGCCGCCGCGCACCTGCCGGCGGACGCGGAGCGGCTGAGGGCGCTGGCGGCGCGGCTGCCGGAGTACCGGGTCAACGACGACGGGGCGCTGGCCGAGTGGGCGTGGCCGGGGCTAGCGGAGACGTACGACCACCGGCATCTGAGCCATCTGTACCCGGTGTGGCCGCTCGGCGAGATCAACCCGTACGACACCCCGGAGCTCGCGCGGGCCGCGCACCGGGCGCTGCGGCTGCGGGGCGCGGAGAACGACTCGGCGCACGGCCACCTGCACCAGGGGCTGGTCGCGGCGCGGCTGCGGGACGGGGAGCGGGCGGCGGGCGCCCTGCGGCGGGTGCTGGAGGGCGACTTCTTCCACGCGTCGCTGATGAGCTCGCACTATCCGGGGCGCGACGTGTACAACGCGGACGCGGCGCACACCCTGCCGGGGCTGCTGATCGAGCTGCTGGTGCAGTCCTCACCGGACCGGCTGGTGCTGCTGCCCGCGCTCCCCGCGGGGTGGCCGCGGGGGGCGCTGCGGGGCGTGCGGACCCGGTTCGGTGCGCGGGTGGACCTCCGGTGGGGGGACGGGCGCTGCACGGCCTCGGTGCGCCCGTCGAGGGCCGCGCTGGTCGAGCTGCGCACCCCGGCGGGCGCGGACACGCTGCGGCTGGCCGCGGGCCGGGACGTGACGCTGACGCTGCCCGTGCGGTGACGGGGCCGGGCATCGCGCGGGAAATCGCCTGTGGCGGGCCGTGGCCGGGTGCCATGATCGCCGCATGGACAGACATCTGCCGTTCCAACGGCTGCACAACTTCCGGGACTTGGGTGGCTACGCGGCCGGTGACGGGCTCACCGTGCGGTGGGGGCGGTTGTACCGCTCGGACTCCCTGGGCAAGCTCCGCGACGGCGACTGGGAGCGGTTCCTGGCGCTCGGGGTGCGGACGGTCGTGGACCTGCGCTACCCGTGGGAGATCGAGTGGCGGGGCCGGATACCGGAGCACCCGTCGTTCGCGTACCACAATCTGAGCATCGAGCACCGCCCGTACGACCAGGCGGGCCTGGGCCCGGAGGTGGCGGTGGAGCCGTACCTGGCGGAGCGGTACCTGGAGGTCGCGGAGGACGGCGTGGTGGAGCTGCGCCGGGCGCTGGAGGTGATCGCCGCCGACGGCAGTGCCCCGCTCGTCTTCCACTGCGCGTCGGGCAAGGACCGCACGGGGCTGCTGGCGGCGCTGGTGCTGGCGCTGCTCGGGGTGGACGAGGACACCATCGTGGCGGACTTCGAGCTGACCGAGCTGGCGAGGGACCGGCTCGTCGCGGAGTGGCTGGCGAGCGACCCGGGCCGGGAACTCGCCTGGCCGCCGCACTTCGGGCGGGCGCCCGGTGAGGCCATGCGGCTGTTCCTGGACGGTGTCGCGGGCCGGTACGGTTCGCTGACGGGCTACGCGGCGGAGCGGCTGGGCGCGGACGGCGCGCTGCTGGACGCCCTGCGGCGCAACCTGCTGGAGCCCGCGCCGACGGCGGTCAGCGGGGCGTGACGGGCGGCGCGGGCCGCGGGCCGGTGCTCTCGCGGACGGTGAGCCGCGGCTCCAGCAGGACCACGCCGTCCGCGGCGCGCCCCTCCAGCTTCGCGACCACCCGCTCGACGGCGTGGCGGCCCATGCTCTGCGCGGGCACGGCGACGGAGGTGAGCGGTACGGAGGCGTGCGCGGCGACCTGGTCGGGGCAGATGGCCATCACGGACACGTCCTCCGGGACGGCGCGGCCGCGCTGGCGCAGCAGGGCGAGCAGCGGGTCGGTGGCGGCCTCGTTCTGGACGACGAACGCGGTGGTGCCGGGCCGTTCGTCGTCGATGCGGTCCAGGGTGGCGGCGACCGCCGCGTAGCTGCCCTCGCAGGGCCGGTGCAGCAGCCGGACGCCGAGCTCGGCGCTGCGCGCCCGCAGGCCGCCCAGGGTGCGCTCGGCGAAACCGGTGTGGCGTTCGTAGACGGCGGCGGCCTCGCCGATGACCGCGATGTCGCGGTGGCCGAGTCCGGCGAGGTGGTCGGCGCACAGGGCGCCGGCGGCCGCGAAGTCCAGGTCGACGCAGCTGAGTCCGGCCGGGTCGGCGGGCAGGCCGATGAGGACGCCCGGGCGGGTGGCCTCGCGCAGCAGGGGCAGCCGGTCGTCGTCCAGCTCCACGTCCATGAGGATCATGGCGTCGGCGAGGGCGCTGCCCTCGATGCGGCGGACGGCGGCGGGGCCCTCCTCGCCGGTGAGGAGGAGCACGTCGTAGCCGTGGGCGCGGGCGGTGGTGGCGACCGCGAGGGCGATCTCCATCATGACCGGGACGTACATGTCGGTGCGCAGCGGCATCATCAGCGCGATGATGTTGGACCGGCTGGAGGCGAGGGCGCGGGCGCCGGCGTTGGGGTGGTAGCCGAGCTGGGCGATGCTGCGCTCGACGCGGGCGCGGGTGGAGGCGGAGATGGACCTCTTGCCGCTCAGGACGTAGCTCACGGTGCTGGCGGAGACTCCGGCATGTTGAGCGACATCGGCGAGGGTGACCATTCGGCTCTCCCGGACGGGGTGGACGACGCGGGACGAAGTGAAGCGCTTCGACTCGTTGACCTCCGAGATTAGAGCGGCCTCTGCCGACTGTCCAGGGAGTGGGCACGCCCTGCCGTCGAAGCGCTTCGACTCATCGGCGGGCCGCTCGCTCCCGCCCCTTCCCGACGCCACTCCCGGACCGGCTCGGCGGTCCCCCGCGCGGTCACAGCTCGCGGCCGGGCCAGTCGAGCAGGCGGGCCCCGATCACGGCGGTCTGCAGGGTGTAGCGGTGCATCGGCTCGGCGGGGTCCGCTCCGGTCAGCCGGTGGACGCGCTCCAGCCGGTACGTCAGCGCCCGCACGCTCAGGCTGAGCCGCCGCGCGGCCTCGGCGGCGTTGCACCCGGAGTCGAAGTACGCGGTCAGCGTGTCCAGCAGCGGACGGGCGCCGCCGCGCGCCTGCTCCAGCGGCCCGAGCGTACTGCGCACCAGGTCCGCCATGGCCTGCCGGTCACGGGTCAGGACGGGGAAGACCAGCAGGTCGGCGGCGCGCAGCACCGGGTCGTCGAGGTTCATCCGCTCGGCGAGGTCCAGCGCGTTCAGGGCCTCCTCGTACGAGTGGACGACGCCGCCCGGCCCCTGGTGCGGGCGGCCTATGGCGACCCGGCCGCCGTCGGTCGCGGCGTGCGCCTGCTTGGCGAAGTACGTCAGCACGTCGTCCTGGTCGCCGGGCGCCACGCACACGAGGCGGCCGTCCTTGGTGGTGAACAGGATGCGCCGGTCCCCGAACCGGCCCAGCAGCGCCTGCTCGACCTGCCGGGACACCGGCTCGGTCTCGTCGTACGCGGTGGGGGCGTCGGCCACGGCGACGGCGTGGGCGCGGGCCAGGCGCAGCCCGAACCGCTCGGCGCGCTCGGCGAGGCGGCCCAGGTCGCTGCGGCCGTAGAGCAGGTCGTCGATGAACTCCCGCCGCGCGGCCTCCTCGCGGCGCACCGCGAGGCGCTGGGCGCCCTCGTACCCGGCGGCGAAGGCGTCCACGGCCTGCTGGACGGCGGCGAGCACCGAGGCGGTGGCGTGGTCGCCGGGCCAGTCGGCGCGGGTGGCCGCGAGGTGCGCGACGACCAGGGCGCGCAGGCCGTGGCCGTCCTTGGCGGCGCGTTCGCCGAGCGCGCGGCGGGCCTGCAGCTCGTCGCGGGTGAGCCGCCTGCCGGTGGCCGCGACCTCCCGGAGGAGGTCCGCGTACCCCTCCAGGTACTCGTCGGAGATCTCCCGCTCCCGCCCCGCCACCGCTGTCCCTCTTCCCCGTACGGTCCCGTTCCGTCGCCGCGTCCGCCCGCCGGAGCCGCGCCGGCGACGGTGCTGCCCGGGTAAGGGTGCCAGACCCGTGGCGTGTGTCCGCCACCCGGTCGGGCGGGCGGACGGCGCCGACACCTTGGCGTTCGCCGCCGGCGGGCTCGACAATGAGGGGGATGACGGACAACCGGGCGCTCGGCGCGGAGCGGGAGCACGGCGGCGAGATCGAGCCGACCGAGCGGCTCGCCATGAACCGGACGGGCAGCTTCGACTGGGACCTCGACTCCGGCACGATCGACGTCGACCCGGCCGGGCTGCTGGTCTTCGGGCAGGACCCCGACACGTTCGACGCGCGGCCGGCGACCCTGGTCGGCCACCTCGACCAGGCGGAGCGGGAGCGGCTGGAAGGCGTGGTGAAGGACGCGCTGAGCAGCGGCCGGTCCTCGTACGCCGCGCACTTCCGGCTGGACCGGGACGACGGCTCCGAGCAGTGGACGCATGTGCAGGCGCGCATCCTGCGCGACCGGGACGGCCGGGCGCACCGGATCGTCGGGATCGTGCGCGACGCGACGTCGGAGGTGACGCACTCGGAGTTCGTCCAGGAGCTGGAGCGGCGCAGGCGGCGCCAGACCGACATGGTGGAGCGGTCGACGCGGGCGCTGTCGCGGGCGGTGACCGTGGACGACGTGACGGCGGCGCTGACCGGCCCCGGCGGCCTGGCGCGGCTCGGCGCGGACGGGCTGGCGCTGGGCCTGGTGGAGAGCGGCTCGCTGAACATCATCGCCCTGAGCGGCGAGTCCCTGGACGTGCTGGACGGGCTGCGGGTGCGGCGCCTGGAGAGCGGTCTGCCGCTGCACGAGGTGGTGCTGAGCGGGCGGCCCCTGTTCACCAGCGCGTTCCAGGACCAGATCCGGGCGTATCCGCTGCTGGCGCCGCTGGCGGGCCGGCTGCCGTTCCGCGCGGCCGCGTACCTGCCGCTGGTCGCGCAGGCGCGGACGCTGGGCGGCATGGTGCTGTTCTACCGGCAGCACACCCCGTTCAGCGCGGACGAGCGGAACCTGGCGCTGGGCCTGGCCGCGATCGTCGCCCAGTCACTCCAGCGGGCCATCCTCTTCGACGAGGAACGGGAGCTGGCCACCGGCCTCCAGGCGACGATGCTGCCGCGCCGCATCCCGCAGATCGAGGGCGGCGAGATCGCCGTGCGCTACCACTCGGCGTGGAGCGGCCGGCAGGTCGGCGGCGACTGGTACGACGTGATCCCGCTGCCCAAGGGCCGCGTCGGCATCGTCGTCGGCGACGTGCAGGGCCACGACACCCACGCCGCGGCCATCATGGGGCAGCTGCGCATCGCCCTGCGCGCGTACGCGGGCGAGGGCCACGCCCCGTCGACGGTGCTGGCCCGGGCCTCGCGGTTTCTCGCCGAGCTGGACACCGAGCGGTTCGCCACGTGCACCTACGCCCAGGTGGACCTGGACACCGGTACGGCGCGGGCGGTGCGGGCGGGGCACCTCGGGCCGCTGATCCGCCACACCGACGGGCGGGTGGGGCTGCCGAAGCTCCAGGGCGGGCTCCCGCTGGGCATCGCGTCGGTCTTCGGGGACGAGGAGTACCCGGAGACCCGCCTCGACCTGGTGCCCGGCGAGACGCTGGTGATGTGCACCGACGGCCTGGTGGAGGAGCCGGGCACCGACATCGGGCAGGGCGTGGAGGCACTGGCGGAGGCCATCTCGGCTGGCCCGCCGGGCGCCGAGGCGCTCGCCGACCATCTGTCGGAGCGGTTCTGGGAGCGCTGGGGCGCCGGGGACGACGTGGCGCTGCTCGTGCTGCGGCGCAGCCCCGACCCGGGCACCTCCCGCGCGCCGCGCATCCACCAGTACATCCACCAGGCGGACCCCGAGGGGCTGTCGGAGGCGCGGGCGGTGGTGCGCAGGGCGCTGCGCGACTGGGGGATGCGCGAGTACGCGGACGACGCCGAGCTGCTCACCGGGGAACTGCTGGGCAATGTGCTGCTGCACACCGAGGGCGGGGCCGTGCTGACGCTGGAGGTGCTGCCGGAGCCGGTGCGGCGGGTGCGGCTCGCGGTGCAGGACCGCTCCAGCGCCTGGCCCCGGCGCCGTACACCGGGCGAGGCCGCCACGTCCGGCCGGGGACTGCTGCTGCTGGACGCGCTGGCGGCGCGGTGGGGGGTGGAGCCGCGCGGCGAGGGCAAGGCCGTGTGGTGCGAGATCGGCCCGGCGGCGCGGACATGAGCGGGGGCGGCGGCGGGCGGCGCGGTGAGGGGGCCGCGGGCGATCCGGTGGCGGCGCTGGAGCGGATCGCGTTCCTGCTGGAGCGCGCGCTCGCGCCGTCGTACCGGGTGAAGGCGTTCCGCACGGCCGCCGCGGCGCTGGCCGGGCTCGGCCCGGAGGAGGTCGCGGCGCGGGCCCGGGCGGGCACGCTGGAGCGGCTGCGGGGCGTCGGCCCGAAGACGGCGCAGGTGGCGCGGGAGGCGCTGGCCGGGGAGGTACCGGCGTATCTGCGCAAGCTGGAGGACGAGGCGGGGCAGCCCGCGACGGGCGCCGGAGCCGCGCTGCGGGCCCTGCTGCGCGGCGACTGCCATCTGCACTCGGACTGGTCGGACGGCGGCAGCCCGATCGAGGAGATGGGCCGGACCGCCGCGGAGCTGGGCCACGAGTGGGCGGTGCTGACGGACCACTCGCCGCGTCTGACGGTGGCGCGCGGGCTGTCGGCGGAGCGGCTGCGCGAGCAGCTGGACGTGGTGGCGGAGCTGAACGAGCGGTGGGCGCCGTTCCGGCTGCTGACGGGCATCGAGTGCGACATCCTCCTCGACGGCTCGCTGGACCAGGAGCCCGAGCTGCTGGACCGCCTGGACGTCGTGGTGGCCTCCGTCCACTCCAAGCTGCGCATGGAGGGCCCGGCGATGACCCGCCGGATGGTCAAGGCGGTGACGAACCCGCTGGTGGACGTGTTGGGGCACTGCACCGGGCGGCTGGTGTCGGGCAAGCGGCCGGAGTCGCAGTTCGACGCGGACGAGGTCTTCGCGGCGTGCGCCCGGTCCGGTACGGCGGTGGAGATCAACAGCCGTCCCGAGCGGCTGGACCCGCCCCGCAGGCTGCTGCGGAAGGCGGTGGCCGCCGGGGTGTACTTCGCGATCGACACGGACGCCCACGCGCCGGGCCAGCTGGACTGGCAGATCCTGGGCTGTGCGCGGGCCGAGGAGTGCGGCGTCCCGCCGGAACGCGTGGTCAACACCTGGTCGGCCGACGAGCTGCTGACCTGGACGCGGACGCGTGAGGGGCCGGGGTGAGAGGCCCGGCGCGGCGGACGGCGGGCCGGCACGCCGGCACGCCGGTGGGGTGGCACGTCGGCCGGGAGGGTGGCGGGAGGTGCCGTATCACGGGGGACGTACCGAGGGATCGGCTTTGCGTCCGGAAGGCCCTGGCAGTGACCTTGCGGTATCCGCGCGATGCCCGGCAGGACACGCTGCCCGTGCCCTGCGCTGCCCGGTTCTGGCATGAGGCGCGGATAACGTCCCCCGTAACAGCGGCTTCGCGGAGTAACGGCGCTCCTCGAAGGGCCGGTTGACCTCCCGACCTCCTTCAGGATGCAACAGTCGTGCGGCGTTTTTCCCCTGATGCTTTTTCAGTGGAAAACCTCAAGGCGGGTCCTCAGTCGCGGATCCCCTCACGGGTGGTGCCCTCGGCGCCGGAGGGGCCGGGGATGTCGGCGGGTCCTGTGGGGTCGTCGGGGCCGGGGATGTCGGCGGGCCCGGTGGGTCCGGGCGGTGCGGCGGGTCCGGGGCCGTCCGTGCGGCCGGGGGTGCGGGCCCGTTCCGGGGAGAGCGCCCACTGGTAGGCGAGCGCGGCGAGGGTGGGGGCGCCCCAGCGGGCGCGGAGCCTGCCGAGCTCCTTGGTGAGGGTGCGTAGACCGATTCCGAGGCGGCGGGCGGTGATCCGCTGGTCGACCCCGGCCGCCGTGTCGATGAGGATCTCCCGCTGACGCTCCGTCAACTGCCCCTCTCCCTCGGCGGGAGCGGCTCGGCGCGGGTCTCCGTACCAGACGTCGGCGCGGCGCCACGCCTCCTCGAACCCCTCGGCGACGAACGCGACGAACGCCCGGTCCCGCACGTGCCACGCCGTCTGGTCGGGGTCGCCGCCCACGACGTGGTCGGAGATGAACGCCTGGCGCCGGTCCACGACGACGCACCGCTGGAACGGCGCGACGAGCGTACGGAACCGGGTGCCGCGGGCGGACATCGCGGTCGCCCACGCGCGAGCCGCCGCGTCGTCGCGCGCCCCGTCGCCGAAGAGGGTGCGCAGCCCCACCCCGCGGGCCAGGGCGCGGGAGTCCCGGTCGGTGATCTCGCCCAGCAGCTCGTGGCACACCGGGCCCCACGGCAGGGCGGTGAGGACCTCGCTCTCGGCCCGGTCGACGGCCTCGGCGATCCGGGCGGTCACCTGGTCGCTCCCGGCGAGGAACTCGCTGCCGGAGCCGGAGCGCCACTTGGCGCGTTCGAAGTGGAGGCCCAGTTCGTCGCTGACGTCCGGGATGGCGGCCATCCCCGCCGCGCGGGCGGCCAGTTCGCGCAGTTCCTCGTCCAGCCGGCGGCGGCCGGCCTCCTGCGGGTCGAGGGCGATGGGCCGGTCCGGCCGGTCGGGGTCGACGTTGACGAGCCGCCACGCCACGAGTTCGCCGAGCGGGCCGGTGTCCTCGGGTCCGACGGGTTCGCCCCGGGTGATGCGGGCGTACAGGGCCCGCGCCGCGCGCGACAGGGGGTCAGCCGGCCGCATCGCGCCGTCCCTTCCGGTCATCTCCCGCCCCTGTCCGCGTCTGCGTGTGTACGCCGTGCGCAGGTACGCACCCCGCGGGCACTTGATCGCCGCCGCACGGTGCGCCAGCGTACCGGTGCGGCTGCTCTCTGCCCGCGCCACCGTTACACCGCGACGGCCACCTGCGGGCCGACCACCCGCGGCAGGCCGTCCCCCTGGGGAGGGACCGTCATGGACAAGGTCGCCCTGCGCTACCTGCTGAGGGAGCGCCGTGCCCTGATCTCGCCGGAGAGCCACGGGCTGTCGCGCCCGACCCGCCAGGGCAGGCGCGCGCCGGGCCTGTCGCAGGCGCAGATCGACCAGCTGCTGCACCGGGCCCCCGACACGTACGGCCGTCTGGAGTCGGGCCGCTACCCGAACCCGCCCGTGGACCTGCTGGAGGACGTGGCGCGGCTGCTGGGCATGAGCGAGCAGGAGTGGGTGGCGCTGTGGCGGTACGCGCTCGGCCAGGACCCGCCGCACCCGCTGCACGCGGGCACCGGGGAGACCGTGCCGGGGACCTGGCGGCTGGCGCTGGACGGGATCTCCCACATGGCGTACGTCAGCGACCGCTCGTGGAACATGCTCGCGTACAACGAGCCGTTCGCCGCGCTCTTCCCCGGCCGCCGGGTGCCGTCGAACGTGATGCGGTGGATGGCCGTGGACCCGGAGGCCAGGTCGGTGCTGCGGCACTGGGAAACGGCGTGGGCACCGCTGGTGCTGCCGCAGCTGCGGGCGGCCCTCGCCGCGGACCCGGAGGACCCGACGCTGTGCGGCATCGAGAAGGAGGTCCTCGACGACCCGGTCGCGGCCCGCGTGTACGAGTCGGCGGGCGCCTACGTCCACCCCGACGGGGGCGACCGGCCGGTGCGGCACGCGGAGCACGGGCCCGGCTGGATCACCGTGTGCGCGGCGCAGCCGATGGCGGCGCCCCGCGCGCGGCTGCTGATCATGCCGTTCCACCCGGGCGAACGCCGCCCGACGGGCCCGCGCCCGGCACCGCTGGGCGCCCTCGCGTAGCGGCTCCGGGCGGCGGACGGCGGGCCGTGGGTGCCGCCGGGCGGGCGGCAGGCGGCGGGCGTCGGGCGGCGGGCGTCGGGCGTCGGGGCATCGGCCGGGGCCGGGCGGGTACTCGGCGCCGCATGACTGACGACGGACGTTTCGAACGTGCGCCCAGCCGGTTCACGGACCGGATCACCGAGGACGGGCGGGACGGCTGGCCGGTGGAGGCCGGGCGGTACCGGCTGGTGGTGAGCCGGGCCTGTCCGTGGGCGAGCCGCTCCCTGGTGGTGCGGCGGCTGCTCGGCCTGGAGGACGCCCTGTCGCTGGGCGTGGTGGACCCGGTGCAGGACGAACGGAGCTGGCGCTTCACGCTCGACCCCGACGGCCGCGACCCGGTGCTGGGCATCCGGTTCCTTTCGGAGGCGTACGAGGCGCGGGAGCCCGGGCAGCCGGACGGCGTGAGCGTCCCCGCGGTCGTGGACGTGCCGACGGGCCGGCTGGTCACCAACGACTACCAGCGCATCACCCTGGACCTGGAGACCGAGTGGACCCGCCTGCACCGGCCGGGAGCGCCCGACCTGTACCCGGAGCGGCTGCGCGACGAGATCGACGAGCGGATGGACGGCATCTACCGGGACGTCAACAACGGGGTGTACGAGGCCGGGTTCGCCACGACGCAGGAGGCGTACGAGGAGGCGTACGGAAGGCTGTTCGCCCGGCTGGACCAGGTGTCGGAGCATCTGGCCGGGCAGCGCTACCTGGTGGGCGACACCATCACCGAGGCGGATGCGCGGCTGTTCACCACACTGGTGCGGTTCGACGCCGTCTACCACGGCCACTTCAAGTGCAACCGGAACAAGCTGACCGAGGACCGGGTGCTGTGGGCGTACGCGCGCGACCTGTTCCAGACGCCCGGCTTCGGCGACACCGTCGACTTCCACCACATAAAGCGCCACTACTACGTGGTGCATGCGCACATCAACCCGACGCGGATCGTGCCGCGCGGCCCGGACCTGCGGGGCTGGCGCACGCCGCACCACCGCGAGCAGCTGGGCGGGCGCCCGTTCGGCGACGGTACGCCGCCCCCGCCGCCGCGGGAGGACGAGATCGTCGTACCCCTGTGAGGATCGTCGCAGCCCTGTGAGGCCGGTCCCCGGATCCCCTCCCCGGCGGCGCGCCGGGGAGGGCGGGGAGGGGCGTCAGGCGGACCGCCAGACCGTGGTGGCGTTGCAGAACTCCTTGATGCCGTGCCCCGACAGCTCCCGCCCGTACCCGGACCGCTTCACGCCGCCGAAGGGCAGGGCGGGGTGCGAGGCGGTCATCCCGTTGACGTACACGCCGCCCGCCTCCAGGTCCCGTACGCAGCGCTCCACCTCGGACTCGTCGCGCGTCCAGACGTTGGAGCTCAGGCCGAAGGGCGAGTCGTTCGCGATGTCGAGCGCCTCGTCCAGGCCGCCCGCGCGGTAGACGGCGGCGACGGGGCCGAACGCCTCCTCGCGGTGGATGCGCATGGCCGGCGTGACCCCGGTCAGCACGGTCGGCTCGTAGTACCAGCCCCGGTCCAGACCCTCCGGGCGGCGGCCGCCGCAGCGGACCCCGGCGCCCCGCTCCACGGCGTCGTCGACCAGCTCCTCCAGGTCCGCGCGGCCCTGTTCGGAGGCGAGCGGACCGACGTCGGTGGACTCGTCCATCGGGTCGCCGACGCGCAGCGCGGCCATCCTGGCGGTGAACCGCTCCAGGAAGTCGTCGTACACGTCGGTGTGGACGATGAACCGCTTGGCGGCGATGCAGGACTGGCCGTTGTTCTGGGTGCGGGCGGTCACGGCGGTCGCCGCCGCGGCGTCGACGTCGGCGGAGGGCAGGACGAGGTACGGGTCGCTGCCGCCCAGTTCGAGGACGGTCTTCTTCACCTCGTCGCCCGCCACCGCCGCGACGGAGCGGCCGGCGCCCTCGCTGCCGGTGAGGGTGGCGGCGGCCACGCGCGGGTCGCGCAGGACCGCCTCGACGGCGTCCGAGCCGGTCAGCAGGGTCTGGAAGACGCCGTCCGGGTAGCCGGCGCGGCGGAACAGCTCCTCCAGGTAGAGGGCGGTCTGCGGGACGTTCGACGCGTGCTTGAGCAGACCGGTGTTCCCCGCCATCAGGGCGGGCGCGGCGAACCGCACGACCTGCCACAGCGGGAAGTTCCACGGCATGACCGCGAGCACGGGGCCGAGCGGCCGGTAGTGGACGCGTGCGCTCGCCGCACCGGAGTCCTGTACGTCGGCGTCGGCGGGCCGCTCGTCGGCGAGGAGTTCCTCGGCGTTGGCCGCGTACCAGCGCATGGCCTTCACGCATTTGGCCGCCTCCGCGCGGGCGGCGGTCAGCGGCTTGCCCATCTCCGTGGTGACGGTGCGGGCGATCTCCGGGATGTCCCGCTCCAGCAGGTCGGCGGCGCGCCGCAGCAGGTCGGCCCGTTCACCGAAGACGGTGGTGCGGTAGCGGCGGAACGCCGCGTGGGCGGCGGCGATCCGCTGGTCGATCTCGTCGGGGCCGAGGGGCCGGAACGTCTTGAGCGTCTCGCCGGTCGCGGGGTTCACCGTCGCGATGGGCATGGGCGGGTCCTCCTCGTGGAAGCGGGCGCGGCCGCGCGGCCCCGGTCGCCCGTACGGGCTGGTCCCGGCGGTGCGCGGGCCTGGTTGGGATGCCCGTACCGGGTAACCAGTGGGGGCATGGCGAATCATGACGACGGACCGGCGGACCTGCCCGCGCGGTCCTGGCGAACGGTGGTGCGGCGCACGGCGAAGGAGGCCCTGGACGACGAGCTCCCCGACCGGGCGGCCGCGCTCACGTACTACGGAGTCCTGTCCGTGTTCCCGGCCCTCCTGGTCATGGTGGCGCTGCTCGGCGTGGTCGGCGAATCGGCGACCCGCTCGGTGCTGGACGGCCTCGGGCAGCTGGCGCCGGGACCGGCCCGCGACCTGCTGAGCGACGCGGTGCGGCAGCTCCAGGGGTCGGGCACGGCGAGCGGGGTGATGGCGGCGGTCGGTCTGCTGGCCGCGCTGTGGTCGGCGTCCGGGTACGTGGCGGCGTTCATCCGGACCGCGAACGCCGTGTACGACCTGCCGGAGGGGCGCCCGGTGTGGAAGCTGACCCCGCTGCGGGTCGGGCTGACGGTGGTGCTGATGGTGCTGCTGGCGGCCAGCTCGGTGATCGTGGTGTTCACGGGGCCGCTGGCGCGGCGGGCCGGTGAGGTGATCGGCGCGGGGGACGCCGCCGTGACGGTGTGGGGCATCGCGAAGTGGCCGGTGCTGGTGGTGCTGGTGATGCTGATGCTGGCGCTGCTGTACTGGCGGGCGCCGAACGTACGGGGCCTCGGCTTCCGCTGGCTGAGTCCGGGCAGCGTGGCGGCGGTGCTGCTGTGGCTTCTGGCGTCGGGCGGTTTCGCGCTGTACGTGGCGAACTTCGGCTCGTACAACAAGACGTACGGGGCGCTGGCGGGTGTGGTGGTGTTCCTGGTGTGGCTGTGGCTGTCGAACCTGGCGGTGCTGCTGGGGCTTGAGCTGAACGCGGAGCTGGCCCGGCAGCGGGCGATCCGGGCGGGCCTGCCGCCGACGGAGGAGCCGTACGTGGAGCCGCGCGACACCCGGAAGTGGCCGGCGGTGCTGCGCGGCCGCGTCTCCCGGCGGCGCCGGAGGCTGAGCTGACGTACGGGGTGACGTGGACGCGGCAGCGGCGCGCCCCCGGTGCCTGCCGGGGGCGCGCCGCTGCCGCGTATGGATGCCCTGGTGTCGTGCGGGGCGCCCCTGTGTAGGGCCGGGGGCGCCCCCGGTGAAGGGCCGGGGGCGCCCCGGCCGGTCCGCCGTCAGGGGAGCGGGGTGCCGCCCGTGGCGTTCATGATCTCGCCGGTGATGAAGCTCGCGCCACCCGAGGCGAGGAAGACGTACGCGGGGGCCATCTCCGCGGGCTGCGCGGGCCGTCCCAGCGGCGCCTGCTTGCCGAACTCCGCCGTCTCCGGCATGGTCGCCGGGATCAGCGGCGTCCACACCGGCCCGGGCGCCACGGCGTTGACGCGGATGCCGCGCGGGGCGAGCTGCTGGGCCAGGCCGTGCGTGAAGGTGACGATCGCGCCCTTGGTCATGGCGTAGTCGAGCAGCGGCGGGCTCGGCTTGTACGCCTGCACGGAGGTGCTGTTGATGACGCAGCCGCCCTCCGGGATGTGCGGCAGAGCGGCCTTGGTGAGCCAGAACATGCCGTACAGGTTGGTCTTCATCACCCGGTCGAACTGCTCGGTGGGGATCGCCTCGATGCCGTCCGGCCGGGCCATCTGGTACGCCGCGTTGTTCACCAGCACGTCGATCCTGCCGAACTCGCCGACGGCCCGCTCGACCAGGTCGCGGCACGCCTGCTCCTCGCGGATGTCGCACGGCACGGCGACCGCCTTGCGGCCCGCGTCCTCCACGAGCCGCACGGTCTCGCGGGCGTCCTCGGCCTCCTCCGGGAGATGGGTGAACAGCACGTCGGCGCCCTCGCGTGCGAAGGCCAGGCACACCGCGCGGCCGATGCCCGAGTCGCCGCCCGTGACCAGCGCGGCCCGCTCCTTCAGCAGGCCGCTGCCCCGGTACGACTCCTCACCGTGGTCGGGGCGGGGGCTCATCGCGTCGGTGCGTCCGGGATGCTGCTGCTCCTGCTCGGGGAAGTCCGGGCGGGGGTGCGCGGTCGTGGGGTTCTCGGGTGCGCGGTCGGACGTCATGGGGGTCCTCCTGTCGGGGGGTGTCGGATCGGTTTCCGCGTTCCCCTCCCCACCGTGGGCACACTCCGCGCATCAGGCGCATTCCGGTACGAAAAGATAAAATTCCCTCATGGGAGAGCGGCCCGTCGTGCCTACCGCACCCGAGCTGGTCGTCGATGTCGACGGGCACTCCACGGTGCTGCGTCCGAGCCACGTCTACCGGGTCGGACGCGACCCGGCGAGTGACATCCCGCTCGCGGACCCCAGGGTCTCCTGGCACCACGCGCTGTTCCGCGACGAGGACGGCCGGTGGACGGTCCGGGACGAGGGCAGTACGAACGGCACCTACGCGGACGGCCTGCGCGTCACCGAACGGGATGTGCGCGCCGGAACCGTCCTGCGCTTCGGCCACCCGGACGACGGCCCCGAGGCGGTCCTGTCGGCCGCCGGTCCGCCGCAGGCCGGTGCCGGGCCCGCCGCACCGGGAGCCGCGGCCCCCGGCCTCCCGCCCGACGCGGGCGCCGCGCGCGACGGCGTCGGCGGACCGGACCTCGCGCCCGTCACCGGCCCGGGCTTCCCCCAGGACGGGGCGGGCGGCCCGGTGGACGCCGGGGACCGGGCGGGCGCGCCGGAGCCGGGCGAGGAGGCGTACGGCACGCCGCCGCCTGCCGGGGCGGCGGGCGCGTCGCCGCTGTCCGCGCGGGCCCCGTCGTCCGACGGCGACCGGGAGCCCGGAGCGGCGGCCGGCGGCGCGCGGGACCCCGGCATCGCACCACCGCCCGGCGAGCCGGCCGGGCCCGGCCCCGCCCCCGCGTACGGGGACCTCCCCGACGCGGGGCCCGCGCCAGAGCCCCGGCCCTCGTCCGTTTCGCTGCCCGGCTCGACCGGCACCTTCCGGCGCCCCACCTCCGTGCGCCCCCTTCCGACCCGGACCGTGCGCATCGGCCGGGCCGCGGACAACGACGTGGTCGTGGACGACCTGGTGGTCTCCCGGCACCACGCCGAGCTGACGTCCCGCCCGGACGGCACGTACGCCATCCGCGACCTGGGCAGCCACAACGGCACGTACCTCAACGGCCGCCCGGTCGACGAGGCCCGCGTGACGCCCGAGGACATCATCGGCATCGGCCACCGCGCGTACTGCGTCGTCGCCGGGCGCCTCGTCGAGTACACCGACACCGGCGAGGTCTCCCTCGACGTGCAGGACCTCGCCGTCCGCGTCGACGGCGGCCGCAAGACGCTGCTGGACGGGGTGACGTTCCCCGTCGGCGAGAAGACCCTCCTCGGGGTGGTCGGCCCGAGCGGCGCCGGCAAGTCGACGCTGCTGAACGCGCTGACCGGGCTGCGCCCCGCCGACCACGGCACGGTCCTGTACGACGGGCGCGACCTGTACCGGCAGTACGCCGAGTTGCGCCAGCGCATCGGGCTCGTGCCGCAGGACGACATCCTGCACCTCCAGCTGACGGTGCGCCGGGCCCTCACGTACGCGGCCGAGCTGCGCTTCCCGGAGGACACCCGCAAGGCGGAGCGGCAGGCGCGGGTCGACGAGGTGATGCGGGAACTGGGCCTGGAGCAGCGGGCCGACCAGCCCGTGCACAGCCTGTCGGGCGGTCAGCGCAAGCGCGTCAGCGTCGCGCTGGAGCTGCTGACGAAGCCGTCGCTGCTGTTCCTGGACGAGCCGACGTCCGGTCTCGACCCCGGCATGGACCGGTCGGTGATGCACATGCTGCGCGGGCTCGCCGACGACGGGCGCACCGTCGTCGTCGTCACCCACAGCGTGCTCAGCCTCGACGTGTGCGACCGGCTCCTGGTCCTCGCGCCGGGCGGCAGGATCGCCTACTACGGGCCGCCCGGCGAGGCGCTCGGCTTCTTCGGCTGCGCGCAGTGGCCGGAGGCGTTCGAGGCGTTCGAGAACGACCGGGAGCGGGACTGGGCGGGCCGCTACCGCGACTCGGCGTACCACGAGCGGTACATCGAGGCGGCGATGCGGCGCCCCGCCGAGCCCGCGCCGGGCACGGCCGCCGCCGCGCCGCCGCCCCCGCCGCCGCCGAAGGCGCAGAGCTGGGGCTCGCAGCTGCGGACGCTCGTACGCCGGTACGCGGCCGCGCTGAGCGCCGACCGGACCTTCCTCGCCATCATGGTCGCGCTGCCGTTCGTGATGGGCGCGATGGCGCGGGCGCTGTCCGAGGGGAGGCTCGGCGGCGAGTCCACGCTGAACGTGCTGCTGATCCTGTGCGTCGGCGGTGTCCTGACGGGCGCGGCCAACGCGGTGCGGGAGCTGGTGAAGGAGCGGACCATCTACCGGAGGGAACGGGCCGTCGGCCTGTCCAGGTCGGCGTACCTGATGTCGAAGGTGGTGGTGCTCGGCCTGGTCACGGTGGTGCAGGCCGTGGTGCTGACGCTGGTCGCCCTGGTCGGCGTGCCGATGAACGTGCCGGACGGCAAGGGCGTGCTGCTGCCGCCGCTGGCGGAGGTGGCGCTCGCGGTGGCCGCCCTGTCGTTCACGGCGATGATGCTGGGCCTCTTCGTGTCGGCGCTGGTCCGCAAGGAGGAGGTCACCATGCCGCTGCTGGTGCTCCTCGCGATCGTGCAGGTGGTGTTCTGCGGGGCGCTGCTGTCCGTGCGGGGCACGCCGGTGCTGGAACAGCTGGCGTGGCTGGTGCCGTCCCGGTGGGCGTTCGCCGCGATGGCGTCGACCGTCGACCTGGGCGCGACGGTGCCGGGTGAGCGGACGCGCGACCCGCTGTTCGCCCACGACCTGCCGACGTGGCTGCTCGACATGGGCGTGCTGCTGGCGCTCGCCGTCCTCCTGGGGTTCGCGGTGGTGCGGCTGCTGCGCCGCCACGAACCGGTGATCATGCGAAAGTAGGCGCTCCATGGGCTCTGCGGTGCGGGCCGACGACCTGGTCCTCGACGACTTCCGGCCGACCCATGTCGTCCCGCGGTACGGGATGCCCGCGTGGGAGACGCCCGGCTCGGCCAGGCCGACGGTGCCGCTGGACCCGTTCCTGCCGGTGCAGCTGCTGGAGCGGACGGGCGACTGGGCGCGGGTCCTGTGCTCGAACGGCTGGTCGGCGTGGGTGGACGGGCGGCTGCTCGTCTCCGTGCCCGACGACCCGCCGGCCGCCGCGCGGGACATGGCGCGCGCCGCCGACCCGCGCCCGCTGCTGGCCCACGCGGAGGCGTCGCTCGGCCGGTACCGGGCGGCGGCCGAGGACCTGGCGGAGGGCCGTACGGACGGTGAGGGGTTCCGGCGGAGCACGGCCGGGCTGCGGCTGGGCGTCGTCGTCGAGGGCGAGGCGATGTGGCTGTACGACGCCGAGCACGAGCGCTGGCTGTACTGCGACGGCAGGCGGCTGGCCGAGTACGCCACCTCGTCCACCCCGTCCGCGCACCCGCCCCCGTCCCACGGCGCGACCCGCGCGACGCCGCCCGGCACGTCGGGCGGTCCCGGCACATCGGGCGGCGGTCCCGGCTCCTCGGGCGGTCCCGGCGCGGCGGCGGGTCATGAGCCGACCCGTGTGGTGCCCGTACGGCCCGACGACGCGCGGCCGGCCCCGTCCGACGGCGCGGCACCGGACGCCCCGCCGGTCCACGAGCCCACGCGCGTCGTACGGGCGCCGGGCGCGGACGCCGGCACGGGACCCGGCATCGGTTCGGGCGCGGACACGGGCGCGGGGGCGGACGCCGGGAGCGGCGAACGCGGCAGCGCGGGCGCGGGCGCGTCGGAGGGGGCACGGCGGCCCGGCCGGCCCCCCGACGCCGAGCCCACACGGGTGGTCGACCCGCCGGACACGGGCACGGACGCCGGCCTCGGGAGCGCCGGGCGCGAGGGGGCGGGTGACGGGTGAGGAGCGTGGGTGCCGGTCTGCCCGGCGGTCGGGCCTCGGGGCTGGTGGGCGAGCACATCGCGCACTACCGGGTCGACGCGGAGATCGGCCAGGGCGGCATGGCGGTCGTCTACCGGGCGACGGATCTGCGGCTCGGCCGCACCGTCGCGCTGAAGCTGCTCTCTCCGGAGCTGGCGGGCAACGACACGTTCCGGAAGCGTTTCGCGCACGAGTCGCGGGTCGCCGCGGCCATCGACCACCCGAACATCGTGCCGGTGTTCGAGGCGGACGAGGCCGACGGCCGGCTGTACATCGCGATGCGGTACGTGCCCGGCCAGGACCTGAGGGCGCTGCTGGACCGCACGGGGCCGCTGCCCATCGCCACGGCGGTGCGCATCGGTGTGCAGGTCGCCTCGGCTCTGGACGCCGCGCACGCCCACGAGCTGGTGCACCGGGACGTGAAGCCGGGCAACGTCCTGGTCGCCGAGGGCACCGACAGCGACCGGCCCGAGCACGTGTACCTCACCGACTTCGGGCTGACGAAGAAGTCCCTGTCGCTGACCGGCCTGACCAGCGTCGGGCAGTTCGTGGGGACGCTCGACTACGTCGCGCCCGAGCAGATCTCGGGACGTCCCGTGGACGGCCGGTGCGACGTGTACAGCCTGGGGTGCGTGGTGTACGAGATGCTGGCGGGGGCGCCGCCGTTCCGCAGGGACGACGACATGGCGCTGCTGTGGGCGCACCAGTACGACCCGCCGCCCCCGTTGAGCGATGTGCGTCCGGGGCTGCCCCCGGCGGTGGACGGGGTGCTGGCGAAGGCGCTGGCGAAGGCCCCGGAGCACCGGTTCGACTCCTGCATGGAGTTCCTGACGGAGCTCCGGCGGGTCGCGACGGCCGGCGCGCCCGGCCGCGCGCCCGAGGAGCCCGCGGAACGGGGCCGGGCCCAGGACGGCCGTCCGGGCGCCGCGCGGCCCGCCGGTCCGCCGCCCCCGCCGCCCGCTCCCCCGCTGTGGGCCCTGCCGGTCTTCCGGGGCCCCGGCGCCACCCCGTAGCAGGCGCGCGGTCGCAGCCCTCCGCGCGAGGTCGGAGCGCCCCTCGCGCGGCCGGAGCGCCCCGCGGCCGCCCCTCGCCAGCGCCGCGGCCGACCCGTACCGGCGCCGCGGCCGCCCCGTACCGGCGCCGCTGCCGCCCCGTACCGGCCCCGCGGCTGCCGTCCGGGGCATGCGACGACGGGCCTGGCCGGGTCAGCGGACGGGGGGTGCGGCGTCGGCCTCGCCGCGGTGCCGGACCCGGCGGGTGAGGAGCCCGGCGGCGAACCCGGCGACGGCGCCCCACAGCAGGGCCCAGCCGGCGGCCGCCCACACACGGGGGTGGAGGTGGACCCGCCCGCCGAGCGCGTCCACCTCGAAGATGCCCAGCAGCGACAGCCCGAGGCGGGCGTCCAGGCGGGTCAGCGGCGCCACGACGAGCAGCGTCACCGCGAAGGCCACCCCCAGGTGCAGGGCCTGCTGCCACAGCCGCGTGCGGGCGGGCGAGCGGATCACCATGAGGCACGCGGCGGCCAGCAGCAGCACCGCCGCCACGGGGATCAGCCACCAGGCCCGGTCGTCGTGGGCGGCGAGGGTCCGCACGTCCAGCGTCGTCTGCCCGGGGCCGCGCAGCACCTGGTCCAGGACGTGCGGCATGGGCAGGCCGAACGGGCCGTCGACCCTGCCCTCCCAGGACGCGCCGATGCCCAGGCCCAGCGCGAGCCACACCAGGTTGGGCAGGCCGAGCAGCAGTACGGCGAAGGTCTCCGAGGCGTGGCCGCGCGTGGCGGCCACGACGACCCCGGTGGCGAGGCCCAGCACGACGTACGCGAGGAGCAGGAACAGCATCGCGGACGCGGCGGGCCGCACCGGTTCCTGGTAGCGCACCAGCCGCGCCGGGAGCGGGGCCCGGCGGGAGACGAGGAGGGCGAGCAGGAGGACGCCCAGCACCCACAGCAGCCCGTACAGCAGCGTCGTACCGACATCGGCGCGGAAGCCGACGCTGGGCGCGGCGTCGAGGACGTCGCCGAGCAGGTCGCCGATGAGGTCGGCGGGCGAGTCCGCGGGCAGCAGATCGGTGAAGGTGTGCCGGGCCAGGCCCGCGACGACGGCCAGGGCGGCCAGCCAGAGGGCGGCCGTGCCCGCGATCCTGGCGAGGAGTTCGCCCGTGGAGGCCACGGCCCGGTGCCGCAGCGGGCGCAGGAACCCGGTCGCGAGGGTGAGCGCGCCGACGAGCGACACGGACAGCGGCATGGCGGTCAGTTCGGCGTCCGTACGGGCGAGTTCGCCCGCGCCGCCCGCCAGTTCGACGTCACCGCCCGCCGCCATGACGACGACGGCGGCGACGATCCGGGGGAACGAGCCGCCCGGCAGGTCCGTGGCGCCCGCCGCCCACAGCCCGAGGGCCGCGGTGACCGCCATCGCCGCGAGCGCGGCGACCACCGCGAGGAGGGCGTGGAGGCCGGCCCGCACGGCGTGGCCGGGACCGTGCGCTGCTGTGCCGCTCCGCGCGGCGCTGTGGCTGCTCACATCGCTCACGCTAGGCACGGTCCTGGGCTCCCGGCTTGCGGACGGCACCCGCATGGGGCACACAATGAACGCGGAACGGAAGAAAGGGACGAATGTGACTTCCGACCCTGCGTCCGGCCGCCCCACGGGTCCCCCGTCGGGCCCCCTCTCGCATCCCAGACCAGGCAGTACGGCTCCCGGACAGCCTCCGGCGACTCCCCCGCCGCCGCCCGGCGGAGGCGGTGGTGGAGGGGGCGGCGGGGACGGACCCGGGGGAGGAGCGCGCCGCGCCGGCGGCGGGGGCGGGCGCCCCTGGTGGCGGTCCGTCCCGGTGGTCGCCTCCCTCGTCGGTGTCCTGGTGGCGGCGATCGCGCTGGCCGTGGTGCTGTCGCGCCCGGACAAGGCGCAGGCGGTGAGCGCGGAGAGCGTCTCCTACCGTCCCCCGAACAGCTTCACGCCCAGCACGGACATCGCGGCCGACCGGGACGTGAAGCGGCTCCCCACCCAGCAGCGCCACCAGTACGCGGGCTCGGCTCCCCAGTTGTACGGCGGCAGCGGCAACCGCGCCGTCTGCGACGTGGAGAAGCAGATCTCCTACCTCCAGGCAGACCGGGCCAAGGCCGGCGCCTTCGCCTCGGTGCTGCGCACCACCCCGGAGGGGCTGCCCGGCTATCTGCGCGGGCTGACCTCCGTGCAGCTGCGCCTGGACACGCTGGTCACGAACCACGGGTACGAGGACGGGCGCGCCGTCCCGTACCAGGCGGTCCTCCAGGCCGGCACGGCCGTGCTCATCGACAAGTACGGCGTGCCCCGGGTGCGCTGCGCCTGCGGCAACCCGCTGGACCGGCCGCAGGTGGAGCGGCCCGAGAAGGTGGTCGGGAAGACGTGGCCGGGCTTCCAGGCCGAGGAGATCGTGGTCGTGGTGCCCGCCCCGACCCCCGTGCCGACGTTCACCGTGATCGACCCGGTGACCGGCAAACCCGTCGAGCGGCCGCACCCCGCCGGCACCTCCCCGTCTCCCGGCGACACGACATCGCCGGCCACCACGAAGCCGCCCACGTCCCCGGACGGCCCGACGACCACCCCGCCGACGGACAGCCCGACGGACAAGCCGACCGACAAGCCCACGGACAAGCCGACCGACAGCCCAACGGACAAGCCGACGACCCGGCCGCCGGACACCCCGACCGACACCCCGGCGGGCGAGACGGGCACGACGCGGGACGGCGGGACGACCCCCGGGGAGAACCCCGGCGGGCAGACCCCGGACACCGAGGCCCCGCCGCCCGACGGCTCGCCGCCGGGCCAGA
This sequence comes from Streptomyces sp. SudanB25_2051, assembly GCF_964272635.1. Lineage (NCBI taxonomy): Bacteria > Bacillati > Actinomycetota > Actinomycetes > Kitasatosporales > Streptomycetaceae > Streptomyces > Streptomyces sp. SudanB25_2051. The sequence goes on from NZ_OZ186787.1 coordinate 285,333, forward strand.
GCCCCGACACCCCGTCCGACGGCGGCAACGGCTCGCCCCCGGGCGACGGCACCCCGCCCGACCCCGGTCAGAGCCCGGGCACGGCGGAGTGAAGCCCGCGGCCCGCTACCGCACCGACAGGAGTGACGGCACCGGGGCCAGCGGCTCCCAGTCCGGCTCCCGCTCGGTGAGGCGGGCGGCCACCCGGCGCCAGGCCGGCGCGTCACCGCCGAGCCGCTCCCCCACCAGCCGTTCCGTCTCCGCCACGGCGACCCGCACCTCCGCGGGTGCGTCGCGGCGCAGCCGCGCCCGGTTGAGGTAGGCGAGGACGACCGCCGCCGGCGCCGCCTCGTGGACCAGGTCCCGGCCGGTCAGCTGGGCGCTCTCCAGCAGATGGTCGAGGACCGCGTCCATGGGCTCGCGGTGGTGGAAGCCGAGGCCGCAGCGCAACCGCGCCACCGTCAGCTCCCGCCCCAGCGGCACGCCGTCCCGCGGCGGCACCCGCAGCAGGCCGGCGTGGCGCAGCCGTATGCCGTGCGGCGCGTCGGGGCGCCGCACCAGTTCGTCCCAACCGGGCAGGGGGTCGTCGCGGTGCGCGGCCTCCAAGGCGGACCAGTCCAGCGGGCCGGGCGTCTCCACGGCGATCTCGCGGGCCGCCCACTGGTGGCGGGCCCCGCGCAGCCGTTTCACCAGGCGCTCGGCGGACAGCTCGCGGCGGAGCCTGGCCGCGAGGGGCGCCTCGGGGTCGTCCGACGCGAGGGCCTTCTGGCACAGCCGGGTCGCGGTCGCGCCGAGGAGCCCGCCGTCGGCGAGGGCGGCCAGCCTCCGGGGCCCGCCGTGACGCAGCAGGCTCAGGCATCCGACGAGCTGCTGGGCGAGGTTCAGGCGCTTGCCCGAGCGGGCGAACAGCAGCTCCACGAGGTCCGGTTCCGGCGACTCCAGCCACACCGTGCCGCCCGGCGGCTGGGCGAGCGGGTCGGCCCGCAGGTCGGCGGCGAGCCGCGCCGTCGCCGGACCCGGCCGGGCGACGAGACGCCGCAGCACGGTCCGGTCGTGGGAGGTGCGCAGCAGCGCCAGGTCCACCTCCGGGTCGGGCAGGTCGAGAAGCCCGCGCACGGCGTCGTCGCCGAGCCACCGGTGCTGCGCGGACAGGATCCGCAGCGCCGCGGGGTCGCGCAGCCGCAGCAGGTGGGCGAAGGGGGCGCGCGGGGTGGGCCTGTTCCGCATGAGGTACGCGGCGAGGAGCCACGGCCCGTAGGTCCCGAGGCGGGGCAGTACCGCCGCGACGGCCTCCTCACGTGCCTCGCACAGCAGCGCGCCGAGCGGCCACTCCCACAGGTGGTTGCCGCGGGCGAGCAGGGCCAGCGCGGCCTCGGGGTCGCCGGGCACCGGTCCTTCCCCGGGGACGCCGCAGCGCTCGCGCAGCACCTCGGCCGGCCGGGGGCCCGTGCGGCGCGCCCGGTCGAGCAGCTCCGGCCACGGGGCGGTGCCGTCCGCCTCGCGGGCCGCCGCGGCCAGGCCCAGCCACGCGTCGGGGTCGGTTCCCAGCTGCCGGTCGAGGAACGCGGCGACGGACCGGCGCCAGGCGGTGGTGAACGCCAGACCGTCCCAGTCGTACGGCAGGTCCATCAGCCGGGAGGCGGGCAGGTGGTGCAGCAGGTCGTCGCCGTCGAGCACGCCGTACAGAAAGGCGCGCTCGGCGACACGGCCCTCGGCGGTCCGGTCCTCGCTGTCCCGCAGCCACGCCAGCGCCTCCTCGCGCGTCGGCGTCTCGCACGGGTGGACGAGGTCGTCCAGCCCCTGGTCCTCGCAGGCCCGCCACAGCCACTCGGGGTGCCGCCACGCGGGCGTGTCGCCCTCCCGGTGGGCCGCCAGGTACCGCAGTACGCCCCGGTCGTCCGGGAGCGGCGCGGCCCCACCGGGAGCGAGCGACACCAGCAGGTCGAACGCCCCCAGCGCACTGCGCGCCCGCTCCCCCACGGGCGCCGCGGGCGGCACGGCCTGGTCCCCGTCCCCGTCCCCGGCGGACGCGGACATCGGTGCCCCGCCGGCCGACCGTTCCCCGCCGGCCACCGGCTCGCCGTCGGGCCCCGGCTCGCCGTCGGGCCCCGAAGCCCCGGCGGGCGCCACCGCCCCGTCGGTGACCGGCCGCACGTCCGGTACCGCCCCGTCGGTCTCCGGCGGCGCGTCCGGGACCGTTCCGGGCGGCTCCGCCGCGTGCTCCGCGCCGGTCGTGGCCGACGCGGCCTCGTGGATCGCCTCCGCCAGTGTTCCGGGGTGGTCCGGCAGGGCGGTGAACAGCGCCTCCCACGCGTCCGGGCGTGCTCCCAGCGTGTCGTGGCAGAGGTGGACGAACGCCACGCGGGGCTCCCCCGTCCACAGGCCCTGGTCGACGAGGGCTCTCAGGGCGCGCACGGCCTGCCCGGCCGGCCGGGCGGCGGTGACCAGCAGGAACGGGTCGAGAAGCCCGGCCCGCACCACACCGACGGCCCACTCGCCGGCCGACGCGTCCAGCCGTTCCCCGGCGAGTCGCCGCTCCGGGGGCGTGAGGTTCCCGGCGATGCGTCCGCCCGCCCGCCAGGCGGCGTTGAGCAGCGTCAGCCGGAACTCGGCGCGCTCGTCGTCCGTGGCGTCCTCGTGCCGGACCAGCTCCTCCGCGGCCTTCGGCATGAAGGGCGCCCGGCGGTTGGCGGCGGCGAGGGCCCGCATGTCGTGCGCGTACGGCTCGTTGAGCAGGTCGCGCAGGGTGCTGGTGCCCCGGCTGGTGCTCAGCAGGCGGGGCAGCGCGTCAGGGTCGTCGTACGGCTCCCCCTCGGCGCGCAGCCGGGCCGCCCCGTCCACTTCGCCGAGCGCGGCGGCGACGTCGGCCCGCACCTCCTCGTGGACGTACCGCATGGCCTCGGCGTCCGCCAGCAGCGTCCCTATGGCCTCGGGGCCCCGGCGCTCCCATACGCGCAGCAGGGCGTACCGCTGGGCCACCTTGCGGACGCCCGCGCGCAGGGCGCGCACCACAAGTGCCGGATCGCCGCAGCCCAGGAGCGGCGCGGTGAGGCTGCGCGACCCGTCCGTCGCCGGGGACAGCAGTTCGGCGCGGAGCGCGGCGTCGAGCGGGACGCGGTCCAGCGCGTGGGTGATGGCGCGGCGCAGCGACGGCGTGCAGCGCGGGTTGCGGTACACGGCGGCGTTGACCGCCGGGTCGTCGGCGGCGACGAGGGCCTTCAGGACGCGGGCATCCACGCGGGGGTGCCGGGCGAGGGCGGTCCGCGACCGGGAGTCGCCGTGCGCCACGACGGCCGCCGTCAGCGCGGGGCGGGGCAGGCTGCCGCGGGAGAGCAGGGTGTCGACGGTGCGGTCGGGCAGGGCGGTCAGCGCGGCGGCCGCGTGCTGGGGCGCCGTGTGGTCCAGCAGCAGGGCGAGCGTGTCGGCGGCGGACTTGGGCGGCAGCGGCGGCGTGCCGCCGACCGGTGCGGGACGGGCCGCGACCAGGTCCGGCAGCGGATCGCGCGCGGTGCCGAGCGCGTCGTGCAGGCCCCGCCACCGCTCCGGGTCCCCCTGGAGGTGACGGTCCGTCAGCTCGCGCAGCAGGCCGGCCACTTCACCGTCCGGCTCCGGCGGCTCCCCGTCCAGGAGTCCGGCGAACGCGCGCGCGGGCCGCCCGCGCCGCAGGACCTCGGCGGCGAGGGCGTCGTCCCACTCGCCCGCGGCGCGCGCCGCTTCCATCAGCCGCCCCGGGCCGGGCCCCTTCGGCGAGCCGAGCGCGGCCCGCAGCGCCGCCGCGGCCTGCCCGTGCCCGCTCTCCCCGCCGGTCCCGCCCGACGCGGCGTCATCGCCCCGACGCCCGCTCTCCCCGCCCGCCTCGCGGGACGCCGCCTCATCGCCCCCGCGCAGCACCTTCAGAAGCGAGGCGCACATCTCCGGCACGTCCACGGCAAGACCCCCCTGTCCGTTCCTGTCACTCACCGTGAACCCATCTCAGCACGCGCCACTGACAACGCGCCCCGGCCCCTGCCCGCAGGCGCGTTCACGCTGGCCGGCCCTCCCCCGCGGGCACGTGCACACCCGGCAGCCCATCCCTCACCCGCGCGTGCGCGCAGGACACCCGCAGGCGCCCGTCACGGGCGGCCCCGGCCCTTCCGGACGGGCCCTGGCGGGGGCGGCCCGGCCCCGGTTCAGTCCTTCCGGCAGACGTAGTACAAGTTGATCGGGTCGCCCTCGACGCCGTGGGTGTCCACCCGGGTGAAGCCCGCCTCGGCGAGCATGGCGCGGGCCGTCTGCTCGCCCCACACCGTGCCGAGCCCCGCACCGCCCGTGCTGAGGGACGTGGTCATGCAGTAGAAGACGGAGAAGCCGAACAGGGTCGGCCCGAAGGGATGGTCGACGTTCTCCTCCAGCCGGCTCGACGCGGCGATGTCGCCCATGAGGAAGATCCCGTCCGGGCGGAGCGCGGCGGCGATCGCGGCGAGGGTCTCGGCGGGCGCGGCCAGGTCGTGGATGACGTCGAAGGCGGTGATGACGTCGTACGTACCGCTGATGCCGGTCGAGTCGCCCACGGTGAAGCGGACGTTGTGCAGGCCGAGCCGGGCCGCCTCGTCCCGCCCGGCCGCGATGCCGTCCTCGGAGCGGTCCAGGCCGTGGAAGCGGCTGCGGGGGAAGGCGCGGGCCATCACGACGGGCGCGTGTCCCTGCCCGGTGCCCACGTCGAGGGCGTCGGCGCCGTCCCGGAGGCGTTCGGTCAGGCCGGGGGCGAGCGGCAGGACGGTGTCCACGAGCGCGGCGTCGAAGACGCGGCCGTTCTCCTCGCCCTGGAGCTGCTGGAACCGGGGGTACGCCGTGTACGGGACGCCCCCGCCGTCGCGGAACGCCGCCACGACCTGGTCCTCGACGCCGCCCATGAGGCCGACGTACTGCGTGAGGGTGGCGAGGTTGTCCGGCCCCGCCGCCCTGGTGAGGCCGGCCGCGTGGGCGGGCGGCAGGGTGTAGCGGGCGCCCTCGGGGTCGTAGGCGACGAAGCCGCTGACGACCATGCCGCCGAGCCACTCCCGCACGTACCGCTCGTGCAGCCCGGCCGCCTCGGCGATCTCGGAGCTGGTGGCCGCGGGCAAACCGGCCATCGTGTCGAACAGGCCGGTCCGATGGCCGACGCTGGTGAGCAGCGCGGTCGCGGCGCCGTTGAGCGCGGCCACGACCCGGCCGGCGAACTCCTCCCGTGCGGCGGCGTCGTCGACGGTGACCATGGCGTCCTCCTCCGTGCGGCGGCCCCCCTCCACCGTAGGACGGGGCCCCGGGCGGCGCTCCACGGCGGCGGGCGGGCGCCCCGGCGGCAATTGGTCGCGGGAGGGCCGTGACCGCAAGCGCGTCCCCGTAGTTGTTCAGGGCATGAAGAAGCGCAGCATGCTCGCCGTGGCGTCCCTCGCCGCCGGAGTCGTCACGTCCCTGCTCACCCCGTCCTCGCACGCCGTCGTCGGCGGCGGCCTGCCGGACCCCGGCTCGCTGGTCGGCACCGACACCGTCACGTCGCTGGTCGACGGTGCCGCCGAGGGCGTCTCGCAGGGCGGCACGGCCCACGCGGGCGGCGAGACCGTACAGCACTGACCACCCGCCCCCACCGCCGCGCGGCACGCGATTGCGCCGCGCGGCGGTGCCGTGTCCGGCGGCGACGGATCGGCGGGCACCGATGCCGACCGCAGGGGGGCCGGGCACCGATGCCGACCGCGGTGGGGTGCCGGACTCCGATTGCCGGGCGCGGCGGGATACCGGGCTCCGATCGCCGGGCGCGACGGGATGCCGGACTCCGGCCAATCCGGCGGCGACGGCGGACCGTCGGCTCACACCGGCCCCGGCGGCACGTCGCCCACGGCGGCACGCCGGCCCCGGGCGGCACCCCAGGCCCGGGCGACACGGCGGCACGAAGTCCGGTCAGTCCGGCGGCCGCAGGGCGGGGCGGGCGCCGTCAGGCGAGGTCGTCGGCGCCGGCCGCGCCCGCGCGTCCCGGCCTGGCCTGGTTGATGACCGTGGCCAGCTGGGCCCTGGAGCGCACGTCGAGCTTCTGGTAGATGCGGGTCAGACGCGCCTCGACGGTCTTCACGCTCAGATAGAGCCGTGCGGCCGCCTCCTGGTTGCTGGCGCCCTGGCCGACCATCCGGGCCAGCCGCACCTCCGCCTCGGTGAGCCGCGACAGCGCGCCGGCGGCGCCCGCCGGGGCGCTCTCCGCGCGGGCCGGGCTCTCCGCCACCAGGTCGAGCCAGGGCGCGGCCCCGGCCCGTTCGAAGACGGCGGCCGCCGCGTTCAGCGCCTGCTGCGCGGCCGAGCGCCTGCGCCTGCGGCGCTCCACCCGCGCCAGCGCGATCAGGCAGCGGCCCTGCTCCAGTACGAGGCCGTGCTCGGCGAACCGCTCCGCCGTCGCCGCCAGGAGCCCCGCCGCCTCCTCGGGCTTCCCGGCCGCCGCCAGGCACTGCGCGTACGCCCGGTCCAGGCCGAGCGACACCGTCGTACGGCCCAGGCGCTCGGCGACCGGGCGCACCTCGGCGACGAGGGACTCGGCCTCCTCGCGCGCGTCGGCGGCGAGCAGCGCCTCGGCCAGCTCCTCGTGCCAGCGCAGCATCGACGGGTCCACGGTCCCCTGGCGGCGCTCCCCCTCCTGGACGCGGCGCAGGGTCTCCACCGCGGCGGCGACGTCGCCGGTGACGAGCTGCACCCGGCCCAGGGCGTACAGGGCGCGGGAGAGGAAGACGTTGTCGCCCTCCTCCTCCGACGCCTGGGCGCTGCGCCGGGCGTAGCGCAGGGCGCGGGCGAAGGAACCGCCGGCGGTCTCCGTGATGGCGAGGGTGTACCAGGCGGGGCCGGGTGACAGGCCCGCCTCCAGGGTGAGGGCGAGGGCGCGGTGGGCGTGCTGCAGGCCGGCGGCGCACTGGCCGCGGCGGGCCTCCACGGCGGCGAGGGTGTGGAGCAGTTCGATGGTGTCCTCGACGGTGCCGCGCCGCTCGACCAGGGGCAGCAGGGCGTTGATCTCGTCGCGGGCCTCGGCCAGCCGGTCGTCGAAGAGGGCGTGGCGGATGGTCAGGATCTGCGCGGAGTTGCGGACGCCGAGGGGCCGGACGGCCCGTTCGAGTTCGCGGGCCTCGGCGAGGGTCTTGTCCGCGTCGGGCGAGCCGAGGACGCGGTCCATGCGGGCCTGCTGGGTGAGGGCCTCCGCGGCGGTGTTGTTGTCGCCCGCCGACTGGGCGAGCGCGGCCGACTCGACGGCGGCGGCGCGGGAGCGGACCGGGTCGCCGTCGGCGAGAACGTACTTGACGGCGAGGCGCAGCTGAACGGCCGCGCGCAGCGCCGGGTTGCCCTCGGAGTCCTCCAGGGCGTGGACGTACAGCTCGTCCAGGTCGGTGAGGCCCTGGCTCGCGGTGTCCAGGACGGCGAGCCGGGCCCGCACCCGGTCCTCGGGGCCGGCGTCGCGGGCGAGGAGGTCGGCGGCGGCGCGCATCGCGAGGTCGGCGCGGGCGGCGCGGGCGGCTTCCTCCGCGGCGGCGGCGAGCCGGGCGATGCGGCGGCGCCCGAGGTGGACGGGGGTGGACTCGGCGGCGAGCAGGGCCAGTTCGGCGGCGAGGGCGCTGTTGCCCCGGCGGCGTACGGTCTCCACGGCGGCGGCGACCTCGGCGGCGAGGCGCTCGTCGGGGACGTCGGTGGCGAGCGCCAGGTGGCGGACGGCCTCGACGGGGTCGTCCACGACGCGGGCGAGCGCGGTGTGGGCCTCGCTCCGCTCGGTCCAGCAGGTGTCGTGGACGAGGGTCGTCGGGAGGAGCCCGGCGGTGAAGGTGATGGCGCCGTCCTCGGTGAAGGAGACGAGCCCGGCGCGTTCGGCGGCGGCCAGTTCGGCCTCGGCGGTGGGCCGGCCGGCACGGCGGACCAGGGAGGCGGTCGGGCGCAGCGCGAGCGCGGCGAGGAGCAGCGCGGAACGGACCGGCGGCGGGGCGGCGGCGAGCATCCGGCGGGCCAGGTCGCGGGCGCGGCCGGACAGGGGCAGCGCCTCGGCGTGGTGGACGGGGGTGCGGGAGTCGGCCAGGGAGCGGCCGACGGCCAGGGCGAGGCGCGGGTTGCCGCCGCTGGCCTGGTGGATGCGCCCCGCCATGCGGGAGGCGAGCCGGTGCTGGACGAGGAGTTCGGCGATCTCGTCGGCCTGGAGCGGCGGGACGAGCAGGACGTCCGCCTCGGAGGGCACCCACAGCGCGGCGGGCGTGCCGTCGGCGGCCGCGTCCGGGTCGGCGGCGCCGCGGCTGTCCGCCGACGGGCCGCTGCCCGGGTCGCCGTAGGGGGCGTCGGGGCCGTAGGGGGCGGGGGTCTCGACGGCGAGGACGTGCAGCTCGGGCGGGGCGAGGTGGAAGGCGAAGCGCAGCAGGTCGGCGCTGTCGGGGTCGATGTGGCGGGTGTCGTCGACGACGAGGAGGACGGGGCCGCCGTCGGCGAGGGTGCGCAGCATGCGGGCCAGGCCCAGGCGCAGGGCGATGGGGTCCCAGCCGGTGTCGGGGGCGGTGGCCTCGCGGCACAGGACGGCGATGGCGTCGCGCTGCGGGCCGGGCAGGCCGTCGAGCGCGGACGGGGGGACGGAGGCGACGAGGGCGGCCGCGGCGGCGCCGGGCATGTCGCGGTCGGAGGGCTGCGGGGCGAGCCAGAGGACCGTTTCGCCGCGGGCGGTGGCCTCGGCGGCCGCGGCCTGCGCGACCTCCGTCTTGCCGATGCCGGCGGGTCCGGTGAGCACGGCCCGGCCGCGGGTCTGGAGGGTGCGGTCGAGGCGGTCGATGAGCTGTGCCCGGCCGACCGGCATGGAGGGGTACGGCGTCGTCCTCATGTGCCACCACCCTCCGGCGCCCGGGTCCGCCCCCGTGCGCAGCGGGCCGCCTGCCCGCGCCCTGTGAGGATACGAACCAGGGGCGGGGAGTCCAGGTTCCTTGTCCGGCATGTGGACGGCACTTTCGCGTAGCGCGGTGGGGCGTGCCCCCGGCTCGACGCCGGGAACACGCCCCTGACCTGCGGTGATGTTGTCCCTACCGGTGTCTCAGAAGGTGAGACCCCAGGAGTCGATGTAGCCGGTGTCACCCGTGCCGACATCGCTGACCTGGAGCCACCAGGTGCCGTTGGCGACCTCGGAGGAGGCGTTCACCGTGTAGGTGGTGAGCAGGTTGGCGGTCGGATCACTGGAGCTGGAGTTCTTCAGCCGGTAGTAGGTGCCGTCCGGGGCCATCAGATCGATGACGAGGTCACCGCGCCAGGAGTGCTTGATGTCGACGTTCACCTTGAGGGTGGCGGGGGCGTTGCCGCTGACACCGCTGACGGTGATCGGGGAGACGACGGTCTGGTAGTCCCGGATCGACACGTCCGAGGTGTTGGTGAAGGTGGTGCCCGGGGTGGGCGTGGTGGTGCCGCCGGTGACCGCGTTCACCGTCTTGGCGGCGTCGGCGATGCCGGTGCCGCAGCCGCCGGAGCAGGCGCCGGGCAGCGGACGCGCGTTGCTCTTGATCGCGGACTCGATCTCGGCGGGCGTCAGCGTGGACTTGGCCGACTTCAGCAGCGCGGCGAGGCCGGCGATGTGCGGGGCGGCCATGGAGGTGCCCTGGTACGGCTGGTAGTTCTCCAGCGACTGGACCGTGGTGCCGGAGTTCAGCGTGGAGTAGATGCCGTTCTCGGGCGTGGGGGTCGTGCCGTTGCGGGTCTCGCCACCGGGGGCGGCGACGTCCACGATGGTGCCGTAGTTCGAGTAGTACGAACGGGCGCCGGCGCGGTTGGTGGAGGCCACGTTGATGATGTTGTTGCAGTTGGCCGGGGTGAAGCCGGAGGCGTTGGTGTTGCTGTTGCCGGCCGCGACGACGACGGTGGTGCCGCGCGAGACGGCGCCGTTGATGGCGTTCTGGTAGACGGTCGGGCAGGTGCTGCTGGCGCCGCCGAGGCTCATGTTGATGACCTTGGCGGGGGTGGGGTTGACCGGGACGCCGGGGACGGTGCCGCCGGAGGCCCAGGTGATGGCGTCGGCGATGTCCGAGGAGGAGCCGCCGCACTTGGCGAGCACGCGGACGTGCTGGACCTTGGCGCCGTGGGCGATGCCCGCGATGCCCTTGGCGTTGTTGGTCACGGCGCCGATGGTGCCGGCGACGTGGGTGCCGTGCCAGGAGGAGTTGCTCGCGCGGGAGCCGGTGCCGCACTCGCCGTCGGTGGCGCTCCAGTCGCCCTCGTCCTTCGGGTCGCTGTCGCGGCCGTTGCCGTCGCGGGCGTCCGTGGCGGAGGAGACGAAGTCGTAGCCGGGGATCGTGTTGGCCGCGAGGTCCGAGTGGGCCGCGTAGCCGGTGTCGATGACGGCGACGGTGACGCCGCTGCCGGTCGTCTTGTCCCAGGCGCCGGGCACGTTCATGCCGCCGGTGGGCTCGAAGAGGTCCCACTGCTTGGCGTAGTCCGTGTCGTTGGGCGTCACGGCCATCGGGTAGGCGCGGATGTCGGCGTCGACGGCGGCGACGGCCGGGTCGGCGCGGAAGGCGGCCATGACCTCGGCGAGGTCCTGCTTGGTGGTCGCGGTGCCCAGGTCGACGAGCGCGGAGCCGCCGGCGAGGCGGCGCTCGAAGGCGAGCTTCTCGCCCGTCTTGGCTGCCTTCTCGGCGGTGTCGCTCTTGGCGGCGGTGTTGGAGGTCGCCTCGGCCGCGTTCGCCTTGTAGGTCACGATGACCTTCTCGACGGGCGCGGACGGCAGGGTGGCGGCCGGGCTCGCGGCCTGCGCGGCCGTCTGCGGGGAGGGGGTGGCCTGCGCGGCGAGCGCCACCGAGGAGGTGGCCGCGACGCCGAGGATCGTGGCGCTCGCCGCCACGACGGATATCAGTCTCCGCCTGGAACCGTTCAAGTCGTTCCCTTTCAGAGAGCGGCTCCGGCGACTCCCGGAGCTGCTGAGGGTGCGGGGCGCGGCGGCGGCACGGGGCTGTGGCTGTTTGTGGGGTACCTCCACAGCCCCCGGGCCGGGTGGGTCCCGGCGCCGCCGCCGGCGCGACGGCCTCACCATCGGGGCCGCCCCGGTGGCTCCCTCCTGGGGTCGCACGCATGGGGTTGCATGCACCTGACATTTTCAAGTCAGAAGGGGGAACCGCCGGTGCCGGAACAGTAGGGAAACGCGCCATGAACGCGGTAGGGGGAAAACCCTTGTCGCCGCCGAGGGGGCCCCTGTCGAGGGCGGAGGGTCCCCGGCCGGGACGGCCACCCGGCCCCGACCTGCGGAAGCGCGGCCGCGGGGGCGCCGCTGGTCGCGTACGAGGTGAAAATCCCCCAGACCGATCTTAAGGTCCAGACCACAGACCCCCTCCATGGGGGTGGCCGAAACACCACCCTCCCGCCGATGGCGGGGCGGTGACGTCCCGTCCGCGCGAACGGCATCCGGCGGCACGACCGGCGAGGACCACGGGGACGCACACCCGGGACGGGACGCGCACGCGGGGCGGACAGCGCGCGGGACGCGCACACGGAACACACAGCAAGACGCACACCCGTGAGCACGCGCGGGGCCCCGCACACCCGGGCCCCGCACCCGCCAGGTCCGCACCATCGCGGGCCCGCACCCGCAGGGTCCTCAGATCCGGGCCGTCGCGCACGGCGCCGTACAGCAGCACGCCGCTTTCAGGGCGGTACGACTCCGCTCCGCACCGCCCGGGCCGGGCCGCTCCCCCACGACGGGTGCGGGCCGTCCCCGGTGCGGCCCGGTTCCGCACGGCGTCACCCCACCGGGGACCGGAGGCCCGGGAGCCACCGGAGCCACCCCGCCGCCCCCGCACGGCACAGCGCTCATCCCCTCCACACCGCACCGCGCGCGTCGCGGCGGCCTCCGCACCGTCCCGCACCGCACTCGGGCCCCCGACCTCGCGCCTCGGGCCCCCGACCTTGCGGCCGAGGCTCGGGACCTCCGGGCTCGGGGCCTCCGGGCTCCCGCGGGAGCAGGCGGTGGCCGCTGTGTCATACTCGGCGCGCTCGCGCAGGTACGGCTCTCGGGGGATCTCTTCAGTGAACGGCATAGCCCTGGACACGCCGTATCTGGACACCGACGCCGACCAGCTGTCCTTCACGCTCGGCCACCCCGCCCGCCACGCGCTGGCCGTGCGCGACGTCACCGTCGGCGGGCTCGACGTCCAGCTGCGGCTGCTCGGCGCCTCGCATCAGGTGTGCGCGGGTCCGGTCCGCGAGACCGTCGCCTGCCTGCCCGGTGTCAGCGGCGGCCTGCCCGGGGCCGTGACGCACGACTTCGCCGACTGGCACTACTCCTTCGGCGCCCGCGTCGACACGCACGGCGCCGCCGGGTTCGGCGCCGAGGTCGCGCGCATCCGCGACCTGGCGGACGCCCACCCGAACTCCCTGTACGGCGTCTTCCCCGGCTCCGCCGACGCGGTGACCGCGTTGACGGTCGAGCAGGACGGCACGGCGCTGACCTGGCGCACCTGGCACACGTACCCGAGAAGCCGCCGGATCGTGGCGACCCACACCCGGCTGGAGGCCCGATGAGAACCGCCCCCGCCCGACGCATCACCGCGCTGCTGATCACCGCCGCCTTCCTCGCGGGCTGCGCCGATGAACCGGACGACGACGAGGCCGCCAACCCGGTGCCGTACAGCTGGATCGTCAGCGAGTACAAGCCCAACGGCGCCGACTACGTGGACGAGGTGGACCCGCCGCAGCCGGTCGCGGACGAGATCGAGGGCCAGTCCGCCGCCATCGAACGGCTCCACTCCGACGACGGCATGGTGTTCCTGCGCTACCGCGACGACATCGTGGCCATCAGCCCCTACCAGACGGGCAGCCTCGTCCAGGTCGACGACTACCGTTCGGGGCACAAGCGCTGGAAGTCGCGCCTCTCGAAGTGGCCGGACCCCGACAGCGCGAGCTTCCGCGGCGGCGGGCCCGGCTCCGGCAAGTGACCCGGCGCCCCGCGCCCGACCCGCACACCCCCCGAACGCACCCGCACCCGCACCCCCACCCGCACTCCGTACGTCCCCGACGACGACCCCGAAAGGCATCCCCGTGGCAGAGATCTTCGAGTCGGCCGGCATCGCCGTGCTCTACGGCCTGGTCGGCTTCGTCGTGATGGTGGTCGGCTTCGTCGCGCTCGACGTGGTGACCCCCGGCAAGCTGTTCCACGTCGTGTGGACCGAGCGCAACCGCGGCGCCGCCGTGCTGCTCGCCGGGCAGATGGTCGCCGTCGGCCTGATCATCGAGGCGTCCATCCGCGCCAGCGAGTCGGAGCTCGGCCTCGGCTACGGCCTGGTGAGCACCCTCCTGTACGGGCTGGCCGGCGTCGTCGTGATGACCCTCATCTCGCTCCTCATCGGCGTGCTCACGCCCGGCCGGCTCGGCGCGGCCGTCCTGGACGACAACGGCACCGCCGCCCACCCCGCCGCCTGGGTCCAGGCGGCCATGTACATCGGCACGGCCTTCATGGTCGGCGCCGCCGTCTCCTGACGCCTCCCCACCCCATGAGCACCACCACCGCCCCGGACACCACCCGATCCGGCGACCCCGGCGACCGCGACCGCCCCGGCGCCCCCGCCGCGGCCGGTGACCCCACCGGAGCCGCGCCGCCCGCCACCGCCCCCGGCCGCCCCCGCTACCCGCGGGGGACACGGGTGCTGCTGCTCCTCGCGGTGTTCGTCTGCGCCGCCTGCGGCCTCGTCTACGAGCTGGCCCTGACGGCGCTGGGCAGCTACCTCATCGGCAACTCCGTGATGCAGACCTCCGTGGTCATCTCCGTCATGGTGTTCGCCATGGGGATCGGCTCCCTGGCCGCCAAACCGCTCCAGCGGCGGGCCGTCGGCGCGTTCGCGCTGGTCGAACTGCTCCTCGGCCTCGTCGGCGGCCTCTCGGTGCTCCTGCTGTACGTGGCGTTCTCCTGGCTGCGGATCTACATGCCGGCCATGGTGGTCGCCTGCTTCGTCGTGGGCCTCCTGATCGGCGCGGAGATCCCGCTGCTGATGACGCTGCTCCAGCGGATCCGGCGGCAGGAGGCGGGCAGCGCCGTCGCGGACATGTTCGCCGCGGACTACGTCGGCGCGCTCATCGGCGGCCTCTGCTTCCCCCTGCTGCTCCTGCCCGCGTTCGGGCAGCTGAAGGGCGCGCTGGTGGTGGGGGCGGTGAACGCCGTCGCGGGCGGCGGCGTCGTCCTGTGGATCTTCCGCCGTGAGACCAGGCGGATGGTCCGCGCGGGTCTGCTGGGCGGCGTCGCGGCGGTCCTGGCGGTGCTGGCCACGGTGTACGCGCTGGCCGACGACATCGAGGTGACGGCGCGCCAGCAGCTGTACCGGGACCCGATCGTGCACGCCGAGACCACCCCGTACCAGGACATCGTCGTCACCCGCTCCACCGCGTTCACCGGCGCGCCGGACACGCGGCTGTTCCTCAACGGCGACCTGCAGTTCTCCTCGGTGGACGAGTACCGCTACCACGAGGCCCTCGTCCATCCGGCGCTCGCCGGGAAGCGGTCGTCGGTGCTGGTCCTCGGCGGCGGCGACGCGCTGGCGCTGCGGGAGGTGCTGCGCTACGACGACGTGGAGAAGGTGACGCTGGTCGACCTGGACCCGGCGATGACCCGCCTCGCGCGCTCGTTCGGCCCGCTGGTGGAGCTCAACGGGCAGGCGCTGGCCGACCCGCGCGTCACCGCCGTCAACGCGGACGCCTTCACCTGGTTGCGGGACGCCGGGCAGCGGTACGACGCGGTCGTCATCGACTTCCCCGACCCGGACACGGCGGCGCTGGCCAAGCTGTACAGCGTCGAGTTCTACCACCTGCTCACGCACGTGCTGAAGCCGGAGAGCCGGGTCGTGGTGCAGGCCGGGTCGCCGTTCTTCGCGCCCAAGTCGTACTGGTCGATCGCCCGGACGGTACGGGAGGCCGGGTACGGGACGACCGCCTACCAGGTGGACGTGCCGAGCTTCGGCAACTGGGGCTTCGTCCTGGCGGCGCCCGGCCGGGGCGGCGGCGCCCCGCCGCTGCGGCTGGCCGCCGACGCGCCCCGGCTGCGCTTCCTGGACGACGCGGTCCTGAAGGCCTCCACGGTCTTCCCCGTGGACCGCCGCCCCCAGGACGTCCGCGCCAGCACCCTCATGGACCCGGCGGTCCTGGAGTACACCCGCCACGAGTGGCAGAACTACTGAGCGGCGCCCCGCCCGCCGGACACGGGCCGGCCCGATCCCGCCGCCCCCGACTGGGCCGGCATCCCCGGCCCGGCGGGCGCCCCCGGTCCGGCCGGCCGCCGCGCCGCGGCGACGACGAGCAGTCCGGCGACGGCCCCGGCGAAGTACGGCGAGGGCACGAGCAGCAGGCCTCCCACCACGCACCACGCGGCGAGCGCCCAGCCGATCCCGGCGGGCACCGCCACCCCGCGGCCGGCGAGGTGCCAGGTCAGCCAGCCCAGCAGGATCAGCGGCACGCTGAACGAGCCGGGGCCCGCCCAGAAGGTGACCGCGTTGGTCAGCGACGCCACCGTCGGCCCGCCGTCCATGAGCGGCACGGCCGCCCGCACCCCCCGCTCCGCCCAGCCCGCCACGTCGTCGCGGGCGAGGAACGTCGCCAGCGCCAGGTGGCCCGCCCCCAGCACCCACATGATCCCGCTCGCCCAGCGCAGCAGTCGTCCCGCGTGGCCCATGGCACGGCCCTCCCCCGTCAACGCCGCCCCCGGGGCCGATCCCCGTTTGTACGGCACCGTACATCTGTTCTGTACGGTAACGTACAGATGAAGCCCGCAGCAATGGAGGTGGCCGATTCCCGCCGTCGCCCGTACCCCCCGAGAGCGCTGGATCGAGGCAGGACTCGAGGTCCTCGCGGAATCCGGGCCCGACGCGGTCCGCGTGGAGGCGCTCGCCGCCCGCCTCGGCGTGACGAAGGGCGGGTTCTACGGCTACTTCGACGGCCGCCCCGCACTGCTCGCCGA
Organism: Streptomyces sp. SudanB25_2051; assembly: GCF_964272635.1. Lineage (NCBI taxonomy): Bacteria > Bacillati > Actinomycetota > Actinomycetes > Kitasatosporales > Streptomycetaceae > Streptomyces > Streptomyces sp. SudanB25_2051. Next base: position 301,240 of record NZ_OZ186787.1, read on the forward strand.
GATGCTGGACGAGTGGGAGCGCCGCTGCACCCGCGACATCCTCGCCCGGGTGGACGCCGAGGGCGGCGACCCGGCCGATCGGCTCCGTCGCGTCGGGCGGCTCACCTCCTCTGACGACCTGCACCGGATCGACCTGGCGGTGCGGGTCTGGGCGCGGCGCGACGAGGCCGTGGCCGAGCGGCTGCGGCGCATCGACAACGAGCGGATGCGGTTCCTGCGCGGGATGTTCGGCGCGTTCCTGACCGACCCGGACGAGGTGGAGGCGCGCAGCGTCCTGGCGTTCGCGCTGGCCATCGGCCGCCAGTTCATCGCGGCGGACCCTTCCGGGGTCACCACGCGTGAGGCCGTCGAGCTCGCGGGGTCGTATCTGCTGCGACCGCCGTCGCCGGAGCCCCGGCCCCCCGGGTCGCGGCCCTCCGAGGCACGCCCGCCGTCGTAGCGGTCCTCCCGGCCGACGAGGGCGGGTTCCCGCGCCGCGCGGCACGGGACGTCCGGCCCTCCGGGGTGCCCCGGCCGGCCCTGTCCGGCGGCGCCGCCGTGCGGGGACGCTCGGGGGGTGATCGGATGGGAGGGCCATCCGCACGCAGGCTCCCGCCCGGGGCCGAGCCATTTCGGCCCGGAGGCGCCGACCGCACCTCGGGAGGTGGGTCCGATGACCGCCCGTACGCCCGACACGACATCGCTGACGGCCTGGGTGGCCGACGCCGTGCAGGCACCGTCGATGCACAACGCCCAGCCGTGGCTGTTCCACTACGAGCGGGCGCGCGGGGCGCTGGCCCTGCGGATGGACCCGACGCGTACGATGCCCCGCTCCGACCCGTCGACACGCGGGCTGCACCTGGGCTGCGGGGCCGCCCTGTTCAACCTGCGGGTCGCCGCCGCCGACGCCGGCTGGGAGGCCCGGATCACGGCGCGCCCGGACCCGGCCGACCCGGAACTGCTGGCCGTCGCCGGGTTCGTGCCCGCGCGGAACCGCGACGACATCGCCGGTCTGCGGCCCGCCGTCCTCAGGCGGCACACCAGCCGGGTCCCGTTCAGCGACGAGCCGGTGCCCGAGGAGCTGCTGGACGGGCTGCGCGGCGCCGCCGTGGCCGAGGGGGCCCGCCTCGACGTGGCGGACGACTGGCGGGTGCGGGAGGTGCTGACCGCCGTGTGGGACGCGGAGCGCGCGGAGGAGCTGTCGCCGGAGGTACGGGAGGAGATCGCCCGCTGGACGGCGGACCGGGACGCGTCGGCACCGGACGGCATCCCGCCGTACGCGCGCGGTCTCCGGCGCTACGACGGGCGGGCACCCGTCCGGGACTTCCCCGGCGGCGGGGCCGGCGACCGGGGCGCCGCGGTGTACGAGCCGGCACCGTGCCTGGCCGTGCTGGGGACCCGCCGGGACGAGCCGGAGGACTGGCTGCGCGCCGGACAGGCCATGCAGCGCGTACTGCTCCAGGCGACGCTGGACGGCCTGGCCACGTCGCTGAACTCGCAGGCGCTGGAGTGGCCCGAGCTGCGCTGGCTGGTGCGGGACCCGCGCTCGCGGACGGCGCACCCGCAGATCGTGATCCGCCTCGGCTACGGCCCCGAGGCACCGGCGACGCCCCGCAGAGCGGTGTCCGAGGTCCTGACCGTCGCGTGACGGCGAGGGCGGTCCGGGCCTGCGGCGGCGTCCGGCCGGACCCGGGCGGAGGCCACCCCGGTGGGCACCGAGCCGGGCGCGGCACGGCGGCCGCGTGTGGCGCGCAGGGTGCGTATCCGGCGGGTGAGGCGTGAAGATGGCATGCGGGCCCCGGCCCGTGCCCGACCGCTCGTCACCACTCAGCACCGTCCAGTCCCTCGCCTGGAGGCAGCGTTGAAGATGCTCATCAATGTGCCCGAGACCGTGGTCGCCGACGCGCTGCGGGGGTTCGCCGCCGCGCACCCGGAGCTGACCGTGGACGTGGAGCAGCGGATCGTCGTGCGGCGGGACGCTCCCGTCGCCGGGAAGGTGGCGCTGGTGTCCGGGGGCGGATCCGGGCACGAGCCGCTGCACGCGGGGTTCGTCGGGCCCGGCATGCTGTCCGCCGCGTGCCCCGGGGAGGTGTTCACCTCGCCCGTTCCCGACCAGATGGTGCGGGCCGCCGCCGCGGTCGACTCGGGGGCCGGGGTGCTGTTCGTGGTGAAGAACTACACCGGTGACGTGCTGAACTTCGACATGGCGGCCGAGCTGGCGCAGGACGAGGGCGTCCAGGTCGCCAAGGTGCTCGTCGACGACGACGTGGCCGTGTCCGACAGCCTCTACACGGCCGGGCGGCGCGGGACCGGGGCGACGCTGTTCGTGGAGAAGATCGCGGGTGCCGCCGCCGACGAGGGCGCCCCGCTGGAGCGGGTGGAGTCGGTCGCCCGTCGGGTGAACGCCGCGTCGCGGAGCTTCGGCGTGGCGCTCAGCGCGTGCAGCACACCGGCGAAGGGCGGCCCGACGTTCGACCTGCCGCCCGGGGAGTTGGAGCTCGGCGTCGGCATCCACGGGGAGCCGGGGCGCGAGCGCAGGCCGATGATGACCGCGGGGGAGATCGCCGACCACGCCGTGGACGCCGTGCTGGACGACCTCGATCCGTCCGGTCCCGTCATGCTGCTGGTCAACGGCATGGGCGGAACACCGCTGCTGGAGCTGTACGGCTTCGGGGCCGAGGTGCACCGGGTCCTCAAGGAGCGGGGGGTGCCCGTGGCGCGGACCCTCGTGGGGAACTACGTGACCTCCCTGGACATGGCGGGGGCCTCGGTGACGCTGTGCGCGGCCGACGAGGAGCTGCTGCGGCTGTGGGACGCGCCGGTGCAGACCCCGGCGCTGCGGTGGGGGCGGTGAGCGCCGTGCTGGACGCCGGGTTCTTCCAGCGGTGGCTGGCCGCCGCCGCGTCCGCCGTGGACCGGGAGGCCGACCGCCTCACCGAACTGGACTCCGCCATCGGCGACGCCGACCACGGGGCGAACATGCGGCGCGGGTTCGCGGCGGTCGCGGCCGCCCTGGACGCGGAGCCCCCAGGGACGCCGGGCGCGGTACTGGCGCTGGCGGGGCGTCAGTTGATCTCGACGGTCGGCGGCGCGTCGGGGCCCCTGTACGGGACGCTGCTGCGCCGGGCCGGCAAGGCGCTGGGCGACAGCGCCGAGGTGTCGCCGCAGGCCCTGGCGGAGGCGCTCGGCGCGGGGGTCGCCGCGGTCGCGCAGCTCGGCGGCGCCAAGGCCGGGGACAAGACGATGCTGGACGCGCTGGAGCCGGCCGTGGCCGCGCTCCGGGAGGGCGGCGCCGCCGCCGCGGCGCGGGCCGCTCAGGAGGGCGCCGCCGCCACCGTGCCGATGCTCGCCCGCAAGGGCCGCGCCAGCTACCTCGGCGAACGGTCCGTCGGCCATAAGGACCCGGGCGCCGCCTCGGCCGCCCTGCTGTTCGCCGCGCTCGCGGAGGTGTCCGCGTGAGCGGGGCGGCGGGCGGCGCCGGGGGCGCGCCGGGCGCGCCGGGCGGCGGAGTCGAGGGCGCGCCGGGCGGCGGGGTCGGGGTGGTGCTGGTGTCGCACAGCGCCGAGGTCGCCGCGGCCGTCGTCCGGCTGGCGCTGGGGCTCGCCGGCGGGGCGTCGGGGGTGCCGGTGGCCGCCGCCGGGGGCGGGCCCGACGGGGGGCTCGGCACGAGCGCCGAGCTGATCGCGCGGGCCGCGCACGAGGTGGACCGGGGCGCGGGCGTGGCCGTGCTCGTGGACCTGGGCAGCGCCGTACTGACGGTGAAGGCCCTGCTCGCGGAGGGCGGTGAACTCCCCGAGCGTACGCGCCTGGTGGACGCGCCGTTCCTGGAGGGCGCCGTCGCCGCGGTGGTGACGTCGGCCGCCGGCGGGGACCTCGACGCGGTCGCGGCGGCGGCTTCGGAGGCGTACGGCTACCGCAAGGGCTGAGGCGGGCGCGGTTGTGAGGGAGCTGGTCAACGCACTACTGTCGCAGGGCCTTGGTGTACGGGAAACCGGTGCAAAGCCGGTGCGGCCCTCGCCACTGTGATCGGGAAGTCCGGCTCCACCCCCCGCGCGAGCGGGGAAGCCACTGGACCGCCGCGGGAGACCGCGGCATCCGGGAAGGCGGAGCCGAGGCGGTAGTACCCGTCAGCCAGGAGACCGGCCAGGGCGCGTTGTCCATCCACGAGGTGCTGGAGAGGGTCTCCCCCACATGCATATAGCCGAGGGGTTTCTGCCCCGGGAACACGCGGTCGCCTGGACACTGGCGGCCGCTCCGTTCGTCGTCCACGGTGTCCGGGCGCTGACCCGCGAGGTCAGGGCCAACCCCGAGTCCACACTGCTGCTCGGCGCGTCCGGGGCGTTCACCTTCGTCCTGTCGGCGCTGAAGATCCCGTCGGTGACGGGCAGCTGCTCCCATCCCACCGGTACGGGGCTCGGCGCCATCCTGTTCCGGCCGCCGGTCATGGCGGTGCTCGGCACGATCACGCTGCTGTTCCAGGCGCTGCTGCTCGCGCACGGCGGGCTCACCACGCTCGGCGCGAACGTCTTCTCGATGGCCGTCGTCGGCCCGTGGGCCGGGTACGGGCTGTATCTGCTGCTGCGCCGGTCCGGGGTGCCGCTGATGGTGGCGGTGTTCTTCGGCGCGTTCGCCGCGGACCTGTCCACGTACTGCGTGACGAGCGTGCAGCTGGCGCTGGCGTTCCCCGACCCGGGGAGCGGCTTCGCGGGGGCGCTCGCCAAGTTCGGCGGGATCTTCGCCGTGACGCAGCTGCCGCTCGCGGTGAGCGAGGGCCTGCTGACGGTGCTGGTCATGCGGCTGCTGCGGCAGTCCAGCAAGGGTGAGCTGGCGCGCCTCGGGGTGCTGCCGGCGGCGGACGCGACGAAGGGGGCGGCGGTCCGATGAGCCGCAACGCGAGGATCAACGTCCTGCTGGTGCTGGTGGTCGTGGCGCTGGCGGTGCTGCCGCTGGCGCTCGGTCTCGGCGACGGCAAGGAGGAGCCGTTCGCGGGCGCCGACGCGCAGGCGGAGACGGCCATCACGGAGAACGCCCCGGACTACGAGCCGTGGTTCACGCCGCTGTACGAGCCGCCGTCCGGTGAGGTCGAGTCGGCGCTGTTCTCGCTGCAGGCGGCGCTCGGCGCGGGTGTGCTGGCCTACTACTTCGGGCTGCGGCGCGGACGCCGGCAGGGCGAGGAGCGGGGCCGCGCGGCCCTGGCGGCCGAGGCCGGGGACGGTGCCGGTGCGCTCCCTGACGGGGCCGCGCGCGCCGCCGGTGCGGCCCCGGGCGGCCGCTCCCCCCGCGTCCGGGGAGTAGCGCGGGTGCTGCCCATCGACGTGGCGGCGCACAGCAGTCGCTGGCGCCGCCGCCATCCGGCCGAGAAGGCCGCGCTCGGCTTCGGGCTGACCGCGTGCGCGGTGTCCCTGCCGCCGTGGCCGGGCGCCGTGCTGGTCGCCGTCGCGGCCCTCGCCGTGCTGCTCGGCCCGGCCGGGGTGGCGCCGCGCCGGCTGTGGCGGGCGTGGCGGCTGCCGCTCGGATTCTGTGTGACGGGCGCCGTGCCGCTGCTGTTCCAGGTCGGCGGGCCCGCCGGGTTCGTGGCGCTCGCGCCGGACGGGCCCGCCCAGGCCGCCGGGCTGCTGCTGCGCACCTCGGCGGCGTCGCTGGGACTGCTGCTGTTCGCGTTCACCACGCCCGTCTCGGACGTGCTGCCGCGGCTCGTCCGGGCCGGGGTGCCCGCGCCCGTGGTGGACGTGGCGCTGGTGATGTACCGGATCGGGTTCCTGCTGCTGGACGCGGTGGCGCGGATCCGGCAGGCGCAGGCCGCGCGGCTCGGGCTGACCGGCCGGGCGGCGGCGTGGCGGTCGGTGGCGGGGCTCGCCGCGACCGCCTTCGTACGGGCCTTCGACCGTGCGGCGCGGCTGCAGTCCGGGCTCGCGGGGCGGGGCTACGACGGGACGCTGCGGGTGCTGGTGCCCGAGGCGCGGGTGGACCGCCGTTTCCTGGCCGCGACGGCGGCGCTGCTGGCGGCGGTGGTCGCCCTCACCCTCGTACTGGAAAGGTCGCTGTGATGCCGGAAACCGCCGTGGTGGAGCTGGTCGGCGCGGGGTTCGCCTACGAGGACGGGCCGGCCGTGCTCTCGGGCGTCGACTTCGCCGTCCCCGAGGGGCGGTCGCTGGCCGTGCTGGGCCGCAACGGCAGCGGCAAGACGACGCTGCTGCGGCTGCTCAGCGGCGGGCTGCGGTGCGCGAGCGGGCGCCTGCGGGTGGCCGGCGAGGACGTGGCGTACGACCGGAAGGGGCTGACCCGGCTGCGTACGACGGTGCAGCTGGTCGTACAGGATCCGGACGACCAGCTGTTCGCGGCTTCCGTGGGGCAGGACGTGTCGTTCGGGCCGATGAACCTGGGCCTCCCGGAGGACGAGGTGCGGGCCCGGGTGCGGGCGGCCCTCGAGGCGCTGGACATCGTGGCGCTGGAGGACCGGCCCACGCACCTGCTGTCGTACGGGCAGCGGAAGCGGGCGGCCATCGCGGGTGCCGTGGCGATGCGGCCGCGGGTGCTGATCCTGGACGAGCCGACGGCCGGGCTGGACCCGCACGGGCAGGAGCGGCTGCTGGCCGCGCTCGACGGGCTGCGGGCGTCCGGGACGACGGTGGTGATGGCCACGCACGACGTCGACCTGGCACTGCGCTGGGCGGACGACGCGGCGGTGCTCACTCCGGACGGGCTGCGCACCGGGCCGGTGGCCCGGCTGCTGGCCGACGCGGAGCTGCTGGACGCGGCGCGGCTGCGCCGGCCATGGGCGATGGCGGTGGCCCGGCTGCTGCGGTCCCGGGGACTGCTGGGCGAGGACGAGACGGTGCCCCGCACGCCGGAGGAGCTGGACGCGTGGGCGGCGGGGCGGGTGCCGGGCTGACCGGCGGCGGGAGGTACGGGCCTGCGTGCGTACGTGCGTACGTGCCGGCGAGGGTGCCGGGGGTATCGGCGGCGCGGGACGAGGACGTACGGGCGGAGGGTGCCGCACCTCACGCCCTTCCGCTTATGCAACTTGTTGCACAAGCGGCCCGCCGTCGTCTACAACAGGGGCGATGACACCGCGCGCGAGGAGGCGCCCCTCATGACCCCGACCCCGAGCCCGTCCCCGTACCCGCATCTGACGAGCCCGCTCGACCTGGGCTTCACCACCCTGCCCAACCGGGTGCTCATGGGCTCCATGCACGTGGGTCTGGAGGAGGCGGAGAACGGCTTCGAGCGGATGGCCGCCTTCTACGCGGAGCGCGCCAGGGGCGGGGCGGCCCTCATCGTGACGGGTGGCATCGCCCCGAACGACGCGGGGCGGCCGTACGAGGGCGGCGCCAAGCTCACCACCGAGGAGGAGGCCGCGCGGCACCGCGTCGTCACGGACGCCGTCCACGCGGAGGGCGGGCGGATCGCGATGCAGATCCTCCACTTCGGCCGCTACGCCTACCACCCGCAGCTCGTCGCGCCGAGCGCGATCCAGGCGCCGATCAGCCCGTTCGTCCCGAACGCCCTGACGGACGACGAGGTCGAGCAGACCATCGAGGACTATGTGCGGGCGGCGGAGCTCGCGAAGTCCGCCGGGTACGACGGCGTCGAGATCATGGGCTCCGAGGGCTACCTGATCAACGAGTTCATCGCCGCCGCGACCAACCACCGCGAGGACCGCTGGGGCGGCTCCTACGAGAACCGGACGCGCTTCCCGCTGGAGATCGTCCGCCGCACCCGCGAGCGGGTCGGCGAGGAGTTCATCCTGATCTACCGGCTGTCCATGCTGGACCTGGTGCCCGGCGGCTCGACGCTGGAGGAGGTCGTCGCCCTCGCGAAGGAGATCGAGGCCGCCGGCGCGACCCTCATCAACACCGGCATCGGCTGGCACGAGGCCCGCATCCCCACCATCGCGACCTCCGTGCCGCGCGCCGCGTACACCTGGGTGACGAAGCGCCTGATGGGCGCCGTCTCGGTGCCGCTGGTCACCAGCAACCGCATCAACACCCCGGAGGTCGCCGAGCAGGTCCTCGCGGAGGGCCGCGCCGACATGGTGTCGCTGGCCCGGCCGTTCCTCGCCGACCCCGACTTCGTGGCGAAGGCGCGCGCGGGCCGCGCGGAGACCATCAACACCTGCATCGGCTGCAACCAGGCCTGCCTCGACCACACCTTCAGCGGCAAGATCACCTCCTGTCTGGTCAACCCGCGCGCCTGCCACGAGACGGAGCTCGTCCTCTCCCCCACGCGGCTGCGCAAGCGGATCGCCGTCGTCGGCGCCGGCCCGGCCGGGCTCGCCTGCGCGGTGTCGGCGGCCGGGCGGGGCCACGAGGTCACCCTGTACGACGCGGCCGACGAGATCGGCGGCCAGCTGAACGTGGCCAAGCGGGTGCCCGGCAAGGAGGAGTTCGAGGAGACCCTGCGCTACTTCCGCGTCCAGCTGGAGCTGCGCGGCGTGGACGTGCGGCTCGGCACGCACGTCTCCGCCGGGATGCTGGCCGGGTACGACGAGGTGGTCGTCGCGACGGGCGTCACCCCGCGCGTCCCGGCCATCGAGGGCGTCGACCACCCCTGTGTCGTCGGCTACCTGGACGTGCTGCGGGGCGGCGCGCCGGTCGGCGAGCGGGTCGCGATCCTGGGCGCGGGCGGCATCGGCTTCGACGTCGCCGAGTACCTGACGGACGGCGGCGAGGGCGCGAGCCTCGACCCGGAGACGTACTTCCGCCAGTGGGGCGTCGACACCGCGTACGCCGGGCGGGGCGGGCTGCGCGCGCCGGAGCGGCCGCGCCCGCCGCGCCAGGTGACGCTGCTCCAGCGCAAGACCACCAAGGTGGGCGCCGGGCTGGGCAAGACGACCGGGTGGATCCACCGCACGGAGCTCAAGCACCGGGGCGTCGCGATGGTCGCCGGGGCGACGTACGAGCGGATCGACGACGAGGGCCTGCACCTCACCGTCGACGGCGAGGCCCGCACCCTGCCGGTCGACACGGTGGTGCTGTGCACCGGCCAGGAGCCGCGCCGCGACCTGTACGAGGAGCTGACGGCGGCGGGGGTGCGGGCGCATCTGATCGGCGGCGCCGACGTGGCGGCCGAACTGGACGCGAAGCGCGCCATCGACCAGGGCACCCGCCTGGCGGCGACGCTGTAGCCCGCGTACGGCGCCCCCGGGGGCGCGCGCCGCGGAACCCCGCCCCGCCGGCAGCCGGGCCCGTCCGCCGGGGCGGGCAGGCCCGGAAGCCGGAGCGACGCGGGCGGCCGGGCCGGGGCGGCGCGCGGGGTCCCTAGGATGCGGGCATGTCACTGCCGCACGCGATCCTCACCGCTCTGCTGGAGAAGCCGTCCTCCGGGCTCGAACTGACCCGGCGCTTCGACCGGTCGATCGGCTACTTCTGGTCGGCGACCCACCAGCAGATCTACCGCGAGCTGGGGAAGCTGGAGCAGGCGGGGCTCATCCGGGCCCTGCCCGCCCCGGCCACCCCGGTACGGGGGCAGAAGAAGGAGTACGAGGTGCTGCCCGCCGGCCGGGAGGAGCTGGCCGACTGGACGCGGCGCGCCGAGGACCCCAAGCCGATCCGCAGCGCCCTGCTGCTGCGGCTGCGCGCGGCCGCCGTCGTGGGCACCGAGGGCATGGCGGACGAGCTGCGCCGCCATCTGGGGCTGCACCAGGCGCAGTTGGAGGAGTACCTGGCCATGGAGCGGCGCCAGTTCCCGCCGGAGCGGGACACGGAGGCGGACCGGCTCCGGCATCTGGTGCTGCGCGGCGGGATCGAGCTGGAGCGGTTCTGGGTGGCGTGGCTGACGGAGGCGCTGGAGGGCCTGGGGTCCCTGGACGGCCTCGGGTCCCTGGACGGCCTCGGGCCCGCGGCTGCCGGGGGCGCTCCGGCCGCCGGGGGCGCTCCGGCCGCGGGGGGCTCCCCGGACCACCCCGACTGTTAATGGCAATCGTTTTCATGTAGCGTGGCCGCCATCCCCGGAAACCGATGGAGGTCCCTTCAGCCATGGCCGTTCCCAAGCGGAAGATGTCCCGCTCCAACACCCGCCACCGCCGCGCCCAGTGGAAGGCGACCACCCCGCAGCTCGTCTCCGTGACGGTCGACGGGGTGGTCCACCAGGTGCCGCAGCGCCTGGTCAAGGCCTACGAGCGGGGCCTGATCCACCCGGAGGGCTGATCCCCCGCGCGGCGGGCCGGCCGTCAGGCGGCAGCGGCCCGGCGCCAGGCGGACTCGCGCAGCAGGCGCAGGCCGTTGAGCCCGACCAGCACCGTGGAGCCCTCGTGCCCGGCCACGCCCAGCGGCAGCGGGAGGTGGCCGGCCAGGTCCCAGACGACGAGGACGCCGATGCAGACCCCGGCGATCACCAGGTTCTGGACGACCAGCCTGCGGGCGCGCCGGGAGAGGGCCACGACCGCCGGCACGGTGGCCAGTTCGTCCCGTACGACCACCGCGTCGGCGGTCTCCAGGGCCAGGTCGGAACCGGCGCGGCCCATGGCGATGCCGGTGTGGGCGGCGGCGAGGGCGGGGGCGTCGTTGACCCCGTCGCCGACGACGAGCGTCCGGCGGCCCTCACGCTCCCAGGCGTGCACCGCCGCCGCCTTGTCCTCGGGCAGCAGCCCCGCCCGCACATCGGTGATGCCGGTCTCGGCGGCGACGCTCCGCGCGGCGGGTTCGCCGTCGCCGGTGAGCAGGACCGGGGCCGTGCCGGTGAGGCGGGTCAGCGCGGCGACGGCGGCGGGCGCGCCCTCGCGGAGGCGGTCGGTGAGGCCGAGGACGGCGACGGGCACCCCGTCGACGGCGACCTGGACGGCCGTACGGCCCGCCGCCTCCGCCGCGCGCACGGCGTCGGCGGCCTGCTCGGGGCGGCCGACCTCGACCTTCCGCCCGTCGACGAGGGCGCGCACGCCCCGGCCGGGCGAGGACGAGAACTCCTCCGCGGCGGCGAGCGGCAGCCCGCGCTCCCGGGCGGCGGCCACGACGGCGCGGGCCAGCGGGTGTTCGCTGGGCAGTTCGGCGGCGGCCGCGAGGGACAGCGCCTGATCCTCCGTCAGGGAGGCACCGGGCAGCACCCGGACCTCCGCGACGCGCGGGGCGCCCTCGGTGAGGGTGCCGGTCTTGTCGAGGGCGACGCGGTCCACCGCGCCGAGGCGCTCCATCACCACGCAGGACTTGACGAGGACGCCGTGCCGCCCCGCGTTGGCGATCGCGGACAGCAGCGGCGGCATGGTGGCGAGGACCACCGCGCAGGGCGAGGCCACGATCATGAAGGTCATGGCCCGCAGCAGGGTCTCCTCGAAGGGCGCGCCGAACGCGAGGGGCAGGGCGAAGAGGGCGAGGGTGGCGACGACGACCGCGACCGAGTACCGCTGTTCGATCTTCTCGATGAACAGCTGCGTGGGCGCCTTGGTGGCGCTGGCCTCCTCCACCATGGCGACGATCCGCGCGATGACCGAGTCGGCGGGGTCCTTGTCCACGGCGACGCGCAGGGCTCCGGTGCCGTTGAGGGTGCCCGCGAAGACCTGGTCGCCGGCCGTCTTGGCGACGGGCAGCGGCTCGCCGGTGATGGTGGCCTGGTCGACGTCGCTCGCCCCGTCGAGGACCGTGCCGTCGGCGGACAGCCGCTCCCCCGGCCGTACGAGGACGGTGTCGCCGACCGCCAGGGCGGCGGCGTCCACGGTCTCCTCCGTCCCGTCGGCGCGCAGCCGCACGGCCTGCGCGGGCGCCAGGTCGAGCAGGCCGCGCACGGAGTCGGCGGTGCGCCGGGTGGCGAGCGCCTCCAGCGCGCCGGAGACGGCGAAGATGACGATCAGCAGACCGCCGTCGAGGTACTGGCCGATGGCGGCGGCGCCGAGCGCGGCGACCACCATCAGCAGGTCCACGTCGAGGGTCTTCTCGCGCAGCGCCCGGAGCCCCTCCCAGCCGGGCTCCCACCCGCCAGCGGCGTAGCACACGGCGTAGAGCGGGCCCCACGCCCAGGCGGGGGCGCCGGCCAGGTCGAGGGGGAAGGCGGCGAGGAACGCGACCGTCGCGAGGGCGGCCCAGCGCACCTCGGGCAGCGCGGACAGCCGGGTGCGGCGGACCGGGGGCGGGGGCGCGGCGGGCGGGCGGGCCGGGCTTGTGTCGAGCACCGGGGAGGCCATCGGGCACACCTCTTCCAAGGCGGAGCGGCAACGGGCGCGGGACCGCGCCGCGTCCACCATAGCGGAACACATGAAGACGTCTTCATTTGTATGACTGATCACGCGGTTACGATGACTGGCATGGGACATGGAGCGAACGCCGGGGCCACCCCCACGGGCCGCCTCGACGCGGACGCCGCGGCCACCATCGCCGCGACACTGCAGGCCCTGGCCACGCCGTCCCGGCTGATGATCCTCACCCGTCTGAGGGAGAGCCCCTGCGGCGTGACCGAGCTGGCGGAGTCGGTCTCCATGGAGCAGTCGGCCGTCTCGCACCAGCTGCGGCTGCTGCGGGCGCTGGGCCTGGTCCACGGGGTGCGGCAGGGCCGCCGGATCGAGTACAGCCTCTACGACAACCACGTGGCCCAGCTCCTCGACGAGGCCGTCTACCACATCGAGCACCTCCGGCTCGGCGCCCGTGATCTGCCCCAACCCGGCGTGGATACTGGTCCGTCGTAGGACGTCGACGCGAAGGGGCGGACATGACCGACGGGTTGGGCAGCGGCGCGGGGCCGGGGGGCGGGACGCGCCACGCGGTGGTGGTCGGCGGCAGCATCGCGGGGCTCCTCGCGGCACGGGTGCTGGCGGACCACGCCGAGCGGGTCACCGTGATCGAGCGGGACCGGTTCCCCGAGGAGGCCGAGCAGCGCGCGGGCGTTCCGCAGGGGAGGCATCTGCACGTGCTGCTGGAGAGCGGCCGGCAGGCGCTGGACCAGCTGCTGCCGGGTGCCGTGGACGAGATGCTGGCGGCGGGCGCGCCGCGCGTGGGGATGCCCGAGGACGTGGTGCAGTGGCAGGCCGGGACCTGGTTCCGGCGCATGGACGCCATGGTGGACATCATCACCGCGTCCCGGCCGCTGGTGGAGCAGGTCATCCGTCGCCGGGTGCTCGCCGACCCGCGCGTCACGGCCGTGGAGGCGACGGAGGCCGTGGGGCTGGCGGGTGACGCCGCGCGGGTGCGGGGCGTCCTGGTGCGCGAGCGCGGCGCGGGCAGGGGCGGCGAGCCGCGCGTGATCGGCGCCGATCTGGTGGTGGACGCGTCGGGGCGCGGGTCGCGGGCGTCGCAGTGGCTGGCGGAGCTGGGCGCCGAGCCGCCGTACGAGGAGACCATCGACACGGGTCTCGCGTACGCGACGCGCGTGTACCGGCACGACCGGCACGCCGACGACACCGACGCGGCCGGCTACTTCGTCGTGCCCAACCCCGGCCAGCCGTACAGCGGTGTGGCGCTGCCCATGGAGGACGGCAGGTTCCTCGTGACCCTGTCGGGGCTGCGCGGCCAGGAACCGCCGGGCGAGCCCGAGGCGTTCGAGGAGTTCGCGGCGCGGCTGCCCCACCCGGTGCTGCGGGACTGGATGGCGAAGGCGGAGGCGGTCTCGCCGGTGTACGGCTTCCGGGCCACCGCGAACGTACGGCGCCGCTACGACCGGCCGGGACGCCGCCCCGCCGGGTTCCTGGTGGCGGGGGACGCGCTGTGCACGTTCAACCCCATCTACGGGCAGGGCATGGCGGTCGCCGCGCTGACGGCGGTGGCGCTGCGCGACGCGCTCGCGGACCGGCGGCGCACGCCGACCACGGCGCGGGTGCAGCGGGCGCTGCTGGCGGCGTCGCGGCAGGCGTGGGACATCTCGGCGGGCGCCGACAAGAAGATGCCCGGCGCGGTGGGCAGCACGGCGCATCCGGGGCTGGTGGACCGGCCGGTGGGCTGGTACCTGGCGCGGGTGCAGCAGCGGGTGGGGGGCGATGCCGAGGTGGGCGCGGTGTTCCGGGCGGTGCAGTCGCTGACGAAGCCGCTGACCGCGCTGTTCGCGCCGCGTGTGGCGCGGGCCGTGCTGTTCCGCCCGGCGCCGGAGGGCCTGGCCCTGCCGCCGCTGTGGAAGGACGCGGGCCAGGGCTGAGACGGCCGGCCCGTGGCGCCCTGACGGGCGGCCGTGGTCTCGGCGGGTCGGATCCGGCGGCCCGTCGGCGGGGGTGCTCAGGGCCGCATGACGACCTTGCTGACGCCGTCCTCCTTGTGCTGGAACATCCGGTAGGCGTGCGGCGCGTCGTCCAGCGGCAGGTGGTGGGTGGCGAAGGTGTCGACGCCGAGGGGGTCGTCGTCGGTCAGCAGCGGCAGGATGGCGTCGGTCCAGCGGCGGACGTTGGCCTGGCCCATGCGGAGCTGGATCTGCTTGTCGAAGAGGGTGAGCATGGGCAGCGGGTCGGCCGCGCCGCCGTAGACGCCGCTGAGGGAGATGGTGCCGCCGCGCCGTACGAGGTCGATGGCGAGGTACAGCGCGGCGAGCCGGTCGGCGCCGGCCCTCTGGTGGAGGCGGGCCGCCCAGGCGCGCGGGAGGAGGCCGGCGATCTGCTGCTGGGCCTTGGCGACGGGGCTGCCGTGCGCCTCGGTTCCGACGGCGTCGACGACGGCGTCCGGGCCGCGTCCGCCGGTGGAGTCCCGTACGGCGGCGACCAGTTCGTCCTGGCTGTCGAAGGCGGTGAGGTCGAAGACCTCCACGCCGCGGGCGCGGGCGCGGCCGAGCCGCTCGGGCACCAGGTCGATGCCGATGACCCGCTCGACGCCCTGGTGGAGGGCGATGCGGCAGCTCATCTCGCCGATCGGGCCGAGGCCCAGGACGGCGAGGCTGCCGCCGGGCGGGACGTCGGCGTACGCGACGGCCTGCCAGGCGGTGGGCAGGACGTCGGAGAGGTACAGGAACCGGTCGTCGGGCGGCCCCTCCGGGACCTTGACGGGCCCGAACTGGGCCTGCGGGACGCGCAGGTACTCGGCCTGGGCGCCGGGCACGGAGCCGTACAGGCGGGAGTAGCCGAACAGGGCGGCGCCGCTGCCCTCGTCGGTGACCTGGGTGGTCTCGCACTGGGTGTGCAGGCCGCGGTCGCACATCCAGCAGTGGCCGCAGGCGATCTGGAAGGGCACCACGACCCGGTCGCCCGGCCGCAGGTCCGGCACCTGGGGGCCGACTTCCTCGACGATGCCGATGGGTTCGTGGCCCAGGACGTCGCCGGGCGTCATGAAGGGGCCGAAGACCTCGTACAGATGGAGGTCGGACCCGCACAGTCCGGTGGAGGTGACCCGGATGACCGCGTCCGTGGGCTCCTCGATCCGCGGGTCCGGGACGTCCTCGACGCGGACGTCGCGCTTCCCGTGCCAGGTGACGGCCCTCATGGTCCCGTTCTCCTTCCGGTCGGTGCGTGGCGGTGGCCGGGTACCCGTGGCCCCCGCGGCGAATCCGTTTCGGCCAGAGTTCGCCGGGGCCGGGGGGAAAGAGCAAAGCCGCGCTTCCCAACAGGTTTAGACCAATGATAGGGATGTGCTCACCGACACGGCTCATTCGGCTACACAGGGCGAAATCGAGGTTCACACATGACCGAGCCCCACGCCTCCACGGCACTCCCCCTCTACCTCCGGGTCGCGGCCGCGCTCCGCGACGACCTCGCGGGAGGGGTGATCCCCTCGGGCGCCCGGCTCCCGTCCGAGCGGTCCCTCGTCCACCGCTTCGGGGTCAACCGGCAGACGGTGCGCAGCGCGCTGCGGCTGCTGCGCGACGAGGGGCTGGTGGTGACGGAGCGGCGCGGTACGTTCGCGGCGCCCGCCGCCGCGCCCGGCTCCTGGCCGGCCGCGGCGGCGGGCTCCGGGCTGCTGGACTTCCCCGTCGCGGTGGCGGGCGCGGACCGGGTCGTGGAGGCGTCGGTCGGCTGGGAGCCGGCGCCGGAGGGCACGGCCGCGCTGCTGGGGCTGCTGCCCGGCGAGTCGGCGCTCGTGCACCGGCACCGGGTGCTGGGCCCCGACGGGGCGCTGGAGCACGGCGCGCTGTCCCGCTTCTCCCGGTACGCGCTGGCCGAGGTGCCGGAGCTGGCCCGCTACCGGCGGGCGGAGGCGCGGCCGGTGCGCCGCCCCGACCTGCGGCCGGTGTACCGGTGGATGCACCGGGCGGGGCTGCGGCTGACGCGCCGCGAGTCGGTCGGGGTGGCGCTGCCGTCGGTCGCCGCGTACCTGACGGTCCACCGGGAGGTGTACGACCAGCACGGCCATGTGCTGGAGGTGACGGACATCCGTTTCGCGCCCCAGTCGGCGCCGCTCACGTACGAGTTCACGGCGTAGCGGTCGGCAGCCCGGCGGCGCGGGCGGCGGCGCCCAGCACGTCGTCGAGCATGCCGGGGGTGAGCAGTCCGGTGAAGGTGTTGCGCTGGCTGACGTGGTAGCAGCCGAACAGCTCCAGGCCGGGCCGCTCCCCCGCCGCCGGGAGGCTGACGCGGGCGCCGTGCCCGAACCGCGGCCTGGGGCGGGGCACCTGCCAGCCGGCCGCGGCGAGCGCCGGGAGCACCGCCTGCCAGCCGAACGCTCCCAGGACCACCAGGGAGCGCACGGTGGGCCGCAGCAGGTCCAGCTCGCGGGCCAGCCAGGGGCGGCACGTGTCGCGCTCGGCGGGCGTCGGGCTGTTGCCGGGCGGGGCGCAGTGGACGGGCGCGGTGACCCGTACGCCGTACAGGCGCAACCCGTCGTCACGGGAGGTGGCCTCGGCCCGGGAGGCCAGGCCGAGGCGGTGCAGGGCCGCGTAGAGCACGTCGCCGGAGCGGTCGCCGGTGAACATGCGGCCCGTGCGGTTGCCGCCGTGCGCGGCCGGGGCGAGGCCGACGACGAGCAGCGCCGCGTCGGGCGGGCCGAAGCCGGGCACGGGGCGGGCCCAGTAGTCCCATCCCTCGTAGGCGCGGCGCCCTTCGCGGCCGACGCGTTCGCGCCACTCGACCAGCCGGGGGCAGGCCCGGCAGTCGGTGACCGCCGCGTCGAGGCGGTCCAGCGTCGGGGCGTCGGGTGCCGTCCGGGCGGGGAAGCCGGGGTCGTCCGGACCCGCGCCGCCGCGCCTTCGCCGCGGGCCGCCGGGGCTGCCGGGCCGGGCGGGACTGCCGGGCGGGGCCGGGTTCTCGGGCGGGGCGGGGCTGTCCGGCGGGGCGGGGCTGTCGGGGTGCTGCTGTCCCATACCGGTCGACGGTAACGCGGCGCGGCCGGGGGCGGCGGGCAGACTGGCGCGCATGGTGGTGAAGCGCAGCGCGGGGCTGCTGGTGTTCCGCAGGACGGACGGGCGGCTGGAAGTGCTCATCGCGCACATGGGCGGGCCCTACTGGGCGTCGCGGGACGCCGGGGCGTGGACGGTGCCGAAGGGCGAGTACGCGGACGACGAGACGGCGTGGGCGGCCGCGCGGCGGGAGTTCACCGAGGAGCTGGGCCTGCCGGTGCCGGACGGTGAACCGGTGCCGCTCGGGGAGGCGCGGCAGGCGGGCGGCAAGGTGGTCACGGTGTGGGCGGTCGAGGGCGATCTGGACCCGGCGCTGGTGGTGCCGGGGACGTTCACTATGGAGTGGCCGCGCGGGTCGGGCGTGACGCGCGCCTTCCCGGAGGTGGACCGGGTCGCCTGGCGCACCCCGCAGGAGGCCGCCGGACTGCTGGTGGCCGGGCAGCGGGTGTTCGTCGAGCGGCTGGTGGAGCGGCTGGAGGGAGGTGACGCCCCGTGAATGTCAGTGGTGTGCGGAAGGGTTGGGGGCACCGATCCGTCGAGAGGGAGCGAGAGATGACCATCACCCCCACGGTGCCCGAACGCGCGGCGGCGCAGGCCTACCTCCGTCTGGTGGAGACCGCGCGGGCCGTCCTCAGCGATCCGGGCCTCGCGCCCCTGGCCGCGGTCCACCTGGCGTCCCCGATGGCGGAGGCCGACGAGGCGCTGCGCCGCGCGGGCCTGTCCGGGAACGAGGCGCGGCTGCTCCGGCTCGCGGCCGGGCTGCGCGAGGGCACGGCGCCCGGTGCGTGTCAGGACACGGCGCCCGGTCCGCGTCAGGGCACGGCGCCCGGTCCGCGCGAGGGCACGGGGCCCGGCGAGCGCGGCGATCTGGCCTCCGAGCCGTCGTAGGAGCGGCCCGCCGCGGGTGGTGGCGGGGCGTCAGGGCAGTCGGGACCAGAAGCCGAGACGGTGCTCGCGGTGGTAGTCCACGGGCCCGATCCGGTCGGGTGCCAGCGACTGGGTGTACGCCGGGCGCTCCCCCGGCCGGTAGGGCGCCCACCGGGGCAGGCCGGGTGCGTTGGGGTCGCCGGACCGGGCGAAGGCCGCCCAGTACGCGGTCATCGTCGCCGACAGCCGCCGCTGCGCCGGGGTGAACAGCGGCTCGGCCTTGTCGTCCTCGAAGAGGTACGGCAGGTCGCCCGCGTGGTAGGCGCCGAAGTCGAACTCGCCGGGCAGCGGCAGGAACATCGGCGCGTCACGGTCGGCGAACTCGTAGGCGTACACGGGGACGTGGCGGCCGAGCACGCGGTGCTGCGCCTCGGTGCCGCGCGCCCACATCCGGTCGGTGATCACGCTGGCCCAGGCGATCCCCGGCGAGGGGAAGGAGCGGACCGGGTAGGCGGCCTCGACGTGCCGGGCGTGCGGGCCGAACGCGGTGCGCAGCGACCGGCGGTAGTCGTCCTCGGTGAACGGCTTGCCCACGGCGTCGTACAGCATGCCCACGAAGGTGCGGTGCTCGTCGCGGGTCGCCCCGGAGAGGACGGGCACGCGGTGGAACCGTCCGGCGCGCAGGGCGTCGGGCGGCAGTGCGGGCAGCGTGGGGTTGCCGTACCCGAAGGCCTGGAAGGCGTTCATGATGTGCGGCACGGCGAGGATGCGCTTGACCGGCAGGGCCCTCAGGCAGCGCAGCGTGCGGGCGGGGTCGCGGTCGGCGCAGCCGAGCGGGGCGGTCATCTCGGTGGTGATGTCGCGCATCTCCCGGCCGGTGCGCCAGACATACCACGGGTATCCCGGCACGCCCGGGCCCATCGCCCCGGCGGGCATGTCCATCATGCCCTCGCCGCTGGCCATCACGGCGCGGTCGAACAGGCCCCGGGAGCCGGGCGAGGTGAGGTGCCCGGCGATGGCGGCGGCCCCGAAGGAGACGCCGGCGACGGTGACGTTGCGGGGGTCGCCCCCGAAGGCGGCGGCGTTGCGCCGGACCCACGCCAGCGCCGCCTGCTGGTCCTGGAGGCCGAAGGTTCCCGAGCCCTCGAGGCCGGGCAGGGACAGTCCGCCGAAGACGCCCATGCGGTAGTTGACGGTCACCACGACCAGGCCGCGGGCGGCCAGGCGGCGCCCGTCGAAGAACGCGCCGCCGCCCACCGCCCCGTCGCCGTGGATCCACACCAGGACGGGCGCCGGGCGGCGGGTCGCGGGGGGCGGGGTGGTCACGTTGAGGACGAGGCAGTCCTCCTCCTCGCTGGCGATCGGTGCGTACGAGGACGGCACCTGCGGGCACAGCGGGCCGGGCTTCGTCGCGTCGCGCACCCCCTTCCAGCGGGCGGCCGGCCGGGGCGGGGCCCAGCGGTACGCGCCCTTGGGAGGCCCCGCGTAGGGGATGCCGTGGAAGAGGGTGTGGTCCCCGGAGCGTACGCCCCGCACCAGGCCCGTCTCGGTCCGCGCTGTGACGTCCCCGGCTGCGGTGCCGGCCCCGGGTGCCTGCCCTGCGGTCCGGGAGGCCGCGCCGGGGGCCGTACCGCCCGGTCCGGGGCCCGCTGCGGCGGGGGCGGGGGCCGCGGATGCCGCCGTGAGCGCCGCCGCGAGGAGGGCGGCCACCGCCAGGGCCCGCCGGCGTGCCCGGTCCACGTGTCCGTCGCGCATCGCCCCGTCCTCTCGTCCCGTGCGAGCGCCTCCGCGCCCGCGCAGGCATGTGTTCCACGGAACGCGGCGCCCGCAACACGGGCGGGCGGGCTGGACTCGTACGGACGGCACACCGGGCCGCCGGGCGCCCTCGCTCCGGGCGCGTGCGGCGGCCGGGCGTCTGCGACGGCCAGACGCGTGCGGCGGCCGGGCACGTAGACCGTACGGGCGTGTGCGGCGGTCGGGCGCCTCAGGCGGGCGGGGCTGCTACGCCTCGACCCAGCCGTGGTCGCGCGCGAGCTCCAGGACGCGGGCGCGGACCCGCTTGAGCTGCGCGGCGGTCAGGGTCCCGTCGGCCTCGATGAGCGCCTCCGTCAGCTCCGTGCGGAACTCGGCCGTGGTGAGCACGTCCACGGTGTCGTCGTCCAGCGGGTCGAGGTCGGCGGCCCGGTCGGCGCGCGGCGCGGGCGTCCGGGTGGCGGCGCGGTCGACGAGGCGGATCTCCGACGCCTTGGGGCCCTTGTCGCCCATCTCCAGGTAGAACTCGACCTCGCGGCCCGCCTGGTACAGGTACTTCTCGTCCACCAGGTCGTTCGCGTGCATGAAGACGTCCTCGCCGCCCTCGCGGGGCACGATGAACCCGTAGCCGCGCACCTCGTCGAACCGCAGGATCTTCCCCATCATCAGCACAGCTGTTCCTCCACACCTCGCCGCTCGCTGCCGGCCGCCGCGCTGCGCGGTCCGGCCGGACCGCGGAACACCCTAGTCATCCGGCGGGCGCGTCGCGTCACGGGGTGGCCGCCGCACCCCGGCCGAGGAGCTGCGCCAGGCCGCGCCGGGTGGCGGCGAGGACGACGCGGTCCTGCGCGCGCAGGACGTAGCCGGGGTGCAGGTCCCAGACGAGACCGGTGCGCGCGTCGTCGCCGTGGTGCACGGCCGCGAGGTCGGGGCGCCGCTCGCCGGGCGCGCTCGGGTCCAGGGCGATCACCCGCCAGGCGCCGGGGCGAAACGCCTCGGCGACGGTGCGGCCCTCCAGCTCCGGGTGGCCGGCGACGACGACCGCGGCGAACAGCAGGACGCGCCGCTCCACGGGGATGGCGCCCAGGATCTGGCGGCCCATCATGGCGCCGGCGAAGGCGGGGGCGGCCAGGTGCGAGACGCTGCGGCTGCGGGTGAGCGCCTCGGGGTGCGCGGCGCGCAGGGTGCGGTAGACGGCGGTCGCGAAGTCGTCGTCGTACAGCCGCAGCACCACGCGCAGGTCGGGGCGGACGGACCTGCCGTACAGGACGGCCTCCAGATTGGTGATGTCGAGGCTCGTCAGGGCGAGCAGGGAGCGCGCCCGGTGGATGCGCGCGGCCTCCAGGACGCCCTCCTCGGTGACGTCGCCCAGGACGACGGGGACGCGCAGGCGGCGTGCGGTGGCCACGCCCCGCGCCTCCGGGTCGGACTCGACGCACACGACGGGGATGCCCAGCTCCCGCAGCCGGGTCAGGACGCGGGTGCCGACCTTGCCCAGGCCGAGCAGCACCACATGGCCGGACAGGGAGCGCGGCGGGCGGCGCAGGGAGGTCGCGGTGCGGAAGGTGCCGAGCGCCTCCAGCAGCGCGGCGACGAGTATGGGCAGCAGGAGCAGCCCGACGAACCCGGCGAGCATCTGGAGGACCTGCCGTTCGACGGGGGCCTCCAGAGCGGGCTCGCCGATCGCGAAGATGTCGAGCAGCGTCAGGTACGCGGCGTGCAGGGGGTGGTCGTCGGTGGTGAGCCAGGACGCCACGGCGATGGCGGCGACGGCCGCGGCGAGGCCGGCGAGGGACCAGCGCAGCCGCCGCGAGAACAGCGACGCGAACGGCACGGAGGCGCCGCCCAGCCGGGAGGCGGGGAGCGTGGGGCCGGCGTAGGTGATGGCCTCCAGGACGACCGTGCCGCGGCCGGTGGCCGCGGCGACGGCCCCGTCGTCGGGCAGCAGCCGGGGGCCCTGCTCGCCGCTGCTGTCGGTGCCGTCGCTGCCGGCCGGGTCGCTGGCGGTGGAGGACAGCAGGGCGAGGGTGCACAGACCGGCGTCGGCGGTCTCGCCGGGGCGGGCGGGGGTGCGTTCGACGGCGCGCAGCAGCAGCCCGTCCGCGTGGACGATCTTGCTGGTTCCGGCGACGGCGGTCGCGGCGAGCGCGGGCGCGGCCGTGTCGGCGTCGGACAGGACGGTGGTGGAGGCGTCCAGGACCTCCGGGTCGATGCCGGGCGTGGCGAGGGCGGCCGCCTGGTCGAGGAGCTGTTCCAAGTGCTGGCCGAGCTTGCGGTTGTACATGCGGATGACGAGCCTCAGCCGGGGGTTGAGGCGGCGGGCGAGCAGGGCGGTGCGGATGTTGGTCTCGTCGTCCTCGTGGACGACGGCCAGCGCCGCGGCGTGTTCGACGCCCGCCTCGACGAGGGCCGCCTCGTCCGCCTCGGCCACCTCGATCACGCGGACGGTGCGCCGCAGTCCCCGGCCGCCGAGCGTGTCGTAGGGATCGGAGCCGTACGGGCCGGTGGCGCCCGCGCCGCGCCCGGCTCCCGTGCCCGTACCGCCGCGCGGCGCTCCCGTGCCGGGGGGCGTGCCGCGGGGGTCCGTGGCGGCGGTGGCCGTGCGCGCGTCGCCGGCGGCCGGGCGGGCCATGGCGGCGGAGACCCTGCCGAAGAGGGCGAGGGCGCCACCGCCCAGTCCGGTGCCGGGGGCACGGCCGGGTCCGCCGGTACGGCCGCCCGGTTCGCTGGGCGCCGGGGCGGGGCGGCCGGGCACGACGAGGGTCACCCACTCGCGGTAGACGTCGTTCAGCTCGTGCGCCAGGCGGTGGGCCAGCGCGTCGTCGCCGCAGACGACCATATGGCCCATCTCGGGCGCGGCGCCTGGCTGTTGGGGAATCGAAAGCACGCCCACAGCATGCCCGCGCCCGGCGGGTCCCGGCCCACCGGGGCGGCGCGGGGGCGCTTCCGTACCGGGCCGGGCGCGGACCCCGGGTCAGAGAATGTACGGTTTTGCGGCTTATGGTGGCTTTTGTGGCATACGATCGCGCCCGGCGGCTTCCTCCCTGTCCCGCCGCCCGCGTCCTTGGAGGTCAACCGTGTCGATGACTGCCGGCCGCAGGAGCAACCGCGCCCGTCCCGTCGCCGCCGCCGTCTCGGCGGCGCTGCTGTTCGCGGCGGGCTGCGCGTCCGAGGAGGAGGGCCCGGGAGAGGCCGAGGGCGGGGTGCCCGTGGTCGAGAAGGGAAAGCTGACCACCTGCACCCACCTTCCGTACCCGCCGTTCCAGTTCGAGCGGGACGGGAAGGTCGTCGGCTTCGACGTGGCGCTGATCGATCTGGTGGCCGAGGACCTCGGCGTCCAGCAGAAGATCCTCGACACGCCGTTCGAGAACTTCAAGACCGGCGCGTTCCTCAACTCCGGCGAGTGCGACCTCGCGGCCGCCGGGATGACCATCACGGAGGAGCGCAGGAAGAACGTCGACTTCTCCATCCCGTACTTCGACGCCACGCAGGCGGTGCTGGCCTCGAAGAAGAGCGGGGTGAAGACGCTCGCCGAGGTCAAGGCCCGCAAGCTGAAGCTGGGCGCGCAGGCCGAGACGACCGGCGAGAGCTACGCCAAGAGCCAGGGCTTCGACCCGGTCGCGTTCGAGAGCTCCGACGCCGTCCTCAACGGGCTGCGCACCGGCCAGGTCGACGCGGTCGTCATCGACTACCCCGTGGTGCAGGGCTGGCTGAAGGACAAGGCGAACGCCGCCGCGTTCGTCCTCGGCGAGAACGTGGACACCGGCGAGGAGTACGGCTTCTCGGTGAAGAAGGGCAACGACCGGCTGCGGGCGGCGATCGACAAGGCGATCCGGGACGCCAAGGCCGACGGGACGTACCAGAGGATCTACGAGGAGTGGATCGGCCCGCTGCCCAAGGCCCGTCAGTGACGTCGCGGCTGACCAGGCGCCAGCGCCGGCGGGTCTCCCAGGGCGTCCAGTACGCGGTCTTCGTCGCCGCCGTCGTCGCCCTGGCCGTCGTGGCCGACTGGGAGCGGCTGCGCAACCAGTTCGCGCAGCGCGCCCTCGCCGAGGAGCTGTTCCCCGAGATCATCACGACGGCGCTGCGCAACACGGTCGTCTACACCCTGTCCGGTTTCGCCTTCGGCCTCGTCCTGGGGCTGGTGATCGCGCTGATGCGGCTGTCGTCGGTCGCCCCCTACCGGTGGGTCGCCGGGGTGTACATCGAGTTCTTCCGCGGCCTGCCCGCGCTGCTGATCTTCATCTTCGTGGGGGTCGCGGTGCCGCTGGCGTTCCCCGGTGCGGAGATCCCCGGCGGGACGTACGGGAAGGTGGCGCTCGGCCTCGGGCTGGTCGCCGCCGCGTACATGGCGGAGACGATCAGGGCGGGCATCCAGGCGGTGCCCAGGGGGCAGATGGAGGCGGCGCGCTCGCTGGGGTTCTCGCACGCGCGGGCGATGGTGTCGGTGGTCATCCCGCAGGCGTTCCGGATCGTGATCCCGCCGCTGACCAACGAGCTGGTGCTGCTGTTCAAGGACTCGTCGCTGGTGCTGTTCCTCGGGGTGACCCTGGACGAGCGGGAGCTGACCAAGTTCGGCCGGGACCTCGCCAGCCAGACGGCCAACTCCACGCCGATCCTCGTCGCCGGGCTGTGCTACCTGCTGGTGACCGTTCCGCTCGGCTTCGTGGTGCGCCGCCTCGAGGCCCGCACGGGAAGGGCCGGGTGAACGGCGTGGAGGACGGGAGCGGCGCGACCCGCGCGGGCGGGCACGTGGAGATCGAGATCAGGGGGCTGCGCAAGTCGTTCGGCGCGCACGAGGTGCTGCGCGGGATCGACCTGGAGGTGGCGCGCGGCGAGGTGGTGTGCGTGATCGGGCCGTCCGGCTCGGGCAAGTCCACGCTGCTGCGGTGTGTGAACCTGCTGGAGGAGCCGTCGGCGGGGCGGGTCCTCGTGGGCGGCACCGACGTCACCGACCCGGATGTGGACATCGACGCGGTGCGCCGCCGGATCGGCATGGTGTTCCAGCAGTTCAACCTGTTCCCGCACCTGACGGCCGAGGAGAACCTGACTCTGCCGCAGCGGCGGGTGCTGGGCCGCGAGCGGGCCGCGGCCGCGAAGGTCGCCCGGGAGAACCTGGAGCGGGTGGGGCTGCTGGAGAAGGCGGACGCCTACCCGTCGAGGCTGTCGGGCGGCCAGCAGCAGCGGGTCGCCATCGCGCGGGCGCTGGCCATGGACCCGGAGGTGATGCTGTTCGACGAGCCGACGTCGGCGCTCGACCCGGAGCTCGTCGGCGACGTGCTGGCGGTGATGCGGGGACTGGCGCGGGACGGCATGACGATGATGGTGGTCACGCACGAGATGAGCTTCGCGCGGGAGGTCGCCGACCGGGTGGTGTTCATGGACGACGGCGCGATCGTGGAGGAGGGCCCGGCCGCGCAGGTGGTGGGCGCGCCCCGTGAGGCCCGTACGCGCGACTTCCTCACCCGCGTACTGGACCCCGCTGCCGCCGCGCCGCCCGGCCCCGAGTCTCCGGCGGACCGCGCGCACCGGGCACCGTGACGCGAGCCGTCCACGGCCTCCCGGGACCACCCCACCGCGTGGCACACGACCGGGTCGCGGGCCCCCTCGCCGTACTCCGTACCGGTCATGCGGGCCCGCGGCCCGCAGGTGATCGGCGACGAGCGGGATAAAGCGTGTGCGCTCGGGGTACCCGGTCGCCCTCCAGTGACGATGAAGGGGGCCGAGACCGTGAAGAACCAGGTTGACGAGGCCGCGTACCTCGCCGTGGCCCCGGCGCCCGGCGAGGTGTCGGGCGGACCGGCACTGCCGCCGGACCGCACGCAGGCCATCCTGGAGGCCACCAAGCAGGTGGCCGGCATCCTGAAGGCGGGCGGGCACCGGTTCGCGCTGGCGGGCAGCGTCGCCGCGTACGCGCACGGCGTTCCGGCCAAGTTTCAGCACGACACCGACTTCGCCGTGCTGCGCGAGGACGAGGACGCCGTCACCGAGGCGCTGCAGAGGTCGGGCATCCAGGTCCGCAAGCCCCCCGAGGACTGGCTGATCAAGGCCACCTGCCGGGGCGAGGAGATCGACCTGATCTTCGAGCTGGCCCGGCACCCGGTCACCGAGGAGATGCTGGCGCGGGCGCAGGTCCTGCCCGTCGACTCGGTGCACATGCCGGTCCTGGCGCCCACCGACCTCATGGGCAGCCAGCTGGCGGCGTTCTCCGAGCACCACTGCGACTTCGGTTCGGTCCTCCCGATCGCCCGTGTGCTGCGGGAGCGGATCGACTGGGACCTGCTGCGCAAGGAGAGCGAGGGCTCCCCCATGCCGGAGGCGTTCCTGTTCCTGCTGGAGCGCCTGAACGTCATCGAGCCGAAGGAGGCGGCCTCATGAGCGGCGCCGACACGGCCGAGTACCGCATCGCGCACCTGCGGGACCGGCTGGCGAGCGACGACATCGCGGAACTGGGCGTGCGCATCGAGGAGCGCGGCGGGAGCGTGATGCTGTACGGCACGGTCTCCAGCACCGCCTGCCGCAACGAGGTGCTGCGCATCGCCCGCGAGGAACTGGCCGGCCTGCCCCTCCACGAGGACCTCGTGGTGGCCGGCTCCGACGCCCCGACGCACCCCGAGGAGCTTGCATGATCCGGGTAGCCGCCGTCGGCGACATCCACCTGTCCCCCGAGAGCGCCGGCGCCCTGCGGCCGGCGTTCGACACGCTGGGCGAGTGCGCGGACCTGCTGCTGCTCGCCGGGGACCTGACCCGGCACGGCACGGTCGAGGAGGCCCGCGTGGTGGCCCGCGAGGTGGCCGGGCTGCCGGTGCCGGTGGTGGCCGTGCTGGGCAACCACGACTACCAGAGCGACCTCCAGGACGAGGTGACGGCCGTGCTGGAGGAGGTCGGCGTCACCGTCCTGGAGGGCCGCGGCACCGTGCTGCGGGTCAACGGGACGCGCGTGGGGATCGCCGGGACGAAGGGGTTCGGCGGCGGGTTCGCGGGCCGCAGCGGCGGAGAGTTCGGCGAGCCGGAGATGAAGGCGTTCGTCCGGTACACGCGGCGGTGCGCGGAGGAGCTGGCCGCGTCGCTGCGGATGCTCCAGGAGGCGGACTGCGCGGTGCGGATCGCGCTGACGCACTACTCGCCCGTGCCGGACACGCTGGCCGGCGAGCCGCTGGAGATCTACCCGTTCCTCGGCAGCTACCTGCTCGCCGAGGCCGTGGACGACGCGGGCGCCGACCTGGCCGTGCACGGGCACGCGCACCTGGGCAGCGAGCACGGGATGACCGGCGGCGGGGTGCGCGTCCGCAATGTGGCGCAGCCGGTGCTGGGGCGGGCCTTCGCGGTGTACCACCTGCCGGTGCAGCAGCTGGCGGGCGTGCGCTGAGGCCGGCGGGCGGGTCCGCGGGCGCTGCGCGGTTACGGGTGCCCTCCGGGCGGGTAACGGGGGTACTGCGACATATCGGATAAATCCGGCATGCCGCAGCCCAGCAGCCTGAGAGGAGCCGGACATCGTGACGGACGACAGCCGGAAGGTGCTCACCAACCGCCAGGGCCACCCGGTCTACGACAACCAGAACCAGCGCACGGTCGGCGCCCGCGGACCGGCGACGCTGGAGAACTACCAGTTCCTGGAGAAGATCAGCCACTTCGACCGGGAGCGCATCCCCGAGCGCGTCGTCCACGCCCGCGGCGTCACCGCGTACGGGTTCTTCGAGGCGTACGGCTCGTGGGGCGACGAGCCGATCAGCCGTTTCACGCGGGCGAAGCTGTTCCAGGAGCGCGGCAAGCGCACCGACCTTGCGGTGCGGTTCTCCACGGTGATCGGCGGGCGCGACTCCTCGGAGTCGGCCCGCGACCCGCGCGGTTTCGCCGTGAAGTTCTACACCGAGGACGGCAACTGGGACCTGGTCGGCAACAACCTGGGCGTCTTCTTCATCCGGGACGCGATCAAGTTCCCGGACGTGATCCACGCCCTGAAGCCGGACCCGGTCACCTTCGAGCAGCAGCCGCGGCGGATCTTCGACTTCATGGCGAAGACCCCCGAGAGCATGCACATGCTCGTCAACCTGTTCAGCCCGCGCGGCATCCCGTCGGACTACCGCCATATGCAGGGCTTCGGCGTCAACACGTACAAGTGGGTGAACGCCGAGGGCGAGACGGTGCTGGTCAAGTACCACTGGATGCCCAAGCTGGGCGTGCGGAGCATGACCGAGGAGGACGCCGCGAACATGCAGGCGCAGGGCCTCGGGCACGCCACGAAGGACCTGTACGAGGCGGTCGCGCGCGGCGACCACCCCGAGTGGGAGCTGCTCGTCCAGATGATGTCGGACGACGAGCACCCGGAGCTGGACTTCGACCCGCTGGACGACACGAAGACCTGGCCGGAGCAGGACTTCCCGCCGAAGCCGGTCGGCCGGATGGTGCTGAACCGGATGCCGGAGAACTTCTTCGCGGAGAACGAGCAGATCTCCTTCGGCACCGGTGTGCTCGTGGACGGCCTGGACTTCTCCGACGACAAGATGCTGGTCGGCCGGACCTTCTCGTACAGCGACACCCAGCGCTACCGGGTCGGGCCGAACTACCTCCAGCTGCCGGTCAACCAGGCCAAGAACGCCGATGTGCGCACCAATCAGCGCGACGGCCAGATGACGTACCACGTCGACGGCGCCGGCGAGGACCCGAGCGTCAACTACGAGCCGTCCCTCATGGGCGGCCTGCGGGAGGCCGAGTACCCGACGCACGACGAGCAGGGCCCGGAGATCCGCGGCCGCCTCACCCGCAAGCGCATCCCGCGCGCCAACGACTACCTCCAGGCCGGGCAGCGCTACCAGCTGATGGAGCAGTGGGAGCGCGACGACCTGGTGCGCAACTTCGTCAACGCCCTGTCCCAGTGCGACCGGCCCGTGCAGGAGCGGATGGTGTGGCACTTCCTGATGGTCGACAACGACCTGGGGCTGCGGGTCGGCGAGGGCATCGGCATCACGCCGGGCGACGTGGCGGGGCTGGAGCCGCTGCCGGGCCAGACCCTCACCGACGAGGACCGCAAGCGGCTCGCGAACCTGGGTGAGAACCCGCCGCGGGACGTGACCGGGCTGACGATGACCCACTGCGTGCCGAACGAGCGGTTCGTCGTCTCCCGCTGACGCGGCGCGGCCCGTGGCGGGCCCGGTCCGTCGTGCCGGGCCCGCCACGGGCCGCTCGGGTGCCCGGACCGGGCCGCTCCGGGGCGCCGGCCTCCCGGGGCCGGGCCGCTCCGGGGCGCCGGGCGGGCTCCGGGTGCCCCCGGCGGGCCGCTGCGGACCGCCACGCGTGAGCCGGCGCCTCTCAGGGGCGGCGCCAGGCGTCGCTCTCCAGGTGGGAGCCGGCCATGGGGCCCATCCGGAGCATGCCGCCGTCCACCGCCCAGGACGCGCCCGTGACGTACGCCGCGTCGTCGCTCGCCAGGAAGGCGATCACGGCCGCCACCTCGCGGGCGTCACCCGGCCGGCCCAGCGGGATGCCGGGGCGGCGCTCCTCGCGGACGTCGCGGTCCTCCTGCCCGGTCATGGGCGTGGCGATCTCGCCGGGCGCGACCGCGTTGACGGTGATGCCGTGCTCGGCGAGCTCCAGGGCCATCACCTGCGTCAGCAGCCCCAGTCCGCCCTTGGCGGCGCAGTACGGGGCGGCGCCCACGCGGGGCTGGTGCTCGTGCACCGACGTGACGTTGACGATCCGTCCGGGGCCGCCCTGCGCGATCATGCGGCGGGCGGCGTACTGGGAGCAGAGGAACGGCCCGACGAGGTCCACGTCGACGACACCGCGCACGGTCTCGTACGACAGGTCGAGGAAGGGGGTGGCGGTGCCGGTGCCGGCGTTGTTGACCAGCACGTCGATCCTGCCGAGCTCCTCGGCCAGGTCGTCCACGACCCGGGCCGCCTCGGGCAGTTCGGTCAGGTCCATCCGGGCGACGGCGGCGCGCCTGCCGTACGACCTGACCTCGTCGGCGGTCCGCTCGGCGCCCGCCTTGTCGTGGTGCCAGGTGATGCCGATGTCCATGCCCTGCCGGGCCAGATGGGCGGCGGTGGCGCGGCCGATGCCTGAGTCGGAGCCGGTGACGACGGCGACGGGGGTTGGTTGGTTCATGGGTCCGCCGGTACCACGCCCCGCGGGCGGCAAACTCCGGCCGGGCCCGACGCAGTGGCGGGTTGTGAGTGCGACACGAGAGGGCAGGGGAACCGGATGCCTGAAGTAACGACAGCCCCCGTGTTCAAACTGGTGCGGCCGACGAAGGAACCCGTCGCCGCGCAGACGCTGCGGTCCACGGTCGCCGCCGTCATCAGCTACGTGGTCGCCCTGATGGTGCTGCCCGCGCAGCCCGCTCCGCTCACGGCGCCGCTGACGGCGCTGCTGGTGGTGCAGGTGACGCTGTACGCGACGCTCACGACCGGTATCCGCCGGGTCAACTCGGTGATCGCCGGGGTGGTCGTGGCGATCGGGTTCAGCGCCCTGGTCGGCCTCACCTGGTGGAGCCTCGGACTGACCATCTTCGCGGCGCTGATCGTGGGCCATCTGGTGCGGGTCAGCGAGTTCGTGCCGGAGGTGGCGATCAGCGCCATGCTGGTGCTGGGCGTCACCCAGGTCGGGTCCGCCGCCTGGCACCGGATCCTGGAGACGCTGATCGGGGCCGGGGTCGGGCTGCTGTTCAACCTGCTGCTCGCGCCCCCGGTGTGGGTGCAGCCCGCGGGCGCGTCCATCGAGGGCATGGCGTCCGACATGGGCCGCATACTGCGCGCGATGGGCGACGACATCGCGGGCCTGGGCCATGTGCCGGTGGCGCACGCGGCGGCCCGGCTGCACGAGGCGCGGCGCCTGGACCACGCGATCGTGGAGGTGGACGCGTCACTGCGGCAGGCCGAGGAGTCCCTGCGCCTCAATCCGCGCGTACGGGACGGACTGCTGGCCCGGATCGTGCTGCGGACCGGCCTGGACACCCTGGAGATCTGCGCCGTGGTGCTGCGCGTGCTGTCCCGGACGCTGACGGACCTGGCGAAGCACCGCACCGAGGAGACGCTGTTCCCGGCGGACGTGGCGGTGCTGCTGCGCGAGCTGTTCGGGCACATGGCGGACGCCGTGCAGAGCTTCGCCCGGCTGATCACGACCCAGGTGTCGGCCAACGCCGAGGAGGCGGAGGAGCAGCTGACCCGCGCCCTGGCCGAGGGCAGGGCCGTCCGCGACCGGGTGGCGGACCTGCTGCTGGAGGACGTACAGGAGCACCCGCGGCAGTGGCAGCTGCACGGCGCGCTGCTCAGCGAGATCGACCGGATCCTGGACGAGCTGGACGTGGACAAGCGCACCGAGCGGCTGACGCAGGAGCTGGACCGGCACGCGGCGGAGGTCAACGAGCGCTACCCGCGCCTCGCGGCACTGGCGGCCCGCCTGCGCGGCTCGGGCAGCGAACCGTCCCGTCCGAGCGTGGAGGCGTAGACCCCGCAGACCCGCGTCCCGTTGTACGCGGCTGCGCCCGTCGGGCCCGGGCATGCCGATGCGGGCGTCCCCCGCCTGCTGCCGGCGCGTCCCCATGCGGCGCGCCGCCTGACGGTGGCGCCGGAGTGTGTCCGGGCGCGCTGCCGTAGGACGTGCTCCGAAGCCCCGGGGTGGTGCCCCGGGGCTTCGGCTGGAGCCCGGTCGGGTGCTGCGAGGAGAGCGCGACGACCAAGTGGACGGCCACCGCCGACCCGGCCCGTCCAGGTCGGGCCCTGCACACGCGGTGTGCTGTTCCGGCGTGGCGTTGTCGGTGCCCGCCGCTATCGTGCGCCCGGTTGAGGATCTTCAAGGAGGGGACGGGGATGGGCGCCAGCGGATGGGACTACGTCACCCGGTATGACGGCGATGTCGAGGCGGCCCTGGCCGCACTGCAGGCCAGGGTTTTCCGGGAGGAGTACGGCGATCACGACCGGTACCGATGCCTGGACGACCTCTACGCGGACGAGGAGTTCATGGGGACTCAGGGCACCCATACGATCCTCGACGTCGACAGAGTCGTGACCGCGGAGGATCGCCGGATGCGCTCCGGCGCCGCCGATTACGGCACCCTGCGCCCTCTGGCTGCCCACCGCGTGGTGCACCACTTCGGCACGGACCGCCCGTCGGTCGAGCAGTACGAGGACCTGGCCGCTGCCGCCCATGAGGCCGCGGGCCCCGAGGGACACGAGCAGAGCCTGTTCGGCGAGTGCCGACTGGGGTGGGGCGGTTACTACGTCGTCCTCCACACCGGCGGCAGACCGACTCACCTGGGAATCTTCGGATGTTCGGGAGACTAGGGCGGGAGGAATGGTCGGCCGTCGGCGGACCCCGGCCTCTTCCTGGCGCAGTGGACCGTCCTTCGGGCGCGGGCACCGGCGACTCCTCGAAGCCGTAGCCCGTGTAGCACGGCGAAGCCGCCGGCTGCGACGGCCGTCGTGGCCGGCAGCCGGGGCGCCCTCACCGGTGCGCCCGTCAGGGCCCGGAGGGGCCCGACGGGCGCGGCGGGGTATGGGGGTGTGGGTCAGCCGCCGGGGGTTTCGACGCGGAGGCGGACCTGTTCCTCCAGGCGGTGGAGGCTGCGGTCCAGGGCCTCGGTGACTCGCTGCTCGCCCGGGTCGTGGGTCTCGTCGAAGAACGACAGGTGGACCGTGACCTCGCTGGCGCCGCTGTCGATTCCGGCGACCTGGAGCCAGCCCGCGTAGGAGCCCTCCTCGCGGGTGCCCCACTCCAGGCGCATCTGGTCCTTGCGGGGCTTCAGCAGCGCGGGGGTGTCCTCGTCGCTGCCGTCCTCGTGGACGGTCACCGCGGGCAGGTCGTCCGCGCGGACGTGGAGGTCGCCCGGCAGCCACTCCTCCAGACGGCCGATGTCGGCGGCCTGGTCGAAGACCTGCTCGGGCGGGGCGGGCATCGTCAGGGAGCGTTCGTATTCGGTCATCCCTTCACAGTTCCTCGACAGCGCGAGGTCATGCCCGGCATGTCCGAAACGGTGAAGGAGCCGGCGGGGGATGCAGGGGTCACCCGGGAAAGGGAAAGCCCCGGCTGGACGGGGGAACCAGCCGGGGCAGCTCACGCGGTGGGCCAGGGGCCTTTGTGAAGGCCCCCTTCACAACCGCATAGGTGAACGATAAACCATCTTGGGCCGTTCGAGCCAATCGGGCCCCGGGTACCCGTCGCCGGTGAACGCCGACACCGCCGCCGCATCCACCGGCCCGGCCGCCAAGCCCCTCGCCCTGGTCACCGGCGCCTCCAGCGGCATCGGGCGCGAGCTCGCCGCACGGTTCGCCCGGCACGGCTTCGACCTGGTCGTCTGCGCCGACGACGACCGCCTGGACGCCGCCGCCGACGCGCTGCGCCGACTGGGCGCCGACACCGTCGCCGTACGGGCGGATCTGGCGCTGTACGACGGGGTGGAGCGGCTCCACCAGGCCGTCACCGCCACCGGGCGCCCCCTCGCCGCCGCCGCGCTCAACGCCGGTGTCGGCACGCGCGGCGCCTTCCTCGACGCGGACCTCGCCGACCTCGCGCGGGTCATCGACCTCAACGTCACCTCCACCACGCATCTGGCGCACCGGCTGCTGCCCGGCATGGTCGCGGCGGGCTCCGGCCGGCTGCTCGTCGTGTCGTCGGTCGCCGCGCTCGTCCCCGGACCGCACCAGGCGGTGTACGGCGCCACCAAGGCGTACCTGCGGTCCCTGGGCGAGTCGCTGCGGGACGAGCTGCGGGGCACGGGCGTGACGGTCACGACCGTGCTGCCCGGCGCGACCGACACGGACTTCTTCCGCCGCGCGGGCTTGGAGCACACGCTGCTCGGCCGGTGGCGGCACAAGGACGACCCCGCGCTGGTGGCGGCGCAGGCGTACGCCGGGCTGATGCGCGGCCGCCGCGTCGTCCATGCCGGGTCACTGCCCAGCAGGTTCGGCGCCCGGGCGGCGGCCCTGCTGCCGCACGCGCTGACCGGCCGCGCCCTCGGGTACGGCTTCCGCGAGCGCGGCCGCCGCGGCCGGTGAACGGTGGCCGGCGCGGACCGGGCCGGTGACCTGGGCGGGAGCGGCGGCACGCGGGGCGGC
Organism: Streptomyces sp. SudanB25_2051; assembly: GCF_964272635.1. Taxonomy (NCBI): domain Bacteria; kingdom Bacillati; phylum Actinomycetota; class Actinomycetes; order Kitasatosporales; family Streptomycetaceae; genus Streptomyces; species Streptomyces sp. SudanB25_2051. The sequence continues at coordinate 335,058 of NZ_OZ186787.1, forward strand.
GGGTCGCGCGGGGCGGCGGCGGGGCGCGGGGCCGTGACCGGAAGCCGGTGGGGCGGCCTGGGGTGGATGCGCGGGTCGGTGGCCCTGGGCGGGCGGGGCGGCGGGCCGCGAGGTGGGGCGGACACACGGACCCGTGAGACGAGCGGGCCGGTGGGGCCGGGCGGGCGCGGGCGCGGCGGTGGGCCGGGGTCGGGGCGACCGTCCAAAGGGCCGCGACGGGGGCGGGGTCGGGGTCGGGTCGGGGGGCGGGGTTCGGCGGTTCGGCCGGATCGGCCTGCGCGTCACCGTGATCCATGCATAAAGTGATCAAACCTGGGCACTTCATACGCCCTCGTGACCGGTCCAGGATCGGGAGGCGCCGCCGCATGAGCCATCCGCCCACCCCGTACGCCGTGGTCGTCCCCACCGTGGGACGGCCCTGTCTCGCCGACTGCCTGCGCGCGCTCGCCGCGAGCGAGGGTCCCGCGCCGCAGCGCGTCGTCATCGTGGACGACCGGCCCGGCGAGCCGCCGCCCGGTGAGAGCCCCGGAGCCCTGCCGCTCGACGCGGTCGGCGCGCTCGGCGCGCTGGGCGACCGGGCCGTCGTGCTGCGCAGCGGCGGGCGCGGACCCGCCGCCGCCCGCAACACCGGACTGCGCGAGGTCGAGGAGCCGTGGACCGTGTTCCTGGACGACGACGTGCGCGTGGGCCCCGCCTGGCGCGCCGAGCTCGCGGCCGACCTCGCCGCCGCGTCCCCCGACACCGGCGGCGTCCAGGGGGTGCTGCGGGTCCCCCTGCCCGGCGACCGGCCGCCCACGGACTGGGAGCGGAACACGGCGGGCCTGGAGCAGGCCCTGTGGGCGACCGCCGACATGGCGTACCGGACGGAGGCGCTGCGGATGGTGGGCGGTTTCGACGAGCGGTTCCGGCGGGCGTTCCGCGAGGACGCCGACCTGGCGCTGCGGGTGATCGAAGCGGGCTGGGTCATCCGGCGCGGCACCCGGCGCACCGAGCACCCGGTGCGGCCCGCGGACCGCTGGGTGTCGCTGCGGACGCAGGCCGGCAACGCCGACGACGCGCTGATGGTGCGGCTGCACGGCCCCGACTGGTGGGCGCGGGCCGCCGCGCCGCGCGGCCGGATCCGGCGGCACGCGGCCGTCACCGCGTCGGGCGCGCTGGCCGTGGTCCTCGCGGCGGCGGGCCGGCGGAGGGCGGCGGCGCTGGCCGCCGCCGGGTGGCTGCTGGGGACGGCGGAGTTCGCGCGGGCGCGGATCGCGGCGGGGCCGCGCACCCCCGACGAGGTGCTGACCATGGCGGTGACCAGCGCGGCCATCCCCGCGCTCGCCGTCTGGCACCGGCTCACCGGCGTGCTGAGGCACCGCTCGGCGGGCGTGTGGAACGGCGGTGCCACGTGAGCGGGGCCCGGGGCGCGGGCGGTCTCGCGCGGGAGCCCGGGGACGGGTGCCCGCCGGGGGGCGCGGACGCCGGCGGCGCGGAGCCCGCCGCCGTGCTGTTCGACCGGGACGACACGCTGATCGTCGACGTGCCGTACAACGGGGACCCCGAGCGGGTGCGGCTGATGCCCGGCGCCGTGGAGGCCGTACGGCTGCTGCGGGCGCGCGGGATACCGGTCGGGGTGGTGTCCAACCAGTCCGGGATCGGGCGCGGCCTGCTGACGGAGGGTGAGGTGGCGGAGGTGAACGCCCGCGTCGACGCCCTGCTGGGTCGGCCGCTGGACGTGTGGGTGCACTGCCCGCACACCCCGGAGGACGGCTGCGGCTGCCGGAAGCCGGCGCCCGGGCTCGTGCTGGAGGCCGCGCGGCGGCTCGGGGTGCCGCCCGAGCGGTGCGTGGTCGTCGGGGACATCGGCGCGGACATGGGCGCGGCGCGCGCGGCGGGCGCGCGGGGTGTGCTGGTGCCGACGACGCGGACGCTGCCCGCCGAGGTGGCCGCCGCGCCGGACGTGTGCCGCGACCTGCTGGGCGCCGTACGCCACGTGCTGGGCCGGCCATCGGCCGTGCGGAGGCCGGTGTGACGGGCCGCGCGGAGCCGGTGCGGCGCCCCGGGAAGGCGCGTGCGGACGGGGCGGAGGCCGGTATGAGGGCGCTGGTCGTACGGCTCGACAGCTTCGGGGACGTGCTGCTCGCCGGGCCCGCCGTACGGGCGGTGGCGCACCGCGCGGACCGCGTGGCGATGCTGTGCGGACCGCAGGGCGCGCCCGCCGCGCGGCTGCTGCCGGGCGTGGACGAGGTGCTCGTGTGGGAGGCGCCGTGGGTGGGGTTCACGCCGCCGCCCGTGGACCGGACCGACATCGGGCGGATCGTGGACCGGCTGGCGGCGGGCCGGTTCGACACGGCGCTCGTCCTGACCTCGTTCCACCAGAGCCCCCTGCCGGCCGCGCTGCTGCTGCGGATGGCGCACGTCCCGCACATCGCGGCGGACAGCGTCGACGCGCCCGGCTCCCTGCTCGACGTGCGCCACCAGCGGCCGCCGCGCGCCCACGAGGCCGAGGCGGCGCTCGCGCTGGCCGAGGCGGCGGGCTTCCCGCGGCCGCCGGGCGACGACGGGCGGCTGCGGGTGCGGCACGGCCCGGCCGCCCGGGAGCTGACCGGTCCCGGCCCGTACGTCGCCGTCCACCCCGGCGCCAGCGTCCCGGCCCGCCGGTGGAGCCCCGACCGGTGCGCCCAGGCGGTGCGGCTGCTCGCCGGGGCGGGCCACCGGGTCGTCGTCACGGGCGGCCCCGACGAGCGGGAGCTGACCGCGCACGTTGCGGGCCGGCACGGGGTCGACCTCGGCGGCCGCACCGGCCCGCCCGAACTCGCGGCGGTCCTCGCCGCGGCAGGCGTGGTGGTGACCGGCAACACGGGTCCCGCGCACCTGGCGGCAGCGGTCGGCACCCCGGTCGTCTCGCTGTTCTCGCCGGTCGTGCCGGCCGAGCGGTGGGGCCCGTACGGCGTGCCGCACGTGCTGCTCGGCGACCAGGACGCCGGGTGCGCCGGGTCGCGGGCGAGGGAGTGCCCGCTGCCGGGCCACCCGTGCCTGGACGAGGTGACGGCGGAGGACGTGGTGGCGGCCGTGGGGAAGCTGCTGGAGGCGGCGGAGTGAGGCCCCGGGTCCTGGTGCTGCGGGCGCTCGGGCTCGGTGACCTGCTGGCGTCGGTGCCCGCGCTGCGGGCGGTGCGGCGCGGCTTTCCCGGACACGAGGTGGTGCTCGCCGCGCCGAGGGCGCTGGCCGACGTGGTGGCGGCGGTGGACGCGGTGGACGCGCTGCTGCCCGCGTCGGCTCCGGGGCGTGCCGTGCCGGTGCGCCTGCCGTGGCGGGGGCCGCCCCCGGACGTGGCCGTGGACCTGCACGGCAGGGGCCCCTCCAGCCATCTGGCGCTGGAGCGGACGGGGCCTCGGCGGCTGCTGGCGTTCGCCCACCCGGGGACCCCGCACATCGACGGCCCGGTGTGGACGGCGGAGGAGCACGAGCGGGCCCGCTGGTGCCGGCTGCTGGAGTGGTACGGCGTCCCCGCCGACCCCGGCGACCTGCGGCTGCCGCCGCCCGCCGAGCCGTCCCCGGCGCCCGGCGCGGTGGTGGTGCACCCCGGCGCGGACGCCCCGGCGCGGCGGTGGCCCCCGGAGCGGTACGCGTGGGTCGTGCGCGAGGTCCGGCGGCGCGGCCGGCGGGTGGTGCTGACGGGCGGGCCGGGCGAGGACGCGCTGCTGGCGCGGGTCGCGCAGGCATCGGGCACGGCGGACGGGGACGTGTTCGCGGGCGGCCTGCCGTACGGGCGGCTCGCCGCGCTGTGCGCCGGGGCGGCGGCCGTGGTGAGCGGCGACACGGGCGTGGCGCACGTCGCCGTCGCGTACGGGGCGCCGTCCGTGACGCTGTTCGGGCCGGTGCCGCCGCGCTTGTGGGGGCCGCCGCCGGGTACGCGGCACGTGGCGCTGTGGCATCCGGGCCCGCCGGGCGACCCGCACGGCGGGGAGCCCGACCCGCGGCTGCTGCGCATCGGGCCGGACGAGGTCCTCTCCGCCCTGCTCCCCCATCTGGAGGTGTCCCGGACGTGACCGCCCACGAGCCCCGTACCGCCGGCCCGCACGCGGCCGCTTCCCGCACGACCGTCGTGGTCATCACCCGCGACCGGCGCGACCAGCTGCTGCACACCCTGGACCGGCTGGCCGCGCTGCCCGAGCGGCCGCACGTCGTGGTCGTCGACAACGGCTCGTCGGACGGCACCGCCGGCGCGGTCGCCGCCCGCCACCCCGGGGTGACGCTGGTCTCCCCCGGCCGGAACCTCGGCGCGGTGGGGCGCACGCTCGGCGCGCGGCACGCCCGTACGCCGTACGTGGCGTTCAGCGACGACGACTCGTGGTGGGAGCCGGGCGCGCTGGCGGCCGCCGAGCGGCTGCTGGACGCGCACCCCCGGCTGGGCCTGGTCGCCGCGACCGTGCGGGTGGGCGACGAGGGCCGCGACGACCCGCTCAACGCGGAGCTGGCCGCTTCGCCCCTGGGCCGCGAGCACGGGCTGCCCGGCACGCGGGTGCTGGGCTTCCTGGCATGCGCGGCCGTCGCGCGGCGCGAGGCGTTCCTGGAGGCGGGCGGCTACCACCCGGTCGTGTTCTTCGCCGGGGAGGAGCAGCTCCTCGCGTTCGACCTGGAGGCGTGCGGCTGGGCGGTGTGCCACTGCCCGGAGGTGGTGGCCGTGCACAGCCCGGTCGGGGGCGTGCGGGACGGCCGGCGCGCGGTGATGCGGCGCAACGCCGTGCTGACGGCGTGGCTGCGGCGGCCGCTGTCGGTGGCGGCGCGGCGGACCGTGCGCCTGGTGGCGGACGCGCGGCGGGACCCGGAGGCACGGGAGGCGCTGCGCGGGGTGCTGGAGCGGCTCCCGGCCGCGCTGCGGGCGCGGCGGCGGCTGCCCCCGAAGGTGGAGGCGGCGGCGCGGCTGGTGGACGGCGGCGGGGCGCGGGGCCGGAGGCGCGGGACGGCGCCCGGGGCCCGGGACGCGGCGGCCGGCGTGGACGCGGAGGGCGAGGCGCGCGCGGGCACGCCGGTGCGCTGAACACCGGAGCGCCGCCGCGCCCGGTACGTCCGCCGGCGCCGGGGACTGCCCGCCCGCCGGTCCGGATGCGCCGACGCCCGAGGGAGCTCCCGCCCGCCGGCCCGCATGCGCCGACGCCCGAGGGTGCTCCCCGCCCGGCGGTCCACATGCGCCCCAGCGGGCGGTACGCGGCGTCCGAGGCGCCCCACCGGCTGGCCCGGGTCCCGCCCCCGGCGGTCCGCGGGGCCCGAACCCCGCTGTCCGCTGATCGGGTGAGGGAAGCGCTTCGTACCGTATGTACCGGTTCGCACTGAGTTTTCCGGGTACCCGGCGGCACATGATCACAGTTGGGGTCGAGGAAGAGTACTTCCTCGTCGATCCGGTCACCTGCCTGCCGGTGCCCCTCGCCGACGAGGTGCGCAGGGCGGCGGGTCTGGGCCCGATCGTGGAGGACCAGGAGGTCCAGTCGGAGCTGCTGCAGTCCCAGATCGAGGTGGCCACCCCCGTCTGCTCGGACCTGGACGAAGTCGGCGGCCATCTGCTGCGGCTGCGGCACGCGCTGGGGACGGCGGCGGAGAAGAACGGATGCCGGATCGTGGCGACGGGCACCGCCCCGTACCGGGGTCCCGGCCCCGTGGCGGTGACGGAGAGCGCCCGCTATCTGGCCATGCGCTCGCAGGCGCCCCAACTGGTGGACGAGCAGCTGGTGAACGGCATGCACGTGCACGTCGCGGTGCCCGACCGGCCCTCGGCGGTCGCCGTGCTCAACCGGATCAGGCCCTGGCTTCCCGTCCTGGTGGCGATGTCGTCCAACTCGCCGCTGTGGGACGGGCACGACACGGGCTTCGCCAGCTGGCGGACCGTGATCTACGGCAGATGGGCGGTGAGCGGCCCGCCGCCGGCCTTCGCCGACGCCGCCGACCACGACCGGCGGGTGCGGACCCTGCTCGACTCCGGGGTGATCTCCGACACCGGCCAGATCTACTGGCAGGCCCGGCTGTCGGAGCGCTATCCGACCGTGGAGGTCCGCTGCGCGGACGTGCAGCTGAGGGCGGACGCCGCGGTGATGTTCGCGGGGCTGATCCGGGCCATGGTGGCGACGGCCCTGCGGGCCCACGAGGCCGGCGAGCCGCTGCCCGACTGCCCTCCCGAACGGCTCCAGGCCGCGAACTGGTACGCGGCCCGGTACGGACTGAGCGAGCTCCTGATCGACCCGGAGGGCCGCGCCCGCCGGGCCGGGGACGTGCTCGTCCGCCTGCTCGACTCCGTGACGCCGGCGCTGGAGGAGGCCGGGGACACCCGCGAGGTGACCTCGCTGGTGCACCGGCTGCTCCAGCAGGGCACATCGGCGGACCTCCAGCGCAAGGCCCTCGCCGAGGGCGGGATGTCCGCGCTGACGGACCTGCTGATCACGGAGACCGTGGCGCCATGACCGTCGACCGAGGAGACCGTATGAACACCTTCGCCCGGAGTTGGCAGCACGCCGTCGTGACGGGCGGCGCAGGCTTCGTCGGGTCCCATCTGTGCTCCGCGCTGCTCGCCGCCGGTACGGCCGTGACCTGCGTGGACGACTTCAGCACCGGCCGGCGCGAGAACGTCGCCCCGCTGCTGGAGCACCCGGACTTCACGCTGATCGAGGCGGACGTCTCGGAGCCGTTCGAGGTGGGCCGCCCGCCCGACCTGGTGCTGCACTTCGCCTCCCCCGCGTCGCCGGCCGACTATCTGCGGCTGCCGCTGCACACGCTGGACGCCGGCAGCCTCGGCACACGGCACGCGCTGGAGCTGGCCCACCGGGCGGAGGCGCGGTTCCTGCTGGCCTCGACGTCGGAGGTGTACGGCGACCCCCAGCAGCATCCGCAGAACGAGCGGTACTGGGGCAACGTCAACCCGGTCGGGCCGCGCAGCGTGTACGACGAGGCGAAACGGTTCGCCGAGGCGTTGACGACCGCCCAGGCGGAGACGTACGGCACGGACGTGGGCATCGTCCGGCTGTTCAACACCTACGGCCCGAGGATGCGCGGCCACGACGGGCGCGCCGTGCCGACGTTCGTGCGGCAGGCGCTGGCCGGCGAGCCGCTCACGGTCACCGGCGACGGGCTCCAGACGCGGTCGCTGTGCTACGTCGACGACACCGTACGGGGCATCCTGGCCGCCGCCGCGCACGGGCTGCGCGGCCCCGTGAACATCGGCAACCCGGCCGAGACCACCATGCTGGAGCTGGCCCGGCTGATCATCGAACTGGCCGGTTCCCGCTCGGAGATCCGGTACATCGAGCGGCCCACCGACGACCCGGCCGTGCGCTGCCCGGACATCACGCTCGCGCGCGACAAGCTCCAGTGGGAGCCGCGGGTCCCGGTCGAGGACGGGCTGCGGCGGACCATCGAATGGTTCCGCGCGGACGGTGCGGCCGGCACCGCGCCCGCCGCCTGACCGGCCGTCACCCCGTGCCGCCACGGCACCCTCCCTTCTCCCCCGCCGTCGCACCGCGCCCCGACGCGCCGAAAGACAGGTAGCCCATGCGCATTCTCGGAATCAACGCCCTCTTCCACGATCCCGCCGCCGCGCTGGTCGTCGACGGACACGTGGTCGCCGCAGCCGAGGAGGAACGCTTCTCCCGGCGCAAGCACGGCAAACGTCCCGTGCCCTTCTCCGCCTGGGAACTCCCCGAGAAGGCCGCCGCCTGGTGCCTCGAACGGGCCGGGCTGCGCCCGCAGGACCTGGACGCCGTCGCGTACTCGTTCGACCCGGCGCTCGCCCGGCCCGCCGACGAGATGGGCCTGCGCGACCCGTGGGACCATCTGCGGCTCACCTACGCGCGCGAGGCGCCCGGCTTCCTGAAGACGGCGCTGCCCGGCCTCGACCCGGAGGCGGTCAGGTTCGTGCCGCACCACATGGCGCACGCCGCGTCCGCCGCGTTCGCGACCGGGGAACCGGGGGCCGCGACCAGTTCCGTGCTGGTCCTGGACGGGCGCGGCGAGCGGGCGTCGCATCTGGCGGCCCGCCGCGTCCACGACCGGCTGGAGCCGCTGGCCGCGCAGGACCTGCCGCACTCGCTGGGCCTGGTGTACGAGGAGCTGACCGAGCACCTCGGGTTCCTGCGCTCGTCCGACGAGTTCAAGGTGATGGCGCTCGCCTCGTACGGCCGCCCCCGGATGCTCCAGGAGATGCGCCGGTTCGTGTACCCGACCGGTGACGGCGGCTTCCGCGCGGCGGGCGTGCCGTGGCGGGAGCTGTGCCCGCCGCGCGGCCCGGAGGAGGCGTGGACGCAGGACCACGCGGACCTGGCGGCGAGCGCCCAGGCGGTGCTGGAGGAGACGCTGCTGGACCTGGTGCGGTGGCTGCACGGCCGGACGCACGACTCGCTGCTGACGCTCGCCGGCGGTGTGGCGCTCAACTGCGTGGCCAACGCGCGCATCGCCCGCGAGGGCCCGTTCTCACGGGTGTGGGTGCAGCCGGCCGCCGGTGACGCCGGTACCGCCCTGGGCGGGGCGATGCTGCTCGCGGCGCGCGCCGGGGACGAGGTGGCGCCGATGGGCGGCGCCGACCTGGGCCGCGACTGGTCCGACGCGGAGCTGGGCGCCTGGCTGAAGACGGCGGCGGTGCCGTTCGACCGGCCGCCGGACATCGCGGCGACCGTGGCCGAGGCGCTGGCGGACAACGCGATCGTCGCCTGGTTCCAGGGGCGTTCGGAGTACGGCCCGAGGGCGCTCGGCCACCGCTCCCTGCTCGCCCATCCCGGGCACGCGGGGAACCTGGAGCGGCTCAACGACGTCAAGGGCCGCGAGCAGTTCCGCCCGGTCGCGCCGATGGTGCTCGCCGAGCGGGCCGCGGAGATCTTCACGGGGCAGCTGCCCAGCCCGTACATGCTGTTCGTGCACGAGGTGGCGCCCGAGTGGCGCGAGCGCGTCCCGGCCGTCGTCCACGTCGATGGCACCGCCCGCATCCAGACCGTGGACCGCGACGCCGAGCCGCTGGTCGCGCGGATGCTGGAGGAGTTCGAGCGGCGCACCGGTCTGCCGGTGGTCGTCAACACCAGCCTCAACACGGCGGGCCGGCCCATGGTGGACGACCCGCGCGACGCGCTGGAGTGCTTCGGCTCGACACCGGTCGACCTGCTGGCGATCGGCCCGTACGCGGTGCGCCGGGGCGCGTTCTTCACGGCGGACTCGCAGGACTCCCAGTCGGTGAGGAGGTCGGCGCGGTGAACATCCTGCTCTGGCACGTCCACGGCTCCTGGACGACGGCGTTCGTCCAGGGCCCGCACACCTACCTCGTCCCCGTGCTGCCCGACCGGGGCCCCGACGGGCGGGGCCGGGCGCGGACGTTCAGCTGGCCCGACACCGTACGGGAGGTGACGCCCGCCCGGCTCCGCGAGGAGCAGGTCGACGTGGTCCTCCTCCAGCGGCCCGAGGAGTTCGAGCTCGCCGAGCGCTGGCTCGGCGGGCGGCGCCCCGGACGCGATGTGCCCGTCGTGTACCTGGAGCACAACGCGCCCGACGGGAACGTGCCGGACACCCGGCACCCGTGCGCCGACCGGGACGGGCTGACGCTCGTCCACGTCACCCACTTCAACCGGCTGTTCTGGGACAGCGGCAGGGCTCGCACCGAGGTCGTCGAGCACGGCATCGTCGACCCCGGCCACCTGTACACGGGGCGGCTGCCCCGCGCGGCGGTCGTCGTCAACGAGCCGGTGCGGCGCGGCCGTTACACCGGTACGGATCTGCTGCCCGCGCTGTCGGAGGCGGCGCCGCTCGATGTGTTCGGGATGCGCACCGAGGGCCTGGCCGCGCACCTGGGCCTGCCCGAGGACCGGTGCCGGGCGCAGGACCTGCCGCAGCGGGAGCTGCACGCGGCGATGGCGCAGCGGCGGCTGTACCTGCACCCGGTGCGGTGGACGTCGCTCGGGCTGTCCCTGCTGGAGGCGATGCACCTGGGCATGCCCGTGGTGGCGCTGGCCACCACGGAGGCCGTGGAGGCCGTCCCGGCGGGCACCGGGGTCCTGTCGACCCGGCCCGAGGTGCTGGCGGCGGCCGCCCGCCGCTATCTGGAGGAGCCGGAGGCGGCCGCCGAGGACGGCGCCCGCGCCCGGCAGGCGGCCCTGGAACGGTACGGGCTCAAACGCTTCCTGGACGACTGGGAGCGCGTGTTGACGGAGGTGCGCTCATGACCGGCCACGACCCCGTGGAACCCCTGTCGGTGGTGCTCGTGTCGGAGCACGCCAGTCCGCTCGCGGCGCTGGGAGGCGTCGACGCGGGCGGGCAGAACGTGCACGTCGCGCGGCTGGCCGGGGCGCTCGCCGACCGCGGCCACCAGGTGACGGTATTCACCCGGCGCGACGACCCTCGGCTGCCCGACGAGGTGGGGATGCGGCCCGGAGTCGTCGTCCACCATGTGCCGGCGGGTCCTCCCGAGCCGGTGCCGAAGGACGGACTGCTGCCGTACATGGAGGCGTTCGGGCGTTACATGGCGGGCGTGCTGGAGGATCGGCCGCCGGACGTGGTGCACTCGCACTTCTGGATGTCCGGGATCGCCGCCGTACGGGCCTCACAAGCCCTGCGGGTGCCGCTGCTGCACACCTACCACGCGCTGGGCACGGTGAAGCGGCGCCACCAGAAGGCCGCCGACACCAGTCCGCCCGAGCGGATCGGCGCCGAGTGCGAGGTGGGGCTCGCCTGCGACCGGGTCATCGCGACCTGCCGGGACGAGGTGCGCGAGCTGCGGCGCATGGGCATCCCTCCCGAGCGGGTGAGCGTCGTGCCGTGCGGCGTGGACCCCGCGCAGTTCACCCCCGTCGGCCCGGCCGCCCCGCGCGGACCGGCGCGGCACCGGCTGCTGCAGCTGGGCCGGCTGGTGCCCCGCAAGGGCGCGGCGGTGACGATCGTGGCGCTGTCCCGGCTGCCCGACACGGAGCTGGTGATCGTGGGCGGTCCGCCGCCGGGCGGGCTGGACGCCGACCCGGAGGTGCGGCGGCTGCGCCGGATCGCGCGCCTCGCGGGCGTCGGCGACCGGGTGCGGTTCCTCGGCGCGGTCTCCCGCGACGACGTGGCGCCGCTGCTGCGCAGCGCCGACGTGGTGGTGTGCCCGGCGGACTACGAGCCGTTCGGCATCGTGCCGCTGGAGGCCATGGCGTGCGGGCGTCCCGTGGTGGCCACCGCCGTGGGCGGGCAGCTGGACACGGTCGCCGACCCCGAGTGCGGCCGTCTCGTACCGCCCCGCGACCCGGCCGCCCTGGCGCGGGCCGCCGCGGAGTTCCTGGCCGACCCGGAGCTGCGGGCCGCGTGCGGCGCGGCCGGGCGGCGGCGGGTGCTGGGCCGGTACGACTGGAGCCGTGTCGGGGCGGCGACCGAGGCGGTGTACGCGCGGGTGCGGGCCACCCGGCCCACCGTCACGGACGCGGCCTGAGCCCCGCCCCCGGCCTTCAGCCGATCAGACACCGATTCGACGCCGACCAGCTGCCGAACCGAACGACGAAGGAGGTGCGGGTCCGCCGCGGCCATCCGCCGGAAGCAGGCGCCCGAACACACATGAGCGAATTCTCCCTCCCCGAAGAGTTCCCCGACGGCCTCACGCGCGGCCTGCCCGACGGCCTCACCGGCGGTCTTCCCGACGGCACGCGCGACGGCGGCCTGCCCGGTGCGGCGCGCGAGGCGGCGCGGCGGCACTGCGCGTCGCTGGAGGAGGCCGTCGGCCGGTTCCGCCGCGAGCACCTGGACCGGGTGGCCCACTGGGGCTCCCGGCTCGCCGTCGTCCTTCAGGGCGGCGGGCGGCTGCTGGCCGCGGGGAACGGCGGGAGCGCCGCGCAGGCGCAGCATCTGACGGCCGAGCTGGTGGGCCGCTACCGGAGGGAGCGGCCCGCGTACTCGGCGATCTCCCTGCACGCCGAGACGTCCAGCGTCACGGCGATCGGCAACGACTACGGCTTCGACCAGGTGTACGCGCGGCAGGTCGCCGCGCACGGCCGGCCCGGTGACGTCCTGCTGCTGCTGTCCACGTCCGGGCGGAGCGGCAATCTCATCGCGGCGGCCGCCACCGCGCGTTCGGCGGGGCTGCGGGTGTGGGCGCTGACCGGGCCCGCGCCGAACCCGCTGGCGGAGGCCGCGCACGAGGCGCTGTGCGTGGACGCCCCGTCGACGGCGACCGTGCAGGAGACGCACCTGGTGGCGGTGCACGTGCTGTGCGAGTGCTTCGACTCGGCCGTCGAGACGGGCCCGCACTGGCGGACCGGCGGGGCCGCCGGGGCGTTCGAGCCGGCGGCGGCGCGGCGGAGGATGTCATGACCGCCCGCCGGCCGCTGGTGGTCGTCGGGGACGCGCTGCTGGACGAGGACATCGAGGGCGTCTCCACGCGGCTCGCGCCGGACGCGCCCGCGCCGGTCGTCGACGTGACGGGCGACCACCGGCGGCCCGGCGGCGCCGGTCTCGCCGCCGCGCTGGCCACGCGCGGCGGGCGGGAGGTGGTGCTGGTCACGGCGCTGGGCGACGACCCGGCGAGCGACGCGGTGCGCGGGTCCCTGGAGGGCCGGGTGCGGCTGGTGGAGCTGCCGCTGCGGGGCACGCTGCCGGTCAAGACCCGCGTACTGGCGTCCGGTCGGCCGCTGGTGCGGATCGACCGCGGCGGCGGCGACCCCGGCAAGCCCGACCGGGCGGTACGGGAGGCGCTGACCGACGCGCACGCGGTGCTCGTCGCGGACTACGGGCGGCACACCGCCGGCGCGGTACGGGACGTGCTGGCGGCCATCGCGCCGCGCGTGCCGGTCGTGTGGGACCCGCACCCGCGCGGCGGCGCGCCCGTACCGGGCGTGCGGATCGTCACGCCGAACGCCGCCGAGACGCGGGCGCTCAGCCCCGGCACGGGCGGCGAGTCGCTGCGGGCGTACGCGCGGCGGGGCGCGGAGCTGGCGGAGCGGTGGCGGGCGGCGACGGTCGCGGTGACGCTCGGCGAGCGGGGCGTGCTGCTGACCCGGCCGGGGCCCGACGCCGGCACGCCGATGCTGGTCCCGGCCCCCTACCGGGCGGCCGGGGACCCGTGCGGGGCGGGCGACTGCTTCGCCGCGGCCACGGCCGCCGCGCTGGCCGACGGGGCGCTGCCGGAGGAGGCCGTGCAGCGGGGCGTCGCGGAGGCAGCGGCGTTCGTGGCGGCGGGCGGCGCGGGCAACCCGGCGCTGTGGCGGTCGCCCGCGGAGCGGGGCCGGCACGAGCCGCCGGTGACCGATCCGTTCGCGCTGGCCGCGCGGGTGCGGGCGCGAGGCGGGACGGTGGTGGCGACGGGCGGCTGCTTCGACCTGCTGCACGCCGGCCACGTGGGCCTGCTGGAGAGCGCGCGGCGGATCGGCGACTGCCTGATCGTGTGCGTCAACTCCGACGAGTCGGTGACACGCCTGAAGGGGCCGGGCCGCCCGCTGAACCCGATCGCGGACCGGACGCGGGTGCTGGCCGGGCTCGGCAGTGTGGACGCGGTCGCGGTGTTCGACGGGGACACGCCCGCGGAGCTGCTGACGCGGCTGAAGCCGGATGTGTGGGTGAAGGGCGGCGACTACTCGGCGGAGGATCTGCCGGAGGCGGAGGTGCTGCGGGCGTGGGGCGGGCAGGCGGTGGTGCTGCCGTATCTGGACGGCCGCTCGACCACTCTCCTGGCCCACCGGGCGGCCCGCGCGGCCACCCGCACACCCCCCGACTGAAGCCCCGCCCCACGGACCCGCCGCCCTCTGGCGGCCCCTGGCAGGCCACACACCTGCCCGCACCAGGGCCCGCTGTGCCAACCTGTGCGGCAGGCGGAGAAACGACCCCGCCCCGTTGTGGGCAGACGTTCCTCCCCCAAGGACTTTGTCCAGGGGCCTCAGGGCGATGGGGGTAACCCCTGCTCCAGCGAAGCCGAGAGCTTCGGGGTGGGTGGGCACACCGGGCACCCGCCCAGGAGGGTGCCCCCGTTGTGCGGCAGGACAGGGAGCGGGCCCAACCCCGTTGTGGGCATGCGTTCCTCCCCCAAGGACTTCGTCCAGGGGGGACCCCCAGGGCGGAACGGGTGGGCACAACGGGGTACCCCGCCCGGGAGGGTACCCACAGGTGCGGTAAGCGCTGGAAGCGGCACCCGCCACGGCGCAGCCCCCGCGGGCCGGACGGGGCCCGGGGTGCGGCGTGCTGGGGTCAGGCGGCTGGGGTGAGGGTCGGGGCGGGCTTCGGGCCCGGGGTGAGGAGCACCGGCGCCGGCCCGCGCCGCGCGTGCCCCACCCGGCCCGCGGCCACGACCGCCGCGATCGTCAGCCCGCCCAACACCAGCGCCCCCCGCGCCCCCGCCAGCTCCATGAGCAGCCCCAGCGCCGGCGGGCCGGCGAGGCTCCACACCGTGCGGACGCTGCCCCACACGCCGAGCACCCGGCCCCGCAGGTGCGGCGGCGGGTCGGTCTGCAGGACGGTCGTCCCGGCGGTGTCCGACACCGACTCGGCGACGGCCATCGGCAGGACCAGCACCAGCAGCACCGCCAGCGACGGTGACAGCCCGGCGGCGACCTGGAGGAGGCCGCCGGCCGCCGCGAGCGTGCCGACGAGCCGGACGGACGGCCTGCGAAGCCGCGCGCCCAGGACGGCGCCGACGATCCCGCCGGCCGCGAGGACGGTGGAGACCGTGCCGAACGCGGCGGCCCCGCCCGCGAGCGGCCCGGCGACGAGGACGGCCAGGGTCAGGCTGTAGTTGCGCCCGAACACGGCGCTTACCCCCGAGATGACCGCGAGGGCCACCAGTCGCGGGCGGCGGGCGAAGAACGCCAGCCCCTCCCGTACGCCCATCCGGGCGTCGTCGGCGCCGTGCGTGACGGGCTCCCCGGCCGGCACCGGCGGCACGTGCCGGCCCGACGGCACCGGCCGGGCCGGCTCGCGGACGGGCCGCAGGAACGGGATGACCGCCGTCACGAAGAGGAACGACAGCCCGTTCGCCGCGTACGCCGACGCCGTGCCGAGGAACGCCACGGTGACGCCGGCGAGCCCCGCGCCCGCGAGCCGGCCCGCGTTGTGGACGAGGGAGCCGACGCCGATGGCGGACGGCACGTCCTCGGCGCGCACCAGGTCGTTGCCGAGCAGCGCGCACGCGGGCCCGTCGACGGTGGCGATCAGGCCGGTGACGGCCGCCAGGGCCATCAGGACGCCCAGGTTCAGCTGGTCGAACGCCACCAGCAGGGCTGTGGCGAACGCGACGAGGCCGAGGAGCGCCTGGCTGACGGCGGCGGTCAGCTTGCGGGGCCAGCGGTCGACGAGGGCGCCGCCCGCCACGCCCATCA
Source organism: Streptomyces sp. SudanB25_2051 (assembly GCF_964272635.1). Taxonomy (NCBI): domain Bacteria; kingdom Bacillati; phylum Actinomycetota; class Actinomycetes; order Kitasatosporales; family Streptomycetaceae; genus Streptomyces; species Streptomyces sp. SudanB25_2051. The sequence goes on from NZ_OZ186787.1 coordinate 350,333, forward strand.
GCAGGCCCGGCGCGGCCTGGACGGACAGGGACAGCCCGGTCGCGGCGGCGGAGCCGGTGATCTGCAGGACCAGCAGGTTCTGCACGGTCAGCTGCATCCACGTACCGGCGTTGGAGACGAAGTTCGCGACGGACCACCAGCGCATGCTGCGGTACCTGAGCGAACGCCACGGCGACGTGTCGGCGGGCGGGGCTGCGGGGGCTGCGGGCGAGGCGGCCCGGGAGGAAGGAGGCAAGGTGAGGGAAGGGGGGCTCGAATGGCGGATCACGGCGGGCTGTCGACGCGGACGCGGGCCCGCGCTGCCGCTCCACCGGGAACGGGCGCGGACCATCGTGGCAGCCCGCGCGCGCCGCCACCGTGACCTGGGCCTCCCCCGCGGCGGCCGGGCGGCGCCGGAGGCGGCAACGCCCTTGCCCGGCGGGCGATTCGGCCAAACCGTGGGCTTGCTCACAGTGACCGCTCCGGGTGCCGGACCGTGTCGCGCGGGTCACAGTGGGGAGTCAGTGCACCACATCCGAGGGAAGGCGGAGGCCGCGGCATGGGCAGCAGTGGAGTGCGGGTCGACCTGCGGGGCAGGCAGGCCCTGGTGACCGGTGGCGCGCGGGGCCTGGGTGCCTCGATCGTCCGGCGGCTGGCCGGGTCGGGCGCGTCGGTCCTGGTGGCGGACGTGCGCAAGGAACTGGCGCGGGAGCTGTGCGACGAGCTGAACAACGACGGCGGCGAGGCGCGGTTCGTGGAGCTGGACGTGCGGGACCCGGACGCGGTGGCCGGGGTGTTCCGGGAGCTCGACGGATCGGGCCGGGCCGTGGACGTCCTGGTCAACAACGCGGCCGTGGACGTGTCGAAGCCGATCGAGCACCTGACGGCCGACGAGGTCACGCGGGTGGTCCAGACGAACCTGCTCGGCCCGATGTACCTGTGCCTGGAGGCCTACCGGCGGATGATCGCCCGGGGCGGCGGCCACATCGTGAACATCCTGTCCACCGCGGCGAACCGCACCTGGACGGAGGCCGGCCCGTACGCGGCGGGCAAGACGGGGCTGCGGGCGTTCACGCACACCCTGTTCAAGGAGGCGCAGCGGGACTGCCCGGGCATCGGTGTGACGGGGATCGTGGCGGGCGGCATGGAGACGCCGTTCATCATGGACCGCTTCCCCGACACGGACGTGTCGATGCTGCAGAGCCCCGACATCGTCGCCGACGCCGTGCTGTACGCGCTGTCGGTGCCGGACGGCAGCGTGGCGGGCGAGATCGTGGTCGTACCGCGCCGGGAGCCGTCCTGGCCGTAGGGCTCCCGCCCGCACCGGCCCCGGCACGGGCCGTCCCCGCCGCCCGTCCGGCGCTCAGCCGGGCGGGCGGCCGTCGCGCAGCATGCGCAGCACGGCCAGCTCGGCGGGGCCGTGCGTGGCGGGCACCCCGTACGGCCCGTCGGCGCCGAGACGGGGCAGCGCGGACGCCACGGTGACGCCCTCCTCGTACAGTTCGACGACGCGCGGGTTGATGTAGGAGGCGCGGCAGACCGCGGGGGTGTTGCCGAGGTAGTCGGCGACCTCGCGGACGGCGCGGGCGATGGCGCGGCGGCGGGCGGTCTCGCTGTGGGCGACCGGCTGGGAGACGGCGAGCGCGACGGCGGCCATGACGGTGGCGTGCCAGGTGCGGAAGTCCTTCGCGGTGACCTCGACGCCGGCCAGCTCGCGCAGGTAGGCGTTGACCTCGGCGCCGGTCAGGTCGTGCCACGCGCGGTCCTCCCAGTAGGCGAGCAGCCGGTCGCTCCCGCCGCGCCGGCGGACGAGCGCGGTGAGGGCCCGCAGGGTGGCCGGGTCGGCGACGGCGTGGACGCGCTGCCTGCCGTACTTGCCGGGATAGCTGAGGACGACCTGGCGGCGGGTGCACGTGGAGTGCTCGCGCAGCAGCGTCGTCAGCCCGTACGTCTGGTGGCGGTCGGCGTAGCGTTCGCTGCCGATGCGGAAGAAGCCCAGGTCCAGGAGGCGTACGGCGGTCGCGAGCACCCGCTCGCGAGTCAGGCCCCGCCCGGCGAGGCCCGCGTCGACGGCCTCGCGGACGCGGGGCAGCGCCTCGGCGACTTCCAGGACGTGCTCGTGCTTGGTCTGCTCCTGGCGGGCGCGGAAGACCGGGTGGTAGAGGTACTGGCGGCGTCCGGCGGCGTCGGTGCCGACGGCCTGGAGGTGGCCGTTGGGCTTGGCGCAGATCCACACGTCCTGCCAGGCGGGCGGGATGACGAGGGCCTTGATCCGCTCCCGTTCGGCCGGGTCGCCCAGGGGCCGGCCGTGCTGGTCCAGATAGCGGAAACCGCGTCCGTGGCGGACGCGGGTGTATCCGGGGTCGGTGGGGCGGACGTGGGAGAGGCGCACGGGCGGCCGCTCAGGCCGGCTTCAGGGGGTCGTGCCCGATGTTCATCAGCCCGTGCCGCCAGTCGGTGCCCCCGGCCGTGGGTTCCAGGTCCGGGTCGCGCTGGGAGCGGACGATGTCGCAGACCCGGCGCATGACGGCCACGTCGTCCTCGGTGAGGTCGGTGCGCCGCTTGCCGAGGATCTCCAGGACGCGGCGGCCGGTGCGCGGTCCGGCGCGGTCGGGGACCTCCTCGGTCTCCTCGTCGGCGGCGGTGGTGCTCAGCCACTCCTGGAGCTCGCGCGAGGTCATGTTGACGACGGTGTGGAACTCGTCCCACAGCTCGGCGCTGATCTGGTCGGACGCTGCCATGACGTGCCTCCCGGCGTTTCCAGCGGCTTCCCCTCGGGTGTCGTCCCGTCGGCGGGGTGCGTACGGATGTCCTCCCCTCGGGTTGCCGACGGCCGGGGCGGCAAACCCGGTCCCCCGCCGGCCTGCCGCTCCCGCCGCCCGGTCCTGTCCCGGCCGGGGCGGGCCGGGGGCCGTCAGGGCGGCGGCAGTGCCTGCTCGGCCCAGATCGTCTTGCCGGTCTCGGTGTAGCGGGTGCCCCAGTGCTGGGTCATCTGGGCGACGAGGAACAGCCCGCGCCCGCCTTCGTCGTCCATGGCGGCGCGGCGCAGATGGGGCGCGGTGTGTCCGGTGTCGGAGACCTCGCAGATCAGGGTGCGGTCGTGGATCAGCCGCAGCTGGACGGGTCCGGTGGCGTAGCGCTGGGCGTTGGTGACGAGTTCGCTGACGACGATCTCGGTGGTGAAGGCGAGGTCGTCCAGGCCCCAGTCGGCGGTCTGGCGGGCGGCGAGCGCGCGGGCGCGGCCGACCTCCTCCGGGCCGGGGCCGAGGTCCCAGGTGGCGATGCGGCCGGCGTCCAGCAGGCGGGTGCGGACGAGGAGGAGGGCGGCGTCGTCGTCGACGGGGCCGGGGATGAGGGCGGTGACGGCCCGGTCGCACAGTTCGGCGAGGGGGCGGTCCCGGTGGTCGGCGAGGAGTACGGACAGTTCGTCCAGGCCCGTCTCGGAGTCGCGGGCCCGGCCGTGGACCAGTCCGTCGGTGAACAGGGCGACGAGGCTGCCCTCGGGCAGGCGCAGCTCGGCGGTCTCGAAGGGCAGACCGCCGAGGCCGAGGGGCGGTCCCGCGGGCACGTCGGGGACCGTGACGGCGCCGCGGGACGCGTCGAGCACGGCGGGGGCGGGGTGTCCGGCGCGGGCCATCCGGCAGACGCCGGTGACCGGGTCGTACACGGCGTACAGGCAGGTGGCGCCGACCGCCTGGTCGTCGGGGATGCCGGCCGCGCCGCGCGCGGGTCCCTGCGGGACCGTGCCGGTGACGGAGCCGGGGGTGTCGGCCTCCTCGTCGGCGGCCTGGGTGATGAGGTCGTCGAGGCGGGTGAGGAGTTCGTCGGGCGCGAGGTCCTGGCGGGCGAGGACGCGGACGCTGGTGCGCAGCCGGCCCATGGTGGCGGCGGCGCCCAGGCCGTGGCCGACGACATCGCCGACGACGAGGCCGACGCGGGCGCCGGAGAGGGTGATCACGTCGAACCAGTCGCCGCCGACTCCCGACTTGCTGTCGGCGGGCAGGTAGCGGTGGGCGAAGTCGACGGCGGTGAGGCGGGGAAGGTTGCGCGGGAGCAGGCTGTGCTGGAGGGAGAGCGCCGCGGTGTGCTCGCGGGTGAAGCGGCGCGCGTTGTCGATGCACACGGCGGTACGGGCGACCAGCTCGTCGGCGACGGGGAGGTCGCCGGTGTCGAACGGGGCGCGGCGGCCCTCGCGGTGGAAGGTGACCACGCCGAGCGGGGCGCCGTCGGTGCGCAGCGGGACGACGAGGGTGGTGGCGGGGCCGTCGGTGAGGACGGGCCGGCCGGTGGCGAGGCAGCGCGACTGCGGCGCGTCGGGCGGGTAGCGGACGGGGACGGTGCCGGGTCCGGTGCCGCTGCCGGTAGCGGTGCCGATGCCGGTGCCGGTGCGGTCGGGCGCCGGGCTCTCGCCGTCGCGTCCCGGGCCGGCGGGTCCGGGCGGGGCGTCGTTGCCGGGGCCGTCGGCGGGGCCCGCGGCGGGTGTGGACCAGACGCGGACGAGGCGGCCGTCGCGTGCGGTGCCCGCCGTGGGCGGTTCGCCGCGCAGCACGGCGTCCACGAGGTCCACCGTCACGCGGTCCGCGAACTGCGGGACGGCGACGGAGGACAGCTCGCGGGCGGTGCGGCTCATGTCGAGCGTGGTGCCGACGACCCCGCCGGCCCGGACGAGCAGGTCGAGCCGCTGCTGGGCGAGGTAGCGGTCGGTGATGTCGACGGTCTCCTCGCACACGCCCAGGTGGGTTCCGTCGGCGTCGGCGAGGCGGTAGTAGGAGCAGGACCAGACGTGGTCGTGGTCGGGGTCCACGGGCGGGCGGCCCCGGTAGTGGAGCTCGGTGACCGGCTCGCCGGTGGCGAGGACCCGGCGCATCGTCTCCTCCAGGGTGGGCGGGTAGCCGGCGGACAGCACCTCCCCCGCGGCGACCATGTCGTCGGGGCCGAGCCCGGCGTACTGGGAGGTGCCCATCTCCCGGTAGAGGGCGCTGTTGGTCCACACGACGCGCAGGTCCGTGTCGTAGATGGCGAGTCCGACCGGCGACTGGGTGGCCAGGCCCCGGAGCATCGACTGCAGGGCTTCCCAGCGCTCGGTCTCGTCGGCGTCGGCGATGGCGAGCAGCCGGGCCGGTCCGGTGTGGGCGCGGGAGGCCAGCGGCAGGGTCGCCGTGAGGACCCGGACGGTCCGGCCGTCGCGGTGGCGCAGGTGGAGGACCTGGCGGCGGGCGCCGGCCGGCCGCGGACCGGCGGCGGGTCCGCCGGGGCCGGGGGGCTGCGGGGCGCCGGGCGGGGAGGCGTCCCGGAGGCCCGCGTCGGGGCCGTCCGCGAGGAGGGCCGCGACGGGCCGGCCGAGGACCTCGTCGGGCGTGTGGCCCAGGAGCCGCTGGGCGGCGGGGCCCCAGCCGATGACCGTGCCGTCGCCGTCGAGCACGGCGGTCGCGGCCCGTGTGGCGTCGAGGGGGCCGCACCGGTCGGCGTCCCCCGCCGGGGCCGCCGCGGGCGCGCGGTCGGTGTCCGTCATGGCCGCCCGCCCCCTTCGTACGGGCCGGGTTCCGGCCAGCGGGCGGCGAGGAGCAGGGCGATGTCGTCGGGCCGGTCGCCGTCCGTGGCGGCCACGTCGATGAGCCGGTCGGCGGCGGCGGAGAGCGAGCCGGGGCCGAGCGCGCCAAGGGCGCCGCGGAGCCGTTCGACGCCCTGGTCGATGTCGCTGCCCGGCCGCTCCACGAGCCCGTCCGTGAAGAGGGCGAGCACCCCGCCGCGGGGCAGCCGCAGTTCGGTCACGGGGTACGAGGCGTCCGGGTCGATGCCGAGGACGACTCCGCCGGGCAGGTCGACCACCTCGGTACGGCCGTCCGGGTGGCGCAGCAGCGGCGGCAGGTGTCCGGCGCGTACGGCCTGGATGAGGCCCGTGCGGGGGTCGAGGACGCCGTAGCAGCAGCTGGCGAACTGGCCGGGGTCGAGGTCGATGAGGAGCCGGTTCGTGCCGCGCATGACCTCGCTCGGGTCGTGGCCGGTGAGGGCGAAGGCCCGTACGGCGCTGCGGAGCTGCCCCATGGTGGCGGCCGCCGACACCCCGTGGCCCTGTACGTCGCCGATGGCGAGGACCAGCCCGCGGGGCGTCTCGACGACGTCGTACCAGTCGCCGCCGACATCCATGCCCTGCGTGCCGGGTAGGTAGCGGCCCACGGTGTCGACCTGGGCGAGGCGCGGCAGCCGGTGCGGCAGCAGGGCGTCCTGCAGGCCGCGTGCGAGGGCGGCCTCGGAGTCGTAGCGCCTGGCCCGCTGGAGGGCCTGGGCGATCAGTCCGGCGAGCGCGGTGAGCACGGTCCGCTCCTCGGGGCTGAAGCCGCGCGGCTGGTCGAAGCCGAGGATGCAGGAGCCGACGGGGCGTCCGGAGGCGATGAGCGGCAGGAAGGCGCGGGCGCCGACGTGGGCGTCCAGGGGGATGCCGGGGTAGGCGGCGGCGAGGCGCTGCATGGACTCGAAGAAGAGGGGCCGCCCCGAGGTGAGGGTCTCCACGCCGGGGAGCCGCGCGTCGAGGCCGACGCCGTCGAAGCGGTCGAGGAAGCCCTGCGGGAAGCCGGTCTCCCAGGCGAGGTGGAGGTGGCGTTCGCTGAGCAGGTAGATGGCGAGCTGGCGGCCGCCGAAGGCGGGCAGCAGCTCCTCGGTGACGACCTCGGAGACCTGACGGGCGGTGACGGCCTCGGTGAGGGCGATCGCGAGGGCGACGGGCCGGTACAGGACGGACGCGCGGTCGGCCGGGGAGCCCAGCCCGCCGCCGGGCGCGGCGACGGAGCGGGGCGCGTAGGAGGGCTCGTCGACGGCGGTGAGGACGACGGTCATCCCGTCGTGGTCGGGGTGGAGGGAGACCGAGAGCCACGAGGCGGCGGCGCGGTGGGCGAGGAAGTGGACGGGCTCGGCCGCGATGAAGGCGGTGCGGAAGTGGTCCTCGTAGGCGGGCCGGTCGGTCCAGGGCAGCGCGTCCCACAGGACGCGGCCGAGGAGCGCGGCCCGGCCGACGCCGAGGAGGGTTTCGGCACGGGGGCTGACATGGGTGACCCGGCCCAGCCGGTCGACGGAGAGGACGCCGGTGGAGAGGCGGTCGGCCGCGGTGGCGGTGACGGGGCCGGTGCCCGGGTCGACGAGGGTGCCCGTGAGGTGGACGGGGTCGGCGTCCGGGCCGGCGGTGCGGGCCAGTTCGACGAGGTGGGGGCGGCCGTCGCGGCCGCTGAGCCACATGTGGCGGGCGGCGGGCGGGGTCGCCTCGGCGACCTGCCGGGCCAGCGCCCACAGTCCGTAGACGTCCTCGGGGGCGAGCAGCGCCTCCAGTGCGGCGGCGGTGCCGGGGAAGGCGTCCGGGTCGGTGCCGAGGATGCGGCACAGCTCCGGGTCGGCGGTGACGGCGCCGGTGTCCAGGCGCCAGCGGATGCGCCCCACCCGCGTGGGCGGGGTGGCGTCCGCGGGCAGCTGGACGGGCGCCGGCTCCCGGTCCCAGGCGATGGGGACGCCGTCGGCGTCGAGATCGGCGAGTACGGCTCCGAGGCGGTCGGCCACGTCCCGGATCCGCTGCCCGTCGGCGGCCTCCACGAGCCGTCCCGGCGCGGCACCGCGCAGGACGACGAGGACGCCGTAGCGGTCGCGGCCGGCGCTGAGGGGCTCGTACAGGGAGCCGAAGGGGTACGGGAGCCCGGCCATCAGCTGCGGGAAGCGGCGCATGGCGTCCTCGGCGTCGGCGAGGTGCACCGACCGGCCGGAGCGGTACGCCTCCGCGACGGGGAACGGCCGGTTGACGTGCATCCGCCACCAGGGGCGGAACAGCCGGACGGGCAGCCCGGCGAGGACGGCGAGGCGCAGCAGGCCGCTGGTGCGGGAGCGCAGGTAGACGCCGCCGGCGTAGCCGCCGACGGACCGGACGGCGTCGACGGTGGCGGCGGCGAGGGCCCTGGGGAGCGCGTCGTGCACGGCCGGCGACCCGGTACGGGTCCCGACGGGCGTGCCGGGCGCATGGGTCGCCGCACGCCCGGCGGCCGCTCCCGCCCCCCGGAGCCTGCCGGGTCCGGCGGCGCCGCCCGGCGGCGAGGGCGCGTGGGTGGCCGTGGGCGCGTGGGCGGGACCGGCCGCGGGATCGAGCGGAAGGCTGAGCGCGGGGCCGGCGGTGCCACCCGGGAGGAGCCCGGCGGCTCCGGGGGCTGCGGAACCTGCCCCGGGTGCGGGGCCACCGGCGTCCGCGGGTCCACCAGGCCCGTCCGCAGGCCCGCCGGACGCGGCCGGAGGCTCACCGGGACCGTCCTCAGGGGCAGCCGCCGCCTCGGGAGGCGGCCTTTCCGTCCCACCGGTCCCGGCGGCGAGGTACGTCTCCGCTCCACCCGTCGCGGGCGCGGCAGCGGCGGACGCCGTCGGCTCGGCAGTGCCCTCGGGGCTGGCGGGTGCGCCCCGCGCAGGGGGCGCCGCGGACGCGTCGGCGACGCGGCCGTCGTCCGTCGCGCTCGCGTCGCCGCCGGACCCGGTCGGCCGGGGCGGCCGGTCCGGGTCGTGGCCGGGAGCGCCGTTCCGGGTCACACAGCCAGGATGCGCCCGGCAGGGGGCGCGGCGCATGTCCGGTGGGGGCTCCGTCCGTCCTGTCAGGTGCTGGTCCGGCGTGAGCTATGTTGTGCGCAATTGGGACGAGAAGGAGGCGGATCGTGCCATCAGTGCCATCCGGGCAGCAGGCACGCGCGCAGGCGGCCGCGATCACACCGGGGCGGCAGGCCCCGGAGTCGGAGCGGACGCCCGCCGAGCGGGTCCGGGCCCTGTTCACCGGCCATCGGCTGTCACCGGGCCAGCGGCGCATCGCGCAGTACCTGGTGGACCATCTGACGGAGGCCGCGTTCCTGTCGATCACGGACCTCGCCGAACGGGCCGGGGTGAGCCAGCCCTCGGTGACCCGGTTCGCCACCTCGCTCGGGTACGCGGGGTTCCCCGCGCTGCGGGAGGCGCTGCAGCCGATCGCGCTGAGCGCCGTGGCGGGGGCGGGCGACTCGCGCGAGGAGATCCGGCGCAACGAACTGCAGGCGGCGATCGACGCGGAGATCGAGAACCTGGAGAGCCTGCGTCGGGTTCTGGCCGATCCCGGCCAGGTGCTGGAGGTCGGGAGGCAGCTGGCTCAATCCGTGCCCTTGACTGTCGTGGGGCTGCGGATCTCCGCGTCACTCGCGGAGTACTTCGCGTACGCGGCGCGGCGCATCCACCCCGATGTGCGGGTGGTGTCGCGGGGCGGGAGCGTCGCGTTCGACACGTTGCTCCAGGCGCGTGAGGCGGGCGGTTCGTGGGTGCTGGCGTACGCGATGCCGCGCCACTCCAACGAGACGCTGGCCGCGGTGCGGGCGGCGCGCAGCACGGGACTGCGTGTGGCCCTGGTCACAGACCTGACCATGGGGCCGCTGGTGGAGGAGGCGGACGTGACGCTGACGGCGCCGGCGGGCGCGCGCCTCGTGTTCGACTCGTACGCGGCGCCGGGGGTGCTGTCGGCGGCGCTGCTCCAGGCGATGGCGGACGCCGAACCGGAGCGCACCCAGGCGCGGTTGGAGGGATACGAGCAGGTCGCGATGCAGCACGACTTCTTCCTCGACGACTGACGGCGCGCGGCCCGTCCGGACGGTTGGTCCGGCGCGGCGGCGGGGATCTCGGTGGCCCGGCACGGTCGGGTGGCACCGAATTTTTTCGGCCATCGGCCAGCATGAAATTTTTCATGCCCTTGCCTACTCAACGGTATATATATTTACTGCTCGCAGGTCACCGACGCCGCGCATCAAGCGCGGTACGGTGCCCGCTGGCCGAACACAGAAGGGCGGCGCTCCCTCCTCGCGCCGCCCTCGGTGTTCGCTGCCGGGTGTATCCGCTCTCCCCTGCGGACACCCGTGGCGGCCCCGGTCTACCCCTGGGCCGGGGCCGCCGAACCCTTCCCCTCGCTCAGCCGGCCGCCGTCGCGGCCAGCCTGGCCCGTGCGGCCGCGAGCGCGTGCTCCAGCTTCCGGGTGCCGGTCGTCACGCAGAGCGTGTACGTCACGTCGTCCAGGCGGCGTTGCAGATCCGGCGCGATCGCGCACTCCTGCGCCGCGGCGCAGAGGGATTCGTACCGGGCAACGAGCTCTCGAAGCACAGCGGGATGCGCCAACAGCATGGGCGTACCTGCCTTTCCGACGCCATGAGGTGAGAGGGGAGGACGGCGACGCGCGTCTCCCTTGGGGGGTGGTGCGAAGAAGTGTCGGGTGACACGGCGGCGTCCCGGACCGGGACATCGCCCCCGCGCGGGATATGCCCGCACTGACCGACCTTCACACGACATTGTGATGCAACCGTGATGGATTCGCCCTGCGGAACGCCGGGCGGTGTGACACGTCGTGCGCGTGGTACTCGCGGGCCATGGCTGTGAACCCCATCGAGATGCAGAAGAACCTGGGCGGCGTCAGCTACCCCGCCACCAAGGACGAGATCGTCCGGCAGGCCGAGGAGCACGGCGCCAGCAAGAAGGTCATGGAAGCGCTGAAGTCCATGCCCGACAAGGAGTACGACTCCCCCGCGGCGATCAACAAGGAGGTCGGCAAGGGTTCGTGACACATCCCGTCCATCCCCTCGACGACGCGCCGCCCCGCGCTCACGCGGGGCGGCGCGCCATGACCAGGCGGCAGCGGGGCGCCCCGTCCTCGAGCGTCCCGAGCGCGGGCAGCGCCGCGAGCTCCACGGCGAACCCCGCCCGGCGCAGCTCGGCCGTCACCTCGGGCAGGCGGAGGGTCCGGTAGTACATCACGAACCGCGGCCGCCACAGCGCGTTGCGCACCCGCATCGCCGCGTCGAAGCCCCACAGCGTCCAGTACGCCGCCGAGCCGACCCTCGGCGGCGCCGCCACGGGGAACGCGAACAGCCCGCCCGGCCGCAGCGCCCCGTGCACCCGCGCGAAGAGGCCCGGCCGCTCGGCCGGCAGGAAGTGCCCGAACGCGCCGAAGCTCACCGCGAGGTCGAACTCCGCGCGGAACGGCAGCTCCCGTACGTCGGCGCGCACCCACTCCGGGTCGGGCTCGCCCGCGCGGGGCGGATGCGCGGCCTCCGCCCGGGCGAGCATCCCGGCGCTGAGGTCCACGCCGGTCACCCGCTCCCGGCACAGCTCGCGCAGCAGGCCCGTACCGGCCCCCGTGCCGCAGCACAGGTCGAGTCCGGCCCGGACGGGGCCCAGCGGCCGCAGGGCGTCCGCCACGGCGTCCAGGACGGCGTCGGGGGTGCGGAACGGCGTGGCGTCGAACGAGGGGGCGAGCAGGTCGTAGCCGCGCTCCACGGAGGTAAGCGCCTGCACGGCCAGCTCACCGAGGGTGGGGCCGCCCGGGGTGAGGAACATGCGCCCGAGCCCAGGGCCGGCCGCGCGGCGCCGTCCGGGGAAGACCGGGGCGCGGCGGCCGGGGCCGGACCCCGGGGTCGGCGGCGGTCGCCGGGGGCTCACAGCGGGTCCGCGTCCAGGGCGCCCAGGAACATCTCCGCGCCGAGGCCCGTGTCGTACGCGCCGGGGCCCGGCGGCGGCTGCTCGGCCCAGATGACCTTGCCCTGCCCGGTGTAGCGGGTGCCCCACCGCTCGGCGAGCTGGGCGACGAGGAACAGCCCGCGCCCGCCCTCGTCGGTGGTCGCCGCGTACCGCAGATGCGGCGAGGTGCTGCTGCTGTCGGAGACCTCGCAGGTCAGGCCGCGGTCGTGGATGAGCCGGACATGGACGGGAGCTGAGCCGTAGCGGATCGCGTTGGTGATCAGCTCGCTGAGGATCAGCTCGGTCGTGAACGCCATCTCGGACAGGCCCCACGCCTCGAGCTGCTCGGTGGCGGCGGCCCGCATCCGGGAGACGGCCTCCGGGTGGAACGGCACGTCCCAGTCGGCGACGCGCTCCGGGCCGAGGACGCGGGTGCGGGCGATGAGCAGCGCCACGTCGTCCTTGGGGTGGGCGGGCAGCAGCGCGTCGAGGACCGCGCGGCAGCTCTCCTCGGGGGTGCGGTCCGGGTGGGCGAGGGCGGTGCGCAGCAGCTCCAGGCCCACGTCGATGTCGCGGGTCCGGTCCTCGATCAGCCCGTCGGTGTAGAAGACCAGCTGGCTGCCCTCCGCCAGCTCCAGCTCGGCCGTCTCGAAGGGGATGCCGCCGAGCCCCAGCGGCGGCCCCGCCGGCAGGTCGGGGAACTCGACGGCCCCGCCCGGGTGGACCAGCGCGGGCATCGGGTGCCCCGCCCTGGCGAGCGCGCAGCGCCGGGTGACCGGGTCGTACACGGCGTACAGGCAGGTGGCGCCGGTCATGCCGGTGCCGCCGTCCGGGTTGCCGCCCGCCTCCGCCTCGTCCTGGTCGACCCGGCCCACCAGGTCGTCGAGGCGGCCCAGCAGCTCGTCGGGCGGCAGGTCCAGGGTGGAGAAGTTGTGGACGGCGGTGCGCAGCCGGCCCATGGTGGCGGCGGCGTGCAGGCCGTGCCCGACGACGTCGCCGACGACGAGCGCGACCCGGCTGCCGGGCAGCGGGATCACGTCGAACCAGTCGCCGCCCACCCCGGACTTGGCGGGCAGGTACCGGTGGGCGACCTCCACGGCGCTCTGCTCGGGCAGGGCGCGCGGCAGCAGACTGCGCTGAAGGGTCACGGCCATGGCGTGCTCGCGGGTGTAGCGGCGGGCGTTGTCGATGGCCACGGCGGCGCGGGCGACCAGCTCCTCGGCGAGGGCGACGTCCTCGTCGTCGAACGGCTCCGGCTTCTCGCACCGCCAGAAGTTGGCCACGCCGAGGACGACCCCGCGCGCCTTGAGCGGCACGGTGATCAGCGAGTGGATGCCGTACGCGACGATCCGCCCGGCCCGCTCCAGGTCCTGCGCCTGCCAGCCGGGCGCCTGCGACAGGTCGGGGACGAGCTCGGCGCGCCCGGAGCCGAAGCCGCGGGCCTGCGGGGTCGAGGCGACGAAGTCGATGACGCGGTCGACCGGGTACAGCGGGTGGTCGTCGCGGATGCCGCGGGAGGCGGTGCGGCGCATGACGCTGCTGGTGCCGCTGGGCTCCTCGCCGCGCAGGACGGGGTCGGCGAGGTCGACGGTGACGAAGTCGGCGAAGCGCGGCACGGCCACGTCGGCGAGCTCGTCGGCGGTGCGCGCCACGTCGAGGGTGGTGCCGATGCCGACACCGGCGTCGTACAGCAGGTTGAGGCGTTTGCGGGCGACCTGGGCGCGGCCGGACAGGGCCCGCAGCTCCGTGGTGTCGCGGATGGTGACGACGGTGCCGCCGTGGCCGCCGTACGGGTCGGTGGGGCGCTGATTGACGGCGAGGAGCAGTCCGCCGGCGGGGATGACCTCGTCGGTGGCGAGCCGGCCGGAGCACAGCAGGTCCGCCATCCGCGGGTCCAGGCCGGGCAGCTCCGAGACGAGCCGCCCCTCGGCGTCGGACGGCAGACCGAGGAGCCGGACGGCCTCGTCGTTGGCGAGGACGAGGCGGCCGTCGTCGCCGACGATGACGACGCCCTCGCGGACGGCGTGCAGGACGGCGTCGTGGTGTTCGTACACGCGGGTCATCTCGGCGGGGCCGAGGCCGTGGGTCTGGCGGCGCAGGCGGCGGGCGACGAGGGCGCTGCCCGCCGTGGCGACGGCGAGGCCGGCGGCGCTGGTGCCGAGGATGACGGGCAGCTGCCGGTTGACGACGCCGGTGACGTTCTGCACCTTCAGGCCCGCCGAGACCAGGGCGACGACCTGCCCGTCCGGGTTGGTGACGGGCACGATCGCCTGCACCTCGTCGCCGAGCGGGCCGTCCACGTGCTCGGTGTGGACCCGGCCGGCGAGGGACGGCTCTATCGTGCCGACGAACCGCTGCCCGATGCGCTCGGGCTGGGGGTGGGTGTAGCGGACGCCGTCGACGTCCATGACGACGATGAAGTCGACGCCCGCCTCCCTGCGGGCGGTCTCCGCGACCGGCTGGAGGACCTCCGCGGGATCGGGCCGCTCCAGGGCGTCGAGCAGGCCGGGCGCGTGCGCGAACGTCTGCGCGACGGCGACGGACCGATTGCGCGCCTCGCGGTCGCCGTCGTAGCGCGACTGCAGCAGCAGGGCCAGCAGGGCGCCGAGGACCAGCAGCACGACCAGCGCCACCTGCAGGACGAACACCTGTCCGGCGACGCTGCGTGGACGCCTTTCGGCCAGTGACCGGACCGAGGCGCCCCGGAACCGGTCAGAAAAGTGGACCACGCTTATTTGTAACACCGGCGCCCATGTCGGGCGCCAGTACCGACGCCCGCAGGGTTCCGCTCACCGCTCCCCGAGCGCCCGGATACGGGCCTCCTCCTCGGGGAACAGTCCGGCGAGGCGCCGCGTCCCCTCGTCCGGTCCGCCGGGCGCGTCCCCGTCGGCGTCCGGGAGGTCCTGCTCGCGCAGCCGCTGCTCCTGGACCATGACGGGCACCTGCGGGTCGGGGTCCGAGGGGCGCGGGCCCTCCGGCCCTTCCGGCCCGAACCGCACGAGCCGCTCGACGCGGACGACCCGGAAGCGATGGCCCCCGGCCTCCAGTTCGTCGGCCGGGTGCGCGTCGAGGCGCTCGGCGGCGGCCGTGTACGAATCGCGGGCCTCCGCGTCGAGGCGCTCCTCCCAGGGGATCATGACGCGCAGCCGGAAGGCGAGGTGGTCGCGGGCCCGCTGCGGTGTCGCGCTGCCTGCCGAGTCCGGCCGCCAGCGGCCCTCCACCCGCCGGGCGATCATGAAGACCGGCGGCAGCAGCACCCCGCCGGGGTGGGTGTCGGCGGCGCGCCGGGAGTCGTCCCGGACATCGTCGGGGACGGTGCCCGCCTTGCGGACCAGGGTGAGCAGGTCGGCCTTCAGCAGGGCCTCCGACATGCCGGTGGGCCGCACCGGATCGAGGACGGACCCCCGGGTCCGGCACGGCTCCCCGCGGCCCCGCCCGGCCCCGGCGGGCCCGGGGTCGGAGGGGCGGGGCGGCTCGGGCCCGTCGGGCCCCGACCGGATGTAGCACTCGGCGCGGGCGACGCGGTGGCGCACCCCGGCGACGGTCAGTTCGTTGAGGGCCTCCCCGTCCATGCGCTCGGCGGCGCTCATGCACGCGGCGTACGCCGCCTCGTCCCCGGCGTCCCGCGCCCGCTGCGCCGCCCGGCGGAATGCGGCCCCCATGCTGTCGCGGGCCTCCTGCGGCGCCTGCTCCAGGAACGAGCCGAGGACCTCCCAGCCGCCGCCGTCCCGTTCGCGTACGACGCCGAAGAGGGGCGCCCCGGCGGACATCAGCACCGGGTGGGTCTCGCGGGCCAGCCGCGCCTCGGTGTCGGCGAGCGCGGCCACCGGTTCCCGCGGCGTGGTGACGCGGATCTGCCGGTAGGCGGGGACGCGGTCGGCGGGGTCGCCGGGGGCACCGCCCGCCTCGCGGGTTCCGCCGTTGCCGTTCGTGCCGTCCATGCGGTCGCCGCCCTCCCTGTCGTCGCGGCCGCCGTTCGCCGGCCGTGGGGCCAGCCTGCCGCCGACGCGGCGCGCGTATGCGGCGGAGGGATGAAACAACCCGTTCTGCTGGACGTGATCCGTCTCGCTGGACACGTGCGGGCGGACGTCACCCGAGGGGGCGGGACGGGATGCGCCAGGGTGCATTTCTCGCCGTCCTGGCGCGGGTATGGTCCCCCAGAGGCCGGCGTGTGGGGTGACTGGGGGCGCAGCGTGGCCAGACGCGAGTTCGAGGAGCGGGGCGTGCTCATCCGGCGGGGGTGGCGCCAGTTGACGACGGCGGGCCGGGTCCGGGTGGCGGAGGGCCGGCTGACGCTGCTGAACAGCAGGGGCAGCGAGATCGACAGCGCGCCGCTGTCGGAGGTGCGGGTGGTGGAGCCCTGGTACGGGCCGCGGGGTGTGGTCCGCGCGGTGCTGGGCGGGACGGCGTATGTGCTGAGGCTGGCGCCGTCGCGGGCCCGGGACGTGGCGGAGGCCGCGCACCGGGCCCGCGGGTAGGCAAACGGGCCGGGGTCAGAGACTGACGGGGATGGCGGGCAGGTCCTCCCACACCTGGCGCAGTTCGGTGTAGCGGCGGTCGGGCAGCTGCTCCAGGACCCGGCGGACCTCGGGGCGGGCGCCGGCGGCGGCGATCAGCAGATCGCTGCGGCTGACCGCTCCGTTGGCGAAGACGGCTGCCAGGTGGTCGGCGATCTCGGTGCGGGTGACGTCGTCAGCCATGGCTCTCCTGTGTGAGCGCGCGTGAAGGTGGCGGCGTGGTGGTGCGTGAGGACCGGTGCGTGCGTGAGGGTCGGCGCGGCCGCTGCGTGGCGGCTCCCGCGCCGCCCCGGCCGTGCGGCGGCGGGACGGCGAGCGGCACCAATCTAACGCGGCAGCAGAGTGCGAAGGCAAGCCGGCAACCCGCCGTGAGCCGCCACCCGCCCGAATTCCACGGCCCGTACGGAACCGGACGGCGACCGGACGCCGCGCGTTAACCCGCACCTCACGTAAGAGTCCGCGGACCCCGCCGCGCTGTGAGGGTACGATCGCTTTGAGTGACCGGCCCGGTGGCTTCGCAGGGCGCACGGCGGGAGGAAGGCGGCCATGTCGACGGTGACGCGGCAGGAGATCACCGCGTGTACGCGGGGGGCGTTCGGTTCGGGATGGGTCGGCAGGGAGCGGCTGTGCGAGGCGGCGCGCGCGGCGGGCGCCCGCCCGGAGGTCCTCGCCCTGCTGGCCGGCCTGTCGCCGCACGTCCGGGTGTGCGGCCTTGCGGACCTGCTCCTGCTGCTGCCCGGACTGCCCGACGGGCCCCCGGAGGGCGAGGGTGCCGGGGAGCCGCGCGCCACGGGCGGCGCCAGGCCGTAGGCCCGCGCCCGGGCGCCGGGGCGCCGGGCGCCACGGGCGGCGCCAGGCCGTAGGCCCGGGCGCGGGCCGACGGGCGGCGGGCTGACGGGCGGCGGCGTCAGAGGCCGTGCGGCGTCACCGCGGACAGCCCGGCCGGGCTGACCGGGGTGGTCTCGCCGCCGGAGCCGGACGGCTGCGTGAGGACGGCGGTGAGGACGAGCCCGACGACGGCGACCACGACCGCGACCAGCGCGAGGACCTTGCGCCAGTCCCGCCGCGCCCCGCTCCCCCGCTGTGCGCCGCCATCCGGCTCGGCCGGGCCCGGGGAGTCGCGGGCGGGCCGCCCGGGTGGGGCGGCGGCGGACTCGCCGGGGAGCTGCCGGGCGAGCGCCGACATGCGGGCGTCCAGATCCGGGTCTTCGCGCGCGAGGAGCCGTTCGATCTCGGCGAGGAGGCGGTCCTCGTCCATCCCGGATGCCATGTCGACCACCTCCGGTGCGACGTGGTGGAACGCGTCTGCCGACTCCCGTGTACCCGCCCAGCGCGTCAGTCCTCCTCCCGTTCCCCCCGGTTCACGCCGGGTCGCGGGGGACGATCTCGACGGGGCAGTGGGCGTGGTGCAGCAGCGCGTGGACGACGTGTCCGACTCCCCGCCCGACGCCGAGGGGCGGGCGGTGCGCGCCCACGGCGACGAGATCGGCCTCGTGGGACGCCTGGACGAGCAGACCGGCGGTGGAACGCCCGCCCTCCACCTCGGTGGTGACGGTCAGCGCGGGCAGCTCGTCACGCAGCGAGTCGGCGAGTCCGTGCATCTCGTGCACCCGCCGCTGGGCGACGCCGTCGATGTCGTCGAGCATGGTCAGCGCCGTGCCCACGTGGGAGAGTGGGTTCCACACATTGAGCAGGCGCAGGGACGCGTGGCGCAGCATGGCCTCGCGGGCGACGTGCGCCACCCACGGGTGGTCGCGCCCGTCGCGTACGCAGGCGACGACGGTCCCGGTCGCGGCGTGGTCCCGTTCGCCGCGCACCACGACGACCGGCACGCGGGCGTGGGAGGCGACGCCCAGGCCGACGGAGCCGAGGAGCAGTTCGGCGAAGCCGCCGAGGCCGCGGTGGCCGACCACGATGGTGCCCTCGGTGCCCGCCTCGTCGTGCAGGGCGCGCACCGGGTCGCCGGGGCTGAGGCGGCGTACGACGGTCACGTCGGGGAAGCGCCGCGCGATGGTGCCGGCGGTCTCGGCGAGCAGGTCGTGGCCTGCCGCGCGGGCCTGCTGCGCGCCGTCGTCGGTGGCGCGGCCCTCCGTCCCCGTGGCGTGCACCAGGTGCAGCGGGCGCCTGCGCCGGTACGCCTCGCCGGCCGCCCACAGGACGGCCGCCCCGGCCTGGGGGGAGCCGTCGACACCGGCGATGACGGGCCCCTTCGTCGCGTCGTGGTTCATGGCTCCTCCTGGCAGGACTCGCGTCCCGGCGCGTACGCGCGGGACGTGCCGGTGCGACGGCGGCGGACGTCAGGTGCCGTGCGGGCCCCCGGCCCGGTGGGTGCCGCGGACGAGGATGCGCCGGCCGGTGACGCGCGAGGGGGTGAGGGCCACCCACAGGTCCCGCTCGCCCCCTGCCCACGGCGTGGTGAACGCCCGCTCCCGCAGGGCCCGTACCGCGTCCGGTGCGGTGACGGCGCGGGCGGGGCCGACGAGGAGGACGCTCCAGCCCTGGCTGAACGCCTCGTCGATGTGGTCGACCTCGAAGGCGACCTCGCCGCCCGCGGCCTTGCCGGGGAGCGCGTCGGGCGAGGTGCGGAAGGCGACATCGCCCTCCGCGACGACGTAGTTGACCGGCAGGATGGCGGGCCCGTCGTGGGTGGTGACGGCGACGCGGCCCACACCGTGGGTGCCCAGCAGCTGCCGGCACTCCTCGGGGCCGAGCTCGACCAGCTCCGGATGGTAGGCGGCGTGCCCCACCCCGGGCGGCAGATCGGCGTCACCGCCGGCGAGGGCGCCGACGGTGGTCTCCAGCGCGTCGGCGAGCCGGAGCAGGAAACCCATGCCGGGTACGGCGGCCTGCTCCTCCAGGTACTCGATGTAGCCGGGCGCGGAGCCGGCCCGCAGCGCGACGTCCTCGCGGGTCAGGCCCAGTTGCTCGCGGCGGGCGGCGACGCGGCGGCCGATGTCGCCCCTGTGGTGCTCGGGTCCGGGCATGGAATCACGGTAGTCGCGGGGGCCGGGGCCCGCATGGTGGAGCCGTACGCGCCGGGGGTGAGTAGGCTCGAAAGACACCGTCCTACCGGGCGGGGGACACCGCCTGCCGGGCGGGCGCGCGGCCGGGGCCGGTCGGCCCTCCCCCGGGACCCGGTCGGCCCTGCCGTCCGGTGGCGCGGCGGACGACGCTTGGTGCGCCGGTTCACCAGGAGGTTCACATGACCAGAGCGCCGAGGATCAACGCCCTGCCGGCTCCGCACCGCGAGCGGCTGATGGCGATGTCGCGGGACGTCGCGTTCGATCCGGGGCACCGGCTGTTCGACGAGCGGCGGCCCGCGGACCGGTTCTGGATCATCAGGACGGGCGCGGTCAACCTGGACGCGCGGCTGCCCGGCCATCCGCGCCCCGCGGTGATCGAGATGCTCGGCCACGGCGAGCTGGTCGGGCTGTCGTGGCTGTTCCCGCCGTACGAGTGGGAGCTGGGAGCGGAGGCGATGAGCCTGGTGCGCGCCCACGAGTTCGACGCCGCGGCGGTGCGGGCGCTGTGCGAGGCGGAGCCCGCGTTCGGGTACGCGCTGACGCAGTGGGTCGGGCAGGTGCTCTCGCACCGGCTCCAGGCGACCCGGGTGCGGCTGCTCGACATGTACGCCCCGCACGGCAGCGGCGTGGTGCTCTGAGACGGCGCACGGCGCCTTCCGCCGGACCCGCGCCGGGGCGTGCGCCGGTGCGCCCGCGGGGCCCGTGCGCCCACAGGCAGGTGCGGAAGACTGGTGCGGGCCCGTGGCGTACCGGGCGCCCGGGCCCCGCGTCCCGCATCCTCGGGGGTGGGGCCCACGGAAGGGGACGACGAACGATGAGGCACCGCAGCGTGGCCGATCTGATGACACCGGAGGCCGTGGCCGTGCAGCCCGGCACCTCGTTCAAGGAGATCGCGCGGCTGCTGGACGAGTACGGCATCACGGCCGTGCCCGTCGTGGACGAGGACGAGCGGCCGATCGGTGTCGTCTCGGAGGCCGACCTGCTGCACCGGCACACCTCCGGCGGGCAGGGCCCCGGCACCGCGGAAGGGCTGATGTCGAGCCCGGCCGTGGTGGCGCGCCCGGAGTGGAGCGCCGTCGAGGCGGCCCGTGTGATGGAGCGACGGCACATCAAGCGGCTGCCCGTGGTGGACGCGGCCGGGCGGCTGATCGGGGTGCTCAGCCGCAGCGATCTGATCCAGCTGTTCCTGCGGCGGGACCGGGCCATCCAGGAGGAGATCCTGGAGGACGTGGTGACCCGCACGCTGGGGCTCGCGCCGTCCGCCGTGACGGTGGACGTCAACGACGGGACGGTCACGCTCAGCGGCACCCTGGAGCGCAGGAGCCTCGTCCCGATCCTGGTGCGGCTGTGCGAGACGGTCGACGGGGTCGTGGCGGTGGACGACCGGCTCGCCTACGAGACCGACGACACGGACTCGGACACGGGCGCGCTGGCGACCTGACGGGCCGTCACCGAGCGGCGCCGACCGGGTCCCGGCGGGCGGCGGCACCGGCGGCCGGGCCGGTGCCGCCGCGGCCGCGGGGGGGCCGCCGGTCAGCGGGCCGGGGTGGACCAGCCGTACGGCGCCGCCGGCTCGTCCTCGCCGGACATCCCGGCGCCCGCCTCGCCGATGTCCTTGTACGCCAGGCGCATCAGCTGCCGGGCCAGGTCGCTCATCGCCCGGCTGGCGGCCAGTTCGTCGCCGATCAGCGGGACGTCCTCGTCCTCCGGGTTGCGCCGGGCGGAACCGTGGCCGGTGATCGTCGACTTGCCGGTGTCGAGGACGGCACGCGCCTCCGTGGTGCCCCCCTCGTCCTCCACCAGATCCATGTTGATCTTCCACTCCAGCGTCCGGGTCATGGTGTGCCTCCTCGACGCGTCGGACGGCGGTGGACCGGCGGGGCACCGGTCCTCCTTCCAGGGTCACCCGATCCGCCCGGCGGGACGACCGGAAGGCGGCCGCCGGGCGGGTGAGCGGCGTTTCAGGGGCCGGACGGCCGGGAAACCGGGCCTATCGGCCCCCGCCGCCGGGCGCGTGGCCCGCTCACACTGGTGGGAGCAGCAGGACGCCGCGACGTACGGAGGAAGATCCATGGCGCACGCCCCGATGACCCGAGCGATCACGGCGGGAGTGGACGGCTCGCCGGAGAGTCTCGCCGCGGCCGCCTGGGCGGCGCGGGAGGCGGCCCTGCGCGGGCTTCCCCTGCAGCTCGTCCACGCCTGGCTGTGGCAGCCGCTCGACGTGCCGGTCGCGCAGGACCGGCAGGCGGAGGCGGGGCGCGCGCAGGCCGTGCTGGACGAGGCCGAGGCGCAGGTGCGCCGACAGCACCCGGACGTGCTGGTGACCACCCGGCTCGTGTCGGACACTCCGGTGCCGGCGCTGCTGGAGGCCGCCGGGTCGGCGGAGATGCTGGTGCTCGGCTCGCGCGGCCACGGGGCCCTGCTGGGCTTCCTGCTCGGCTCGTACGGGCAGCAGGTGATCGCCGCCTCGCCCCGGCCGGTCGTGGCGGTGCGGGCCCGGCGGGAGGACGCGGCGGGACCCGCGGGCGCCGATGCCGGCGAGATCGTCGTCGGCCAGCAGGGCGGGCCCGAGGAGAGCGAGGCCGTGCTCGGGTTCGCCTTCGAGGAGGCGGCCGCCCGCGGCGTGGGCGTGCGGGCGGTACGGGCGTGGAGCCTGCCGCCGCTGTACGCGTACAGCCCCGGTTCGCTGGCGCTGGCCGACCAGGCGGGCGGCCTGGAGCCCTTCGAGCGCAAGGCGCTGACCGACGCGCTGGCGCCGTGGCGGGAGCGGTATCCGGAGGTTCCGGTGACCGAGCACGTGGAGCTGGGCAGCGGCGGGCAGGTGCTGCTGTCGGTGGTGACGGGCGCGGGCCTCGTGGTGGTGGGCCGCCGGGTGCGGCACGCCCCGGTCGGGCCGCGGATCGGTTCGGTGGCGCACGCGGTGCTGCACCACTCGCCGGCGCCGGTGGCGGTCGTCCCGCACGAGTGAACGCCCGGCACGGGCCGGGGCGCCGGTCCGGTGCCGGGGTGGCACGCTGGTCGTGGTGGGAGCACCGGTCCGGCCGATCTGGAGGGCGTACTGCGATGGTCCGCTATGTGTACGACTTCGCCGAGGGCGGCCGGGAGCGGGCCGGGCTGCTCGGCGGCAAGGGCGCCGACCTCGCCGAGATGGCGCGGCTCGGGCTGCCCGTGCCGCCCGGCTTCACCGTGTCGACGGAGGTGTGCCGCGCGTACGCCGAGACGGGCGCCCCGCCGGCGGGGCTGGACGGCGAGGTGGAGGAGCACCTGGCGCGGCTGGAGCGGGCGGCGGGGCGGCGGCTCGGCCAGGTGGACGACCCGCTGCTGCTGTCGGTGCGGTCCGGGGCCCGGTTCGCGGTGCCCGGCGTGCCGGGGACCGTCCTGGACGTGGGGCTGAACGAGTACGCGGTGCTGGGCCTGGCGAAGACCCCGGCGCGCGAGCGGTTCGCCTGGGACTCCTACCGGCGCCTCGTCGAACGGTTCGGGACCGCCGTGATGGGTGTGGAGCCGGAGCTGTTCGCGCGGGTCAGGCACGGGGTGGAGGAGCAGCACCACGTGGCGGACGAGCGGCTGGACGCCTGCGACCTGATCCGCGTCGTGGAGACGTACAAGGACCTCGTCAAGGAACGGACCGGCGAGGAGTTCCCCGACGATCCTCGCGAGCAGCTGCGCCGGGCGGTGCGTGCCGCGTTCGCGTGGTGGAACTCCGCTCCGGCGCGCGAGTCGCGGCGCCGCGAGGGGGTGCCGGACGACCTGGGCACGGCGGTGACCGTGCAGACGATGGTGTTCGGCAACCGGGGCGACGACTCCGGCAGCGGTGTGGCCCGTACGCGGGACCCGGCGACGGGCGCGCCCGGCGCTTCGGGGGCCTATCTGCCGGACGCGCAGGGCGAGGACGTGACCGCCGGGGTGCGTGAGCCACTGCCGCTGGAAGGGCTGGAGCGGCTGGCCCCCGGCGCCTACCGGGAGCTGCTCGGGCATCTGCGGCGGCTGGACGACCACTACGGCCAGGCGTGCGCCGTGGAGTTCACCGTCGAACGGGGCAGGCTGTGGTTCCTGGGCGTGCGGGCCGGCGACGAGCCGGCACCGCCGCGGTCCGCGGGACCGGCGGCCTGAAGCGCGCGGCGGCCCCGGCGCCGGGGGTTTCCCGACGGTCCGTCAGTCGTCCTCGCCGGTCGGCCGTTCGGTTTCCAGGACGTGCTGGACGGCCAGGGCCGCCGTGGTCAGGCCCAGGTGGCCGAGGGTCGCCGCGCTCTCCAGCAGGACGACGTCCGTCAGCACGGCGAGCTCCGTTCCCAGCCGGTCCCGTTCCGCCAGCTCCCGGGGGGTGGCCGCGAGGCGCAGTTCCCCGACCCTCTCGGCCAGGGCCTCGCGCCGCCGCTCCAGGTCGGCGAGGGCCCGGACGTACCCCGCGATCTCCTCGTCGCTGACACCGCTTACACCGCTCACACCACTCGCACCGCTCATCGCCGCTCCCGTCCTCCGTGCGTGCCGGCTCTCCGATGGGGAGACGGCGTACGGGGCCCGGAGGTCACCGTTCCGCGGGAATCGGCGGTCACAGCAGCCGGGCCGCCGTGTCGGCGGCCATCAGCGCGGCGACGGCCAGCAGCCCCCAGCCGAAGATCCGGCGGAGCAGGGCCGCCGGGACACGGGCCGCGAGGCGCCGCCCGTCCCACGCGGCGAGCACGGCCGCGCCCGTGAACGGGGCGACGACCGCCCAGTCGACCGGGGCGGCCGTGCCCGCGCGGGCGGTGAGCGCGACCAGCGCGTTGGCGGTGACGACGAGCAGGCCGGTCGCCACCGCCGCCCGCATCCGCAGTCCGGCCAGGGCGACGAGGGCGGGTACGGCGAGGAAGCCCCCGCCGACGCCGAGGAACCCGGTGAGCGCCCCCACCCCGGCGCCCGCGCCGGCGGCCCGCAACCACCGCGTGGAACGGGCGCCGGTCGCCCCACCGCCCCCGCCGCCCCTCTCCGGCTCGTCCGGGCTCGCGCGGCCCCGGTCCCGCTCGTCCCGGCTCTCGCCGCCCCGGTCCCGCTCGTCGCCGTCCCTGTCCTGCGGTGCCGGGGCGAGCATGCGGAGGGCCGCGAGGACGGCGACCGCCGCGAACGCCGCCGTGACAACAGGCCGGGGCACGCCCGCCGCCAGGGACGAGGTGAGCGCGGCGGGCCCGGCCCCGGCCGCCGCGAACAGCAGCCCGGCCGTCCAGCGCACCCGGCCGTCGCGGGCGTGGCCGTACAGGGCGGTGGCGGAGGTGGCGGTGACGATGACGAGGCTCGCCGTGGCGGCCTCGACGGGGGCGAAGCCGAGCAGGTAGACGAGCGCGGGGACGGTGAGCACACCGCCGCCCCCGCCGAGCGCCCCCAGCGCCAGCCCGACGACGGCGCCGGCGGCGAGGGCCAGGAGGAGTCCGGTCACGCGATCGAGCCGCTGTTCCCGTGCTCGTCGACGACCGGGTATCCGGCGCGCGCCCAGGCGTGCATGCCGCCCTCCACGTCCACGGCGCTCGCCCCGCGCTCGGCGAGGGCGCGGGCGGCCTTCTGGGAGCGCTGCCCGGAGCGGCAGATCACCACCGCGTCCCGCCCCCGCAGGGCCTCGGGCGCGGCGGGGTCGGCGAGCAGCGCGGACAGCGGCAGGTGGACGGCTCCGGGCGCGTGGCCCGCGCGCCACTCCTGCTCCTCCCGTACGTCGACGAGGACCGCGCCGCCGTCCGCGCCGGTCCTGGCGCGCGCCTGGCGGGCCGTCACCCGCGGGCAGGAGGGGCGTACGACGGGCAGTCCCGCGGCGGGCGCGGCGTCGAAGGCGTCGTCCACGGCGACGACCTGCCGCCCGGCGGCGTCCAGCATGGACGCGGCGATGGCGGCCCGCATCCCGGCCGCGCAGTGCACCCAGACCGTGCCGGCCGGGAGTTCGCCGGCGCGGTGGCGCAGCTGGTGCAGGGGGATGTGCAGGGAGCCCTCGATGTGCCCGGCGGCCCGCTCGGGGTCGCGCCGCACGTCGAGGACGACCGTTTTGCGCGGGTCGGCGTCGAGGGCGCGGGCGAGCGCGGCGAAGGTCGCGACCTCGTAGGAGCGGAGCGTCTCGCCGTCGCGCACCCATGTGCGCGGGTCGCCGGTGGCCGCCGCGGCGGGGCGGTCGATGCCGACGCGGACGAGTTCGCGCTGGGCCGCGGCGATCCGCTCCGGTGACGCGGCGAGCAGGGTGACGGGCCGGCCGGGCGGTATGAGCCAGGCCAGGTAGGTGGCGAGCTGGCCGCCCTCCTCGATGTTGAACGATCCGGCGACATGGCCGTGCGCGAAGGCGACCCGGCCGCGCAGGTCGACGACCCACTCCCCCGCCGCGAGCCGCGCGGCGATCTCGTCGGCGTCGGCCACGGCGGGCGGGGTCAGGTCGACGGGGGCCGGCCCCGCGGCGTTGCGGGGCGCCATGTGCGCGTAGTAGGCGGGGACGGCGTCGAGGCCGGCGAGGAGATCGGCGACGAAGGTGTCGGCGTCCTTGGCGAAGGCGTCGTTGCCGGTCTTCTCCGCGCCGATGGTGGAGGGGCCCGTGTCGGCGCCGGTGCGGACGGAGGCGCAGAAGCTGCCGAAGCCGTGGGTGGGCAGCACGGCGGTGTCGTCGGGGAGTTCGGCGGCGAGGCGGTGCGCGGAGGCGTACTGGGCGCGGGCGAGCCGTTCGGTGAGGCGGGGCTCGACCAGGTCGGGACGGCCGACGGTGCCGATGAGGAGGGAGCCGCCGGTGAACGCGGCGACGGGCGTGCCCGCGTCCTGAAGGACGTACGCGGTGTGGTGCGGGGTGTGGCCGGGGGTGGCCAGGGCACGCAGGGTGAGCGCGGCGTCGAGGGGGACGCGGTCGCCGTCGTGGACGGGGACGTGGGGGAAGGACGCGCCCGCGCCGGCGGGGACGAGGTAGGCGGCGCCGGTGAGGCGGGCCAGGTCGAGGCCCCCGGTGATGTAGTCGTTGTGGATGTGGGTCTCCACCACATGGGTGAGGCGGACCCCGCGGGCGGCGGCCGCGGCGATGACGCGGTCCACGTCGCGCGGCGGGTCGACGGCGACGGCGTGCGCCGCGCCTCCCGCCAGGTAGCAGCGGTTTCCGAGCCCTTCGGTCGCGAGGGTGTCGACGAAGAACACGAGCGCACTCCTTTCGGCCTGTCCGGGTCGCGGACACGAGGCGGAAACGGCGGCGGGGCACGCGTGCGGGTGGGCACGGTACCCCTGGGGGCATCCTTCGCGTCGACGCCACTGCGGCACAAGGGGAGTTCGAGCCGTACGGGACGCGGGAGCACGACCACCTCCGGGCGGGGCGAACGGGTGCCGCGGCGGGCGGGCGGACGCCGGGGCGGGCGAGTGGACGCCGGGGCCGCCATGTGGTGTGCAGCCCCATGGGATGCCGGTGGACCGGGTGTACGTCGGGGCCGCCATGTGGTGTGCCGCGCCATGGGCGGGAGGGGCGTGTGGGGGCCGGACGTGGCGCGCCCGGCCGGTCCCCGTGGGGGGTCCGGCCGGGCGTGCGGTGCGGGTGTCTCAGCTCTGGCGGGGTGTGACGACCATGGGGACGCGGTCGGGGTGGGCGACGGCGGAGGGCACCTCGCGGGGGGTGTGCCCGGGCACGGGCCGCAGGCTCCACTGGGCGAGGATGGTCGCGAGGGCGATCGTCGCCTCCGTCCAGACGAACGCGTCGCCGATGCACTTGCGGTTGCCCGCGCCGAAGGGGATGTACGACTGCCGGTCGATGGAGGCGCGGCGCTCCGGGAGCCAGCGGTCCGGGTCGAACCGGTCCGGGTCCGGGTACAGGGCCGGGTCGCGGTGCATGGCGTAGAGGCTGAAGGCGACCTCGGCGCCCTCGGGGATGTGGTGGCCGCCCAGTTCGACGGGCGCGATGGCGCGGCGCATCAGCATGGTGACGCCGTGCAGGCGGATCACCTCGTCCAGCACGCGGCGGACGGCGGCCAGCCGGGGCACGTCGCCGATCTCCACGGGCCGGTCGCCGACGACCTCCCGGATCTCCGCGACGAGTTCGGCCTCCACGTCCGGGCGCTGCGCCAGCTCGTGGAAGGTCCAGGCCAGGGAGGAGGCGGTGGTCTCGGCCCCGGCGAAGAGGATGGTGCTCAGCTCGTCGCGGACCTCGGCGTCGGTGAGGGAGACGCCGGTCTCCTCGTCGCGGGCGGCCAGCAGCACCGACAGCAGGTCGTGGTGGCCGGTCTCGCCGGAGCGGCGCGTGGTGGCGATGACCTCGTCGATGACGCGCCGCAGCCGGGCGGAGGCGGCGTCGAAGTCGCGGTTGGCGCGGATGGGCAGCCGGTCGAGGAGCTTCGGCGACGCGGCCCGTACGAGCATGTTCTTCAGGACGACGGGGAGGTTCTCGCGGACCGCCTCGACCGCCGGGAGGCCGATGTCCGTGGAGAACAGGGTCTTGGCGAGGGTCTCGACGGCGTACCCGGCCATCGCCCGCTCCAGTTCGATCTCCTGGCCCGGCTGCCAGGAGTCCGCGAGCTCACGGGCGTTGTCGCTCATGACCCGCGCGTACATCTCGATGCGCTGCGGGTGGAACATCGGCTGGATCAGCCGGCGGTGCATCCGGTGCACCTCGCCGTTGGCGGTCGCCAGGCCGTTGCCGGCGAGGGGGCGCAGCCGGTCGAACAACCGGCCCTTCTCGAAGCTGCGGGCCTGCCGGACGGTCACCTCGTTGATGAGCTCCGCGGAGGTGACCACGTACACGGGCATGGTCCCGAGGCGCACCTGGACGATGTCGCCCGCCTCGCGCAGGGACTTGAGGAAGCCGAGCGGGTCGCGCCACAGCCTCCAGGCGTGCCCGAGGAGCGGTACGGCCCCGGGGGCGGGGGGAACGGTCGGGGAGCCTGCTGTCACCACTGACACCGAGGAATCCTTTGCTCTAGTTCTGCGCGGTCCGGTGCAGTCGCGGGGCGGCGTGCGCGTCCCCGCCGGGGGCGAGGAGGTTCCACCACCAGCCGATCGCCGGGATGTCGAGCGGCTCCTCGCTGCCGTCCACGGGGGTGTCGCGGAAGTGGGCGGGCATGTTCGCCGGGTCGTCCGGGGTGGTGTACCGGACGGAGGTGACGCCCCAGTCCTGGGCGCCGCGGATGAAGCTGCCGAGGGTGCGCAGGTACTGGCGCAGCTGCGGGCTGCCCTGGGCGGCGAGGGCCTCGGTGAGGCGCATGTACAGGCACATGACGCGGTCGCGCTGGGAGATGGCGACGTCGAGGGCCTGCTCGGGCGTCATGCCCTCGTGCTCCTCCAGGACGCGCAGCACGTTGAGGTAGTAGCCGGTGGCGCTCTTCTCCTTCTTCTCCTTGTGGTACGAGAAGATGTCGTTGTCCCAGGTGATGATGAAGGAGGCCATCTCGGCGGCGGCGCGCACGGCGGTGCGGTCGCGCTCGTGCGGCTGGAGCTCGTAGCCGTGGCCGATCTCCAGCATGGGCAGGACGACGGTGGTGGCGCCGTCGTAGATCCGCATCAGCGTGTAGTCGTTGAGGTCCGGGACGGTGCCGGCGCGGCGGTGGGACGCCTCCCACACGACCGAGAAGAAGTACTCGCGCAGGGCGTCCACCCAGCGGGCGGCCTGGCCGGGGGTGCCGTAGCGGTCGACGCGCAGGCGCAGGTCGCGCAGCCCGGCGGCGAGCGGGTCGTCGCCCAGCATCGGCACCTCGGGGTTCTGCGCGACCCTCAGCAGGCGGTGCAGCTCGGCGGCGAGCTCGCCGGGGCGGCGGCCGAGCTCGCCCTCCTCGCAGTGGCCGTCGTCCACGCCGAACAGCCAGAGGATGAAGTCGGCGAGGAGCGAGACGACCTCCTCGCGGCCCTCGGGCAGGATGCGCGCGGAGAAGGTCCCGATGGCCTGCGAGACCAGCCGTGCGCGCAGCTTCTCCGATCCGATGCGGTACGTCTCCGCCCAGGCCGCCGTCAGGACGTCCGCCTCCACGTGGCAGGGGTGGATCGCCGGCGGAATGGGCGTGAAGATCGGCGGCACTATCAGACCGGGCCCCACTACGGCCTCCTCTCGTCGCGGTGCGACGTGTGTGCATGCCTCAACAGGCGTCGCGACGACGCCGGCTGAGGCACGGGATTTGATCAACTATGGCGCATAGTAGTCATCTGATAACCCTGTTCCAACAGGTCGGAGGTCCTTTGGAAGGAACGATTCCGTGAATTCAGCGGTTCGGCCGGAAGAACAGGCTCCACCACGTCTTCCGGGCGGGCTCTGGGCTGCCCGCGGCCGGCGCGGAGCTCGGCATGGGCGGCGGCACCTGCTCGGGCAGCGGTCCGGGGACGGTCGAGGCGAAGTCCTTCGGCGCGCTCGGGCTCCGCGGCGCCGCCGAGGCGGGCGGGGTGAACTCGACGGGCAGCGCCTCCAGACGCTTCGACAGCCACGCGGCGGACCAGCGCAGTTCGCCCTCGGGCACGGCGAGCCGCAGGTCGGGCAGACGGGCCAGCAGCGTGTCGATGCCGGTGTCGGCGATGGCACGGCCGATGTCCTGGCCGGGGCACTCGTGCGGGCCGCTGCTGAACGCCAGGTGGGCGCGGTTGCCGAGGAGCGGCTTGTCGAGGTCGGGGCGGATCTCCGGGTCCACGTTGCCGGCGGCGACGCCGAGCAGCAGCATGTCGCCGGCCCTGATCTGCTGGCCGCCCAGGACCGTGTCGCCGGTCGCCCAGCGGCCGGTGATCGCCGACAGCGGCGGGTCGTCCCACAGCACCTGCTCCAGCGCGTCCGGCAGGGTCATGTGGCCGCCGGCGAGGTTGGCGCGGAAGCGGCGGTCGGTGAGGACCAGGCGCAGGGCGTTGGCGATCAGGTTGACGGTGGTCTCGTTGGCGGAGATGAGGACCAGGCGCAGGTGCTCCAGCACCTCGTCGTCGCTGAGGTTCGCCTCGTGGCTCAGCAGCCGGCTCGCCAGGTCGTGGCCCGGCTGGGCCTTCTTCCGCTCGGTGAGGGTGCGCAGGGTCCGTACGACGAACTCGTTGCTGGCGACGGTCGTCTCGCTGCCCTTCATCAGGTCCAGGCAGGCGTCGACCAGGTGCGGCCCGTACTCCTCGGGCATGCCGAGCAGCTGGGTCATCACCAGCATCGGCAGCTTCTCCGCGAAGTCCCGGATGAGGTCGGCGCGGCCCTCGGCGGCGAAGGAGTCGACCAGCTGGTCGGTGTAGCGGATGACGTAGCGGCGCACACCGCGCCGGTCGAACTGGTCCAGGGCGTCGCGGACCGCCGCGCGGAGCCGCTCGTGCTCGGCGCCGTCGGTGAAGACGCACATGGGCTGCCACTCGACCATCGGGCGCAGCGGCGAGTCGGCGGGGACGCGCCCCTCCTTGAACATCCGCCACAGGCGGGAGTCGTTGGAGAACCGCGACGGGGACCGCATCACCTCCAGGTTCTCCCGGTGGCCCAGGACGATCCAGGCAGGCAGGTCGCCGTGGAGGAGGACGGGCGCGACCGGGCCGTGCTGCCGGCGCAGCTCCTCGTAGAGGGCCTTCGGGTCGCGCTCGGCCTCGGCACCGTAGATGCGGCGCAGCGCGCTGGCGCCGATGGTCCCGGCGTGGGCGGGGCAGCCGGGAGGCGGGGTGAGGCCCTGGAGGGATTCGGTGTGGGGGGCGGTCATGACGCCTCCTGGGTCGTCGCGAGGGTCTGCAGGTAGCGCATCAGCGTCATCAGGACGTCCCGCGCGGAGCCTCGGTCCCGGGCGTCGCAGGGGACGATCGGCACGGCCGGCGGCAGGTCGAGGGCGGTACGGAGCTCCTCGACCGGGTAGCTGGGCGCGTCCGGGAAGGTGTTGACGGCCACGACGAACGGCACGCGGCGCTCCTCCAGGCGGCCGAGCACGTCGAAGCTGACCTCCAGGCGGCGGGTGTCGACCAGGACGACCGCGCCGAGGGCGCCTTCGAACAGGCCGCGCCACAGGAACCAGAACCGCTCCTGGCCGGGTGTGCCGAACAGGTACAGGACCAGTTCCTGGTTGATGCTGATCCGGCCGAAGTCCATGGCGACGGTGGTCGACGTCTTGCCGTCGATCCCGGATGTGTCGTCGACGCCGACCCCGGCCTGGGTCATCGTCTCCTCGGTGGTGAGCGGGCGGATCTCGCTGACGGAGCCGACGAAGGTGGTCTTCCCCACGCCGAACCCGCCCACGATCACCACCTTGACGGCGGTGGTGGCCGTCTCGGGCAGCACGTCCTCGGTGCGCGGCCCCCGAACCGCGGCGCCGCCGTGCCGCTCGGAGCCGTTGTGCTCAGAGCTTCTGAAGTCCATCGATCACTGCCTCAATCAACGCGCGGTCGGGGAGTCGGGCGGGTGGGACGGGTGCGCGGGCGACGATGCGGTTGTCGGCGAGGAGGTCGCCGAGCAGCACCGTGACGACGCTGACCGGGAGGCCCAGGTACGCGGAGATCTCGGCCACGGACAGCGGTGACTGGCACAGCTGGACGATCGCCGCGTGTTCCGGTTGCATCCCGGGCTTCGCACCGGACTTCGCCACGATCAGCGTGACGAGGTCGAGTTGGGCGGGTGCCGACCCGCCGCTGCGTCCCCCCGTGATCACATAGAGCCGCTCGGGACTGGCTTCCTCCCAGTCACCGCCGCCCGCTCCGCTCACCTGGCGCCCTGCCCATCCTGTCGCGGCGGGCTGCTCAGGTGTTCTCCGATGCGCAGGACGAGATCCCGCATGCGCTGGCCCATCAGCCCCGCGTCGACGCCCTCGTCGGCGAGCACGGCCAGGTAGGCGCCGGCACCGGCGGCCATCAGGTAGAAGAAGCCGCCGTCCATCTCGATCACGACGAGCCGCATCCTGCCGTCGCTGTGCGGCAGTTCGGTGGCGACGGCCCCGGCCAGCGACTGGAGCCCGGCGCAGGCCGCGGCGAGCCGGTCGGCCGTGTCGTGGTCGGTGCCGTACTGGGCCATGCGCAGACCGTCGGCGGAGAGCACGACCACGTGTCGGGTTTGCGGCACGCCTTCCGCGAGGTCCTTGAGCATCCAGTCCAGATTGGCCTGCTGCTTGATCATTGCTGCGAGTTCCCCTTGCTTGCGTCGTTGGGCTCCCCGGACAGGCCGCTCTGGAAGGCGGCCAGCCACATTCCGGGCTGCACCTGAGGTGTCGGCTCCTGCTCGGATGCCGGGGTCGCGGACGCCGTCGGCGTCCGGCCCGAGGATGCGGCCGGTGCGGCGGCTGCGGCCTGCTGCGGCTCCGCGAGCGGCTTCCTGCGGCGTCGCTGCGGCAGGCCGTTCGCGGTCCGCTCGACCACCGTGGGGGCCTCGCCGTCCGCCACCGGGCCGGTCGCGGGACGCTCCGCGGGGGCCGGGACGGGGGCGGGGGCGGCGGGGGCGGCCGGGACGGCGGTGCGGGGTACGGAGGACGCGCCGATGCCGTGGGCGAGGCCCGAGGCGGCGGCGACGGTGGTGATCAGCTCCTGCGGGACGACGACGACGGCGCGGACACCGCCGTACGCGGAGGAGCGCAGCGAGACCTGGAAGCCGTACGCCTGCGCGAGGCGGCCGACGACGGCGAGGCCGAGGCGCGGGGTCTCGCCCAGGTCGTTGAGGTCGATGCCCTGCTGCGCCTGGCGGAGCATGCGCTCGGCGCGCTTGCGGGCCTCCTCGCTCATGGACACGCCGCCGTCCTCGATCTCGACGGCGATGCCCGACTGCACGTCCACGGCGGTCAGATGGACCTTGGTCTGCGGCGGCGAGTAGCGGGTGGCGTTGTCGAGGAGTTCGGCGAGCGCGTGGATGAGCGGCTCGACGGCGGGCCCGGTGACGGCGACCTCGGTGACGGAGTGCAGTTCGACGCGCTGGTAGTCGATGATGCGGGACATGGCGCCGCGCAGCACGCTGTACAGCGGGACGGCCCGGCTCCACTGGCGGCCCGGCCGGGCGCCGCCGAGGACGGCGATGGAGTCGGCGAGGCGGCCGATCAGGGCGGTGCCGTGGTCGATGCGGAGCAGGTCGCCGAAGACCTCGGGGCTGTGGCCGTGCCGGTCCTCCATCGCGCGCAGCTCCGTCGCCTGCTGGTGGACGATCGCCTGGACGCGGCGGGCGATGTTGACGAAGGCGCGCTGCGCCGACTCGCGCAGGTCCTCCTCGGCGGTCACGGCGTCGACGACCACGCGGACGACGGCCTGGTGCTCCTCGGGCGCGGTGAGCGAGGCGAGGACGTCCTCGGGGAACTCGCCCTGGCGCAGCCGCTGGACGGCGTCGGGCAGCAGGGTCCCCGCGAGGTGGGCGGTCTCCGCGTGCCGGCGGGCCAGGGCGGTGTCGCGGGCGGCGACGGTACGGCGCAGCTCCTCGATCACCCGCCCGCGGCGCGCGGCCTCGCTGCCGAGCACGGCGAGGAACAGAGCGGAAACCCCTCCGAAGACCGCGACCGGCCCTCTCGCGGAAGCCTCCACCATGGCCACCGAGACCCCGGTGGCGACGGCGATCACAGCGGCGGGCAGCAGCCACACGAAAGATGCCGCGGACCGCGGGCTTCCACTTCCGGGCGACGATTCCTCACGGACCATCAGCACCCTCAAACCCATCGAACGAAAAAGATCATATGACGACGAGCGCCGAGCATAGCCCGTACGAGTGAGGGAGTTTGACGGAGGGTCACGCGTTGGCCCGAAGTTTGCGCAAGGTTCCCCTTCTTGTGAATCGGGCGCAGCTGGAAGGACTTGATCGTGTTCAGGGGGTACGCCGGGAGCTTCCGGTTCCGGTGCCCGCACGGGGGCGGCGCGTACCCTCCCGGCACGGAGACGTGCCGATCGGGTACGGAGCGTGACCGTCGCGTGACCGGTCCGCTCGTCGCCGCGTTCGCGTGCCCCGACGCTCAGCGCCGCCTTGGGACCGGTCCGCTCACCGCTCCCCCGCGGGTGCCGGGCGGTGCAGGTTGAGCGCCCCGTCGGCGGCCAACTCCTCGGGCAGGCCGGCCAGCACCGGGAGCCGTTCGACATGGTGGACGCCGGACGGGAGCGTGCCGGTCAGCGCGGCGCGGGCGGCGCGGGCCGCGACCAGCGCGGTGACGCGGCTCTGCGCGCGGCCCGTCAGCGCGTGCACGGCGTGCCGGCCGCCGCGCCACGCGTCGGCCCGCACCGCGAAGCCCTCGCCGCCCACGTGGACGGCCCCGAACGCGGCCGTCAGCACGCGGCGTACGGCCGGGTGCCGGGCCGCGCGGCCGAGCCCGGCCCGGCGGGCGCCGAACAGGGCGGCCGTGAGGGCGCGGGAGTCCAGGCACAACCGGGTGGTGACGTCCGGGACGCCCAGGCCGGCGCGCAGCGTGTACTGGTCGGAGAAGGGGAACGGGTAGGCGGTCCGCGTGCCGTACCCGGGCAGGGGGAAGCGGGCCGGGCGGGCACCGGACGGGGGCGCGGCCAGGCCGTCGACGGTCCAGCGGACGGAGTCGCCGCCGTGCCGTTCGCCGGTGCCGAGCAGCACGGTCAGGGCGATCCGGTCGGCGCCGCCCACCTCCTCGTGCGCGCGGGCCGCGAGAAGATTCGTGAGCCCGGGGGCGAGGCCCACGCTCAGTACGGCGGTGGCCCCCGCGCGGACCGCGTCACCGTGCAGGGCGGCCACGCCGTCCAGCAGCCGGGGCGTCGCGCCGACGTCGACGAGGTGGACGCCGCGCTCCAGGCAGGCACGGGCCGCCCCCGGGCCCGGGGGTTCGACGCAGAGCACGACGGCGGCGACGTCCCCGAGCCCGTCCAGTACGCGGCCGAACCCCTCCGGATCGCCGACGTCGACGCGTACGCCCCGGCTGCGGCCGCCGGGAAGGACGCGGCCGGGGAACCACCCTTCGAGCGCGGCCGTCACGGTGGCGCCGACGGCGCCGAACCCGCCGACGACGAGGACGCGCCCTTGCTTCGCTGTAGTCATGCGCCTTGCCTAGCACGGCGGCCGTCGGCACCGCCGCTGTTCCGCCCGGCCGGGCGGCGGGATGGCGGGACGGCGGGGGCTCGCGGGGTGGTGGCCGGTCCGGGCGGGGACAACGGACGCTCACGGGGCGGCCGGCCAGGCAGCGGGGACAACGGACGCTCGCGGGCGCCGCGGGGACGGCGAAGGGCCGGTCGGGGGGTCCCGGCCGGCCCTTCGTACGGGCGGTGCGCGCGTCAGTCGACGGCGACGGCGCCGTTCTCCGAGATGAGGTTCTCGACGAGGTGCGACAGGGCGCTGTCACCCTTGACCGCCGTGGAGTTCTCGGCGCACTGCTGGTTCTGCGTGTCGTTCAGGATGTCCTGGACACCGATGTTCAGCAGGCCCACGACGTTCTGGACGTCGGCCTGGACGGGCACGCCCGCGCACAGCTTGTTCAGGGACCCCTGGACCAGGCCCATCTGGGGGCTCAGCTTGCCGCCCGTGACGGTGTTGCCGTACGCCTGCTCGGAGAAGTTGCCGTTCTGGGTCTCGACGTTGTGGTCGCCCACGGCGGACGCCATCGGCGCGGAGAATCCCAGGGCGGCCGCCGCGACGCCCGCGGTGGCGACGAACTTCTTGATCATGACTCATCCTTCTGGTCGGAAGACCCGGTGACCGGGCCTCCCTGCTAACCGGCGTCCCCCGGCCGCGTCACGGGCACGGCGTGCGGAAGGAGCGGCATTCACCCGTTCGGAGCGGCGCCCGCCCGCACGCGTGCGCGGTCGCGGCGGGCGGGTGCGGGGCCGGGGGCCGGTCGGGTCACCAGTCGCCGTCGCCGACGGGCTTCCCGGGCGCGGGCGCACCGCCCAGCGGGTGGATCTGGTGGGGTGCGGGCGGCACGAAGGGCGCGTGGTCGTCGCCGAGCCACTCCCCCACGGGCTTGACGTCCGACAGCGGCCCGGCGGGCGCGAGGTCGGTGGCGGACGCGTCGTCGTAGTCGTACCAGGGCAGGCCGGCGCGGGTGTAGGCGGCGCGGTCGACGGGGGACGCGGGGGGCTCCTCGCCGGTGATGCGGCGCCACTCGGGCGGGGTGACGAGGTGGACGAAGACCCGGCCCGACGGCTCGTCGGCCCAGTCGGAGAGCGGCCGGTCGTCCCGGTACACCTCCTGGCGCATCGTGCCGCCCGCGCCGAGGCCCATCGCGGCGGCGGGACGGCCGGCGCGGGCGCGGGCGGGGCCGCCCGGGGCGGCGGGCGCGGCCATCGGCGCGGGCATCGGGGCACCCGGCGCGCCGTACGCGGGCGGGGCGCCGGCGTCCCAGGAGGGCGCGGCCGCGGCCGCCGCGGCCGCCGCGGCGGCCCGCCGGGCCCGCTCCTCCTGCTCGGCCCGCCACGCGGCGCGGGCCGGGCCGCCGAGCCCGAACGCCTGGAGCTGGACCCCGCCCCAGGTCTCCTCGCCCGTCACCTGGCCCTCGACGGTGGCGCCCAGGCCGAGCGGCACGGCGACGAACTGGCGGACGGTGCCGCGCCCGGAGTTGATGCCGTCCAGCCACGGCTGGCGGGGCAGGACGACGTAGTTCTGCGGGTCGCGGCGGAGCGTGCCGCTCCAGGGGCGGCCCGAGACGGCGCACACCTTGCCGGCGCCGACCTGGAGCGCGGCGGGCTCGGCGCTGTCGAAGCTCAGCCACATCGCCTCGCGCAGGTACATGGGGACGAGCACCCCGCCGCGCGCCCGCCACTCCGGCGGCACGGTGTCGGCGTGGTCCTCGACGCGCCGTACGGGGAACTCGCCGAGCCCCGGCGGCAGGGGGTGGGTGCCGGTCTCCGGGAGCCGCAGCGTCCGGATGAACCGGACCCGCACCCCCTCGCCGAGCAGCAGGGTGTTCCCGTCGAGCCGTACGGCTGCCGCGGCCATCGCGCGCCCCTCTCTTCCCGGGCGGGCCCGGGTGGCTGGTTCTGTTTCCCGCTGCTATCACGGCGTGCGGTGCGCGTCGGTTCCGTAGGGCGCCGTGCCCCGGCGCGGGCGGGGGCCGGGGCGGACCGTCCGGAGTAGTCCAGCGGGTGTTCCGCGCGGCCGGGACGGATGGTGAGGGAGGGGCCGTCCGGGACGGTCCGCCCGTAACCGCGTCAGGAAACGGAGACACGCGCGTGATCGAGGACACCGTCGCACGACCGCCCCTGGGGCCGCCTCCCGTACGGTTCTGGCCGGCGCTGGACCTGAAGGCCACCGAGTTCGACCCGGTGCTCGAGGAGCTGATGCGGGAGGGGCCGGTCACCCGCGTCCAGCTGCCGCACGGCGAGGGCTGGGCCTGGCTGGTGACCCGGTACGAGGATGTGCGGGCGGTCGTGAACGACCCGCGCTTCAGCCGCGCGCCCGTCCCGGGGCTGTCCGTCACCCGGCTCGCCCCGCACTTCAAGCCGAGGCCCGGCTCGCTGGCCTTCGCCGAGCCGCCGGACCACAACCGGCTGCGGCGCGCCGTCGCGCCCGCGTTCTCGCTGCGCGGCGTGGAGCGGCTGCGCGGGCGGGCGCGGGAGATGCTCGACGAGCTGGTGGAGGGGATGCTGCGGGACGGGCCGCCGGCCGATCTGATCGGCCGGGTGCTCGGGCCGTTCCCGACCACGGTGATCTGCGAGCTGATGGGGATTCCTCAGGCCGACCGGGAGCGGATGAGCGGCTGGGTGGAGGAGATCCTGTTCCCGGCGAACGGAGCCGCGGCGACCGGCCGGGCCAAGGACGAGATGTACGCCTGGTTCGAGCGGGAGATCACGGCGCGTACGGCCGATCCCGGCGACGGCGAGGACATCCTGTCGCTGCTGGGCGCGGCCGTCGCGGCGGGCGACATCAGCGCGGAGGAGGCCGTCGGTCTCGTCGGCCCGGTGCAGATCGGCGGCGAGGCCGTCACCAACAACTGCGGCAACATGCTGTACCTGCTGATGACCCGGCCGGGGCTGCGGGAGCGGCTGCGCGCGGAGCCGGATCTGCGGCCGCGCGCCCTGGACGAGCTGCTGCGGTACATCCCGCACCGCTCGTCGGTGGGTCTGGCGCGGATCGCGCTGGAGGACGTGGAGCTGCGGGGCATGCGGATCGCGAAGGGCGACGCGGTGTACGTGTCGTACCTGGCGGCCAACCGGGACCCGGAGGTGTTCCGCGACCCGGAGCGCATCGACTTCGACCGGTCGCCGAACCCGCATGTGTCCTTCGGGCACGGTCCGCACTTCTGCACGGGGGCCCTGCTGGCGCGGATGGAGATCGAGCTGCTGGTGGAGATGTTCCTGGACCGGCTTCCGGAGAGCACCCGGCTCGCGGTGCCCCCCGAGGAGGTCCCGTGGCGGCGCAGCGCCCTCATCCGGGGTCCGCGGGCGCTGCCGGTCACCTGGTGACGGTGTGCACGGCCCACACACACGGTCACCGGTGACCGTGTGGTCCGCCCGTGCGCGGCCCACACGGTCACCGGTGGCGGGTGTTCCGCCCGTACGGGTCGCGGGGGTTTCCCGTCGGCCGGCGGTGCCTGACGGCCTGTCGGGAGGGTGCCGGGGCGCCCTCCGGACAGGGGAAGACGGATTCCGGACACATGGCGGGGCGGTGCGAACGGGAGTGATTGCCGCATAAGGGGGCGACGGGCCCGCGGGAGCGCTCCCGTGGGCCCCGTCGGCACGGATTGCGAGCGCCACGGCTTCGCCGGGCGGTAGCGCGGCCCGGTCCGGCGGCCGGAAACGCGGCCGGGCCGCGCGCGGCTGACGGTCCGTCCGTTCAATCGTGAACAGCCCGAACGGTCGGTCCGCCGCCCTTCTCGCACACCCGTGCGCCCTCCGCTCGCAGGGGCGGTTCCGGGTGCCGCGCCGGCCGGGCAGCAAACGCTTGCACGACTTTGCAGCGACCCGCGGGCGCGGTGGCGTCTCGTGGCGAATCCGGCCTTTCGCCGCCCTGACCGCCGGGCGTACGGGGAGCGACCAAAAGGAAGCCTTGTGGCGGGGGTGAACCGGACGCGAGTATTCCCAGCGTCACAAGTTGTCAGGCACATGCCGACTCCCGGTCACCGCCGGGCCGCCGGCACCGCCTGTCGGGCCCGTCCACCCAACGGGCCCCGACTTTCCCCCACCGGAGGACGCAGTGAACTTCAAGCGCTTCACCCCCCGCGGCGGACTCGCCAGAGGTGCGCGGCTCACCGCCATCGCCGCCGCCCTGGTCACCGCCACCGCGCTTGCCGCCCCGAGCGCCGGGGCGGAGACCGCCGAGGCGACGCGGGCTTCCGTCGCGGAGCTCGCCCAGGTCAGCGAGGCCGTGCTCGACGCGGACGTGCCGGGCACCGCCTGGTACACGGACGCCAAGTCCGGCAAGCTGGTCGTCACCGCCGACTCCACCGTCTCGGCCGCCGAGCTGGCCAAGCTGAAGAAGGCGGCCGGCGACAAGGCCGGCGCCGTGGAGATCAAGCGCACGCCGGGCACGTTCAACAAGCTCATCGCCGGCGGCCAGGCCATCTACGCGTCCGGCGGCGGCCGCTGCTCCCTCGGCTTCAACGTCCGCAACAGCAGCGGTGTGACCTTCGCCCTGACGGCCGGTCACTGCACGGAGATCGCCAGCACCTGGTACACGAACTCCGGCCAGACCACCCTGCTCGGCTCGCGCGCGGGCACCAGCTTCCCGGGCAACGACTACGGCATCATCCGCCACTCCAACTCGGCGGCGGCGGACGGCCGGGTGTACCTGTACAACGGCTCGTACCGGGACATCACCGGCGCCGGCAACGCCTACGTCGGCCAGACCGTCCAGCGCAGCGGCTCCACCACCGGTCTGCACAGCGGCCGCGTCACCGGCCTGAACGCCACGGTCAACTACGGCGGCGGCGACATCGTCTCCGGCCTCATCCAGACCAACGTCTGCGCCGAGCCCGGCGACAGCGGCGGCGCCCTGTTCTCCGGCTCCACCGCCCTCGGCCTGACCTCCGGCGGCAGCGGCAACTGCTCCTCGGGCGGCACCACGTTCTTCCAGCCCGTCACCGAGGCGCTCAGCGCGTACGGCGTCAGCATCATCTGACCCGTCGCCCGGCGCGCGCTCCTCAAGGCCGGTGGCCCGCACTGTGCGGGCCACCGGCCGCGCGCGTCCGTACCGGACGGGTCAGGCGGGCGGGGCGCCCCAGGCGAGGTCCTGGCCCGTGTAGGCGGGAACGGTCCGGGCGTCGGTGTACGCGGAGGACGGGGCGCGGCTGTGGTCGTCGCGCTCGTCGAACGGCGACCAGTCCGCCTTGCTCATCCGGAGCTGGATGTCCCCGGTGTCGCGGCCCGCCGCGAGGGTGCCGTCGGTGAAGCCGACCTCCAGGTACGCGTCGGCTCCCGCGACCGGCGCGGGCAGCGGGACGACGCGCAGCCGCAGCCGGGAGCAGCCGACCGCCGCGTAGTCGCACCAGGCGCTCACCGTGGGCGCGCCGCCGTCGCGGGTGAAGTAGTAGCGGGCGGTGACGGCGGACAGGTCGAGCGCGGTGGTCCCGGTGTTGGCGACGCGCAGCTCGGGCCGGATGGCGTTGTCGCCCGGCGCGCCGTCGGTGGTGCGGTGCAGGACCTTCAGGCCGCCGGCCGGACCGCCGCCCGAGGAGGCGGTGGTGACGGTGAGCGGGGCGGACGGGGCGGAGGTGTTCCCGGCGGCGTCGCGGGCCCGCACGGTGTAGGTGTAGCGCGTCGCGGGGGTCAGGCCCGTGTCGGTGTACGCGGTGCCGGTGACCGGCGCGGTGGTGACCTTCGCGCCGTCGCGGTGGACGTCGTAGCCGGTGACGGCCGTGTCGTCGGTGGACGGCGCCCAGCGGAGCGTGACGGACGCGGAGCCGGTCGCGGTCGCGGCGAGGCCGGTGGGCGCGGTGGGGGGCGTCGTGTCCTGGCCGCCGCCCCCGTCGCCGTACACGTCGGTGAGGCTCAGGCCGGTGGTGCTGCCCGCGCCGCCGAGCGGGACCCGGTGGTCGAGGCCGACGAACTTGCCGCCGTGCTGCCACAGGGACGGCTTGAGGAGCGCGTACTTCTCCTCGTCCCAGGTCCTCCAGTCGTTCAGGAGCAGGCCGCCCGTGTCGCCGGAGTTGGGGTTGAGGCACCAGAAGGTGTGGTGGAGGCCCTCCTCGGCGATGAGGTCGCGCAGGGCCGTCATCCACTTCTCGTTGGGGCCGCCGTCCATGAAGCCGCCCCACTCGCCGATGAGGACCGGCGCGGTGTTCTCCTTGTGGAGGTAGAGCCAGTTGGGGTCCCAGACGTCGCGTTCGAGCGTGGCGCGGTTCCAGTCGCCGGTGAACCACGGCTGGGGCGCGACGAGCGGCCCGTAGTCGTGCGGCGAGTAGACGAGCTGGTCGTTGCCGGCGCCGAGGTCGACCGGGTGATCGCGGACGCCGCGGAGGTTGCCGCCCCACCAGGTGGAGTGGTAGTCGGCGGCGTTGGTGGACGACCAGCCGGACCCGTTCTTCGGGTAGATCTGGATGCCCTCGCAGAGGATCAGCAGGTGCGGGTTGATCGCCAGGATGCGCTTGCCCGCCGTCTCGCAGGCGTACTTGAAGTTGTCCTGGTCGGTGGAGCCGTCCCACTTGGCGCGCGGGGTCTCGCCCGCGCCGCCGTGCGGCTCGTTCTTGATGTCCATCGCGACGATCGTGTCGTCGCCCCGGTAGCGGGCCGTCACCCACTCCCAGGCGGTGTGGAAGTCCTCGGCCGTGATGGTCCCCTTCCACCACACGGGATGGAAGTGGCCGGCGTTGTCGGCCTCGGCGCTGTGCACGTCGAGCATGACCTTGATGCCGTACTGCTCGCACAGGTCCAGCCAGTGGTCGAACACCTGCAGGGTGGTCTTGCCGGCGAGCTCCGGGTTGGCGTACGCGCTGACGGCGCTCGACACGGCGGCGCGGCCCTCCTTCCACTCCAGGAGCAGCTGCGTGGAGACGGGCACGCGCACGATGTTCACGCCGCGCTGCGCCATGGCGCGGGTGAGGTCGGCGATGTTGGCCGACCACAGGCCGTGGAAGACGCGTTCGGTGGTGTTGAACCCGAACCAGTTGGCGCCGGTGAGTCGGACCTCGTTGCCGTGGGCGTCGACGATCCGGTTGCCGCGCGTGTGCAGCCAGTCGTCGTCGGCAGCGGCGGTACCGGCCCGCTCGGGCGCGGCGGGCGCGGCGGCGGCCGGGGGCGGTTCGGGGGGCGGGGCCGCGTCGGCGGCCGGGCCGGCGGCCCACAGCAGCGCTCCGGCGAGCACGGCGGCGGCCAACGCGCGTAACCGCCGGTGGCGTACGGCGGCTGGGGGGATGGCGGGGGGCTGTCCCACGGCGTCACGTCCTATCTGTTGCGAGCATGACAAACGGTGCGGCAAGGGATGGGAGCGCTCCCATTCACCGCGCGTTCATAGAGCCAGCCCCGGCGGAACCTGTCAACCGTCCGCGCAGAAACCGCTCTCGCCCGAGCGTCGCGTACCGTCCCGGCGGCCGCGCGGCCGCCGGGACGACCAGGGTCCGGGTCCCCCGCCGCCCGATACCGGCCGACCCTCCGAAAGTCCCGGAGCAGCGCCCGCCGCCCCGGCACGGTGGGCAGGCGCCGCAGGCCCGCGACCGACGGTGTCAGGGGCGCGGTCAGATTCCGCAGCGGTCGGGTTCCGGGGCGGTCAGCCGTGTCCCGCGCCTCCGGGGCCGAGGCCGCCGCCCTGCAGGCGCTCCAGGTCGCCGGGCCGCACCTGGATTACCAGCAGGGCGATCAGCGCGCCGACCGCGGCGAACACGGCCGCGAGGATGAACGCCACCGACACGCCGGCCGTCAGCACCTCGTGCGCCCAGGGCGGCGGCAACTCGCCCGTGCGCTGGAACCGCAGCCGTTCGGGCGCGCTCGCCCGCGCCATGAAGTCGGCGACCTGGTGGTCCGCCTCGCCGCGGCTGGCCGTGCCGAAGACGGTCACGAGGATGGACAGGCCCAGCGAACCGCCCACCTGCTGCGTGGTGTTCAGCAGCCCCGACGCGGCGCCCGTCTCGTGCGGGGCCACGTTCGACAGGGCCATCAGCGTCAGCGACACGAACTGCATGCCCATCCCGAGGCTCAGCACCAGCATCGGTCCGAGGATGCTGCCCGCGTACGTGGAGTGGGCGTCCGTCAGCGTCAGCCAGCCGAGCCCGGCCGCCGCGAGCAGCGCGCCCAGCACCATGAACGGCTTCGGGCCGAAGCGGGGCAGCAGCTGCGAGGCGATGCCCGCGCCGACCGCGATGACCGCGCTGACCGGCAGGAACGCCAGGCCCGCCTTCAACGGGCCGAAGCCCAGCACGTTCTGCACGAACAGCGTCAGGAAGAAGAACATCCCGAAGATGGCCGCCGCGAGGCTGAGCATCATCCCGTATGTGCCGGCCCTGTTGCGGTCGGTGAACATGTGGAGCGGGGTGATGGGCTGCGGCGAGCGGCGCTCGACCAGGAAGAAGGCCGCGAGGACGACCACGGCCGCGCCGAACGACGCCAGCGTCAGCGGGTCCCGCCAGCCCTCCTGCGCGGCCCGGATGAACCCGTACACGAGCAGGACCATGCCGAGCGTGGAAGTGAGGGCGCCGGCGATGTCGAAGTGGCCGGTCTGCCGCTCCGACTCCTTGATCCAGCGCGGGGCGGCGAGCAGGATGAGAAGCCCGATCGGCACGTTGACGAAGAGCACCCACCGCCAGTCGAGCCACTCGACGAGCATGCCGCCGGCGAGCAGGCCGATCGCGCCGCCGCCCGCCGAGACGGCCGCGAAGACGCCGAACGCGCGGTTGCGTTCGGGCCCTTCGCGGAACGTGGTGCTGATGAGG
Source organism: Streptomyces sp. SudanB25_2051 (assembly GCF_964272635.1). Lineage (NCBI taxonomy): Bacteria > Bacillati > Actinomycetota > Actinomycetes > Kitasatosporales > Streptomycetaceae > Streptomyces > Streptomyces sp. SudanB25_2051. The sequence continues at coordinate 393,929 of NZ_OZ186787.1, forward strand.
GAGAGCGCGGTCGGTGAGGCGATGGCGCCGCCGAGGCCCTGCAGGGCGCGGGCGGCGAGCAACTGCCAGGAGTTCTGGGCGAATCCGCCGAGCAGCGACGCGAGCGCGAACAGTCCGACACCCACCATGAACATCCGCCGCCGACCCAGGATGTCGCCGGTGCGGCCTCCGAGCAGCAGCAGTCCGCCGAAGGCGAGGGTGTAGGCGTTCACCACCCAGGACAGTCCCGTCGTGGAGAAGTCCAACGACCGCTGGATCTGCGGGAGAGCGATGTTCACGATGGTGATGTCGAGGACCACCATGAGTTGGCTGCTGGCAATGACCAGCAGTGCTATGCCGCTGCCGTCGCCCTTCTTCCGGGTGGCGGCCCGCGACACGGAAGTGGAGCGGGGGACGGTCATGGCACACACCCTCGGGGGCGGGACCGTGGACGGGGATCGTCCACCGTTCAACGCTAAGCCCGTGCCGCGGGGGTCACCACTCGATCAGGGGACCCCACCTGTACAGGCGTACGTGAACGTGGTACTGGCCGTGTGCCGACTCGGCGTCAGGATCTGGAGCTCCGCGCGCGCCTCGTACGCGCCCCTGCCGCTGAACGTCCACAGCAGATGCAGCCGCGCCTCCCGCCCGCCCCGGCGCACCCGTTCGGTGAGCACCCCGGACGTGGAGCCGTCGCTGCGCAGCCACCGGTAGGTGAGGGTGCCGGGGCGTCCGTCGGTGCGGACGACCGCGACGACGTCGGCCGTCCCGCCGCAGCCGTCGCCCGTGGCCGCGCGGGCCGGTACGACGCCGTCGGTGCGGACCGCCACGTCGAGTACGGCGGCCCGCGGCCCGTACCGCTGCCAGGCCAGGAAGGCGAGCACGCAGAGCAGTACGAGCGCGGGCAGCGCGTACCGGCGCGCGCGCCGCGCCGGGCGCCCGGGCGGGGGCGGCACGGGCCCGACGAGGGTCGGCGCGCCGCCGGGGGTGCGACCGCCGGGGTGCGGGGGCGTGCCAGTGCCGGGCGGGGGTGTGCCGGTGCCGGGCGGGGGTGTCGGCACGCCGGGGCCGAAGCGCAGCACCGTGCCCTCGACGCGGTCGGGGAGCGCGGGTGCGCGGGCCGGGGCCTCGACCCAGTGGTCGGCCAGTTCCGTGGCGCTGTAGTCCGGGTCGTCGGCGGGCCGTCCGGGACGGGGGGTGCGGGGGCCGGTCATCGGAGCTCGCACCTCCGGGTGAGCAGCTGCCGGGAGGCGCCGCCACCGGCGGGCGCCGGGTCGCTGGTCGCGCCGACCGTCCAGTAGCAGGCGGTCGCGGCGAACGTGTGGGTGAGCGTGACGGTGTAGCCGGTGGCGCCGCCGCGCCGGTACGTCTCGGTGGCCCCGTCCTGGGCTCCGGTCGTGGCCGGTGAGTCCCCGGCGTACCAGCGGACGCCCAGGGTGACGGGGCCGGGGCCGTCGGTGGCGATGTGGAAGGTGGCGGTCGCGGTGGTGGGGCCGGTCTGGCGGAAGTCGGTGACGGTGACCGCCTTGACGGCCGCCGCCGCGGCGGTGGGCGCCGGTGACGCGCTGGTCCCGGTGGGGTCCGGGGCGGGCGGCGGGGTGGTGGTCGGCGCGGCCGTCGTCGGGGAGCCGGTCGTGGGGCCGTCCGCGGGCGGCGGTGTCGCGGTGGCGGCGTCCGGTGTGTCCGGGGCCGTCGGGGCGGGCCCGGTGGAGGCGGAGGGGTCCGGGGCCGCGGAGGAGGGTGCCGGCGTGGACGGCGACGGGCCGGGCGCGGCCGTGGGGGACGCCGTGGCGCTCGGGGACGGGACGGGCACGGCGGCGTCCGCGCGTACGTCGGTCGTGGCGGCGGAACCCGCGGCGGCGCCGGGAGCGGTCAGGGCGGCCGGGGCCCCGGTGAGGACGGCGGCGATGACGAGGAGCAGTCCGGCGGTGATGGCGCCCCAGCCGAGCGGGTTGGGCAGCCACGCGCGCCACCAGGGCTGGTCGGGCAGCGCGGTCCGGGCGAGAGCGGTGGTGGACTCGGCGCGGTCGCCCGCGGACGGGAACAGCAGGGGCAGGAGGGCGGCCAGGGAGGCGAGGCGGCCGCGGCCGCGCTCCTCCCAGCGGGGCCCGTACGCCGCCGCGGCGATCTCCTCCAGGCGGCGGACGAACGCGGCGGCCTCCTGCGGGCGGTCCCCGGGCGCCTTGGCGAGCCCCTGCTGGACGAGCGGGCGCAGCGGCTCGGGCACGTCGTCCTCGGGCACGGGCGCCTCGATGTGCCGCAGGGCCAGTTCGGCGATGTTCTCGCCGGTGAAGGGCTTGCGGCCGGTGAGGCACTCGTAGAACGTGGCGGTGGCGGCGTACACGTCGGACGCGGGCGACGCGGGGGCACCGGTCCACTGCTCGGGAGCCATGTAGGCGGGCGTTCCGGCGACCCCGGCGGAGGTGCCCCGGCCGGTGGCGATGCCGAAGTCCACGAGGCGGGAGGCGCCGTCGGCGGTGACGAGGACGTTCTCGGGCTTGTAGTCGCGGTGGACGACGCCGTCGGCGTGCGCGGCGGCGAGCCCGAGGAGCGAGCCCTTCAGGACGGTGAGCGCCGCCTCCGGGCCGACCGGGCCGTACTCGCGGAGCAGGGCGCGCAGGGCGAGGCCGTCGACCAGCTCCATGACGATGGCGGCGCCCTCGCGAGCCTCCACGTACTCGTACAGCCGCACCACGTGCGGGGTCTCCAGCGCGCCGAGCAGCCGCGCCTCGGCGCGGAACCCCTCGACGAAGGCGGGGTCGCGGCGCAGGGTCTCGCCCAGGTACTTGACGGCGACGCGCGTCCCGGTCGCGTCGTGCACGGCGAGCACGACCCGCCCGGCGGCCCCCGCGCCGAGCTCCCGCACGTCCGTGTAGCCGGGCACGGCCCACTCACCCATACGAAGCCCCCCTCGTACCTCCCCGCGGCTTCACGACCGCTCCCCCACAGGGACACTTCCCGGCCACGACCGGTTCCCGCCCCCCGGGGAACGGCGGGCGGTCGCCCGGTGGGCCCGCGGTCGCGGCGCACACCCATGACATCGCGCGGGGCCTGTCCGTGGAGTGGCTGCCCCCGGCGCCGCTGCGCGCGGGCGTGCTGGAGCGGGTCTTCCCCGACGCGCCGCCGGGAGACCCCGTACGCGTACTGCTGTGGTGCACAGGCCGGGGCGACCTCGACGGCCTTCCCCGCCGCACCGCCTCGGTGTGGAGAGCGGCGCGGGGCGGCCCACGGGCAGCCCGGCGTGCCGCTCAGCGGCGGCGGCGCGTGGCCGCGGCGACGGCCGGCAGGAGCGCCAGGGAGAGGACGCCGCCGGCGAGGGCGAGGACGGGGTATCCGGCGGCGGCGACCACCAGACCGGAGGCCATGCCGCCGGCCGCGCCCGCGACGGCGACGGAGACGTCCACCAGGCCCTGGGTCCTGGCGCGGGTGGCGAGCGGGACGGTGTCGGTGATGATCGCCGTGCCGGAGACGAGGCCGAGGTTCCAGCCGAGGCCCAGCAGGGCCAGCGCGAGCGCGAGCAGGGCGACGGAGTCGGCGGGGGCGAGCGCGGCGAGGACACCGGCGGCCAGGAGGGTGATCCCCGAGGCGGCGGCGACCGTCATCCGCCCGTAGCGGTCGACGAGCCAGCCGGTGAGCGGCGACGGGAGGTACATGGCGCCGATGTGGAGGGCGATGACCAGGCCGGAGGCGGCGGTGCCGTGGCCGTGGCCGTGCATGTGGACCGGTGTCATCGTCATGATCGCGACCATGACGAGCTGGGTGAGCACCATGACCAGCGTGCCGAGGACGACGCCCGCGCGGTGGTCGCCGGTGTCGGCGGCTCCGTCGGCGGGCGGGCGCGCGGCCGGGTCGGCCTCCTCGGCGCGGGCGATGTCGCGGGCCAGGAGCAGCGGGTCGGGGCGCAGCCACACGGCGAGGACGAGCGCGGCCAGCGCGTACGCGGCGCCGGACAGGAGGAAGGGCCCGGCGAGGTCCGGCAGGCCGAGGGTCTCGGCGAAGGCGCCGGTCGGCGCGGCGAGGTTGGGGCCCGCGACGCCGCCGAGGGTGGTGGCGACGAGGACGGTGGAGACGGCGCGGGCGCGGTGGCCGGGCGCGGCGAGGTCGGCGCCGGCGTACCGGGCCTGGAGGTTGGTGGCGGTGCCGGCGCCGTAGACGAACAGGGCGGCGAACAGCAGGAGGGCCTGGTCCAGGGCGGCGGCGGCGATGACCCCGGCCGAGCCGACGGCGCCCGTCAGGTATCCGGCGGCGAGGCCGGGGCGGCGGCCCCGCGCCTGGGAGACGCGGCCGACGGCGACGGCCGCCAGCGCGGACCCGGCGGTGAACAGGGCGCTGGGCAGCCCGGCGAGGCTGGTCGAGCCGAGCATGTCCTGGGCGAGGAGCGCGCCGACGGTGACGCCCGCGGCGAGCCCCGCGCCGCTGAGGACCTGGGAGGCCACGAGGACGCGCAGGATGCGGCGCTGCGCCCGGTCTGCGGATATGGGGGCCGTCGTGCCGGCGGGTGCGGTGCTGGTCATGTTCTCTCACGGTCGTGGACGTCCGCGGCGGACCCGCCGCACTCCTGGCGGCCGCCCGTGTCGGACGCGGGTCGGCACACCATGCGGCCGATTCTGGCACCGACCGTGCCGAGGCTCGCGGCCGCGGGGGCGGGCCTGCCGGCCGGGGGGTCAGCGCGAGCCGGGGCGGCCCTGGGTGAGGAAGCGGCGCAGGCGGGTGAGCGGCCAGGTGTTGATGATGTCGTCGGGGGTCAGCCAGGCGCGCTGGGCGGTGCCGACGCCGTAGCGGAGGTACGGCAGGTGCGTGGTGGAGTGGGCGTCGGAGTTGACGGCGAACCGTACGCCGTGGCTCTTGGCGCGCAGGATGTCCTCGTCGCGCAGGTCGAGCCGTTCCGGGTGGGAGTTGATCTCCAGGGCGGTGCCGGTGCGGGCGCAGGCCTCGAAGACGGCGTCGAAGTCGGCGTCGAGGCCGGGGCGCTTGCCGATGCGGCGGGTGGTCGGGTGGCCGATGACCGCGACGTACGGGTTCTCGCAGGCGCGGACGATGCGGCGGGTGAGGGCGGCCCGGCTCTGGTTGAAGTGGGAGTGCACCGAAGCCACGCACAGGTCGAAACCGGCGAGGAACTCGTCGGGCCAGTCCAGTTCCCCGTCCGGGCCGATGTTGAGTTCCGTGCCGTGCAGCAGCCGCATGCCGCGGTGGCGCCGGTCGAGGGCGCGGACCCGCTCCCGCTGGGCGAGGATCTTCTCGTCGGTCATGCGCTGCATGGACAGGTCCGGCGCGTGGTCGGTCACCGCGTAGTACGCGTAGCCGCGCGCGGCGGCCGCGGCGACCATGTCCTCCAGGGAGGCGAGGCCGTCGGTGAGGTCGGTGTGGGTGTGCAGGTCGCCCCGGATGTCGCTCTCCCGGACCAGCTCGGGCAGCTCGCCGCGCAGCCCCGCCGCGATCTCGCCGCGGTCCTCGCGCAGGGTCGGCGGGATCCACGGCAGACCGAGGCGCGCGTAGACGTCCTCCTCGGTCTCGGAGGTGATCTTGCGGCCGGTCCTCGCGTCGAAGAGGCCGTACTCGGAGAGCTTCAGCTTGTGCCGGACGGCGATCTCGCGGGTGCGGATGTTGTGCGCCTTCGAACCGGTGAAGTACTGCAGGCCCGCGCCCCACGACTCGGGCGGCAGCACCCTGAGGTCGACCTGGAGGCCCTTGGTGGTGCGGATCGAGGTCTTCTTCTCGCCGTGCGCGATGACCTCCGCGGTGTACGGGAGGGAGGCCACGGCGTCCATGAAGGGCCGCGCCCGCTCGGCCGCCACGAGGACGTCGATGTCGCCGATCGTCTCGCGCATCCGGCGCAGCGAGCCTGCGTACGCGCAGCGCACGCAGCCGGTGATCCCGGACAGTTCGGCGACGATCTGCTCGGCGACGTCCATGGCGGCGCTGATCAGGATGCGGCCGTCGCCCGCCTGCTGCATCAGGGAGATGCCGTGCAGGATGTTCTCCTCGGTCTTCTCGCCGAAGCCCTTCAGGTCGCGCAGCCGCTCGCCGCGGATCGCCTCCAGGAGCTGGTCCACGGAGGAGATCCCCAGCTCCTCGTGGAGGACCATCGCCTTCTTGGGGCCCAGCGTCGGGATGGCGATCAGCTCGCGGACCCCGGCGGGGATCGCGGCGCGGGTCTCCTCGATCTCGGGGACCTTCCCCGAGCGCAGGAACTCCACGACCTTCGCGGCGATCGACCGGCCGACGTTCGGGATCTCCCGCAGGCCGTCCACGTCGAGCTTCGCCACGTCGGCCGGGTGCCCGCCGATGGCGCGGGCGGCCTTCTCGTAGGCACGCGCCTTGAAGGCGTCGCCTCCGCTGATCGCGATGAGGTCGGCGTACTCCTGGAGCAGCGCCTCGACCTCCTCGTTGGCTCGGCTCATGCCTCCAGGGTGCGCCGGACCCCCCGCCCGGGCACCCCGCAGCCCCCGACCCACCCGCCCCGACCCGACCCGAGCCGGAGCCCCGGCAGCCCGGGACCAGCCCGGCACCGCCGCGAGCGGGGGCGGGCGGTGTGCGTGGGGTCGCCGGGGGAACACGCGCGGTGTTAGAAATGGGTCATGAGGGGCAAGAACGGACGTCTCTGGCGGTCCGGGCGCCAGGGGCGGCTGCTCGGGGTGCGGAGCGCCGCCGGGCAGGTGCTGCTCCTCCAGGTCATCGTCGCCGCCGTGCTGATCGTCGCCGCGGTGAGCGCCCTGTCCCTCCAGGCGCGCTACGACAGCGAGCGTGACGCGCAGAACCGTTCCCTCGCCGCCGCCGAGTCGTTCGCCGACGCCCCCGGCACGCTCGCCGCGCTGACGTCCCGCGACCCCGCGCGGGCCCTCCAGCGCCACACGGTCGACGCCTGGCACGGCTCGGGCGTGGACTTCGTCGCCGTACTGGCCCCCGACGGCACCCGGATCGCGGACAGCGACCCGAATCTGGTGGGCACCCGGGCCGAAGGCGTCCAGCAGGCCGCGCAGGGCCGCACCATCACCGAGATCTTCGAGGGCGACCCGCACGACGCGGCGCGGGCGGTCGTGCCCGTCATGGACGAGCGCGGCACGGTCGTCGGCCTAGTGAGCGCCGGGGTGTCCATCGAGAACGTCGGCGAGGCCGTCGACCGGCAGCTGCCGCTGTTCTTCGGCGCGGGCGCCGCCGCCCTGGCCCTGGCCACGCTCAGCGCCGCGCTCGTCAGCAGGCGGCTGCGGCGCCAGACGCACGGCCTCGGCCCGGCCGAGATGACCCGGATGTACGAGCACCACGACGCCGTGCTCCACGCCGTCCGCGAGGGCGTGCTCATCGTCGGCGACGACGGCCGGCTCACCCTCGCCAACGACGAGGCCCGCCGCCTGCTCGACCTGCCGCCGGACGCCGAGGGCCGCCCGGTCACCGCCCTGGGCCTCGCGCGGGACACCGCCGAGCTCCTCGTATCGGGCCGCCCCGTCACCGACGAGGTGCATCTGGCGGGCGACCGGCTGCTCGCCGTCAACACCCGGCCCACCGACCCGTACGGCGGCCCGTCCGGCACCGTCGCGACGCTGCGCGACACGACCGAGCTGACGGCCGTGACGGGTGTGGCGGCGGTCGCGCGCGAGCGGCTGACGCTGCTGTACGAGGCGGGGGTGCGGATCGGGACGACGCTGGACGTCGTGCGGACCGCGCAGGAGCTGTCGGAGGTCGCGGTCCCCCGGTTCGCCGACTTCGTGACGGTGGAGCTGCTGGACCCGGTGCTGCGGGGCGAGGAGCCGACGGAGGGCCACGCGGTGATGCGGCGCGCGGCCCTCAGCGGCGTACGGGACGACCATCCGCTGCAGCCGCCCGGGGACCTCATCCGCTTCGACGTGCCGACGACGCCCATGGCGGCGGCGCTGGCGCGGAACCGGGGCGTGCTGGAGGCCGACCTGACCGTGGCGCACGGCTGGCGGGCCCAGGACCCCGAGGGCGCCGACGTGGCCCTCGCGTACGGCATCCGCTCGCTGGTGACGGTGCCGCTCCAGGCGCGCGGCGTGGTCCTGGGGATGGCGAACTTCTGGCGCTCGGCGCCGTCCGGGCGGTTCGAGGACGAGGACGTGGCGTTCGCGGAGGAGCTGGCGGCGCGGGCGGCGGTCGCGGTGGACAACGCGCGGCGCTACACGCGGGAGCACACCATGGCGGTCACGCTCCAGCGGAGCCTGCTGCCCCGTGTGCTGCCCGAGCAGGACGCGCTGGACATCGCCTACCGCTACCTGCCGGCGCAGGCCGGGGTGGGCGGCGACTGGTTCGATGTGATCCCGCTGTCCGGGACGCGGGTCGCGCTGGTGGTCGGGGACGTGGTCGGGCACGGGCTGCACGCGGCGGCGACGATGGGCCGGCTGCGTACCGCGGTGCACAACTTCTCCTCGCTGGACCTTCCGCCGGACGAGCTGCTGGGGCATCTGGACGAGCTGGTGTCGCGGATCGACGACGAGGAGACCGGGGAGGCCGGCAGCAACGAGATCACCGGGGCGACGTGCCTGTACGCGATCTACGACCCGGTGAGCGGCGAGTGCTGCATGGCGTCGGCGGGCCACTTCGCCCCGGCCGTCGTCCGCCCGGACGGCTCGGTGGACTTCCCCGACGTCCCGGTGTTCCCCCCGCTGGGCCTGGGCGGCGGGCCGTTCGAGACGTACGAGGTGCGCCTGCCGGAGGGCAGCCTCCTGACGCTGTACACGGACGGGCTGATCGTGCACCGGCAGCGGGACCTCGACGCGGGCCTGCGGCTGCTGGGGGACACGCTGGCCGGGGAGCCGGGGCGGTCGCCGGAGGAGACGTGCCGGGCGGTGTTCGACGCGATGCTGCCGCCGCACCGGGGCGACGACATCGCGCTGCTGGTGGCCGGCACGCGGCTGCTGGCCGGCGACCGGGTGGCCGACTGGGACGTGCCGCCCGACCCGTCGGCGGTGGGGCCGGTGCGCGGGGCGTGCGTGCGGCAGCTGGAGCAGTGGGGCCTGGACGAGCTGTCCTTCACCACGGAGCTGATGCTCAGCGAACTGATCACCAACGCCATCCGGTACGGCTCGCCGCCGATCCATGTGCGGATGCTGCGCGGCCGCACCCTGATCTGCGAGGTGTCGGACGGCAGCTCCACCTCTCCGCACCTGCGCCGGGCGGCCACCACGGACGAGGGCGGGCGCGGGCTGTACCTGGTGTCGCGGCTGGCGGGGCGCTGGGGCACCCGGTACACGGCGAGCGGCAAGGTGATGTGGACGGAGCAGTCGCTGACGGCGAGCCCGGCGCCGCTGGAGGTGCCCGCCCTGTTCGACGACGCGGCGTGGTGAGCCGGGGCGCGCCGCATCGCCGCGGGCCCTCCCTCCGCGTGGGGAGGGAGGGCCCGCGAAGGCGCGCGGCGGCTCTACCGGGAGAGCGCCTCCAGCGCGGCGGTGGCGAAGCCGTGGTCCTGGTCGGGGGTGCCGCCGCCGACGCCTATGGCGCCGACCAGACGCCCGTCGCGGTGGACGGGCACGCCCCCGGCGATGAACAGCAGCGGCTTGTCGAGGGCGGTGGGCAGGGAGTGGAACGGCCCGTCGGGCTTGACCAGGTCGACCAGGCCGGCGGTGGGGGCGTCCAGCTGGAGGGCGGTGTACGCCTTGCGGGTGCTGGTCTCGCCGGAGATGAGGACGGCGCGGTCGTCGCGGCGGAAGGCGAGGAGGTGGCCGCCCGCGTCGAGGACGGTGACGCTGACGGGGACCCCGGCCGCGTCGGCGGCGGCGCGGGCCGTCGCGACGAGGGTCTCGGCGTCGGCGGTGGTGAGCGGGGTGGCGGTGGGGGTGTGCACGGTGCGGTTCTCCGGGGTCGTGGGGATCAGTGGTGTACGAGGGCGGGGGCGGGCGCGGCGGACGCCGTCCCGGTCGCGGGGGCGCGGCGCTCCAGGGCGGCGGACCACAGGGCGAGGAGCAGGGCCGCGCCGGCGAGGAGGGCGCCCACCCAGTTGGGGGCGGTGTAGCCGAGGCCGGCGGCGATGACGAGTCCGCCGAGCCAGGCGGCGAGGGCGTTGCCGAGGTTGAACGCTCCGATGTTGACGGCGGAGGCCAGCGTCGGGGCGCCGTGGGCCTGGTCCAGGACGCGCTTTTGCAGCGGCGGCACGGTGGCGAAGCCGAGCGCGCCGACGAGGAAGATGCTGACGGCGGCCAGGGTGCGGCTGTGCGCGGTGACGGTGAAGAGCGCCAGGACCACGGCGAGGCCGCCGAGGGTGGCGTACAGCATCGGCATGAGCTTGCGGTCGGCGTAGCGCCCGCCGAGGAGGTTGCCGAGGAACATGCCGGCGCCGAAGAGGACGAGCAGCCAGGTCACCGCCCCGTCGGAGTAGCCGGCGACGCGGGTCATCATCGGCGCGATGTAGGTGATCGCGGCGAAGACGCCGCCGAAGCCGAGGACGGTCATCGCCATGGCGAGGAGGACCTGCGGGTTGCGGAAGGCGGTGAGCTCCCCGCGCAGCCGGGCGCCCTCGGGCCGGGGCATGGCGGGCACGAGCCGGGCGATGCCCAGGAGCCCGAGGACGCCGAGCCCGGCGACGGCGGCGAAGGTGGTGCGCCAGCCGACGGCCTGGCCGATGAAGGTGCCCAGGGGCACGCCGACGATGTTGGCGACGGTCAGACCGGTGAACATCGTGGCGATGGCGCCCGCCTTCTTGTCGGGGGCGACCAGGTCGGCGGCGACCACCGAGCCGATGCCGAAGAACGCGCCGTGGGCGAGCGAGGCCACGACCCGGCCGGTGAGCATCACGCCGAAGGAGGGCGCGAACGCGGAGAGCAGATTGCCCACCACGAACAGGCCCATCAGCAGCATCAGCATCGTCTTGCGGCTGATCCGCGTGCCGAGCACGGTCATCAGCGGGGCGCCGATGACGACGCCGATCGCGTAGCCGGTGACGAGCAGCCCGGCGGTGGGGATGGTGACACCGTAGTCGCCCGCGATCTGGGGCAGCAGACCCATGATCACGAACTCGGTGGTGCCGATTCCGAACGCCCCGATGGCCAGGGCGAGAAGTGCGAGAGGCATGGCGCGACCCTTCATGCGATTGCCAGTGCGCCTTACAGGCATCGACAATAGTTGCATGCGCGCTCTAAATGCAAGCGCGGGCTTCCGCCGACCGGTCCCTAAAGATCACGACGGTGGGAGGAAGTCGCAGGTTGAAGGCGCCTCGGGGCAGCCACTCGGCGCCCCGACAGGAAGAAAAACTTGCACAAGCCGCATAAAGGCCCTGGCGGCTAATCACGGGCAAGCCGTACCCTGGACTCCAGACGCATCCGGAAGGAGACCCGGACCATGACCGCCACGGACCCCGCGCTCACCGCCCTCGCCAACGGCTGGGCGGCCCTCTACGTCCTGTACGGCAGGATCGAGGCGCACCTGGAGCGCGCCCTCCAGTCCAGGCACGGGTTGAGCGTCCGCGAGTACTCGCTTCTCGACGTCCTCAGCCGCCAGCACGACGGCGACGGCGGGCACCTGCAGATGAAGCAGGTCGCCGACGCCGTGGTGCTCAGCCAGAGCGCCACCACCCGGCTCGTCACCCGTCTGGAGGACCGCGGGCTCCTCTCGCGCTACCTGTGCCCGACCGACCGCCGCGGCATCTACACGGACGTCAGCGAGGCGGGGCTGAAGCTGCTGGAGGAGGCCAGGCCCACCAACGACGCCGCCCTGCGCGAGGCGCTCGACGAAGCCGCCAGGAATCCGGAGCTGGCGCCGCTCGTCACCGCCGTCGAGGCGATCGACCCGGCGCGGCGCCTGCGCCCCGAGCCCGCGCGGTAGGCCCCCGGCCCCGGCGGGCCCGCCGGGAGCACCCCGGGGAAGCGGGTACGGGCCCCGCTCACCCGCCGTCGCGGTCCGTCCAGGGGCCGGCGAGGTACCGGCGCACCTCGGCCGCCTGCCGTTCGTACCTCTCGCGGGCCCGCACGGCCGCCTCGCGGGAGGCGACCTCGGGCACCGGGACGTCCCACCAGGCCGACGCGCCGGGCGCCTCCGGGCCGGGCGGGGCGGTCTCCGCGTAGACGCACACCGGCCGGTCGCAGGCGCGGGCCTCGGCGAGCGCGGCGCGCAACTCCCCCACCGTGCGCGGCCGCAGCACCCGCATGCCCAGGCTGGCGGCGTTCGCCGCGAGGTCGACGGGCAGCGGGTCGCCGGTGTAGGTGCCGTCGGCGGCGCGGAAGCGGTACGCGGTGGCGAAGCCTTCGGCGCCGACCTGCTCGGACAGGCCGCCGATCGAGGCGTACCCGTGGTTCTGGACGAGCACCACCTTCACCGGCAGGCCCTCCTGCACGGCGGTGACGATCTCGGTGGGCATCATCAGGTACGTGCCGTCGCCGACGAGCGCCCAGACCGGGGTGCCCGGCGCGGCGAGCAGCACGCCGATGGCGCCGGGGATCTCGTAGCCCATGCAGGAGTAGCCGTACTCCAGGTGGTACTGGCGGGGGGAGCGGGCGCGCCACAGCCTGTGCAGGTCGCCGGGGAGCGAACCGGCGGCGTTGACGACGACGTCCTCGTCCCCGGCGACCGCGTCGAGCGCGCCGATCAGCTGCGTCTGCGTGGGTACGGCGCCGTCGTCGCCGACCCGGAACGCCGCCTCCACCACCTGCTCCCAGCGCGCCCGGCGCTCCCGGTACTCGGCCTCGTACGCGGCCGGGACCCGGTGTCCCCGCAGCGCCTCGGCGAGCGCCAGGAGACCGGCGCGGGCGTCGGCGACCAGGGGCAGCGCCGCGAGCTTGTGGGCGTCCGCCGGGGTGGTGTTGAGGTTGACGAACCGTACGCCGGGGCGGGCGAAGAGGGTGCCCGACGCGGTGGTGAAGTCGGTGTGGCGGGTGCCGACGCCGATGACCAGGTCGGCGGCGCGGGCGATGTCGTCGGCGGCCGCCGTGCCGGTGTGCCCGACGCCGCCCAGGTCGGCGGGGTGGTCGTGGCGCAGGGAGCCCTTGCCCGCCTGGGTGCAGGCGACGGGGATGCCGGTCGCGTCGACCAGCGCCCTCAGGGCGTCCTCGGCCTCGCTGTGGTGGATTCCGCCGCCCGCGACGATCAGCGGCCGTGCGGCGGCACGCACCAGGCGCGCTGCCGCGTCGAGCTGGACCGGGTCGGGGGCGGGGCGGCGTACGGGCCACACGCGTCGCGCGAAGAACTCCTCGGGCCAGTCGTACGCCTCCGCCTGCACGTCCTGCGGCAGGGCGAGGGTGACGGCGCCGGTCTCGGCCGGGTCGGCGAGGACCCGCATGGCGTGCAGCGCGGCCGGGATGAGCGCCTCGGGCCGGCTGATCCGGTCGAAGTACCGGGAGACGGGGCGGAGCGTGTCGTTGACGGACACGTCGCCGTGGAGGGGGTGTTCGAGCTGCTGGAGCAGCGGGTCGGCGGGGTGGGTGGCGAAGTGGTCGCCCGGCAGGAGCAGCACGGGAAGCCGGTTGACGGTGGCGAGGGCGGCGCCGGTGACGAGATTGGTGGCGCCGGGGCCGATGGACGTGGTGACGGCGTGGGTCGAGAGCCGGTTGCGGTGGCGGGCGTAGCCGACGGCGGCGTGGACCATGGCCTGTTCGTTGCGGCCCTGGTGGAAGGGCATGGCCTCCTCCCCCGCCTCCAGCAGGGCCTGGCCGATCCCGGCGACGTTGCCGTGGCCGAAGATGCCCCAGGTGGCGGCGATCAGGCGGTGCCGTACGCCGTCGCGTTCGGTGTACTGGGCCGTCAGGAAGCGCACCAGCGCCTGGGCGGTGGTGAGGCGGACGGTCGGGCGCATGCGGGACCTCACTGCGTGGGGGCGGTGTACAGCGGGAGGCGGGGGTCGGCGGGCTGTCCGGGCCAGGTGGCGCGGACCCAGGCGTGGTCGGGGTGGTCGCGGATCAGCCAGGCGCGTTCGCCGTCGGGGCCCGCCATGACGTTGAGGTAGTACAGGGTGTGTCCGGGCGCGGCGATGGACGGGCCGTGCCAGCCGTCCGGGACGAGGACGGTGTCGCCGTCGCGGACCTCGGCCAGCAGGTCGCTGTCGCGGCCCTGCCCGGACGGGGAGATCCGGTGGTAGCCGAGACCGGGGGCGCCGTCGTGCGCCGCGACCTCGAAGTAGTAGATCTCCTCCAGGCGCGACTCCTCGCCGGGGCGGTGCTCGTCGTGCTTGTGCGGCGGGTAGGACGACCAGTTGCCGCCGGGCGTCAGCACCTCGACGGCGATGAGCCGGTCGCAGTCGTAGGTGTCGGCGGCGGCGAAGTTGTTGACCTGCCGGGAGCAGATGCCGGTGCCGCGCAGTTCGACGGGGACGGCGGAAGCGGGGCCGTACCGCGCGGGCAGGCGGCGCTCGCAGCGGGCCCCGGCGAGCGCGAAGCGACCCCCGCCGGGCGAGGTGAGCGTGACGCGGGTGTCGCGGGGGACGTACGCGAAGTCGGTGACGGCGCTGAACACGTCCGGGCGGCCGGCGAGCCGGAAGGTGCGGCCTTCGGCGGTGACGGCGCAGCCGCCGGAGAGCGGCAGCACGATCCACTCGCCGGCGCCCGTGTCGTACGTGTGGGAGCCGCCGGGCGGCAGGCGCAGCACACGCAGCGCGGCGTGCCCCCAGCCTGCGGTGGCGGGGGTGACGTCGACGGTGTACGGGCCGCTCGCGGCGGCGCCGGCGGGGAGGTGGAGTCGGGGGCTGCCGGCCATGGGTGCGGGGCTCCGTTTCTCTGCGGGGTCGGGTGGCGCGGGGCGGTCACGGTGCGGGCGGGGCGTCGGCGGGGACGGCGTCACGGTCCGGGGCGGCAGGGACCGGTGCGCCACGGACCGGTGCGCCACGGGCGGGGGCGCCACGACCGGTGCGCCACGGGCTGGGGCGTCACGGGCCGGCGGCGGTCAGGAGGGCGTCCACTTCGGCGGGGGTGGGCATGGCGGAGGAGCAGGCGAGCCGGGAGGCGACCAGGGCGCCGGCGGCGTTGGCGTACCGGACGGTCCGCTCCAGGTCCCAGCCGACGAGGAGGCCGTGGCAGAGGGCTCCGCCGAACGCGTCGCCCGCGCCGAGCCCGTTGACCACCTCGACCTCGACGGGCGGTACGTCGGCGGTGGTGCCGTCGCGGTGGACGGCGAGGACACCGGCGGGGCCCCGTTTGACGACGGCCAGGTCGACGCCGGTGTCCAGGAGCGCGCGGGCGCAGGCGGCCGGTTCGGCGAGGCCGGTGGCGACGCCGCACTCCTCCAGGTTGCCGACGGCGACGGTGGCGTGCCGCAGGGCCTCGGCGTAGTGGGCGCGCGCCTCGGACGGGTCGGGCCAGAACGCGGGCCGCCAGTCGAGGTCGAGGACGGTGATGCCGCGGCGGCCCCTGGCGGCGAGCACGGCGAGGGTGGCCGCGCGGCTGGGCTCGGCGCTCAGGCCGGTTCCGGTCGTCCACAGGACGCGGGCGGCGCGCACGGCGTCGTAGTCCAGTTCGCCGGGGTGGATCTCCAGGTCGGGGGCCTTGGGCCGGCGGTAGAAGTAGAGGGGGAAGTGGTCGGGCGGGAAGATCTCGCAGAACGTGAGGGGCGTGAGCAGTCCGTCGACGGACGTGACCCAGCGGTCGTCGACGCCGAACTCCCGCAGCGCCCGGTGCGCGTAGGCGCCGAAGGGGTCGGCTCCGGTGCGGCTGATGAGCGCGGCGGTCCGACCGAGGCGGGCGGCGGCGACGGCGACGTTGGCGGCGGACCCGCCGAGGAACTTCCCGAAGGTCTCGACCCGCTCCAGCGGGACGCCGCTCTGGAGGGGGTAGAGGTCGACGCCGACGCGGCCCATGGCGATCACGTCGAAGGGCTCCCCGCCGGTCGCGCTCCCGGCGGCGCCGGGGCCGGCAGCGGCGGCCGGGTCGGGCGCCCGCGTCGGCCCGGGCATCGGCGCGGGGGCGGCGGAATCCGCGGCCCGCGGGGGCTCGGGCATCGGCGCGGCAGCGGCGGCGGCTTCCGGGGCGGTGGGGTCGGGCTCGGGCATGCGGGTCGCTCCTGGGGCCTTCGGGGCGGTCGGGGCCGGGGTGCTTCAGGTGTCCTCCCCCGGACGGGCCGCTCCCATCCCCGTGCCCGCCGCGTCGCGGCGAGGTGGCGGTCGGACGGACCACACGGGCCCCGTTCCCGGCATCATGCCGATAGGGTCGGCGCCCACCGCGCACCAACACCGCCGACACCCGCCGGCACCCGCCGATCGCACCGCCGCGGGCACCCGCCGGCACGCACGGCACGGCGTCCCAGCCGCCCGCCGCGCGCCCGCCCGATGAGGCCCCGTCAGCGAACCGGGAGCCGCGCCGAAAGGACCGCTCATGGACACCGCAGGCACCCCGTCCCTCGACCGCATCAGGATCGGCTCCGCCCCGGACTCGTGGGGCGTGTGGTTCCCCGACGACCCGGGGCAGGTGCCGTGGAGGAGGTTCCTGGACGAGGTCGCGGAGGCCGGGTACGAGTGGATCGAGCTCGGCCCGTACGGCTACCTCCCCACCGACCCCGCCGTGCTCGGCGACGAGACCGCGCGGCGCGGCCTGAAGGTCTCCGCGGGCACGGTCTTCACCGCCCTGCACCGCGGCCCCGCCGTCTGGGACGCCACCTGGGAGCAGGTGAGCCGGGTCGCGGAGCTGACCCGCGCGATGGGCGCGCGGCACCTGGTGGTGATCCCGTCGTTCTGGCGGGACGACAGGACCGCCGAGCTCGTCGAGCCGCCCGAGCTGACCGCCGCGCAGTGGGCGGACCTGGCGCGGGGCATGGAGCGGCTGGGGCGCGAGGTGCGGGAGCGGTACGGGCTCGGCATCGTCGTCCACCCGCACGCCGACACGCACCTGGACACGGAGGAGCACGTCGAGCGGTTCCTCGACGCGACCGACCCGGAGCTGGTCTCCCTGTGCCTGGACACGGGGCACTACGCCTACTGCGGCGGCGACAGCGTGAAGCTGATCGAGACGTACGGGGAGCGGATCGGCTATCTGCACCTCAAGCAGGTCGACCCGGCCGTCCTGGCGGAGGTCGTGGCGGAAGGCGTGCCGTTCGGTCCCGCCGTGCGGCGCGGGGTGATGTGCGAGCCGCCGCACGGGGTGCCCGCGCTGGAACCGGTGCTGGCGGCGGCGCAGGGCCTCGGCGTGGACCTGTTCGCCATCGTCGAGCAGGACATGTATCCCTGCCCGCCCGAGCGGCCGCTGCCGATCGCGGCGCGCACCCGCGGGTTCCTCCGCTCGTGCGGCGCCTGAACCGGAAGGAGAACGGGACCATGACACGAGGCGGGACGCTCGGCGTGGCCGTCGTCGGGGCGGGGCGGATGGGCGCCGACCATGTGCGCCGCATCGACCGGGTGATCAGCGGGGCGCGGGTGGCCGCCGTCGCGGACGTGGACGGCGAGCGGGCCAAGGCGGTCGCGGACGCGGTCGAGGGCTGTACGGCGTACACGGACCCGGCCGCCGCGATCGGCGCGCCCGGCGTGGACGCCGTGCTGGTCGCCTCTCCGGGCGCGGCGCACGAGGCGGCGCTGATCGAGGCGCTGGGGCGGGGCCTGCCGGTGCTGTGCGAGAAGCCGCTCACCCCGGACGCCGCGTCCGCGCTGCGCGTGATGCGGGCGGAGGAGCGCCTGGGGAGGCGGCTGGTGCAGGTGGGGTTCATGCGCCGGTACGACACGGAGTACACGCGGCTGAAGGCGCTGCTGGACGGCGGCGGTCTCGGGCGGCCGCTGATGCTGCACCAGCGGCACCGCAACGCCGCGTCGCCGCCCTGGTTCACCGGGGAGATGCTGCTGGCGGACTCGGTGGTCCACGAGATGGACGCCACGCGATGGCTGCTGGGCCAGGAGATCACCGCGGTGACGGTGATGCGGCCGAGGCCGTCGGGGAACGCCCCGGAAGGCGTGGACGACCCGCAGTTCGTGGTGTTCGAGACGGACGGCGGGGCGCTCGCGGATGTGGAGATCTACGTCAACTGCCGCTTCGGGTACCAGGTGCAGGCCGAGGCGGTGTGCGAGAACGGCACCGCG
This sequence comes from Streptomyces sp. SudanB25_2051, assembly GCF_964272635.1. Lineage (NCBI taxonomy): Bacteria > Bacillati > Actinomycetota > Actinomycetes > Kitasatosporales > Streptomycetaceae > Streptomyces > Streptomyces sp. SudanB25_2051. The sequence continues at coordinate 411,831 of NZ_OZ186787.1, forward strand.
CGGATCGGCGAGGCGCACGGGATGCTGGTCAACACGGGCGGCCGGTGGGGCGGCCCGATCGCGCCCGGCTTCGAGGAGCGGTTCGAGGACGCGTACGACCGGCAGGTGCGGGCCTGGGTGGACGCGGCGCTGCGCGGTGAGGTGACCGGGCCCGGCTGCTGGGACGGGTACGCGGCGGCGGCCGTCTGCGAGGCGGGCCTGCGCTCGCGCGCGGAGGGGCGGCGCGTGGAGGTGGAGCTGGTGGAGCGCCCGGCGCTCTACGGCTGAGGGGCGCGGCACCGCTGCGGGCGCCCGGCGGAGCCGGTGCCACGGCAGGGGCGCGCCGGCCGGCGGGGCCGTGCCGGTCCCCGGTGGTACGGCCCCGCTCCCCCGGCGGGGCCGTATCGCCGGGGAGGCCGCGGCGCCCGCGGGGCACCCGGCGGGCCGGTCGGTCGGCGCGTCGGGTGCCCCGCGGGCGGTCGGGGTCAGTACGGGCCGTTGACGTTGTCGATGGAGCCGTACCGGTCGGCGGCGTAGTTGCACGCGGCCGTGATGTTGGCGACCGGGTCGTACGGGTCGAACGGCGTACCGGGCACGTGGTAGGCGCGGAACGTGGGGTCGATCACCTGGAGGAGGCCCTTGGAGGGCGTACCGGCGGCGGCGTTCGAGTCCCAGTTGTTGATCGCGAGCGGATTTCCGGAGGACTCGCGCATGATGTTGCGGTGAATTCCCTCGTAAGTGCCGGGAATTCCGCGCTGGGCCATGATGTCCAGCGATTCCTTGATCCAGCCGTCGAGGTTGTCGGCATAGGACTTCACGGCGGTCTGGACGACGGCGGTGCGGGCGGCGGAACGGTCGGCGCGGACGGCCGTGGAACGCTCGGCGGCGGCCTTCGCCGCGGCCGGGGCCTTGGCGCCGACGGTGAGCTTCAGACCCGGACGGATGAGTGACGGGTTGTCACCGATGGCGTTCTTGTTGTCCGCGTAGAGCTTCTTCCAGCCGCCGCTCAGGGAGTGCTCGGCGGCGATGCCGGAAAGGGTGTCGCCGGCGACCACGGTGTGCGTGACGGTCTTGGCGGCCTTGACGGCGGCGGGCGCCGCGGCGGGCGCCTGGGCGGCGACGGAGATCGCGGCGGGGGCCGCGCTCGGGGCGGCGGAGGCGGTGGCCGCGCCGGTCAGGGGCAGGGCGAGGGCGGCTCCGCCGGTGCTCGCGACGACGAGTCCACGGCTGAGGCGGCTGCTCTTGGGGCGACGGTGCTTACCCTGTGCGGGCATGGGGCGTTTCCTCTCCGACGCCTGCGAGGTGAGCTGTCGGGTTCGGGCTGGAGATGCCCGGCCGCGGTCGCCCGCGACTTCACCCCAAGCCGTTCCGGATGACCGGAACGGCGGCTTACCTGGTTCCCCCGCTCCTGCCGAGCGTGAATGTGTGAGTGCTGGAGCCCGGAAGGCGGCAGGATTCGGCGTTCCCTCCGGAATGACGGTGACCGTAAACGACATCCGCGGGGCGGAACAAGGCCGGGAATTTCCCGCGAAGATCCATTTCCGGGGCCGGTGGCGGCGAAATTCCGTACCACCGCGCGGCGTACGCGCGATTTCCCCTCCGGACCGCCGTGACCGACATCACGGATTACGGGCGGCGGTGGCGTTGCCCTCACCACACCGCAAAATTGCGCCAATTGACCACCAGTCGGCAAATCTCACAAACACCCCAAATCAGACATAGGTCCGGAGTCGCCTCCGTTCGGGTGGACCCGGCGCCCGGACGGGCGCGCGACCCGCCGGCAGCGGTTGCGGTTCCCGCCCCGGCCGCGAGGGTGAGGATGTCGCAAACTGACCAAACAGGGGCGAAATCGTGCATAAAACACCACTGAGGATGTCACCGCGCCGGACCCTCCTCGCCGCAGCCGCGCTGCTGGGGCTGACCGCCACCGCCGCCGCGGTCCCGGCGTCCGTCGCACAGGCGGAACCCGCCGTCTCGGCGCCCGGCGCCGTCATCGCCGACTGGGCCCGGCTCACGGGCGAGGTCGTCGACCCGGAAGGCAAGTCGAACTCGTCGGAGACGTCCGTCTGGCACGCCGTCGTCTCGGCGGGCATGTACAACGCGGTCGTCGGCATCGAGGGCCGCTACGAGCCGTACCGCTGGAGCGAGCGGGGGCCCGGTTCGGCGTCCTCCGTGGCCGCCGCCGCGACCGCCGCCCACGACGTGCTGCTCCACTACTTCCCCCAGGCCGAGCCGAAGCTGGAGAGCGCCTACGCCGCCTCGCTCGCCGAGGTGCCGGACGGGCCCGCCGAGAAGGCCGGCGTGGAGTTCGGCCGCCGCGCGGCGGCCCACATGGTCGCGCTGCGCAAGGACGACGGCTTCGGCGCCCAGGTCCCCTTCACCACCTCGCCGGCCCTCGGGGTGTGGCGGCCCACGCCGCCCGCGCAGCAGCCGTTCACCAGTTCGTGGCTGGGGCGTCTGCGCCCGATGCTCATCGAGCGGCCCGACCACTTCCGGCCCGCGGCGCCTCCCGCGCTGACGTCCGCCCGCTATGCCGCCGACCTGATCGAGGTGAAGGCGGTGGGCGCGAAGACGAGCACCGTGCGCACCGCGGAGCAGACGGAGACGGCGCGCTTCTTCACCACCGTGGACCTGCAGGGCGCCCTGGCCGACCGTGCCGAGCGGCACGGCCTCGACCTGGTCGACACGGCCCGCCTCTTCGCCGCCGTCAACACCGTCCAGGTGGACGCCGCCATCGCCGCGTGGGACGCCAAGCTGCACTACGGCTCCTGGCGCCCCGTCACCGCGATCCGCGAGGCGGAGAACGACGGCAACCCGCTGACGGAGGCCGACCCCGCGTGGGAGCCCTTCCTCGTCACCCCCTCGCACCCCGACTACCTCAGCGGGCACACCACGACCGCGGGCGCCCTGGTGCGGACGCTGACGACCCTGTCGGACCGCCCCGACCTGGACCTGCGCGTCACGTCGGTCATGATGAAGAAGACCCGCCACTACCACGTTCCCGACCACTACACGAGTGACGTCGAGGGCGCCCGCATGTGGGGCGGCATCCACACCCGTACGGCGAACGAGGTCGGCACCGCGACGGGCCAGCGCATCGCCGCCTGGGCCCTCGCCCGCCACTTCCGCCCGCTGACCGCCTGAGCGGCGCCGCGCCGCGAGGACGGCCCCGCCCGGGGACGGCCGTGACGGCCGCGCCCGGAACGGCCCGGTGAGCCCGGAACGGCCCAGTGAGACGACGGGGCGGTCCGCCTGATCCGGCGGACCGCCCCGCTCACCGCGCCCCGGCGTCAGAGGACGGCGTCGAAGCCGTCCCAGTACGAGGCGACCCGCACACGCGCCCGGAAAGGCGCCGACGCGTCGCCGGTGCCCGTGTACTGCCAGACGACACCGGCCGTGTCACGCGCCAGCAGCTCCGGGTTGCCGTCCGCGGTGACATCGCCGTACGCGATCAGCGTGTCGTAGATGTTCCAGCCCGTGCCGATCTGCGCACGCGCGTGGAGGGGGGCCGCCGCGTCGCCGGTGCCGCGGTACAGCCACAGGCCGCCGGCGGCGTCACGGGCGATCAGATCGGCCTTCCGGTCGCCGGTGATGTCGAGACCGCCGGTCAGCGAGGTGTAGACGCCCCAGCCGGTGCCGGCCTGGCGCCGCGCCTCGAAGGGCCGCGCCGGGTCGCCCGTGCCCAGGTACAGCCACAGCACGCCCGAACCGTCCACGGCGATCAGGTCGTGGCGGCCGTCTCCGGTCAGGTCTCCGGCGCCCCGGATCGAGCGGTACACACCCCAGCCGGAGCCGACCCGCGCCGGCGCCTCGAACGCGGTCCGCCCGCCGCCCGCGAGCCGGTGGTACCAGAGCACCCCGGACGCGTCCCTGGTCACCACGTCACCGCCGCGGCCCCGCACGTCGATCGGCGCGAGCTTGGTGAGGCGGTCGTACGCCCCCCAGTCCACGCCCAGGCTCTCGCCCCACTCGCGGTCCAGCGGGGAGCCCTCGCCCCGGTAGTAGCTGTACGCCCGTACGGCGCCCTGCCGGTCGCGGGCGAGGACCTCCCAGTCCATCGGCACCGCGCTCACCCCGGCCACGTCGAACCGCCCGGCGGCCGTCGCGCCGCCCGTGCCGGACGCCGGGGTGAAGCGGGCGTCCACGGCGACGTGCCAGGACGGCACCGACGCGGACGCGGCCACCCGGTACGCCAGCGTGTGCGTGCCGGCGGGGAGTTCGCAGCGCACCCGCTCGGTGAGCAGCAGGCTTCCCGGGTACGCGCACGGCTGCGGCGCGCCGTCGGGGGCGCCGACCGTCAGGCCGATGCTCCACTCGTCCTGCGAGCCCCAGGGCCGCTGGTCGTCGGCGGTGGCGAAACCGAGGGTCAGCACCCCGCCCTCCGCCGTGTCGACGGTCACCGTGTGCGTGGTCTGGCCGCCCGCCGCGACCCCGGGCGTGGTGAGGACGACCGACCCGGCGGTCCCCTCCGCGGCGTGCGCCGCCGCACCGCCCGCACCGGCCAGTCCGGCGGCGAGCAGCGTCCCCGCCGCCCCCGCCACACCCAGCCTGCGCCACCCCTGGCTGAAGATCCTCCGCATGCCGCGTCCCCTCCCGGACCGTCCGAACCGTGACGCGCCCGATCCCCGTCGAACGCGTGAGCCCATCAAATCATCTGACAAGCCGTCGGACCGAGTGTCCGTTCTGCCATGGGGGCGCGGCGGCTGGGGGCGTACCCGCTGTGCCGGGCGGTGGCGGGGCTGTGCGCCCGGCCGGGGCGCGCGCCGCCCCGGGACGAGGACGGCACGGCGGACGCCCGCCCCGGCCCGCGTCGGCCGGCCCTCCCGCACGGCGGGCCCGATGCCCCCGGCGTCAGGCCGCGGGCGCGAGGTCGGCCAGGCCGAACAGGAGGGCGTAGCCGCGCGGCAGGCCCGCGAGGATGCGCCGGGTGAGGTCGTCGCCGACGTACGCGCCGACGACGGTCAGGACCGTGGAGGTGGCCCAGCGGGCCTCCGCCGGGGTGAGCGCCAGGCGGCGGGCGACGCGCTCCACGAACTCGGGGGCCGTGACGGGCTCGGTCACCGGGATCTGCGCGGCGAGGAGCGCGCCCGCCTCGGCGGGCAGGAGGCGTACCAGCTCGCAGCGTTCGTCGCCGATGACATGGCCGCCCAGTACCGTCAGCACGTCCCGCAGCACGCGCTCGGCCTCCGCGTCGGTCTCGTAGCGGCCGGCGGTGCGGATGCGGTCCACGAGTTCCTGCCACGTCATGCGGATAAGCCTTTCCTCCCCGGTCGCCCCGGCGGGCGGCCGTGCGTCGTCTGGGTGGTGGGTCAGGCCGCCGGCGGGCGGCCGAAGAGAAGGTCGTACCCCGGCGGGAGCTGGAGGAGGACCCGGCGCATGAGGTCGGCGCCCGCCGCCTCGGCGACGACGCTCAGCACGGCGCCGACGTCCCACTTGGCGGTCTCCTCGGTGGCTCCCTCGATCCACGCGGCGGTGGCGCGGACGAACCGCTCCGGGGAGAGCGGCTCGGCGGCCTGGAGGGGGTTGAGCAGGATCAGTTCGAGGGTCTCGGGCAGCCGGGCGGCGAGCTCCGCCCGCACCTCCCCGACGAGGTGCGCGCCGAGGAGCGCCAGTACGACCCTGGCCGCGCGCTCCGCCTCGTGCTGCGACGCGTACTCGCCGCGCTCCCGGACGGCGTCCAGGAACGGCTCCCATGACATCTGCATCATGCGCCCCTTCCGGCCGGCGGAGGGCGGAGGAGGTCCGCCCTCCGGTCGCGCTGCGAGCGGGGTCCGTCAGCTGTCGAGTTCCTTGCGCGAGCCTTCGCCGGTCGCGCTGATGGCGATCTTGCGCGGCTTGGCGCGCTCGGCGATCGGGATGCGCAGGGTCAGGACACCCGCGTCGTAGTCGCCCTTGATGTTCTCCACATCGAGGGTATCGGCCAGCATGACCTGGCGGGAGAACACGCCCAGGGGGCGTTCGGACAGCTCCATCTGCACGTCCTCGGCCCTCGTCTGCGGCCTGCGCTCGGCCTTCACCGTCAGCATGTTGCGCTCGACGTCGACGTCGATGGCGTCCGGGTCCACGCCGGGCAGGTCGAAGGCGATCACGTACTCGTCGCCCTCGCGGTACGCGTCCATCGGCATCGCCGTGGGCCGCGACCAGGTGCCGGACGTGCCGAGCAGCCGCTGGGCGATCCGGTCGAACTCCTGGAACGGGTCGGTGCGCATCAACATCGTCGGACACCTCCATCGACTTGACACGTCATGCCAATGCGGTCACCTGTATCCCGTTGTAACATGTCATCGGAACGATGACAATCCTCTGTGTCATTGGAACGATGACACCACTGGATGTCGTCAGACCGATGACGTCAGGGGACCGTCATCGGCCCGATGACCCCGTCGTCGGAGAGGACGTCCGTCGTCGGAGGAGAGGACACCGAGCGAACCCGCGATCCCGTGGAGGAGGCCCTGTGAGCGAAGCCGAGCGGCCGACGCCGCCCTCACCGCCGGCCCCCGGCTCGTTCGTCGCCGCCGCGGCGGCGCTGAGCACCATCGAGGAGGCGATCCGCGCGGCGCACGACGCCCCGGCGGACGGCGAGCGGTCCGAGCCGTCCGCGGCCGAGGACCACCTGGCGGCGCTGCTGCTGCTCCGGGAGGTGCGCCGGCGCCTGTCGGACTGGGAGCCCGCGCTGATCGAGGCGGCCCGCGCCGCCGGCGCCAGCTGGGCCGATCTCGCCGGACCGCTCGGCGTGGCCAGCCGGCAGGCGGCGGAGCGCCGGTATCTGCGGCTGCGGCCGGACGGCGAGCGCGGCACGACCGGCGACCAGCGGGTCAAGGCCACACGCGACCGGCGCGCGGCGGACCGGTCGGTGAGCGCGTGGGCCCGGCGCCACGCGGCGGACCTGCGGCAGCTCGCCGGGCAGATCACGGCGCTCGAGGACCTGTCCCGGCAGGCCCGCTCCCCCATCGGCCGGCTGACCGAGGCGCTGGCCGGGGACGACGCGGCCGGTCTGATCGGACCGCTCGCCGACACCGGCCCGCACCTGCGCGGCCGGCACCCGGAGCTCGCCGCGCGGGTCGAGGACGTGGCGCGGCGGACGGACGAGCTGCGCCGCGCCAGCGACCACGACCGGCGCGCGCTCGGCTGACCTGGGGCCCCGCCGGGCGCGGGCAGCGGCTGCGAGGTGATGACCGTGGCGCGAGGAAGCGACCCGTACACGGTGCTGGGCGTGGAGCCGACGGCGACGGCCGGGCAGATAGCCTCGGCGTACCGCGGGCTCGTCCGGGCCCTGCACCCGGACAGCGCCCCGGCGCGCGACGAGCCGGAACGCCGGGCCGCGGCCGCCCGCTTCGACGAGGTCGTCGCGGCCTACGAGGTGCTGCGCGACCCGGTGCGGCGCGCGGCCTACGACGCGTCGCGCCGGCGCGCCGCCGTCCCCGAACCGCCCCGCCCGGCGCCGCGCCCGGCCGCCCGCCGCACACCCCCCGCCGGCGGCGGCCTGCTCTGGGTGGGCCAGGTCCGCAGGCACCCGCCGCGTCCCTAGGCGCGTCGGCCAGTCGGGTGGCCCTACGGGGCGGGGCGCCCGTGCCGCGCGGGCGGGCGCGGCGGCGGGGCCTACCGTCGGGCGCATGTCAGGAGAGGACCCGGAGGACGCCGCCCGTCGGCGGCAGGTGCGGGGCCGGCGCGGCTCCCGGGCGGGCATCGCGCGGCGCGCGCCGGGACGCCGCCCCTCGGTGCGCGGGCTGCGGGCGCTGCTGGTGCTGCCTCTGCTCGCCTCGCCGCTCGCCGCCTGCGGCTCCGACGCGCAGGCCGGGACGCCCACGGTCAACTGGTACAACTTCCCCGACGACTCCGGCGCCCTGGCCGCCGCCGCCCGCAACTGCACCCGGGACTCGGGCGGCCGCTACCGGATCGTGTACCACAAGCTGCCGCGCACGGCCGACGGCCAGCGGCAGCAGCTGGTGCGCCGGCTCGCCGCGGAGGACGCGTCGATCGACGTCATGGGCCTCGACGTCACCTGGGCCGCCGAGTTCGCCGAGGCCGGCTGGGTGCTGCCGTGGACGGGTGAGCTGCGCCGCCGCGCCGAGGAGGGCACGCTCAAGGTGCCGCTGCAGACCGGGACGTGGAAGAACCGGCTGTACGCGGTGCCGTACAACACCAACACGCAGCTGCTGTGGTACCGCTCCGACCTGGTGGCCAAGCCGCCCCGCACCTGGGCGGAGATGCTGGCCGCCGCCCGCCGCCTGGCCGCGGAGGGCAGACCGCACCACGTGGAGATCCAGGGCGCGCAGTACGAGGGCCTGACGGTCTGGTTCAACACGCTCGTCGCCAGCGCGGGCGGCTCCATCCTCGACGCGCGGGCGACCGCCCCCGCCCTGGGGGAGCCCGCCGTGCGGGCCGCGACGATCATGCGGGACCTCGCCAGGTCCCCGGCGGCCGACCCGTCGCTGCCGAACCAGATGGAGGACCAGAACCGGCTCGCCATGGAGTCCGGGACGGCGGCGTTCCAGCTGAACTACCCCTTCGTCTATCCGTCGATGAAGGCGAACAACCCGCGGCTGTTCCGGCACTTCCGCTGGGCTCCGTATCCGCGGGTGGACGCCTCGCGGCCCGCGCGGCCGACGGTCGGCGGGATCGACCTGGCCGTCGGCGCGTACTCCCGCCACCCCCGGGAGGCGTTCGAGGCGGCGCTGTGCCTGCGCAACCGGGAGAACCAGATCGCCGCGGCCGTCGAAGGCGGGCTGCCGCCGACCCTGCGGGAGCTGTACTTCGACCGGGAGTTCGTCAGGAACTACCCGTTCGCCGACGCCATCTACCAGTCGCTGGAGAACGCGAGCATCCGCCCCCGCACGCCCGCCTACCAGAACGTGTCCATCGTCATCGCCCACACGCTGTCCCCGCCCTCGGCGATCGACCCCCGCCGGTCCGTGGACACCATCGCGGCGCAGATCGAGGACGCCCTCCAGTCGAAGGGGCTGATCCCGTGAAACGGGCCACGGTGGAAGGGGGCGGCAGCCACGCCGTGGACGCGGCGGCCGTCGACGCGCGGCTCTCCGAGGGCGCGCGGCAGGAGCGCCGGCTCGGCTGGCTGCTGTGCGCGCCCGCTGTCCTGGTGATGGCGGCGGTGACCGCGTACCCGATCGGCTACGCGATCTACCTCTCGCTCCAGCGGTACGACCTGCGCTTCCCGCACCGCGCCGAGTTCGTGGGGCTGAGCAACTACGCGGCGGTGCTCACCTCGCCGTTCTGGTGGGAGGCGTTCGGTGTGACGGTGCTGATCACCGTCGTGTCCGTCGCGGTCGAGCTGGTGCTCGGGATGGCGCTGGCGCTGGTGATGCACCGCACGATCGTGGGGCGCGGCACGGTCCGCACGGCGATCCTCGTCCCGTACGGCATCGTCACCGTCGTCGCCGCGTTCTCCTGGCAGTACGCGTGGACGCCCGGCACCGGCTATCTCGCCGCGCTGCTCCCGGCCGGCGAGGCCCCGCTGACGGAGCAGTGGCCGGCGCTGGGACTGATCATCCTGGCGGAGGTGTGGAAGACGACGCCGTTCATGGCGCTGCTGCTGCTCGCCGGGCTCGCCCTGGTGCCGGAGGAGACGCTGCGGGCGGCGATGGTCGACGGGGCGGGCCCCTGGCAGCGGTTCACCCGGGTGACGCTCCCCCTGATGAAACCGGCGATCCTGGTGGCGCTGCTGTTCCGCACCCTGGACGCGTTCCGCGTCTTCGACAGCATCTACGTGCTCACGGCCGGGGCGCACGGCACCGGCTCGGTGTCGATCCTCGGCTACGACAACCTGTTCACCGCGCTCAACCTCGGCATCGGTTCGGCGGTCTCCGTGCTGATCTTCCTCTGTGTGGCGCTGATCGCCTTCGCGTTCGTCAAACTGTTCGGGGCGGCGGCGCCCGGGGCCGGGGAAGGGGGCCGCTGATGGCCGGTGCGGGGAAACGGCATCTGACCGGCTGGACGGTCGCCAACGTCGTCGTCGTCGCGTACGCGCTGTTCCCGGTGTGGTGGATCGCGGCGCTCTCCTTCAAACACCCGTCCACGCTCGCGGACGGCAACTTCATCCCCACCAGGTGGACCTGGGAGAACTACCGGGGCATCTTCGAGACGTCCGAGTTCACCCGCGCGCTGGTCAACTCCATCGGCATCGCCCTGATCGCCACGGTCGTCGCCGTGGCACTGGGCACGATGGCCGCGTACGCGGTGGCCCGGCTGCGCTTCCCGGGGAAGCGGCTGCTGATCGGCCTCTCGCTGCTGATCGCGATGTTCCCGCCGATCTCGCTGGTGTCGCCGCTGTTCGACATCGAGCGGGCGCTGGGCCTGTTCGACACCTGGCCGGGGCTGATCCTGCCGTACATGACGTTCTCGCTGCCGCTGGCGATCTACACGCTGTCGGCGTTCTTCCGGGAGATCCCCTGGGATCTGGAGAAGGCGGCGAAGGTCGACGGGGCGACGCCGGCGCAGGCGTTCCGGCTGGTCATCGCGCCGCTGGCGGCGCCCGGCGTGTTCACGACGGCGATCCTGGTCTTCATCTTCTGCTGGAACGACTTCCTCTTCGCGATCTCCCTCACCTCCACGCAGTCGGCGCGGACCGTGCCGGCGGCGATCGCTTTCTTCACCGGCAGCAGCCAGTTCCAGGAGCCGACCGGGTCGATCGCCGCCGCCGCGATGGTGATCACCGTGCCGATCATCGTCTTCGTGCTGCTGTTCCAGCGGCGCATCGTCGCCGGACTGACCTCGGGGGCCGTCAAGGGCTGACCGGCGCGGCCCCATCCCCCCCCCTCCCCTACGGCAATCCCCTACGGCATTCCCTCCAAGGAGCACCGACAGTGGCCGAGATCGTTCTCGAGGGCATCACCAAGAGGTACCCGGACGGTGCCGTGGCCGTGCGGGACGTGGACCTGACCGTCGCCGACGGCGAGTTCGTGATCCTGGTGGGCCCCTCAGGCTGCGGGAAGTCGACCACGCTCAACATGATCGCGGGCCTGGAGGACATCACCGAGGGCACGCTGCGCATCGACGGGCAGGTCGTCAACGACAAGGCGCCCAAGGACCGCGACATCGCCATGGTGTTCCAGAGCTACGCCCTGTACCCCCATATGACGGTGCGGGACAACATGGGCTTCGCGCTGCGGCTGGCGAAGACCGACAAGGCCGTGATCCGCGAGAAGGTCGAGGAGGCCGCCCGCATCCTGGACCTGACCGAGCACCTGGACCGCAAGCCGGCGAACCTGTCGGGCGGTCAGCGGCAGCGGGTCGCCATGGGGCGGGCGATCGTCCGCAGTCCCAAGGCGTTCCTGATGGACGAGCCGCTGTCGAATCTGGACGCGAAGCTGCGGGTGCAGATGCGCACCCAGATCTCCCGGCTCCAGCAGCGGCTCGGCACGACGACCGTGTACGTGACCCACGACCAGACCGAGGCGATGACGCTCGGGGACCGGGTGGTGGTGATGCGCGGCGGGGTCGTCCAGCAGGTCGGCACGCCGCAGCACCTGTACGACCAGCCGCGCAATCTGTTCGTGGCCGGGTTCATCGGCTCGCCCGCCATGAACTTCCTCCACGCCACCCTGGAGGAGGGGACGCTGCGGACGGTGGTCGGGGACCTGCCGCTGGACGCGGAGGTGCGGCGGCGGCTGGAGGCGGCGGGCGCGCCGCGCGACCTGATCGTCGGGCTGCGGCCGGAGGCGTTCGAGGACGCGGCGCTGGTCGACCCGGAGCTGCCGGGCGCGCGGTTCACGGCGATGGTGGACGTCGTCGAGTCGCTGGGCTCCGATGTGTTCGCCCACTTCACGGAGGAGGGCTGGGAGCCCGCCGACAGCGCGGACCTCGCGGAGCTGGCGGCGGACTCCGGGGCGTCGGAGACCGGGGGCGGCGGGCACCAGATCGTCACCCGGCTGAGCACGGCGACACGGGTGCGGGAGGGCAGCCCGGCGGAGCTGTACGTCGACACCGCGCACATGCATGTCTTCGACCCGCGCTCGGGCACCAACCTCACCCACCGCGAGGCGGCCGGGGCCGGCGACTGACGCCCGTCGGCTCCCCGGCCGGCCCGACGGCAACGCTACGGCGGCGTGACGCCGTGGCCGACGGCGGCGTCACGGCAGGCCTGGCGGCGGTCTCACGGCAGGCCCCGCGGCGGTCTCACGGCAGGAGCGCGACGACGTGACGTCGGGCTCCGCCGCCGCGTGGCGCATCTCATCCGACTAGTGGCGTGGCCCCGTCATCCCGGCGTGGCGGGGCCTTCCCGCGCCCAGATTCCTGTCGGCGCGACCCGCCCCCTTCCGGGCGGGCGCGCCGGCGGGGAGCGAACGCCGCCCCCGCCACCGACCGATCGGAGTCGTCCATGAGACTGTCCGCGCGCTGCGCGTCCGTCGCCCTGCTCCTGCTGCTGCCGTTCGCGGCGCCGTCCGCCGCCCAGGCCGACTCGGAGCCCGTCCACACCTCCCCCGCCCCGCTGCGCACCCACGCGACGGGCGGGATCGACGGCCAGTACATCGTCACGCTCAAGCCGGACGTCGCCTCCGCGCACGCGGCCCGGCTCGCCGGGGTCACGCCGCTCCACTCGTACAGCCGGGTCCTGAACGGCTTCGCCGCCAAGCTGTCCCCCACGCAGCTCACCACCGTGCGCAACATGCCGGAGGTCGCGGCCGTCGAGCAGGACGCCGAGGTCACCGCGGCACCCGTACGGGAGGCGCCGGGCACCCGTGTCGCGGCGAGCAGCTGGGGCCTGGACCGGATCGACCAGCCGTACCTGCCCCTCAACGGCCAGTTCAACGTCAACAGCACCGGCTCGGGCGCGTACGCGTTCATCCTCGACACGGGCATCGACTACGCGCACCCCGAGTTCGCCGGAAGGGTGTACTTCGGGTACGACGCGATGGGCGACGGGCGGCGCGGCCAGGACTGCAACGGCCACGGCACCCATGTCGCCGGAACCGTCGGCGGCTCGACGTTCGGCGTGGCCCGACAGGTGCGCCTGGTGAGCCTGCGCGTCCTCGGCTGCGACGGCAGGGGCGCCTGGTCCGGGATCATCGGCGGCTTCGAGTGGGCCGCCGCGAACGCGGGGAGCGCCCCGGCCGTCCTCAACGCCTCGCTGGGCGGCCCGCGTTCCGAAGCGGTGAACGCCGCGGCCAGCGCCCTGTACGAGAGGGGGGTGCTGCCCGTCGTCGCCGCGGGGAACTCCGCCGTGGACGCCTGCGGGGTCTCCCCCGCCAGCGCGCCCGGCGCCTTCACGGTCGGCGCGAGCAACCACCTCGACCAGGAGGCGTCGTTCTCCAACTTCGGCCCGTGCCTGTCGGTCTACGCGCCCGGTACGCAGATCAGGTCGGCCCGGCTCGGCGGCGGCAGCGTCGCCCTGGACGGCACGTCGATGGCGAGCCCGCACGTCGCCGGGGTGGCCGCGCTGTACAAGGCGCAGAACCCCTCGGCGACGCCGGGCGCCATCGCCGGGTGGCTCGTCGACCAGTCCGTGAAGAACACCCTCACCGTGTCCAAGACCTCCCCGAACCGGCTGCTCCAGACCGGCGGTCTGTGACCGTCAGGCCCGCAGGTGGCCGACGACCCGGCGGGCGGCGTCCGCCACGGCCGCACGGGCCTCGTCCGTGTGGTCGACGGTCTCGAAGCCGTGGTGCCCGCCGGGCACGTCGACCACCTCCACCGCCGCCCCGCACTCGTCCGCCCGGCCGAGGAACTCCGCGACGGTCGCCGCGATCTCGGGTGTCTCCAGCTCCACGCGGGTCAGGACGACGGGCGGGTTCCCCACCGCGCGGAGCGCGGCGACGGGGCGGAAGCGGGAATCGGACATCCCCCAGTTCGGCAGCGGCGCGAGCACCGGGTACGTCGCGGACACGCAGCGCAGCCACGACGGGGGCGCGGCCAGCCAGTCCGCGGACAGCGGTCCCGCGCCGGAGAAGAACCACAGCGCGATCCGGTCGGCGTCGACGCGCGGATCGGCCCGGACGAGCTCGACGGCGGCCCGCACGTCCTCGGCGGCGCGCGGGTAGCCGGCCAGGTCGTGCAGCCCGTGGTCGACGGTGGCGGCGACGACGCCGAGCTCCGCGAGGTAGCGGCCGTAGCCGATGAAGGCGGGCCAGTCGCGCGGTGTCGGGGCCACCCCCTCGGGCACGGGCCCGCCGTGGACGAACACCACGGCGGGCGCGGGACGTCCGGGGGCGGCGGCGTCGGGCACGTACAGGTCGACGGCGCCGTGCCGCTCGCGGGGCCGCTCGGGTACGTCCAGGAGGAACGGCCGCAGATGGGCGGGGGGTTCGGTGCCCGCCGGGGTGAGCCGGTGGCCCCGGCCCGCGGCGGCGTCGAGCAGGGCGTCCGCCAGTTCGCCGGGCGCGGACAGCATCGGCCAGTGCCCGGTGGGCAGTTCGTGGAACGTCACCTGCGGCTCGGTGAGCACCTGGAGGCGGGGGTCGCCGAGGGCGACGAGCGACTGGACCAGGGCGATGCTCGTGCCGTTGGCGACGCACAGGACACCGCTGGTGGGGGCCTTCGCGTACGCGCCGGTGAGGCGCAGGGGCTCGGTCAGGGTGCGCGGCGGCTGCGGTACGGCCTGCCGGGTGAGCCGGTCCAGGGCGTCGGCGGGGACCCCGTCGGTGCTGCCCCAGCGGGTCCACTCCTCCGGTGACGCGGGCGGCGCCACGGGTCCGGCGACGCCCTCCAGCAGCCGCTGCCGTGTCGCCTCGTCGGGCAGCGCCTTCAGGGCCGGGTCGCCGTCCTGCGGCATGCCCGCGTCCAGGTGGACCACGCGCGCGGTCCGGTCGGGCCGCAGGTCGGCGGCGCCCAGGACGGGGTGGATGCCGTAGCCGTGGCCGACCAGCACCACCCGGTCGGCGGCCGCCCCGTCCACGAGCCCCACCACGTGCCGGATGTGGGCGTCCAGGCCGTCGCCGGGGCCGGTCGGCGGGTCCGCCGCGTATACCTCGGCCCCCGCCTCGCGCAGCCGGCCGGCCACGTCGTCCCAGATCCATCCGCCGGTGAAGACCTCGCCCACCAGTACGAACGCCGTCATGGCTTCTCCTCGCTCTCGCTTCGTGCGGCAGCGACGCTAAGAGCTCCCCCAAGGGGAGATTCAAGTGCGGCCCGGTCCGCGGAAAATGCCGTGCCGGGCGCGGCGGGCGCTCACTACACTCGCGGTGCGCGCCGCCGGCCCGGGGCCGGGGCGTGCCGCATCAGTGACCGGACGACGAGTGAAGGGGGCCCGACCGTGCGAGACCGCACCGCTGTCGCCGCCGCCCCCTGGTCGCGGTACGACGTGATCCTGGTGTCTTCGTAGGCCCGGTGCCCGCCGCGCGGCCGGCACCGGCCGTTCCGTGACGCTTCGTCGGCTTCCCTTCTTCCGCAATGCCATGTGCCCGGCCGCGGTGCCGGGCTGCCCCGGCGTGCGCCGTGCCGTTGCACGCGCTCCGGAGGCGCCCGGCTTGTCCGGGTACGCGGCCGACGCGTCGTCACGGGGAATCGCGCTCCGCCCATGACACCGTTCCACCATGCGAAAGGCCACAGGCCCGTGCGTACCGACCCACGACACCGCTTCCCCGCTCCCGCATCCCTCGACGCCGTACGGAACCTCGGCATCCTCGCCCATGTCGACGCGGGAAAGACGACGCTCACGGAGCGCGTGCTGTATCTGACGGGCGCCGTCCACAAGCGGGGCGAGGTCCACGACGGCACCACCGTCACCGACTTCGACGCGCAGGAGCGCGACCGGGGCATCACCATCTTCGCCGCCGCCGTCAGCTGCGTCTGGGACGGCCACCGGATCAACCTCATCGACACCCCGGGGCACGTCGACTTCTCCGACGAGGTGACGCGTTCGCTGCGCGTCCTGGACGGGGCGGTCGCCGTGTTCGACGCGGTCGCCGGCGTGGAGCCGCAGAGCGAGGCCGTGTGGCGGGAGGCCGACCGGCACGGGGTGCCGCGCATCGCGTTCGTCAACAAGATGGACCGGGCCGGCGCCGACCTGGACGCGGCCGCCCGGTCCCTCAGGGAGCGGCTGGGAGTGGTGCCGCTCGTGGCGCAGCTGCCGGTCGGCCGCGAGGACGGCTTCACCGGTGTCGTGGACCTGCTGCGGATGCGGGCCCTGCTGTGGGCCGACGGGCGGGACGGGTACGAGGACGTGCCCGTGCCGGAGGAGCTGCGGGAGGAGGCGGCGCGGCGGCGGGCGCGGCTGGAGGAGGCCGTGGCGGAGCTGCACCCGGCCGCCCTGGAGGAGTACTGCGCCACGTCGGCGCTCGCGGACGGCACGCTGGCGGCGGCGCTGCGCGAGCTGACCCGCGAGGGCGCCGCCGTCGTGGTGCTGTGCGGCGCGGCGTACCGGAACCGGGGTGTCGAACCGCTGCTGGACGCCGTGGTGGCGTACCTGCCCTCGCCCGCGGACGTGCCGCCGGTGCGGGGCGCGCTGGGCGACGCGGTGGAGGAGCGGGCGGCCGACCCGTCGGCGCCGTTCACCGCGCTGGCGTTCAAGGTCCAGTCGACGGCGACGGGCCGGCTGACGTTCCTGCGGGTGTACTCGGGCACGCTGGACAAGGGGGACGCGGTGCTGGACGCGGGCGCGGGGCGCACCGAACGGGTCGGCCGGATCCTGCGGGTGCAGGCCGACCGGCACGCCGAGGCCGGGCGGACCGTCGCCGGGGACATCGTCGCCGTCGTCGGACTGAAGTCGGCGCGGGCGGGGACGACGCTGTGCGCGCCGGGCGCGCCGCTGGTGCTGGAGCCGCCCTGCGCGGCGGAACCGGTCGTGTCGGTCGCGGTCGAGGCGCGGCGGTCGCTCGACACGGAGCGGCTGGCCGCCGCGCTGGCCCGGCTCGTCGAGGAGGACCCGTCGCTGGTGGTGCGCAGCGACCCGGAGACGGGGCAGACCGTGCTGTCCGGCATGGGCGAACTGCACCTGGAGGTGGCGGTGGAGAAGGTGCGCCGCTCCCACGGGCTGGAGGTCGTCGTGGGCCGGCCGCGCGTCGCGTACCGGGAGACGGTCGTGCGGGGCGTGTCGGGGCTGGTGTACCGGCACGTCAAACAGGACGGCGGGGCGGGGCAGTTCGCGCACGTCGTGCTGGACGTGGAGCCGCTGGAGATCGCGCCGGGGACGACCGGGGAGTTCGCGTTCCGGTCGGTGGTGACCGGGGGCCGGGTGCCGCAGGAGTTCGTCCGCGCGGTGGAGGCGGGCTGCCGGGACGCCCTGGCGGAGGGCCCCCTCGGCGGCCACCCGGTGACCGGGCTGCGCGTCACGCTGACCGACGGGGCGACGCACGCGAAGGACTCCTCGGAGCTCGCCTTCCGCGCGGCGGGGCGCTTCGGGCTGCGGGAGGCGCTGAGGTCTGCCGGGACGGCGCTTCTGGAGCCGGTGGCGGAGGTCACGGTGACGGTGCCGGACGACGCGGTCGGCGGGGTGCTCGGCGATCTGGCGGCGCGCCGGGGCCGGGTCACCGGCTCCACGGGCCGGGCCGGTACGACGGCGGTCTCCGCGGTGGTGCCGATGGCGGAGCTGTTCGGCTACGCGACGCGGCTGCGCGGCCGCACGCAGGGCCGGGGCACGTTCACCGCCCGCCCGGCCGGCTACGCCCGCGCGCCGGAGGGCGTGTCCGGGCGGCCGGCGGACGCCCGGTAGCCGCGCGGCCGGCCCCGCCCGCCCGCTGGGACGCGGGCGGGCGGGGCCGGTCCGGGGTGAGCTGCCCGGACGGGCCCGGCGGGCCGTACCGGTCCGGCCTCCGCCGCGCCGCGGGCGCGGAGCGGACGGTCCGGGGGCGCGGGTCAGCGGCGCACGCGCCAGTCGAAGGACGTGCGCAGGGTGGGGGCGACGGCCGGGTCGCGGACGGCGGCGGTGCGGTCCTCGACGGTGACGGTCAGCCGGTGCGAGCGGAAGTCGCCGCGCCGCAGGCCCAGTTCGCCGACGCGGACCTCGGTGCGGCCCGCCAGATGGGGCAGTTCGCGGTCGTCGAGGGACCAGCGGACGGTCAGCTGGTGGCCGTCCGCGCCGGTGAGGCGGGGTACGGCGACGACGGCCGCGCGGTCGCCGGTCAGGGTCGTACCGGGCGGGGTGAGCGCGGTGGCGGGGCGGGCGTGGCGGTAGAACCCGGCGATCATCGCCTCGACGCCCGGCAGGTTGAAGGGCTTGCCGAGGTAGCGCATGACGGAGCCGTCGGTGGGCCGGTACAGGCCGCGCTCGTAGTAGCCGCCGCCCTCGTACGCGCCGACCGTGCCGCCGTCCGGGGACTCCTCGCCGAGCCAGCGGTACCACTTGGCGTGCCGCTGGGCGAGGTGGGCCGCGTCGTGGGTGGAGACGTTCGGTTCGGCGGGCTCCTGGCCGGTGTACCGCTCGTAGCCGGGCGTGCCGGGGTAGAAGTACTCGTCGGCGAGGTAGCCGAGGGAGTGCCCGGTCTCGTGGACGGCGACCTGGCCGGACTTCTCGTTGCCCGCCGACGCGGTGGCGATGCCCGCGTACCCGAGGGTCTTGCTCGGCTCGTTGTACCCGGCGCCGCCGTACTTGGCGCTGTTGGCGAGGACGAGGACCAGGTCGGCCTCGGGGGCGAGCGCCGCGTACGCGTCCACGCGCTCCTGGTCGACGCACAGGAGCCGCTCGATGTCGCCGCACCAGAAGTACGAGCCGAGCGCGGTGTCCCGCACGGTGCCGCCGTCCGGGTCGCCGGTGACGCCGGACTCGCGGGAGACGGCGTCGACGGTCCACACGTTGAAGAGGTTCCGGTAGGTCGCGTAGGGCTCGACGGCGGCTATGTCGGCCCATTTGGCGCGGGCGTCGGCGTGGAAGCGGGGCAGTTCGCCGGCGGTGTAGCCGTCGCCGATGACGACGACGTCGAGCCGGTCGGCGGTGGGGCCGTTGTCGATCACCTTGGTCACGGTGCCGTCGGCCTCGGCGGCCGCGCCGGTGAGCCGGGGCGCGGGCCGTCCGAGCCCGGCGGCGGGCACCGCGATGTGGCCGGAACCGGCGACGGTGCCGTGTTCGGGACCGGGGATCTCGACCTCCACCCGTTCGGCGGGCGCGGTCTGCGGGGCGGTCCGGTGGGCGGGTCCGGCGGCGGCGGTGCCGGGTCCGGCGGCGAGCGCGGCGGCGACGGCCACGGCGACACCGGCTGCCGTGAGCGGTCTGCGCGGGGTGGAGGGGCGCACGGGGCCTCCTGGCGGCGAAGGGTCGGGGCGGACGGGCAACGGGAGTTAAGCGGGAACTTAAGTCCGGTGAACCAGCCGCTTAAGGTAGGGGCGCGCAGGGGGGCCGCGCAATGGCCCCGCCGCCCTGAATACTGGGGGCCTTCCAGCGACCAGGGGGTAGCCATGGACGAACCGGCCGAGATCGGTCGCCGCGTACAACGGCTGCGTGCCGCGCGGGGCATGACGCAGCGTCAGCTCGCCGAGCCGTCGTACACGGCCGCGTACGTGTCGACGCTGGAGGCGGGGCGCGTACGGCCGTCCGAGGCGGCGCTGCGCTTCCTCGCCGGCCGGCTGGGCACCTCGTACGAGGAGCTGGCGACCGGCCGTCCCGCCCGGCTGGCGACCGAGCTGCGCCTCGGGCTGACCGACGCGCAGCGGGTGCTGGCCACCGGCTCCGCCGCCGAGGCCGCGGGGCTCTACGGGCGGCTCCTCGCGGACGCCGAGCGGCACGGCCTTGCCCCCGAGCGGGCCGAGGCGCATCTGGGGCTCGGGGACTGCGCGCTGGAGACCGGCGACCTCGAGGGCGCCGCGCGGCACTTCACGGAGGCGGAGCGGCTGCTCGCCGACGAGCCGCTGCCGCGCCGGGCGCGTGCGGTGCGCGGGCGCGCCGTGGCCCATCTGCTCGCCGGGGAACTGCGGTACGCCTGCTATCTGCTGGAGTCGGCCATCGACGAGCTGACGGGTGGGGGCCTCGCCGACCCCGAGGCGCTGGTGATGCTGTACGCGGCGGTCATCGGCCCGTACATCGACATGGGCGCCCACGCGCGGGCGGCGCACGCGGCGGAGCTGGCGCTGGCCCTCGCGCCCCGCGTGGACGATCCGGCGCTGGTGGCGGGCATGCACCGGCAGGTCGCGCGGACGTTCCTGGCGGAGGGGCGCATCGCCGACGCGGACGCCTCGCTCGCCAAGGCGCAGGCGATGTACCGGCAGCTGCGGCTCGGCACCGATCTCGCGCACTGCCACTGGATGCGCGGCTACGTCAAGGCGCAGAGCGGCGAACTCCTGGCGGCGGAGGCGGAGTTGCGCACGGCGCGGGACATGCTGGCGGCGCGGCGCGCGGAGCTGTACACGGCGCAGGTGGAGGTGGAGCTGGCGGATGTGCTGCGGCGGCTCGGGCGGTACGAGGAGGCCGCCGCGCTGCTGTCGCCGGTGCTGGGCCTGGACGACGGCCGCGGCGCGGTGCACGCGGGCGGCGCGCACCGGCTGCTCGGGCTCATCGCCGAGGAGCGGGGCGAGCTGGAGGCCGCCGAGGAGCACTACGTGCTGGCGCTCGGCCTGCTGGAGCGGAGCGGTGCGACCGGGGACCTCGCGGACCTGTGCCGGCTGCTGGGCGACCTGCTGCGCCGTACGGGGCGGGTGGAGGCCGCGCTCGACGCGTACCGGACGGGGCTCGGCCACCGGGCGGCACCCGGCACGACGACGCTGGGCCCGGCCCCGGCGGCGCCCGCCGTTCCGGGACCTCGCCCGCTCGGCGCGGACGGGGTCGGGGCGGCCTGACGGAGGGGCGGCCTGACGGAGGGGCGGACGTCGCGGGACCGGGCGGGGCGGGGGCCCGGGTGCCGTCACGGCCCGTCAGGACGCCGTGGCGGCGGGCGCTTCGGAGGTGGGAACCGCCCGGAGGGAGTCATTCCGACGCTGAGTACGATGCGCCCGGACAACCGTACGACCCGAAAGGCGCCCCCGTGCCCGGCCCCGGACCCGCTGGAAGACCCGCCCCGCCCGACGCCCCCGCCCTGCCCGACGCCCCCGAGCCGTCCGCCCCGGCGGCGCACCGCCCGTGGTGGCGGACGAACCGCGCCCGGCTCGGCTCCTTCGCCGCCGTGCCGCTGCTGGGGCTGATCGCGCCCGGCCTCGGGATGGCCGCGCTGGTCGCGGCGCTGGTCCTCGTGTGGCGCGGCACCGCGTGGCCGAGGGCCGGGAAGATCGCGGCGACGGTGGGCGCGATGGCGCTGCTCGGCTCGGTGATGCCCGAACCGGACGACGGCGGGAAGCGCGAGACGGCGGCCGACGCCAGGCCCGCGAAGCCGAGCCCCTTCACGCTGCCCACCGCGTTCCCGTCACGGCAGGCGCCGTCCCCGTCCCTGCCGCCGGAGCGGCCGCTTCCGGATCTGCGGGGCAAGCCGCTCGACGTGGCCTACGCGAAGGCGAGCAAGCGCGGGTACACGGTCGCGTACCACGACGCGTCCGACGAGGGGAAGGACATCATGGCCCGCTCCCTGTGGACGGTGTGCTTCCAGGAGGTCGGCGGGGAGCCGGGGCACCGGACCGTGGACTTCGCCGCCGTGCACACCGGCGACCCGTGCCCGCCGTCGGACGGGGCGCCGATGCCCTGGCCGGTCATGCCCGAGCTGGTGTGGAAGACGTGGAAGACCGCCCGCCAGGAGGTACTGGCGCTGGGCGTGGACGAGGACCGGGTGGACGCGGAGGAGGCGTACGTCAACGACTCCCTGCCGGACGAGGGCGAGTACGACCACTGGCGGGTGTGCCGGCACGACCCGGCGGAGGGCGCGAAGGTCCCGGCCGACGAGAGGGTGACGCTGTACCTGTCGTCCCCGGACAACGGCTGCCCGGAGCCGGACCGGGGCACGGGCGGCGACGCGCGCCTGCCGGACCGGGACGGGGACGGCGACCCGGACTACCGCGACCCGTACCCGGGCGATCGGAAGCGCACGTCGAACTGGCCGGACGGCTTCCCCGGCGGGTCGTCGGGGGGTTCGTCCGGCGGTTCGTCCGGCGGCGGTGGCGGCTGGAGCCCCTGCCGGCACACCCGCTGGTGCTGACGCGCTCCCGGACGGCCCCGGCCCGGCCTCCCCTCTGCGGGGCGGCCGGGCCGGGTTCGTATCGGGTACGCGCTGCCAGGAGCGCGGGCGCCGGTGTCCGCGGCGCGCGGGTCAGGAGTCCGCGGCGGCGTTCTGCTGGGCGGCGCGCTTCTCCTTGAGGCGGGCGGCCTCCTTGCGGACCTCCTCCTGGGTGGCGCGCTCCTTCCGCAGCCACTCGGGGTTCTCCGCCTTCAGGGCGTCGATCTGCTCGGTGGTGAGCGCCTCGGTGACGCCACCGCGGGCGAGGCCCGAGATGGACACGCCGAGCCGGGCGGCGACCACCGGGCGGGGGTGCGGGCCGTTGCGCCGCAGCTCCCGGAGCCACTCGGGCGGGTCGGTCTGGAGGGCGTTCAGCTCGTCGCGCGAGACGGCACCCTCCTGGAACTCTTTCGGGGTGGCCTCGAGGTAGACCCCCAGCTTCTTCGCCGCGGTCGCGGGCTTCATCGTCTGGGGGGTGCGGTGCGACGTCATACGTCCAGGATATCGAGCATGTGCGCGGCTCCCGACCACGCCCGGTAACCTGGCCGGGTGACAGGCACGGAAGCACCCTCCCCGTTCAGACTCGCCTACGTACCGGGCGCCACGCCCGCGAAGTGGGCGCGGATCTGGCGGGAGCGGCTGCCGGACGTGCCGCTGGAGCTGGTCTCGGTGCCCGCCGCCGAGGCCGAGGACGCGATGCGCCGCGAGGACGCGGACGCCGGACTCGTACGGCTGCCGGTCGACCGCGCGTACTTCAGCGCGATCCCCCTGTACACGGAGACGACCGTCGTGGTCGTCCCCAAGGACCATGTGATCGCCGCCGTCGACGAGGTGACCCCCGAGGACCTCGCCGACGAGGTCGTGTTCCACCCGCTCGACGACACCCTCGGCTGGGAGCGCCCGCCGGGGGAGCCCGGCTTCGAGCGGCCCGCGACGACCGCGGACGCCGTCGAACTGGTCGCGGCCAACGTGGGCCTGCTGATCGTGCCGCAGTCGCTGGCGCGGCTCCACCACCGCCGGGACCTCACGTACCGGACGATCACCGGCGTGCCGCAGTCGCAGGTGGCGCTGGCGTGGCCGGAGGAGCGGACGACCGACCGGGTGGAGGACTTCATCGGGATCGTGCGCGGCCGGACGGTCAACAGCACGCGCGGCCGCAAGCCCGCCGACGAGCCGAAGGCCAAGCGCCCCGCGGCCTCCGGTGCGGGCGCGGGCGGCGGCCGGGGGCGCGGCGCGGGCGGGAAGCAGCAGTCCGGGAAGCAGCAGCCGGGCAAGCCCGCGCGGCGCGGCGGTGCCGGGGCGTCGCAGGGCGCGCGGCGCGGCAGGCCGCGCCGCCGCTCCTGACCGGTTCCCCGCCGTCGCGGGGCCTTCCGGCCCGGGGCGCCGGTCAGAAGAGGTCCTTGAGCGACGAGACCAGGGCCGACAGCGTGAAGGCGGACGCGACGGCCGCCGCGGCCAGGGCCGCCGTCCCCAGGCGCCCCGCCGCCCCGTTCCGCACATGGTCCACCAGGTCCACGCGGCCGTTGACCATCTCGTGCCGTACGGTCAGGTCGGCCGTCTCGAAGGCGCCGTCCAGGAGGACGGTGACGGCCGCGCCCTTCTTCCGCCGGATGAAGGAGGGCCGCACGAGGAAGGCGTTGCCCTCCAGCTCCACGTCCATCGGGTAGGACGACGCGGAGGACTGGACGCTCAGCAGTTCGAGGACGGGGCGGCCGAAGTCGAAGGCGATGGGCCTGCCGCCGTGGAACTGGTCGCTCGTGATGTCGCGCCGCCCCGCGTTGCGCAGGTAGATCGTCACCGCCCTCGGCTCGTCGAGGCGCACCCCCTGGTGGCTCACCGACACGTTGCCGCTGTGGTCCCTGGGCAGCAGCAGGGAGTTCGACACCACCTCGTACGTGACGCGGCAGCGGCGCAGGCTCGCGTTCTTGGTCGCCCACGCGGTGAGGAGCCCGACCGCCAGGGTGGCGACGACCCCCACGACCATCCACGTGACTTCCTTGGCGTACCACTCGGCGGACTCGGCAGCTAGCGTCATGGCCAGGGATTCAACCACAGCAACTGGCCTGCGGGTTCGGTGTGTTGGCGGACCGCCGGGGGCGGCCGTCCGGGCCGGCCGGCGCCCACGCCGCCGACCGGGGACGGAATGTCCGGATCGCATGCTTTGATGGGCGCATGGTGCTTCTCGTCGGCACGTCGGGGTGGCAGTACCGGGACTGGCGCGGTGTCCTCTACGCGGCGGGGACGCCGCAGCGGCTGTGGCTGGAGGAGTACGCGGCGGCGTTCGCGACGGTCGAGGTCAACAACGCGTTCTACCGGCTGCCGACGTACGGGACGTTCGAGGCGTGGCGGGAGCGGACCCCGCCGGACTTCGTCGTCGCCGTGAAGGCCAGCCGGTTCCTGACGCATGTGAAGCGGCTGCGGGACCCGGAGGAGCCGGTGGGGCGGCTGATGGGCCACGCGGCGGGGCTCGGGGACCGGCTCGGGCCCGTACTGCTCCAGCTGCCGCCGACGCTGCGGGCCGACGCGGGGCTGCTGGACGCGTGCCTGGCCGCCTTCCCCGCCGAAGTGCGGGTCGCGGTGGAGCCGCGCCACGCGTCGTGGTGGACGGACGCGGTGCGGGGCGTGTTGGAGGCGCGGGGCGCGGCGCTGTGCTGGGCGGACGTGCGGGCACGGCCGGTGACGCCGCTGTGGCGGACCGCGCGGTGGGGGTACGTGCGCTTCCACCAGGGGCGGGCCAGGCCGTGGCCGCGCTACGGGCGCAGGGCGCTGGAGACCTGGGCGGGGCGGATCGCCGGGACGTGGGCGGACGGGCTGGACGTGTACGCGTACTTCAACAACGACCCGAACGGCGCGGCGGTCGAGGACGCGCTGGTCTTCGCGGGCGCGGCGCGCGCGGCGGGGCTGAGCGTCACCCGGACACCGCCGCGGCTGCCGCCTGCTCCCCCGCCGCCACCGCCCGATCGGCCGCCGGGGACCGCCTGATCCGCCGCCCGATCGGCCACCGGGGACCGCCTGATCCGCCGCCGGGGTGTCCGCCCGGACCGGCTCCGCGCGGGGGGCCGGAAGGGTGAGCGCCGCCGGGGCCGGCCGCCCGTGTGGGTCGGCCGGCCCCGGCGCGTGCCACCGCGGGTGGTGCGGTCCTGGGGCCTGTCTTCCGGATCGGCCCGACTTCGTGGCGCGGTGTCTTTGCCTGTGGGTGAGCGGGGCATGGTGCGTGCGGATGCAAGGCGGAGGAGGGAGCCATTGCGGTGGGGGCACCTCCCAGCGGTAGCTGGGGGACACTGGCGACCGACGACAACGCCGCAGACGTGCGTGCCAGGCCACGCGGCCCCGGGAAGATCCGAAAGACAGGCCCTAGGTGCCGGTGAGGCGGGCGAAGACGACGACGTTGTCGGAGTAGTAGCGCTTCGACGGGTCGTAGCGGCCGCCGCAGGTGATCAGGCGCAGGCCCGCGTGGTCGATGTTCTTGTAGACCTCGACCGTGGGGAAGCGGTTCTTCGGATACTGGCCAACGCGTTCGACGGTGAACTCCGCAGTGGTGCCGTCCTCGCGTTCGACGCGAATCGTCTCGCCGCGCTTCACGGCGGACAGCCGGTGGAAGACGGACGGCTCGCCGTTCCAGCTGACGTGGCCCGCGATGACGGCCGGGCCCTTGGCCCCGGGGGCCGGGCCCGGGACGTACCAGCCGGCCTTGTCCGGATCGCGGGGCGTCTCCATGGTGCCGTCCTTCTGCTGGCCGAGCCGCTCCAGGACGGAGGTGATGCCGAGGGAGGGGATGGACAGGGCGCGGGGCGCGGGCTCCGTCTCGCCGCCCTGGCCGGCCCCGCCCGGCTCTCCCGCCCGGCCGGCCTCACCCGCCGGGCCCGCGGCGCCGTCCTGTCCGCCGGAGCCCCCGGTGGAGGCGCCGCCGTCGTGGGGGTTCGCGTGGGCGGGCCCGCCCTGGGCCGGCCGGGGTGCGGCGGCGGGCGCGGGCGCGGTCGAGCCGGAGCACCCGGCGGTGAGCAGCAGGGCCGCGGCGGCCGCCAGGGCGGGGGCGGCGCGGCGGGGGCGGCGGGCGGTCACCGGCCGCTCCCCCGCCGCTCCGGGCGGGCCGCGCGGGTCGCGGGTGCCGCGGCCGCGCGGACCGCCCACCGGCGACGTCCCAGGGCGAGGGCTCCCGCGGCGGCGGCGATCCCGCCCGCCCCGAGCGCCAGGTTCCCGGAGCCGGCCGGGTCGGCGCCGCTCGTGCCGCCGGCCGCGCCGGCCTCCCCCGCCGGGGCCGCGTCGGCCGCCGTGCCCGCCCGGGCCGCCGCGCCGGCGCCGACCCGGCCGGTCGCCTCGACAATCCTCGCGTGCCCGCCGCGCGCGTCGCCGCCGCCCGTCTCGACGCCGCCCACCGGGATGGAGCCGACCGCGGCGCCCTCGACCATGCCGCACACGGCCGGCGCGGTGGCCTCCTGCGGCAGCTTCGGGTCGAGGTCGCTCCTGCCGGCCGAGAAGTCGTACTCCCCGTTGCCGTTGCGGTCGAGGCCGTGCTGCACGACGTGGAGGTCCTGGATGTGGTCGGCGACCTCCTGCGAGACGGTGAGGGTCCGCTCGTAGGAGAGGGTGCCGTCGGCGTCCGCGACGGGCATCCGGTCGACGGCGAGGCCGCTGTCGGCGGAGGTGTCGCCCTCGGTGGTGAGCGAGATGTTGATTTCGCCGTAGACCGGCAGGCCCTCGCTCGTGGTGACCAGGCCGTCGCCGTCCTCGTCGGCGCTCGCGTCGGGGCAGCGGAAGTCGTGGCCGTCGGTGGAGCCGTGGATGTGCTGGGCGTGCGGCTGCCCCGGAGTGAGGCCCTCCGACTCGATCCGCACGGTGAGGCGGCGCCCGTCGAGGCTGAGCATCACCGTGCCGTTGCCGCCGGAGTCGTTGAGCGGGTCGAGGTCGATCTGGAAGGAGCGCCGCTCCTCCGCGGCGGCGGGGGTCGCGGCGGCCGCCACGAGGGCGAGTGCGGCGGGGAGGGCGAGGAGTGCGGCGAGGCGCGGCACGCGCTGGGCTTTCACGGTCGTGTGGGTCCTTTCGTCAGGCCGGGTTCGCGCCGCCGGCCGCCGCGGCGGGCCGTCCCGGGGCGCGCTGGGCGGTGTGCGGGGAGAGGGGGGTGACGGGGGCGGCGTCGCCGAGGGGCGCGGCGTGGGGGCGGGGCCGGTCGGGGGCGGCGGCCGGGGCGGGGCCGACCGCCCTGCCGCGCGCCTCGGGTCCGGCCGCCACCGACGACCAGGTGCGCAGACGGTGGCTGGCGGCCTCGTCGAGGGTCACGGGCGTGCCCCGCTGCTCGGCCAGCCGGCTCGCCTCGCGGCCGAGGGCCGCCACGTCGTCCCAGCCGAGGGTGAGGACGACGGCGACTTCCGCACCGCCGTCGCGCAGTCCGCGCACCTTGGTCTCCTCGCGATCGGTCATGTCCGCTCCTGTCGGTCGACGCAGCCTCAGGTACGTGCGGGGCGCGGGACGTGTTCAGCGGTCCCGTACGGGGCGGCGCGTTCAACGGGAGGCGCCGCGCGCCGTCCATGGGCCGCCGCGGCTCCACAGGTTGAACGCGGAACATGCCGGTCCGTCCCGGTTGCGGTGGCCTGAGCGGTGTACGGGACACGGGAGTTGGCGTGTGCGATGCCTTGACGCCCGCCGTCGGCGCCACTTAAATCAAGCCCCGAGTTAAGCGGTGAGTCACGTTCAAGCGGTGAACGGACCCCTCGCGGACCGTGCGGGCCGCTCCCGGTTGCCTCCCCGCTCCCGTTCCGGCTCCGCGCGTCCACCGTCCGCCCCGCCCCACCCCGTGCCGCGCCCCCGCCGGGCGGCGCGCCCACCCCCTGGGAAGGAGCACCATGCGCACCACTCCCCGCGGAAGGCCCCGCCGCTCCCGCCGCCTCGCCGCCTCCCTGCTCTCCTGCGTCCTCGCCGCCGGCGCCCTGGTCGTCGCGGGCCCGGGCACCGCCCAGGCCGCCGGCGAGCGCGTCGACGTGTGGCTCACCACGACGTCGGACGCCGCGGGACGCACCGTCACCCGCGGGCTCGCCCCGCAGACGCCGCTCGCCTTCGGCCCCGCGGGCGGCAGCGCCGCGCACACCATCACCGTGGACGAGGGCACCACCTACCAGCAGTTCGAGGGCGGCGGCGCGTCCATCACGGACACGACGGCCTATCTGCTGCGCGGCGGCCCCGTCAGCGCGGCCACCCGCGACACGGTGATGCGCAGGCTGTTCTCACCGACCGAGGGCATCGGCCTGTCCTTCGTGCGCAACCCGATCGGCGCGTCCGACCTGTCGCGCCCCGGCCACGTCTCCCTGGACGACACCTGCTGCGACCTCGCCGACTTCGGGGCCAACGGCTACGACACGGACGTCCGTCTCCTCACCGCGCAGGCCAGGCAGCTCAACCCGGCGCTGCGGGTGAAGGGCGTCCCGTGGAGCGCGCCCGGCTGGATGAAGGACAACGGCCGCATGGACCAGATGGGCTGGCTGAAGTGGGAGCACTACCCCACCTACGCCCAGTACCTCGTCAAGTATGTCCAGAGCTACCAGGCCGCCGGCATCAAGGTCGACTACCTGTCCGTGCAGAACGAGCCCAACTGCTGCCGCGCCGACAACCCGACCGCCATGGACTACCCGGGCATGAACTGGAACCCGTCCGGCCTGGTCGAGTTCACCAAGAACCACGTGTACCCGGCGTTCCGCGCCGCGGGACTCACCACCAAGGTGCTGGTCCACGACTGGAACTACGGCGACTACGCGAACTTCGGCTCGGCGGTGCTGGCCGACCCCGGTGTCCGCGACGACCCGCTGTTCGGCGGCATCGCCTGGCACGGCTACTTCGGCGACCCGGCGGTCGGCAGCCAGGTCCACGACCAGTACCCAGCCGTGCGGCAGTTCAGCACCGAGCACTCGGGCGGCACCTGGGTCGCCAACCAGCACAACGAGGACCTCGCGGACATCGTCGGCTACGCCCGCAACTGGAGCAGCAGCCTGGTGAAGTGGAGCCTGGCGCTCAACCAGCACATGGGCCCGCACAACGGCGGCTGCGGCACCTGCACCGGCCTGATCACCGTGCAGGAGGGCGGCGCCCGGGCCGGTCAGGTCGACTACACGATCGAGTACTACACGACCGGCCACCTCACCAAGTTCGTCCGCCCCGGCGCGTACCGGATCGCCTCCACCGCCGACAGCACGGTGCAGAACGTCGCCTGGCGCAACCCGGACGGCTCCAAGGCGCTCATCGCGCACAACGGCGGTACGGGCGCGCGGTCGGTGCGGGTGAACTGGGGCGACCAGTCCTTCACGTACACCCTCCCGGCCCGCACCACCGCCACGTTCACCTGGAGCGGCACGCCCGGCGGCGGCGCCCCGGCGGGCGGCACGCTCACCGGCCTGGCCGGCAAGTGCCTGGACGTCGCCGGGGGTTCCGGCGCCGACGGCACGCCCGTGCAGCTGTACACGTGCAACGGCACGGCGGCGCAGCGCTGGACGTCCGCGGCGGACGGCAGCGTACGGGCGCTCGGCAAGTGCCTGGACGTGGCGGGCGGTTCGACGGCGGACGGCGCCCCGGTGCAGCTGTACACCTGCAACGGGACCGGCGCGCAACGCTGGTCGTACAACGCCGCGACCCGCGACCTGGTCAACCCGGCGGCCGACAAGTGCCTGGACGTGCGGGACCGTTCGTCCGCGGACGGGGCCCGCACCCAGATCTGGACCTGCACGGGCGGCGACAACCAGAAGTGGACCTTCCGGCCCGTGTGACGCCGGGCCCGGCACCCGCGCCCCGCCCGGAAACCCGGCCGCGGGCGCCCGGCCGGGCGGGACGCCCGCCGTCCGGCGCCGCGTCCCGCCCGGACCCCGACCCCCGATCCCCATCCCGACGTACCCGAACCCGGACGAGCGCCGAAGGAGCCTCCATGCCCGGACACCGCCCAGCACGCCCCCGCCGGGGCAGAGCGAGAACGGCGGCCCTCGCGGCCACCGCCGTCCTCGCCGGCCTCCTCGCGGGCGCGCCGCCCGTCACCGCCGCCGACGACGGCCCGCCGCCCGTCGCGGTGGACCGGTTCGAGGGCGAGGTGCCGTTCGCGGAGCCGCCCGCCGACGGCATCTTCACCTGGGGCAGCGACGCGGACGACCGGCCCGCGCTGTCCCTCGCGGAGCGCCCCGACGCGCCCGAGGGCGCCAAGGTCCTCGAAGGCCGCTACGACATCAGCGGCTGGGGCGGCTTCAGCCACGAGTTCGCCACCGACCGGCCCGCCCCCGACTGGACCGCCCACAAGGGCGTCCGGTTCTGGTGGTACGGGCAGAACAAGGCGCCGCTGCCGCCCGGTTCGGGCAAGCGGATCCACTTCGAGATCAAGGACGGCGGCAGCAGCGGCGCCACGTCGGAGCTGTGGACGACGTCGTTCACCGACGACTGGGAGGGCTGGCACCTGGTCGAGATCCCGTTCTCCGACTTCGTCTACCGCGCCGACTACCAGCCGGTCGGCGGCATCGACCAGGTCCTCGGCCTCAACGCCATGTGGGGGTACGCCTTCACCCTGCCGCCCGGCTCGCCCGGCACGTTCGCCGTGGACGGGGTGGAGCTGTACGGGAAGGCCGACCCGGCCGTCAACGCGCGGGTCGTCGCCGACTCCGCCGTCCACCCCGTGGACGAGGGCGGCACCGCGCGGGTGCGGCTCTCCGTCGCCACCACCGGGTCGGGGCCGCTCACCGAGCCGGTCACCGTCGCGTACACCGCGGAAGGCGGCAACGCCCGGCCGGGCGAGGACTTCACGCCCGTCTCCGGCACGGTCACCTTCCCCGCCGGGACGCCCTCCGGCGAGTCCCGCACGGTGGAGGTGCCGACCCTGCGCGACGGCGCCGCCGAGGCCGCCGAGACCGTACCGCTGCGGCTCTCCGTGACCGGCGCCAAGGCTCCCGCCGAGACCCCGCAGGTCGTCGTGAACGCGCACGGCCTGCCGTACCTCGACGCGCGTCTTCCGGTGAAGAAGCGCGTCGCGGACCTGCTGAAGCGGATGTCGCTCGCGGAGAAGGCCGGGCAGATGACGCAGGCCGAGCGCAACGCGCTGCGCTCCCAGGGCGACATCGCCTCCCACGCGCTGGGCTCGCTGCTGTCCGGCGGCGGCTCCGTGCCGACCCCGAACACCCCCGAGGCGTGGGCGCGGATGGTCGACGCGTACCAGTTGCGCGCGCAGGCCACCCGCTTCCAGATCCCGCTGATCTACGGCGTGGACGCGGTGCACGGCCACAACAACGTCGTCGGCGCGACGATCATGCCGCACAACATCGGCATCGGCGCCGGACGCGACCCGGAGCTGGCGCGCCGCACCGGGGCGGTCACCGCGAAGGAGGTCCGCGCGACGGGCGTCCCGTGGGACTTCGCGCCGTGCCTGTGCGTGACGCGCGACGAGCGGTGGGGGCGGTCGTACGAGGCGTTCGGCGAGGACCCGGCGCTGGTCACGGCCATGACGACGGTCATCGAGGGCATGCAGGGCCGCGCGTCGGGCAAGGACCTGGACCGCAACGACAAGGTGCTGACCAGCGCCAAGCACTTCGTCGGCGACGGCGGTACGGCCTTCGGCTCGTCGTCCACCGGCTCGTACACGATCGACCAGGGCGTCACGAGGGTCACCCGCGAGGAGCTGGAGGCGGTGCACCTGGCGCCGTTCGCGGAGGCGGTGAAGCGCGGCACGGGCACGGTCATGCCGTCGTACTCGTCGCTCGACATCATCGGCGACGACGCGGGGCCGGTGAAGATGCACGCCGACGCGGCGATGATCAACGGGGTGCTGAAGGGCCGGATGGGCTTCGAGGGCTTCGTGATCAGCGACTGGCAGGCCATCGACCAGATCCCCGGCGACTACCCGAGCGATGTGCGCACCTCGGTCAACGCCGGACTCGACATGATCATGGTGCCGACGAACTACCAGGACTTCACGCGCATCCTCCAGGAGGAGGTGACCGCCGGGCGGATCAGCGAGGCGCGCGTCGACGACGCGGTGTCGCGCATCCTGACGCAGAAGTTCCGCCTGGGCCTCTTCGAGAAGCCCTACGCCGACACCACGCACCTCGCCGAGGTCGGCTCCCCCGCGCACCGGGCCGTCGCCCGCGAGGCCGCCGCCAAGTCGCAGGTGCTGCTGAAGAACGACGGCGGCGTGCTGCCGCTGAAGGCGTCGCAGAAGGTGTACGTCGCCGGGTCCAACGCGGACGACCTGGGCAACCAGGCGGGCGGCTGGACCATCAGCTGGCAGGGCTCGTCGGGCCGGATCACCACCGGCACGACGATCCTGGAGGGCATGCGGAAGGCGGCGCCCGACGCGGAGATCACCTACTCGAAGGACGCGTCGGCGGACCCCGACGGGCACGACGTGGGCGTGGTCGTCGTGGGTGAGACGCCGTACGCGGAGGGCGTCGGCGACGTCGGCAACGGCCACGACCTGGAGCTCTCCCCCGCCGACAAGGCGGCCGTCGACCGGGTGTGCGCGGAGATGCCGTGCGCGGTGCTCGTCGTGTCCGGCCGGCCGCAGCTGATCGGGGACCGGCTCGCCGCCGTCGACGCGCTGGTGGCGTCCTGGCTGCCGGGCACCGAGGGCGACGGCGTGGCCGACGTACTGTACGGCAAGCGGCCCTTCACCGGGCAACTGCCGGTCACCTGGCCGAAGTCCGAGGCGCAGCTGCCGGTGAACGTCGGGGACGCCGTGTACGACCCGCAGTTCCCGTACGGCTGGGGGCTCACCACCCTGTCGGAGCCGCTGCGCGGCGGCGGGACGGCGCTGAAGGCCCTCGCGGCCGGGGCGCGGGCCCTGGAGGCCGCCGGACGCGGCACCTCGCCGGCCGCCCGTGAACTGGTCGGCAAGGCGCGGCTGCTCGTCCAGCAGAAGATGGACGGCCGGATCACGGCGGCGTCCGCGAAGCCCTTCGCGGAGGCGGACCAGCTGCTGCTGAAGGGCAGGCCGTCGGCCGCGCTGGCGAAGCTGGCGGAGGCGTACCGCGCCGCCTGACGCCCGGCCTGCCGGGGAGACCGGGGTGCCGCCCGCCGTCGCGCGGGCGGCACCCCGCCGCATGCCGGCGCCGGTCAGTCGCGGCGCAGCAGGGCGCAGACGAAGTCCTCCTGGAGGGCGCGGGTGCGGGCCAGGAGCCGCGCGTCGAGCGGGATCTGACTGGTGGCGGTGAACGTGAGGGAGCGGGTGCCGTCGGGTGTCGCGGCGGCGAGCTGCGTGTAGCCGGGGGTGTTGCCGGTGTGGCCGTACACCACTCCGCAGCGGGTGGTGTAGCGGTACAGCGCGAGGCCCGCGTCGTTGGCGCCGGGGCCGGGCGGCTGGGACGCGCCGCCGGGGACGAACGTCCGCTGAGCGCGCCGGGTCGCGTCGGACAGGAGCGCGCCGGACGCGTGGGCGCGGATGAAGGCGCCGAGGTCGGCGGGGGTGGAGACGATCCCGCCCGACGCCCAGCTGCCGGACGCGCCGATGGCCTCGCTCACGTCCTCGGGCGGTGCGGGCGGGTCGACGGCGTACCCGTGCAGATACGGCTCGGGCAGCCGGTGGCCCTGCGGCAGGTGGGTGTCGCGCAGGCCCAGCGGCCGGTACACCAGCTGCCGCAGGAGGTCCTCGTAGCGGCGTCCCGTGACCGCCTCGGCCATGAGCGCGACGGCGATGTTGTCGGAGTTGGAGTAGGCGTACCGGCTGCCGGGCGGGAAGCGCAGGGGCTGGTCGGCGACGTAGTCGAGCAGGCGCCGCGAGTCGAAGCGGTGGCGCGGGTCCTCCGTGATGACGGCGCGGAACCCGGGGGACGCGCTGTAGTCGGGCAGGCCGCTGGTGTGCTGCAGGAGCTGCCGCAGGGTGACCCGGTGCCAGGCCGCGGGCAGCGCGGGCAGGACCCGGCCGATCGTGTCGTCCAGGCGCAGCCGCCGCTCGTCGACCAGGCGCAGGGCGACGGCCCCGCTGAACGCCTTGGCGACGCTGGCGATCCGCATGTGGTCGTCCACGCGCGGCGGGCGGCCCGTGCGCAGGTCCGCGGTCCCCGCCCGGTAGACCTCGGTCCGTGCCGGTTCGGGCGCGGTGCCCGGGCGGGCGGCGCCGGGGGCGGTGCGGTGGAGGACGACGATGGCGCCGGGCGGGCCCCCGCGGGTGGCGACGAGCTGCTCCAGGCGGCGCTGGAGGGTGTCGTCCCGCGCGGGGGCGGTGGCGCCCGCCGGGGCGGAGCCGAGGACGGGGCCCATCGCCGCCGCGAGGGCCAGGGCCGTGGCGGCGGCCGTCCGGGCGGCGGCACGGGGGCGGGCGGGGCGCGTGAGCACGTGGTACCTCCTGGCGGCACGCCGGGCCGGGCGCGACGGCGTGACTGCCTCCACCTTCGGGCGGTACGGCGGCGGGGGCCCGTCGTGGTGCTCCATTCCGGGCGGGACTGCGGCCGGGGCCCGTCGTGGTGCTGCGTCCGGAGCGGTGCGGGGCCCGGTGGCCGGGGCCGTCCGGGTCAGCCGGTCGTGGCGGCGAAGGGCCCGCCGTCCGCGAAGACGAGCTCGGCGAAGTTCTCGCCGATGCGGCGGTGCCCTTCGGGGCAGGGGTGGATCCCGTCCGGCAGGGGGAACTCGTCGTGGTCGCTCTCTCCGTAGAGGCCGAGTCCGTCGAGGTAGTGGAGGTTGGGGTCCTCGGCGGCCCGCTGTCCGACGATGTCGGCCAGGACGCGGCGGACGATCGTGAGGGTGAGCCGTCCGGCGGCGGTCTCGGCCGGATCACCGGTGGCCTTGAACCTCAGGGTTCCCCCGGAGAGGTCCGGCATCAGAGGGCCGGGGGTGTCCTCGTGGGTCGGGCACAGGATGGGCGAGATCAGGAGCAGGGGGGTCGCCGGGTGCCCCTCGCGGATGGTGTCGAGGAAGCCGTGGACGGCGGGGGCGAAGGCGCGCAGGCGCATGGCGTCGCTGTTGACGACGTTGATGCCGAGCTTGAGGCTGATCAGGTCCGCGGGGGTGTCGCGCATCGCGCGGGCGGTGAACGGGTCGACCAGTGCGCTGCCGCCGAATCCGAGGTTGATCAGCTCCACGTCCCCCGCTGAGGCGGCCAGGGCAGGCCAGATGGCGCTGGGCGAGGCGGCGTTGGATCCGTGGCTGATGGAGCTGCCGTGGTGCAGCCACACCCGGCGCCCCCTGTCCGGGGCGGGCTCGACGGGGGCGTCGGTGCGCAGGGCGATGACCTCGGTGGTCTCCGCGTGCGGCAGCCAGATCTCGATGTCCTTCTCGCCGGTGGGGAGGTCGGCGAAGTGGGCGGTGCCGGCGGGGCCCGGTGTGAACTCCGCGCTCTGGGTCCGCATGTCGGTGACGGTGCGCAGGTTCCCGCCGGCCACGGTGGCCTGGGCGGTGAGGCGGCCGTCGACCAGGAGGTCGTAGACGCCGTCCGGCGGGGGCGGGAAACCCCGGTAGACGCGTTTGGTGGGCAGGGTCTCCAGGCTGATGGTGGTGGCGCAGGTACGGAAGGCCAGCCGGACGCCGGAGGGCTGGGCCTCGGCGACGGCCAGCAGGTCGTCGGGTATCCGGCGGCGCGCCCAGGCGGGCAGCCGGTGCGGCAGGAGGCCGTGGGTGGTCTCCTCCACGTCGAGGTGCCCGCGCAGGAAGTCGGCGGTGACGGGGGTGGTGATCAGGTTCTGTTCGGTGCTCAATGCCTCGGGCCTTGGTTGCGGGGTGGGGCGGTCGGTCAGGGGGTGGGCCGGCTTCGCAACGCGGTGTCGAGGCAGTCCAGGGTCCAGGCCCAGGACTGCTGAGCGGCGACGTCCGTGTGATCGAAGGCGCCGGCCGCCTCCAGGGAGGCGTAGCCGTGGAAGACGCTGCCCAGCATGCGCACCGCGTGCGTCTGGTCCGGCTCGGCCAGGTCGTAGCCGCGCAGGATCGCGCGTGTCATCTGCGCGTGCCGCACGCCGGCGCTTGCCGCGGCGGTCTGCGGGTCGAGCCGGTACCGCGCCGCTTCGTACCGGCCGGGGTGCGCTCGCGCGTAGTCCCGGTAGGCGTTCGCGAAGGCCGTCAGGGCGTCCTTGCCGGCGCGCCCGGCCACGGCGTCGGCGACCCGGTCGGCGAGCTCCTCCAGCGCGAACAGCGCGATCCGGGTCTTGAGCTCGTGGGAGTTCTTGACGTGCGCGTACAGGCTCGCCGGCTTCACGTCGAAACGCCGGGCGAGCGCGGACAGGGTCACCTGGTCGAAACCGGCCTCGTCGGCGAGTTCCGCACCGGCGAGCGTCAGCCGCTCCGGACTCAGTCCCGCCCGAACCACAACCATCACCTGCTCTCTGTTTGCCTATGGCGAGTATGTCTCTACCTACAGACTATAGGCAAACTCCTGCACGCTTAAGGCTGGCGACTCTGTCGAACCGGGCACGCCGGCGGGTCCCGCGAAACTGCCGGGCATCCCCGTTGGGCTCTGAGCGCCGGGCGCATGCCGCTTGCGGAGGGACACCCGTGCTGTTCTGCCGGTGGCGGAACACCGGCCGGACCGGGCTGGACGATCACTACGGTCCGGTCCCATGACGAAGATGACGACGCGTGCGGTCGCGTACCCGGCCGACGGTGTGACGATGATCGGGCACCTCGCGCTCCCGGCCGGTGCCGACCGTCGGCCCGCGGTGCTGCTCGGACCGGAGGGCATGGGGCTCAGCGACGTCGAGCGCCGCCGCGCCGACGCGCTCGCCGAGCTGGGCTATGTGGCGCTGGCCTTCGACCTTCACGGCGGGCGTTATCTGAGCGACCCCGAGGAGATGCTGGCCCGGTGCATGCCGCTGCTCGCCGACTCCGACCGGATGCGGGCGATCGGCCGTGCGGCGCTCGACGTGCTGCGCGCCGAGCCCCGGACCGACCCCGACCGCATCGCCACCGTCGGCTACGGAACCGGGGGCGCCGTCGGGCTGGAACTCGGGCGCGGCGGCGCCAACCTGCGCGCGATCGGGACGGTCAACGCACTGACCACGGGCCGGCCGGGCGAGGCGGCGCGCATTCGCTGCCCGGTGTGGGCCGGGGTCGGGTCGGAAGACCCGATCATGCCGCCCGCACAACGGGACGCGTTCGCCGCCGAGATGCGGGCCGCAGGCGTCGACTGGCGCCTCACGGTCTACGGCGGCGCGTTGCACGCCTTCCACCACCCGCCGGTCGACCATCCCACGGTCCCCGGCGTCGGCCACCACCCCGTGCACGCGCGGCGAGCCTGGCGCGACGTCCTGGACCTGCTCGCCGAGTGCCTGCCCGTGACGGAGGGCCCGGGGGCATGAGTACCGGCGCGGGTCGGACCCGGTGCGGGGGCGGCGGTACCGGCGTGGCGGGCCCGGCGCGGGTCGGGCCCGGCGCGGGGGCGGCGGTACCGGTTCAGTACCGTCCCGTCTCCACGACCTCCGTGACCTCGGCGCGGGGACCCGTCACCACCGTGACACGGGACCACAGCTCCCGAAGCCGGGACAGCATGTCCTCGGCCCGCTCCACATCCTCGAACTCCAGGTCGATCATGACGCGGTCCCGGTCCCCGACGGGCCGCATCACCCGGTACGCCCGGACGCCCGCCGCCCCACGGCCCAGCGGGTCGCCGTCGAACGCCTGCTTCCACGCCTCGTAGTCCGGTACCGCGTGCTCGACGCGCAGCACGTACATGGCGGGCTCCTCTCGTCGTGCCCCCTTCCAGTCGAGCACCGGACGGCCCTTCGTGCGCGCCCGGCGCCGAGACCGGTGATATAGCCGATGCCCGCCGCCGCGGTCCGCCGCCACAGTGACTGCGCCACCCACCGGCGGGCCACCCACCCCCCGGTGCGGCGCGCCGCCGCCGGCCGGCCGCGCCCGCCGCGCCGGGGGTCCCGCCAGACGACGGAGAGGACGACTTTGTCGTGCACCAGCACCCCCACATCCAGCGCAGGACCCGTTCACTGAGCAGCGCCCTCGCGGCCGTCGCGGTCGTCGTCGGCCTCGGCCTCGGGCCGACGCCCGGCGCGCACGCGGCGGACAACCCGTACGAGCGCGGCCCCGCGCCGACCAACGCCAGCATCGAGGCGGTGCGCGGGCCGTACGCCGTCTCGGAGGCCACCGTCTCCTCGCTGGCCGTGACCGGCTTCGGCGGAGGGACGATCTACTACCCGACGACCACCAGCGACGGGACGTTCGGCGCCGTCGCCATCTCCCCCGGCTACACGGGCACCCAGTCGTCGATCGCCTGGCTGGGCCCCCGGCTCGCGTCGCAGGGGTTCGTCGTGTTCACCATCGACACCAACACGACGCTCGACCAGCCCGACAGCCGGGGCCGCCAGCTCCTGGCCGCGCTGGACTACCTGACGCGCGTCAGCCCCCTGCGCACCCGGGTCGACAGCACCCGCCTCGGGGTGATGGGGCACTCCATGGGCGGCGGCGGCAGCCTGGAGGCGGCAAAGAGCCGTCCGTCGCTCCAGGCGGCGATCCCGCTGACGCCGTGGAACCTGGACAAGACCTGGCCGGAGATCCAGACGCCGACGCTCATCATGGGCGCCGACGGCGACAGCATCGCGCCGGTGTCCAGCCACGCGGAGCCGTTCTACGAGAGCCTTCCGTCATCGCTGGACCGGGCGTACCTGGAGCTGAACGGGGCCTCGCACTTCGCGCCGAACTCGTCGAACACGACGATCGCGAAGTACAGCATCTCGTGGCTGAAGCGGTTCATCGACAACGACACCCGCTACGAGCAGTTCCTGTGCCCGCTGCCCCGGCCGAGCCTCACCATCGAGGAGTACCGGGGCAACTGCCCGCACGTGTCCTGAATCCGAGGCCCTGCGGGGTCTCACCACCACCGGCGGCCGCGCCCCGCGCGCGGCCGCCGGCCGTGTGCCGTGACGGATGCGTGTCGGCGCTGTGGCGGGGCGGATGTGCACCGGGCCGTGGTGGGGCGGATGTGCACCGGGGTGTGGCGGGGCGGATGTGTGGCGGGCGGGTCTCGTGCGGATGCGGGGCAGTGGGGCGTGGGTGACTGGCGCGGGGGCCCGCGCGGGTGCGGGCCGGCGGGGCGGTGGCACACAGTCCGGTGCGGGTGACTGGGCACCGGCACAACGGCGGGCGTCCTCGCAGGTGGGAGGCGGTGCGGGGCGGGCGGCGGCCCGGAAGCGGGAACCGGTCGGACGGCTTCCGGGTACGGGCGCGGATCGCTACCGTCGCGGGAATGACCGTACAGCCGACCTTCGAACGGCGTTCCCGTCCGCACGGCCGGGACACGGAACTGCGGTCCGTCGCCGCCGTGCTGGACGCCCCGCGCCGCGGCGGCTGCGGCGTCCTCGTGCTGCTCGGCGACCCGGGGATGGGCCGCACGGCGCTGCTGGACCACGCGGCGGCCGCCTTCACGGGCGGCCCCGTCGTACGGGTGGCCGCGGCACCGGGCGACTGCCGCGTGCCGGGCGGCGGGCTGCGCGTCCTGTGCGACGCCCTCGCCCGACACGGAGCCGCGCCCGACGCACCGCCGCCCGACGCACACATGGCCGACCGGCACATGGCGACCCCGCACACGGCCGCACCGCACATGGCGGCCCCGCACATGGCCGCACCGCACATGTCCGACCCGCACATGTCCGACCCGCACATGTCCGGCGCCCACATGGCCGGCCGGCACATGGAGGACGCGCACACG
Source organism: Streptomyces sp. SudanB25_2051 (assembly GCF_964272635.1). Classification (NCBI taxonomy): domain Bacteria; kingdom Bacillati; phylum Actinomycetota; class Actinomycetes; order Kitasatosporales; family Streptomycetaceae; genus Streptomyces; species Streptomyces sp. SudanB25_2051. The sequence goes on from NZ_OZ186787.1 coordinate 451,356, forward strand.
GACACCGCGCACATGGAGGGCCCCCACACGGCCGAGGCGCCCATGGAGGGCCCGCGGCTGGCCGACGCGCTGCGGGCCGCGTCCGCCAGGGGGACGCCGCTGGTGTGCGTGGACGACGCGCACCTGTGGGACGAGGCGTCCCGGCGGTCCCTCGCCGCCTTCCTGCGCGACGCGCCCCGGACGGGCCCCGTCGCGGTGCTGGTGACGGCGGCGCGGCGGCATCCGGGGAGCCGGGACTTCGCGGGGCTGCCGTCCGTGGTCCTCGGGCCGCTGTCGCGCGGGGCGGCGGCACGCGTGGTGGACGACGCGGCGGCGGTGCCCGTGGAGCCTTCCGTACGGGAGGAGCTGGTGACGGAGGCGGACGGCAACCCGGCCCTGCTCGTCCTCCTCGCGGAGCGCCTCTCCCCCGCGCGGCTGGCCGGCTCGGAGCCGCTGCCCGGTCCGCTCGTGGACACCGTGGCACTGAGACGCGTGGTGAGCCCGGCGCCCGACGAACTCCCCGAGGAGGTGCGGGCGTTACTGCTCCTGGTCGCGGCGGCGTCGGAGGACGGCCCGGCGGGCGGCACCGCCGACGCCGGGCTGGTGCGGGACGCCGCGCGCCACGCGGGGCTGCCGGGGCGGGTGTTCGCCGCAGCCGAGGCGGCCGGGCTGCTCGTCCGGTCCGGTGGCCGCGTCGGCTGCGCCACGGTGCCGCTGCGGCGGCTGGTGTACGAGGACGCCGCGCCCGACCGGAGGCGCGCGGCGCACGGGACGCTCGCCGCCGCCCTGGACGGGTCCCGCAACCCGCTCGCGCGCCTGACCCACACCGCGCTGTCCGTACCGGGCCCCGACCCGCGGCTGGCCGCCGCGCTCGCCGCCGAGGCGGCACGGGAGGACGCCCGCCGTCCGCACCGCGAGCGGTCGGCGGCGCTGGCGCGCGCGGCGGAGCTGACGACGGGGACGGGGGCGCGCGGGGAGCGCCTGGTGGCGGCGGCCGAGCAGGCGCGCCTCACGGGACTGCCCGGCCGGGCGCGGGAGTTGCTGGCCGCGGCACGGGCGGCGGGCGGCCACGACGCGGTGCGGGGCCGGGTCGAGCTGGTCGCCGGCCTGCTCGGGGCGGACGACGGCCCGGTGCTGGACGCGTACGAGTCGCTGACCGCCGCCGCCCGGCTCCTCGATCCGTACGACCCGGACCGGGCGGCCGTCGCCCGCCTGGCGGCGGCGGACGCCGCGTGGGCCGCCGGGGACGTGGCCGCGTGCCTCGCCGCCCTGGACACCCCCGGGCACCGGCGGGCGGAGCGTCCGGACGGCACGGACGGTACGGGCGGTACGGGCGCCGGGGGCCGCCGGGCGCCGGAGTGTGCGCCGCCGGGCGGGGGCTGGGGCGATGACGCGTACCCGGCCGGTTTGCGGGCCGCGCTGCGGGGACGGCTGGACCTGGCGCGGGAGCCTTTGCGGCGCACGGTCGAGCGGGCCGGTCCGGGCGGCGCCGACCCGGCGCGGCTGCTGCGGGCCGGGGGGGCGGCACTGGTCACCGGGGACGTCGCCGCGGCCTGCCGGGTCGGCGCGCGGGCCGTCGCCGCGGCGCGGGCGTCCGGCTCGGCGGTGTTCGAACCGCGGGCGCTGGAGTATCTGGCGTACGCCGAGCTGCGGGCGGGCCGGCACGGGCGGGCGCGCGCCCACGCCGAGGAGGGCCTGCGGGCGGCGGGCCGGACCGGGCAGCGGAACGCCGCCGCCCATCTGCACGCCGTCCTGGCGCTGGCCTTGTCGGTCGAGGGCGACGAGACGGGGGTCGCGGCGCACACGGGGCGGGCCATGGACACCGCGCGGCGGCACGGGCTGGCGCAGGCCGCGGCGCTCGCCCAGTGGGCGTCGGCGCGCGCGGACCTGAGCCGGGGCCGCGCTCCGGAGGCCGCCGCCCGGCTCCGCCCGGTCGTCCGGCCGGTCGCGAGGGGCGGGCACTTCGCGGTACGGGTGCTGGCCATCCCCTGCTATGTGGAGGCGACGGCCCTCGCGGGCCAGGCGGGGGCGGCGCGGTCGGCCGTGGAGGAGTTCGCGGTGTGGGCGTCGCTGGGTGGCGATCCGCAGGCGCCGGCCCTGCTGGCCCGCTGCCGTGCGCTGCTGGACCCGGCGGAGGCGGGTGACTGGTACGAGCGGGCGCTGCACCGCCACGAGTCGGCGAGCGGTGAGTTCGAGCGGGCCAGGACCCTGCTGCTGTACGGGAAGTGGCTGCGGCGGCAGCGGCGGCCGCGCGAGGCCGCCGACCGGCTGCGGGAGGCGCTGGTGGCGTTCGAGCAGTGCGGGGCGCGGGGCTGGGCGGAGATGGCCGACAGCGAACTGCGGGCGTCGGGCAGCGCGCCGCGCAGCCGGCCCGAAGGCGGCCTGGCCGGGCTGACGGCCCAGCAGATGCGCATCGCGCTGCTGGTCGCCGACGGCGCCACCAACCGGGAGGTGGCGGTGCGGCTTTCGCTCAGTCCCCGCACGGTCGACCACCATCTGCGCAACGTCTTCGCGACGCTGGGCGTCCGGTCGCGCGTCGACCTGGCGCGGATGGTGGACCGCGCGCACCCCGCCGACCCCGCGCCGCCGGAGGCACCCGCCGTGCGGGCCGTACGGGACCGGCACGGCCCGCACGCGGAACGGCCTCGCGCGCATCCCCGCGCATGACTCCTCGACCGACCGGACGGTATGCCATCCTTCCAGGGGCGGCGGGGCCCGGCAGGCCCCGCGTCCACCGGCCTCGGGGAGGGACACGATGCGCGATGCCGTACGGCCGCGTGCCGCGGCGCCGTCACCGGAGGCGCGGGTGCCGCGTCCCGCGCGCGGCCCCGCCCGGAGCGGCGCGGACTCCGGGGCGGCCCGGCGGGTGCTGCACCGGTCGGCGCGCGCCCTCCTGGACGACCTGCCCGATCTGACCGACCGGCTGGTCGCGGCCCTGCGGGAGCGCGAGCCCGCGTACCGGGCGGCGCTCGCCGGCGAGCCCGGTCACGTCTGGCAGGAGGCCCACCAGTCGCTGCGCCACGGAATCGCCTCGCTGCTCGACCCCCGCGCCGCGCGGGAGGAGGCGCGGCGCTGCTCGTGGCGGACCGGGGCGGCGCGCGCCGAGCGCGGCATGCCGCTGGACGCGCTGCTGCACGCGTTCCGGCTGGGCGGGGCGCTCGTGTGGGAGGCGCTGGTCGAGGAGACGTCCCGCCGCTCCGCCGACGACGTACGGCTGCTGGTGCATGTGGCCGGTGACGTGTGGGACTTCGTCGACGAGCAGTGCGCGCTCGTCTCCGACGCGTACCGGCGGGTGGAGCGGCGGCTGACGTGGCGGCAGGAGAACCGGCTGCGGCTGCTGGCCGGGGCGCTGCTGGACGGCACGGCACGGCTCGCGGACCTGCCGGAGACGGCGGCCGCGCTGGGACTTCCGGAGCGCGGCCGGTACGCGGTCGTCGCCGTCGGCGGGCGGCTCCCCTCGGGGGCGGAGCCGCCGGAGCCGGCCACGCCGGACCCGCGCGTGCGCTGGCACACCGGGGCGGACGCCGAGTACGGCATCGTGCTCCTCGACGGGGACGGCGACGGAGGCGGTCGGGGCCGGGGGCAGGGGCCTGACGCGGACGGTCCCCGCCGCCTGGCGCACGCGCAGGGCGGGGGACGCGACGGGGACGGGGACCACGACGGACACGGCGGTCACGGGGTGGTTGCCGCGCTGGCGGCGCGGCTGGGCGCGGCGCCCGGCGTCCGCGTCGGGGTGAGCCCGGCGGTGGAGGGGCTGGCGGCGGTCGGGGACGCGCGCAGGCTGGCGGACATCGCCCTGCGCCTGTGCCCCGGGGACGGCGGGACGGTCCGCTTGGAGGACCATCTGCCGGCCGCCCTCCTCGTGTCGTCGCCGGACCTCGCCACGGCGCTCACCGGGCGGGTGCTGGGCCCGCTGCTACGCCTCGAACCGGCCGACCGCGATCTGCTGCTGGAGACACTGGCCGTCTGGCTGGAGTGCGACGGTTCGGCACGCCGCGCCGGTGCCCGCCTGTACTGCCACCGCAACACGGTCCTCAACCGGCTGCGCCGCTGCGAGCAGTTGACCGGCCGGTCCCTCGGGCGCCCCGCGGACCTGGTCGAGCTGGCCCTCGCCCTCAGCGCCCTGCGGCTGCCGCCCCACCCGTGAGCGCGACCCGCAGGAGCCCGCAGGCCCGCAGGAGACCGCAGCACCGCACGCGCCGGGGCCCGCAGGCCCGCAGGAGACCGCAGCACCGCACGCGCCGGGGCCCGCAGGCCCGCAGGAGGCCGCAGCCCGCACGGGTCCGACTCCCGCATGGCCGGGGTCCCGCACGGGCCCGCGGCACCGCACGCGCCGGGGCCCGCGGCCTCGTGCGGGCTGCGGGCCCCGGCCCCTCGGGCCGTCGTACCGGGCGCTCACGGCGCCCGGCCGGTTCAGCGCCGCAGCGGGTCCGGCGTGGCGAACGGCCGGGGCTCGGCCGCCGAGGGCAGCGCCGTGAGCGCGGGCGCCGCCGGGCGGGCCGACGGGGACGCGGACCGGGCGGACGGGGCCGCCGAGGGCGCGGGAGCCGTCGGGGCGCCGGCCAGGGCGGTCTCGACGTGGCGGATCAGCGCGTGGTCGATGGCGTGCGGCTCGATCTGGCCGCTGTCGTCGACGCGCTGGTACTTCATCAGGTTCATCCCGAGAGCGACCTGGTGGCGGCCGTCGTCCGTGGACAGCGCCAGGGTGCCGGCGCCGAACACCCCGCCGTCGTGGCCCCAGTACCAGCGGCCGTCGGACATCCGGGTCGTGTAGATGCCGAGCCCGTAGCGCATGGCGGCCTCCTGGCCGGGCGGCGCCTCGTACATGGGGACGGTCGTCTTCATCTCGCGCAGCTCGGCCGGGCCGACGAGGCGGCCGGTGAGGAGCTGCCGGTAGAAGGAGTTGAGGTCGTCCATGGTGGAGACGAGGTTGCCGGCCAGGCCGCCCCAGGACATGTCGTAGACGCTGTAGTCCCGCGGCGGGTCGATCAGGCCGTACATCGACTCGTACATCTTGGAGTGCGGGCCCGTCAGGTACGGCGTGCGCGGGAAGTACGTGTGGCGCAGCCCGGCCTTCCGGATGACGTGGCGGGTGATGTACCGCTCCGGGTCCTCGCCGGTGACCTCGCGCAGCAGCTCGCCGATGATGATGTAGTTCGTGTTGGAGTAGCTGTACGTGCCGCGCGGCGCGGGCGCGGGGGCGGCGAGTCCGAAGCGGATCAGCTCCTCGGGCGCCCAGTGCCGGAAGCGGCCCTCGTCGAGCGCCTTGCCGGCGTCCTCCATGATGCCGGGGAACGCCGCGGCTATGTGGTCGCCGAGACCGCTGGTGTGGTTGAGCAGCATGCGCACGGTGATGGTGCGGCCCTGCTCGCCCGGCACGAGTGCGGGCAGGTAGCGGCCGATGGGCGCGTCCAGGTCGACGCGGCCCGCGTGGACCTGCTGGAGCACGGCGACGGCGGTGAACGTCTTGGTGATGCTGCCGACACGGTGTTCGAAGCCGGGCCGGACGGGGCGCTTCGTGTCCCTGTCGGCGATGCCGGAGGCGCCGCGCCAGTGCGCGGAGCCGTCGCGGACGGCGGAGTACGTGCCGTACATGCCGGCCTGGTGGATGGCGTCCAGCGAGGCGCGCAGGGCCTGCCGGTCGAGGCGCGGGGCGTGGCGTTCCGCGACGGCCGCCGCGGTCGGCGCGGCGGGGGCGGCCTGGGCGGGCAGCGTCCCGGCGGCGAGCGACAGCAGGACGGCGCCGGAGGTGACTGCGGCGAGGCGCAGCCCTCGGCGGGCGGGGCGCGGCGAGAGGTGCATGGGCACTCCTGCGGTGGTCGGTGCGGGGCACCGGTGGGTGCCCCACACCCATCCTCGGGCGGCCCGAAGGGCCCGACTCTCCTTCGCCAGAAGGAAGTTGCGCACAGGAAGCCATGACATTTGTCAGACGTACGGCCTACGCCCAGGGTCGCCGGGCCCCGCCGACAACCCCCGGACACGCCGCGGCCCCGGCCGGTCGGGGGGATCCGGCGGGGGCCGCGGCGCGGTGCGGGACGGGGCGGCGCCGTCAGTGGCGGCGCGGCACCAGCCGCCCCAGCAGCCCTCGGCTGCGGGTGGTGCGGCGCCGCCGGGTGTCCAGGGCGGCGCGGCGCGCCGTGTGGATGAGCCTGCGCCCCTGCGGGCTGCGGCTGAACCTCTTGATGCGGCGGATCAGTTGGGACATGACACCTCCTGTGTGCCGGTGCCGGACGCGGTCGGCGCGGTGCGTCCGGCCGGTCCGTTCGGGTCGCAACCCGTGTGCCCCGCCGGGCCGTTCCCATGTGCGCCGGTACGCGGCGGCTCCTTCGCCGTGTCGCCGAGGAGGCCGCGCATGGCCTCGGCGGCGCGTACGGCGGCGTCGCCGCAGCAGTTGTTGAACAGGACGTGGACCTCGGCGGCCCGGTCGGCGTGGGCGCGCAGCCGGGGCAGCCACTCGCGCAGCTCCTCCTCCGTGTAGCCGTGCCGGAACCGGTCCTCCTTGCTGCCGGTGCCCCACGCCGGGCTGCGGCCGTGGAACCGTACGACCGACAGCGCCGGGGAGGTGACCGGCACGTCGGGGGTGAGCGAACCGGCGAGGCCCGGGGCCGTGTCGACGGCGACCGACGCCAGGTCCAGGTCGCGCAGCAGCGCCGCCGTCCCGGCCCGCTCGGCGCCGGTCCACCAGCCGGGGTGGCGGAACTCGACCGCGATCCGCCAGCCGTCCGTGCGCTCGCGGCAGTCCTCGAGGAATGCCCGGACGCGCGGGCCGGGGGCCGCCCACGGGGGCAGCTGGAACAGCACCGCGCCCAGCCGGCCCGCGTCGCGCAGCGGTCGGAGCGCCGCGGCGAAGCGGTGCCACACCTCGTCCAGGAGCGCCGGAGCGGCGGGCGCGCGGTGCGTCCCGCCGTGCCGGGCGAGCGCGGGCCGTAAGTCGGCGGGCAGCGCGGCGGGGCGGGTCGGATGGCCGGTGAGCAGCGAGAACGCCTTCACGTCGAAGCGGAAGCCGGCCGGGGTGCGTTCGGCCCAGAGCGCGCTGTTGCGGGCGCTGGGCAGGCCGTAGTACGACGAGTCGACCTCGACGACCGGGAAGCGGTCCGCGTAGTGCCGCAGCCTCCCCTCCGCGTCGCGCCGGCCGCGCGGATACCAGCCGCTGGAGACCAGGGCCGGGTCCGTCCACGAACACGTGCCGGTCAGGATGTCGCCCATGGCATGCGCCTCCCTCCCCTGGGGCGGTGTACGAAACGAGGCGGGCCCCGGTCGCGTGCGCGCGGCCGGGGCCCGGTGCCGGCGGGATGCCGGGGCTGCTCAGTCGGTGGACAACGCCTCCAGGAGGTCGCCGACCTTCGGTTCGGGCAGCGCCCGTGCGACATCGGCCTGGGCGACGATGCCGACGAGGGTGTGGCCGTCGATGACGGGCAGTCGGCGCACCTTGTGCTGGGTCATCGTGCGCAGGATCTCGTCCGCGTCGTCGTCGGCGCCGATGGTGACCGCCTCGCCCTGGGCCAGTTCACCGGCCTTGCAGTCGGCGGGGTCCTTGCCCGCGCCGAGGACCTTCACGACGATGTCGCGGTCCGTGAGCATGCCCTTGAGCTTGTTGTCGGTTCCGCAGATGGGCAGGGCACCGACGCCGAGCTCCGTCATCTTCTTGGCGGCGTCGAGTACGGTCTCGTTCTCGCCGATGCACTCGGCGCCCTCGGTCATGATCTCTCGTGCCGTCGTCATGGTGCGACGATCCCTCCTCCGCGTCTGTCTGGCGCCCGCTCCCCGGCGTCGTGGCCGGTGGGCGGGCTCTCACGGAACCACGGGTCCCCCGTGATCCGGTCCGGCTAACCCCGTTTCACCGCATTCGCAACCGGTTGGGGGCATCGGCATGCTTCGGAGCGGACTGGGCACACGAACGTCCCCGAGTACGGAGGACGACGCCATGACCATGACGGAGCAGCCGGTCGGGTGGCCCGCAGGGCGCCGCCCCTCAGCAGGCGCGTGCCCTTCCTGCGCGCGAGGCGCGGGGCAGGCCGGTGCGCGGGCCCTCGCCGTCCCGCCGTTCAAGGCGCCGGCGCTCGAGGTGCCGGGCGCGGCGGAGGGCGCGGCCGGCTCGGAGGCTCCGCCGACGGGCATGCACGCCGGTGCGGTGGCCGGTGCGGAGGCTCCGGCGGCCGGCCTGGAGATCCCGGTGGCCGCCGTGGAGAGCCCGGCGGCCGTCCTGGAGCCGGAGCGGCCGGAGACGGCCCGCGACCGGGTCAACCGCCGCTGGAACGAGATCCTCCAGGAGACGAGGGTCGCCCAGACGGGCGTACAGATCCTCTTCGGTTTCCTGCTGAGCGTCGCGTTCACCCCGCTGTTCCGGGAGCTGGCGACGACGGACCGGGTGATCTACGTGATCACGGTGGTGCTGGGCGCCTCCGCGACCGCGGCGCTGATAGCGCCGGTGTCGCTGCACCGGTTCCTGTCGGGGCAGCGGATGAAGGACGAGCTGGTGGGCACCGCGCACAAGCTGATGATGTGCGGGATGGTGCTGCTCGCCCTGACGATCGGCTGCACGCTGCTCCTCATCCTCCACGTGGTGGTGCCCGGGCTGCTCGCCGAGCTGCTCGTGGCCGGGGTGATGCTCTGGTTCGCGCTGTGCTGGTACGTACTCCCCCTGTGGCTGCGCCGCCGATCCGCCCGGCGGCTCGCGCGGCGGTCGGCCCGGAGCTGAGAAAGGTGATGTTGTGCGGAGTGTGGGTGTCGAAGAGGAGCTGCTGCTCGTGGACCGTCAGAACGGGGAGCCCCGCGCTCTGTCCGCGGCGGTCCTGGCGGCGGCCTCACGCGACCCGCTGGGGAACGACGAGGTGTTCGAGAGTGAACTCCAGCGGCAGCAGTTGGAGTTCGCGACGAGCCCGCAGACGGACATGCGGGACCTGGAGGAGGAGATCCGCCGCTGGCGGGCGGAGGCGGCCCGGCACGCCGAAGGGGTCGACGCGTCGGTGGCGGCCCTCGCCACCTCGCCGCTGGAGGTGAGCCCGACCCTCGGCACCGACGAGCGGCATCTGTGGCTGAAGGAGCACTTCGGCCTGACCACGCAGGAGCAGTTGACCTGCGGGTGCCATGTGCACGTGGCCGTGGAGTCGGACGAGGAGGGCGTGGGCGTCCTGGACCGCATGCGGCCGTGGCTGCCCGTGCTGCTGGCGCTGAGCGCCAACTCGCCGTTCTGGCAGGGTGAGGACAGCGGATACAGCAGCTACCGCAACCGGGTGTGGGGGCGTTGGCCGTCCGCCGGGCCCGTGGAGGTGTTCGGGTCGGCCGACCGGTACCACGAGCAGGTCGCCGACATGATCGCGAGCGGGGCGCTGCGCGACGAGGGCATGGTGTACTTCGACGCCCGGCTGTCCAAGGCGTATCCGACGGTGGAGGTCCGGGTCGCGGACGTCTGCCTGGACCCGTCGACGACGGTGCTGCTGGCCACGCTGATCCGGGGCCTGGTGGACACGGCGGCGCGGGAGTGGCGCGAGGGCGTGCCGCCGGCCCGGCACGGGGTGGCGCTACTGCGGCTGGCGAGCTGGCGCGCGGCCCGCTCGGGCCTGGAGGGCGAGCTGATCCACCCGCTGACGATGCGCCCGGCCCCCGCGGAGGCGGTCGTACGGGCCCTGTTCGACCACGTCCGGGACGCGCTGGACGAGAACGGCGACACCCTGCCGGCGCAGGACGCCCTGGCGGACCTGCTGAAGCACGGCAACGGGGCACAGGTGCAGCGGCAGATCCTGCACCGCACGGGGAGCCTGCGGGACGTGGTGGCGGAGTGCGTCCGCCGCACCGTGGCGTGAGCGACGCGACCTGGGCGTGAGGCTCAGCGCGACGCGTGGGGCGATCGGCGTGAAGGGGCCGGGCGGCACGGACCGCCCGGCCCCTTCACGTGGTACGGGACCGGAGCTCACGCGGACCGGGCCTCACGCAGACCTGAGCTCGCGCGGACTGGGGCTCACGCGGACCGGGTGGAAGAGACGCGGCGCGGCCACCGGGCAGCGCGAAGGGCACCGGATGTGACACGGGGGGCCGCGCTCCCGGCCCACTCGACGAGCGGGCGGCGTCGGGGGCCGGGCGTCAGCGCCGGTGGGAGGCGGGCGGCGGCCCGGGGGGCGTCACGAGCGCCGGGCGGGGCCGTCGGCCGTACGCGCGCCGGACGGGACGCGCGGGTGCGCCGCCGGGTGGCGCGCAGCGGCGCCGCCCGGCCGCGGGGTTCAGGAGGCGGGGCGGGACGGCGGCGGGACGGTCGTGTCGTCCGCCTTGCCGACCTCTTCCGTCTTGGCGTTCTCGGCCTTCATCGCGGCGGCCTCGCTCTTGAGGATGCGGGCGGACTTGCCGAGGGAGCGAGCCATCTCGGGCAGCTTCTTGCTGCCGAAGAGCAGCACGACGACTCCGAGGACGATGGCGAGGTGCCACACACTGAACGTTCCCATGTTCCCTACCTTCCGAGCGGGCCTCGCGCCGAAGCGCCCGACGCCGTAACCCTGGCGATCGTAACCCCCGCGTGTGAACGGCGGGCAAGGGGCCGGTCACGGCCAGGGTGACACGCGGCGCCGGATACGGGCGGGAATGCGGTGCCTCACACGGAATTCCCCGATTGGTTGCCCGGGTAAAGTATTCGTCAAGGCGTCCCCACACGCCCTTCCGGCATGCCTGGCCCATGCCGCCCCACACGTCCCCGCACCGCTCCAGCCACGCCCAGGGAGAGAGATCCACCGTGCACGCTCCACGGATGAGCAGTACGCCGCTGCCCGGAATCGGGGTCCGCTACGACCTCACGACGCGCGAGGACCGCCGCCTGTCGGTCGTCGCCCAACGGGACGGGACGCGGGTGCTCAACGCGTACCGGCGGGACGACCCCGACGAATGCGCGCTGTCCGTGAAGCTGACGGCGACGGAGGCCGAGGCGCTGATCGACGCCCTCATGCCCGCCCACCACAGCCCGAGCCTGCTGTCCACGACGGACCTCGGCCTGGTGGCCGAGCGGATCGAGCTGACCGCCACGTCGTACTGGTGCGGGCGGCATCTCGGGGACACCCGGATGCGGACCGAGACGGGGGTGTCGGTCGTCGCCGTGCTGCGCCGGGCCGACGCGATCCCCTCGCCGGGTCCGGACTTCCGGCTGGCCGGCGGGGACACCCTCATCGTCATCGGCACCCGCGAGGGCGTGGACGCCGCCGCCGCAATACTCGGGAGGGAGTGATAGATGCACTCGTCCGCTGTCTTTCTGATCGAGTTCGGTGCGATCATCCTGGGCCTCGGCCTGCTGGGGCGCCTGGCCGGGCGGTTGAAGTTCTCCCCCATCCCGCTCTATCTGCTGGCGGGTCTCGCGTTCGGCACGGGCGGGCTGCTGCCGCTCGGCGCGAGCGAGGAGTTCGTGGCGATCGGCGCCGAGATCGGCGTCATCCTCCTGCTGCTGATGCTGGGGCTGGAGTACACGGCGACCGACCTGGTCACCAATCTGAAGACGCAGTACCGCGCCGGCCTGGTCGACGCGGCCCTGAACGCGCTGCCCGGCGCGGCGATGGCGCTGCTGCTGGGCTGGGGCCCGGTCGCGGCGGTCGTCCTCGCGGGCGTGACCTGGATCTCCTCGTCGGGGGTCATCGCGAAGGTCCTCGGCGATCTGGGGCGGCTCGGCAACCGGGAGACCCCGGTGGTGCTGTCCATCCTGGTCCTGGAGGACCTGGCGATGGCCGTGTACCTGCCGATCATCACGGCCCTGCTGGCCGGGGTCGGTCTGGCGGCGGGCAGCGCCACGCTGGCCATCGCGCTCGGCGTCGCGGGCCTCGTCCTGTTCCTGGCGGTGCGCTACGGGCGGCTGATCTCGCGGTTCGTCTCCAGTGACGACCCGGAGAAGCTGCTGCTGGTCGTCCTCGGCCTGACGCTGCTGGTGGCGGGGATCGCCCAGCAGCTCCAGGTGTCGGCCGCCGTGGGCGCGTTCCTGGTCGGCATCGCCCTGTCCGGCGAGGTGGCGGAGGGCGCGCACAATCTGCTGAGCCCGCTGCGGGACCTGTTCGCCGCGGTGTTCTTCGTCTTCTTCGGCCTGCACACCGACCCCGCGAGCATCCCGCCCGTGCTGCTGCCCGCGCTGGCGCTGGCCGTGGTGACGGCCGGTACGAAGATCGCGACGGGGTACTGGGCCGCGCGGCGCGCCGGCATCTCCGTCAAGGGCCGCTGGCGGGCCGGCGGGACGCTGGTGGCGCGCGGCGAGTTCTCCATCGTCATCGCGGGCCTGGCCGTGACGGCCGGCATCGAGCCGTCCCTCGGCCCGCTGGCCACGGCGTACGTGCTGATCCTCGTCGTCATGGGGCCGCTGACCGCCCGCTACACCGAGCCGGTCGCGACCTGGCTGACCGCGCGGCGCCGCGGCGCCGCTCCGGCGGGGGCGGCGGCCCCGCCCCGCGAGGAGATGCTCGACCCGGTCGAGGACGGCACACCCGGCCGCCTCTGACCCGGCGTCCGTACGACTCCGACGCGGGCCCGAGTCGGCAGGGCTCCGGAGAGCGCGGGCCCGAGCCCGCACGGTCCGGCCGACGCGGGCCCCGCGCCCGCACGGTTCCGCCCGCCCGAGAGCGGCGCGCGGCCCTGGCGCCGCCCCGCGAACCGTACGGCACATGAGCACCCGGCCCGGTGGCCGTCCCCGCGCGGGGCGGGCCACCGGGCCGGGCGCGTTCACCGGCGGCGGTTCAGTCGCGGCCGAGCCACAGGTCCGGGCCGAACACCTCGTAGTGGACGGCGCTCGCGGGCACTCCGCGGCGCAGCAGGTCGCCCCGGACCGCGCGCATGAAGGGCAGCGGGCCGCAGAGGTAGGCGGTGACGCCGTCCGGCAGGTCGAGCGCGGCCACGTCGACCGTGCCGCGCGCCGCGTCCGGGTCGTCGCCGGGCTCCTCGTACCAGAGGTGCAGCCGGGCGCCGGACAGCCGGCCGGCCAGGCGGCGGAGCTCCTCGCGGTGGGCGTGGTCGGCGGGGGTGCGGTCGGCGTGGACGACGGTCACCGGGCGGCCGTCCCCCCGGCCGGCGAGGTGGTGCAGCATCGACAGCATCGGCGTGCAGCCGATACCGGCCGAGACCAGCAGCAGCGGCCCGTCGCCGTCGGGCAGGACCAGGTCGCCGAAGGGGGCGGAGACGTCGAGGACGTCACCGGCGCGGGTGTGCCCGTGCAGCCACGACGACACCTCGCCGTCGGGTCCGGCGCCGCCCCGGGCGCGCTTGACGGTGATCCGCCACTCGGTCGCGCCGGGCGCGGAGGAGAGGCTGTACTGGCGTATCTGGCGGGCGCCGTCGGGCAGGACGGCCCGGACGCCGACGTACTGGCCCGGCCGGAAGGCTCCGGCGGGCGTGCCGTCGGCGGGGCGCAGGAGGAGCGACACGGCGTCGGCGGTCTCCTCGCGCCGCTCCACCACCTCCATGCGCCGCCACGTGGCGCCCTCGGGGACGCCGGCCTCCTGGTAGAGGCGGGCCTCGACGGCGATCAGGGCGTTCGCCATCAGCCAGTACACCTCGTCCCAGGCGGCGGCCACCTCCTCGGTGACGGCGTCGCCGAGGACTTCCCCGATGGCGGCGAAGAGGTGCTGGTGGACGAGCTTGTACTGCCCGGACGTGACGCCGAGGGAGGCGTGCTTGTGGGCGATGCGGGAGAGCATCGCGTCCGGGCGGGCCTCCGGATGCTCCACGAGCATCCCGGCGAACGCGGCGATGGAGCCGGCGAGGGCCTTCTGCTGCTCGCCGGCGGCCTGGTTGCCCCGGTTGAACAGGTCGCGCAGCAGCTCCGGCCGGTCGGTGAACAGCTTCTCGTAGAACAGCTCCGTGATCGCGCCGATGTGGGCGCCGACGACGGGCAGGGTGGCGCGGACGACCGGGACGGACCGCTCGGACAGCACAGCGACTCCTCAAAGTGGTAAGTGATCTTCGCATTAAAAAGCCGACGGACGGGCGTGTTCGCCGCCTTCCAGCGGCGTGCGGCCGCCGTTCAGCCGGGGCGGCGGCCGACGAGGCCGACGAGCACCGGGCCGGTCGGCGAGGACACCAGATCGGCGACCGTGAACGCGTCGAGCGTGGCGTAGAAGGCCTCCTGCGCGTCGCGCAGCGCGCCGCGCAGCCGGCACGCGGCACGCAGCGGACAGGGCGTCTCGCCTTCGCAGGCGACGACCTCCCCGTCCCCTTCCAACTCCCTGACCAGCCAGCCGACCGATGCGCCGCGCCCGAGCGCGGTCAGCGCCAGGCCACCGCCCCGGCCCCGGCGGGCCTCCAGCACGCCGAGGTGCCGCAGCCGCGTGACAGCCTTCGCCATGTGCGCGGCGGGCACGCCCATGGACTCGGCCACCTCGCGGGTGGTCGGCGGCGCGTCGCCGTCGAGGACGGCGAGCCGCATGACGGCGCGGAGCGCCAGATCGGTGAACTTGGTCAGCCTCACGCCACGGGACGCTAGCAAAGACGCATCTGGGATTCGTCTTTGGGGTGGGTGCGGGGCGGCACTGTGGCACGACTCGCGGGAGGGGGCCGCCAGGGGCCGTGGAGGCCGTCGCAGAGGCCCGTTGATTGATCAAACCGGGGTGTGGTTAGCATATGAGCACCGCCTAGCTCGAAAGATAATTCCTGTGACTGTCAAAGACGACTCGTTCACCAACTGGAAGAACCGCGAGGAGATCGCGGAGTCGATGATCCCGATGATCGGGAAGCTGCATCGGGAACGGGACGTCACCGTCCTGCTGCACAGCCGGTCCTTGGTGAACAAGTCGGTGGTGAGCATCCTCAAGACCCACCGATTCGCGAGGCAGATCGCCGGTGAGGAGCTGTCGGTCACCGAGACGCTCCCCTTCCTGCAGGCCCTCACGACGCTCGACCTGGGCCCGTCGCAGATCGACATCGGCATGCTGGCCGCGACGTACAAGGCCGACACACGCGGCCTGTCCGTCGAGGAGTTCACCGCCGAGGCCGTCGCCGGCGCGACCGGCGAGAACAAGATCGAGCGCCGCGAGCCGCGCGACGTCGTCCTGTACGGCTTCGGCCGCATCGGCCGCCTCGTCGCCCGCCTGCTCATCGAGAAGACCGGCTCGGGCAACGGCCTGCGGCTGCGGGCCATCGTCGTCCGCCGCGGCGGTGACCAGGACATCGTGAAGCGCGCCTCGCTGCTGCGCCGCGACTCCATCCACGGCCAGTTCCAGGGCACCATCACCGTGGACGAGGCGAACAGCACGATCGTCGCCAACGGCAACGAGATCAAGGTGATCTACGCCAACGACCCGTCGGAGCTGGACTACACGGCGTACGGCATCAACGACGCCATCCTCATCGACAACACGGGCAAGTGGCGCGACCGCGAGGGCCTTTCGCAGCACCTGCGCCCGGGCATCGCCAAGGTCGTCCTGACCGCGCCGGGCAAGGGCGATGTCCCGAACATCGTCCACGGCGTCAACCACGACACCATCAAGCCGGACGACCAGATCCTCTCCTGCGCGTCCTGCACCACCAACGCGATCGTCCCGCCGCTGAAGGCGATGGCGGACGAGTACGGCGTGCTGCGCGGCCACGTGGAGACCGTCCACTCGTTCACCAACGACCAGAACCTGCTGGACAACTACCACAAGGCCGACCGCCGCGGCCGCTCCGCGCCGCTCAACATGGTCATCACCGAGACCGGCGCCGCCTCCGCCGTCGCGAAGGCCCTGCCGGACCTCAAGGCGCCCATCACCGGCAGCTCGATCCGCGTCCCCGTCCCGGACGTCTCGATCGCGATCCTGTCGCTGCGCCTGGGCCGCGAGACGACCCGCGAGGAGGTCCTCGACTACCTCCGCAACGTCTCGCTGACCTCGCCGCTGAAGCGCCAGATCGACTTCATCAGCGCGCCCGACGCCGTGTCGAGCGACTTCATCGGCTCGCGCCACGCGTCGATCGTGGACGCCGGCGCCACCAAGGTCGACGGCGACAGCGCCATCCTGTACCTCTGGTACGACAACGAGTTCGGCTACTCCTGCCAGGTCATCCGGGTCGTCCAGCACGTCTCCGGCGTGGAGTACCCGACCTACCCGGCCCCGGCGGTCTGACCGGCTCCTCCGGTCCGACGGGTCACCGTCCTCGCCTCCGCCCCGCCTCCCGGTCCGCCGGGAGGCGGGGCGGACGCGTACGCGCCGTCGCGCGGGCCGAGGCGTACGGCCGTCAGACGGGGAGCACCACGCGGCGCGACGCGTACGCGCCGTCAGGCGGGGCGGCGGGCGTGGACGTACAGGTGCTCCTCCGGCCGCGCGTCCGGACCGTGCGGGTGGTACAGCGCCGTGTGGTGGTGGACCACCTCCAGTCCGGCGGCCTCCAGCAGCCGCAGGTGCTCCGGCGCGGAGAGGCTGCTCACCGTCACCGGATGACCCATCCACACGATGTCCAGGCCGCGGATGTCGCCCGGCACCGTGGCCAGCGCGAGCGCCCCGCCGGGTGCGACCCACGAGGCCATCCGGGTCAGCGAGTCGGCCACCTCCGGCTGGTCCATGACGAGCAGCGGGAAGAAGGAGCACACCGCGTCGTACCCGCCCTCGGGCGCCTCGAAGGTCCGCACGTCGGCCTGCTCGAAGCGGGCGCCGGGGACCCGTTCCCGCGCGACCCGGACCATCTCGGCGGACACGTCGATCCCGAGCACGTCGAACCCGGCGCGCGCCAGGCGCTCGGCCGCGGGGCGGCCCGTACCGCTGCCCACGTCCAGCACCCGGGCGCCCGCCGGCAGGCAGTCCACGAGCCAGTCCAGCGCGGCGAGTTGGCCCGGGACGTCGGCGAATACCTCCTCGTAGCGCGCGCCCACCTCGTCGAAGACCTCGGCGGCCGACCTGCCGCCCGTCTGTGGTGACCGGCTCACCACACCACCTCCCTGTCGGCCGGGCCCGCGACGGGAGCGGCGGGCCGTGATCGGGTAGGCCGACCGTACCGGCGCGGAGCCCTCCGGACCAGGCAACGGCGCGGCGGGCCGGGGCCGCGACGGCCGGCGGCGGCGCTGTCAGTGGTGCTGGCTACCGTGGGTGCCATGATCGATGCCGAGGACGTCCGCCGTATCGCCCTGTCCCTCCCCGAGACGGTGGAGAAGGAGGCGTGGAGCATGCCCACGTTCCGCGTGGCGGGGAAGATGTACGTCACGATTCCCGACGACCAGACGTCGTTCGCCGTGCGCTGCCCCCGGTTCGAGCGGGCCGAGCTGATCGCCGCCGAGCCGGAGAAGTTCTGGGTCCCGCCGCACGAGGCGGGTTCGGCGTGGGTGCGGGTGCGGCTCGCCGCGCTGGAGGGGCTGGACGAGCTGCGGGACATCCTCGTCGACTCGTGGCGGCAGGCGGCCCCGGACCGGCTCGCCGAACAGCACCCCGGGCTGCGGCCGGGCGGGGCGGCGGCCGGGTGAGGGGGCCCCGCGGCGTCACGGCCGCGCGGCGGGGGCATATGCCACGACACGGCGGTGTCGGCCAACCCGCTGACAGGGCGCCGGGGGCTTCCTAGAGTACGGGTCCACGAGACTTCCGGGGGGTGCCGTGACACGAGTGGGCGGGTGGAGAGTCGCGTTACTGAGTGCGTGCCTGGTGGTGGTGGGGAGCCCCTGGGTGCGCGAGGGCCTGCTGGACGCCTGGACGTCGGGCGACGCGGGCGTCATGTCGATGGTGTACCGGGCGCTGCTCGCCCAGGGCTGGGAGCTGTCGCCGGGGACCGACCCGTACACGCGCGCCCCGGACCTGCGGGGGAACGTCGCCTTCCTGGTGCTGCTGGCGGGGATCGCGCTGCTCGTGCCCCGGCTGGTGGGGCGGGCGCCGGCGGGCGGCGGCATACGCACGGCGGCCTCCCTGGGCGCCGGTGTGCTCATCTCCCTGGTCGCCGCGCTCGTGTCGTGGGGGGTCGTGGTCACGGCAGAGCCGGGCGCCACGATCGCCTTCGGCCGCAGCGACGACGACGTGTTCATCCTGTTCCTCCTCGACGGGCTGGTCTTCGGCGTCCTGCTGGGCCTGGCCGTGCGCGTCCTGTACAGCGGGGCGGGCGGGGCCGCGCAGCCCGAGCGGCCGCCCGGCCCCGCCGCCGCCGACACCCCTGCCGTCGGGCACACCGACCGGCCCGTCGCGACGGGCAGCCGGCCGGGGGACGTGACGCGCTATCTGTGCGCCGCCGCCTACACCGATCCGAGGTTCGCCCGCCGCGTGGTCGAGGGGCTGCTGGGCGACCGCCTCGGCGCGATGGCCGTGTCGCCCGGCGTGGACCTGGTGCCGGTGGCGCGGCACAGTCTGACGGCCCGCCGGCTGCACCGCGAGCGGGACCGCAGGCTGGCGGTCGCGTACGGCCTGGTCGCGCTGTTCGCCCCGCTGTGGCTGCTGTACGCCCGGCTGATACCGGCGGCGCTGGGAGCGGTGTCCACGTCGTCGGTGAAGTACCCGTCGGCGCGGGGCCGGCGCCTGCCGCGTACGGCGCCCTTGCGGATGGCCGCCATGGCCGTCTCCCTGCTCGCCGGCGGCGTCCTGACCGGTGTGGTGCTGTCGGAGCTGCCGCTGCCGGGCGTCCTGCGCTGGCTGCTGGGCGCCTACGGGTACGGGATCCCGCCGCTGCTCGCCGCGCTGGCGGGGGCGGCGCTGGCGGTGCGCACGGTCCTCGGCCAGGAGGCCGACGTCGACGCGCGGCTGCGCGGGGCGCTGCGGCGGGACGCGTTCGACCCGGACGGGCTGCCGCGCCCGGCGGCGGTGGAGCCGTGGGCGGCCGCCCGGATCGCGGCGCTCGCCGACGCCCAGCGGGGCAACGTCACCTGCTACAGCGGTTTCACGCCGTTCCTCGGGTTCGGCCGGCGCGAGTCCGAGTGGACCCTGTCGCTGCCGCTGCTGCCCCCGGAGCCGTCCGGTTCGGTCACCGCCTTCGACGCCTGGGACGTGGTGGAGCGGCTGCGCCGCCGCCTCACGGAGCGGGTCGGTGGTCTGTCGGCCGCGCCGGGCGGGTCGGAGCTGGTGGTGGAGGACCGGGTGTTCGTCAGCGGACGGGAGCTGCCCGGTGACGACCGGCTGCTGCCCGATCCGCTGCGCGCGCCCGCCACGCGGCTGCCGGAGGCGGCCCTGCGGCAGATCGCGCTGCACCCGGACGGGCCCGCCCGGCACTTCCTGGCGGCCCATCTGCCGCTGTGGGGCGGCGAGATCGTGCCGAGCCACTTCCTGCACGTGGCGGTGGCGGGCGGGACGCTGCACCTGCGGTGCGAGCGGTATGTCCTCGGGCCGGTGCGGCGCGACATGCACGCCGTCGACCTGCTGCCGCCGGTGCCGGCCGGGAGCCGCCGGGCGCTGCTGCCGGGAGCGCTGCTGAGGACGGGCGGCGCGCTGTGGCGGGCGCCCTGGTCGTGCCTGGCCGAGTTCCTCACGGAGCGCCGCAGGCCCCGGCGCCTGGACGGCGAACTGCGGGCGGCGCGCGAGGACCCCGCGTACGACCGGGGTGCCCGGATGAGCGTCCGCGAGTCGGCCCAGGGGCCCGAGTACTTCCACCACTTCCAGCTGCTGGACGCGCGCCGCGCGCTGAACGCGCTGGACCGGCACGCCCTCGCCGCCGTCCGGGACTTCCTGGACGAACACGGCGTGGACACGGCCGACTTCCGCACCCAGACGCAGACGATCCTCAACCACGGCGTCCTGCAGACGGGCGGGGTGAGCGTCGTGGGGAACCAGGCGGTCGGCACGGGCGCGCGGGCGACCGCCAAGTCCGCGCAGGCCAGCGCGGGAGGCCCGCCGCCGTCCGGCGGCGCGGCCGGACGATAGGAGGGGGAACGATGTCCGAGGAAGCACAGCCGGGTCCCGGCGAGACGGCCGGCGCCGCCAACTTCGGCGTGCAGCAGTACGGGGGGCACAGCAGCGTCGCCAACCAGGCCGTCGGGCCCCACGCGCGGGCCGTCGCGGGCCACATCGCGCTCCACGCGCCGGGCGAGGACCAGCGTGCCCAGGTGGAGCGGCTGATCGGGCTGGTGGAGCGGCTGCTGGAGGAGCACCGGGCGGAGCTGCCCGACCAGGAGGCGCCCCGGGTGGAGCTGCGGCGGCTGCGGGAGGAGCTGGAGGAGGGGGAGCCCGAGCCGGGTGTCGTGCGGCGGGCCCTGAACCGGCTGGCGGCCTTCGCGGAGCCCGCGGCGCCGGTCGCCGCGGCGGTGGCGGAGCTGACGCGGGCCATCGGCGCGTTCTGACCGCACGCGCGTGCCACTCTGGTCCAGACCTCTTGACGAAAGGTCTGGACCAGAAGACTCTGAGGTTCCCTGACCGGGCCGAGGAGGGAGACGCGGACGATGGCACCTCGCGGAAGAAGACTGCTGGGCCTGGGGCTCGCGGTGGCGGGCCTCCTGCACATGGCGGGTGGCGCGGCGGTGCCGGCGGCCGCCGCCCGCCCCTCCCCCGCCGGCGCCCCGGCCACCGCGGCCGCCGCCCCGGCGCAGAGCGCCACCTGCGCCCTCAAGCCGAAGCCCGCGGGGAAGGTCCTCCAGGGCTACTGGGAGAACTGGGACGGCGCGGCGAACGGCGTGCACCCGCCCTTCGGCTGGACGCCCCTCACCGATCCCCGCATCCGCAGCCACGGCTACAACGTCGTCAACGCCGCCTTCCCCGTGATCCGTTCGGACGGCACGGCCCTGTGGCACGACGGCATGGACAACACCGTCAAGGTGCCCACGCCCGCCGAGATGTGCGAGGCGAAGGCCGCCGGCCTGACGGTGCTGCTGTCCATCGGCGGCGCCACCGCGGGCATCGACCTCAACTCGACGGCGGTGGCGGACCGGTTCGTCGAGACGATCGTGCCGATCCTGAAGACGTACAACTTCGACGGGATCGACATCGACATCGAGACCGGCCTGATCGGGAGCGGCGACATCAAGCGGCTCTCCACCTCCCAGGCCAACCTGATCCGCATCATCGACGGCGTCCTGGAGCGGATGCCGCCCGGTTTCGGCCTGACCATGGCGCCCGAGACGGCGTACGTCACCGGCGGCAGCGTCGTGTACGGCTCCATCTGGGGCGCCTACCTGCCGGTCATCAAGAAGTACGCCGACAACGGGCGCCTGTGGTGGCTGAACATGCAGTACTACAACGGCAGCATGTACGGCTGCTCGGGGGACTCGTACGCGGCGGGCACCGTCGCCGGGTTCACCGCGCAGACCGACTGCCTCGACCGGGGCCTCGTCGTGCAGGGCACCACCGTCCGCGTCCCGTACGACAAGCAGGTGCCCGGCCTGCCCGCCCAGCCGGGCGCGGGCGGCGGCCACATGCAGCCCGCCGCGGTCGCCCAGGCGTGGAACGCGTACGGCGGGCGGCTGAAGGGCCTGATGACCTGGTCCATCAACTGGGACGGCTCACGCAACTGGACCTTCGGTGACAACGTCAAGGCGCTCCAAGGGCGTTGAGCCTCACACGGCGGCGGGCTCCACGGGCAGGACGACCTCCCAGGTGTCCACCGCGAAGTGGGTGCCCATCCCGTGCGCCTCGTAGATCCGCAGTGCGCCGGACTTGTTGAGCGTGTCCACACCGAGCCCGATGGTGTCGCGCCCGAGTCCGGCGTACGTGCCGAACGCGTACCGCAGCAGGTACCCGGCGATGCCCCGGCCCCGGTGCTCCCGCCGGACGCCGATGTTGCGGATCCACGCCATGGTCTGGCGGTCGTTGCGCGAGAACAGCACGGCCGCGTCGTCCGCGCCGACCGAGGCGATCCACACGAGCGACCAGTCCACGCGGGCGCCGCCGATGTCGTCGAGCCACTGCTCGTAGGTGCGGGGCTGGTGGTCGAAGTGCTCGCTGAACGTCTCCTGGATCAGGGCGTGCGCGCGCCGCCGGTCCGCCTCGTCGGCGCAGTCGCGCAGCACGAGGCCGGCGGGCGGCTCGGGGACCGCCCGGTCGGCGTCGGACAGGGCCCGCGTCATCACGTGGTACCGCCGCACCCGGCCCCAGCCGCGCCGGGCCAGCATGTCCAGGTCGGTGGTGGGGGTGGCGTTCAGGTGGAGGTGGAGGACGGCGCGGGAGGCGCCGTTGGCCCGCGCCCGCTCGGCGGCCCGCCGCTCGACGAGCGCGAACAGGTGCTCGGCGGCGGCCTCGTGGCCGGGCAGGACGTAATGGTCGGTGTTGACGCGCTCGCCGCCGGATTCGTCCCAGACGAGGGCGTACGCGACGAGCCTGCCGTCCTGGAAGGCGAGCCAGGAGTCCTCGCGCAGGTCCACCTCGGGGTGGGCCAGGTCGGTTTCGACGTCGTGGAGTTCGGTGTCGGGGCCGCCGGTTTCGATCGTGTCGATCTCGTTGAGCAGCGCGCATATCAGCGACGCGTCCTCGGCGGTGGCCGGACGGACGGTGAAGGGTCTTTCGGAGTGCATCAGGCAACTGTCGGCCCCGGCCCCGCCCGCCGCAAACGATTTCCGCACGGCCGGGGCCGGACCAAGACCGCGCGGGGTCGAGCGGAGGCGCCGATGTCATCGGCGCCTCCCCCGCGCCGGCGCCCGGGAGTTCAGGCCGCCTTGCGACGCACCCGCACCCGCGCCCGCGTCCGCGGCGGTGGGGAAGACCTCGGCCGGGGCAGGCGCCGACGCGCTGGGTCGGCCCGACATCACCGGCCGACCCAGCGGAACCGGTCACCGCACCCGGCCGCGGCGGTGCGGCGCCGGTTTCCGGGAGCCGGGCGGGATACGGCTGTCAGGACGCCGTCGCGCAGGCCGGGTGGCCCCAGCCGCTGTCGTTCTTCGCGATCGTCTCGCCCTTCCCGTACGGGCTGCCGCAACGGCAGCGGCCGGGGAACTTCGCCCGCACCGTGCCGCCCTTCGAGCCGCCCGTGCGGGCGCCGCCGGTCCGTGAGCCGCCCGCCCGTGCGGCGCCGGCGCGGCGGGGCGCCGGGGGCCGTTCGCGGGTGTCCGGGGGCGGCAGGACCGAGCCGGCCGCCGACCCCGCGGGCTCCTGCGTGACGGCCGACCGGCTGGCCGCCGCGTCGGCGGCGGCGTTCAGGCGGTCGCCGTCGACCTGGTGGGCCGGCGTGTACACGAACCGCACGTCCCGGCCGGTGAGCAGGGCATCGATGGCGACGACCAGGTCCTTGTTGGCCACGGGCGAGCCCGACGCGGTCTTCCAGCCCTTGCGCCGCCAGCCCGGCAGCCAGGTCGTGACGGCCTTCATCGCGTACTGGGAGTCCATGCGGACCTCCAGCGGCGTCGCGGGCGAGGTGGCCTCCAGCAGCCGGAGCAGCGCGGTCAGCTCGGCGACGTTGTTCGTCGCCCGGCCCAGCGGGCCCGCCTCCCATGTGGCGACCTCCCCGTCGGCACCGGCGATGACCCACGCCCAGGCCGCGGGCCCGGGATTGCCCTTGCACGCCCCGTCACAGGCGGCGATGATCCGTTCCGTCATTGTTCCGATCCTGCCATGTCCGCGGGTGCGCTCCCGCCACCCGCCGCGTCCCGTCCCGCCCCGCGCCCTCACCGCCCGGCCGCGGCCTCCCAGGGCGGGGGCGTCCGCCCGTCCGTCCACGCCGCCAGCGTCTCGCCGTCCACGCAGACGATGCCCAGCGCGGCGGCGTACTCGACGGCCGGAGCGGTGAAGGTGCTGGTCGTCACGACGACGGCGACCTCCGCCTCGTGGACGGCGAAGCAGGTGCCGCCGAACCGCTGGAGGTCCTGCGAGCCCACCGGGTGGTCGGGGCCGTACTGCTTGCACTGGACGACCAGCCGCCGCCCGTCCGGGGTCGTCGCCACCACGTCGGCGCCCAGGTCGCCGGGGCCGCCGGACACCTCGGTGCGGGTGCAGCCGTCCCGTACGCACAGGGCGGCGACCGTGTGCTCGAAGCCCTGCGGGTCCACCCCCGCGTGGTCGACCGCCTCCCCGTCCAGTACGGGCAGCTCCCCTTCCGGTACAGGGAGGTCCCCGTCCGGTACGGGCACGTCGTCGGGGGGCGGCACGGTCGCGCGGATCTCGTCACGGGCGGGCGGTACGGCTCCGGGCGCGCCCGCGTCCACGTCGGGCGGCACGCCGCCGACGGCCACCCGGCGGGCCACCGCCACGACCGCGGCGACGGCCAGAGCCAGCACCACCGTGCCGAAGGCCCCGTACGACCCGCCCCACACCGTCCGCACCAGCAGCGCGAGCCCGCCCACGGCGGCCCCGACCAGGCCCACCGCCAACACCACGTCCCGCCACCCGGCACGGCGCCCCGTCCCGCTCCCCCGCTCCGCCACGGCCACGCCCGACCCCCTCCACCCCGCACAGCACGTCATGGGCGCGGACACCGGCCCGTCACCGGGCACCGGCGTCCGCCCACCACCCCGCCTGGCCGCACGCCCGCGCCGCAAACCTTCCGGCGCGCGCCGCGGGTCCGTCTCCGGGGCGCCGCCCGCGGCTACAGGGCGGGTACGCGGTGCGTGGGGCGGCCGTCGAGGACCGTGAGGAGCACGGGCAACTCCGCCAGGTCGGTGGCGGCCGTGGTGAGGGGGTTGTCGGCGAAGACGGTCAGGTCGGCGCGGTGGCCGACGGCGAGCCGTCCGGCCTCGTGCTCCTCGCCCGCCGCCCACGCCGCGTTGACGGTCATGCCCTGCAGCGCCTCCCGCGCGGTCAGCGCCTGCCCGGGCCCGTGCGGGGGGAGGGCCAGGTTCCGGCTGGGGCGGCGGTGGCGGGCGCCGGCCATCACGCCGAGCGGCGGGTAGGGCGCGATGGGCCAGTCGGAGCCGAGGACGACGGTCGCGCCGGAGTCCCACAGGTCGCGGCAGCGCCAGGCGCGGGAGGCGCGCTCCTCGCCGAGGCGGCGGGACCAGTTGTCGGTGTGGTCGGCCCGCGTGAAGTCGCAGCAGTGGGTGGGCTGCATCGACGCGGCCACGCCGAGCTCGGCGAAGCGGCGCAGCGTGTCGTCGGGCACGGTCTCGATGTGCTCCACCCGGTGCCGTACCCCGGTGCCCGGCGCCCCGGTGGCCTGGGCCTTCTCGACGGAGTCGAGGACGTGCCGCACCGCGGCGTCGCCGATGGCGTGGGTGGCGGTGGGCACCCCGGCGCGGTGGAGTTCGCCGATGGCGCGGGTGTACGCGTCGGGGTCGGGCCAGAAGGCGGCGGTGGACTCGCCGTGGCAGTCGGGGTGCTCCAGCCACGCGGTGCCGTTGTCGATGGTGCCGTCCATGAACAGCTTGACGCCCGCCGTGCGCCACAGCGTGCCGCCCGTGCCCTGTTGGGCGATCAGCGCGCGCAGTCCCTCGGCGTCGGTGCCGGGCTGGCACCAGGGCGCGACGCGGAGCCGTACGGGCAGTTCGCCGGCCTCGTCCAGCTCGGCGTACAGGGTGAGGCTGTCGCCGTTGGCGTCCATGACGTGGCCGCCGGTGAGCCCCGCGGCGGCCATGCCGCGCAGGGCCTCGGCCAGCCGGGCTCGGCGCTCGGCGCGGGTCGGCCGCGGGGCGACCCGTTCGACGAGTTCGCAGGCGGCGTCCTCCAGGAGCAGCCCGGTCGGCCGGCCTGAGGCGTCGCACACGACCTCGGCGGACGCCTGGTCGAACGTACGGGGCCCGTCGACACCGGCGATCTCCAGAGCGCGGCGGCTGGCCAGCGCGGAGTGGGCGTCGAACAGCAGGAGGAGGGCCGGCACCCCGTCGAGGACGGCGTCGAAGGGGGCGGTCCCGACGGGGTGTTCGCCGAAGACGTTCGGGTCCAGGCCCCAGCCGTGCAGCCACGCGCCGGGGGCCAGGTCCCGTACCGCGCGGGCCAGCGCCTCGCGCACCTCGTCGAGGCCGGCGCAGGCGGACAGGTCGAGTCCGTGGGTGAGTTCGGCGCCGGTCACGGGGTGCAGGTGGCCGTCCACCAGGCCGGGGGTGACGACGGCGCCCTTGAGATCGACGACGGTGGTGCCGGGGTCGGCGAGGGCGCGTATGGCGCGGTCGTCGCCGAGTGCGGAGATGCGCCCGCCGGTCGCGGCGAGGGCCGTCTCGGGCAGGAACACGCCGGTGACCGGGTCGAGCAGGCGGGCGGAGAGCAGGACGAGACGGGTGCGCACGGCGGCGGCTCCTAGCGGGGGTGGATTACGTGTGTCGGCCGGGCCGTCAAGTCCCGGCAGACGTGGACGAATTGCGACCGGGCTCGACCCAGGTCCTTGCGTACAAGGTGAGTTCTGGTACCGCCGGGCTGGTCACGGCGCCCGCAGGCCGGGGCCCCGGTCCGGCAGGCCGGAAGCCGGGAGTCAGGGCTCGGGCGCGGCCAGGCGCCGGGAGGGACGGGGCCCCGGCGCGGCAAGCCACCGGGAGGTCAAGGCCCCGGCCCGGTCAGGACCCCGGCCCTGTCAGGACCCCGGTCCGGCTCAGGACCCCGGCAGCGGCAAGGCACCGGGAGGTCAAGGCCCGGGCGCGCCGAGGTCCTACAACGCGGGCGTCAGGCTGTCGCCCCGGGGTCGTGGCCCTCGGCGGTCAAGGCGCCGTCCGGCAGGCCGAGTTCGCGCTCCGCCGTGGTGTGCGCGAGGCGGGCCACGGCCTCCGGGCGGGCGGCGGTGCCGGTGTTGGCGTGGGCGCCCAGCCCGTCGAGGACGACCAGGATCTGGATGGTCACCCCGTACGGGTCGTCCGTGCGGAACTCCCCCTGCCCGACGCCCTCGCGGATCAGCTCCTCCAGCCGCCCGCGCCAGGCGGCCTCCTGGACGAGGACCCGTTCGCGCAGGACGGGCCGGTAGCGACTGAGGTGGCGGGCGTTGATCCAGAGGCGGCTGATGTCGTCGTACGCCTCCCCCGACGTGTGCGCGAGGAACCGCGCGAGCTGCCGGGTGGGCGGCAGGGGACGGGGCGCGGCGGGGATGAGACGGTCGAGTTCGCCACCGGCGGCGCTGCCGAACGCCTCCGCGACGAGGTCCTCGGCGGACGGGAAGTAATGGCTGATCAGGCCCGGCCGGACGGCGAGTTCGTCGGCGATCCGGCGCAGCGTGACGCACTCGAGCCCCTCGGTGAGCGCGACCGCGCTCGCGGCCTCGACGATCTCCGCCCGACGGGCTTCGGGTGACTTGCGTACTCGTTTCCGCTGAACGCTTGACGGCATACCGGCGATGCTATTGAGTGTGCGACCAATAAGCAACCAGGTGGGTTTCGACCAGCACTCCGGAGGGCCGCATGGCGTCCACGATCCCCGACCCCCAACCCCTGGACGGCCCGCCCGGGCCACCCGCACAGGCCGACTCCGCACCCCCGTCCGAGCCACCCGCCCAGCCCGGCTCGGCAGCCCCTGCCCCGCCGCCCGCGCCGGCCGACGGGCCGCCCCCGGCGGACCGGCCCGCCTCCCCCGCCGCCCCGACCCGGCACGAACCGCCCGCGTCCGGCCGTGCGGGCCGCATCGAGGCGCACGGCATCGACCCGATCCCCGACGCGGAGCGCCGCGGCCGCCCCCGCGACCTCTTCGCCATCTGGGCGGCGGCGAACGTCAACTACCTCAGCCTGGTCATCGGCGGGGCGCTGGTGCTCATGGGCCTGAGCCTCGGGCAGGCGATCGGCGTACTCGTCGTGGGCAATCTGTTCTGGCTGCTGACCGGGTTCCTCGCCACCTCGGGCCCGGCGGCCGGCGCGCCGAGCGAGGTGATCACCAGGGCGATGTACGGGGTGATCGGCAACCGCGTGAACAACGCGATCGGCGGCTGGCTGGTGTCCGTCTGCTACTTCGCCCTCAATCTGGCCGCCGCGGCGAGCGCCGCGTTCGCGCTGGTCGAGATGGCGGGCGTCACCGCCGGTACCGGGGTCAAGGTGGCGGTCATCGTGGCCATCGCGGCGCTGACGCTGGCCATCAGCGTCTACGGCCACGCGACGATCATGAAGCTGTACCTCCCGATCACCCTGGTGCTCGCCTCCGCGTTCGCCGTGGTCGCCGTCGCCGTGGTGCGGCGCGCCGACTTCTCCCACCAGCCCGCCGAGCCGCTGACCGGCCTCGACCTGTGGGCGGTCCTCATCGCCGGCACCGCGCTCACCGCGTCGGGCCCGCTGTCGTACACGACCAGCGCCGACTTCTCCCGCTACCTGCCCCGCACCGCCTCCCGGGCTTCGATCACCCTGTGGACGGCCCTGGGCGCCTTCGTGCCGAGCGTCGCCGTGTCGTCCCTGGGCGTGCTCGCCGCGACCACGGTGGACATGACGGACCCGCAGAGCGCGCTCCAGCAGATCCTGCCGGGCTGGTTCACACCGGTCTTCCTGCTGGCGCTGGTCCTCGGCACGGTCTCCATCAACGCCCTGACCGCGTACAGCGCGGGTCTCGCCCTCCAGGCGGTCGGGCTGCGGGTCCGGCGCTCCGTCAGCGTCCTCCTCGACGGCGCGGTCGCGGTCGCGCTGACGCTGTACGGGCTGCTCGTCTCCGACTTCCTCGACACGGTCAGCAACGCCCTGCAGGTGATCGTGGTCCTGATCGGCCCCCTCATGGCCGTGTACGCCACCGACATCGCGCTGCGCCGATGCCGGTACGACGGCGCCGCGCTCGCGGACGAGTCCCCGCGCAGCCCCTTCTGGTACAGCCGCGGTGTCAACCGTGCCGGTGCCCTCGCCGTCACCTCGGGCGTGGTGGCGGCGTCCCTGTGCGTCAACACCCTCTACACCGGGCCCGTCGCCGCGGCCCTGGGCGGAGTGGACCTGTCACTCCCGGCAGGCATGGCCGTCTCCGCCGCCCTGTACGCGGTACTGATGCGGGCCGACCGGGGGGTACGCGCCGCCCGTTCGCCGGTCACGTGGCGGAAGAAGGCAGGTCGTTGATCACCCAGGGCGTACGGGTCACCGGGCGCTGCGAGCGCTGCGGCGGCGTGCTGACACGGGACATCGGCCAGACCGTCGAGCGGGGCCTCGTGCGGTGGGGCATCGAGAGCGGCTGCACGGGCTGCTCGTACGGCGGGTGCGAACGGGGCGGTGGACCCGCGACCCCGGAGCACGTCCGGCAGGCCCTGCTGCGCGCCCACGGTCCGGTACGGCTGCGCCCGGCCGGCGAACCGCCCCGCACGGCCGCGGTGATGAGGGCGCTGCGCGAGGCCCGTTGCGACCTGACCCTGGAAGGGGCCCGCGCGCTGGCCGCCGAACTGGCGGGCCCCGGGCTCACCGGGACGCTGGTGGAGATGGAGCACCTCGCCGAACTTCTGCGGGACCGGTCAGTGGCCGTGACGGTCGAACCGCTCGGCGCGCGCATGGAATGAGGCGGCGGTGCACGGCGGTGGGCGCACCCGCCTGCGGGGCACGTCGGTCTGCCGCCACAGCCCGTGGGGCGCGGCGGCCTGCCGCCACAGCCCGCGGGGCGCAGCCGGCGTGGGCGCGGTGTCGCGCGGCGCTCCGGCCGCACGTCGGGCGGCGGGAGCGCCGGGGTGCGGCCGTCGGGAACGGGCCGGTGGTGGCCGGTTCCTCGGGCGCCGCCGCTTTCGGCACGCTCGCTGCTCAACTCGCCTGGCGGGTGGCCATCGTGTCGCTGTCGCAGTAGTCGACGAAGGTGCGAAGTCTGGCCGCGAACCGTCTGGGGTGGACGAGGTGGACGAAGTGCCCGCAGCCCGGCCACTCCTCGAGCCGCACGTCCGGCAGGTCGTCGAACCGCTCGCGCTCGCCCTCGGTGGCGGGTCGGCCGAACACCGCGAGGCAGGGGACCTGTATGCGGGCCGCCTTCGCGTCGATCCACGCCTGCAGGTCGGCCGGATCCGTGGTCAGGATCTGATCCCAGTATCCGAGCACGACGTCCCGCTCGACCCTGTGCGTGCCGAGGACGAGCGCGCGGGTCGGGTCGGGGATGCGGTCGAGTCCGAGGCTCTTCTCGATGTTCGGCCAGACCTGGTGGAACGCGGGGCCGTGCAGCATGGGTGCGATCCGGTGGAGCATCCGGGCGAAAGGGAGCACTTCCGTCGCCTGGTCCACCAGGAGGATGCCGCGCGCCGGGTGGGCGGACGCGTAGAGTCCGGCCACCGCGGCCGCCATGGAGTGCCCGACGACGACCGGGCGTTCGACGCCCAGTGACTCCAGCAGTCGGTGGATCGCCTCGGCGACGTCGTCCAGCCGGGTGGGTCCGGCGCTGCTGCCGCCGTGTCCCGGCAGGTCGACGGCGATGCTGGTGACGGCACCGTCCAGTTCGTCGACGACCGGTCGCCAGGTGCGCCGGTCGAAGGTCATCCCGTACAGGAGGACGACAGGCGTGCCCGTTCCCTCGATGTCGTAGGCCAGGCCGGTCTTCGGATGGGTCGCGGTTGCCATGACGCACCGCCTCGGAGGGGTCTCGCCGCGACGGGACACGACCATCCCGTTTCGCGACAATGTTTCGTTTCGTTGTAACGTAACGCCGTGCCCCTATGCTGTCAACATGGGACGCAAACGGGTGCACGACGAGGAGACCGCCGAAGCGCTGCTGGACGCGGCGGAGCGGATCCTGGAGGCCGAGGGCCTGGAGGCACTGACCGTGCGACGGGTCGCGGACGAGGTCGGGACCACGACGCGGGCCGTCTACACCAGCCTTGGTTCCAAGGAGGCCCTGATCGCCGGTCTCGGTGTGCGGGGCTTCGCGCTGCTCGCGGCGAAGGTCGCGGCGCTGCCCACGACGGACGACCCCGCCGCGGACCTGGTCGTGGCCGGGGTGTCGGGGTACCGGGCATGGGCCCTGGCGCATCCCGCGCTCTTCCAGGTCACCTTCCAGCAGCGGGCTGTCGCTTCGCCAGAGGTCCGCAAGCGTTTCGAACCGGCCAGGAGGGAAGCCGTCGAGATCCTTCTCGAGCGGATCCGCCCGCTGCGGGATTCCGGGGGCACCGGGGGAAGGACGGTGCGGGAAGCCGCCCTTCAGTTCAGCGGCCTGTGCGAGGGACTCGCCGCGCTGGACCTCCGGCTGGCGGCGTCGGGCCGTCAACCGGACAGCGCGCCGCTCTGGGCCGACGCGCTGGGCGCGCTGATCGCGGGATGGCGGACGACGAGCAGAGCGTGACGGGCCGAGCGGCCCACCTCGTCCATCTCCCCCCAGGAAAGGTCCCTTGGACGCCGCCACATTGAGCCGCGGGAACCGGTCCCGACGCGGCGCCGAGCGAAAAGCCCTCGCTGGCACGCCGGTTGCGGTGGTACAGGTGTGACGCATGACGGATGCGTACGGGTTCACGGGTGAGGACGATCCGCAGGTGGCGGAGGCGCTGGCGGCGGAGGTGGAGACGCTGACGCCCGAGTGCCGGGCCGACGCCGGCCGACTGCGGGGGTTTCTCGCCCCGGACTTCCACGAGTTCGGGGCGTCCGGCGCCGAGGTGGTGTACGAGGGCACGGCGGAACGCGTCGCCGCGTACACCGACCCGGCCGGTGAACCGATCACCACCGCGCGCATGCGCGGGACGCGGCTGGCCGACGGCCTGGTGATGGTCAAGTACACCGCGCGAATCAACGGCCGCTGGTCGCACCGGACCTCCCTCTGGCGGCGGGTCTCACCGGGGCGGTGGCAGATGTTCCACCACCAGGGCACGCCCACCGAAGGGCCCTGACCCGGCGCCCCGGCCGGGCGCGGACAGCCCGTGCGCGGCCGGGCGCTCCGCTCGGGCGGCCGCGTATCGTACGGGCATGGACGATCGGCGCTCGGTCGACGTGGGCGGGGTCCGGCTGGCCTTCCGGGTGTCCGGCCCGCCCGGGGCGCAACCGCTGGTGCTGCTGCACGCGTTGGGCGAGGACGCCACCGACTGGGACGGGGTCGCGCCCGCGCTGGCCGCGAGCCGGCGGGTGTACGCGCTCGACCTGCGCGGGCACGGGCGCAGCGACTGGCCGGGCACGTACACGCTGGACCTCATGCGGGCCGACGTGGACCGCTTCCTCGACGCACTGGGGCTCGGACCGGTGGAGTTGATCGGGCACTCGATGGGCGGGATCGTGGCGTATCTGCTCGCCCAGCACCGTCCGGCGCGGGTGCGCCGGCTCGTCCTGGAGGACGTCTCCGCCCCGCGCCCCCGGAAGCCCACGACACCGGTCCGGCCCGACGGTCCGCCGGCCTTCGACTGGGACATGGTCCTGGCCGTCCGACGGCAGATCGACTCACCCGACCCCCGGTGGCTGGAGGGGCTCGGCCGGATCACCGCCGGGACGCTCGTCCTGGGCGGCGGCCCGCGCAGCCACGTCCCCCAGGACGGCGTCGCCGAACTCGCCCGCCGCATCCCCGGCGCGCGGACGGTCACCCTCCCCGTCGGGCACCTGATCCACCGGGCGGCGCCCGACGCGTTCACGGAGACGGTCACCGCGTTCCTGGGGGCGTCCCCACGCCCCTGAGCGCCCGGAGGTCGCCGACCTGCCGACGAGGCAGGGCGCGCCGGGCGCGCGCACGGCGCCGCCTCGGGCCCGTCGGGCCGCCCGCGGGCCCTTCGGTCACCCTCGGCCCGTCCCCGCCGCCCGCAGGTCCGGTCAGGCGGCCGACGGCCCGGTCAGGCGGCCCGTGCGGCGGCCCCGCCGGGCGCGGGCGCGCCGGCCGGTTCGCGGCGCCGCTCCCCCGCCCACCGGGACACCGGGCCCATCGCCCACGACGCCGCCAGGAACAGCCCGCCCAGCAGCAGCCACCCCGCGGTGCCCATCCCCATCAGCAGCGCGGTGAGCAGCAGCGGCCCCAGGGTGCGGGCGACCGTGACGCCGGCGCCGAAGAAACCCTGGTACTCGCCGATCCGCCCGGCCGGGGCCAGGTCGAAGCCGATCTGCCAGGAGCCGGCCGACTGGAGCATCTCCCCGGCGACCAGCAGGACCGACCCGCCGACCAGGGCGGTGACCGCCACCCAGCGCGGGGTGCCGCCGGAGAGGGCGAACGCCGCACACGTGAGGAGCATCAGCGCGCCGGACCGGCGGATGGCGCGGGCGGCCGTGCCGAGCCCGGTGACCGAGCCGGCGGTGCGGACCTGGAACAGCATCACGGCCGTCGTGTTGAGGATGAAGAGGGCGGAGACCAGCCACTCGGGCGCGTCCGTGCGCCCGGCGATCCACAGGGGCAGTCCGATGCTCAGCAGCGGCATCCGCAGCAGGAGCACGGTGTTCAGGAGGGTCACCACGGCGTACGGCCGGTCCCGCAGGACCTCCAGCCGGGCGCCCGGAAGCGCGCTCACCGGGGCGACGGCGGGGAGGTGCAGCAGGACGAGCGCGCACAGCAGGAAGCTCAGGGCGTCGACGGCGAAGACCGCCAGGTACGCGGACGTGGTCCCGGCGGAGAGGGCCAGCCCGCCGAGCCCGGCGCCCACGGCGAGGCCCGCGTTGAGCGTCGACTGCAGATGGGCGAGGGCGCCGGTGCGGTCCTCCTTCGCGACCAGGCCGGCGAGGAGCGCCTGGCGGGCGGCGGCGAGGCCCGACTGGGCGGTGGCGTAGAGGCAGGCGGCCGCGAGGAACGGCAGGAAACCCCGTACGACCAGGAACGACGCGACGGCCGCGCCGGTCGCCAGGGCGAGCAGTACGGCCGTGCCGCGCGGGCCCCGGCGGTCCGCGATCCGGCCGAGCGGCACCCCGGCGACCGAGCCGACGGCCCAGGCGAGGGTGAGGCCGAGACCGATCCGGGTGGGGGCCAGGCCGACGACGTGGGTGAAGTAGAGCGCCGAGGTGACGTAGTAGGCGCCGTCGCCGACGGAGTTGCCGAACTGGGCGAGCGCGAGCGTGCGCCGGGGTCCGGCGGGGGGCAGCAGGTGGGGCATGACGGGGACGGTACGCAGAGGTCGGCACCGGTGCGTAGGCCATTGGCGCGCCTCGCGCGTGGGCCACTTCGGCGGGACCTTCACGGCGCGGCGGATCTACGGCGGTGGCACTTCGCGCGTGGCCTGCTCCGCCCACGGCGGCCGGGGCGGTCCGCGGCGGCGCGGCGGGTCTACGGCGGGGCCGGCCGGTCCACGGCGGGGCCGGCGGGACTAGGAGGAGGTCTGCTCGGCGGGACCGGCCTGGCGACCGGGGCGGCCGGAGCCGAGCTGCGGCGGACAGGTCCCGGAGGCGTCGCGGGCGAAGGCATCCGGTCAGGCGTCCGCGCGCTGCGCCGAACGGGGCAAACCCGCCGGACCCGCGTCATGGCGGCGGCCCGGCCGCCTCTCCTCCGTGACGCCGATGACGGCGGCCCGTACAGCGAAGGAGAGATGTGCCGTGAGGGATGCGCAGACCGGGGCAGCGGTGGAGTGGCTGGCGGCGGTCGCGCCGGACCCGCTGGGCTGCCGCCGCGCCTGGGACGACAACCCGTTCAGGACCCTGCCGCTCCCCGCGGGCAGGCGGTGGGACGTGCTGCTCGTCCCGGGCCGGCTCGGCTACCCGGCGTTCGACGCGCTCGCGCGCCGCGTGGAACGGCCCGGACCGGTGCTGGCCGATGTCGGCGGCACCCGTGTCGGCTTCTTCGTGCCGCCCGCGACGGGCGAGCACTGGGTCGGGACGGGGGTGCGCTGCGCGGGCGCGGGGACCTGGGTCGTGGTGCCCCGGCCGGGGCACGCCGCCGACGGGACGCGGTGGCTCGTACCGCCCGACGGCAGCGGCACCCTCAACGACCCGTCCGTACTGGAGGACGCCCTGCACGAGGCGGCGGCGGGCCTGGCAGCGGCCCGCGGGCTCCGCCGCGCGGGGGCCTGACGACGGCACGGCGCCGCGGGCGGCGCCGCATGTCAGGGCGGGCGAAAACGGGGTAGTCGGAGGCGGGGCCCCACCCTCCACCCCCGGGAGAGACCATGCGCACACCGAGTGCCGGGAGCGACGCGGAGCTGCTGTCCCGGACGGCGGCCGACGTGTTCGGCTGGGAGACGCTGCGGCCGGGTCAGCTGGCCGCCATGGAGGCGGTGCTCGCGGGCCGTGACACGCTCGTGGTCATGCCGACCGGGGCGGGCAAGTCGGCGGTGTACCAGGTGGCCGGGACCGCGCTGCCCGGGCCGACCGTCGTGGTGTCCCCCCTCATCGCGCTGCAGCGGGACCAGATCGCGGGGCTGCCCGGCGACGGCGGCCCCGAGGCGGTCGCGGTGAACTCGGCGCAGCGCTCCGGTCAGACGCGGGCGGCGTGGGAGGCGGTACGGCACGGGGACGCGGAGTTCCTGTTCCTGTCGCCGGAGCAGCTCGCGAAGGACGAGGTGCTGGACCGGCTGGCGCAGGCCGGCCCCTCGCTGTTCGTCGTCGACGAGGCGCAGTGCGTCGCCGCGTGGGGGCACGACTTCCGCCCGGACTATCTGCGCCTGGCGCACGCCGTGCGGCGCGTGGGCGGGCCCACGGTGCTGGCGCTGACCGCGACCGCGTCCCCGCCGGTGCGGGAGGAGATCGTGCGGCGGCTGGAGATGGGCGAGGACGCCGCGCAGGTGGTCGCCGGATTCGACCGGCCCAACATCACCCTGGAGGTGCGGCGGTTCGCCGAGGAGGACCAGCGGCGCCGCGCGGTGGTGGAGCGGGCGGCGTCGGAGGCCAAGCCGGGCCTCGTGTACACGGCGACCCGCCGGGACGCGGAGGAGTACGCGGCGGAGCTGGCGGGGCTTGGCCTGTCGGCGGCGGCGTACCACGCCGGGCTGCCCGCGCGGGAGCGTTCGCGGGTCCACGACGCGTTCCTGGCCGGGGAGGCGGACGTGGTGGTGGCGACGTCGGCGTTCGGCATGGGCATCGACAAGGAGGACGTGCGGTTCGTGCTGCACGCGGCGCTGCCCGGGTCCCTGGACGCCTACTACCAGGAGATCGGCCGGGCGGGACGGGACGGCGGCGCGGCCGTGGCGGTCCTGCACTACCGGACGGGCGACAGCGGCCTGCAGCGGATGTTCGCCACGCGGACGCCCGACGAGGAGACGCTCGGGGAGGTCGCGGAGGCCGTCCACGAGGGCGACGGGCCCGTGGACCTGGACGAGCTCGGCGCGGGGACGGACCTGCCGCGCCGCCGGGTGACGGCCGCCGCGAACCTGCTGGAGCAGGCGGGCGCGGTACGCACGGACGACGAGGGGCAGCTCAGCCCGGAGCCCGGCGTCCCGGCGGACGAGGCCGCGCAGCGGGCGTCGCGGACGGCGGAGGCGCGCAAGAGGCTGGAGGAGTCGCGCCTGGAGATGATGCGTGCGTACGCCGAGACGACGGGCTGCCGCCGCCGCTTCCTGCTCGGCTACTTCGGCGAGGAGTACGAGGCGCCGTGCGGCACGTGCGACACGTGCCTCGCCGAGGACTCCCCCGACCCGGCGGCCGGGACGCCCACCGAGGGCGTCACGGAGCCGGGCGCCGCCCCGCCGGGGCATCCGGCGGCGGCGTCGTACCCGGCGGGCACACACGTCCGGCACCGCGAGTGGGGCGACGGCATGGTCATGAACGAGGAGGGCGACCGGATCACGGTCCTGTTCGACACCATGGGCTACCGCACCCTGTCCCTGGCGGCCGTCACGGACAGCGACCTGCTCACGGTCCGCACGGAGCCCGACGCCTGAATTGGCGCCGCCACGGCGGGGCCCGCCTCCGCGCACGGCGCCAGGCGGGCCCCGGCCCGGTCGCCGTCAGCGGGCGGCCGGGCGGTGGAACGGGTCAGCAGAGGCAGGGATCGCTTCCCGTGCCCAGGGCCGGGATGTCGCGGTCGCGCAGCGCGCCCGCGAACACCTGCACCTCGTCGACGTCACCGCGCAGGTACTCGCCCCAGCCGTCGCCGGCCTTCGCCCGGCCGATCTGCAGGGCGCCGGTGCTGGGCAGGCCGCCGGGCACGGACGCGGTCGCGTCCGCGTTCGTGTATCCGTCGAGGTACAGCCGGACCTGGTCGGTGGCGTCGTCGTAGACGACCGCGACGCGGTTGCCCAGGCCGTCGTCGCCCCGGGGGGCCGCGATCTGGGACACCACGGTCTCGGGCGCGTCGGGCTCGTCCCGCTGCGGCATGACCAGCTGCCAGGCGGAGGCGGACGGGTCGTAGCGCACCTTGAAGACGTCCGTGTGCCGGCCCGCCTGGGACAGCACCGTCATCGGGCGGTCCGGCTCCGCGTCGGCGAGGCGGACGACGGCGCTGACGGTGAAGCTGTCCCGGGTGTCGACGAGCGTGGTGCCGGTGGTCGCGTACCCGGTCGTCCCGTCCAGCTGGAGGTGGCCGTCGCCGACGAGCGCGTTGGGCACGTCGGGGCAGTCGGGGTCGAGGCCGGGGATGCAAGCGGAGTAGTCCGGTCCTCGGTGGATCGTGGCGCCGGGGCCGAGCGTGAGCGGCGTACCGCCGTTCTGCGCGGGGCTGGTGCCGTTCGTGGCGGTCTCCAGGGCCCAGCGGCCGAGCGCGACCGGCTTGCGGTCCGCGAGCAGGGCGGCCTCGGCGGGGACGACGACCCGGTCGTGCGCCCGGACGTCGCCGATCTCGCCGTGCCAGCGGTCGCGGTATCCGTCGCCGCTGCGGGCGCGGCCGATCTGGAAGGCCCCGGCCGTGGTCGCCGCCGTGGCCTCGGCGGGGGTGCCGGCCTCGCGGCCGTCGACGTACAGCCGGGCCTGGCGCTTGACGGCGTCGTACACGCCGAGCAGGTGGGTCCACTCACCGGCCTCCGGGGCGCCCGCGGTGACGCGTGCGCCGCCGACCGTGAAGGACCAGTGGGCGCCTTCGTCCCGGGTGCGCAGGCCCAGCGTCACCCCGGCGCCGCTGCCGGCGTCCTGGGCGGCGAGGGTCATGTTCACGTCCGTGCGCGCGGGGCGGGCCCAGGCGCTGACGGCGAAGGACGTGCCCGGGTCGAGGACCGGCGCGTTCGGAGTGAGGTAGCCGTGGCTGCTGCCGTCGAGGGACGCCGTGGAGGTGACCGAGGTGCCGCGCGGGGCCTCGGCTCCGAAGGTCACACCGGAGCCCGCGGTGGCGGCGGGGCCGGTCTCGGCGGCGGCGGTGGCCGAGCCGGGCGCGTCGGACAGCGTCCAGTGGGCGACGGGCGCACGTCCCTCGTCGACCATGAAGTCGTACGCGGTGGTGGCGCTGACGCGCGAGGCGCGATCGAGGGCGGAGACGCTGAGGCGTCCCGGGCCGGCCTGGAGCGGGAGGTGGGTGATCGTGACCGGGCCGCCCGCGACAGCCGGGCGTGCGACGAGCGACGGGCCGCCCGTGAAGTCGTAGCGGTACGCGACCACGTCGTCCGACGGGGAGTCGGCGGTGAAGCGCGCGTACACGCCGACGCTTCCGCGGTACTGGCCGTCGGGCGCGTCGGCCGGGGCGACGACCGGCTTCTCCGGGCTGGTGTCGTCGAGGACGAGCTCGCAGGGGGAGCCCGTGCCGGCGTCGCTCCAGTCGGAGACCGCGGTGCCGTCGTGGGCGCGCACGTGCCAGGAGACGACCGTGTCCGCCGGGACGTCCGCCGGGAGCTGCCAGGTCGCGGAGTCTCCCGAGAGCGACCGGGACGTGGTGTACGTCCGGCGCTGCCCGGCTCCCGCCGCGTCGGTCCACCACGCCTCGAACTCGCCCGTGACCCAGTTGCCCGTGCCCGGCTGGTCGTCCTCCGCCGGGTCGCGCAGCACGGCGCCGAGCAGGGGCGCCGAGTCGACGTACGTCCGCTCGTCACCCGCCGCGCACGGCGCGATGCCGGTCTTCAGGTCCTGGACCAGCGGCTGGTGCGGCGGCAGGTTGGTGGTGGCGTGCGCCGTGCCCGGCACGCCCAGCAGGGCGGCCGTGACGAGGCCGCCCACGGCGAGCCGGCCCCTTCCGGCGCGGTGCGGTCTTCTTCCCACTCTGTTCACATGTCCCTCCCCAGTGGAACCCGTGGTTCACACGGGCCGCAGGAGGCTAACAGTTGGCGCGGCCGTCCTCTGACCGGTTTTCAGGAGAGTGACGCGATCACGCCGCACGGTGGCGGCGGGCGGCGGGCCCGCCCGCGGCGTGTTCAGCGGCTTCTGCGGACGCGGGCCGCCGCGCGGGCCGCCGCGGCCTTGCGGGCCTCGGCGGCCTTGCGGGACTCCTTGGCGGGGCGGCCGGGGCGGGTG
Organism: Streptomyces sp. SudanB25_2051; assembly: GCF_964272635.1. Taxonomy (NCBI): domain Bacteria; kingdom Bacillati; phylum Actinomycetota; class Actinomycetes; order Kitasatosporales; family Streptomycetaceae; genus Streptomyces; species Streptomyces sp. SudanB25_2051. Next base: position 490,099 of record NZ_OZ186787.1, read on the forward strand.
CCGATGCCGCGGAACGCGGCGTTTCCGGCGGGGGCCTTCGCCGGGGCCGGCGGGCGCTTCGCGCCGGTGATCGCGGTGAGCCGCGCCTCGCCGGAGCGCACCTGCGTGACGGTGGGGCGGATGCCCGCCTCGGTCATCATGCGGTTGACGTCGCGCCGTTGGTCGGGGGTGACCAGGGTGACCACGTTGCCGGACTCCCCCGCGCGTGCGGTGCGTCCGCCGCGGTGCAGGTAGTCCTTGGCGTCGGCGGGCGGGTCGACGTTGACGACGAGGTCCAGCGCGTCGACGTGGATGCCCCGCGCCGCCACGTTGGTGGCGACGAGCACGGTGACCGCGCCCTCCTTGAACTGGGCCAGCGTGTGGGTGCGCTGCGGCTGCGACTTGCCGCTGTGCAGGGCGGCCGCCCGTACGCCGCTGTCGCGCAGGTGCCGGGTGAAGCGGTCGACGCCCGCCTTGGTGTCCAGGAACATCAGGACCCTGCCGTCGCGCGCGGCGATCTCCGTGGCGGTGGCGTACTTGTCGGCGGGGTGGACGTTCAGGACGTGGTGCTCCATCGTGTCCACCGGCCCGGTCGCGGGGTCGACGGAGACCGGCAGCGGGTCGCGGAGATGGTCGCGTACGAGCCGGTCGACGGCGCCGTCGAGCGTGGCCGAGAACAGCAACCGCTGCCCGTCGGGCCGGACCTGGCCGACGAGTTCCGTGACCTGCGGCAGGAAGCCCAGGTCGCACATCTGGTCCGCCTCGTCCAGGACGGTGATCCGCACCTGGTCCAGTCGGCAGTAGCGGCGCGCCACCAGGTCGGTCAGCCGGCCGGGCGTCGCGATCAGCACGTCCGTGCCGGCCTTGAGCTCCGCCGCCTGCCGGTTGATCGACAGGCCGCCGACGGCGGTCGCGAGGCGGACGCCCAGGGCCCGCGCGTACGGCTCCAGCGCGTCACCGACCTGCTGGGCGAGTTCCCGGGTGGGTACGAGGACGAGGGCGAGGGGCCGCTTCGGTTCGGCGCGGACGCCGGCCGTGCGGGCGAGCAGGGCGAGACCGAAGGCGAGCGTCTTGCCGGAGCCGGTGCGGGCGCGGCCCAGGATGTCGCGGCCCGCGAGGGCGTCGGGCAGGGTGGCGGCCTGGATCGGGAACGGCTCGGTCACCCCGAGGGCGGTCATCGTCTCCGTCAGCCGCGGCGGCAGGCCGAGCGCGTCGAAGGACTGGATGGGCGGCTTCGCGTTCATGGGGAACCTTCCTGGGTGGGGCGCCCGGAACGCGCCGGGGCCCGTACCCCTCGGTACGGGCCCCGGCGGTGTCGAAGCGTGCCCCCATTTTACCAGCGGCCGGCGCGACGCCCCCGGTCGCCGTCCGCCGCGGACGCCGCGGGGCCGGGCGCCCGGCGCGCTCCGTGGCGGCGCGGCCAGCGGGTCAGCGGGTCAGCGGGTCAGCGGGTCAGCGGGTCAGCGGGTCAGCGGGTCAGCGGGTCAGCGGGTCACGGTCCATTTCTGGTTCGCGGCGCCGGTGCAGGTCCAGATCTGGAGCCGGGTGCCGTTGGCCGTGCTGCCGCCGGTGGCGTCCAGGCACTTGTTCGCCTGCGGGTTGACGATGTCGCGGGCCGCGGGGACGGCCCACTGCTGGGCGGGGGTGCCGTTGCAGTCCCACAGCTGGACGGGCGTGCCGTCGGCGGTGCCTCCGGACGCCACGTCCAGGCACTTGCCGAGCGCCCGGATCGTCCCGTCGGCGCCGACCGTCCACCGCTGGGCGGCGGTGCCGTTGCAGTCGTAGAGCTGCACGGGCGTGCCGTTGGCGGTGTCGGCGCCGGCGACGTCGACGCACTTGCCGCCGATGCCGGTGATGGGCCCGCCGCCCGGCTGCGTGCCGCCGCTGGTGACGCGGACGTAGTCGACGAGGAGCCGCGCGGGGAAGACGGTGCTGCCGTCGGGGTCGCCGGGCCAGTAGCCGCCGACCGCGAGATTGAGGATCAGGAAGAACGGCTTGTTGAAGACCCACTGCCGTCCGCCCAGGTCGGCGGGGGTGCGGCGCTGGTACACGATGCCGTCGACGGACCAGGTGATCGCCTCCGGGCTCCAGTCGACGGCGAAGGTGTGGAAGGCGTCGGCGAACGCCTGGCCGCCCGGCAGCGTGTAGCCGGCGCCGATGCCGCCGGAGCCGGAGTAGCCGGGGCCGTGGAGGGTGCCGTGGACGGTGGACGGTTCGAAGCCGACGTTCTCCATGACGTCGATCTCGCCGGACGCGGGCCAGCCGACCTGGCCGATGTCGTTGCCGAGCATCCAGAACGCCGGCCACATGCCCTGTCCGCGCGGCACCTTCATCCGCGCCTCGACCCGCCCGTAGGTGGTGGTGAACCGGCCGGCCGTGTTGATCCGCGCCGAGGTGTACTCGCAACGCCCGTACCAGCACTGGTAGTTGCCGGGGTTCTCCCGGCGGGCGGTGATGACCAGGTGGCCCTGGCCGTCGAGGGCCGCGTTGCGGTTGCCGGCGGTGTAGTACTGGCGCTCGTGGTTGGAGACGTTGTCGCCGGTCTCGATCTGCCACTTCGTGCCGTCGACGGCGGCGCCGGCCGGTCCGTCGAAGTCGTCGGAGAAGGTCACGGCGGCCGTCCCCGCCGGAGCGGCGGCGCCCGCGGGGCCCGCGGCGCCTTCGGTGCCCGAGGGTGCCGCGGAGGCGGCGGTGGCGCCGGTGGGCGGTGCCGGGCGGGCGGGGGCGCCCTGCGCCAGGCCGGTGGACAGCGACGCGAGGGCGAGTACGGAGACGAGGGTCAGCAGCAGACGCCTGGGCGGGCGTGGTGAGGCCATGGATCTCCCTTCGGGAGCACACGGCACGGCGAATATGACCTGCGCATGACAAGCCGAAGCGTCGCCGCCTCGGCCCGGAGGGGCCAGGGCGGCTGCCGCGTCGTGTGGATGGGTGTGGGGGGAGCCCTGCGAGGGCTTGATTCACTACGTGATTTAAGGAGTGAACGCAGGGCCTGTCAAGAGTCCGGTCTGGACCAACCCCCCGAACACGGCGGGGCGTCGAGCCTCGCGCGGCGGCTCAGACGGCGGCCTCGGGCCGTTCGGCGCCGAGGTGGTGCACGGCGGTGTCCGCGGCGTGCGGGGCGAGGAGGTCGCGCAGTTCCTCCGCCGCGGCCTTCAGCAGATGGCCGTCGCGCGCGCCCTGCACGGTTTCGAGGAGGAAGGCGACACGCGTGGAGTCCTCGGTGACACGGGTGCGGTGGGCGTCGCGGTGGTTCCAGTGGCGGGTGAGGACACCGGCGGCGTCCACGTAGACGACCTCGCCCGGCTTGGGCGTCTCGACGCTGTCGGGTTCGCCGAGCGGGGTGAAGGACTCGATTCCGTCCGCGTGGCGGATGTCCACGTCGCCGAAGACCCGGTCGAGGTCGAACGCCCCGGCGGGCAGGGCGTGGCGGACGGAGACGAGGTTGTAGGCGTCCACCGCCGGGTTGATGCGGGGAAGGGAGCCCTTCTTGGCGAGGCGGCGGCCCAGCGCGTCGACGCTGGGGCGGACGCGCCGGGGGTTGGTGCCGAAGGCGCGGTACGCGGCGTGCCAGGCCTCGATGCGGGGGTCGGTCTCGTCGGCGGGCCGCCAGGAGCCGTCGGCGAGACCGCGCTCCAGGGCCTCGACCGCGGCGGCGGTGCCGGGCCAGGGCTCGCGGCCGCGCAGGCCGGTGGCGGTGACGAGGGCGATGAGCGTGCCGGGGAAGGCGTCCGTGACGGTGGACGCGACGCGGAAGACGGTCATGGGCGGGACTCTCCGTTCCTGTGCGGGGGTGCGGTTCCGGGGTGGGGCGGGGTGGCGGTTCCGGGGTGGGGCGGGGTGGCGGTTCCGGGGTGGGGCGGGTGCCGGGTGCGAGGGGTCAGGGCTTCCAGGGGCCGACGCGGTCCAGGCGGCGGCGCTGCTGGTGGGCGGCCGGCGCGTCGAGGCCCTCGCCCCGCCCGGCGAGGCGCTCGGCGACGGCGGTGCGGTGCTCGACGGACTTGTGGTCGTCGTACTTGAACTTCGCCTGTACCTCGATCACGTCGAGGCGCAGTCCGCGGATGCCGGGCAGCATCCGCCCGTACGGGGGCAGCCCGGGTTCGACGGGGGCGTGGTCGCCGTCGGGCTGGAAGTGCACGAGCTGGCGGCGCAGCAGGTCGGCCTTGGCCTCGGGGTCGTCCAGGATGTGCGCGCGGCAGGTGAACTGGACGGCCGTGTAGTAGCTGGTGGGGACGCCGTCGGTGGGCGGGACGCCGGGCTGGGCGCGCCAGGGGCCGGGGACGAAGGCGTAGTCGCCGAAGACGGTGAACAGGACGTCCGGGTCGTTCTCGATCGCCTTCCAGACGGGGTTGGGGCGGGCGAGGTGGATCAGGAGCCGGCCGGTGTCGGCGGTGAAGTGGGTGGGGACGGCGACGGGCGGCCGGCCGGGCAGGCCGTTGACGCTCAGGATGCCGAAGTCGTGGCCTTCGGCGATCCAGCTGTGCCACTCGGCCTCGTCCAGCGCGGCGTCCCAGGGCTGGATGAACATGCGGTGCTCCTTGCGGGCGGGGGTTGCGGGAAGGGTGAGCGGGTGGCGGTCGGGGAGAGGGCGGGGCGTTGACCGTGTGGCCCGGCGGTTCAGGCGGGGTGCGCCGCACCCGGAAGGTCCGGCTCAGGCGAGGGGGCCGCTCCAGGAGGGTCCGGGCGGCCGCTCCCGGAGGGCCCGCCGGTTCAGGTGAGCGCCAAGAGGCTGACGGCGACGGCGGCAGTGCCGAGGCCGACGAGCTGGCCGCGGTGGAGGCGCTCGGCGAGCACGGTGCGGGCGAGCAGGACCGTGCCGGCCGGGTACAGGGCGGTGATCACGGCGACGACGGCGAGGTCGCCGCTGCGGGCGGCCAGCAGGAACAGCAGGTTCGCCACCGAGTCCAGCGCGCCGGCCGCCGCCGACATTCCGTACGCGGGACGCTCGGGCCCCAGCCTGCGGAACATCAGCCCGGCCGCCGCGAGCGTGACCGCCGAGGAGACCGCCCGGCCGACGATCAGCGGGGCGACGCCGCTGTCGGCCGGCGCCTGGTGCAGGAAGACCAGCTGCAGGGCGATGGCGGCGCCCGCCCCGAAGGCCAGGAGCAGCGCCGTGCGGGACGGGCGGGCCGTTCCCGTGCCGTGCCCGGCGCTGACGAGGACGACGGCCACGAGGGCGAGCGGCAGGCCGACCAGCGCGGTGGCGCCCAGGTGCTCGCCCTGGAGGAGGCCCACGGCGACGGGGAGCGCGGCGGAGACGAGGGCGGTCACGGGCGACAGCACGTTCATCGGCCCGATGGCGAGGGTGCGGTAGAGCAGCGCGAACGCGGCGGCCGAGGCCACGCCGGACGCCGCGCCCCAGGCGAGGGTGGCGGTGCTGAACGAGGCGCCGAGAAGCGGCCACAGCAGCAGTTCGACGGCGAGTGACGCGGGGGCCGCGATCATCACCGTACGCAGCACATGGGCCTTGCGGGCACCGAGGCCGCCGAGGAAGTCGGCGCACCCGTAGGCGAGGGAGCTGCCCAGGGCCAGCAGCAGAGCGATCACGGTACGTACATCCCTTACGATTCGATGGAACGACTGAACCGTACAACGAATCGACCGGCCTGTGTCAACCAAACGACCGGGCGTTACATTTCACTGACCCCACGCGCGAGGATGGTGATCGGCATGGCCGAGACAGAGGCAGCCCTGCGGACGCTCGCCCACAACGTCAGGGCGGCCCGCACCCGTGCGGGCCTGTCCCTCGACGAACTGGGCCGGCGCGCGCAGGTGAGCAAGGGCGCCCTGGTGGGGCTGGAGAAGGCGCAGGGCAATCCGAACTTCGCCACCCTGGTCCGGCTCGCCGACACCCTCGGCGTCTCCGTCTCCGCCCTGCTGGAGGGGCCGAGCGAGGGCCGGGTCCGGGTGGTGAGCGCCGAGGGCGTCGCTCCGCTGTGGACCGGGGAGCGCGGCAGCGAGGCCCGGCTGATGCTGACGACGTCGGGGTCGGCCCCGGTCGAGGTCTGGCGGTGGCGGCTGGAGCCGGGCGAGGAGTATCCGAGCCACCCGCACCAGCCGGGCGTCGTGGAGACCGTCAGCGTCACGGCCGGCCGGATGGTGCTGGTGGTCGACGGCGCGGAGCACCCCGTGGAGGCGGGGCAGACCGCCTCCTTCGACGGCGACGCCCCGCACACCTACCGCGGCGCGGGCACCGGGACCTGCCACCTGATCATGACGGTCCACATCCCGCCGGGTCCCGCCCCCAAGCCCTGACGGGACGCGCGCACGAGGCGCGGCGCGCGACGGACCGCGGGTGTGCCCGTCCCCCGTCCGGCTGAGCGCCCCCGCGCGGGGCCGCACCCGCCCGCTGCGGCCACCCACCCGTTGCCGCGCCTACCCGCCGCCGTGCGGCCCCTTGCCGCCGTGCCCCTCCCGCCTCTCCCCCGCGCTCACACCGCACCCCCCGCCAGGACGGCGCCGGTCACCGTGCCGGGCGCGTCGGAAGGACGGCGGGACGCTCCGGCGACCTGCCTGGCCACCTCGCGGGCCGCGCCGGTGAAGGCCCGCACCGCGCCGGTGGCGTCCCCGGCGCGCCACACCACGCCGTACGCGGTCGGTTCGGCGTCGGCGAAGGGCAGGTACGCCACACCGGGCCGGGCGTAGTACGTCGCCGTGTGCGCGGGCGCGAGCAGCGCGCCCTTGCCGCCCGCGACCAGCATCAGCGCCTCCTGCATGTCGGTCACGCCCGGGCCGCGGGCGATGGGCCGGCCGCTGGGGGTGCGGGCGGGGACATGGTGTTCCAGCCAGTAGTCGGGCACGCTGCCGCTGATGGTCAGCAGCGGCACGTCGGCCAGGTCCTCCAGGGACACCGCGTCGCGGGCGGCGAGCGGATGGCCGGGGCTGATGGCCAGGACGCGTTCCTCCGCGAGGAGCGTCGGCCCGGCGCCCAGGTCCTCCTCGCGTACGGGCAGTTCGGCGATCAGCACGTCGAACTGGCCCTTGCGGAGCTGCCCGTACGGGTCGTCCAGCGGCATCCGGCAGATCTCCACGGACAGTCCGGGGTGGCTGGCCCGCAGCGCCTCCGTGGCCTTCATGACGATCTCGCCGGCCAGCGGGTTGGGGAACCCGACGTGCAGCACCGCGTCGATGCCGCGCGCGGTGGCGGCCGCGCGCTCCAGGGCCGCCTCGATCCCCCGGTGGTGCGGCTCCAGGTCCTCCCGCAGCCGGCGACCCAGCGCGGTCAGGGCGACACGGCGGCTGGTCCGGGTGAACAGCGGGGCGCCGACGCGGCGTTCGAGCCGCCGTACGAGCTGGCTCACCCGGGCGCGGGACAGCCGCATCCGGTCGGCCGTGCGGCCGAAGTGAAGCTCCTCGGCGAGGAGGAGGAAGCACTCCAGTTCGTCGCGTTCCATCGAGTCCCCCGGACGGTCGGATCGGTAAGCCTGGCTGAACGAACGTTGCGATCTTCGCCGTTGTTCCCCCACCTCGCGCGGGCGGAGGGTGGTGCCACCGACAACACCCCTACGGCACCAAGGAATCGCCATGAGTTCACCCGGAACGACCGCATCCCTGAGCGGACGTGAGTGGGGCGTCCTGCTCGTCATGTGCGGCGCGATCTTCATCGAGGGCATCGACGTGGCCATGCTCAATGTGGCCCTGCCGTCCATCCGCGCCGACCTCGGCCTGTCCACCGGCTCCCTGCAGTGGGTGATGAGCGCGTACGTCCTCGGGTACGGCGGCTTCATGCTGCTCGGCGGGCGCGCCGCGGACCTCTTCGGGCGCCGCCGGATGTTCGTCCTGTGGCTCTCCGTCTTCCTGGTCTTCTCCGGCCTGGGCGGGTTCGCGACCGAGGAGTGGATGCTGATCGTCTCCCGGTTCGTCACCGGGGTCGCGGCCGCCTTCATGACACCGGCCGGACTGTCGATCATCACCACGAGCTTCGAGGAGGGTCCGCGGCGCAACAAGGCGCTCCTGTTCTACTCGGGCACGGCGGCGGGCGGCTTCTCGACCGGTCTGGTCGTGGGCGGGCTGCTCACGTCGGCGGGCTGGCGCTGGGTGTTCTTCGCACCCGTGCTGTTCGCCGCGCTGATCCTGGCGGCGGCGCTCGTCTTCGTCCCCGCGCACCCGCGGCCCGACGCGCCGGCCCGGAACATCGACCTGGCCGGCGGGTTCACCATCACCGCAGCGGTCGTCCTGCTGGTGCTGGGCGTCGAGCGCGCCGCCCACACCGGCCTCGCGTGGACGGCCGCCACGCTCGGCGCGGGCCTCGCCCTCCTCGCCGTGTTCGTCGTGGTGGAGCGCCGTTCCCCGGCCCCGCTGGTCCGGCTGGGCATCCTCCGCAACGGCGCCCTGGTCCGCGCCAATCTGGTCGGGCTGCTCTTCGCGGCGGGTTTCTTCGGCTTCCAGTTCCTGGTGGTGCTCTACCTCCAGGAGCTGCGCGGCTGGTCGACGCTGGAGACCAGCTTCGCGCTGCTGGTCATCGGCATCGACGCGTTCGCCTCCCCGCTGCTGACGCCGAGGCTGGTCGGCCGGTTCGGCAACGCGCGGGTCATCTTCGGCGGCCTGCTGCTGGCCACGCTGTCGTACGGGCTGTTCCTGCCGGTCGGCCCCGACTGGACGTACGCGGCGATGTTCCCCGGCCTGCTCCTGCTGGGCCTGGCGTTCTCGCTGGCCTACGGCCCGCTGACCATCGTCGCCACCGAGGGCGTGCGGGAGGAGGAGCAGGGCCTGGCGGGCGGGCTGCTCTACACGTCCTTCCAGTTCGGTGCCGCGCTGGGACTGTCCACCGCCGCGGCGGTCAACGTCGCGGCGACCGCGTCCACGTCACCGCAGGGGCTGCTCGACGGATACCGCGCGGCGCTGTGGGTGCCGTTCGGCGCGGCGCTGCTGGCGGCGGCCGTCGGAGCGTTCGCACTGCGCGGCAGCCGCGCCGGGAAGGCACCCGGGGACACCGGGGACACCGCTGACACCGGGGCCCACGAGGGTGCCGGGGCGGCCGGCGGATCGGACCGGCCCGCCGGACTCACCGCCACGCACTGACCCCGCCGCACGAGGAGCCGCACCCCCATGGCCACCATCCGCGTCAGCGAGTTCGCCGAGATGGAGAGCACCTTCTTCGCCTACGTACGGGACATCCGGTACGCCACCATGATCACCGTCGACCGCCGGGGCCGCCCCCGCGCCCGGGTTTTCCTCCCCGTCTGGGAGGTCGTCGACGGCAGGCCGCTCGGCTGGCTGGCGTCCTACCGGACCCCGGTGAAGGCGGCCCACCTGGCCGGCAACCCCCATACGACGTACTCCTACTGGAGCCCGCGGCAGAACACCGTGCACGTCGACGCCCTCTCCGCGTGGGCCGACGACACCGCCGCCCGGCACCACGCCTGGGACCTGTACCGCAGAGGCGGCCCGCCGGGCGTGGGCTACGACCCCGTCCACTACTGGCCGGGCGGGCCCGACTCGCCCGAGTACCACGTGATCCGCATCGAACCGTGGCGGGTCCAACTGGTGCGGGGCACGGACCTGTCGAGCACCCTGTGGCGGCGGGAGACCTCCTGACACGCCGGACGGCCCGGCGCCCCCACCCGCGAGTGGGGGCGCCGGGCCGTCGCCGGCTCGTGTGCCGGGCCGTCTACGGCTCGTGTGTGCCAGTCGTCCGGGCGCGGGCGCCACGGCACGACGGCGGCGGCTTCGGGGCCGTCGGCGCTACGGCACGACGGCGGCGGCGGACGGGGAGTCGTCGGCGTCCGCGGCGCGCGGCGGTTCGCCGAGCTGCTCGCGCACGTAGTTCCAGACCACCGCCATCAGCGCCGCAGCGGGTACGGCGAGCAGGCTGCCCACGATGCCGTACAGGCTGCCGCCCAGCGTGACGGCGAGCAGGACGACGGCGGCGTGCAGCCCGAGCCCGCGGCTCTGGATCATGGGCTGGAACACATTGCCCTCCAGCTGCTGCACCACGACGATGACGGCCAGCACGATCAGCGCGTCCGTGATGCCGTTGGAGACCAGCGCGATCAGTACGGCGACGAGCCCGGCGAACAGGGCGCCCACGATCGGCACGAACGCGGAGACGAAGGTGAGGACCGCGAGCGGCAGCACCAGCGGAACGTCGAGTATCCACAGCCCGATGCCGATGAGAACGGCGTCGAGCAGACCGACGAACGCCTGGGAGCGCACGAACGCGCCGAGGGTCTCCCAACTGCGCGCGGCCACGACCGGGACGTCCGTGGCGAGCCGGCCGGGGAGCTGGCGGGACAGCCAGGGCAGGAAGCGCGGGCCGTCCTTGAGGAAGAAGAACATCAGGAACAGCGCCAGGACGGCGGTCACCACGCCGTTGACCACGGTGCTCACGCCGGTGACGACCGCCGTGACCATGCTGCCGATGCTGTCCTGGATGCGGGCGACGGCCGTGTCGAGGGCGCCGGTGATCTGGTCGTCGCCGATGTTCAGCGGCGGGCCCGCGGCCCACTCGCGCAGCCGCTGGATGCCCGCGACCACGCCGTCGGCGAGCTCACCGGACTGCGACGCGACCGGTACGGCGATCAGCGCCCCGATGCCCACGACGACGAGCAGGAACAGCACGGTCACCACCGAGGCGGCGAGCGCGGCGGGCCAGCCGTGGCGGCGCAGGAACCGGGCGAGGGGCCAGGTCAGCGTCGTGAGGAACAGGCCGACTATCAGCGGCCATACGACCGACCACATCCGCCCCAGCAGCCACAGGGACACCGACACCGCCACCAGGACGAGCAGGAGTTCGGCGGAGGCACGTGCCGATGTGCGAAGCGCGGCAGCGGTTTTCGGGGAACTCAACGAACCAGGCATGGCAGCACCCTATGGGTAGCCGTGCCGGGGCCCGCCGCCCCGTTCCCCGCGGGCGGCCCGCCGCGGCCGTCAGGCGGTGGCGGGCAGCAGCGACGGGTCGGTGGCCGCGGCGCGCAGGCGGTCGCGGATGGCGGTGGCCGCCCGGTCGTAGGAGGCGTACTCGTCGTAGAGGACCGACTCGGCGTTGGCCATCTCCAGCAGGGCGGCGATCTCGAAGACGAGTTGCGCAACGTCCGTGCCGGCCTCGACCTCCCCGGCGGCCTGCGCGTCGCGGACGGTCTGCTCCAGGTAGCGGAACCAGTCCGTGCGGGCGGCGGCGAGCGCGTCGTGCACCTTGCCCTCGCGGGCGTCGTACTCGGCGACGGCGGAGTAGAAGAAGCAGCCGCCGGGGAAGACGCGGTCGCGGGAGTACGCGAGCCAGCCCGCGCAGACGGCCCACAGGCGGCCGAGCCCCGACGGCAGGTCGTGGGCCGGGTCGATGACGTGCTGGCGGTAGATCGCGGCGGCCGCGCGCACGGTGGCGAGCTGCAGGTCCTCCTTGGAGCCGAACAGGGCGAACACCCCGCTCTTGCTGAGCTTCAGCTCCCCGGCGAGGCGTCCCAGCGACAGCCCTTCCAGACCTTCGACGGACGCGATGTCCACGGCGCGCCGCAGGATCAGCTGACGGGTCTGGTTGCCGCGGGCGATCCGCCCGTCGACGCGTGACTGCGTGGTGCCCATCTCTTCCCGCTTCCCTGGCCGGACCCCCCGGTGCCCGGTGAGGCCGCTCCAGTCTAGCCACCGGGTGGACGACCGTGCGGTCACCGAACGGGGGGCGGGGGCTTGCCCTCCGGGCGGGGCCCCGGGGGCCTCGGCCGGCGGAGCCGGGGCCCGCGCGGCCTCCGTCTCGCGGGGGCTCGGTCTCGCGGGGGTCCGTCTCGCTGGACTTGGTCTTGCGGGACTTGCTCTCGCGCGGGCTCGGTCTCGCGCGGGCTCAGCCGGCGGAGGCCAGCCCCTTGGCGGCCCCGTCGCCCAGTCCGGCGCCCTCCGCGATGAACTCCTGGACGGTGCGCACGACGTCCGGGTCGCCGAGGATGCGGCGGTGCCCGAGTCCGCGCGTGGTGACCAGACGGGCACGGGCGCCGAACGCGCCTGCCAGCCGCCGGGCCTGGGCCACCGCGATCCTGGTGTCGTCCTCGTCGTGGACGACGAGGACCGGGACGTCGACCTCCCGCGCCGTGTGCGTCACGGAGAACGGGGTCCGGTCGGCCGGCGCGCCGGGGAAGAGGCGGGCGCCGACGCGTTCGTACAGCAGGGCCTTGGGCCGGGCGCCGAGCCGCAGCTGGGCGCAGAACTCCTCGACCAGGTAGGAGAAGTCGCATACGCCGCTGATGGTGACGACCCGCTTGGCCGTGGCCCCGTGCCGCAGCGCGAAGAACGACCCGAGCACGCCCAGGGAGTGGGCGACGAGCCCTTCGAAGGTCCCGTACCGCTCGTGCAGGGCGGTGATGACGTCCCGGTACTGGAGGATGCTCGTGCTGCGCCCGGGGGCGTCGCCGTGGCCGGGGGCGTCGAAGGTGACGACGGAGTAGCCCTGGTCGAGGAGGCCGGGGACGAAGTCGGAGAGGCGCGAGCCGCGCGACTGCCAGCCGTGGACCAGCAGCACGGGCCGTGTGCCGTCGCCCCACTGGTACGTCACCGCGGAGGCGCCGCCGGCCTCGACGCGCCCGACGCGCGCCTGCTCGGCGAGCGCGCGCTCGGCGGTCCGCATACGGCTGCGGGCGAGCGGCATGTGGAACAGCGCGAACGCGCCCGCGCCCGCCAGCCGCCGGGAGACGTAAGAGAGTCCGTTGAGGGTGATGCTCGCCAGTGCCTCGGTGGGCTTCATGCCGGCCGCTCCTCGATCGATGCCAGGAGCCAGATAATAGCACGCACGACCGTTCACTTTGTTTTGCCGGCGCCGGCCGGGGCGCCCCGGCGGGCGGACCTCCACGACACCGCCTCCGCCGCGTCAGCCCGCGGTCGCCCGCCTCCAGGCGTCGAGGACTTCGAGCGGGATCCGCCCTCGCACGGGCACGTCGTAGCCGTTGCCCCGGGCCCACGCGCGGACCACCGCGGCGTCGACCGGCCCTTGCGGGACGACCGCTCCTCGCGGGACGACCGGCTGACGCTTCCCGGGCGCCGGGGAGGGGCTGAACGCCGGCGGCGCGTCGAGAAGACCGGCCGGGAACTGCGGCACTCGGGTATGCGGCGCGGGCGTCCGGGCGGTTGACCGCCCGTCAGGCGGCTCGGGTGGAGTGGCCCGCCCATCAGATCACGCGGCCCCGTGCCCCCCCCCCAGCGCGGACCCGAGGTGGGGGTGCGGCCCCGGGGCGGGGGCGGTTACGCGGTCCATCGGACCTCCGCCCCCGCCCGCGCCCACCGTGCTCGGGGTCATCCGTCCTGGCTGAGGCACTCGATCAGGTAGTCGCCCGTGTACCGGTCGATGGTGACGCCGTGGGTCTCGCTGCGGAAGCCGGGGAAGCGGCGGTCGAACTCCTCCAGCGCGCGGAGGTAGCGCAGCAGGGGCCCGTCCGCGGCGCCCGTCGACTCGCCGGGCATGAGGACGGGGATGCCGGGCGGCGTGACGGTGACCATGGCGGCGGCGACGCGGTCCACGGCCTTCGACACCGGTACGCGTTCGGTCCCGCCGCGGACCAGCCGCCGGTAGCAGTGCTGCGGCGGGAGCACGGGCTCGGGCAGCCGCCGGAAGGCCTCGTCGAGCGCGTCGATCAGCTCAGCCCGCGCCAGGTGCTCGTGCATCTGCCGGCACAGCTGCTTGAGGGTGAGCCCGGCGTAGCGGTCGGGGTGCTCCGCGCACAGCTCCGGCAGTACGCGCTCCAGCGGGGCGTCGCCGTCGTGGAGGGCCTTGAAGTCCATCAGGCCGTCCATGAGGGTGCCCCACTTGCCCTTGGTGATGCCCATGGAGAACAGGACCAGCGTGCTGTAGCTGTCGGTCTTCTCCACCACGATGCCGCGCGCGGCGAGGTAGGCGGTGAGGATGCGGGCGGGGATCCCCCAGTCGGACCGCTCCCCGGTGGCGGTGACCCCCGGGCAGGTGATCGTGACCTTGATGGGGTCGAGCATGCAGTAGCCCTCGTCCAGGCCGCTGAAGCCGTGCCAGTCGGCGTCGGGCTCCAGGTGCCAACAGCGCGGCTCCCGGCTGAGCACGGAGGCCGGGACGTCGGCGAAGTCGACGCGCTCGCCGGTGCGGGGGTCGACGACGGTGTCCGGCTGCCACACGCCGAAGAACCACCCCGGCCGGTCGCCCGCCTCGGCGATCCGCCGCCCGCTGGTCACGACGGCCTGGCGGAACCGGATGGCCTCGGTGACGGCCTCGTCGATCAGCGACCGTCCCGGCGCGCCGTCCATCATGGCCGTGGCCACGTCGAGGGAGGCGATCCCCGGGTACAGCGGCGAGGTGGTCCCGTGCATCATGAACGCCTCGTTGAACCGGTCGTGCTCGACCGGCGCCCTCGGCGCGGACCGCACGTGCACCATCGCCGTCTGGGACAGGGCCGCGAGGAGCTTGTGGGTCGACTGGGTGGCGAACACGGTGGGCCGCACCTCGTCGTCGAGCACGTCCGGGCCGACGGCCATCCCGTACCGGCCCTCGTACAGCGGGTGGAAGCGGGCGTAGGCGAACCACGCCTCGTCGAAGTGGAGGCGGGGGGTGCTGGGCGCCAGACGGCGGGCGGTGCGGACGGTGTCGTAGCACAGGCCGTCGTAGGTGGAGTTGGTGATGACCGCGTACTGCGCATCCGGGGAGACGGCCCCGGCCGTCAGGGGGTTCGCCGCCACACTGGCCCGTACCGCGTCCGGGTCGGTGTGCGCCGGCGGCAGCGGCCCCGCCAGTCCGTACCCGTTGCGGGTGGGCACCAGGTAGACGGGGCGGGCGCCGGAGATCACCAGGCCGTGCAGGACGGACTTGTGGCAGTTGCGGTCCACGAGGGCGATCTCGTCGCCGGTGACGCAGTAGTGGCCCACCATGCGGTCGGCGGTGGAGTCGCCGTGCAGGACGAAGTAGGTGCGGTCCGCTCCGAAGACGCGGGCGGCGTTGCGCTCGGCGTCGCCGATCGGGCCGTTGTGCTCGAACAGCGAGCCCAGCTCGCCGACGGAGATCGACAGGTCGGTGCGGAACAGGCGCTCGCCGTAGTAGTCGAAGAACTGCCGTCCGACCGGGGACTTCAGGAACGCGACCCCGCCGGAGTGCGCGGGGGTGTGCCAGGAGTACTCGTGCGCCTGGTCGAAGTGGCGCAGCGCCTTGAAGAAGGGCGGCAGGATCGCCTCGTGGTAGTTGCGGGCGGCGGAGGCCACCCGCCCGGCGATGAACGCGGGGGTGTCCTCCAGCGGCCAGATGTAGCCGGACACCACCTCCGAGACCCACAGCGGCAGCCGTTCGAACTGCTGGTCCGCGTCGCCGTCGTGCGACATCACCAGGAGCACCGGCAGGTTCCTGAAGCGCTGCCCGATCAGCCGCAGGACCGCCGCTCCGCCGCCCTCCCGGTCCGTGTCCCCGCCGTCGGGGAGGTCCCAGGCGACCATGGCCCCCGCGAGACCGGCCTCCGTCTGCAGGACGGCACGGGCCTCCTCGACCTGCGCGGCCCACCGCACCTCCAGGCCCTGGTCCGCTAGTTCCTTGCCGATCCTCGCGAGCTGGGCGCCCGCGGGAACGCGGCCCTCCGGCACCGCCACCAGAACCGCACCGTTCACCATGGGGCACTCCCGTCATCCGTGGAATGTGAAAGGCCATCAGTTTCCTTCCACCGGGGCGCGACTCGCCGGTTTCCGCCCCGTGGCTCACCGGATCGGGTGGTCGGCGGGGGTTCCAATGGACGCCGTCACGGCATACGCGTCACCTCGCGTCGCGGCTGTCCGTGCGCAGCCCAGGGAAGCACCTCGCATGGTGGCCACGCGCACTGTCTGGCAGAGAACTATGGTGTCCCGCCACATACGCCGCTGACCTGGGCGTTCCTACGGTGTGGCGTCACCGGAACGTGTCCCTCTGCCGCAGGAAGTGGTGCCGATGTCGTCGCCCGCCAGTGCTCCGCCCACCCCCTCGAACCTCAAGCGCATCGTCGCCGCCAGTCTCATCGGCACGACCATCGAGTGGTACGACTTCTTCCTCTACGGGTCCGCCGCGGCGCTCGTCTTCAACACGCTGTTCTTCCCCGAGTCCGACCCGCTCGTCGGGACGCTGCTGTCGTTCCTGACGTACGCGGTCGGGTTCGCCGCGCGGCCGCTCGGGGCGCTGGTGTTCGGGCACTACGGGGACCGGCTCGGACGGAAGAAGCTGCTGGTGCTGTCGCTGCTGCTGATGGGCGGGGCGACCTTCGCCATCGGTCTGCTGCCGACGCACGCGTCCATCGGGAGCGCCGCGCCGGTGCTGCTGACGGTGCTGCGGCTGGTGCAGGGCTTCGCGCTGGGCGGCGAGTGGGGCGGCGCCGTACTGCTCGTGTCGGAGCACGGGGACGCCCGGCGGCGCGGGTTCTGGGCGTCGTGGCCGCAGACCGGGGCGCCCGCCGGGCAGCTGCTGGCGACCGGCGTGCTCGCCGCGCTGACGGCGCTGCTGTCCGACGCCGCGTTCACCTCCTGGGGCTGGCGGGTGCCGTTCCTGCTGTCCGGCCTGCTCGTCGTGGTGGGGCTGTGGATACGGCTGTCCGTGGACGAGTCGCCCGTGTTCAAGGCGGCCCTGGAGCGCGCCGAGGCGCGGAAGGCCGAGTCCGCCGGCGCCGAACGCATGCCGCTCGTCGCCGTGCTGCGGTACCACTGGCGGGATGTGCTGATCGCCATGGGCGCGCGCATGGCGGAGAACATCAGCTACTACGTCGTCACCGCCTTCATCCTCGTGTACGCCACCACCTCGGCGGGGATCGGCAAGCAGGCCGCGCTCAACGCCGTACTGCTCGCCTCCGCCGTGCACTTCGCCGTCATCCCCGTGTGGGGCGCCCTGTCCGACCGGGTGGGGCGGCGGCCGGTGTACCTCGTGGGCGCCGTCGGCGTGGGCCTGTGGATGTTCCCGTTCTTCGCGCTCATCGACCGCGGCGGCTTCGGGCCCCTGCTGCTCGCCGTGACGGTCGGGCTCGTCCTGCACGGCGCCATGTACGCGCCGCAGGCGGCGTTCTTCGCGGAGATGTTCGCGACGCGCGTGCGGTACTCGGGCGCGTCGATCGGCGCCCAGTTCGCGTCCGTCGCCGCCGGCGCCCCGGCGCCGCTCATCGCGACCGCGCTGCTCGCGGAGCACGGCACGTCGACGCCGATCTCCCTGTACGTGATCGCCGCCGCCCTGCTCACGGTCGTCGCCGTCGCCTGCGCACGCGAGACCCGCAACAGCGACCTCGACGACGAGGCCCGCGCGGAGGCGGGTCCGGTGCGCGGCGCGGGCGCGCCCGTACGCGTGGACGCCGAGGGCTGACCGGAGGCCCCGGCCCGTCCGGCGCGCGCCCCGTGCGCGGCCGGACGGGCCGTACGCGTGCGGGGCCGGACGGGACTCCCGCGTGCCGGGGGGCGGGACTCCCCCGTGCGGGGGGCGGGGCTCGGCGTGCGGGGGCGGACCGGCCTCCGCGTGGGTCCCCCGGCCGGGACCGCTCCCCCGGGGTCGGCGATCCGCCGGGAGCCCGGTGGCCTCCTGCCGCTTTCAGCGGGTGAGGGCCGGGGACATCAGGTGGAGGCGGAGGGCCAGTTGGACCTCCAGTGCCCGGTCCGGGGACTGCCAGTCGTCGCCGAGCAGCCGGGCCACCCGCTCCAGGCGCTGCGCGACCGTGTTCACGTGGACGTGCAGGACGTCCTTGGTGCGGGCGGGGCTCCTGCCGGTGGCGAAGTACGCGTCGAGGGTGCGCACCAGGTCCGTGCCGCGGCGCCGGTCGTACGCGACCACCGGGCCGATCGTGCGCTCCACGAACCCGTCGATGTCCCGCGCGTCGGCCAGCAGCAGCCCCAGAAAGCCCAGGTCGTCGGCGGCGGCTCCCTCGCCCGTGCGGCCCAGCAGCGCCAGGGCGTCCAGGCAGCGGCGGGCCTCGGCGTACGCGGGGCCGATCGCGCCGGGCTCGGCGGCGGGCGGCCTCGCCGGGGAGGACGCGCCGACGGTCACCGGCTCGCGCAGGGTGCGGCCGAGGTCCAGCGCGGTGCGCCGCGCCACGTCGGCGGCCGTCTCGTCCGGGCCGAGCGGCAGCAGCAGGACCGTGCCGCCGTCGCGCGTCGAGGCGAGGCCGCGGCGGGTCGCCGCCAGGTGCGAGGCGGCCGACCAGAGCCGCTGCCGGTCCGCGTGGGCCCGGGCCGAGTCGGGAGCCGGGCCTCCGGGACCGGCGGGCTGTCCGTCCGGTGGCGGGTCGCCGGGCGGTGGCGCGCCGGCCGGGCGGTCCAGACGCGCGGCCAGCACCACGTGCCGTACGTCGAAGTCGGCGTGGAGGCGCGCCGCGCGGTCCTTCAGGAGGCGCGGGTCGCGGTCCGGCGTGTCGATCAGGTCGTCGAGCAGCTCGCCCCGTACGCGCTGTTCCGCCTCGCCCGCCGAGCGGTGGGCCAGGAGCAGCAGCGAGGTGACCATCGCGGCGCGCTCCAGGGTCCGCCGGTCCACGGGGTCGAGGTCGCCGCCCCGGCGCAGGACCAGGGCGCCGAAAACCTCGCCGCCCGCCGAGACCGCCGCCACCCACGCGTCGCCGCGGCGCACCGCGCGCCCGTCGGCGGACGCCCTGGGCTGCCGGGCCTCCGTGAACTCCACCGTCCCGCCGAGGACTTCCGACACGGCGTCCGCCACATCCCGTACGCCGCCGCCGCGCAGCACCAGTTCGGTGAGCCGGTCGTGGACCTCCGACGCCCGCTCGATGACGGCGCTGCGGTCGCGGATGATGGCGTTGGCCCGCTCCAGTTCGGTGAGCGCAGCGCGGGTCTCCGACAGGAGGTTCGCCGTGTCGATGGCGACCGCGGCGTGCGCGGCGAACGAGCCGAGCAGCGCGACCTGTTCCCGTTCGAAGACGCGGGCGCGGCGGTCGGCGGCGAAGAGCACGCCGATGACCTGGCTGCCCAGGGTGAGCGGCACGCCGAGGATCGCGACGAGGCCCTCGTCGCGCACGCCCGCGTCGATGGTCCGCGTGTGCCGGAACCGGTCGTCGCGGAAGTAGTCGTCCGTGACGTAGGGGCGGGCCGTCTGCGCGACGAGGCCGCCGAGGCCCTCGCCCATGCCGAGGCGCAGCTGCTGGAAGCGGGCCGACACGGAGCCGTCCGTGACCCGCATGTACGTGTCGCCCGCCACCGGGTCGTTGAGGCTCAGGTACGCCACCTCGGTGCCCAGCAGGGAGCGGGCGCGCTGCACGATGGCGCGGAGCACCGCGTCCAGGTCGCGCAGGCCCGCCAGGTCGTGGGCGGTCTCGAACAGGGCGGACAGCTCGGCCTCGCGGCGGCGGCGCCCCTCCACCTCGGCGTGCACGCGCAGCGCGAGCTGTTTGGCGTGCTCCAGACCGGCGAGCGTCGCGGCGTCCGCGCCGTCCGCGCGGGCCAGCAGCACGGGTCTGTCATACGCCTCGACGGCCGCGCCGCGCGCGAGGAGCTCCAGGTAGGAGCCCTGGTCGTGGGGGTGGCGCGCCTGCTGTTCTCCGGACATGGACACAGGGATACCTGCCGGGGGCCGGGGCGCACCAGACCTGTGGAAAACCGTCCGGTCCACGCGCGGGTGGGCGTTCAGTGGGCGGTCCAGCCGCCGTCCAGGGCGAGGGAGGTGCCGGTGACGAAGGCGGCCTGCGGGGTGCAGAGATAGGCGACGGCCTCCGCGACCTCGGCCGGCTCGATGAGCCGCTTCACGGCCGTGTCGCGCAGCAGCACGTCGGTGAGGACCCGCTCGGGCGGGATTCCGTGCGCGGCGGCCTGGTCCGTGAGCTGCTGCTCGACCAGTGGGGTGCGCACATAGCCGGGGTTGACACAGGTGGAGGTGACGCCGTGCGGGGCGCCTTCGAGGGCGGCCGTCTTCGACAGTCCCTCCAGACCGTGTTTGGCGGCCACATAGGCGGACTTGAAAGGGGAGGCGCGCAGCCCATGCACGGAGGAGATGTTGACGATCCGGCCCCACCCTTGCGCGTACATGTGCGGCAGCGCGCCCCTGATGAGCCGGAACGGCGCCTCCAGCATGACGGTGAGGACGGTGTGGAAGACGTCCGGCGGGAACTGCTCGATCGGGCGGACGAGTTGCAGTCCGGCGTTGTTGACGAGGACGTCGGTGCCGGCGGCGGCCCGCTCGGCGGCGTCCAGGTCGGTGAGGTCGAGGACGTGCGGCCGGACGGTGCCGGGAAGGCCGTCGGCCGCCCCGGTGAGGGCGGCCAGGCCGTCCGCGTCCCGGTCGACCGCCCTGACCAGGGCGCCGGCCGCGGCGAGCCGCAGCGCGCAGGCCCGCCCGATCCCGCCGGCCGCTCCGGTGACCAGTGCCGTACGGCCCGAGAGGTCCAGCGCGACGGGATGCGCTGCCGCTCCGGCCGGCACAAGCTCGGGCGCGAGCGCGGGCTCGGGTGCGGGGGCCGGCTCCGCCGTGTGGTCCGGTGCCGGGTCGGTGGGGGGCGTGGAAGTGCTCATGGTCCGCACCCTAGGGAGCCGTGTACGGGGCTCACATAGGGCCGCAGCCCACTGTTCGGTCGCTTTATGTGGTGGCGAACCATGTGGGTTCGTCGGTGCGGGCCTGCTTGATGCGGAACAGCTGGCTCTCGTGGAGCAGGGGCAGCGCGTCGACCGGGAACCAGGCGACCTCCAGCGCCTCGTCGTCGTTGACCCGGGCCTCGCCGCCGGTGGCGCGGCAGCGGAAGACGATGTCCACGTACTGGCACCGGTCGCCGTTCGGGTAGGTGACGGGCGCCGGCTGCGCGTCGACCATGACGACCCGCTCGGCCACGCACTCGACGGCGGTCTCCTCGTACACCTCGCGGACGGCCGTGACGGCGGGCTGCTCCCCCGGCTCGGCGATGCCGCCGATCAGCGCCCATCTTCCGTCGTCGGCCCGGCGCATCAGCAGGACGCGGTCGTCGTCGTCCAGGACCACGGCGGTGATGCCGGGCAGGAGCAGGAGCTGATGGCCCGCGGAGGCGCGGATGGCCTTGATGAAGTCCGGTGTCGCCATGCGGCGACCCTAACGGCTCAGCGCCGCGCGCGGGCGGCGCGGCGGGCCCGCACACCGACGGCGGACGCCCAGCCGATGCCGCCGAGGGCGGCGGCGGCCAGCAGGGCCTCCGGCAGCACGCCCATCCGGGTCGCCGGGGTGAGCGAGGAGCGCAGCGGCACCTCGGCGACCAGGGCGTCCGGGGTGAACAGCCGCGACTGCCGGACGATCCGGCCGTCGGGCAGGATGATCGCGCTGACGCCGCTGGTCACCGGCACGACGACGGTGCGGCTGTGCTCGACGGCCCGTACGCGGTCCATGGCGAGCTGCTGGTAGGTCATCTCGGTACGGCCGAAGGTGGCGTTGTTGCTGGGCACGGAGATCAGCCGGGCGCCGTGGGTGACGGTGTCGCGCACCGCCCAGTCGAACGCGGCCTCGTAGCACGTCGCCAGGCCGACGCGGGTCCCGGCCAGGTCGAAGACGCCGACCTCCGTGCCGGGGCCGAAGTCGCGCCTGACCCGGTCGACGTCCTTGTCGAAGATCCGCACGAAGGACCGCATGGGGATGTACTCGCCGAAGGGCTGGACGTGCCGCTTGTCGTACGTCGCGACGGGGCCCCGGCCCGGCTCCCACTGGACGAGCGTGTTGCGCAGGTGGCCGGTGTCCGGGGTGAGGACGGCGCCCACGACGGTCGGCACGCCGATGGCGGCGACGGCCCGGTCGATGGCGGCGCGGGCGTCGGGGTTGCGGTACGGGTCGAGGTCGGAGGAGTTCTCCGGCCACAGCACGAAGTCGGGCTTCGGGGCGCGGCCCGCGGCGACGTCGGCGGCGAGCTGCTCGGTGCGGCGCGCGTGGTTGTCGAGGACGGCGCGGCGCTGGGCGTTGAAGTCGAGGCCGAGGCGCGGCACGTTGCCCTGGATGGCGGCGACCGTGGCCGTGCCGTCCTCGGGGGCGGTGGACACCAGCGGAAGGGCGGCGGCCGCGCCGGTGACGGGCACCAGGACGGAGAGCGCGGCGGCGGCGAGCGGTCCGCGCGGCAGGGCGCCGGTCGCGCGGCGCACCAGGGCGAGGCGGACGGCCTCGTACAGTCCGAAGCCGCACAGGACGACGGCGAAGCCGAGCACGGGGGTGCCGCCCACGGCGGCGAGGGGCAGGAACAGCCCGTCCGCCTGCCCGAACGCGATCTTGCCCCAGGGGAAGCCGCCGAACGGGACACGGGCGCGCACCGCCTCGCCCAGCACCCACACGGCGGCGGCGAACACCGGCCAGGCGGGCAGCCGCGACACGGCGGCGACTCCGAGGCAGGTGGCGGCGACGAACAGCGACTCGGCGGCGACGAGCGCCAGCCACGGCACCGCGCCGACCTCCTCGCCGGTCCACACGAGCAGCGGCAGCAGGAACGCGAGCCCGGTGAGCAGGCCGAGCCCGAAGCCGGCCCGCAGGCGGCGCCCGCGCAGCGCCCAGCCGAGGAGGGCGAACGCCGGAAGCGCCAGCCACCACAGGGGCCGCGGCGGGAAGCTCAGGTACAGCGCGGCGCCGGAGAGCGCGGCCGCGGCGGGCCGTATCAGCCGCCACCGCCCGCGTGCCTCCTCCGGCTCGGGCGGTCCGGGCAGGGCGACGGGGGTCATGGTGGCGCTCACCTGGCGGAGTCTACGGCGCGCGGCGGAGGTACGGGGAGCGGGACCGGTTCCGCGCGGGGCGGGGCCGTACGGCGTCGCGGGGCCGGGCCGGGGGCCGCACCGGGCCGGGGGGCGGGGTCAGAGGTCGGTGGGGGTGGCGGTGCGGCGGCGCAGGTGGAGGCGGTGGCGGATCACGCGGACCGCCGTCTCGGCGTCGTCCACGGTGACGGTGAAGGTGCGGCCGTCACCGAGGGTGAGGACGAGGCCCTCGCCGCGCCGTACGACCACGGCGGTGCCCTTCTCGGGCCGCCAGCGGTACCCCCAGCCGCCCCAGGCGCACGGGGTGACGCGCGGGTCGAAGTCGGCGCCGACGACATGGTCGAGCGGGATGCGGCGGCGCGGCACGCCCATGTGCCCGCAGCGCACCTCCAGGCCGTGCCGGTCGACGGTCAGCTCGACGTGGACGAAGGCGAGCGTCCCGAAGAGGACCAGGACACCGACGGCGACGCAGCCCACCACGGCCATCAGCGCGGCGGTGACGCCGCCCGTCCAGACGGCCCCGGCGGCGAGCGCGACCCCCAGCGCGACACAGCCGGCGCCGACGGCGGCGAGCAGCCACTGCACGCGGTTGGTCGCACGCCCCTTCCACGTCTCGGGCACCGCCGGTACGAACTCCGGGGCGGGCGGCCCGCCTCCCGGAGGGCCACCCGGCTCGGTCGGCTCCCTCATGCTCGGAGCGTACCGAGCGGCCCCTCGTCCGGCCCCCGCACACCGACGTCCGGGTGACCCCCGGCCGCCGCCGGACGGGCCCGCGGCGCGCCGGGCCCCGCAACGGGCCGGTGCCGTTACGCGCTGGTGACGGGGCCCGGCAGGAGGCGGGCCTCCGGGTAGGCGAGGGCGGACGGGGGGAGGACGGACGGGCGGCCGCTGAGGAGGACCGTCAGGGACTCGGCGCCCGCCGGTTCGGCGTCCGGGCGCGGGGTCTCGCCGATGCGGCGCAGCGCCTGCGCGGCGACGGCGTCGGCGGAGCCGTACAGCGCCACGTCGTGGCCGGTGACCGGGCGCAGGGCGTCGGCGATGCGCTCCTCGACCAGCTCGTAGTGGGTGCAGCCGAGGACCACGGTCGTCACCGTGGCCGGGGTGAGCGCGGCCGCGGCGGCGATCGCGGCGTCGATCCGCGCCTCGTCGGCCTCCTGGACCGCGTCCGCGAGGCCCGGGCAGGGCACTTCGGTGACGTCGACGCCGGACGCGAACTCGGCGATGAGCCGCCGCTGGTAGGCGCTTCCGGTGGTGGCGGGCGTGGCCCAGATCGCGACGGGGCCGCCCCCGGCCGCGGCGGGCTTGATCGCGGGCACGGTGCCGATGACGGGGATGTCCGGTTCCAGCTCGGCGCGCAGGGCGGGGAGGGTGTGGACGGACGCGGTGTTGCAGGCGACGACGAGCGCGTCGGGGCGGTGCGCGGCGGCGGCGCGGGCCACGGCGAGGGCGCGCGTGGTCAGGTCCTCGACCGTACGGGGGCCCCACGGCACGCCGTCGGGGTCTGAGGAGAGCACGAGCTGGGCGTCCGGCCGCAGCCGGCGCACCGCGGCGGCCGCCGGCAGCAGGCCGATCCCGGAGTCCATGAGCGCGATCTTCACCCGGTCACCCTAGCCGACCGGCCTCCGTCGGGCCCCACTCTGGGGCAGACTGCGGCGAATGAGCGTGATTGCGTGGATCGCCCTGTTCTCCTGTGCCGCGTGGGCGTGGCTGGTGTGCGGGCAGGGCCTGTTCTGGCGTACCGATCAGCGGCTGCCGCGCGGCTCGGCGGAGCCCGGGCGGTGGCCGTCCGTCGCGATCGTGGTGCCCGCGCGGGACGAGGCGGAGGTCCTCCCGGTGAGCCTGCCGTCGCTGCTGGGCCAGGACTATCCCGGCCGGGCGGAGGTCGTCCTGGTGGACGACGGCAGTACGGACGGCACGGCGGAGCTGGCGCGCGAGCTGGCCGCGCGGCAGCCGAAGCCGGGGGGCGGGGCCGGGCTGCCGCTGACGGTCGTGTCGCCGGGGGCGCCCGAGCCCGGCTGGACGGGCAAGCTGTGGGCGGTGCGGCACGGCATCGGGGTCGTACGCGCGCGGGGCGCGGAGGCGCCGGAGTTCCTGCTGCTCACGGACGCCGACATCGCGCACGCCCCGGACAGCCTGCGGCGGCTGGTCGCGGCGGCCGTCTCGCACCGGCTCGACCTCGTGTCGCAGATGGCGCGGCTGCGGGTGGCGGGCGCGTGGGAGCGGCTGGTCGTTCCGGCGTTCGTCTACTTCTTCTGCCAGCTGTACCCCTTCCGGTGGATCAACGGGGGCGGCGGGCGGACGGCGGCCGCCGCGGGCGGGTGCGTGCTGCTGCGGGCCGGTGCGGCACAGCGGGCCGGGGTGCCGGACGCCATCCGGGACGCGGTGATCGACGACGTGGCGCTGGCGCGGGCGGTGCGCCGCGCGGGCGGGCGGATCTGGCTGGGGCTGGCGGAGCGGGTCGAGAGCGTCCGGCCGTATCCGCGCCTCGCCGATCTGTGGGCGATGGTGGCGCGCAGCGCCTACGCCCAGCTGCGGCACAGCTTGGCGCTGCTGGCCGCGACGGTGGCGGGGCTGCTCCTGGTGTACGTGGCGCCGCCGCTGTGCCTGCTGGCCGGTCTCACCGGGCCGGGGGACGCGGTGGCGGCGTGGGCGGGCGGCGCCGCGTGGGCGGGGATGGCGGGGACGTACGCGCCGATGCTCCGCCACTACCGGCAGCCGCTGTGGCTCGCCGCGCTGCTTCCGGTGACGGCGGCGCTGTACCTGCTGATGACGGTCGACTCGGCGGTGCGGCACCACCGGGGGCGGGGTGCCGCGTGGAAGGGCCGTACGTACCCGGCCCCGGCGGCCTCGCACGCGGCGGCGGAGCGGTGACGCGGACGCGCCTGCGGCGCGGGACGCGGCTCCGCTCCGGGCGCGGCTCCGCTGCCGGGCGGTGCTCCGCTGCGGGGCGCGGCTCCGCTGCGGGGCGGTGCCTTGCTGCCGGGCGTTCCCGCGGTGCGCGCGAGGCCTCGCTGCGGGGCCTTCCCGCGACGCGGGGCGCGGCTGCGTCGCGGGGCGGGCTATTTGCGGCCGGGTGTCCAGCGCATGCCCCAGCCGTACGCCTGGTCCACGGTCCGCTGCGGGCTGACTCCGCGCGCGGGGACGAGGTAGCGGGCCTCGCGCCGGACGACGAGGTCGTCTCCCTGACGGGTGATCAGGGCGAGGGCGCAGACGGTGGAGGGGACGGTGCACTCGTCGAGGGAGAACTCGACGGGCGCGCCGTGCGCCGGGGTGAGCGTGACCGTGGCGTGGAGGCCGGCGAAGCTGCGGGCGCCCGCGTAGATGGTGACGAAGACGAGGATGCGGCGGAAGGCGTCCTTGTGGTCGAGGTTGACGGTGAGGTTCTCGCCGGTGTCCACGGCGCCGGTGCGGTCGTCGCCGTCGAGGTGGATGTACGGCGGCCGGTGCAGGGAGCCGAAGGTGTCGCCCAGCGCCTGGACGACGCCCTTGCTGCCGTCCGCCAGCTCGAACAGGGCGCACAGGTCGAGGTCGAGGGAGGAGTGGCGGCCGACGGCGCCGCCGAAGGTCCCGCCCCAGCGCGGGGACTGCTCGCGGAGGTTCCAGTTGAGGTTGACGCGCAGGGCGCCCGACGTGCCGCCCTGCTTGGTGAGGGACACGGAGGGGGCGTCCTTGGTCAGCGTCACCTTCGACAGCCGTACGGGCGCGGGTGCGGACGCCCCGGCAGGCGCGGCTCCCGCGTCCGGCGCGGGCACCGGGGCGGGCTCCGGCACCCGCGCGGGCGTCGGCACGGGCTCAGGGGCCGGCGCGGGCGCGGGAGCCGGCAGGGAGGCAGGGCCTGGTACGGGTTCAGGAGCCGGTACGGGTCCAGGGCCCGGTACGGGCGCGGGCGCCGGCACGGGCTCAGGGCCGGGAACCGGTGCGGCGGCCGGTACGGGCGCGCGGCCCGCGACCGTCCCTGCGGCAGGGGGCGCGGGCGGACCCGCGGGCGCGGCGCCCCCGGCCGGTACGGGCGCGTGGGTCCGTACCGGCGCGGGCCCCGCGGCCCGCGCGGGCGCGGGGCTCTGCGGCTCGTCGACCGTGATGCCGAAGTCCGTCGCCAGCCCCTCCAGCCCCGTGGCGTACCCCTGCCCCACCGCGCGGAACCTCCAGGCGCCCTGACGCCGGTACAACTCGCCCATGATGAGGGCGGACTCCACGGTCGCGTCCCGGCTCTCGAAGCGGGCGACCTCCGTGCCGTCCGCCGCGTCCAGCACCCGCACGCACAGGTCCGGCACCTGCCGGAAGGTGCCGCCGCCGTCCGCCGAAGCCGCCAGCACGACCCGGTCCACCACTCCGTCCACGCGCGGCAGATCGACGGTGAGCGCGTCCGTCACGGTCGTCCCGGAGGCCCGCTTGCCCTCGTGGCGCACCGAACCGGACGGGTGCGCGGGCTGGTTGTAGAAAACGAAGTCCGCGTCGGAGCGCACTTTTCCCGACACGAGCAGTAGTGCCGACGCGTCGACATCCGGTACGCCCGCACCCGAACTCCACGCCAATTCGACGCGAAGCCTTCGCGTCGGCACCGGAACATTGGCTCCTTTAATCATGGACATGCCGCCCCCTGCGCGTTCCGAGACCCCTGGTGACTTTGCGGCGCCACGCTAATCCCGCCGCTGCGGCCGTGCCCCGCGGACCCGTCGGTAACCCCCCGCCATCTCGGCTTTTACGCGATCATGGGACACCGGCGCGACCGATTTTCCCGTGTTGGGTCACATTGGTGTTCCGTGGCCGCACAAGATGCGTCAAACAACCCGCTTATCGGCCTTCCACCCGGCACACCGTGGGCTTAACTTAGGGCCATGACCTCCCCCCGTGCCTCGTACGGCGGTGCGTACTACCACGCGCCGTCGTTCCCGGACACCCCGATCTACGACTCCCTCGTCGCAGAGCGGGGCACGCCTCAGATCGCCCCGATCCGAGTGCCCGCCGCGTACGACACCGGCAGCTCCTATCTGCCGGCGCTCCCCGCGGCCCTGCCCGCCCTTCCGGCGGCCCCCTCCCCGCAGCCCGCCGCGCCGTCCTACGGCGGCGGCTACGGCTACCCGCAGCAGGCGCCCGCGCAGCAGCCCGCCCCGGCCGCCTACGCCCCCGCGGCGTACGCCCCGGCGCCCGCCGCCCCGGCGCCGTACGTCCCGCAGCAGGCGCAGGCCCCGCGCGGCTACCCGGGTCCGCAGGCCCCGCAGCCGATGCGCCCCGTCGCCCCGGCAGGCGCCGGCTACGAGGCGATGCGCCCCGCCGCGCCGCGCCCGGCACCGGCGCCGCCGGCTCCGTACGACGACCCGTACCGGCGGCCGTACCAGGGCGGCGGTTACTGAACGAGACCGCGGGGAGGGCGGGGACGGCCCCTGGCAGGATGGGGCCATGCCGAGTGATGAGGTCACGTCCCAGCCCGCCCTGAGCTCCCTGCACCTGTACCCCGTGAAGGCCCTGGCCGGCTCCGCGCCCGCGTCCGCGGTCGTGGAGCCGTGGGGTCTGGCCGGGGACCGCCGCTGGATGCTCGCCGACCGCGAAGGCAAGGCGGTGACGCAGCGTCAGTACGCGGCGCTGGCGGCCGCTTCGGCGGCGCTTCTGCCCGACGGCGGCGTACGGGTGTCCGCGCCCGGCCGGGACCCGCTGACCGTCGCCGTGCCGGACCCCTCGGCCGGCACGGTCGCCGTGGACGTCTTCGGCACCAAGGTGGACGCCGTGCCCGCGGCGCCCGACGCGGACGCGTGGTTCAGCGCGTACCTGGGCGCCGACGTGCGCCTGGTCCACATGGACGACCCGGCGCGCCGCCGCCCCGTCGACCCCGCGTACGCGCGCGAGGGCGAGACGGTCAGCTTCGCCGACGGCTTCCCGCTGCTGGTCACCACCACCGCCTCGCTCGACGCGCTCAACGCCCTGATCGCGGCGGGCGACCACGCCGACGAGGGCCCCCTGCCCATGGAGCGGTTCCGGCCGAGCGTCGTCGTGGACGGCACGGAGGCGTGGGAGGAGGACCGCTGGGCGCGGATCGCCATCGGGGAGGTCTCCTTCCGGGTGGCCAAGCTGTGCGGTCGCTGCGTGGTGACCACCACCGACCAGCGCACCGGCGTGCGGGGCAAGGAACCCCTGCGCACCCTGTCGCGCCACCGCAGGCTCGGCTCGAAGGTGATCTTCGGTCAGAACCTGGTCCCCGAGACGACGGGCACCCTGCGGGTCGGCGATCCGTTCCGCGTCCTCGCCACCCGCGACGACGTCTGACCCCGGTCCGGCCGGCCCCGGCACACGCGGCGGACCGCCGTCCGCCGCGGCACCGCCCGCCACGCCCGGCGGCGGGGTGCGCACCGGCCGGGTCTACGGCGACGTCCTCCCTCCCCCGCGCACCGGACGCCCCGTCAGCCGCCGCCCGCGTGGAGGAGGCAACCCGGCTCCCCCGTGCGCGCTACGGTGGGGCGACGGGTTGGTGAGCGGGTCGCCGCGAGCGCACGAGGTGGGGGCAGAGCAGCACCATGGCACAGGGCACGGTCCAGGTCACGCACAGCGGTACGTCGCGGTGGCGGCGCCGCACGGGCGAGTACGCCACGCTCGCCGCGGCCCTGGAGGCCGCGGCGGACGGCGACGTCCTCACCGTCGCCCCCGGCACCTACCGGGAGAACCTGGTGCTGCGCCGCGCCGTGACGCTGCGCGGCGCGGACGGAGCCGTCGGGCCGGTGCGGATCGCCCCGGCCGACGGGGTGCCGCTGACCGTGCGGGCCTCCGCGACCGTACGGGACCTGCATCTGGAGGGCCAGGACGCGGCGGCGCCCGCGCTGCTCGTCGAGGACGGCACGCCGGAGATCCTGGACCTGCGGATCGTGACCCGCTCGGCGGTCGGCGTGGAGGTGCGCGGCGCGGCCCGGCCCACGGTGCGGCGCTGCACGGTGGACAACCCGGCCGGTGTCGGCATCGGCGTACTGGACGGCGCGGGCGGGGTGTTCGAGGAGTGCGAGGTCGTCGCGGCCGGCCAGGCGGGGATGTCGGTGACCGGCGGAGCTCACCCGCGGATCGAGCGGTGCCGCATCCACCACGCGTCCGGTGCGGGCCTGTCGGTGACCGGTGAGGACAGCGGCCTGGAGGCCATCGGCTGCGAGGTGTACGAGATCCGCGGCAGCGGCGTGCGCGTCGGCGGGCGCGCGGTGGCGCACCTGACGGACTCGGTGGTGCACCGCACGTCGGCGGACGGGATCACGCTGGACACCGACGCGGTGCTGACGCTGTCGGACTGCGACATCCACGACGTGCCGGAGAACGCGGTGGACCTGCGGTCCCGGTCGGTGCTGACGCTGACGCGGTCGAAGGTGCGGCGGTTCGGGCGCAACGGCCTGTCCGTGTGGGACCCGGGCACGCGCGTGGACGCCAACCAGTGCGAGATCCACGACAGTACGGGCGACTACCCGGCGGTGTGGGTGAGCGACGGGGCGACGGCGGTGCTGGAGGCGTGCCGGGTGCACGGGGTGCCGGACGCGCTGTTCGTCCTCGACCGGGGGTCGCGGGTCGACGTCGTGGACAGCGACCTGTCGCAGGTGCGCAACACGGCGGTGTCGGTGAGCGACGGGGCGACCGCGCAGCTGGACGACTGCCGGGTCCGGGACGCGGCGACGGGCGCCTGGTTCCGGGACCACGGCAGCGGCGGCACGCTCGCCAACTGCGCCTTCGACGGGGTGCAGACGGGCGTCATCGTCACGAAGGGCGCCGACCCGGCGGTGGAGCGGTGCACGGTCACCTCGCCGGCGGAGGCCGGGTTCTACGTGTCCGCGGAGGGCCGGGGGACGTTCACCGGCTGCCGGGTCACGGGCAGCGGCGGCTACGGCTTCCATGTGATGGACGGCTGCCGGACGACGCTGCGGCGGTGCCGTACGGAGCGCTGCGCGCGCGGCGGCTACGAGTTCGGCGAGGACGGGCCCGTCACCGAGGACTGCACCAGCGACGAGAGCGGCATCGCCGCCCGTACGGGCTCCGCTTCCGCGGCGCTGCCGGCCGGGGCGCCCGCCGCGTCCACGGTGGCGGTCCTGCCGGCGGGGCCCGCGCCGGGCGGGCTGCTGGGCGCGGTTCCGGCGCAGGCGACGGCGCCCGCCCCCGCGCCCGCGCCGGTACGGGACTCGCAGGACGTGCTGGGCGAACTGGACGCGCTGGTGGGGCTGGAGAGCGTCAAGCGGGAGGTCCGCACGCTCACCAACATGATCGAGGTGGGCCGCAAACGGCAGGAGGCCGGGCTGAAGGCGGCGTCCGTGCGGCGGCATCTGGCGTTCACCGGCAATCCCGGCACGGGCAAGACGACCGTGGCGCGGCTGTACGGCGAGATCCTCGCGTCGCTGGGCGTGCTGGAGCGCGGGCACCTCGTGGAGGTGTCGCGCGTGGACCTGGTCGGCGAGCACATCGGGTCCACGGCGATCCGTACGCAGGAGGCGTTCGACCGGGCACGCGGCGGGGTGCTGTTCATCGACGAGGCGTACGCGCTGTCGCCGGAGGACTCGGGGCGGGACTTCGGGCGTGAGGCGATCGACACGCTGGTGAAGCTGATGGAGGACCACCGGGACGCCGTCGTGGTGATCGTCGCCGGCTACACGGCGGAGATGGAGCGGTTCCTCACCGTCAACCCGGGTGTGGCGTCCCGCTTCTCACGGACCATCCGCTTCCCCGACTACACGCCGGAGGAGCTGCTGCGGATCGTGGAGCAGCAGGCCGACGACCACGAGTACCGGCTCGCGGACGGCACGGCGAAGGCGCTGCTGGCGTATTTCGAGGCGCTGCCGAAGGGCGCGGCGTTCGGCAACGGCCGGACCGCGCGGCAGACGTTCGAGTCGATGGTGGAGCGGCACGCGGGCCGGGTCGCCGCGCTCGCCACGGCGAGCACGGACGACCTGAGCCTGCTCTACCCGGAGGACCTGCCCGAACTGCCGTGAGCGGCGCCGCCGTCGGGGTCGTCGGGGCCCTCGGTGCGCTGTATGGGCACCGGCAGCGGCAGGGCCGGCGGGAGCCGGTCGAGGAGCGCGGCCCGTTCGCGGGCGAACGCCGGGTCGGCCTGGTAGTCGGCGTGCCCGAGGATCGGCTCCGGCAGCGGGTGGTCGTCGGTGCGGCCGTACACGACGGGGTCGCGCAGCGGCGGGTGGTCGACCTCGGGCTTGCCGTGCTCGGCGGGCAGGTGGACGGGCCCGCCGATCGGGTCGGTGGGCCGCCACAGGTTGCGCCAGCAGTGGACCTCGCGGTGCAGTCCGGTCAGCGGTTCGCGGCCGAAGTACGCGGGGAACCAGCGCCCGTACAGGCGCTCCAGCGGTGAGCCGTACGTGAGGAGCGCGACGCGCCGGCGGGTGGTGTGCGGGAGCTGCCACACGGCGGCGGCGGCCAGGACGCTGCCCTGCGAATGGCCGGAGATGACGAGGCGCCCGCCGGTGCGGCCCGTCCAGGACGCCATCCGCCACGCCAGGTCCGGCACGGCCCGCTCGGCGTAGCAGGGCGGCGCGAACGGGTGCGCGGCGCGCGGCCAGAACGTGCCGACGTCCCACAGGATGCCGATGGTGCGGCGGGCGGAGGCGTCCCGGTAGGCCCGGCGGCCCCAGGTGACGAACAGGATGAAGCCGAGGCCGACCAGCCAGGAGCCCAGCGCCTGGCAGGCCTCGGCGGCCCCGTCGAGGAAGGGGGGCGCCCCGTCGAACGCCTCCGCCGGTACGGTGCCGGTCCCCCACGTCCCGGCGATGCCGGCCGCGCCGAGCAGCAGCGTCGCGGCGGCGAGCAGCCCGACGAGGACGGGCGCGGCGTCGGTGAGCCGGGCCGCGGCGCGGATGCCGGCGATGCGGCGGGTGCGGAACCGGTCGGCGGCCTCGCCGGCGTACTCGGCCTCCACGACGGGCGCGAGGCGCCGGGCGGCGAGCGCGGTGCGGACGACGAGGAACACCGCCGGGACCAGCAGCAGGAGCAGTAACACGGGGATGGCCGCTGCCTGCCAGCTCAGCAGGAGCGGCGGTCCGGCGATGGGGCCGTCGCCGGTGCCCGGGGTGCCGGGCCCGTCCAGCCAGTCGGCGACGCGCTGGGCGACACCGCCCGCCATGACCCCGCCGAGCGCGCAGGCCAGCACGGTGACGGCGGGCCCGGCGAGACCGCCCAGGACGGTGCGCGGGTCGGGGGCGCGGCGGTGCAGGCGCAGCGCGACGGCGGCCAGCAGCACGATGAGGACGCCCTGCCCGAGGGTCAGCACCGAGAAGGCCGCGTCGCCGGGCAGGACGCCCGACGAGCGCCAGGCCGGCCGGGACCAGGAGGCGTACAGGGCGGCGAGGAGCAGCAGCGCCGCGGCGGAGCCGGGCAGCCAGGCCACCAGGGCCCGGTCGACGCGGCCGTCGAGGCGGCGTTCGCTGCGGCCGCGCCGGCAGACGACGGCCACCACGACGACGGCGCCGGCGGCGAGGGCCGCTTCGACGCACCAGCCGAGGGCGGCGCGCAGCGGGTCGCCGGCGCCCCGGTCGTGGCGGGCGGCGGCCCCTGCGACGGCGGCGGCGACGGTGAGCAGCCCCGCCGCCGTGTGGGCGGCGCGGAGCCGGGCGACGAGGCGGCGGCCGTACCAGAAGCCGGGGCGGCCGAGCGCGGGCCGGTCGTCGCGCTCGTCCTCGCCGCGCGGCGGGCGCTGCGCCTCGTACGCGGACCAGGTGCGGTGGGACAGGTACCACAGGAGGGCGACGAGCGCGGTGGGGACGGCGGCGGCGACGGTGAGGCGCCGGCCGGGCTGGGACCACCAGCCGCCCTCGGACGCGGCGAGGAAGCCGAGCCAGGAGCGGCCCTCGGTGCACGCGGCGGCGCCCGCGCACTGCCAGGCGGCCAGGTCGAGGGCGACCTCGCAGGCGGCGGCGGTGAGCAGCACCGTCAGACTGAGCGCGATCAGCCGCACGAGGACGCCGTACAGGCGCGCGGAGCGGCCGTGCCGGGTGGCGGGCGGGCGCATCCAGTGGGCGAGGTTGACCACCATGAACGGCAGGAGCAGCAGCCACAGGGCGCGGGTGCCGTTGCCGGAGGTGAGGTTGCACCAGCAGTACGCCTCCGGGACGGGCCCGTCGCGGAACCGGTCCGGTTCGGCCTCGGCGCGTACGTCAGTGGCGCGCCGGTACACGGCCGCGGTGTTGTCGCCGGTGACGCGGACGGTGCGCGGGTCGTCGAGCATCTCCTGGGGCGTGGTGCCTCCGACGCCGTGCACGAGGAGTTCGAGCGCGGCTCCGGTGTTGCGCGGCTCCTGTGCGGCGACCGGAGCGGGTTCCGGTGTGGCTGAGGACACTTCGGGGCTCGCTCTCTGCGGCAGGGATGTGCGGCGGGGCGGGCGGTCTTGCTGTCGGGCGGTCTTGCTGCCGGGCTGTCGGGAGGAGCGGGGCGGTACGGGCGGACGGGAGCGGGGCGTACGGCGGACGGTACGG
Source organism: Streptomyces sp. SudanB25_2051 (assembly GCF_964272635.1). Taxonomy (NCBI): domain Bacteria; kingdom Bacillati; phylum Actinomycetota; class Actinomycetes; order Kitasatosporales; family Streptomycetaceae; genus Streptomyces; species Streptomyces sp. SudanB25_2051. The sequence goes on from NZ_OZ186787.1 coordinate 524,055, forward strand.
GTGGGGGGCCTGGGCGGGGGCGGGGTGCCGCACGGCTCTCACGTAATCTCCCCGCCGTCCCCGCGGCTGAAGCGCGTGGCAGGATGTGCCTGCCCGGCCATCCGATGCCTCCCCGGCCACCTGCGCGAACGGCGGATCATGACGTACGACCCCTCGACCACGGAAGGACCGGCACCTGCGGTGAGCGACAACCACAACCTCCTCGCGGAGCAGCGGCGCGCCTTGATCCTGGACGAGGTCAGGCGGCGCGGCGGGGTGCGGGTCAACGAGCTCACCCGCCGGCTGAACGTCTCCGACATGACCGTGCGCCGGGATCTGGACGCGCTGGCGCGGCAGGGCGTGCTGGAGAAGGTGCACGGCGGCGCGGTGCCGGTGGCGGACGCGCGGACGCACGAGCCGGGGTTCGAGGCGAAGTCGGCGCTGGAGCCGGGCGCCAAGGAGGACATCGCGCGGGTGGCGGCGGCGATGGTGGCCCCGGGCGCGGCCATCGCCCTGTCGGGCGGCACGACGACCTACGCGGTGGCGCGGCGGCTGCTGGACGTGCCGGACCTGACGGTGGTGACGAACTCGGTACGGGTGGCGGACGTCTTCCACTCGGCGTCCCCGCACGGTCGGGGGCCGGGGGGCACGGCGCGGCCGGGCGCGCCGGCGGTGGTGCTGACGGGCGGGGTGCGCACCCCTTCGGACGCGCTGGTCGGCCCGGTCGCGGACCAGGCGATCGGGTCGCTCCACTTCGACGTGCTGTTCCTCGGGGTGCACGGCGTGTCGGTGGAGGCGGGGCTGTCCACGCCGAACCTGGCGGAGGCGGAGACGAACCGGCGGCTGATCCGCTCGGCGCGGCGGGTCGTGGTCGTGGCGGACCACACCAAGTGGGGGAAGGTGGCGCTGAGTTCGTTCGCGCGGCTGGAGGACGTGGACACGCTGGTGACGGACGCCGGGGCGTCGGACGAGGTGCGGGCCGCGATGGCGGAGCATCTGCCGGGGCTGGTGGTCGCCGGTCCGGCGGCCGGGGCGGAGCCGGCTCCGATGCCCTCGGGGGCGGCGGACGAGCGGTGGCGGGACGGCGCGTGAGCGTCTTCCGGCTGGAGCGGCGTACGGGCCTGCCGGCGGCGGAGGCGTGGCGGCGGGTGACCGACTGGGAGGCGCACGGGGCGCGCGTGCCGCTGACGCGCGTGCGGGTGCTGACGCCGGGCCCGCCGGGTGTGGGGACGCGGTTCACCGCGCGCACCGGGCTCGGGCCGCTGGGCTTCGACGACCCGATGGCGGTGGTCCGCTGGGAGCCGCCGGACGGCGCGGGCCCCGGCGGGCGGCCCGGTCCGGGGCTGTGCCGGCTGGAGAAGTACGGGCGCGTCGTGCGGGGCTGGGCGGAGATCGCCGTGCGCCCGGACGGCGCGGGCGCGCGGGTGACCTGGGTGGAGGAGCTGCGGGTGCGCGGGCTGCCCCGCTGGTGCGACCCGCTGCTGGCGCGGGCGGGGCGGTGGGTCTTCGGCCGCGAGCTGGACCGGCTGCTGGGCGCGGAGGCACCCGTACACGGCGGCTGACGGCCCGCCAGGGCGGTGGCGGGCCGTCGGGGCGGCGGTGGCGGCCGTCGGGCGGTCGGTCAGTCCGGCCAGACGCCCGTGGCGAGGAACTCGTCGAGCGTCGCCGCGTACGGGTCGATGTCGAGACCCTGCTCCGCCAGCCACGCGTCGGAGTAGTACTTGTCCAGATACCGCTCCCCCGGATCGCAGATCAGGGTGACGACGCTGCCGGTGCGGCCCTGCGCGACCATCTCGGCGACGATCTTCAGCGCGCTCCACAGGCCGGTGCCGGTGGAGCCGCCGGCCTTGCGGCCGATGGCCTTCTCCAGGGCCCGCACCGCGGCGACGCTCGCGGCGTCGGGGACCTTCATCATGCGGTCGATGGCGCCGGGCACGAAGCTCGGCTCCATGCGCGGCCGTCCGATGCCCTCGATGCGGGAGCCGCAGTCGCTCACGGCCTCCGGGTCCTCCTTCGTCCAGCCGTCGAAGAAGCAGGAGTTCTCCGGGTCGGGGACGCAGACGCGGGTGTCGTACTGCATGTAGTGGACGTAGCGGGCGATGGTCGCGGAGGTGCCCCCGGTGCCGGCGGTGGCGACGATCCAGGCGGGCTCCGGGTACCGCTCCAGGCGCAGCTGCTGGTAGATGGACTCGGCGATGTTGTTGTTGCCGCGCCAGTCGGTGGCGCGCTCGGCGTAGGTGAACTGGTCCATGTAGTGGCCGCCGGTCTGCGTCGCGAGGGCGGCGGCCTCCTCGTACATGCGCCGCGAGTCGTCCACGAAGTGGCAGCGCCCGCCGTGGAATTCGATGAGGCGGATCTTCTCCGGGCTGGTGGTGCGCGGCATGACGGCGATGAACGGGACGCCGATCAGGCTCGCGAAGTACGCCTCGGAGACCGCGGTCGAGCCGCTGGACGCCTCGATGACCGGCTTGCCGGGCCGGATCCAGCCGTTGCACAGCCCGTACAGGAACAGGGAGCGCGCGAGGCGGTGCTTGAGGCTGCCGGTGGGGTGGGTCGACTCGTCCTTGAGGTAGAGGTCGATGCCCCAGTGGTCGGGGAGCGGGAAGCGCAGGAGATGGGTGTCGGCCGACCTGTTGGCGTCCGCCTGGACCTTTCGCACGGCGTCTTTCAGCCAGTCCCGGTAGGCCGGATCGCTGCGGTCGACGTCGATGGTCGCGGCGGGCGTCCGCGCGGGCGCGACGGGGGTGTTCACGGCCGCCGCACGGGGGGCGTCCGGTCGCCGCTCCGCCGCCGCACCGGGGCCCTCCGGCGCCGTGCCGCTGCCGGGTCCGGCCGGTTCGGGCTGCTCAACGGTCCTCACGCGCCACTCCTCGTCGTCCGCGTCCTGCGCACCTCGGTTCCCTCATGGGTCCCGCGACCGAACATACCTCCCCGACCTGGGCAAACGATGACTTTGACCCCTCATAGGCCGAGCTTGCAGGCACCTGCCTGAGGTGCACTGGTGCGGACGCGGGTCCTCCGTGCAGACTGGGCACCCTGGAACGGGTGCGAAGGGGGCGGCGGAACCATGACTGAACCCGAATTCAGCGCCACGGGGGTACGCATCGAGCGGTGGCCGCGCTCTCTGACGACGGCCGGCGAGGTGCGGATCGAGGGCGGCCGGCTGGCGCTGCTGACCAGTTACGGGCGGGAGATCGACAGCGCTCCGGTCCGTGCGGTGCGGGCGGGCCGGCCGTGGTTCGCGGCGTCCCGCGACGCGGCGGTGGCGACGCTCAACGGGGCCCGGTACCGGCTCACCATGGGCCAGCGCGACCACCGTGCGGGCGCCACCCTGGCGGGCCGCTTCCTGGAGGCCGTACGGCGGGCGGGCGGCCGGCGGGACTGAGCGCGCGTGGCGCGAGCGGCCGCACACTCCACCGGACCGGGCGTGTGTGTCGCCATACCGGGCGCGCGCGGGGCCGGACCGGTGGGCGCGTCGCCGGGCCGGGGCGCGTCCGCGGGGCCGGCGACCGGTCGTGCGACAGGCGGGACTGACGGGGCGTCCGCTGCCGCGGTTGCGAAGCGGTCACGTCTGGTCCACGCTGGATTGACATCACTCAGGGTGAACCGGCGGTCACACTGCGATCCAGTCCGCCGGACACGAGCCCAGCATCCACTGGACCCGATCCTCGTCTTCTTCCGGACCTACTTCGGGGAGTCGCAGCCGTGATCAGCCAGGCAAGCAGCAGGCAGTGCGCGGTAGAGCTCCAAGCCCTGCCGTCGCGGATCGGACAGGTCCGCAGAATCGTGTCGGCGCAACTGCGCTACTGGAACCTCGACCCCCTCATCGAGAAGGCGGCGCTCGGGGTCACCGAACTCCTCACCAATGTGCACCGGCACGCCAAGCCGGACAAGATCTGCACGGTGGAGATCGAGTTCCTCCTCGACCGGCTCACGGTCTCCGTCCACGACCACGATCCCCGCCTCCCCGCCGTCGTGCACCTGGAGGACGGGCCGGACCCGCTCGCCACGTCGGGCAGGGGCCTCGCGCTGATAGAGGCCGTCAGCGAGAGCTGGGGCGCGCGCCCGCAGGGCGACACGGGGAAGGTCGTGTGGTTCACGCTCCCCGCGCCCTCGGCCACGCCCGTCGGCATCCCCGCGGTGCCCGCGTACGGGGCGGTGGGCGGCGCCGCGTTCAAGGAGCCGGTGCCGTTCGGCGACGGCGCGGAGGCAGCGGAGACCGTACGCGGACACGCCACCGCCGTCCGGTCGGCCGTGGCGGGCTGACCGGCCGGCGGGGCTTCGGCGCCGTCCCGGACGGCGTCAGCGGCTGCGGCGGTCACCGAACCGCTCGTCCAGGACGGACAGTCGACTCCCGTATTCCTCCTCGTCGATCTCCCCGGCCGCGAACCGCCGCCCCAGCACGTCCAGGGCGACGGGTCGCCGGGCGGGCGTCCGGACGCGGCCCGGTGCGGCGGGCCGCCCCACCACCCGGCGCGGCGCAGCAGCAGGACGGCGGTCACCGCGGCACCGGCCCAGAACAGCGGGAGCAGCAGCGCCCAGGGACCGGGGCCGGCGTGGGCGAGAGTGTTCATGGCGTTCGCCTCCTCCGTCTCGCGGGGACGGCTCCTCCGTCCCGCATGACGAGCCTCGCCCCGCGCGGGCGCCCCCGTCGTCGTACGCACAGCGGCAACGGCCGTACGACGACGGGAGTATGGTTTCTGTACCTACTGGTATGTACAGTGCCCGCATGACGACTTCCGAGCGACTGGTCGACGCCACACGGGAGCTGCTGTGGGAGCGCGGCTACGTGGGCACCAGCCCCAGGGCGATCCAGCAGCGGGCCGGCGCCGGGCAGGGCAGCATGTACCACCACTTCGCGGGCAAGCCCGATCTGGCGCTGGCCGCGATCCGCCGCACCGCCGAGGAGATGCGGGCCGCCGCCGAGGGGGTGCTGGGCGGCGAGGGCACGGCCTACGCGCGCGTGGCGGCGTATCTGCGGCGCGAGCGGGACGTCCTGCGGGGCTGCCCGGTGGGGCGGCTGACGATGGACCCGGACGTCGTCGCGGACGACGCGCTGCGCGCCCCGGTGGACGAGACCCTGGACTGGCTGCGCGGCCGGCTCGCGGGCGTCCTGCGCGAGGGCGTGGCGAGCGGCGAGTTCGACGGGGCGCTGGACCCGGAGCGTACGGCGGCGGCAGTCGTGGCCACCGTGCAGGGCGGGTACGTGCTGGCCCGCGCGTCCGGTTCGGCGGCGGCGTTCGACACGGCGGTCGACGGGCTGCTGTCCCTGCTCGCGGGGCGGAGGGCCGCCTGATGCACGCGATGCAGTACGAGATCACCCTGCCCGCCGACTACGACATGGGCGTCATCCACCGCCGGGTGGCGACCCGCGGCCACCTGCTGGACGACTTCCCGGGGCTCGGCCTCAAGGCCTACCTGGTGCGGGAGCGCGCGGCGGGCGCGCCGGTGAACCAGTACGCGCCGTTCTACCTGTGGGCGGCGCCCGAGGGCATGAACGCCTTTCTGTGGGGGCCTGGCTTCCAGGGGATCGTCGACGACTTCGGGCGCCCGAGGGTGCGGCACTGGGCGGGCGCGGCGTACGGCGAGGGCCCGGCGGCCGGCGCCGCGCCGCAGCACGCGGTGCGGCGGCGGGAGCGGATCGGCGCGGACGAGCGGCCCGCCGACGCGGTGGCGCGGGCGGTGGAGGCACACGGGCGGCTCGTACGGGAGGACGGGCTCGTGGCGGCGGCCGTGGCGGTCGACCCGAGCCGCTGGGAGCTGCTGGAGTTCAGCCTGTGGGCCGGCGCGGCCCCTGAGGGCGCGGGCGAGGCCTTCCGGGTGCTGCACCTGTCCCAGCCCGGCCGGGCGGCGCTGCGGCCCGGCCGGCACTGGGACTGAGGGCGCGTCAGCCGACGGGGACGAGGGTCAGGTAGGCCATGCCGAGGACGTCGCGGTAGCCGTTCAGCCAGGAGGCGCGCTGCCGGTCGACGCGGGCGCGGGTCTCGGCGGCGTCCGGGTGGCCGGGGTTCGCCGCGAGCCACACCTCGACGTCATGGCGGTACCCGGACTCGAACTGCTCCCATTCGTCGCGGTCGGCCGTCTCGATCCAGGCCGGCCGGAAGCCCGCCTCGACCGCCGCGTCCACGAGGGCGCCCAGCGGCGGGTGGTCGTCCGCGCGGGCGCCGGGCCACATCCGCGCCAGCTCCTCCGGGGCGGGTACGCGGTGCCAGAAGCCCTCGCCGAGGAGTACCCGGCCGCCGGGCGCGACCAGCCGCCGCAGCTCGCGCAGGGCGGCGGCGACATCGTGGGGGCCGTCCGGGTCGCACAGGGCCTGGCTGGAGCCGAGGCACAGCACCAGGTCGGCCGGTCCGCGGGCGGAGCCGCGCGCCGACTCCTCCACGAACGCGACGCGGCGGCCGAGCCCCCGCTCCCGCGCGAGGGCGCGGCCGCGGGCGAGGTCGTCGGCGTTGATGTCGACGCCGGTGCCGGTCGCGCCGGGCACGGCGTCGAGCACTCGCAGCAGGAACTCGCCCCAGCCGCAGCCGATGTCCAGGACGGTGGCGGGCCGCTCGGCGGCGAGGGACGCGACGAGCCGCCGCGCGCGGGCCTCCGACAGCGGTCCGTGGAAGGTCAGGCGGGTGAGCCGGGGTGGCGAATCGGTGGTGGTCACGGCGGTGGACCCTACGCCGGGCCGCCACGCGGAGGCGAGGCGTTTTCCCGGTGCTCCGGCTCCGGGCTCCAGGGCCTGAGCTCCGGGCGGCGGTCGGGAGGCCGGGGCGGCTGGCCGGGGTGCCGGCATCCGGTGACTCGGGCTTCGGGCCCGGGCCCCGGCATCCGCGCCACCTGGGCACTGGCCCGGGGCTCCGGACTCCGGGCACCGGGCGGCGGTCGGGACGCCGGGGCGGCGGGAGCGGTCAGTCGTCGGCCGCGGGGCGGCCCAGGGCGGACAAGGGGTCGTCGAGCACCGGCTGCCAGGCCAGTTCCGCCGCGCCCGCCAGGCTGTTGTGGTCCAGCGTGCAGGCCAGGATCGGTACGCCTCCGCTGCGACCCCACAGGCTGCGGTCGGCCACGACGGCGCGCAGCCGCTCCGGGTCGGCGGCCAGCAGTTCGCGGTGGAGGCCGCCCAGGATGATCCGGTCCGGGTTCAGGATGTTCACCAGGCCCGCGAGGCCGAGGCCCAGCCGGTCCACCAGCTCCTCGACGGCGGCCCGCACACCCGCGTCGCCGGGCTCGTCGCGCAGCAGGTCCCGGCACTGCTGGAGCAGGGACACCTCGGGCCCCGGCACGCGGCCGGCGGCGGTGAGGAAGGCCAGCGGGTCGGTCTCCACGTCCAGGCAGCCGCGGCTCCCGCAGTGGCAGGGGCGCCCCGCGGGGTTGACCGTCAGATGGCCGACCTCCAGGGCGAGGCCGGAACTGCCGGTGTGCAGCCGCCCGTCCAGCACGAGCGCGCCGCCCACGCCGCGGTGCCCGGTGGCGACGCACAGCAGGTGCTGGGCGCCCCGGCCCGCGCCGTGCCGGTGCTCGGCGAGCGCGGCCAGGTTGACGTCGTTGCCGGTGAACGCGGGGCCGTCGATGCCGGCCTCCCGTACCAGGGCGGCGAAGACGTCCCGCACGGGCGCCCCGGCGGGCCACGCCAGGTGCAGCGGGTTGAGCGCGGTGCCCTCCGGCTCGGCGACCGCGGACGGCACGGCCAGGCCGGCGCCGACGCAGCGGCGGCCGCTCTCCCTCAGCAGCCCGGCGCCGGCCTCGACGACGGCGGCGAGGACCTGCGCCGGGTCGGATGTGACCTCGACGCAGCCGGGCGCCGTCGCGACGATCCGGCCGCCGAGGCCCACGAGCGCCGCGCGGAACCCGTCGGCGTGGATCTGCGCGGCGAGGGCGACCGGCCCGTTCTCGTCGATGGTCAGCCGGTGCGAGGGCCGGCCCTGGGAACCGGCGGCGGCGCCCGGCCGGGAGTCCACCCGGATCAGCCCGAGCGCCTCCAGCTCGGCGGCGACGGCCCCGGCGGTGGCGCGGGTGACGCCCAGCTCGGCGGTGAGGACGGCACGGGTGGGCGCCCGGCCCGTGTGCACCAGTTCCAGCGCCGGGCCGAGGGCGCCGCGGCCCCTGTCGAGCCTGGTCCGGGTGGTCGTCGCCTTGCCGTTCATGGGGGCGAGTCTCCCATGATCCGGCGCACCGGCCGCCGGGGCGTGCTGTTTCGGCCGCCCCGCGACGGGTACTGCGGGCAGCGGCGGCGCACACCGCGAGCGCACCGCCACCGCGCCGCACGGCGCCCTCGGACCGCGCGGCGGTACGGCGCGGCAGCCACGCGCGCGAACAGCGGACAGCGGACGGCGGCCGGCGGACGGCTTCGGGAACGGCGACAGCGAGTCAGGAGGCACCCATGGCACCTTCGGCCGGCGGGCGCGACGAGCGGGAGACCGTTCGGGACCTGCTGGGCGGGCACGGCCGGACGTACGCCGAGGAGGCGGGCATCCGGCTGAAGGACACCCCGCAGCCGCTGTACGAGCTGCTGGTCCTCGCCCATCTGCTGAGCGCCCGCATCCGGGCGGCGACGGCCGTCGCGGCGGCCCGCGCCCTGTTCGACGCGGGCATGCGCGACGCGCGGCGCATGCGGGACGCCACCTGGCAGCAGCGGGTGGACGCCCTCGGCAGGGGCGGCTACCGGCGCTACGACGAGCGGACGTCGACCCAGCTCGGGGACGCCGCGCGGCTCGTGCTCGACCGGTACGGCGGCGACCTGCGGCGCCTGAGGAAGGCGGCCGGAGGCGAACCGGAACGGCTGCGCGACCTGCTGTGCGAGGTGCCCGGCATCGGCCCGGCGGGCGCGGACATCTTCCTGCGGGAGGTCCAGGGCGTGTGGCCGGAGGTCGCGCCGTACCTGGACCGCAAGGCGCTGGAAGGCGCCCGCCGCCTGGGGCTGCCCGGCGACCCGCGGAAGCTGCCCCGGCTGGTGAGGAAGGAGGAACTGCCGTCGCTGGCGGCGGCGCTGGTGCGCGCCGCGCTCGACCGCCATGTGGTGGAGGACGTCGAGGAAGCCCACGCGCGTCACGCCGCCCAGGCGTGACCGGCCACGTTCCAGGGAGGACCCGGATGACCACCCCCGACCGCGGCGCACTGCCGCTGCCCGACTACGACCAGCTGCCCGTGGGGACGCTGGAGTCCCGCATCAGGTCGCTCCAGCCGGACGAACTGGACCGGCTGCTCCGGTACGAGGAGGAGCACGCCGGCCGTCCCCAGGTCGTCCAGCTGCTCACGTCCCGCAAACGCCAGCTGGACGCGGGTGCCGAGCCGACCGGCGGCGACCCGACGGCGTTCCGCCCGGAGCAGGCGGGGCACGCGACGGGCGGCTCGCCGGTGTCCCCGGCCACGTCCCCCCAGCCGCACAGCCCGCCCCCGCACGGCACCCCCGACCAGCGCGGCAAGCCCAAGGGCAACCGGACGGTGTGACCCGTCCCCGACCAACCGCGGCCCGTCGGCCCGGACGCGCCCCCGCCCCGCCGGGGGCGCGTTCACGCGTCGCCGGGGGCGCGTCCGCGCGTCGCCGCCGGACGCTTCCGCCGCGGGGCGCCCCACACAGCTCGCCTCCACCGGGCAGAACGGCCGCCTCCCCGCCCGTACCCTCCCCCGTGGCTGTCGGTCACCTCACTGCCGGGCGGGCACGGGCGCCTGTCGGTCACTCCCGCCCCAGCCGCCGGAGGAGCGCCCCCGGAATTGTCGTGAGCCGCCGCCGACCTCTATCCTGAGTTTGTGCCGCTACTAAACAAACTCGCGTCCGCCGCTCACCGAGCCCCCGCCGGAGACCCCGGCGTCCGCTCGCTGAGCCGTCTCCGCACCGCCGTCACCCTCTTCTTCGCCCTCGACGGGTTCCTCTTCGCCGGCTGGGTCGTCCGCATCCCGGCGATCAAGCAGCAGACCGGCTCCTCCGCGAGCGACCTCGGGCTCGCCCTGCTGGGCGTGTCCGCCGGGGCCGTCGTCACCATGACGCTCACCGGGCGGCTGTGCCAGCGGTACGGCAGCCATGCCGTCACCGTCGGCGCCGCCGTGCTGCTGTCGCTGAGCATCGCCCTGCCCGCGCTCACCCACTCGGCCCTCGCGCTGGGCCTCGTCCTGCTGGTGTTCGGCACCGCGTACGGCGCGATCAACGTCGCGATGAACAGCGCCGCCGTCGACCTGGTGGCGGCCCTGCGCAGGCCCGTGATGCCCGCCTTCCACGCCGCCTTCAGCCTGGGCGGCATGGTCGGCGCCGGGCTCGGCGGGCTCGTCGCGGGCGGCCTGTCGCCCGCCGCGCACCTGCTGGGCCTGACCGTGGTGGGCCTGCTCCTGACGGCCGCCGCCGGGCCCGTACTGCTGCGGCACCCCTCCCCCGTACCGCCCGAGGCGCTGCCCGCGGCGCCCGCTTCGGGGCGGCGGCGGATGGACGGCCGGTCGCGGCGGCTGGTCACGCTGTTCGGGGTGATCGCGCTGTGCACGGCGTACGGCGAGGGGGCGCTCGCCGACTGGGGCGCGCTTCACCTGACGCAGGACCTGGACGCGCACCCCGGTCTCGCGGCGGCCGGGTACGCGCTGTTCGCGCTCACCATGACCGCCGGGCGGCTGTCCGGTACGGCGATGCTGGAGCGGCTCGGGCAGACCAGGACGCTCGTGGTGGGCGGCGCGACGGCGGCGGCCGGCATGTTGCTGGGCGCGCTCGCGCCGACCGTGTGGGCGGCACTCCTGGGCTTCGCGGTGACCGGCGCGGGCCTGGCGAACATCTTCCCGGTCGCCGTGGACCGGGCGGGCGCGCTCGCCGGTCCCGCCGGGGTGGCGGCCGCGTCGACGCTCGGCTACGGCGGCATGCTGCTCGGCCCGCCCGTCATCGGCTTCCTCGCGGACTGGTTCTCGCTGCCGGCGGCCCTGACGTCGGTCGCGCTGCTCTCCGCCGCCGCGGCGGCCCTCGGCTACCGCGCGCGCAACGCCTCGGCGCCCCGCGCGGCCTGAGTAGCCGTACTCAGGTGCCGCCGGCGCTCCCCGCACAGGATGGGGCTCCCCGACCTCTGGAGCCCCGTATGCGTCCGAACAAGCCGATCACCGCCCTCCGCGCCTTCGTCCGGCTGGCGTTCGGGAACATCGCCTCCGGCGTGTACCTGGCGGTCGTCGCGGCGGTGACCGCCCTGGTGATCCGCGATCTGTGGTTCGTCGAGCACCCGGACGCGTCGTTCGCCGTGCTGGGGCTGATAGCCGTGGCCGCGCCGACGATGCTGGTGCTGCTCGCCGCCGGGGAGCTCGCCGCGGGCGGCCTGGTCGAGTCGTCATGGTTCCTCTGGGCGGCGTTCGGCGTGTCGGTGGTCCTCCAGTCGCTCGCGGTCGGCGCGCTCGCCCGGCTCGCCACCACCAGCGCCCGCCGGCGGCCGCGTCCGCGCCGCGGTTGAGGCGCGGTTGAGGCGCGGGGCGCGATGGCAGAATCCGGGCATGGACACTGCCGAGCACATCAAGCACCTCGCACACGCGGGCCAGTTGCTGGCCGAGGCCGCCGGACAGGCCGGCGGCGACGCGGAGGTCCGCACGTGCCCCGGGTGGACCGTACGGGACCTGCTGCGGCACACCGGCATGGTGCACCGCTGGGCGACCGCCTTCGTCGCCGAAGCCCGCACCGCGTACCAGCCCGGCGGCGGTGAGCCGGACCTGGACGGCGCGGCGCTGCTCGACTGGTACCGGGAGGGCCACGACCGGCTGGTGGCCGCGCTGAGCGGGGCGCCGGACGCGCTGGACTGCTGGACGTTCCTGCCCGCCCCCTCGCCGCTCGCCTTCTGGGCGCGGCGCCAGGCCCACGAGACGACCGTGCACCGCGTGGACGCCGAGTCCGCGCTGGGCCTGGTGGCCGGCCGGTCGCCGGTCGCGCCGGACCTGGCCGCCGACGGGATCGACGAGCTGCTGTGCGGCTTCCACGGCCGTGACAAAAGCCGCGTCCGCACGGACCGGCCCGGCACCCTGCGGGTCCGCGCGACGGACACCGGCGACGTGTGGACCGTCGCGCTGTCCGCCGACGCGCCCCGCACCGCGCGCACGGCCGACGGCCCGGCCGACTGCGAGATGAGCGGCCCCGCCGAGGCGCTGTACCTGACGCTGTGGAACCGGCTGCCCGCCGGGACCCCGGCCGTCGCCATCTCGGGCGACGACCGGCTGGCCCGCCTGTGGCGGGAGACCTCGGCGGTGACGTGGTGACGTACCGCGCGGGCGATCGCGCCGGTCGGCCGGGCCGGCCCGGTCAGCCGAGCCAGCCGGGGCGGACGAGCCCCGACTCGTAGGCGAGGACGACGAGCTGGGCGCGGTCGCGGGCGCCCAGCTTCACCATCGTCCGGCTCACATGGGTCTTCGCGGTGAGCGGGCTGACGACCAGCCGCCGGGCGATCTCCTCGTTGGACAGGCCCAGGCCGACCAGCGCCATCACCTCCCGCTCCCGCTCCGTCAGCTCCTCCAGCCCGACCGCCGCCGCCGGGGCCTTGGAGCGGGCGGCGAACTCCGCGATGAGGCGGCGCGTCACACCCGGCGACAGCAGCGCGTCGCCCGCCACGACGGCGCGCACCGCCCGCAGCAGCTCGTCCGGTTCGGTGTCCTTCACCAGGAACCCGGACGCGCCCGACCGGATGGCCTCGAAGACGTACTCGTCCAGCTCGAAGGTGGTCAGCATCACCACCCTCACCGCGGCGAGCCGCGGATCGCCGGTGACGCGGCGGGTCGCGGCGAGCCCGTCGAGGCGGGGCATGCGAATGTCCATCAGCGCCACGTCCGGGCGCAGTTCGCGGAGGCGCGCGACGGCCTCCTCGCCGTCCGCCGCCTCCCCTGCGACCTCGATGTCGGGCTGGGCGTCGAGCAGCGCGCGGAACCCGGCCCGTACGAGCGCCTGGTCGTCGGCGAGGAGGACGCGGATCACGGGGCTCCCCTCTCGGTACGCGGTTCGCCGTCGGTACGCGGCCCGCTATCGGTGCGCGGTTCGCCGTCGTCGAGCGTGCCGCTGCCGGTGCGCGATGCGCTGTCGTCGAGCGTGCCGCTGCCGGTGCGCGATGCGCTGTCGTCCAGCGTGCCGCTGCCGGTGAGCGGCAGTACGGCCCGTACCCGGAAGCCGCCGTCCGGGCGGGTGCCCGCCTCGATCGTGCCACCGAGGGCGGCCGCCCGCTCCCGCATGCCGGCCAGGCCGTTGCCGCTGCCGCCCGCGTCGGCGCCGGTCGCCGGTCCGTCGTCGTCCACGAGGAGGGCCAGGTGGTCCGGGGCGCGGGTGATCCGCACCCGCGCGGTACGCGAGCCCGAGTGGCGGACGACGTTGGTGAGGGCCTCCTGCACGATGCGGAACGCGGCGAGGTCGGCGCCGCGCGGCAGGCCGCGGGGCGCTCCCCGGCCGGTGGCGGGCGCGCCGGGCGCCGGGGCCTCCTCGGCGGTGACCTCGACGGCGAGGCCGGCGGCCGCCGCCTGGGCGACCAGCTCCGGCAGCCGGTCCAGGCCGGGGGCGGGGGCGCGGGGCGCGGTTCCGGGCGCCCTGAGCGTGTCGAGTACCTGCCGCACCTCGCCGAGCGCCTCCTTGCTCGCGGCCTTGATGGTGGCCAGGGCGGTCCGGGCCTGCTCGGGGTCACTGTCGAGGAGGGCGAGGCCCGCGCCGGCCTGGACGTTGATCACGGCGAGCGAGTGCGCGAGGACGTCGTGCAGCTCGCGGGCGATGCGCAGCCGCTCCTCGTCGGCGCGGCGCCGCTGTGCCGCGGCCCGTTCCGCCCGCTCACGGGCCCGCTGCTCCCGGCGTACGCGCACGACCTCGGCGCCCGCCAGCGTGGCCGCGGCGAACGCGGCGACGGGCAGCTGCTGCGTCCAGGACGCGGCCCGGTCCCCGGCGGGCGGCAGCCACGCGTACAGCCAGTGGGCGATCAGCAGATGGCCGCCCCACAGCAGCCCGAGCGCCGCCCAGGCGGTGTGCCGGTGCCCCGCGGCGACGGCGGCGAACACGGCCACGCCGAACGGCAGCAGCGCGGGCCCGTACGGGTAGCCGGCACCCAGGTAGACCAGCGTGACGGCGGCGGTGGCGAGCGCGGTCGCCGACGGGTGCCGGTGGCGGACCAGGAGCAGCAGGCCCGCGGCGACGACGAGGCCCCTCCCGGCGAGCTCGGGCGGTACGCGGTCGGGCTGGCCGTGCGCGGCGAAGCCGGTACCGGCGACGGCGAACAGCGTGACGACCAGACTCGACCGCCACGGCACCCGCGGAGGTCCGGGCGGCTCCGCCGCCGGGCCGGGGCCGGCACCGCCGGTACGGCCGGACAGCAGGCGGCGCGGCCCGCCCCGTACCGCGTCCGTCGGGGGCGGCGCCGTCTCGTCGTCCGGCACGCCGGGCTGGTGGTCCATGCCGTCCACGCTAGACGCGCGCACCCGGCGGGGGCGTCAGCCCGGCGTGGTGCCCGCGCGTACTCCCCCCGTCGTACGGAACGCCACCACGGCCATCCCACGGGACGCCCCCGCCCCGTACGGCACGCCGTCCCCAAGGGACGGGCACCTCCGCGACGTACGGGACCGCCCCCGCCCCGTACGCGACGCCCCCCGAGGCACGGGCACCTCCGCGACGCGCGGGACGCCACGCCCGCCACACGAGAGACCCCCGTGTCGGACGGGACACCACGCCCGCCGCACGCGACACCCCCTCGCGGGGGACGGCGCCGCGGCCTACCGCTCGCCCGCCGTCTCCGCCCTGGGCTCCGGCTCGGCCTCGGGCTGCGGGGCCTCGGGCTCCGCGGGGCGGCGGCGGTCCAGCGTCTCCATGGCGCGGCGGGCGACCGTGTTGGTACGGATGATCCCCGCCAGTGTCGTCGCGCCGCGCGTGATGTCGGTGAACGCCCGCCAGGCGGGGCGCAGCCCCGTGATCGCGGCGTGCAGCAGCGCCGGGCGCCGCTCGAAGACGGCGAGCATCCGCCGCCCCACCGCCATCTCGACACCGAGACCCGCCTTGATGGCGAACGCGTAGTTCAGGGCCTGGCGGCGGGCCTCCACCGCGTCGTGGGCCTCGGCGATCCGCACCGCCCACTCGCCCGCCAGCCGGCCCGAGCGCAGCGCGAAGGAGATGCCCTCGCGGGTCCACGGCTCCAGCAGCCCGGCCGCGTCGCCGCAGACGATGACCCGGCCGCGCGAGAGCGGCGAGTCGTCGCTGCGGCAGCGGGTGAGATGCCCCGACGAGATCGCCGGTTCGAAGCCGGCGAGGCCCAGGCGGGCCACGAAGTCGTCCAGGTACCGCTTCGTCGCGGCGCCGTCGCCGCGCGCGGAGATCACCCCGACCGTCAGCGTGTCCCCCTTGGGGAACACCCAGCCGTAACTGCCCGGCATGGGGCCCCAGTCGATGAGGACCCGCCCCGCCCAGTCCTCGGCCACGGACGGCGGCACCGGGATCTCCGCCTCGAGGCCCAGGTCGACCTGCTGCGTCTTCACGCCCACGTGCGCCCCTATGCGGCTGGCGCTGCCGTCCGCGCCCACCACGGCGCGCGCGAGGACCGTCTCGCCGTCGGCGAGCACGACGGCGACCGTCCGCCGGTCCGGCACCGCGGCGCCGTGCTGCTCGACCCGCGCGACCGCGACGCCCGTGCGGACCTCGGCGCCGGCGCTGCGGGCGTGCTCCACCAGCCGCTGGTCGAACTCGGGCCGGTTGACCAGCCCGAACAGCATCCTCCGGGAGCGGCGCGTACGGGCAAAGCGGCCGTTGAGCGAGAACGTCACGGCGTGCACCCGGTCCCGCAGCGGCAGTTCGAAGCCGGGCGGCAGCGCGTCCCGCGACGGGCCGATGATGCCGCCGCCGCACGTCTTGTAGCGGGGCAGCTCCGCCTTCTCCAGGAGCAGGACCCGGCGGCCCGCCACTGCCGCGGCATAGGCCGCGGAGGCTCCGGCCGGCCCCGCGCCGACCACGACGACATCCCACACGTTCTCGCTGCTCACGATGTGCTTCCGCTCCCGGTCCCGACCGTGATCCTCGCTCTCGTCCGCATCCTACGGGGCTTCGCCGTCCATGCCTTGTGCGAGGATCGGACCCGCGTTCGCCGCACACACGCGCGGCGCGCGCCCGCGTACCGAATCCGACGTACGATGCCGCACCCACCAGGAGCGTGACCATGACCGCCCAGCCGATCGCCGAGCCGATCGCCGCCACCGTCGCCTCGCTGATGTCCCGCGCCAAGGCGGAGCTCACGGAGCTCGTGGCGTTCCAGTCTGTGGCGGACCCGGCCCAGTTCCCGAGGAGCGAGTGCGAGGCCGCCGCCGCATGGGTGGCGGACGCGCTGCGCGCCGAGGGCTTCACCGATGTGTCCGTCTTCGACACGCCGGACGGCAGCCAGTCCGTGTACGGCTACCTGCCCGGCCCGGCCGGCGCGCCGACCGTGCTGCTGTACGCGCACTACGACGTGCAGCCGCCGCTCGACCTGGCCGGCTGGGACTCGCCGCCGTTCGAGCTGACCGAGCGGGACGGCCGCTGGTACGGGCGCGGCGCCGCCGACTGCAAGGGCGGGTTCATCATGCACCTGCTGGCGCTGCGCGCCCTGAAGGCGAACGGCGGTGTGCCCGTCGGCGTGAAGGTGATCGTGGAGGGCTCCGAGGAGCAGGGCACGGGCGGTCTGGAGCGGTACGCCGAGGCGCACCCCGAGCTGCTGGCCGCCGACGCGATCGTCATCGGCGACACGGGGAACTTCCGGGTCGGCCTGCCGACCGTGACGTCTTCGCTGCGCGGTATGACGATGCTGCGCGTGCAGGTGGACACGCTCGCCGGGAACCTGCACTCGGGCCAGTTCGGCGGGGCGGCGCCGGACGCGCTGGCGGCGCTCATCCGCGTCCTGGACTCGCTGCGCGCCGAGGACGGTTCGACCACGGTGGACGGGCTCGCGGCGGACGCCGAGTGGCAGGGCCTGCAGTACGCGGAGGAGGACTTCCGGCGGGACGCCAGGGTCCTGGACGGGGTGGAGCTGATCGGCTCGGGCACCGTCGCGGACCGGCTGTGGGCGCGCCCGGCCGTCACGGTGATCGGCATCGACTGCCCGCCGGTCGTGGGCGCCACGCCGTCGGTGCAGGCCACCGCGCGGGCGCAGATCAGCCTGCGCGTGCCGCCCGGCCAGGACGCCGCCGAGGCGACGAAGCTGCTGACCGCGCACCTCCAGGCGCACACCCCGTGGGGCGCCCGGGTGACGGTGGAGCAGGTCGGGCAGGGCCAGCCGTTCCAGGCGGACGTGGCCAGCCCGGCGTACACGTCGATGGCCGAGGCGCTGGCCGTGGCGTACCCGGGCGAGGAGATGCAGGCCGCGGGCATGGGCGGGTCGATCCCGCTGTGCAGCACGCTCGGCGCGCTGTACCCGCAGGCGGAGATCCTGCTGATCGGGCTGAGCGAGCCGGAGGCGCAGATCCACGCGGTGAACGAGAGCGTGTCGCCGCAGGAGCTGGAGCGGATGTCGGTCGCCGAGGCGCTGTTCCTGCGCAACTACGCGCAGTCGAAGCGGGGTTGAGCTCTCAGCTGATTCGCGCAGAGCGCAAGGGGGCGGTCCTCGGCGGCCCGCCCCCTTAGCGTCGGGCCATGACTCCCACACCGCACACGCGCGTCTGCGACGAGCCGGCCGTCGACCTGGTCCCGGTCGTGCCCGGACTGCACATGCTCCGCTTCCCGATCGGCCAGGCGTACGTCTGGCAGGACCCCGACGGCCCGGACCACCGCGACGGCGGCGGCCGCCCGGACGGCCACGGCGGCGCGGAGGCCCGGTACGGCTCGGACGGGAGCGACGGCGCGGCGGGGCGCGGTGGTTCGCTGACACTGGTGGACGCCGGCTGGGCGGGTGCCGAGGACGCCGTGGTCCGGGCGCTGCACGCGATCGGCGGCCCGGGCGCCCGGCTGCGGCGGATCGTCCTCACCCACTGCCACCGGGACCACGTGGGCGCGGCGGAGGCGCTCGCGGAGCGGTTCGGGGCGGAGGTCCTCGCGCACCGGCTGGACGCGCCGGTGGTGCGCGGGGAGGCGCCCGTGCCCGAACCGGACCTGCTGGACTGGGAGCTCCCGCTGTACGAGCACGGGCTGACCACGCCGGAGGCGCCGCCCACGCGCGTGGACCGGGAGCTGGAGGACGGCGACGTACTGGACTTCGGCGGCGGCGCCCACGTCGTGCACACGCCGGGCCACACGCCCGGCTCGGTCGCCCTGCACCTGCCGCGCCACGGCGTCCTGCTGACGGGCGACACCGTGGCGTCGGTCGCCGGAGTGACCCTGGGCGTCTTCCACGTGGACCGGGCGGCGGCGGTGGAGTCGATGCGCCGCCTGTCCCGGCTGAGCCCGCTGCGCGCGGTGTGCTGCGGGCACGGCGAGCCGCTGACCGCGGACGCCGCGACCGCGTTGCGGACCGCGGCCGAGGCGGCGCGGGCATAGCGGGCGCCGGGTGGCGGCGCCCGCCTCGGACCGGGCGCCGTCATCCCACCGGGACGCCCGCCTCCAGGTTCAGGACCGTGCCGCGTTCGCGGGCGCGCAGGGCCCAGCGGAGGCGCTCGTACCGGACCGGCGGCAGCATGTCCGCCGCCTCCGCCTCCGTCGCGAAACGCCAGCCGCGCAGCTCGGAGCCGGGCAGCAGCACCCGGTCGGCCTGCCCGTCGGTGAGGCGGCCGCCGTCGAAGAGGAGTCGCAGCCCGCCGTACGCGGGCGGCTTCGGCGGCTCCCAGTCGACCACCAGCAGCCGCGGCACGCGGGCCAGTTCGAGCCCGGTCTCCTCGGCGACCTCCCGCATCGCCGCACGGGCGGGCGCCTCGCCCCGCTCGACCACGCCGCCGGGGAATTCCCAGCCCGGCTTGTACGTCGGGTCGACCAGCAGCACCCGGTCCTCGTCGTCGAAGAGCAGCACCCCGGCCGCGAGGGTCTCGCCGGTCGGCTCCGGCGTCTGGACGATCCCGCAGGCGCCCGCCTCGCCGGTGCGCACCGCGTCCGCGACGACCTTCGCGGTCGCCTCCGGGGTGAGGGCGGAGTTGTCGACGGCGTACGCGTCGGCGGCGAGCCAGTCGTCGAGCGCGGCCCGGTAGGGCGCGATGTGGTCGAGGGCCCGCTGTCTCACCCGCGCGCTCGCCGCCGGGTCGCCTGGGTGCTCCTCACGTCCGGCGATCCGGGCGCGCAGGATCGTTTCCTCAGGGGTGAGGACGATATGCCGCACGGCGATCCTGCGGGCGGCGAGGCCGCCGAAGATCTCGTCGCGGTACTCCTGCCGCAGCACCGTCATCGGCACCACCAGCACTCCGCCCACCTCGGCGAGGAGCGCCGCCGCCGTGTCCACCACCAGGCGCCGCCAGATGCGCAGGTCCTGGTAGTCGCCGGTGGCGGAGAGCCGGTCCGGCGGCAGCAGCGCCGGCAGCGCGCCGCCGGTCAGCTCCGGGTCGTACAGCGTGCTGTTCGGGATCAGGTCGATCAGTTCGCGCGCGGCACTGCTCTTGCCTGCGCCGAACGCACCGTTGATCCAGACGATCACGGTTCCCCCTCTTCCGTTGGCCCCCAGTGGCTTGCCCGCAACACCCTGCCACGGAAACCCGCGTTCCGGACGGGTGGCCGTAACGCTCCGGGGGACCGGGGGTTTCCCGGCGGAGGCGGACACCGGCACGGGCGGTGAACGGGGCACGGGTCGGCCGGATCCGGTGGTACCGTGCGCGGCCCCGCCGCCGGAGGGTCAGCGGGCCGCGAGGACGACCCACACCTGGCCGGGCGCGAAGGCGAGGGGCGCGCCGGCCGGGGTGGTGAAGGAGGTGCCGCCCGTGGCGGAGGGACGGCTCCAGCGGGCGTCGTGGGCCTTGCCGTCGCGCAGCACCAGCGCGGTGCCGGAGCCGACGGTCTCGGTGTACGGCGTGACGTTCCCGCCCCGGTCCGCGTACGCGGAGGGGCGCACCGTGACGTACTGGACGACGACCGTCTTCGCGCCGACGCGCCCTCCGTCGGTGGTGCGGGCGGGCGCGCCGTCCAGCGAGACCAGCCAGCGCCCGCCGTCCGGGGACCAGGTGAAGGTGTAGCGCGCGGCGGGGAACCGGACGGTGTGCTCGTCCACCTGGCGCCCGCCGGGCGGGGCCGCGCCGAAGCGGAAGCCGATGTCGCGGGCGGGCGTCGTGTCGGGCGCGGCGGCGAGGGCGCGTCCGGGCCGCAGGTAGAGGTTGTGCGGGGCGGGGCGGCCGGGGTCGCGGACGTACGCGGCGGGGGCCCGCTCGGGCGGCAGCGCGTACAGCGGGGCGTCCTGGAGGAAGCCCTTCAGGGCGCTGCGCACCCCGGAGTAGGCGAGGGCGGGGCGCCCGAACTGGCGCAGCAGCTCCACGTCGGACTCGCGCGCGCTGCGGACCGGGCCGACGCGCGGCGGTTGCTGCGAGGCGTACACGGCGAGGAACCGGGTGAGGCCCGCCTCGACCTGCTCGACGTAGACGAGGTCGGCGGCGCCGAGCCCGGTGTGCGGTCGGGCGGCCGGCACGTTGTCGATCTTCACGGCGAGCACGGGGCCGGTACGGCCGGGCAGTCCGGTGAACGGCGAGACGCGCGGCCCCGCTGTCCGGTCCGGCGGCGTCGCGGAGGGCGGCGGGCTCGTCACCGGGGCGGTCGGGGCGGGCCCATCGGTGCCGCAGCGGGCCAGCAGGAGGGCGAGGGCCACCGCGACGGCCGCCACCACGGCGATGGCGATGCCGACCGGTCTTCGCGATACCGACGCAGCCACGGTCCAGCTCCCTGCCTGCCTCAAGTGCACCACGAAGCAGGCGAGGGCGACACCTGTGCGAGACGCGGCCGGTATCGTCGGCCGCATGGCTCTCCCACCCGAGAACGCGCCGGCCTCCCCCTGGCCGCCGGACGGCCTGGGCGTCGTGCGCCTCCCGTCCGGGCGGCTGGTGCGGGGCCGCGGACTGCGCCACCCGCTGCCGGACGGACCGGTCCCGACGTACGCGGTGCATCTGCTGGGCGACCGGCCGCCGGAGGTCCCGTGGGAGTCCCGCCTGCTGCGGTGGCCCGACTTCCGGCTGCCCGCGGACCGGGCGGAGGCCCGCGCCGTCCTGGCGGACGCCTGGGAGCGGGCGGCCGTGGAGCGCGTCGAGCTGGCCTGCGGCGGCGGCCGCGGCCGGACGGGCACGGCCCTGGCGTGCCTCGCGGTGCTGGACGGCGTACCCGCGGACCAGGCCGTGGCGTGGGTGCGCCGCCACTACCACCCGCGCGCGGTGGAGACGCCGTGGCAGAAGCGCTACGTGCGCCGCTTCGGCGGGTAGCGGGCCGCGGACGACGAGGGCCGGGGCGGCGGCTGGGCGGCGGGCCCACGGCCCAGGGCGGCGGCTGGGGCGGCGGCTGGGGCGGCGGGCCACGGCCCAGAGCGGCACCGATCAGTGGGGCATGGCGCGGCACCGGCGGCGGCCCCACGCCCGGGCGGCATGACCAGCGGGTCATGGCGCGCCACGAGCGGCGGGCCGCGGCCGGGCGGCACACCGCCGGCCGCCACGGCGCTGCGGTGCGAGCGGCGGAACGGCCGTCAGCCGGTCGCCCCCGCGGCGCGCCGCACCCGGTGGCGCAGATGCGTCACCTGCCTGCCCTCGGCGACGGAGACCGGTCCCTCCAGTTCGTACGGGGCGCCCGCGAGGCCGGTGAAGAACGGCGTTCCGCCGCCCAGCAGCACGGGCACCAGGTCGATCGCGACCGCGTCCAGCAGCCCCGCGTCGAGGCACTGCTGCGCGATCGTCCCGGCGTTCACGGCGACGTCCTTGCCCCCGGCCAGCTCGCGCGCGAGCGCGACGGCCCGTTCGACGCCCTCCGTCCCGCCGTCCGTGACGAAGTGGAACGGCGCGCCCTTCCTCGGCCAGCCGTCCGGCACCTTGTGCGTGACCACGACGACCGGCACGCCCAGCGGATGCTCGCCGCCCCACCCGTCGGTCACGTCGAACAGCTTCCGTCCGACGACGATCGCCCCGGTCCGCGCGGCGGTCCGCCGGAAGTACGCGGCGCTCACCTCGGTGAGGCGGAAGGTCAGGTCGGGGTGCGTGGTCTCGACGACGACATCGCCGTTCCCGTACCAGGCGAACAGCTTGTCGAAGCCGCTCTCGCCCGGCCCGGAGACGTACCCGTCGAGGGACATGCTGGCGGCGGTGAAGACCTCGGGCATGGTTCTCGCTCCTCGCGTCCGTGTGAAGGGTGGACCGGTCGCGGGCCCGGAACTCATCGCGGACCGGGCCAAGACGCCCTGCGAGCGGGGGTGCTCGGGCCCGTGGCCCGCGGTCCCGCCATGACCGGAGGTGACCCGGACGGCCGCCACGCGGCGTCCGCGGGTTCGCTGCTCACGTGCGCGGCCGATGGGGCCCGCCCGCTGCGCCCCTCCGCCCGTGCGCGCCGACCGGTCACCGGACTACGCGCCTGGCAAGAGCCGCGACCCGGCGCTGGACGGCGTGGACGACGTGGTGGCCCGGTGGCGTGCGGGTCCGGCAGCGTTCCGCGCGATCGCGACGCCCCGGCGGGCCGCCACCGAGCCCCGGGAACCGCACGCCCGGAAGGCCGTGGCACCCCCTCGGCGTCACGGAGCAGGACAACGGGCGAGCCGCGGCGGGGGCGCGCCCGCTACGGCTTCCCCACGAGGCCCCGGGCCGCGGCCGCCGCGCCCAGCAGGCCCGCGTCCGTGCCCGTCGTCGCCGGGACGACCTCCAGGGGCTCGGTGAAGGAGAGCGTGGCGTACTGGCGCAACGCCCGCCGCAGCGGCCCGAAGAGCACGTCGCCCGCGCCCGCCACTCCCCCGCCGACCACCGCGATCCGCACCTCCAGCAGCGTCGCCGCAGCCGCGATGCCCGCCGCCAGGGCCCGCCCCGCGCGGACGTACGCCTCCCGCGCCGCAGGGTCGCCCGCGCGGGCCGCCACCGCCACCCCGGCGGCCGTCGCGTCGCCGTCGGGGCCCGGCCGCCACCCGGCCGCGAGGGCGCGGCGCGCGATGTTCGGCCCGCTCGCGATGCGCTCCACACAGCCCCGCCCCCCGCACGGGCACGGGTCGCCGTCCAGGTCGACGCTGATGTGGCCGATGTGGCCCGCGTTGCCGGTGGGCCCCGGATGCGGGCGCCCGCCCAGGACGAGCCCTCCGCCCACCCCGGTCGACACGACGAGGCACAGGGCGTCGTCGTAGCCGCGGGCGGCGCCCCGCCAGTGCTCGGCGGCCGTCATGGCGACCCCGTCGCCGACCAGCGCGACCGGCAGCCCCCCGGCCAGCGCACGGACCCGGCCGGCCAGCGGGAAACCGCGCCATGCGGGGACGTTGACCGGGCTGACCGTACCGGCGGCGGCGTCCACGGGACCCGCGCTGCCGATGCCGACAGCGTCCACACGCCCCCACAGCGGGGAGGCGGTGAGCTCGGCGAGTACGGAGGCGACGGCGCCCATCACGGTCTCGGCGTCCTCGCGCGCGGGCGTGGGGCGGCGGGCCCGTACGACGATCCGGCCCGCGCCGTCCACGAGCGCGCCCGCGATCTTCGTGCCGCCGAAGTCGAGCGCGGCGGCCAGCGGTCCGCCCACCGGATCCCCACCGGCGTCCGGGGCGTCGTCCGGCGAGGCGCCGCCACCGGCCAGGGCGCCGCCGTCCGGCGGGGCGCCGCCGTCCGGCGGGGTGCCGCCGTCCGCGGGGCCGGCGCCCCGCGCCGGGCCGGTCTTCATCGGGCCGGTGCCGCCCGCCGGGTCGGCGTCCCCGGACGGACCGGTGCGTCCGCCCGCACCCGGAGCGGGCTCCGGCTCCCTCTGCATCCGTCGGCTCCCCCGATCGCGCCGGCCCCCGGGACCTGCGGATTCCTCTGCTGCCGCATTCAGTGTTCCGGCTTCTGACAACGTTGTCCAGGCCCTATGCTCGACGCCACACCCCCCGTACGAGCCCCATGACGCGACAGGAACAGGACCAGCGCACCGTGGCCGAGACCGCCCGACGCCCCGACCACCGCTACGGCAACCGGCCCACCATGAAGGACGTCGCCGCCCGCGCGGGCGTCGGTCTCAAGACCGTGTCGCGCGTGGTGAACGGCGAGCCGGGGGTCACGCCCGACACCGAGCGCCGCGTGCGGGAGGCGATCGAGGTGCTGGGCTTCCGCCGCAACGACAGCGCGCGCGTCCTGCGCAAGGGGCGCACCGCCACGGTGGGCCTCGTCCTGGAGGACCTCGCCGACCCGTTCTACGGGCCGCTGAGCCGCGCGGTGGAGGAGGTCGCCCGCGCCCACGGCGCCCTGCTGATCAACGGGTCGAGCGCGGAGGACCCCGCCCGGGAGCGGGAGTTGGCCCTCGCGCTGTGCGCGCGCCGGGTGGACGGGCTGATCGTGATCCCGGCGGGCGACGACCACCGGTATCTGGAGCCGGAGATGCGGGCGGGCGTGGCGACCGTGTTCGTGGACCGTCCGGCGGGCCGGATCGAGGCGGACACGGTCCTGTCGGACAGTTTCGGCGGCGCCCGCGCCGGGGTCGCGCACCTCATCGCGCACGGCCACCGCAGGATTGGGTTCATCGGCGACCAGCCGCGCATCCACACGGCCGCGGAGCGGCTGCGCGGCTACCGGGCGGCGATGGGCGCGGCGGGGCTGCCCGTGGACGAGGCGTGGGTCTCCCTGGGCCCCACCGGGCCGGAGCGAGTACGGGAGGCGTGCGCGGCGATGCTGTCCGGGCCGGCCCCGGTGACCGCGCTGTTCGCGGGCAACAACCGGGTGACGGTCACCGTCGTGCGCGAGCTGGCGGGGCGCGGCAGCCCGGTCGCGCTGGTCGGCTTCGACGACATCGAGCTCGCCGATCTGCTCGGCATCACGGTCGTCGCGCAGGACGCGGCCGCGCTGGGCCGCACGGCGGCGCAGCGGCTGTTCCGCCGCCTGGACGGGCTCCACGAGGCGCCGGAGCGCGTGGAGTTGGCGACGCGGCTGGTGGCGCGCGGCTCGGGCGAGATCCCGCCGGCGTAGGGCGCCGCCCCGACCCGGTGGCGCGCCCCTGCCGGACGCGGCCCCGCTCGGCCCGCCTGCGGGGCGCGCGCCGGGCCGACCCCGCTCCGCCCGCCTGCGGGGCCCGCCGGGTCGGACGCCCGCCGGGTCGGACCGCCGATGCCGGACGGGCCCCGCGTGGCCCGCGTGGCCCGCGCGCGGGGCGCGGGCCGCGTACCGGTCAGCAGAGGGGCAGGCCCGGCACCGGGGCGTCGTTGTCGCCGCCCCGGATGTACACGTCGCTGAACCACACGCCGGTGTTGCCGCTGTCGTCGTCGGTCTTCGCCCACCAGACGTTGGTCCACTCCCCGTGGGTCTCGCGGCGGCCCAGGTCGGACTGGCAGTAGAAGTAGTTGGTGCCGGCGTTGAGGATGCCGGCCTGGCTGCCGTCGGAGCGGTGGGTGTTGGCGGTCCGCCACACCGTGCAGTTGTACTTGCCGCCCCCGATGGGGTGGCAGGCCGGCTCCTGGGCGGTGCCGCCCCCGGTGGTGGACGAGCCGCCCGTCGTCGACCCGCCGGCCGCGGCCCCACCGCCGGTGCCGCCGCCGGAGGCGGAGCCGGCGCCCGCGTCGGCGCCCCCGCCCGTCGTACCGTCACCGCCGCCGGTGGCCGTGCCGGGAACGGTGGCCGACGCCGACGGCGAGGCGGAGGCACGCGGGCTCCCGCTCGCCGAGGGCCGGGGCTGAGCGCTCGCCGTGCCGCTCGCGGAGGCCGATGGGCCCGCGCCGGGCGCGAGGGGCATGCCGTCCTCGCCGAGCGGAGCGGACGGGCTCGCGCTCGTCTCGCCGCCGGTGAGCGCCTGCCCGCCGCCCGCCGGGTCGTCGCGGTCCATGAGCGCGTACGTCACGCCGCCGCCGGCCAGGACGACCGCGGCCACGGCGGCCGCGACCAGCGCCCCGGACGTCCGCTTGCGCGCCGCGGCCCGCGCCCGTGTACGGCTGGTACGGCTGCCGGCCCCGGCCGTGCCCCGCCCCTCGGCGTGTCCGGGCCCGGCGGGCGGCCCGGCGGGCGGCGCCCCGAATCCCCGGAGGTCCGGCGCCCCGCCCTGCGGCGCCCCGAAGCCCTGCGCGCCGGCCGCGTGCGGAGCCCCCGAGCCCTGCGCGTCGCCGGGCTGCGGCGCCCCGAAGCCCTGTGGCGCCCCGAACCCCTGCACGTCGCCCGTCTGCGGCGGGCCGAAGCCCTGCGGGGGCAGGGTGGCGCGCTCGGTCGGCACGTACCCCGCGGCCGTGCCCGCCGTGTCCGCGGGCGTCCCGGCCGCCGTGCCGTCCGCGATCTGCCGCAGGAGCCGGGCCGCGGTCGGGGCGTCCGGGCGGTGCGCCGGGTCCTTCGCCATCAGCTGCTGGAGCAGCGCGGCGAGCGGCCCCGCGTTGCGCGGTTCGGGCAGGGGCTCGACCACGATGGCGGTGAGCGTCGACCACGTGGAGGTGCGGCGGAACGGCGAGGTGCCCTCGACCGCCGCGTACAGTGTCGCGCCGACCGCCCACACGTCGGAGCCCGGGCCCGGCTCCTGGCCCTGGGCGCGTTCGGGCGCCAGGTAGTCCAGGGAGCCGACGAGTTCGCCGCTGCGGGTGAGGTGCGTGGTGGAGCCGTCGCCCGGGTCCTCCATGGCGGCGATGCCGAAGTCGGTGAGGACGACCCGCCCGGTCCGGTCGAGCAGGATGTTGCCCGGCTTCACGTCCCGGTGCAGGACGCCCACGGCGTGCGCGGCGGCCAGGGCGTCGAGGACCTCGGCGCCGATCCGGGCGGCCTCGCGCGGGTCCATGACGCCGCGTTCGGCCAGCACGTCGGCGAGCGAGGGCCCGTCGACCAGCTCCATGACGATGACCGGGCGGCCCTCGTGGTCGGCGATGTCGTGGACGGCGATGACCCCGGCGTGGCGGACCCGCGCGGCCGCCCGCGCCTCCCGCTGCATCCGCACGCGCAGCTCGGCCAGTTCGGGGCCGGAGGAGTCCGTGTACGTGCGCAGTTCCTTGACGGCCACCTCGCGGCCGAGCACCTCGTCGTGGGCGCGCCAGACGACGCCCATCCCGCCCCGTCCGAGCTGCCGCACCGGCCGGTACCGGCCGGCGATCAGTTCGTGTTCCCCCGTGGACACCGCTGCCCCGTTCCTCTACGCCGTCGTGATCGCGTACAGGTTACGGGGCGGCGGCGGGCCTTCCGGCCCCGGACGGCTACCGGGAGGTCACTGGTTCGTACCGGTGAGGTCGCCGCGGCGCGGGGCGGCGAAGCGGTCGAGGTCGGCGCGGGTGAGGCCGGTGAGGCGGGCGACCTCGGCGGTGTCGAGGGCTCCGCAGTCGATGCCGCGCAGCAGGTAGGAGCTGAGCGCCTTGGCGGTGGCCGGTTCGTCCATCACGTCGCCGCCGGCCTGGTTGGCGTAGGCGGCGAGGCGGGCGGCGGCGGGCTCCAGGCCCTCGCGGTAGAAGGCGAACACGGCGGCGTACCGGGTGGGCAGGTGGGCGGGGTGCATGTCCCAGCCCTGGTAGTAGGCGCGGGCCAGGGCGCGGCGGGTCAGGCCGTAGTGGAGGCGCCAGGCGTCGTGGACCTTGGCGGTCGGGCCGACGGGCAGCACATTGGTGGAGCCGTCGGAGACGCGGACGCCGGTGCCGGCGGCGGCGACCTGCATGACGGCCTTGGCGTGGTCGGCGGCCGGGTGGTCGCTCGCCTGGTAGGCGGCGGAGACGCCGAGGCAGGCGCTGTAGTCGAAGGTGCCGTAGTGGAGGCCGGTGGCGCGGCCCTCGGCGGCGTCGATCATGCGGGCGACGGTGGCGGTGCCGTCGGGGCCGAGGATGGCCTGGCTGGTCTCGATCTGGATCTCGAAGCCGATCCGGCCGGGTTCGAGGCCGCGCGCCTTCTCGAACTCGTCCAGCAGCCGGGCCATCGCGGTCACCTGCTGCGGATAGGTGACCTTGGGGAGGGTGAGGACGAGCCCGTCGGGCAGTCCGCCCGCCTCCATCAGGCCGGTGAGGAAGATGTCGAGGGTGCGGATGCCCCGGTCGCGTACGGCGGCCTCCATGCACTTCATGCGGATGCCCGTGTACGGGGCGGCGGTGCCGTCGCGGTACGCCTCGGCGACCAGCCGGGCGGCGCGGGCGGCGTCGCGGTCCTCGTCGGCGTCGGTGCGGCCGCCGTAGCCGTCCTCGAAGTCGATGCGCAGGTCCTCGACGGGCTCCCGCTCCAGCTTGGCCCGTACGCGCGCGTGGACGGGCCCGGCCAGCTCGTCGGGGAGGCCCAGGACGGCGGCGAGGGCGGCGGCGTCCGGCGCGTGCTCGTCCAGGGCGGCGAGGGCGCGGTCGCCCCAGGACCGGATGGTGTCGGCGGCGAAGGCGTCTCCGGGGACGTACACGGTGTGGACGGGCTGGCGGGTGCCGGGGTCGCCGGGGTAGCGGCGGGCGAGCTCGGCGTCCACCGTGGCGAGGGAGGCGCTGATGCCCTCGCTGACCGCACCCGCGAGGCTTGTCGCCACCTGCTCCTGCTGACCCATGTCCCGCACCCTCCACACGCTCGATGTTTCCGCTTGACGGAATCAACAATCCGTATGGTGAAGCTATCGGGGGTGGTGGACGCTCGTCAATGGTGTCCCAGGCGGCCCAGGTAGCCATGGAGGGCGGCGGAGGCGGCGAGGCGCCGCAGACTGCGCCGGTGGAGGTCGCGCGCACGGGCGTCCAGCGCGGCGAGGACGCGGTCCGGGCCGCCGCCGGCCCGCAGTTCGCGCAGGACGGCCTCGATGGCGGCGAGCGGGTGGTGGCCCTTGCGCAGGAGGGCGACGACCTGGGCGACATGGAGCTCGGAGCGGTCGTAGACCCGGTAGCCGGTGCCCGGCTCACGGCGGGGCCGCAGCAGGCCGCGCGCCTCCCACAGGCGCAGGACGGGCGGTCTCACGCCCACGGCGCGGGCGGCCTCGCCGATGCGCAGCGCCGTGCGGGGCGCGGCGGGCGGCGGCTCCCGTCCGGCGAGCACGGCGCCCAGCGCCTCGCGTACGGCGGCGAGTTCGGTGCGCTCGCGGTCCAGCCGGGCGTGCCCGGCGTCCACGGCGGCGAGCGCGGTCTCCGGATCGCCCGCGTGGACGGCGGCCATGGCGGTGCGGGCGGTGGCCCAGCCGTGCCCGGCGGCGAGCTCCCGCGCCACGGCGAGCGCGTCCGCGTGGGCGGCGGTGAAGACGCGGTAGCCGGCGGGGGTGCGCTCGACCGGCGGGAGCAGCCCCGTGTCGACGTACGTCCGCAGCTGCTGCACGGAAATCCCGGCGGCCCGCGCGAGGTCCGCCGCCTTCACCCGGTCGGCCATGCGCCGCCCCCTCACGCCCAGTTGAGACTTTTCCGGCATTTCACACCGCCTGTCAGCGACGACGCGGCTCAAGTGCCTGGTAGCAGTTCAATGAAACACTTGATAGCAGGTCCGGCGCCGGGCCCGAGCGGATCCGTCTTTTCAGCACTCCTGGGAGGAGAAGCAGTGAAGTTCGTGCTCGAGGTCGCCGTGGACGACGCGCAGCCGAAGGAGACGACGGTGCGGGAGCTGGGCCGCATCCTGCGCTACTGGGCCGGCAACCTGCACCACTACGACCTGCGCCCCGGTGACGCGTCGCCCGTGTACGACTCGGAGTACCGCGAGGTCGGCGCGTGGCGGCTGACCGCCGACGAGGAGGTCTGAGCCCGGCTGCCGCGAGAAGGCCGGCCGGCCCGGTACAGGCCCTGGCCGCCCCCTCGGGGCGCGTACGGCGACGGCCGGGGGCCGTGCGGTGGGTCGGTCCACCGCACGGCCCCCGGCCGTGTGCGCGTCGGCGATCAGCCCTTGCGGGACTGGATCTCCTCGGTCAGCTGCGGGACGACCTCGAAGAGGTCGCCGACCACGCCGTAGTCGACCAGGTCGAAGATCGGGGCCTCGGGGTCCTTGTTGATGGCCACGATGGTCTTCGAGGTCTGCATGCCGGCGCGGTGCTGGATCGCGCCGGAGATGCCGGTGGCGATGTACAGCTGCGGGGAGACCGACTTGCCGGTCTGGCCGACCTGGCTGGTGTGCGGGTACCAGCCGGCGTCGACGGCGGCGCGGGAGGCGCCGACGGCGGCACCGAGCGAGTCGGCGAGCTTCTCGATGAGGGCGAAGTTTTCGGCGCCGTTGACGCCGCGGCCGCCGGAGACCACGATCGCGGCCTCGGTCAGCTCGGGGCGGCCGGTCGACTCGCGCGGGGTGCGGGAGACGACCTTGGTGCCGGTGGCCTTCTCGGAGAAGGAGACCGCGAGGGCCTCGACGGCGCCCGCGGCGGGGGCGGCCTCGACGGGGGCCGAGTTCGGCTTGACCGTGATGACCGGGGTGCCCTTGGAGACACGGGACTTGGTGGTGAACGCGGCGGCGAACACGGACTGCGTCGCGACCGGGCCCTCGTCGCCGGCCTCCAGGTCGATGGCGTCCGTGATGATGCCGGAGCCGATGCGGACCGCGAGGCGGGCCGCGATCTCCTTGCCCTCGGCGGAGGACGGGACGAGCACGGCGGCCGGGGACACGGCCTCGTACGCGGCCTGCAGCGCGTCGACCTTGGGGACGACGAGGTAGTCGGCGAACTCGGCGGCGTCGGCCGTGAGGACGCGGGTCGCGCCGTGCTCGGCGAGCGTGGCGGCGGTGGCCTCGGCGCCGGAGCCGAGGGCGACCGCGACGGGCTCGCCGACGCGGCGGGCCAGCGTCAGCAGCTCCAGGGTGGGCTTGCGGACGGCGCCGTCCACGTGGTCGACGTAGACGAGAACTTCAGCCATGGGAATGCTCTCCTGCGAATGCGAAGTCTTAAGCGGGCTGTCGGTGGCTCTGCGCGAGCCCTAGATGAACTTCTGGCTCGCGAGGAACTCGGCCAGCTGCTTGCCGCCCTCGCCCTCGTCCTTGACGATCGTGCCGGCCGTGCGGGCCGGGCGCTCCGCCGCGGAGTCGACCTTCGTCCAGGAGCCCTCGAGGCCGACCTCGTCGGCGTCGATGTCCAGGTCGTCCAGGTCCAGGGACTCCACCGGCTTCTTCTTGGCCGCCATGATGCCCTTGAAGGACGGGTAGCGGGCCTCGCCGGACTGGTCGGTCACGGACACGACGGCCGGGAGGGACGCCTCCAGCTGCTCGGTGGCGGCGTCGCCGTCGCGGCGGCCCTTGACCACGCCGTCCTCGACGGAGACCTCGGAGAGCAGGGTGACCTGCGGGACGCCCAGGCGCTCGGCGAGGATCGCCGGCAGGACGCCCATGGTGCCGTCGGTGGACGCCATACCGCAGACGACCAGGTCGTAGCCGGTCTTCTCGATCGCCTTGGCGAGGACCAGGGACGTGGCCATGACGTCGCTGCCGTGCAGGTCGTCGTCCTCGACGTGGACGGCCTTGTCGGCGCCCATGGACAGCGCCTTGCGCAGGGCGTCCTTGGCGTCCTCGGGGCCGACGGTGAGGACGGTGATCTCCGCGTCGTCCGCTTCCTCGGCGATCTGCAGCGCCTGCTCGACCGCGTACTCGTCCAGCTCCGACAGCAGGCCGTCGACGTCGTCGCGGTCGACGGTCAGGTCATCGGCGAAGTGCCGGTCGCCGGTGGCGTCGGGCACGTACTTCACACAGACAACGATCCTCAAGCTCACGCCGGCTCTCCTACTGCATCGTCATTACTGGGCTGCCTTGTTGCACGCAGCATAGGCGCCTGATGGGGCGGTTTGCGCTCGGGGCGGCGGCCGCCCCGCAACGAAATATTACTCGTCAGTACACCGGGAGCCTTCCCGGTAAGCAAGCGCTTTGAACTGTGACCTTGCCAACGCTGAGTAACCGGGATCTCTCAGTCCCTCAGAGCGTTGAAGCGGCCGTCCTGGTACAGCAGCGGGCGGCCCTCGCGGGCCGCCGGATCCCCGTCCACGACCTCGGCCACCACGATGCGGTGGTCGCCGGCCGGGACGCGGGCGACGACACGGCACACGAGCCGGGCGAGGGCGTCGTCGAGCAGGGGGACGCCCTCGGGGCCGGTGCTCCAGCGGGTGGGCGGGGCGAAGCGGTCGGCGCCGCTGCGGGCGAAGGTGGCGGCCAGCTCGCTCTGGTCCTCGCCCAGGAGGTGGACGCCGACATGGCTCGCCGCGGCGACGGCGGGCCAGCTCGAGGAGCCGGTGCCTATGCCGAAGGAGATCAGCGGCGGTTCGGCCGAGACCGAGGTGAGGGAGGTGGCGGTGAACCCCGCCGGGCGGGCACCCGGGGCGGTGATCACGGCGACACCCGCGGCGTGCCTCCGGAACGCGGCGCGCAGGAGCGCGGGCCCGGCGTCGAGGCCGAGGGCGGGGGTGACCGTCATGGAATTGTCCTTCTGCGGGAGGCGCGGGTGCGGGGCTGGGGTCCTCGGCTGCTCAGACACCCGGACAGAGCGCGCTCGCGTGACGGGCGAGGTCGATGTGGGCACGCCCGTGGAGAAGGAGTTCGTACGGCACGGGCGTCAGCCTGACGACGCGCGGCGGTCCGCGTCAAGGCCGCACGGGCAGATGCGATCAGCATCACGGCCGGTCAGCGGCGGTTTCGACGGCACGGCCCAGCGCGGCGATCACATCGGCCCTGCGGGGCTGCCCGGTGGCGCGGCGCACCGTGCGGCCGGCCGCGTCGAGGACGAGGACGGTGGGTGTGGCGGTGATGCCGAGTTCCCGTACGAGGGAGAGGTTGCGCTCGGCGTCGATCTCGACGTGGGCGACGCCGTCGACCATGGCGGCCACCTCGGCGAGGGTGCGCCGGGTGGCGCGGCAGGGCTGGCAGAAGGCGGTGGAGAACTGCACGAGGGTGGCCCGCTCCCCCAGCCCGGCGCCCAGGTCTCCGGGGCCGAGGGCCCTCCCGTTCCGCTCGCCCGCACCGTCCCGCACCGCCGTGACCCCGCTTTCCGTATCCATGCCGCCGCCTTGGCCGGCCGTCGGGCCGGGACGCCGTCGCCCTTCCCGGTCCCGCCGGGGGCCGGTCCGCCCGGCCTGCCCGGGGCTGTTCGTCGTTCCGTACAGCGCTTCCGGCCCTTCCATGATTCCTCCGGGGCCCGCCGGGCAGGCTGACGTGATGAGTATCTCGCTGGTTTCCGGCCCTTCGGGGACGTTCGGACTGGCCTGTACGCGGTACATGCGGCAGCATCGGGCAAGCCGCATACCTACGGCTGCGTAACTTTCGCCGGGAGGACCCTCCCCAGGCAGACAGAAGAAGGGTGTTCTCCAGATGGCAGAACTCGTCTATCGGCCGGTCATCGGCGCCGCGCTCACCATGTTCAAGGCGCTCGACCTCAAGATCGACATTCAGGGTTCGGAGAACGTCCCGCGCACCGGTGGCGCGGTCCTGGTCAGCAATCACATCAGCTATCTCGACTTCATCTTCACGGGTCTCGCCGCGCGGCCGCAGAAGCGGCTGGTGCGGTTCATGGCGAAGGACTCGGTGTTCCGCCACAAGATCTCCGGTCCGCTGATGCGGGGCATGAAGCACATCCCCGTGGACCGTACGCAGGGCGAGGCGGCGTACCGGCACGCGCTGGAGTCCCTGCGCTCCGGGGAGGTCATCGGGGTGTTCCCGGAGGCGACGATCTCCCAGTCGTTCACCCTGAAGAGCTTCAAGTCCGGTGCGGCGCGGCTGGCGCAGGAGGCCGGGGTGCCGCTGATCCCGATGGCGCTGTGGGGCACGCAGCGGCTGTGGACGAAGGGCCGCCCCCGCAACTTCAAGCGCAGCCACATCCCGGTGACGATCCGGGTGGGCGAGCCGGTGGAGGCGCCGACCGACCAGTACGCGGGGGCGATCACGCGGCGGCTGCGCGAGCGCGTGCAGGAGCTTTTGGAGGCGGCCCAGCGGGCGTACCCGGTGCGCCCCAGGGACGCGGAGGACACCTGGTGGGTTCCGGCCCACCTGGGCGGCACGGCGCCCACGGCGGCGGAGCTGCGCTGACACCCGGCGCGGCGGCCGGCCGAGCCGCACCCGGCGCGCGTCCCCGCGGGGGCGCGCGCCCGCGCATGGGCGCGCTGGGCCGCTGCCCCTCCGGCCCCGTATGAGCGGCCCACGGCCGGGCTCGCGCGTGAGGTGACGGGGCCGGCCGTGAGGTAGGGGCGGAGGACACCTGCCCCGCGGCGGTGAGCGTTGCGCGAAGTCCCGCCCTCCGGCTGCCGGAGGGCGGGACTTCGGGGATCGGTGCCCGCTAGCGGGCCATCTCCTCCTTGAGCGCGAGGAGGAACGCGTCGACGTCGTCCTCCGTCGTGTCGAAGGAGCACATCCAGCGCACGTCGCCGGCCGCCTCGTCCCAGAAGTAGAAGCGGAAGCGCTTCTGCAGGCGCAGGCTCACCTCGTGCGGGAGACGGGCGAAGACCGCGTTCGCCTGCACCGGGTAGAGGATCTCCACGCCGTCGACGGAGCGGACGCCGTCGGCGAGGCGCTGCGCCATCGTGTTGGCGTGCCGGGCGCTGCGCAGCCACAGGTCCTTGGCGAGCAGCGCCTCGAACTGCACGGAGACGAACCGCATCTTCGAGGCGAGCTGCATGGACATCTTGCGCAGGTGCCGCATGTGCCGGGCGGCCTCGGGGTTGAGGACGACGACCGCCTCGCCGAACAGCATCCCGTTCTTGGTGCCGCCGAGCGTGAGGACGTCCACGCCCACCGCGTTGGTGAACGCGCGCATCGGCATGTTCAGCGACGCGGCCGCGTTGGCCAGCCGGGCGCCGTCGACGTGGACCTTCATGCCCAGGCCGTGGGCGTGGTCGACGATGGCCCGGATCTCGTCCGGCGTGTAGACCGTGCCGAGTTCGGTGTTCTGGGCGAGCGAGACGACCTGCGGCATGGCCCGGTGCTCGTCGTCCCAGCCGAACGCCTGCCGGTCGATCAGCTCGGGCGTGAGCTTGCCGTCCGGTGTGGGCACGGTGAGCAGCTTGAGGCCGGCCATCCGCTCGGGCGCGCCGCCCTCGTCCACGTTGATGTGGGCCGACTCGGCGCAGATCACCGCGCCCCAGCGGTCCGCCAGCGCCTGGAGCGCCGTGACGTTGGCGCCGGTGCCGTTGAACACCGGGAACGCCTCGGCGGTCGGGCCGAAGTGGCTGTGGATCACCCGCTGGAGGTGGTCGGTGTAGTCGTCCTCGCCGTAGGCGATCTGGTGGCCGCCGTTGGCGAGGGCCAGCGCGGCGAGGACCTCGGGGTGGGCTCCCGCGTAGTTGTCGCTGGCGAAGCCCCGTACCGACGGGTCGTGGTGACGGCGCGCGTCGGTACGGGTGGGGAACGCCGGGGTCACGGCTTGGGGGTCAGCCACAGGCGCTGTCCATTCACTTCCTGGGCGGGCCGGTCCCAGACGCCGGCGATGGCGTCGGCCAGGTCCTTGACGTCGGTGAAGCCCGCGAACTTCGCATTCGGGCGCTCGGCGCGCATCGCGTCGTGCACCAGTGCCTTGATCACCAGGATCGCAGCAGCGGCGCTCGGCCCGTCCTCGCCCCCCGCCTTGCGGAAGGAGTCGCCGAGCGCGAGGGTCCACGCCTCGGCGGCGGCCTTGGCCGCGGCGTACGCGGCGTTGCCCTCGGTGGGGTTGCTGGCGCCGGACTGGCTGACCAGCACGTACCGGCCGCGGTCGCTGCGGCCGAGCGCCCCGTGGAAGGCGAGCGAGGTGTGCTGGACGGTGCGGACGAGGAGCTTCTCCAGCACCTCCCAGTCGGCCAGGTCGGTGCCGGCGAAGGTCTTGCCGCCGCGCCAGCCGCCGACGAGGTGGACCAGTCCGTCGACGCGGCCGAACTCCTTCTCGGTCCGCTCGGCCCAGTCGCGGGTCGCGGCGAGGTCGAGCAGGTCCACCTTCTCGCCGGTGACGGTGGCGCCGCCGTGGGCGAAGCGGGCGGCGTCGACGGCCTCGGCGAGGCGCGCGGGGTCGGCGTCGGCGCCGACGACCGTGGCGCCCGCCTCGGCGAGCCGCATCAGGGCGGCGCGCCCGGCGGGGCCGGCCGCTCCGGCGACCGCGATGACGGCGCCGTCGAGCGGTCCGCCGTTGCCGTTGCTGGTCATGGTGTTCGTCTCCTCCGTCTGCGTACCGGCCGTTCCGGGCGTGCCCGGTGCGCCGGGCGTACCGGTCGTACCCGCGGGGTGCTGCTCGCTCACGCGGCGGCCTTCTCGACGTCCGCGGCGGTGATGCCCTTGGTGGAGGCGATCACGGACTTCAGCTTCTTGGAGAGGGCCTCGTAGAACATGCTCAGCGGAAACTCGTCCGGGAGCACGTCGTCCACGAGCTTGCGCGGCGGCTGGGAGACGTCCAGCGCGTCGGGGCCCTTGGCCCAGCGGGAGCCGGGGTGCGGGGCGAGGTAGGTGGAGACGAAGTCGTACGCGGCGAACCAGTGGACCAGCTTGGGGCGGTCGATGCCGTCGCGGTACAGCTTCTCGATCTCGGCGCACAGCTGGTTGGTGACCTCGGGGGCCCGCTCCCAGTCGATGCGCAGGGTGTTGTCGGTCCAGCGGATGACGTCGTGCTTGTGGAGGTAGGCGAACATCAGCTGGCCGCCCAGGCCGTCGTAGTTGCGGACGCGGTCGCCGGTGACCGGGAAGCGGAACATCCGGTCGAACAGCACGGCGTACTGGACGTCACGGCCGTGGCGGTTGCCCTCGGCCTCCAGGCGGACGGCCTCCTTGAAGGCGGTCAGGTCGCAGCGCAGCTCCTCCAGGCCGTACATCCAGAACGGCTGGCGCTGCTTGATCATGAACGGGTCGAACGGCAGGTCGCCGTGGCTGTGGGCGCGGTCGTGGACCATGTCCCACAGGACGAAGGCCTCCTGGCAGCGCTGCTGGTCGTCGAGCATCTCCCGGATGTCCTCGGGCAGCTCGACGCCCAGGACGTCGACGGCGGCCTCGGTGACGCGGCGGAAGCGGGCGGCCTCGCGGTCGCAGAAGATGCCGCCCCAGGTGAAGCGCTCGGGGACCTCGCGGACGGCGACGGTCTCGGGGAAGAGGACGGCCGAGTTGGTGTCGTAGCCCGAGGTGAAGTCCTCGAAGGTGATGCCGCAGAACAGCGGGTTGTCGTACCGGGTGGCCTCCAGCTCCGCGAGCCATTCCGGCCACACCATGCGCAGGACGACGGCCTCCAGATTGCGGTCCGGGTTGCCGTTCTGCGTGTACATGGGGAACACGACGAGGTGCTGGCGGCCGTCGACGCGCTCGGCGGCGGGCTGGAAGGCGGTCAGCGAGTCGAGGAAGTCGGGCACGCCGTAGCCGCCGTCGGCCCATTTGCGCAGGTCCGCGACGAGCGCACGGTGATAGTCGGCGCCGTGCGGCAGGAGCGGGGAGAGCCGCTCGACGGCCGCGACGATCCGGTCGAGCACGGCGTCGGCGTCCGTGCGGGCCGGGGCGCCCTCGGCGTCGAAGTCGATCGAGCCGTCGGCCGACTGCCAGACGCGGATCTCCTCCACGGCATTCTTGAGCTGCGGCCATGCGGGGTGGTCGACCACCCTGACATCGGTGGACAGCTCGCCACCGACAGCATCCTGCACAAGAATTTCCGTCATCTCACTTCCTCCACAGGAGAACCTCGCGTTAAGGCACCGTATCCATCTGCGGTTCTTCACCACAAGAGGGTCTGGCGAAAATTATCCTGCGCGACCCCCGCCGTCACCGCCGTTTTTCCTGTCTCCGGCCGAGAGGACGGTCACATCCGGCCGCCCGCCCGCCCACGGGCACCACCCCCGGTGTAACGGGCACCGCCCGGGGAACCCGCGTGGCTGGATTCTGCCGTGACCGGTGTGAATCCTGGACAGACAGCGACGGGCTACGACGAACAGCGACGGACTGGGACAACTGGGACGGTCATCTATGAGCAATGGATTCCTCGGACCCGAGGGC
This sequence comes from Streptomyces sp. SudanB25_2051, assembly GCF_964272635.1. NCBI lineage: Bacteria > Bacillati > Actinomycetota > Actinomycetes > Kitasatosporales > Streptomycetaceae > Streptomyces > Streptomyces sp. SudanB25_2051. The sequence goes on from NZ_OZ186787.1 coordinate 561,741, forward strand.
TTCGGCCCCGACCCGTTCAGCGAGTTTCTGGCCCGCCTGTTCGGGGGCACCCCGGCCTCCTCGGCGGCGCGGCGCGGCCCCCGGTACATCGACATCGCGCGGATGATGAGCGAACCGGCCCGCCGCATGGTCGACGACGCCGCCACCTACGCGGCCGAGCACGGCAGCGCGGACCTGGAGACCGAGCACCTGCTGCGCGCCGCGCTCGACACGGAGCCGACGCGCGACCTGGTCGTACGGGCGGGCGCCGACCCCGACGAGCTGGCCGCTGAGATCGACCGCACGGCCGGCGAGGGCCCGCCGCAGTCCCGCATCGCGGTCACGCCCGCGGTGAAGCGCGCCCTCCTCGACGCCCACGACCTCGCCCGGCACATCGGCGCCTCCTACATCGGCCCCGAGCACGTCCTCGCCGCCCTGGCCGCCAACCCCGACTCGGCGGCCGGCCGCATCCTGCGCGCCGCCCGGTTCGACCCCGGCTCCGTGCCCGGCCCCTCCCACCTCAGGCCCGCCCCGCGCGCCGGCTCGTCGGGCGGCTGGGAGAACACCGCCGCCGACCAGCGCCCGGCGCCCCAGCACGGCACGCCCACCCTCGACAAGTACGGGCGCGACCTGACCGACATCGCCCGCGCGGGACGCATCGACCCGGTCATCGGGCGCGAGCAGGAGATCGAGCAGACCGTCGAGGTGCTGTCCCGGCGCGGCAAGAACAACCCGGTCCTCATCGGCGACGCCGGTGTCGGCAAGACCGCCGTCGTGGAGGGCCTCGCCCAGCGCATCGCCGACGGCGACGTACCGGACACCCTCCTCGGCCGCCGGGTCGTCGCCCTCGACATGACCGGCGTCGTCGCCGGAACCCGCTACCGCGGCGACTTCGAGGAGCGGATGAACGCCATCATCGAGGAGGTCCGCTCCCACTCCGGCGAACTGGTCCTCTTCATCGACGAACTCCACACCGTCGTCGGCGCGGGCGGCGGAGGCGGCGGCTCCGAGGGCGGCTCCATGGACGCGGGCAACATCCTCAAGCCCGCCCTCGCCCGCGGCGAGCTGCACGTCATCGGCGCGACCACGCTGGAGGAGTACCGCCGGTACGTGGAGAAGGACGCCGCCCTCGCCCGGCGCTTCCAGCCGATCCTCGTCCCCGAGCCCAGCCCCGAGGACGCCCTGGAGATCCTGCGCGGCCTGCGCGACCGGTACGAGGCCCACCACCAGGTCCGCTACACCGACGACGCGCTGCGCGCCGCCGTCGAACTGTCCGACCGGTACCTCACCGAGCGGTTCCTGCCCGACAAGGCCATCGACCTGATCGACCAGGCCGGCGCCCGGGTCCGGCTGCGCGCCCGGTCCCAGGACACCGACGTGCGGGCCCTGGAGCGGGAGGCCGAGCAGCTCGTCCGCGACAAGGACCAGGCCGTCGCCGCCGAGCAGTACGAGCGGGCGACCGAGCTGCGCGACCGCATCCAGGAGCTCCAGGACCGCATCAAGGCCGGCCGCGGCGAGCCCGTCATGCGCGACGACCGCGTCCTGGAGGTCACCGCCGAGGACATCGCGCAGGTCGTCAGCCGCCAGACCGGCATCCCCGTCAGCCGGCTCACCCAGGAGGAGAAGGAGCGGCTGCTCGGCCTGGAACAGCATCTGCGCGAGCGGGTCATCGGCCAGGACGAGGCGGTGTCCGCGGTCTCGGAGGCCGTACTACGCTCCCGCGCCGGTCTCGCCGACCCGCGCCGCCCCATCGGCAGCTTCCTCTTCCTCGGCCCGACCGGCGTCGGCAAGACCGAGCTGGCCCGCGCGCTGGCCGACGCGCTGTTCGGCAGCGAGGAGCGCATGGTGCGGCTCGACATGAGCGAGTTCCAGGAGCGGCACACCGTCAGCCGGCTCGTGGGCGCGCCGCCCGGATACGTCGGGCACGAGGAGGCCGGGCAGCTCACCGAGGCGGTGCGCCGGCACCCGTACTCGCTGCTCCTCCTGGACGAGGTGGAGAAGGCGCACCCGGACGTCTTCAACATCCTGCTCCAGGTGCTCGACGACGGGCGGCTCACCGACGCGCAGGGCCGCACGGTCGACTTCAAGAACACGGTCATCGTGATGACCAGCAACCTCGGCTCCGAGGCCATCGGCACGGGGCGCGGCCTGCTGGGCTTCGGCGCGGAGGCCGCGGGCGACGAACAGGCCGCCCGCGACCGGATGCTGCGCCCGCTGCGCGAGCACTTCCGCCCCGAGTTCCTCAACCGCATCGACGAGATCGTCATCTTCCGCCGCCTCGCCGAGGCCCAGCTGCGGCAGATCACCGACCTGCTGCTGGAGGACACCCGCCGCCGCATGCGCGCCCAGCACGTGGGCGTGGACTTCACGCCGGACGCCGTCGACTGGCTGGCGCGGCGGGGCTACGAGCCCGAGTACGGCGCCCGGCCGCTGCGCCGCACGATCCAGCGCGAGGTCGACAACGAACTGTCGCGGCTGCTGCTCGACGGGCGGCTCGCGGCGGGCGGCCGGGTCCGCGTGGACGTGGCCGACGGCCGGCTGGACTTCCGTACGGAGCCGGGGGCCGGCCCGGGCGCGGCGCCCGAACCGGCCGGCGGGATCAGCCCAGTTCCTTGACCAGCAGCTCGAACTCCAGGTCGTCGCGGCGCGGCACGCCGAAGCGCTCGTCGCCGTACGGGAACGGGGTCGTCCGGCCCGTACGGCGGTAGCCGCGCCGCTCGTACCAGGCGATCAGCTCGTCCCGCACGGAGATCACGGTCATGTGCATCTCGCGGGCGCCCCACTCCTCGCGGGCGAGGCGCTCCGCCTCCGCGAGGACGCGCCGCCCGAGCCCGCCGCCCTGGAGGCCCGGCCGCACGGCGAACATCCCGAAGTACGCGGCGTCCCCGCGCCGTTCCAGCTGGCAGCAGGCGACGAGTCCGCCGTCCCGCTCGACGGCGACGAGCCGCGAGCCGGGCGTGGAGATCACCGCGCGGACGCCGTCCGGATCGGTCCGCTGCCCGTCCAGGATGTCCGCCTCCGTCGTCCACCCGGCGCGGCTGGCATCGCCCCGGTACGCCGATTCGACGAGCTCGACGAGGGCGGGGACGTCCGCCTCCACGGCGTCGCGGTAGGTCTCCGTCGCGTCCCGGAGCGGTGCGGTGTCCATCGTGAGCGTTCTCCCCTCGCGTGCGATCGGCTCCGACCCTAACGCGCGCCGGGCACGGCGTGGCCGCCGGCCAGCATCACGAGCATGGCCACGGCCATGGCCACCCGGCACGCGGCGACGCCCGCCGCGGCGGGGGACGGTGGCGGGGCGAAGGGGGCGGCTGCTGGGACGGAGGGTGCGGTGGGCATGGCGGGGGGCCTGGCCGGCGTCGGGGCGGCGAGCGCGGTCGCCGCGGGCAGGGTCGTCGGCAGCGCGGGGGCCGGGACCAGGCGGGCGCCCGCGCGGAGCGTCCACACCGCGTAGTACGCGAGCAGCGCACCGGTCAGGAGCGGAACCCCACCGGCGCCGTGCGCCCCGTGCGTCCCCGGCTCTGCCTGTGCGGCGGCACCGGTCGGCAGCGCCATGTACACCATGGCCAGCGAACCGATCAGGTGGTGCGCGTGACGGCCGCGCGCCCCGCCGCCCCGCAGCGCCCACGCGGACCGTGCCGCCTCCGCCCCGAACACCACCGCGTACCCGGCCCACCACCACGCGGGCGGCGTGAACACCGAGGCGGGCAGGCCCATCGCCGCCATGCCGAGGCCCATCACCGCCTCGCTCCCCGCCCCCGGGCACCGGTGCCGCAGCACCAGGCAGTACAGCCCCGTCACCCCGCACAGCACGACCAGCAGCCACCCCGCCACGCCCGGAGGATGCCCACCGGAGTCGGCGCGCACGCGGAAGCCGGGCACATGGGCGCTACGGGGCTGCGGGGAGGCGGGGACCGTGGGAAGGGACCGTGGCGCCTGTGAGGAGGCGGGGACTCCTGGAAGGGACTGTGGCGCCTGCGGGGAGGCGGCGGCATCCGGGAAGGGACCGTGGCGTCTGCGGGGAGGCGGGGACCCCTGGAAGGGACCGTGGCGTGCGTCACTTCCTTCTTCGTCTCTGTCTATGAGAGGCGCCCCCCTCATAGGCTGACACCATGTGGGTCTCCCTCGCGCTGCTCGCGCTCGGCGTCCTGGTCGCCGTCGTGGCCCCGCGGTTGCTCGCGCGGGCCGACTGGCCGGAGCGTGAGCCCATCGTCGCCCTGTGGGTCTGGCAGTGCGTCGTGGCGGCGGTGCTGCTGAGCTTCGCGCTGTCGATGACGTTCAGCGCCGCGGCCGCCTGGCACGAGGTACGCGGCCGGGTCTTCGCGACGGCGCCCGAGGGTGTCGTGGAGGCGTACGCCCTGGGTGCGCTCGGCCCCTGGTCGGCGACGCTCGCGGTGCTGCTGGCGTGCGGCGGGCTGTGGACCGGCGCGATGCTCACCCGCGAGGTGCGCGACTCGCGGGCGCGGCGCCGCCGGCAGCGCGCCGAACTGCTGGTGCGGGCACCGCAGTTGCCGGGCGAGGAGGCGTCCTCCGGGCCGCTGGTGCTGCTGGAGGGCGACCGGCCCGACGCCTGGTGGCTGCCGGGTACGCGACCGCGGCTGATCATCACGACGGCGGCGCTCCGCCGGTTGAAGGGGCGGCAGCTCGACGCGGTCCTCGCCCATGAGCAGGGGCACGCGCGGGCGCGGCACGACTGGCTGCTGTACTGCGCGGCGGCGTTGGCGTCCGGGTTCCCGCGCGTCCCGGTGTTCGAGGCGTTCCGTGCGGAGATGCACCGGCTGGTGGAGCTGGCGGCGGACGACTCGGCGTCGAAGCGGTTCGGGCGGCTGACGATCGCGCTGGCGCTGGTGGGGCTGAACGAGGACCGCGGCGTCTTCGGGCCGTGCCCGACGCACCACGCCGAGGTGCCGCAGCGGGTGACGCGGCTGCTGACGGCCCAGCCCCGGCTCACTCCGGGGCGGCGCCTGCGCCTGACGGCGGCGGCCGCCCTGGTCCCGGCGGTCCCCCTGCTGGTGGCCCTGGCCCCGGGGCTGAGCGCGCTGACCTGAGCGTCGGCTGATCCGAGCGCGGCCAGATCTGAGCGCCGCGGATGGCGGGAGGGGCGGGCGGGCCTGGCGGCCCCGGCGTGCGACCGGGCAGATTCGGCCGTCCCGGGCCGCGGTCGGGGCCGATGGTGTCATGGGCGCCTGACCTGCCGGTCTTCGGGCAGGATCTTTATATGCATCCCCCCACAAACCCCCCATCCCGCGCCCTCGCCCCTCTCCCTCTTCCCGTCCTGCGTGCCGTGGCCATGGGCTGCGGTGCCGCCGCGCTGGCGCTGCTGGTGCTGGTCGCCGTCTCGTGGGCGCCGCTGCTCGCGTTCGACCGGGCGGTCGTGGAGGAGCTGCATCCGACAGCGGTGCGCCGCCCCGTGCTGACGGAGGCCGTACGGGTGCTTACCGACTGGGTGTGGGACCCGCTGACCCTGCGGGTCCTGCTGGCGCTGGCGGCGCTGGCGCTGTGGCGTGCCGGGCAGCCGGGGCCGGCGGGGCTGCTGGTGGTGGTCGCCGTGGTGGCGGCCGGGGTGCAGCACGCGGCGAAGGCCCTGGTGGGGCGCGACCGGCCGCGCTGGTCGGACCCGGTGGACACGGCGGAGTTCGCGGCGTTCCCGTCCGGGCACGCGATGACGGCCGCCGTCGTGTGCGGGCTGCTGTGGTGGGCGGCCGCCCGGACGGCGCGCCGCGCGCTGGTGCGGCCGGTGCTGATGGTGGGCGCGGTGTCGACGGTCGGGGTGGGTCTGACGCGGGTGTACCTGGGGGTGCACTGGCCCTCGGACGTCCTGGGCGGCTGGCTGCTGGGCGCCTGCCTGGTGGCGGCGGCGGTCGTGGCGTACGAGCGGAGGACGGCCCGCCCGGAACGATCGGCGGTGCTGATGGAGGGCGCGGGGCGCTGAGCGTCAGAAACTCCAGCAGTAGAGTCCGCCGCCCGTGCGCACCGCCGAGGCGGCGAGCCTGGCCACCCCCTTCACGACGGCCACCAGATCGTCGTCGGTCATGTCGTCCCCGTCGGCGCGTCTGAGAATGTCGGCCCAGCGGTCTGCCAGCGCCTCCAGTTCGGAAGGCGCGGCATGAGCCAGTGCCCGGGTCAAGCGGTGCGGGAACGCGAACACCTCCACGCCGTCGTTCAGGGGGGCGGTGACCCATTCCGGCCACGGCCACCGGAAAAGCCGCTCCAGCGGCGGGGCCTCGGCGGAGGGTTCCTCGAAGTGCATGTCCCATGCGGCGATGGCGGTGTCCGGCTCGATGAAACGGCAGCTCACCGACGCGTGGGCGGGACCGGGCCCGCGCAGGCGCGTCGCCGCGGCGGCCTCGTCGCCGGGCGCGAGGAAGAACACGATGTCGTGGGCCACCTCGGCATGGTCGCACCTCCCCGCCGCGCGTACGGCTGCGGCCCCTGCCGTGCCTTGTGAGCCACCGCCGGGTGCGCGTGGAGGCTGTCTGGGCAGTGGGGCATGGGCGGCAGCGGAGTGAGCCGGTCCAGGCCGTCGCTCCGGCAATCAGCTCGGAGACGCCACGAGGCGGATACGACTGCCCTCGGCTGGTGCGGGGACGGCCGGACGCACATCGCCCCGCCGCGGCCCCCTCGGCGGCGCCTCTTTGGGCGCGCCGAGCGGACAAGAGGGCAGGCCCGCGCGCCGACGCGTCCCCCACCACACGCCGGGCGATCACCTATTCGAATTGAGTACCAGCGCTCAGGCGGGCCCTCCCGAGGCGCTCGTAGCGTCCAGCCCATGCACACAGACCACGCCTCCCACGGCCCGGTGCGCCGGGTGGGCATCACCGCGGTGGCCTCCTCCCTGCCCGGCCACGAGCTGACGTCCCGGCGGCTGCAGGAGCGGATCGCGGCGGCCTCCGGGCTGTCCCTGCCGGCGCGGATGCTCGAACGGGCCACCGGCATCGCCTCGCGGCGGGTGGCGGCGCAGGACGAGTACGCCTCCACGCTCGCCGTGCGGGCCGCCCGCATCGCGCTCGACCGGGCCGGGCTCGCCGCGTACGACGTGGACCTGCTGGTGTTCGCGTCCGCCACGCGGGACGTGGTGGAACCGGCGACCGCGCACATCGTCCAGGCGGAACTGGGCTCCCGCGCGCACGCGCTGGACGTGACCAACGCCTGCAACAGCTTCGTCAACGGCATCGACGCGGCCCGCGCGATGATCCTCGCCGGACGCGCCCGCCGCGCCCTGGTCGTCACCGGGGAGACCCCCAGCCGCGCGGTGCGGCACGACCCGGCCGACCCCGGCCAGCTGCGGGACGGCTTCGCGGGCTACACCTTCGGCGACGCCGGCGCCGCGGTCGTGCTGGAGGCGGTGGACCGGGGCGGCATCCTCGACGTGGACACCGAGACCCACTCCGGGCACTGGTCGGTGGGCGGCATCTTCGGCGGCGGTTCGCGCCATCCGCGCGGTGACGAGTACACGTACTTCCACGGCGACGGACGCGAACTGCGGGAGGTGTTCGAGAAGGTCGGCACGTCGGTGCTCGACCGGATGCGGCACCGCACCGGACTGGCGTGGGAGGACTTCCGGCACATCCTGGTGCACCAGGTGACCGTGCCCTACCTGGAGCGGTTCGTGGAGCTCACCGGCGTCCCGCGCGAGCGGCTCGTCGTCACCGTGCCCGAGCTCGGGAACATGGCCAGCGCGACGCTCGGCGTGCAGCTCGACCGGGTCCACGAGGACCTGCGGTCCGGCGACCGGGTCCTGTTCGTCGGCCTGGGCGGCGGCGTCAGCATCATGACCATGGTCTGGGAGAAGGCGTGAGCGCCCTGTGGGTGGTGGTGCCCGCCCACCAGGAGGCGGAGCGCATCGGCGCCACGCTGGACGCGCTCGCCGCCCAGCGGGACCGCGACTTCACCCTCGTCGTCGTCGACAACGCCTCCACCGACTCCACCGCCGCCCTCGCCCGCGGCTTCGCGGACCGGGCGCCCTTCCCGGTACATGTGCTGGACGAGCCGGAGAAGGGCGTGGGCTGCGCGGTCGACACCGGTTTCCGGTACGCGATCGCGCGCGGCGCCACACTGCTGGCCCGCACCGACGCCGACTGCCTGCCGCACCCCGGCTGGACGGCGGCCGCCCGCGCCGCCCTGCTGCGCGGCGCGGGCCTGGTGTGCGGACGCATCGACGCGCGCCGCGACGAGCACGGGCCGCTCGGGCGGGCCGCGTTCCGCGCGCTGGTCCGGATCGCCGCGTTCTTCGGCCGGATACGTCCCGCGCACCACCGCCGCCACGGCTACCTCGCCCCGTACCGGATGCACGCCGGCAACAACATGGCCGTCACCGCCGCGCTGTACGAGGCCGTCGGCGGGATGCCGCGCCGCCCCTCCCCCACCGACCGGCTGTTCCTCAACCGGGTGCGCCGCCGCACCACCGCCATCGTCCACGCCCGCGACATGGTCGTGGAGAACTCCACCCGGCGCCTGCGCGCCTACGGCCTGCTCGGCACGGCCCGCTGGTACCTCGACAAGGGGCCGGGCCGCCACGGGGAGGACCCGCGCTGATGCTGGACGCACTCGCCCACACGCTGCGCCGCCACCCCGCACGGCCCGCCGTCCTCGGCGCCACCCGCACCGGGGCCGTACGCACCCGGGCCACCTGCGGGGAGCTGGCCGACCTCGCCGACCGCTACACCGCGGCCCTCCTCACGCGGGGCGTCGCGCCGGGCGGCACGGTCGGCGTCGCCGTACGGCCCGGGCCGCGCGCCCTCGCGGTGATGCTCGCCGTGCACCGGCTCGGCGCGCGGGCCGCGGTACTGGACCCGGGGGCCGGCCCCGACGTGCTGCGCGCCCGGCTCGCCCTGGCCCGGCCGGAGCTCGTCCTGGCCGACGCCGCCGCGCAGGCGGTCGCCGGGTGGGCGCGGCCGCTCGCCCGCCGGGCCGGGCTGGCCCTGCCGGACCTCGCCGGGCTGGGCCCGGTCGCCACCATCGGACCGCGGCTGCCCGGCTGCGCCCCGGCGCTGGACGGCGATGCCCGGTCACTGCCCCTGCCGCGCCCCGCGGACGGGGACGGCGACGCGGTCATCGTGTTCACCTCGGGCACGACCTCGCGGCCCCGCGCGGTGGTGCACACCCGCTCCTCGCTCGCCGCCGGCATGGCGACGGTGGCGGAGCTGGTGCGGCCCGAGGCCGGGCGGCCCGTACTCGGCGGGACCTTCTTCGTCCTCGTACCGTCCCTGGCGAGCGGGGCGCCGGTCGCGCTGCCCGCCCGCTCCGCGCCCGTGCTGCGCCGCCAACTGCGCCGACTCGCGCCGCAGGCCACCTATCTGACGCCACCGCGGCTGAGGCGGCTCCTGGCGGAGGGCGGCCGGTTCACCGGCCGGGTGTGGACCGGGTCGGCCCCGGCGAGCGCCGACCTGCTGACCCGCGTCAAGCGGGCGGGCGCGCACGAGGCGTGGGGCGTGTACGCGCTGACCGAGCTGTTCCCGGCCGCGGCGGTCGAGCAGTCCGACAAGGCCGCGTTCACCGGCGACGGGGACCTCGTCGGGGCGCCGCTGCCGGGAGTGGCGGCCACGACGGACACGTCGGGCGAACTGCTGCTGTCCGGCCCCGCCGCGCGCCACCGGTACCTCGGCGACGAGCCGGACCCGTGGGTCGCGACCGGTGACCGGGCACGCCTCGACGGCGGCCGGATCGTGCTGGAGGGCCGCCGCAAGGACATGATCCTGCGCCGCGCCGAGAACATCTACCCGGGCCTCTATGAGCCCGCCCTGCACGTGCCCGGTGTGGAACTGGCCCTGCTGGTGGGCGTACCGGCCACTGACGGCGACGAACGGCTGGTCGCCGTGGTCCAGCCGGGCCCCGGGGCGGACCGTGCCGCGCTGCGGGCCGCGCTGGCCGGGCCGCTGCGGCGCATGGGCGCCGCCCGGCCGGACGCGGTGCTGCTGGCGGAGATCCCGCTGTCCGGCCGGTCCCTGAAGCCCGACCGCGCCGCGACCGCGCGCCTCGCGCAGCGGCGCCTCGCCGAGACGGAACGGCACCTCACCGCGGCGGGCCGGCGATGACCGCGACGGGTGGTGCGCCGCCGCTGTGGGCCGTGGTGCCCGCGTACAACGAGGAGGCCGGTATCGGCGCCACCCTCGCCGCGCTCGCCGGGCAGACCGACACGGACTTCGCCCTGGTCGTCGTGGACAACGCCTCCACCGACGGCACCGCCGCCGCCGTACGCCGCTTCGCCGCCGATGCGCCCTTCCCGGTGCACCTGGTCCACGAGGAGCAGCGGGGCACCGGCGCCGCCGCCGACACCGGGTTCCGGTACGCCGTCGCGCACGGCGCCGAACTGCTCGTCCGCACGGACGCCGACTGCCTGCCCGCCGCCGACTGGATCGCCGCGGCACGCCGGGAGTTGGCGCGCGGCACGGAGATGGTGTGCGGCCGCAGCGTGCCGCGCCGCGACGAGTCGCCGTCGCTCGCGGAGCGGTATCTGCTGCCGGCGGTCGTCAGGGCGACCGCGCTGTACGGGCGCTGCCGCGCGGCGCACCGGCACCCGCGCTTCCGCGCGCCGTACGTGCTGTGCCACGGCCACAACATCGCCCTCACGGCCGCGCTGTACCTGCGCTGCGGGGGCACACCGCGCGTTCCGCTGGAGGGGCCGCCCGAGGACGTCCTGCTCCTCAACCGGGCGCGCGAGCACAGCGACCGGATCGCCCGCGCCAAGCGGATGGTCGTGTACGCGAGCCTGCGCCGGCTGCGGGCCTGGGGCGCCCGCCGCACCCTCCTGTGGTGCTGGGACCGCCGCTACCGCCCCGCCGACTCCGAGGAGGCGCACGTCCGATGACCGGCCGAGCCGAAAGTGGCGTGCGTCCGATGACCGGCCGACCTGAAGGAGGCGCACGTCCGATGACCGACCGAACCGAAAGCGGCGTGCGTCCGATGGCCGGTGGGCCCGGAGGAGCCGCACCTCCGGTGTCCGGGCGGGCGGCCTCCGCTGTCCGTGCCGCGCGGCGTCGGGACCGGCGCGTCTACACCCGTTCCCACCCGCTGCTGTTCGCGCTGCTCGCCGCCACCCGCCGCCGCGCCGTCACCCGTGTCGGCGGGGCGCTGCTGGTGCACGGCACCGAGCCGTACCGGCAGGCCCTGACCCGCGTCCCGCTGGACCGCACCGCCGCCGGCACCACCGGAGGCGCCGCACGGGAACTGTCGGCGGGCGGCACGCTGTTCGACCAGGAGGGCTCCGGGCACCGCGCCACTCGGCGCGCGGTCGCCGACGACCTGGGCGCGGCCGGGGTGGAGCGGTTGCGCCCGGTGTGGCTCGACGTCCTGGACCGCCGCGTCGCCCCGCTCGCCGAGGGCCGCGACATCGATCTCGTGCCGCTGGCCCGGGAACTGGCCGGGGCGACCGTCCGCGCGCTGCTGGGCGCGACCGGCGACCCGGAGGCCATCGCCCGCGCGGCGGCGGACGCGGCGGCCGCCGCCGTACGCGACCATCTGCCCGGCCCGCGCCTGCCGGGCACCGCGCGGGCGGCCGCCGCGGCGGCGGCGCGGCTGGAGGCGCTGCTCGCCCCCGACCGGCCCGCCGGGGAAGCGGAGTCCGCCCTGCGGGCCATGCTGGCGGTGGCCGCCGTCAACACCACGGTCGCCGCCCTGCCGCGGGCCGCCGCCTGGTGCGCCGACGCGGGCCTGTGGGACGACGCGGCCGACGGACTGCTGCGCCCGGCGCTGGTGGGCGAGCTGCTGCGGGTGACGGCCCCGTCGCCGCTGCTGCCGCGTGTGGCGGCGGCCGACGCCGACCTGGGCGGCTGCCCGGTGCGGAAGGGGGACCGCCTGATCCTCGTGGCCCGCCACGCGGCGCGCGCCCACGTCCGGCCGCCCGACGCCCACAACCCGGCTCCGCCCGGTGTGGCCCGGCTGGTCTTCGGCGCCGGCGGCCACGCCTGTCCCGGTGCGCGGCTGGCCCGCGCCCAGCTCGACGACACCCTCGCCGCGCTCGCGCCCCACCGCCCCGTCGTCGTGCGGGCCCGCGCGGACCGGGGCGCGGCCCTGCCGGGCTGGCGCTCCCTCACCGTCCGCGCCGCGGGCGGCCACCCGACCCTGGAGAACCGATGACCACGATCGCCGTCACCGGGGCGAGCGGCTTCTGCGGCTCTCACGTGGCCGCGGCGGCGGCCGCCCGCGGCGATGACGTCCTGTGCGTGGGCCGGCGCCCCGGCCCGGTCGGCCGGCACCGCCCGTGGGACGCCGCGCGCGAGGTGCCGGACCTGTCCGGGGCGGACCTCGTCGTGCACTGCGCGGCCGCCGTCGGCGACCCGCTGCCCGGCTCCCCCGCCGAGGCCGCCATGCGCGCCGTCAACGTCGACGGCACGGCGCGGCTGCTGCGGGCCGCGGCGGGGCGGCCGGTGGTGTGGGTGAGCAGCGCCAGCGTGTACGCGCCCGGCAGCGGGCGCTCCCGTGTCACCGAGGACCACCCGGTGCGCGGGCACCTGAACGCGTACGGCCGCACCAAGGCCGCCGGTGAGGCCCTGGCCCTCGACGGCGGGGCCGTGGTGCTGCGGCCGCGCGCGGTGTACGGCGCCGGGGACCCGCACCTGGTGCCCCGGCTGCTGTCCCGTGTCCGCCGCGGGCTGCTCCTGCTGCCGGGGCCGAGCGTCCGCCTGAGCCTGACCGCCGTGGAGAACCTCGCCGACGCCTGCCTGCTGGCCGCCGACTGGCCGCCGGGCGTGTACAACATCGCCGATCCCGTGCCGTACGACCGCGACGAGGCGGTGCGGACCGTCCTGCGGGCCCACGGCGTGCGGGCGCGCGTCGGTCACGTCCCGCTGCCGGTCGCCCGCGCGGCTGCGGGCGCCGCCCAGACGCTGGCCCGGCTGCGTCCCCACGCCGATCCGCCGCTGACCCGCTATGCCGTCGACCAGCTGGCGCATTCCGTGGTCCTGGACGTGTCCAGGGCCCGGTCGCTGGGGTGGACGCCTCGCCGCACGCTCGGGGACTACGCGCCGGCCGGCTCCGGCGGCTGAACCACCGGCGCGGGGGCGGTCGGTGGAGGGACGCGGGCGCGGGGCGGCCGGAGGGGCGTGCGGGCCGCATATGCCGTACGGGCGCCAGCCCGGGTTCATGGGGCCGGTCCGGGCGCTCGGGTGGGGTCGGCTGCGAAGGGCGGGCACCGGTCGGCCTCGGCCACCGCCGGATGGCGGGCTCAGCTGCCCCCGGGGCGTGACCCGCGGCTTCACCGCGCGGGCCGGACGGGTCCGGGGGCGGGCGCCAGCACGGACCGGGCGATCCCCCGCGTCGCCCGGTCCGCGTGACGCGCTGCCCCGGCCGACGAGGCGGTGCGTGTCGGCGGGGACGCTCTGAGTATATTGGCTGGAAGCCAGTCAACGCAGGAGTTCAGCATGTCCCCGCGAAGCGCATCGGTCAATGCGGAGCTTCGTCGGCGGTCCCGCGAACGGCTCCTCCAGGCGACGGTCGAGCTGGTGGCCGAGCGCGGGTACGAGGCGACGACGCTCGGGGACATCGCCGACAGGGCCGGTTCGGCGCGCGGACTCGTGTCGTACTACTTCCCCGGCAAACGCCAGCTGCTGCAGTCCGCCGTCCACCGCCTGATGCACATGACGCTGGCCTCCGCGCTGGAGCGCGAGCCGCGCACGGACGACGGCAGGGAGCGGCTGGCCCGCGCGATCGACGCGATCCTCGGTCTGGCCGTGGACCAGCCGCTGCTGATGCGCACCCACATGGCGGGGATCCTGCAGGCCGAGGGGTTCGTGCGCTGCCCGGAGCAGCAGCGGCTCGCGGCGCTGCTGCGGGACACGATGGAGCGGTACGGCTCGCGGGACGTGGACGCCGACTACCCGCTGCTGCGGGCGCTGCTGATGGGCGCCGTCGTCGCCATCCTGCTGCCGGGCGCCCCGATGTCACCCGCCCGGCTCAGGGCCGAGCTGTTCCAGCGGTACGGGCTGGACTGGGAGCTGGGCTCGCCCCCGGAGGGCGGCCGGGCCGTCGTGCAGGACGGCGTGCCCGTGCGGTAGGGCGCCGGAGCGCGCGGGGCCCGGAGGCGGGACGGCGCGCGTGGACGGGTGTTTGCCGCGGGCGGGTCCGGTGCCTCGTCCGGCGCGGGCGCCCGCGCGGGCGGGCGGGCGGTTCACGGGGCCGCGGGGCCTCCCGCGCGGCGCTCCCCGGTGGGATGCTGAAGGTTCCTCCGGGGAAGGAGCGCGTGCCGTGCTTCGTGTCGCCGTGGTCGGTTCGGGCCCCAGCGGGGTCTACACCGCCCAGTCACTGGTCGAGCAGACGCTGGTGCCGGACGTGCGGGTGGACGTGCTGGACCGCCTGCCGTGTCCGTACGGGCTCGTGCGCTACGGGGTCGCCCCCGACCACGAGAAGATCAAGTCCCTGCAGAACAACCTCCGCGCCGTGCTGGAGCACGAGCGGATCGGCTTCGTCGGCAATGTCCCGGTCGGCGCGGACGGGGTCCCGCCGGAGCGGTTGCTGGAGCTGTACCACGCCGTCGTCTACTGCGTGGGCGCCGCCCGCGACCGGCGCCTGGGCGTGCCGGGCGAGGACCTGGCGGGCAGTTTCTCGGCGACGGACTTCGTCGCCTGGTACAGCGCCCACCCGGACGCCTCCGCGTACGGCTTCGCGCTGGAGGGGCGCTCGGCGGTCGTGATCGGCGTGGGGAACGTGGCCGTGGACGTGACGCGCGTCCTCGCGCGGGCCCCCGAGGACCTGCGGGCCACCGACGTGCCGCAGTCCGCGCTGGGGGCGCTGGCCGCGAGCGCGGTGCGGGAGGTCCACATGGTGGGCCGGCGCGGCCCGTCGCAGGCCCGGTTCACCACCAAGGAGCTGCGGGAGCTGGGCGCGCTGCCGTCCGCGCGGATCGGCGTGGAGCCGGCGGACCTGGCCCTGGACCCGGCGTACGCGGACCCCTCGGGGCTGCCCGCGGTGAACCGGCGCAACGTGGAGGTGATCCGCGAGTGGGAGGCCGCCGGTGCGGAGGCGGCGGCGGGGGGCGTCGCCGGGGCCGCAGGGCGCTTGTCCGCTGTGCCGCGCTCCATCCGGTTGCGGTTCTTCCTGCGGCCCGTGGAGATCCTCGGCGAGGGCGGGCGGGTCGCCGCGGTGCGGTTCGAGCGCACCGAGCCGGACGGCACGGGCGGGGTGCGCGGCACGGGGACGTACGAGGAGATCGAGGCCGGTCTCGTCCTGCGGGCGGTCGGCTACCGGGGCGCGCCGCCGGAGGGCCTGCCGTTCGACCCCGTGCGCGGGACGGTCCCGCACGCGGCGGGGCGGGTGCTGCGGGACGGGGCGCCGTCGCGGGGCGAGTACGTGGCGGGGTGGATCAAGCGCGGGCCGAGCGGGGTGATCGGCACGAACCGGCCGTGTGCCAAGGAGACGGCGGCCTCGCTGCTCCAGGACGCGCCGCTGCTGGCCCGCCGGGCCGTGCCGGACGACCCGGTCGCGGAACTGCGTGCCGGGGGGCTGCGGCCGGTGCGGTGGCCGGGCTGGCTGGCGATCGAGGAGGCCGAGGCCGCGCTGGGCCGGGCCCTGGGGCGCGGACCGGTGAAGATCCCCGACTGGACGGGGCTGCTGGCGGCCGCGGGCGAGGGCTGAGCGGGGCGCGGGGCGGGCGTCGAGCAGTTCCCCGAGAGCCCGGCGGGCGACGAGGACCCCGGAGGGCGCGGCGGCGGACGCAGGCCCCGGACGGCCCGGGTCCCCCGCCGAGCGGGCGCGCGGACCCGGGCCTCGTGGATCGCGGGGCGCGCGGCCTGGCCTGCGGGGACGGCGCTCCGGCGGCCGTTGTCAGTGGGTGGGTGCAGACTGGCCCGTATCGCGACAAAGGCGTCCTGGAGGTGTCGGCCATGACCGACGTACTGCTTGCCGTTGGCACCCGCAAGGGCCTGTTCACCGCCCGCCGGCGCGGCGGCCGCTGGGAGTTCGACGGGCCCCACTTCCCCTCGCAGGCCGTGTACGCGGTCGGCATCGACCTGCGGCGGTCCACTCCCCGGCTGCTGGTGGGCGCGGACAGCGCGCACTGGGGGCCTTCCGTGCTGCACTCCGACGACCTCGGGGCGCGCTGGACGGAGCCGGCGAAGGCGCCCGTGAGGTTCCCCGAGGACACGGGCGCGTCGCTGGAGCGCGTGTGGCAGCTGCATCCGGCGGGCCCGGCGGCGCCCGGCGTGGTGTACGCGGGCACGGAGCCGGCCGCGCTGTTCAGGTCGGACGACGAGGGCGAGACGTTCGAGCTGGTCAGGCCGTTGTGGGAGCATCCCACGCGGTCGCGGTGGCAGCCGGGGGGCGGTGGCGAGGCGGTGCACACGGTGGTGACCGACCCGCGCGACCCCGACGCCGTGACGGTCGCCGTCTCGGCGGCCGGGGTGTTCCGCACCCGGGACGGCGGCGCGTCCTGGTCGCCGTCGAACGACGGGGTGTCGGCGGTGTTCCTGCCGGATCCGAACCCGAAGTTCGGCCAGTGCGTGCACAAGATCGCCCAGGACGCCGGCGACCCGGACCGGCTGTACCTCCAGAACCATTGGGGTGTCTACCGCAGCGACGACTCGGGCGGCACCTGGACCGACATCGGGGCGGGGCTGCCGTCCGACTTCGGCTTCGCGACGGTCGCCCACCCCAAGCACGCGGACACGGCGTACGTCTTCCCGATCAACGCCGACTCGGACCGGGTGCCGGCGGGGCGCCGCTGCCGGGTGTACCGGACGAGCGACGCGGGCGGCAGCTGGGAGGCGCTGTCGCGCGGCCTGCCGGAGGAGGACCACTACGGCACGGTGCTGCGCGACGCCATGTGCACGGACGGCGCCGACCCGGCGGGCCTGTACTTCGGCAATCGCAACGGCGAGGTGTTCGCGAGCGCCGACGACGGCGACAGCTGGACCCAACTGGCCGCGCATCTCCCCGATGTGCTGTGCGTACGGGCCGCGGTCGTCGGGTGACGGAAGGGGTGGGTTGCGCCAGTAGAGTGACGGCCGTGGCAGCACGACCGTTGAAAGACATCATCGAGCCCGGCTGGGCCGAAGCCCTCGAACCCGTGGCCGATCGGATCGCCGCGATGGGGGACTTCCTCCGCGCGGAGATCGCCGCGGGACGCACCTACCTCCCGGCGGGGGCGAACGTCCTGCGGGCGTTCCAGCAGCCGTTCGACGAGGTGAAGGTCCTGATCGTCGGCCAGGACCCGTATCCGACACCGGGGCACGCGGTGGGGCTGAGCTTCTCGGTCGCGCCGGACGTGCGGCCGCTGCCGGGCAGCCTGGAGAACATCTTCCGCGAGCTCCACTCCGACCTGGGCCTGCCCCGGCCGTCCAACGGCGATCTGACGCCCTGGACGCGGCAGGGGGTGCTGCTGCTCAACAGGGCGCTGACGACGGCGCCCCGCAAGCCGGGCGCGCATCGCGGCAAGGGCTGGGAGGAGGTCACCGAACAGGCCATCAGGGCCCTGGCGGCGCGCGGGAAGCCGCTCGTGTCGGTGCTGTGGGGGCGTGACGCGCGCAATCTGCGTCCGCTCCTGGGCGACCTTCCGGCGATCGAGTCGGCGCATCCCTCGCCGATGTCGGCGGACCGGGGCTTCTTCGGCTCGCGCCCCTTCAGCCGGACGAACGACCTGCTGCTGCGTCAGGGGGCGGAGCCGGTCGACTGGCGCCTGCCGTGAGACCGGACGGCCCGCTGGTCCTGGGCGTCGACTCGGGCGGCTCGGGCTTCCGCGTCGCCCTGGCGGCGGTCGCCCCCGGGGAGCGTCCCACGGCGGGTCGGCGCGGCGCCGCGGGTGCGGTGGCGCGGGTCGTGGGCTCGCGGGAGTTCGGCACGCCCGTGCCCACCGGGCCCGGCGGGATCGACGCCCGGTGGCTGATGGAGCGGCTGGTGCCGGTCGCCCGGGAGTTGCTGGACGACGCCGGGGCGGGCGGGCTGCGGCCCGTCGCGGCCGCCGTCGGAGCCGCCGGCATGGCCGGGCTCGGTGACGGGCTGCGCGCCCTGCTGCCGGGCGCGTTGGGCGCCGCGCTGGGCGTACGGAGACTCGCGCTGGCGTCCGACGCCGTGATCGCGTACGCGGGCGCCCTGGGCACCGTGCCGGGCACGGTGGTCGCGGCGGGCACCGGTCTCGTCGCGCTCGGCACGGACCTGGTGCGCTGGCGCCGCGCCGACGGCTGGGGGCATCTGCTGGGCGACTGCGGCAGCGGCGCCTGGATCGGCCGGGCCGGTCTGGAGGCGGCGCTGCGGGCCCACGACGGGCGGCGCGGCGGCTCACCGGCCCTGCTGGCCCGCGCCGAGGCGCTGTTCGGGCCCGCCGCCGGACTGCCCGGCCGGCTGTATCCGCGTACGGACCGGGCCGCCGTCCTCGCGTCGTTCGCGCCGGAGGTGGCGCGCTGCGCGGCCGACGACCCGGTCGCGGCGGACGTCCTCGTGTGTGCGGCTCGCCACATCGCGGAGGCCGCCGCGGCCGTCCACCCGGCCGGAGGCGCGGGCGATGTGGCCCTGACGGGCGGCCTGTTCCGGATCGGCGACCCGCTGCTCGTACCGCTGCGCGAGGAGCTGGCGCGTCAACTCCCCGGTGTGCGGCCGGTGTCGGCGGCCGGCGACCCGCTGTCGGGTGCGCTCGCCCTGGCCGCCGCGCTCGCCGCGGACGCGCCGGGGCTGCCGGCCGAGCCCGGTCTGCTGGACACATACGGCAACTGAGGCGACTCTTCCGACAAACTGCTCAATGGGGGCGGGAATGCCCCCTCCCCGAACAGCGAGGCGGACAAAACCAGTAGCATGCGGCGCCATGAGCTCCCCCACTGGGCCCGCTGGCCTGCCTGTACGAATGCCACGCCCCCGCCAGTCCGGGCGGCACCGTCGCCCCGAACCCCTGGCGGCGCCCGAGGGCGCGCCCGCACTCGTCCTCGCCGTCCCCGGTGAGCCTTCCGCCGCTGTGCGCAGCCTCGCGGAAGAGCTCGTGAGCATCGCGCGCTCCGAGCTGCCGGGCCTGGAGGCCGCGATCGGTTTCCTCGACGGGGACGACACCGAGTACGTGTCCCTGACCGGTGTCCTCCAGCGGGCCGCGCGGCTGCGCGTGGAGCGGTACGAGCTGGCCGTGGCGGCCGGCCGCGAGGTCGCCGAGCCCGAGGGCCCGGCCGCCGTCGTGGTGCCGCTGCTGGTCGGCCCGGACGCCGAGCTGATGGGCCGGATACGGCAGGCCGTCGCGGACAGCGGCGCGCCGGCCGAGCTGACCGATGTGCTGGGCCCGCACCCGCTGCTGGCGGAGGCGCTGCACGTGCGCCTGTCCGAGGCGGGTCTGGCGCGCGCCGACCGGGCTCGGCTGTTCACGGTCACGACGGCGGCGGACGGCATCGTGCTGGCCACGACCGGGGGCCCGGAGGCCGTCCAGGCGGCCGGGATCACGGGCATGCTGCTGGCGGCGCGCCTCGCCGTGCCGGTGATGGCGGCCGCCCTGGACCAGGAGGGTTCCGTGGCGTCGGTGGCGGAGCAGCTGCGCAACGCCGGTTCGGCGCAGCTCGCGGTCGCCCCGTACCTGGTGGGTCCGGAGCTCGCCGAGGGCCTGCTGGACGACGCGGCCAAGGCGGCGGACTGCCCGGTCGCCGAGCCGCTGGGCGCGTACCCGGCGGTCGGCAAGCTGGTGCTGTCCGGCTACATGACGCTGCTGGGCATCTCCCCGCAGCAGGCGGCCCCGGTCCGCTGACCGGACGGCCCCGGCGGGACGCCCCGTCCGGAAGGGCCCGCACCGCGCCTGGGCGCGCCGGTGCGGGCCCTTCCGCGTGTCCGGGGGCCCGGCCGTCCGGCCGTGCGGGCCCGCCTGGCGCGTGCCCGGGGCCGTGCGGGCCCGCCGGGCGTGGTGCCCGGGGGCGTGCGGGCCCGCCGGGCGTGGTGCCCGGGGGCGTGCGGGCCCGCCGGGCGTGGTGGCCGGCCGTGCCGGTGCGGGTGCGCGGGCCGGGCGTCCGGTCGGTGTCAGGCGAGGACGACGCAGGAGGCCGCCGGGGCGGGGACCGCGCCCGCGCGTGAGGGGATCCCGGTCGCGGGGTCCACGTCGAACCAGGTCACGTCGCCGGACCGCTCGTTCGCCACGTACAGCCGCCGCCCGCTCGGGTCCGCGACGAGGTCGCGCGGCCAGCGGCCTCCCGAGGGCACGGCGGCGACCAGGCGGGGCCGTTCGCCGGCGCCGTCGAGCTGGAGGACGGCGATGGTGTCGTCGCCCCGCACGGCGGCCCACACGAACCGCCCGTCGGGGCTGACGGCGAGCGCCGAGGGGTAGCCGGGCCCCGTCGCGCCCGCCGGCCGCACCGGGACCTCCGCCACGGGTTCGAGGGTGCCCGTGCGGCCGTCCCAGCGGCACGCGGTGAGCGTCGGCGCCAGCTCCGAGAGGACGTAGGCGTGGCCGCCCGACGGGTGGAAGGCGAGATGGCGCGGTCCGCTGCCGGGGCGCAGAGCCGTCTCGCGCCGGACGGTGAGCGTCCCGGCGACCGGGTCGAGGACGCACACGCGTACGGAGTCGGTGCCGAGGTCCACGGTGAGCAGGTGGCGCCCGTCCGGCGCGGGGAGGACCTGGTGGGCGTGCGGGGCGGCCTGCCGGTCGTGGTCGGGGCCGCTTCCGCGGTGCCGTACGAGGCCGGTGACCGGGCCGGGCGCGCCGTCGGGGCGGACGGGCTGGGCGCTGACCGAGCCGGAGCCGTAGTGCGCGGCGACGACGTGCCCCGCGGTGTACGCGAGGTGGGTCGGCGCGGAGCCGCGTACGGGCTCGGGGGCGCCGATCAGGCGGGGTGCCGGGCCGTCGGTGCCGAAGGCGGCGACGGCGCCCCGCTCGGTCTCGGAGACGGCGTACAGCACGGCGCCGTCGGGCCGCAGGGCGAGGAAGGACGGGTCGGCGACGGCGTCCGTGGCGCCGGTGGGCGTCAGGGCGCCGGTCGCCCCGTCGACGGTGGCGGCGGTGATCCCGTGGCCTCCGGCGGAGGTGAAGGACCCGATGAACGCCCGCCTCACGCCGCCGCCCGGCCCCGTGTCCTCGTTCCCGTGCCGCTCCACCGCTGCCCCTCCCCCGTGGCCGTGCCTGGCGTTGCCGGGGACGACGCTAGCAGTTGCGGTCTAGACCATGCACGGCAGGCGTGCGTCCGGGGTCAGGACCGCACCAGCAGCGAGCGGGGCCTCGTGCGCAGCGGCCCGTCGAGCTCGGCGAGCAGTCGCTCCAGGCCCCGCAGGTGCGCCAGCGCCGGTACGGCGGCCGCGGCCGTGTCGTCCGGGGCGGGGGCGCCCTCCGGGGCGGCCACGGCGGGCGCCTCGCGGCCCTCGGCGTGCAGGGCCCGTTCGCGGCCCTCCAGCAGGGCCTCCACGGCCGCCTCCACGCGCCAGCAGGCGGCCGCGAGCCGGGCGTCGTGGCTGGCGTCCGGGTCGGCGGCCACCGAGGCGAGCCCGCGCACCTCGCGGGCGCAGTCGTCGAGCAGGGCGAGCACCCGCCGGGCGCGGGCCTTGCGGTCGCGGAACGGGCTCAGCGGGTGGACGAGTGGCGCCAGGGCCATCCGGACGCGCCCCAGCAGCATCTCCAGCTCGGCGGCGTGCGGGGCCGGGTCGGCGGTGGGCGAGCCGGCGAGCCGTTCGGCGGCCTCGGCGGTGCAGCGGCGCACCGCGAGCAGGGCGCGCTGGATCCACGCGTCGTTGGTCGCGTGGGTGGTGACCGGCAGGACGAAGGTCACGGCGAGCGCGGCGAACAGCGCGCCGACGCCCGTCTCGGCGGCCCGCAGCACCAGCAGCCCCGGCGTGAGGACGCCGAGCAGCCCGTACAGCAGCCCCGCCATCACGGTCACGGCGAGCATCATCCAGCTGTACGAGACGGGGGCCGTGTAGAAGATGCCGAAGACGCAGACGGCGACGAGCACGGCCGTCGGGCCGGGCGCGCCGTGCAGGGGCAGCGCGACGACCAGCCCGGCGAAGATGCCGATGACGGTGCCGAGGACGCGGCGGAAGCCCCGTACGAGGGTCTCGCCGCGCGAGGCGGTGTTGACGAAGATCCACCAGGTGGTGCCGACCGCCCAGTACCAGCGCTCCTCGGACAGCGCCTGCCCGACGGCCAGGGCGAAGGCGCACGCGATGGTGACCTGGACGGCCTGGCGGGTGGTCGGGCGGGCCAGGCCGCGTCCGGGCAGCGGGGCCGGCGCGGCGGCGGGCGGGGTGCGGCGCTCGATGGGCCAGACGGCGAACCGCACGGCGGCCGCGGCGGCCAGGGCGATGCCCACGGCGGCGTACAGCTCCGGGAGCTGCGCGGGGGCGGCGTGGAGGAACTGCACCACGAAGAACTGCATGAAGGCGAAGATGCCGAGCGCGTGGCCGCGCGGGCCCCAGCGGCGGGCGTAGACCCCGCAGAAGACGACGGCGAGGAACGCGGCGTCCCGGGCGAGGGGCGCGTCGCGCAGCAGCGTGGCCAGGGCGAGCACGGGGAGCCCGGCGGCCGGCAGCAGGGCGGTGGTGATCCGCTGGGCGCGGACGGTGCCGTCCATGACGGTGAACAGGGCCAGCAGCGCGGCGAGCCCTCCGGTGATGGACGCCGTGAGCGAGAGACCGGCCAGTTCGGCGAGCGCGACGGCGAGCGCGATGCCGAGTACGGCGCGGGTCGCGTTCCTGAGCCTGAGGTACCCCGGGTCCGGGGCCACGAAGAACTTCTTCATGACGGTGGTACCGCCCCCCTGTTCTGTCTTGCCGTCGTCGGCCGTGGAGGTGCCCGGGGGTGGTGGGCGTCCGGAGGCACGACGAAGGCGCCGCGGTCCGGGACGGCGTCGTTGCCGTCCGGCGCTGCGCGGCGCCATTGATACGTGGATATGACAAGCAAAACATCCGCGGGGGCGGTGGCTCAAATCGTGCGTCGATCACTGGGCCATTGGCACAGCGATACCCGGCACATGGTCGGCCAGTGGGAACCACTGGACCAGGAGTGCCCGGCAGGCCGGTCACGCCCTGCCCGGCAGGACGTCACGCCCCGCCGGGCAGGGCGGTCAGTCCGTGCCCGAGGCCCGGTGTGTCCGGCAGGGCGACGTGTCCGGTGTCGGCCGCGCTCGCGAACGCCGCCGGGGCCAGCGGTTCGTCCTCCACCAGCAGCGGGCCGACGAGGTCGGCGGGGACCGTCGCGTGGGGCAGCGCGGCGGCGAGGTGGGCGGCCGCGAGGGTGGCGACGCCCAGCTCCGGCATGGTGCCGATCTTCACGGCGAGCCCGGCGGCCTCCGCGAGCGCGGCGATCTGCCGGGCGCGGTGGAGTCCGCCCACCTTGAGGATCTTGATGTTGAGGACGTCGGCCGCGCCGCGCCGGACGATCTCCAGGGCGTCGTGCAGCGACTGGAGCGACTCGTCGGCCATCACACGCGGCCCGCCGCGCCCGCGCAGGGCGGCCATCCCGGCGAGGTCCCAGCGGGGCAGCGGCTGCTCCACGAGGTCGAGGCCCTCGTCGCCGAGGCGCGCCACGGTGCGGGCGGCGGTGGACGGGTCGTAGCCCTCGTTGGCGTCGAGGGACAGCTCGGTGCGGTCCGGGATCGCGGCGCGCACGGCGCGGACCAGCTCCACGTCGAGGTCCGGGTCCTCGCCGCCCTTGACCTTGATGTGGGTGAAGCCGCGCGCCGCGTACTCGGCGGCCTCCTTGGTCATCTCCTCCGGCGTGCCGAGGCCGACGACCCAGGCGGTCGGCACCTCGTCGCGCAGCCGTCCGCCGAGGAGCAGGTGGGCGGGCCATCCCGCGGCGCGGCCGGCGAGGTCGTGCAGGGCGAGGTCCAGGGCGGCCTTGGCGAGGTGCTGGCCGCGGATGGCGGCGTCCATGGCGGCGTGGGCGCCGGCCAGGTCGCGCGGGTCGCGGCCGACGAGGGCGGGCGCGGCGTGGCCGGTGAGCGCGGCGCGCAGCCCGTCGAGGGTCTCGCCGGTGTACGCGGTCATCGGCGACGCCTCGCCGTAGCCGGTGGCGCCGTCGTCGGTGCGCACCTCCACGACGAGGCTGACGAGGTCGGGGCTGGTGCCGCTGCTGATGGCGAAGGGACGGCGGTAGGGGGCCTGGACGACATGGCTGCGAATCGACTGGATCTTCACGCGGCTCCTCCGGGTCACGGCCCCGCCCTCGGCGTCGGGCCTAGAGACGTACTCGGTAGACGATGGGCGGGCGGCCGGTGCGTCCTTCCTGCCGGCTGCCGGTGGGGACGGCGACGCCCGCGCGCTCCAGGCGCTTGAGGATGCGCCGGGCGGTGCGCTGCTGGACGTCGAGGTGTTCGGCGACGCGGTGCGCGGTGATGCCGGACTCCTCCTCGGCGGCGACCAGCTCCCGCAGCCGCTCCAGGGTCTGCGGGTTGAGGCCGACACGGCGGGCGAGCAGTCCGGTGGCCTCCGCCGGCGCGGCGGCGGGCCCGGGGATGTCCCCGGAGTCGTGGGCGATGACGATGTCGATGTCGTCCTTCATGCACACGACCCCGGCGACCGGTCCGACCGACCGGGCCCGGTTGACGGCCCGCCGGGCCAGCGCCTCCGCCTCGGCCGCGGTCCGGCCGAGGCCGAAGCCGACGTGCGCGGAGCCGTGCCGGGCGGCGAGCCCGTCGAGGAACGGCAGGCGGGTGAACTGCTCGGTGGCCTTCTCCAGCGCGCCGCGGGTGGTCACCGCGAGGCGGCTGCCGTCGGGGAGCCCGGCGAGGCTGCCGCCGAGGACGGCGAGGTCCGCGGCGAGCTCCTCGTCGACGGCCGGCAGGTCCACGATGCCGAGGGCGACCTGCGCGTCACCGCTGTGCGCACCGGTGGTGGCGAGCACGAGGGCGCGCAGGGTGGCGCGTATGGAGTGGCGGGACGGGGCGAGCCGTACGGCGGGGAGGCGGTGCTCCAGCTGGTGGTAGGCCGAGCCGAGGCAGGTGAGGGCGACGGTGGTGCCGTGCCGCTGGTGCGCGGCGAGGTGGAAGTCGACCAGGTCCTGGGAGGTGAGGCCGGGGCGGTAGGGCAGGACGCGGACGTGCTCGGTGGGCAGCTTCGCCTCCGTGAGCGTCTCGGTCACCTCCGCGCGGCTGAGCGTGTCGATGGAGATCCGCGACACGTCGTGGCCCAGCCGCAGCAGCTCCACCAGGGCCCGCAGGAGTGTGGCGCCGCTGTACGGGACGTACATCGCGGGCCGGTCGACGAGGCCGGCGCCCGCGGCGAGGGTGTGCGGGACGACGCCGGTGAACAGCAGGGCGTCGACGCGGGAGCGGGCGCCGACGACCGCGTCGGGCGTCTCGTCCTCGTGCCGGTACGGCAGCGCGAGCAGCCGGGCCGCCGCGGTCTCGCCGCCGACGGCGACGACCTTGTCGACCAGGTCCTCGGGGCCTATCACGCCGACCGTGAGCGCCATCGGCCGGTCTCCGTTCGTCTTGGCGAGGTGCGGCGGGGTGCGTCCGTGGGGCTGGTTGACGCCCGTCCACAGGGGTCTTAGTTTCGGCCCAGACCGTAACCGCGTCTTTGGCGGAAGGATAGTAACCCGATGCCCGAACCGGAAATCCCCCTGCCCACGGTGCTCGACCCGGACGGCAGGACGATCGGCGCGCAGGAGCGCGAGGCGGTGCTGCGGGTGCTCGACTCGGCGGTGCTGTGCAGCGCGTTCGGCGCGGAGGCGCGGTCGCTGGAGGCGGAGATGGCCGCGCTGTACGGACGTCCGCACGCGGTGGCGTGCTCGTCGGGCACGGCGGCGCTGCACCTGGCGGTCGCCGCGTGCGGGGTGGGCCCCGGCGACGAGGTGGTGACGACGCCGATCTCCGACTTCGGCACGGTCGCGCCGGTCCTGGTGCACGGGGCGCGGCCGGTCTTCGCGGATGTGCGCGCCGCCGACGGCAATCTCGACCCGGACGCCGTGGAGGCCGCGATCACCCCGCGCACCAGGGCGGTGATCGCCGTTCACCTGTTCGGCGGAGCGGCGGACGTGGCGCGGCTGCGGGAGATCTGCGACCGGCACGGGCTGCCGCTGGTGGAGGACTGCGCGCAGGCGTGGCTGGGCGAGGACGCGGCGGGGCGGCTGCTGGGCACGGTCGGGGACATCGCCTGTTTCAGCCTGCAGCAGTACAAGCACATCACGGCGGGCGACGGCGGCCTGGCCATCGCGGACGACCCGGCTCTGGCCCGGCGGATGCGGCTGTTCATGGACAAGGGCTGGGACCGCTCGGAGGGCCGCATCCACCGCGAGATGGGCCTCAACTACCGGATGCCGGAGCTGGTCGCGGCCGTGGCGCGGGCCCAGCTGGCGAAGGTCGGCGGGGTCGTACGGGCGCGGCGCGCGGCGGCCGGGCGGCTGCTGGACGCGCTGGAGGGCCTGGACGGGGTGGCGCTCGCCGGTGAGCCGACGGGGCACGCGTGGTGGATGGTCCCGCTGCTGGTCGGGGACAACGCGCGCTGGGCGAAGAAGCTGGCGGCCGAGGGCGTACCGGCGCTGCCCGGCTATCTGGAGCGCCCGCTGTACGCCAACCCGGCCGTGCCCGGGGGCCGTACGGGGCTGTGCCCGCGCGCGGAGGAGCTGATCGGGCGGACGCTGCTGGCGCTGCCGTGGAACGAGGCGTACGGCGCCGGGCACGTCGACCGTGTCGCCGGCGCCCTGCGCCGGGCGGCGCGCCGGGTCCCGGCCGGCTGACGGCGGCGCCGGCAGGGGCTGACCGCCGTCGGGGCGCCCGGGCCCCGACGGGTCCTCGCCAATCCGCGCCCCCACGGGGCGGCGGGCGGCCGGAGGGGGCCCGGGGTGCCGAGGGGCCCCGGCGCCGCGCGCTCAGTCCGCGGCGCCGTCCTCCTCCTTGGCGAGCCGCTCCAGGCAGGCGACGACGGCGCGCCGCTCGGCTGCGGGCAGCGGCGGCCCGTACGGGTCGAAGGCGGCCTCCTCGGGGACGGCGCCCTCCCAGACGGCGGCCCACAGCATCCGCTGGACGTAGCCCTCGATGGGCGCGAGGAACGTCGCCTCCGCGAACCGGTCCAGGCGCCCCGAGGCGCGCAGGAAGCCCGCGGCGTCCCCTGCCGTCCAGGCGTCGAGCACGGCGGTGGTGAGGCCCGCGCGGGCGGCGGCGATGCCCACCAGGGCCGTGTCCGCGCCCCACATGAGGGACGGGCCGAACATCCGGTCCTCGCCGGTCACCACCAGGGCGCCGGTCCCCTCCGCCGCGCGGACGGCGTCCTGGCAGTCCACCGCCCGGTCCAGCGTGGCGATCTTGATGCCGGCCGCCGACGGCAGGGCCAGCAGCCGCCGGATCAGCTCCGGGGAGTACGGGTACCCGCCCGCCTCGCCGTGCAGGAAGAAGCCCAGCACGGGCAGCCCGCTCGCCTCGGCCGCCCGCTCGTGGAGCCGTACCGCGCGCTCCGTCCCGTCCGGCAGGGCGTGGTGGCGGGCCATCGGGTACACCATCACGGCGTCGGCGCCGAGCTCCGCGGCCTCCGCCGCCATGGCGACCGCCGCGTCCTCGGCGTCCTCCAGCGGCGCGCCCCGCAGCGCGCGCGGTACGCCGGCCCCGGCGACGACGGGGAGGTCCACGGTGTCCCGCCACACCTCGAGGACCCGCCTGCGGTCGGCCGCCGACAGGTGCAGCCCGCGCCCGGTGTGCGCCCACACGGCGACCCCGCCGATCCGCTCGGCGGCCACCCGTTCGGCGTACCGGCGCAGCGCCGGGTAGTCGACGGCGCCGGTGGCGTCCATGGGCGTCAGCACGGCGGGCAGGACGGTGCCGCGCAGCCGTCCGGCGAGTTCCTCGGTAGCGGACATCAACGACCCCCTGTAGGACGGTGCTGTCTGACGTGCGGTCTGACGGTCTGTCGTCTTGTCCCACGGTCTGTCGCCGCGGTGCGCGTTCACGCTAGCCTTTACGGCCCGGACCGTAAAGGAAGGAACCGGTGCCATGCGCCTCGGCCTCTACGTGAACCTCTACGCCGACAAGGCCGACCGACCGCGGCTCGCCGACGCGGTGGAGCAGGTGCGGCTCGCGGAGGAGGCGGGCTTCGCCTGGGTGGTGCTCGGGGAGCGGCATCTGCACCGTCCCGGCTACCACGAGGCGATCACCTCCCTGGCGTATCTGGCGGCGCACACGGAGCGGATCGGGCTCGCGACGGCGGGGCTGATCGCGCCCGTGTACCACCCGGTGTGGCTGGCGGAGACGCTCGCCCACATCGACGTGCTGTCGGGCGGGCGGCTGACGGCCGGTTTCGTCCTGGGCTACCGGCCGGAGGAGTTCACGCTGTACGGCACGCAGCCGCGCGAGCGGGTGGCGCGGTTCGAGGAGTGCCTGGAGCTGGTGACGCGGCTGTGGACGGAGGACGAGGTCACCCACGAGGGCCGGTTCACCTCCCTGGAGGGGGCGTTCCTCTCGCCGCGCCCGGTGCAGGCGCCGCGACCGCGGATCTGGAACGGCGGGCGGGTGCCGACCGCGCTGGAGCGGACGGCGCGGATGTGCGACGGCTGGACGACGTCGTTCAACGAGCTGGACGCCGACCTGCCCGGCAAGATCGCCGAGTACCTCTCGTACCCGAGGGGCGCGGGAAGCCTCGGGGCGGAGGTCGTCGTCTGCCGGGAGGGCTACTGCGCTCCCACCACGCAGCTGGCGCGGGCCGCGCTGGAGGAGCCGCTGCGCGGGCTGTACGACGCGTACGGCGACTGGAAGCGCACCTCGCAGGACGCGGCGCGGTACGCGCAGGAGTGGGACGACATCGCGGCCCGCTCGGTGATCGGCTCGCCCGAGGAGTGCGCCGACCGGCTCGGCCACTACGCGGCGATGGGCGCCGACGGGGTGGTGCTGCGCGTGCAGCCGCCCGGTATGCCGCAGGCGGACGCGCTGCGCGCCATCGAGGCGTACGGGACGGACGTGCTGCCCAGGCTCCGCGCGGTGTGACCGGTCGGCGGCGCGGGTTCAGCTCTTGAGGCCGGTCGTCGCGATGGAGTCGGTCAGGTAGCGCTGGAGCAGGCCGAAGACCAGCAGGCAGGGCAGGACGGTGATGGTCGCGCCGGCCATGATCTGGTTGACGGCGACGTTCTCGCCCTCCAGCGTCGCGAGGCCCACGGTGAGGGTGCGCATCTCGGAGGACTGGCCGATGACGAGCGGCCACAGGAAGTCGTTCCAGTGCCACAGGAAGACGAACACGCCGAGGGTCGCCAGGACCGGGGTGATGAGCGGGATGACGACGGTGGTGTAGATCCGCCACTCCGACGCCCCGTCGATCTTCGCCGCCTCGAACAGCTCGTCGGGCAGCTGCGCGATGAACTGCCGCATGAGGAAGACGGCCTGCGAGTTGGCGAGCGTCGGGACGATCAGTCCCCAGTACGTGTCGACGCCGCCGAGCCGGGAGACGAGGACGAAGTACGGGATGAGCGTCGCCTGGAACGGCACCATCAGCGTCGCCAGGAACGACCAGAACAGCACCTCGCGCCCCGGGAAGCGCTTCTTGGCGAAGGCGTAGCCGGCCATCGACGCGAACAGCAGGATCAGCACGACGGACACCAGCGAGTACACCAGGGAGTTGGCGGCCCAGCGGCCGATGTCGGCGCCGGACAGCACGGCGGAGAAGTTCTCCCAGGTGGCCCGCGTCAGGTCGAACGCGCCCGGCAGGGTCTTCCCGCCGGGCGGCGCGAACGCGACCAGCACCATCACCACGAACGGCGTCATGGTCACCAGCGCCACCAGGGCCAGCAGAACCGGCAGCCGCACTCTCGCCATCAGTCGTCCCGTCCGATCAGCCGCCGCTGGATCAGCGAGAACACCAGGACCACCAGGAACAGCACCAGGCCCAGCGCGCTCGCGTAGCCGAAGTCGAAGAACTTGAAGCCCGTGTCGTAGAGGAAGTACACGAGGGAGTAGCTGGCCCGCACCGGCCCGCCCGCCGTCATCACGTACATCGCGTCGAACACCTGGAACGCCCCGATAGCCTCGATGACCAGGACGAAGAACAGCACGGGGCGCAGCAGCGGCAGCGTCACCCAGCGCAGCCGCCGCCAGCCGGTGGCGCCGTCGATGACGGCGGCCTCGGTGACCTCGCGGGGGATGGACTGGAGTCCGGCGAGGAGGATCAGCATCGAATAGCCGAATCCCTTCCACGCGGAGGTGGCCGCGATGGCGGGCAGGACGAGCCGCTCGTCGCCGAGGAAGTCGACGGGGCCCAGCGAGAGGACGCCGAGCGCCGCGTTGAGCAGGCCGTCCTCGACGTCGTAGATCCACTTCCAGATGACGGCGGCGAGGACGATGCTCGTGACGTACGGGAGGAAGAACACGCCGCGGAAGAAGCCGCGCGCCCAGACCGTGCGGTGCAGCAGCAGGGCCGTGCCGAGCGACAGGGCGACCGTGAGCGGCACGAAGAACAGCGTGTAGAGGGCGGTGACGCCGAGGCTGGACCAGAACAGGTCGTCCTGGAGGAGGCGGGCGTAGTTGTCGATCCCGATGAACCGCCAGTCGCCGCTGAGCCGGTAGTCGGTGAGCGACAGGAACGCCGCGCCGATGGTCGGGCCGAAGCGGAAGACCAGGAACAGCAGCAGCATCGGCGCGACGAACAGGAGCCCGACGCGTGCCTCGCGGCGGCGGACCGGCCGGGCCGGCCGGCCCGCCGGGAGGGGCGGGCCGGGTACGGCGACGGGCTCGGGGGTCGGTGCGGTCCGCTCGCCGGCCGTGCCGGCGGTCAACGCTGCCGCGCCAGCAGGTCGTCGGCCTGCGCGGCCGCCGCGTCCAGGGCTTCCTTGGGGCTCTTGCGCCCGGTGAGCGCGGCCTGGATCTCGGGTGCGATCAGCGACATCAGCTGGCGGGCGACGGGGCTGGGCTCACCGGGGTACGCGAAGGGCAGCGCCTCCTGGAACTGCTTGGCGTACGGGGCGTCGCTGGGGACGGTCACGTCGGTGCGCGGCGACAGGAAGCCGCTCGCCTTGCCGAGGCTCTGGATGCGGGCCGGCTCCGCCATGAACGCGAGGAACTTCTCCGCCCCGGCGACGTTGCGGGATGCGGCGTTGAGGCCGAGGCCACCGGGGACGCCGAAGGAAACCTGCTTGACGTCGCCGAGCGGCTTGCCGACGACCACGTTCTCGGCACCCCAGGTCTTGCGGGCCAGTTCCGCGTCGGCGAGCGTGCTGGCGAAGCCCATGGCGACCTGCTGCTTGCCGAGGGGGTGGTCGGCGAAGATGTTGGTGTTGGTGAGGGCCGACTTGGGGATGGCGCCCGCCTTGTAGAGGTCGGTGAGGAAGGTGAGCGCGGCGACGCCCTCGGGCCCGTTGAAGGCGGCCTTCTTGCCGTCCTCCGTGAACACCGTGCCGCCGGCCTGCCACAGCAGCGGGTAGAAGTTGAGGTTGAGGGTCGCCTCGTTGCTGGCCGAGTAGTCGAGGGTGGCGACGCCGGCCTGCTTCAGCTTCGGCGCGGCGGCCTTGATCTCGTCCCAGGTGGCGGGCGGCTTGTCGATCCCGGCCCGGTCGAGGAGCTTTTTGTTGTAGAGCGTCGTGGTGACGGTGTGGTAGATGGGCACCGCGTACAGCTTGCCGTCGTGGGTGAGGGCCTTGAGGGCGTTGGGCAGGAACGATTCCTTGATGTCCTCGACGGCCTTGTCGACGGGGCGGATGGCGCCGTTGCCGAGGTACTGCGGGACCTGGTCGGGGTTGAGCAGGACCACGTCGGGGCCCTTGCCGCTGCCGAAGGCGGTGGCGAGCTTCTCGTCGCGGTTCTCCCAGGGCTGTTCCTCGATGGTGAGGTCCGTGCCGCGGTGGGCCGCCTCGAAGTCCTTCTCGATCTGCGCCCAGTAGGCGGAGTTGGCCTCGGGGTCCGCGATGACGGGGTACATCCAGACGGTGACGTCGTTCGATCCGGACCCGCCGCCACCGCCGCAGCCGGCCAGCAGGGAGGCCGCGGCGAGGAGGGCGACGGGGGTGATGGCGCGCTTGAAGCCTGTCGTCATATGGGCCTCCGCAGGGCCTGAGAAGGATACGCGAGCCCGGTCACTTTCGGTCTGGGCCGAAAGTAACCGGGCAGAAATCGGGCTGTCAATGGCATGGCGCCGGTGGTGTCCGGGCGTCAGCGACGCACGTCGACCTTGTACAGCTCGGGGCCGCGGCTGAGGTACAGCCACCCCTCGTGGGCGGCGAGCCGCCGGTGCGGGAAGTTGACCAGCAGGTGCGGATCGCGGTCCGGGTAGAGCGGGTCGACCCGGAAGATCAGCGCGCCGTCGACGGAGACGTAGAGCTTGCGGCGGCTGATCACTATCGACCCGTCGTTGCTGCGGGTGCCCAGTTCGAGGCGGTGCAGGATCGTCGGGCCGTCCGGGTCGATGGCGAACAGCGAATGCCCGGCGAGCGCCCACACCACGCCGGCGAACACCTCGACCGCGCTGACCGACGCTATGCCCTGGACCAGTTCGAGCTCCCACAGCTTCCGGGCGGCGGCGACGTCCCAGGCGAAGACGGCGCCGGCGGTCCGGGTGGGCGGGGTCGTGCCGAGGCCGCCGAAGATCGACGCGCCGCCGTAGACGACGCCGCCGTCGGCGGTGAGCGCGATGATCGACATGTCCTGGACGACATTGCGGGTGAACGTCCAGGCGCCGCTGGCCTTGTCGTACACGGCGAGTCCGCCGCCCAGCCGGTTGCCGTCCGGGACCGTGCCCACGGCGATCTTCCCGTCCGCCTCGGCGAGGCAGCGGGCGCGCGCCTGGAGCTCCGGCTTCAGGGTGACGACGACCTGGGGGTTGGCGGGCGTGCCGGGCGGCCCCTCCGGGGAGTACTCGGGGCTGTTCCACGGCTGGTCCGGTTCGTAGCGGAACAGCCGGGCGTCGGGGTACTGGCCGATCCAGACCGTGCCCTCGGAGTCCCGCAGGATGGCCTCGATCTGACCGAACCGGTGGAAGGACGGCGTGCCCGTGATGGTGTTCACCGCGGACAGGCCGCCGTTGAGGAAGCCGCCGGCGTAGATGGTCCGGCGCCCGCCCGCCGCCAGGGCCTGGATGTCGATGGGCTCCTTGCGGACCTTGGTGGCGAGGACGGCGTGGGCGCCGGTCGTCGGGTTGTACCGGAACATGTCGCCGCGCCACAGGGTGCCGACGACGCTGCGCCCGGGGTAGTCGGGCAGGCCCAGTTCGGCCCACCCGAACGAGCGGGCGTTCTGCACCTTGCCGGTGAGGAACAGGCCGGTACCGGTGTTCGCGCCGGTAGCGGGGTCGTAGCGGCGCAGTTCGCTGCGCTGGAAGAAGTAGACGGCGCCGTCCTCGCCGGGCGGGCAGACGCTCAGGCCGTGGACCTCCGGGATGGGGTCCGACCAGGTGCGGGTGGCGAGGTCGAAGACGTACAGCGGGTTCGGGGCGTCGGAGCCGATGCGGGCGTACAGCCGGTTGTCGTACGCGTTGAGGTCGTAGACCGGCTTGCCGGTGATCGTGCCGAGGCCCGGAGGCGTCGGCAGCTGCGTGAAGGTGCGGGTGACGGGGTCGAGTTCGGCGATGTGGGCGGCCGCGTACGCGCCGCTGTAGACCTTGCCGCCGGCGCACGCGATGCTGCGCACGTACGTCTGGCCGGCGACGGCCTGGCCGAAGTCGGTGAAGGCGCCGGTGTCCGGGTCGAAGCGGAACACCTTGCCGCCGGGGAACGTACCGCCCCAGATCTTGCCGTCGGCGTCGGTGGCCAGCGCCCAGATGAAGGTCTGGCCGGCGGCCGGGAGGCCCAGGTCCTCGGCGACGTCGCCGGAGCCGGGCTTCCAGCGGTACAGATGCGCGTTTCCGTAGGTGCCCGCGTAGACGCCGCTGGGGGCGGCGGTGACGGCCCAGGCGCCGTCGCCTCCGGTCAGCGGGGCGCTGACGAGCAGATCACCGGTCGTGGGGTCCATGGCGTTGAGACGGGCGGGCTTGCCCGTCGACGCGTTCCACAGGGCCTGCTTGCCGGAGGGCCCCGGCGCGACGGCACCGCCGAGCAGCAGGACGTCGCTGAGGGGGATTCCGATGAGCTGCGGTTCACGCATGAGCTGGCTCCCGGCCTCGGCGTGTGCTTCGGGAGAGGGGGGCAGGAGGGTGGCGGAGATTACTGCGGTCGAGCCGGCGAGGAACGCGCGTCGCGTCGCCACAGAGGGAACACCTCCCTGGAAGGAGAGAGTTACGGCACTAGCCGAAAGTGATACGCCGCAGCTCATGGGCCGTCAACGGTACGCGTCGCCCCTGCGGTGATTTGATCCGACACACGGTGGCCCCGCGCACGTCACCGGGAGGGGCGACACCGTGGTCACGGGGTGTGCGGAGCCCTTCGGGCCGGACTTTCGGCGATTTTCGGCCAAGTCGTCGGCGGGTCGGGGAGAAACGTTCCCTCGGCCATTCGGACGCGCGCGGGGCCGTCCGGACCGTCGGCCGGAACCGGACGGCGTCCGACAGGCCATTGGTACAGTCGGCATACGGACTGCCCGGCCACGAGGGGGCGACGGACCATGCCGGTCGACGAACTGGACACACGCATCCTCCGGCTGCTGATCGAACAGCCTCGTACGAGCGTGCGGGAGTACGCGCGGATCCTCGGCGTCGCGCGCGGCACCCTCCAGGCCCGGCTCGACCGCCTGGAACGGGAGGGCGTGATCACCGGCACGGGTCCGTTCCTCTCCCCCGCCGCGCTGGGCCACCCGGTGCTCGCCTTCGTGCACGTCGAGGTGACGCAGGGGCACCTGGACGAGGTGGGCGACGCGCTCGCCGCCGTACCGGAGATCGTCGAGGCGTTCTCGATCACGGGCGGCGGGGACCTGCTGACGCGGGTGGTGGCGCGGGACAACGCCCATCTGGAGGACGTCATCCAGCGGCTCATCCGGCTTCCGGGCGTCGTACGGACGCGCACGGAGGTGGCGCTGCGCGAACGGGTGCCGTTCCGGCTGCTGCCGCTGGTGGAGTCGGTCGGCCGCGAGGCGAGGGCTCCTCGGGGCGGCGGGAGGGAGACCGGGTGACCGCCGACGTCCACCACTACGCGCCGCGGGGCGGCGGGAGGGAGAACGGATGACCGCCGTCGTCTTCGACCTGGACGGCACGCTGGTCGACAGCGAGCCGAACTACTACGAGGCCGGGCGCAGGCTCCTCGCGGCCTACGGCGTGACCGGCTTCGACTGGAAGCGGCACACGGACTTCATCGGCATCGGCACGCGCGAGACGCTGCGGGCGCTGAAGGCCGAGTACGGCATCGACGCGCCGCTGGAGGAGCTGCTGGCCGGAAAGAACCGGCACTACCTGGAGCTGGCCCGCGCCGGGACCGAGGTCTTCCCCGAGATGCGGCTGCTGGTGGAGCGGCTGCACGCCGAGGGTGTGCCGATGGCCGTCGCGTCGGGCTCCTCGCGGGCGGCCATCGAGGCGGTGCTCGCCGGCACGGGCCTGTCGGGGTACTTCCGCGCCGTGGTCTCCGCCGAGGAGGTCCCCCGCGGCAAACCGGAGCCGGACGTGTTCCTGGAGGCCGCCCGCCGGCTGGGCGCCGACCCGGCCGAGTGCGTCGTCATGGAGGACGCCCCGCCGGGCGCGGAGGCGGCACACGCGGCGGGCATGCGGTGCGTCGCGGTGCCGTACGTCCCCGCGACGGCGGACGACCCCGCGTTCCGGCGGGCGGGCCTGCTGTTCCGCGAGGGCCAGGGCGCGTTCCGCGCGTCGGAGGCGTACGACTTCGTGCTGGGCCGCGCGGGGGCGTGGGGGTAGCCCGGGACGGGCGGACCGGGGGCCGGGCGTTGCGCGGCGGCCGGGGCGGGCGGGGCCTCATGCCTGCGGGGCCCGGTCGTTGCGCGGGCGGCGGGGCGGCGGGGCCTGATGGTGCGGGGGCCGGTCGTTGCGTCACAAGCGGGCTACGGCTGCACGGACCGGCTATGGCACCGCCCGTGACGCCTGGTCGGATGGCTCCTGTCACGACTGTCGTCGCAGACCCGCGTGCCGGGTCCGAGGTGAAGGAGCAGGCCCGTGTGGCAGGGAGACTTGATCGCGGGCCGGTACGAGCTGAGGGAGCAGCTCGGCCGGGGCGGTATGGGCGAGGCGTGGGCCGCCCGTGACAAGAGCCTGCACCGGGACGTGGTGATCAAGCTGATCCTGCCCCACCGGGCCGGCGACGAGCCGGCCCTGCGGCGCTTCGAGCGCGAGGCGGTGGCCGTCGCGCAGATCAGCCACCCCCACGTCGTCGTCCTGTACGACCGGGGGATGCACACCGGCATGCCGTTCCTCGTCATGGAGCGGATCCACGGCAGGTCCCTCAAGGACCTGCTCCACGACGAGGGGCCCCTGCCCCTCCCCCGCGCGCTGAGCATCGCCGAGAAGATCTGCCTGGGCCTCGCCGCCGCGCACGCGGCGCAGGTGGTCCACTACGACATCAAGCCGGGCAACGTCATGGTCACCGAGACCGGCGGGGTGAAGGTCCTGGACTTCGGCGTCGCCGGGTTCCTCCGGACGCAGACCTCCTTCGACCTGGCATCGTCGACCGAACTCGGGCCCGCGGGCACCCTCGCGTACGGGGCTCCGGAGCAGTTCGACGGCAAGGGCGACCACCGGTCGGACCTCTACGCGCTGGGCGGCGTCCTCTTCGTGCTCCTCACCGGCCGGATGCCGTTCGAGTCGATGGACCATCGGATCATCGCGCTGCGCAAGACCCTGGAGGACGCCCCGCCGCTCACCGACTTCCTCCCCGACGCGCCGCCCGCGCTGACCGCGCTCGTCGCGGACCTGCTGGCGCGCGACCCCGCGGACCGGCCGCAGAGCGCGCGGGAGACGGTCGAACGCCTGCGCGCCGTCCGGGACGGCGCCTCAGCCGGAGCGCCGTCCGGCGGCCCGCCCCGCACACAGCACCGGTCCTCCCGTCCTGCCGCCGCGCCGCGGACGGTCAAGGCCGCCGCGCCGCGGACCGCCGGGCCCGCCGCTCCCCCCGCGCGGCCGCCCGCGCCCGCGCCCGCGCCGGCCGGGACCGGTTCCTCCACCAGCCCGTCCGGGGGCGGCAAGGGCGGCTGCGGCCTTCTGATCCTGGTGCTGCTGGTGCTCGGCTACATCGTGAGCACCCCGGACAAGCCCCTGGCCTACCGGAGCGGTACGAAACCGGAGTGCCTGGCCACGGGGGCGAAGGCCGCTTCGTGCACGCCGAACACCTGGACGTGGGACGTGGCGGCCGGCAAGACGGTGACGACCGCCTTCACCCCGCCCTCGGGCGAGGAGTACGACACCCTCCACGGCACGATCCGGGTGCGGGCGCCCCAGGGCTGTGAGGCGGCGGTGCGGTGGACCCTGGCGGCGGCGAAGGCGCCCCTGGCCGAGGGCGCCCACGAGGCCCGCGACCTCGCCGCGCAGACGCTGAACCAGGCGGTGCCGGGCGGCACCCGCGAGGTGACCCTCACCGTGCGCCGCACCGACCCCCACGCCTGCCGTGCCGAAGTGGCCTGGGAGAACGCCTACATGAACTGAGGCGCGCGGCGCGCGGTGTCTCCGCGCCGGGGACCGGCCGGGCGGCGCGTCCGGCCGGTTGCGGCGAACCGTGCCCGCGGCGGCTGTGTCAGACCGCTGACGTATCCTTCCCCGGCATCGCACAACGATTCGAAGGACCAGGGCAATTGACCGCCACGTCTGCTTTTCCGCTGCCTTTCCAGGCGTCCCGTTCCCTGTCGTACGCCGCGCCGCCCCGGACGCTGCGGGAGCTGCAGATGATGCAGTGCAGCGCGCACATCCGGTCGAAGCCGCGCTGGTTCGAGAAGATGCGTGACCCCGCCGTCGTCGCCCGATGGACGCGGGAAGCGGTCGACCAGGGCATGACCGAGGCGCAGGTCGCCTACGTCCTCGCGGAGCTCGCGCACTACGCCGCGCTGCGGGACGAGCGGACCGGCGCCGAGGTGTCCGCCGTCGACGGGGTGTGGCAGTCGGACACGCTGGTCGACGACCGGCTCCGGGCCCGGCTGCGCGACGCGGTCCGCGTGCTGGAGGAGGTCCCCGAAGCGGAGCGGGACTGGCACCCCGGCTCCGACGGCCAGGTGCTGGACCTGGTTCACCCCTCGCTGTTCTGCCTGGTGAGGGAGGTGAGCGGCGGGCCCGGGCGGGCGTGGCACAACCCGACGAACCACTACTCGAAGTACGAGTTCTCGGAGAGGTTCCAGTGGCTGCCCACCGACGTGGACGTCGATGCCGACGGCGGGGTCGCCTTCCGTTCGTACGTCAACAACGTCCACCCCGAGAAGCACCGTGAACTGGCCGCGGTCCTGCCGGAGCTGTTCGCCCGGATGCGGCCCCTGCTGGAGAACGTGCTCACCGATCTGCGCCATCCGCGCCCCCTGCGGATCGAGGCCGACCCCTACGGGTGGTACGACTCCGAGCCGGAGCACCCCGACAAGGACGACTACAGCGACGACGAGGCGTACGCGCAGGCCGTCCGCGCGTGGGACGAGGCGCTGGACTCCTGGTGGGAGGAGCGCCGCCCCGTCGTCCCGGACGCCCCGGCCTTCACGCCCCCCGAGGTGCCGGACGGGTCCGCGCGGGTCGACCTGCGCGGACGGCGGCTTCAGGTGATCGTCAAGCTCGCCAACATCCACCTCACGCCGGACAAGCCCGAGTACCCCGGCGGCTCGTGGCACGTGGAGGGGATGCTCAACGAGCGGATCGTGTCGACCGGCATCTACTACTGGGACAGCGAGAACATCACGGAGAGCCGGCTGGGCTTCCGCGCGGCGCTCGACGACCCGTACTACGAGCAGAACGACGACAACGGGGTGCGGGAGGTCTACGGCCTGGAGAACGAGGACGCGCTCAACCAGGAACTGGGATCGGTGCCGACCCCGGCGGGCCGCTGCCTGGCGTTCCCGAACGTCCTGCAGCACCGCGTCGGCTCGTTCCGCCTCGCGGACCCCACTCGACCGGGCCATCGCAAGATCCTGGCGTTCTTCCTGGTCGACCCGTCGGAGCCGATCGTCTCGACGTCGGACGTCCCGCCCCAGCAGCCCTGGGCCGACACCTCGACCATGACGCTCGAACAGGCGAAGGAATACCGCGAGCAGCTCATGCAGGAACGCAAGTTCTTCGTCGACGAGCACAACGAGCAGCTCTTCGAGCGGGAGTTCTCCCTCTGCGAGCACTGAAGCCCGCGGCACGCGCCCCGCTGCCCCGCCGTCGGCGGGGCAGCGGGCCGTGGCGGGCCCGGCCGTGTGCCGGGCCCGCCACGCCGGCCCCGCGCCCGGGCGGGTGCCGGTGCCGCGTGGTCAGCGCTGCAGCGTCAGCAGGCCGGGCCGGTAGGGCCACTGGCCGTAGTCGCCTCCGGAGCGGGGATCGCGCCCCTGGTAGAGGAACCGCAGGTTGCAGGGGTCGACGGTGAAGGTCTGGTCGGCGCCGGCGCGGACCAGTTCGCCGTGGCTGATGTCGTCGGTCCAGGTGGCGCCGCTGTTGGCCTTGCCCGCGAAGGGGTTGGTCTCGGTCGCGGCCTGGGGCGTCCAGGAGCCGTTCAGGCTGGTGGCCGTGAACGAGCGGAAGTACCGGCCCTGTGAACCGATCGCCTCGACGATCATGAGGTAGCGGTTCTGGCCCTGGAGCTTGTAGACCTGCGGGGCTTCGAACAGGTTGTTCCGCGTGTCGCTCATGACCACCGTCGAGGTCGAGCCGAAACTGCCGGGGAAGTTCCCGATCGGCATGGAGGCCCGGTAGATCCTGCCGTTGTCGCCGGCGAAGAACAGGTACATGTTCGTGCCGTCACCGATGAGGGTCTGGTCGATGGGGCCCGTTCCCGAGTCGGCGATGGTTCCGGAGAAGAGCTCACGCTCCGCCGACCAGCTGTTCGGGTTGGCCGGGTCGGTCGAGGTCCGGTAGGAGAAGGCGGTCCGGCCCCACTGGTAGGCGAGCACCCAGATGTTCTTCGGCGCGAAGTAGAAGAGCGTGGGCGCGACGACGGACGCCGACATCGTGTTCTGGCCCGCCGAGGCCATCTCCGGCCAGTCGGTGAAGGGGGTGAAGTTCATCGAGCCCCAGCCCACTCCCGTTCCCGCGGCGCCGTGCGTCGTCGCGTAGACGAGGTGCTTGCCGTTGTACGGGGCGACGGTGAAGTCCTTGAGCGAGGCCCATCCGGCCTTGGGCTGTGCCAGCGCGCCCGTCGACGACCAGCGGTACGCCGAGGGGAGGGCACAGGTGCCGGGGGTGCCGCCGGCCACCTTGACGAGCTGCCACTGCTGGTTGGCGCCGCCCCAGTCGTCGTACTGGACGACGTTCGCGCCGTCGGCCGTGGAGGCGCCCTGCACTTCGAGGGCCTTGCCGCTGTGGCGGGCGATGAGCCGCACGTGGCCGTCCGCGCTGTCGGCGAGCCGCCACTGCTGGTTGGTGCCGTTCAGGTCGGTCCACTGGACGACCGGGCCGCCGTTGGCGGTGGAGAGGTTGTGGACGTCCAGGACCTTGCCGGAGTGGCGGGACTTGACCCGGTAGTAGCCGTCGCCGGAGGCGACGAACTGCCACTGCTGCTGGTTCTGGTCGTTCCTGGTCCACTGGGTGATCCGGGCGCCGTCGCCGGTCGCCAGGTTGTAGACGTCCAGGGCCTTGCCGCTGTTGCGGTTGACGAGCACGTACCAGGCGCTGGTGTCGACGGTCGCCGCGGCGGCGGGCGGGGCGCCGACGAGGGCGGCCCCGAGCAGTAAGGACGACAGGACCGCGAGGACGAGACCCAGGACCAGGGGCGGGCGGCGAAATCTCATCAGGAGAGCTCCTTCGGGGACGGGGGGATGGGGCGGCCCGGGCGAACCGGGCCGCGACCGGGTGGAGGGCACCGGGGTGTCCGCGGGACGGGAGGGCGTGTGGAAGGGTCAGCCCTTGGTCGCGCCCGCGGTGAGGCCGCCGATCAACTGCCGTTCGGCGACGGCGTAGAAGGCGAGGGCGGGGACCATGGCGAGCACGATGTAGGCGAGGACGAGCGCGTAGTCGGTGGAGTACTGGCCCTGGAACTGCTGGACGCCGACCGGGATGGTCTGCCATTTCGGGTCGTTGAACACCAGCAGCGGCAGGAAGAAGTTGTTCCAGCTCGCGACGACCGAGAGGACCGAGACCGTGCCGAGCGCGGGACGCGCCATCGGCAGCAGGATCCGCCAGAAGAAGCGGAACTTGCCGCATCCGTCCATGACGGCGGCCTCCTCGATCTCCGCCGGGACGGTCCGGAAGAAGCCGCGCAGGATGACGATCGTCATGGGGAGCCCGAACGCGGCCTGCGGGAGGATCACCCCCAGCGGGTTGTCGAGCAGGCCGAAGGTGCGCAGCATCAGGAAGAGCGGCAGGACGGCCACCGCGAACGGGAACATCAGCCCGATCGTGAACAGCGTGTAGAACAGCTCCCTGCCCCGGAAGGCGTAGCGGGCCAGCACGAAGGCGGCCATCGCGGCGGCACCGACCGTGCAGAGCGTCGTGGCGATCGCGATGCCGGCGCTGTTGGCGATCTGCCGCCAGAACATGCTGTCGCCGAGGATTCCGGTGTAGTTGGCGGCCTTCCACCGCTCCGGCAGGCCGAACGGGTTCGTCGTCAGTTCGCCGGTGCTCTTGAACCCGGAGACCACCGCGTAGATCAGCGGTACGACGACGAACGCGGCGATCAGCCAGACCACGGCGTGCAGCGAGATGCCCCGCACCGTCCTGCGGGCGTTCATCGGCCGCTTCCCGTGGTGACGGCGCCGCTCAGGTCACGGCGGAGCACATAGCGCTGGTAGAAGAGGGAGAAGACCAGACTGATCATGAAGAGGATCACGCTGATCGCGCTGGCGTAGCCGACCTGGTAGCGCTTGAACCCGAACTGGAACATCGCGATCGCCATCGTCTCGGAGGAGTGGTTGGGCCCGCCCGCGGTCATGACCCAGACGAGGTCGAAGAGCTGGATGGACCCGATGACCGAAAGGAAGACGCTGATCCGGATCGTCGGGCCGAGCAGCGGCAGCGTCACGTGCCGGAAGCGCTGCCAGGCGCCGGCGCCGTCGATGGAGGCCGCTTCGAGGACCTCGGCCGGGATGCCCTGCAGCCCGGCGAGGAAGAGCATCATGTGGAAGCCGAAGTACTTCCAGACCATGACCAGGAAGAGGGTCGGCATGACCGTCGAGGGGTCGGCGAGCCACTTGCCCTGCAGCCCCTCCAGGCCCAGGAGGCCGGCGAGGTGGTCGGCCATGCCGGTGCCGGGCAGGAAGACCATCGTGAAGAGGACCGCCGTGACCACCTCGGACAGGATGTACGGCGCGAAGAACAGCATGCGGTAGACGGCGCGGCCGCGAAGCCTCTGGTTGAGCAGGACGGCGGTGAACAGGGCGAACGGCAGCTGGACCGTGAGGGACAGGACGATCAGGTACAGCCCGCGCCCCAGATCGCCGAGGAAGACCTGGTCGTCGAAGAGCCGGGTGTAGTTCGCGAAGCCGACGAAGTCGTCCATGGGGCCGATGCCGCCCCACCGGAAGAAGCCGGTGTAGACGGCGACGGCGATCGGGGCGAGGACGAAGAGGACGAAGAGGACCAGGGCCGGGACGAGGAACCAGGCGACCGACGCCCAGTCCCGCGAGGCGCGCAGGAAGGTCCGCGGTCTGCGCGGCGGCTGCGCCGGCGCGGCCCTCTCCGTCCGCTCCCGGGTCAGGGTGGACACGGGGCTAGGCACTCTTCGCAGCCTCGGTGATCGAGGTGGTGACCTGCTCGGGCGTCTTCTTGCCGGCGATGAGGTCGGCGACGCTGTCGTTGACCTCCTGGCCGACGGCCGGCGGGTACGCCTGGTCGAGGAAGAGCTGGAAGCCCGTCGCCTTGACCAGGCTCTCGGCCACCACCTTCCTGTCGGCGTCGGTGAGTCGGCTCTCCGCGCCCTTGACCACCGGCAGGTAGGCGCCGGAGGCCACCAGCTTGGACTGGTTCTCCAGGACGAGGAACCTCAGGAAGTCCAGTGCCTCCTTCGGGGCGCCCTTGCGCAGCGCGAAGCCGTTGCCGCCGCCGAACACCTCGGTGGCCCGTCCCGCACCGCCGTCGACGGTCGGGAAGGGGAAGAAGCCCAGGTCCGCTCCGAGGCCGGCGCCCGCGTCCTGCTGCACCGACGGCCCCCACTGCCCCATCAGCTCCATGGCGGCCCGGCCGTTGCCCATGGTCGCGGCCTGCCCTCCGGGGGTGGCGTAGCCGGCGCCGAGGAAGGCCTCCTGGAACGGCTGGAGGTCGACCAGCTCCTTCAGATGGGCGCCTGCCCGGACGAAGCCGGGAGCGGTGAAGTCCTTGGTGACCGCGGCCTGCCGCAGCGCGGCGAGACCGGCGACGCGCATCGCGAGGTAGGCCCAGTAGTAGTGGCCCGGCCACTTCTCCTTGCCCGCGAGGGCGATCGGGGTGATGCCCGCCGCCTTGAGCCTGCGGACGTCTTCCAGGAACGCGGCCCAGGTGGCCGGCGGGGCGGTGATCCCGGCGCTGGCGAAGAGCTTCTTGTTGTACCAGAAGCCGACCATGCCGATGTCGTACGGCACCGCGTAGGTGCGGCCCTCGAACTGATACGGCTGCAGGGAGACCGGGGTGAGCCGGGACGACCAGTCGAAGACGTCGGTGAGGTCCTCGACCAGCCCCGCTTCGACCTGCTGCCGGAGCACACCGCCGCCCCAGGTCTGGAAGACGTCGGGGAGCTTGCCGGAGGAGGTGGTGGCGGTGAGCTTGGACTTGAACGCCTCGTTCTCCAACGAGGTCGTGTGGATCTCGATGTCCGGGTGAGCGGCCGTGAAGGCCGCGGAGATCTGCGGGAAGAGGGACTTGCCCGGCTCGGTCGTGGCGATGTTCCACCACGCGAAGGACACCTTGCCGTCGGCCGTCGGCCCGCCCCCGGACCCGCCGGCTCCGCAAGCCGCGGTCAGGGAGACGGACAGGGCGGTCAGGCCCGAGAGCGCGAGGAAGCTACGTCGGCTCGGGAGGGTGCTGGCCATGGGACCTCCGGGGTGGGGGAGTGCCGGTTCGTGCCCGAAAATGTTTCGAAACTCTCTCGAATTCTGCGCTGCCACAAACTAGGAACGAGTGGCTTACCGGTCAAGACCCCGCGTAGATTTATTTGCCCAACTGACCGATGCCGCAGGGTTGACAAGCAGGTCGGGCCGCCCGGAAACTCATCGAAAGATTTGCGATATCTATCGTTGGCCGCAGTCGGCCGCCCGAGGAGAGAAGTTGAGCGAGCAGCGCCCGACCCTGGCCGTCATCGCCGCGAAAGCGGGGGTCTCCCCGGCCACCGTGTCCAAGGTGATCAACGGCCGCTCCGATGTCGCACCCTCGACGCGCGCACGGATCGAGGGGCTGCTGCAGGCGCACAACTACTTCCCGCCCGGCCGGCAGGGCAGAGCCCGCAGATCGGGTCTCGTCGACCTGGTCATCGGCGGTCTGGACAGCGCGTGGGCGGTGGAGATCCTGCGCGGCGTCGAGGCCGAGTGCGCCCAGCGCAGCGTCGGCACCGTCGTGTCGCTCGTACCGCCCGGCGAGGCCTCACCGTCCGGGTGGACCGCGCTCCCGGCCCTGCACCACAGCGACGGCGTCATCCTCGTCACCGCCTCCGTCACCCACGCCCAGCGCGCCCAGGTCGAGCGGGCCGGGGCGGCGCTGGTCGTCATCGAC
Source organism: Streptomyces sp. SudanB25_2051 (assembly GCF_964272635.1). Lineage (NCBI taxonomy): Bacteria > Bacillati > Actinomycetota > Actinomycetes > Kitasatosporales > Streptomycetaceae > Streptomyces > Streptomyces sp. SudanB25_2051. Next base: position 606,141 of record NZ_OZ186787.1, read on the forward strand.
CCGATCGACCTGCCGGACAGCGGCGTGCCGAGCGTCGGGGCGACCAACTGGGCGGGCGGCCTCGCCGCCACCGAGCACCTGCTGGAGCTCGGGCACCGCCGGATCGCCGCGATCGGCGGGCGCAAGGAGATGCTGTGCAGCCAGGCCCGCATCGACGGGTACCGGGCCGCCCTGGAGCGGGCCGGGATCGAGGTCGACCGCGACCTGATCCGGTTCGGCGACTTCCAGCACGAGGGCGGGTTCCGGTGCGCCCAGGAGCTGCTCGCCCTGCCCGACCCGCCGACCGCCGTCTTCGCCGGCAGCGACCAGCAGGCGATGGGCGTCTACGAGGCCGCCCGGCAGAGCGGACTGAGCATCCCCCGGGACCTCAGCGTGGTCGGCTTCGACGACCTGCCGATGTGCGACTGGCTGTCACCGCCGCTGACGACGGTACGCCAGCCGCTGGAGGAGATGGGCCGGGTCGCGGCCCGCACACTGTTCCAGCTTCTGGACCGCCAGCCCCTGGTCAGCCCGCGGATGGAGCTCTCGACCGAACTCAAGGTCCGGCTCTCCACCGCCCCGCCTCGTCCCTAGGAGAACCCCTTGAACGAGCCCTGGCGCGACCCCCGCCTCCCCGCGTCCGTGCGCGTCGCCGATCTGCTGGGAAGGATGACGCTGGAGGAGAAGGCGGGGCAACTCGCCGGCTTCTGGGCGTTGCCCTCGGATCCGGGAGCGCCCGTCGCGCCGATGGAGGACGACGACGGCGGACCCGCGCCCGGTCTCGACGACGTCGTCGCCCACGGGCTCGGCCAGCTCACCCGGGTGTACGGCACCGCCCCGGTCACCGCGGAGGCCGGGATGGAGCGGCTCGCCTCGCTGCAGCGGCAGGTGACCGCGTCGGGCCGGTTCGGGATCCCGGCGGTCGCGCACGAGGAGTGCCTGACCGGGTTCATGACGTTCGGCGCCACGGTCTTCCCCGGGCCGCTGGCCTGGGGCGCCTCCTTCGATCCCGGGCTGGTGCGGCGGATGGCCGCCGCCATCGGCGCCGGGATGCGCCGGGTCGGCGTCCACCAGGGGCTGGCTCCCGTGCTGGACGTGGTCCGCGACTACCGGTGGGGCAGGACCGAGGAGTGCATCAGCGAGGACCCGTACCTCGTCGGAGCGATCGGCACGGCCTACGTACAGGGCCTGGAAGGCGCCGGCGTCGTGGCGACGCTCAAGCACTTCGCCGGCTACTCGGCCTCGCGCGGCGGCCGGAACATGGCCCCCGTCGCCGCGGGGCCCCGCGAGTTCGCTGACGTGCTGCTCGAGCCGTTCGTACGGGCGCTCCGCGAGGGGGGCGCCCGCTCGGTGATGAACAGCTACACCGATGTGGACGGCGTCCCGGCGGCCGCCGACGAGCGCCTGCTGACCGATCTGCTCCGGGGCGAGCTGGGTTTCGGCGGGGTCGTCGTCGCGGACTACTACGCCGTCTCGTTCCTGGAGACCCGGCACGGCGTCGCCGGATCGCGCGGCGGGGCCGGCGCGCTGGCGCTGGCCGCGGGGATCGACGTCGAACTGCCCACGGTGCGCTGCTACGGCGAGCCGCTGGTCGAACTCGTGCGGTCGGGCAGCGTCCCCGAGGCGCTCGTCGACCGGGCCGCCGAACGGGTCCTGCTGCAGAAGGCCGGGCTGGGCCTGCTCGACCCCGACTGGGAGCCCGTCAAACCGGAGCCGGTCGACCTCGACCCGCCGGAGAACCGGGACTTGGCCAGGCTGCTGGCCGAGCGGTCCACCGTGCTGCTCGCCAACGACGGCACGCTGCCGCTGCGGCCGTGCCGCGTCGCGATCAGCGGTCCGTACGCCGACGACCCCCAGGCCTTCCTCGGGTGCTACTCCTTCCCCAACCACGTGGCCCTGCCCGGCGACCCGGGGCTCGAGATCCCGACGCTCGGCGAGGCGCTCACCGCCGCCGGGTTCACGGTCACCGCGGACGACCCGGAGGTGAACGTACTCGTCCTGGGCGACCGGGCCGGCATGTTCGGCCGGGGCACCTCGGGAGAGGGCTGCGACGCCGAGACGCTCGACCTGCCCGGCGACCAGGCCGCCCTCGCCGCCGCCGTCCTCGACTCCGGGATACCGACCGTCCTGGTCGTCGTCTCCGGGCGGCCCTACGCGCTCGGGTCGCTGGCCGAGCGCGCGTCGGCCGTGATCCAGGCGTTCTTCCCCGGCGAGGAGGGCGGGACGGCGCTGGCCCGGATCATCAGCGGGGCCGCGGAGCCCTCCGGCCGGCTGCCCGTCTCCATCCCCCGCCACGGCGGCGGCCAGCCCGGCACCTACCTGCGCTCCAGGCTCGGCGGGCACACCGACTGGAGCTCGGTGGACCCGACGCCCCTGTTCCCCTTCGGACACGGGCTGAGCTGGACCACCTTCACCTGTTCGGACCTCTCGGTGGACCCGGTCGCCCCGACGGACGGTTCCGTCGCCGTCTCGGTCACCGTCCGCAACACCGGGCAGGTGGCCGGGACCGAGGTCGTCCAGCTCTACCTCTCGGATCCGGAGGCGTCCGTCGTCCGTCCCGAGAGATGGCTCGCCGGATTCGCCAGGGTGGAGCTGCGGCCGGGCGCCGCCGCCCGCGTCACCTTCTCCGTCCACGCCGACCGGACCTCCTTCACCGGGCTCGACCTGCGCAGAAGAGTGGAGCCCGGAGAGATCGGGGTGGCCGTCGGCCGGTCGAGCGGCGATCTGCCGCTGCGTGGCTCCTTCACCCTGCACGGCCCCGTGCGCCACCCGGCGGCCGACCGGGTGCTGTCCGTGCCCGTCGAGATCGTCCCCGTCTCATGAGCGCCTCCTTCGCCGACCCCGTGCTGCCCGGCTTCCGGCCCGACCCCTCCGTGTGCCGGGTAAGAGCGGACTACTACCTGACGACGTCGACCTTCGAGTGGTTCCCGGGGCTTCCCGTGTTCCACAGCCGCGATCTGGTGAACTGGCGGCGTCTGGGCTCCGCGCTCGACCGGCCGTCGCAGCTCGACCTCGACGGCTGCGAGCCCTCACGCGGTCTGTTCGCACCGACGATCCGGCACCACGACGGGGTCTTCCACCTCGTCTGCACGCTGATGGACGGCCGCGGCCATTTCGTCGTCACGGCGACCGACCCGGCGGGACCGTGGTCGGAGCCGCAGTGGCTGGAGGGCGAGGGCTTCGACCCGTCGCTGTTCTTCGACGACGGGCCGGACGGGGACGGCCGTGCCTGGTTCACCGCCGCCCGCGCCCTGGACGAGGCCGCCGGCCGCACCGAGATCTGGATGCGTGAGTACCTGCCCCGCGAACGGCGGCTCACGGGACCCGAGTACGTTCTGTGGTCCGGGAGCCGGCCGGGTGCACGCTGGTCGGAGGCCCCGCACCTCTACCGGGTCGACGGCGGCTACCTCCTGCTCACCGCGGAGGGCGGCACGGATGTGGACCACAGTGTGGTGGCCGCCCGCGCGGGCCGCGTGACCGGCCCGTACGAGGGCGCCCCCGGCAACCCCGTGCTGCCTCCCGCCACGGGCCCGGTCACCTGCACCGGCCACGCCGACCTCGTCCAGACCCCGGACGGCGACTGGCGGGCCGTCCTCCTCGGCGTGCGCCCGGGTTCCGCCATCGGCCGCGAGACCTTCCTCGCCAGGGTCACCTGGAGCGACGGCTGGCCGGTCTTCACCCCTGTCGCCCACACGAGTCCCCGGCTCCCCGTCCACGACGACTTCGCCGCCCTCTCCGCCGACTGGAGCACCCTGCGCACGCCCCGCGCGCCGTTCTGGACCACCGGTGACGGGCTCCTGCTCCAGCTGCGCCCCGAACGCCTCGGCGAACGCAGCGCCCCCTCACTGCTGGTCCGCCCCCAGGAGCACCCCGACTGCGACGTGTCCACCGAACTGCACTTCACCCCCGTCGCACCGGGCGAACAAGCCGGTCTCGCCGTGGTCATCGACGACGACGCCCACCTTCTCCTCCTTCGCGACGCGGAAGGGCTCAGCCTCCACCGCGGGCCCGACGTCCTGGCCCGCGTCCCCCTCTCCCCCGGCCCCGTCCGCCTGGGGGTCCGCATCCGCGGCTTCGGCCACACCTTCGCCCACGCCGCGCCCGACGGCGCCTGGCGGGACCTGGCCACCGTCGAAGCCACCTTCCTCACCCCGCTGTTCACCAGCGTCCAGCTCGGCCTCTACGCCACCTCCAACGGCCGCCCGTCCACCAGCCGGGCGCGTTTCGCCTGGTTCGATCTCACGTATCCCCAGCGGAGTTGAGCCGTCGGTGCGGCGGCGAAGCGGGCGGGCCGCGCACGCCCGCGTGAGGCCGCCCGCGGACAGGCGGCGGTAATCGACCGTACGGGGGGGAATGCGGGGCGGCCGTTGGAGCCGCGCGTCCACGTCCGGGATTTCTCCGCGCCCTCCATCGGAAAAGGCGCGGACGCCTCAACGGCGGACACAGAGCGGGCCCTTCCCCGTCGAAATCCTTTCGGCGGGGAAGGGCCCGCGGAATTCTCTTCCGGATCACCCCGAAGAGGCGGAATTCGAAACACCTTCGAAACCGTTGACATGCCCCTGCCGAATTTTCACACTGATTCCCGAGGCCGCTTCATCTCTTCACCGCCGCGGGCACGGTGCCGGCCTCACATCGTCACTCCCTGGCGGCACGCACCCCCCCTTTTTTCCCGGGCGCGGACCTCGCAGACGACAGCACGACGCAATTCCCTCCGCCGCGCTCGAAATCCTTCCGTGATCTCCGTCCTGGAGGCTCAGTCATGCGCTCACACGTCGTTCGACCATCCCTTCTACGCAGTAAGATCGGCGGCCTGTGCGCGGCGCTGATCGTCGGCGTCCTCGGTTCGGCCACCGTCTTGGCGACACCGCCGGACTCTCAGGCCGCCGAGAGCACGCTCGGCCGCGCGGCGGCCCAGAGCGGGCGCTACTTCGGCACCGCCATCGCCTCGGGCAAGCTCAACGACCCGGCGTACACGACGATCGCGGCCCGCGAGTTCAACTCCGTGACGGCCGAGAACGAGATGAAGATCGACGCCACCGAACCCCAGCAGGGCCAGTTCAACTTCACCGCCGGCGACCGCGTCTACAACTGGGCGGTGCAGAACGGCAAGCAGGTGCGCGGCCACACCCTGGCCTGGCACTCCCAGCAGCCCGCCTGGATGCAGAGCCTCAGCGGCAGCGCGCTGCGCCAGGCGATGATCAACCACATCAACGGCGTGATGGGCCACTACAAGGGCAAGATCGTCCAGTGGGACGTCGTGAACGAGGCGTTCGCCGACGGCACCTCGGGAGCCCGGCGCGACTCCAACCTGCAGCGCACCGGCAACGACTGGATCGAGGTCGCCTTCCGCACCGCGCGCGCCGCGGACCCGGCCGCCAAGCTCTGCTACAACGACTACAACGTCGAGAACTGGACCTGGGCCAAGACGCAGGCCATGTACGCCATGGTCCGGGACTTCAAGCAGCGCGGCGTGCCCATCGACTGCGTCGGCTTCCAGGCCCACTTCAACAGCGACAGCCCGTACAACAGCAACTTCCGCACCACCCTGCAGAACTTCGCCGCCCTCGGCGTCGACGTGGCCGTCACGGAGCTCGACATCCAGGGGGCCTCCCCCACGACCTACGCCAACGTGACCAACGACTGCCTGGCCGTCCCCCGGTGCGTCGGCATCACCGTCTGGGGCGTGCGGGACACCGACTCCTGGCGAGCCGAGCAGACGCCGCTGCTGTTCAACGGCGACGGCAGCAAGAAGCCCGCCTACACCTCCGTCCTCAACGCGCTCAACGCCGTCTCCCCCGGCCCCACCCCCACTCCGACGCCCTCCCCCGGCTCCGGACAGATCAAGGGGGTCGCCTCGGGACGCTGCCTGGACGTGCCCGGGGCCAGTACGGCCGACGGCACCCAGGTCCAGCTTTGGGACTGCAACAACCGCCCCAACCAGCAGTGGACCCACACCGCCGCGGGCGAGCTGAGGGTCTACGGGGACAAGTGCCTGGACGCCGCCGGCACCGGCAACGGCGCCAAGGTGCAGATCTACAACTGCTGGGGCGGTGACAACCAGAAGTGGCGGCTCAACTCCGACGGTTCCATCGTCGGCGTCCAGTCCGGCCTGTGCCTCGACGCCGCTGCCGGCGGCACCGCAAACGGCACACTGATCCAGCTCTACTCCTGCTGGAACGGCACCAACCAGCGCTGGAGCCGCGCCTGACCCGGTGCGCCGACACCCGTACACCGGAGGGGGCCAGGATGATCCGGGCCCCCTCCCGTCCGGTCGGACGCCGGCAGGAGCCACCGCAGCAGGCATCCGGGACCCGCTCGCGCGCGCGGCGGTCCCCGTCGGAGAAACGAAAGGTACAGCCATGCGCCACACCATCCGCGCCCTCGTCGCCGCCCTCGCCGCGGTGCCCCTGGCGCTCGCCGTCGCGCCGCCCGCCCACGCGGCCGACCCCACCACCATGACCAGCGGCTTCTACGTGGACCCGAACTCCGCCGCGAAGCAGTGGGTCGCCGCCAACCCCGGTGACGGCCGGGCGCCCGCGATCAGCACGTCCCTCGCCAACAGGCCCATGGCCCGCTGGTTCGGCGCCTGGAGCGGCACCATCGGCACCGCCACGGGCGCGTACGCCGGGGCGGCGGACCAGGCGGACAAGCTGCCCGTCCTGGTCGCCTACAACATCTACCTCCGGGACTCGTGCGGCGGGCACTCCGGAGGCGGAGCCTCGTCGCCCTCCGCCTACGCGTCCTGGATCTCGCAGTTCGCCGGGGGGATCGGCAACCGCCCGGCCCTGGTCGTCCTCGAACCCGACTCCCTCGCGGACTACGGCTGCCTGAACCAGACCCAGATCCGCGAACGACAGGGCATGATCAGCGGCGCCCTCGCCGAGTTCGGCCGCCAGGCGCCCAACACCTGGGTCTACCTCGACGCGGGCAACCCCGGCTGGGTGGGCGCGGCGACGATGGCCCAGCGCCTCCACGAAGCCGGGCTCCGCCAGGCCCACGGCTTCTCCCTCAACGTCTCGAACTACTACACCACCGCCCAGAACACCGCCTACGGCAACGCCGTCAACAGCGAACTCGCCGCCCGCTACGGCTACACCAAGCCGTTCGTCGTCGACACCAGCCGCAACGGCAACGGCTCCAACGGCGAGTGGTGCAACCCCGCGGGCCGCCGCATCGGCACCCCCGCCCAGATGGGCGGCGGCGCCGAGATGCTGCTGTGGATCAAGGCACCGGGCGAGTCCGACGGCAACTGCGGCGTCGGCGCCGGCTCCTCGGCCGGACAGTTCCTCCCGGAGGTCGCCTACAAGATGATCTACGGCTACTGACGCCGGCTCCGCGGCCGGCCGCCGCCCCGGGAGGGCGGTCGTGACCGGCGCGTCAGCCCAGGAAGCTCAGGCGCACCTGGCGGTTCGGATTGTCGACGTTCGTGTCGACCAGGCACACCGACTGCCAGGTGCCCAGGGCGAGGCGGCCCGCGAGGACCGGAAGCGTGGCGTGCGGCGGCACCAGGGCGGGGAGGACGTGGTCGCGGCCGTGGCCCGGGGAGCCGTGGCGGTGGCGCCAGCGGTCGTCGGCGGGCAGGAGCGTGTGCAGGGCGGCCAGCAGGTCCTCGTCGCTGCCCGAGCCCGTCTCGATGACGGCGACGCCGGCGGTGGCGTGCGGCGTGAAGACGTTCAGCAGGCCGTCTCGGCCGGGCGCCACCTCGTCGAGGAAGGCCGCACAGGCGTCCGTGAGGTCGTGGACGGTCTCGCGGCGTCCGGTGGTGATGTCCAGCGTGCGGGTCGTGAATGCGTCGCTCATGCCTCCATGGTGCCCCTGCGGCGGGGCGGGAAGATCCTCCGCCCCGTGTCGGTTGGGGGAAGCGTGAACGACATCGACGTGGTCGTCGCGGGTGCCGGGCAGGCCGGGTTGTCCGCCGCGTACCACCTGCGGCGGACCGGACTCGTACCCGAGCGGGACTTCGTGGTGCTCGACCACGCGCCGGAGCCGGGCGGTGCCTGGCAGTTCCGGTGGCCCTCGCTGACGTACGGCAAGGTGCACGGGATGCACGCGCTGCCCGGCATGGAACTGACCGGGGCGGACGCGGGCCGGCCGTCCTCGGAGGTCATCGGCGGGTACTTCGCCCGGTACGAGGACGCCTTCGACCTGCGGGTGCACCGGCCCGTCGACGTGACGGCGGTGCGGGAGGGCGACGGCGGGCGGCTGCGCGTCGAGACGTCCGAGGGCGTGTACGCGGCGCGGGCGCTGATCAACGCGACGGGCACCTGGGACCGGCCGTTCTGGCCGCGCTATCCGGGACAGGAGACCTTCCGGGGGCGGCAGCTCCACACGGCCGGCTATCCGGGGCCCGAGCCCTTCGCCGGGCTGCGGGTGATCGTGGTCGGCGGCGGCGCGTCCGGCACCCAGCATCTGATGGAGATCGCCGACGTGGCCGCCGAGACGACATGGGTGACGCGCCGCGAGCCGGTCTTCCGCGAAGGGCCGTTCGGCGAGGCCGAGGGGCGGGCGGCGGTCGCGCTGGTGGAGGAGCGGGTACGGCAGGGGCTGCCGCCGAGCAGTGTGGTCAGCGTGACCGGGCTGCCGCTGAACGACGCGATCCGCGAGGCGCGGGCGCGCGGCGTCCTGGACCGGCGGCCGATGTTCGACCGGATCACCCCGACGGGCGTGGCCTGGGACGCCCCGGAGGGCGGTACGGCGCGGACCCTGGACGCCGATGTGATCCTCTGGGCGACCGGTTTCCGGGCGGCCGTCGACCATCTGGCGCCACTGCGGCTGCGGGAGCCGGGCGGCGGCATACGGCTGGACGGCACCCGCGCCGTACGCGACGAGCGGGTGCACCTCGTCGGCTACGGGCCGTCCGCCTCGACCATCGGCGCCAACCGCGCCGGACGCGCCGCCGTCCGCGAGGTCCGGCAGCTGCTGCGGCGAAGCCCCGCGAGGACCGCGGCCTGACCGGACCGCGGGTTATGAGGATGCCGTGCGGCGGTTGTGGTTGAACTCCGCCACGTTCGCGAGGTGTTCGTCGTAGTCGGCGGTGAAGCGGGTGTCGCCCGGGTTCACCGTCACGAAGTACAGCCAGTCGCCCGGTGGTGGGGCGATCGTGGCGTGGACGGCCTGTTCGCCCGGGTTGCCGATGGGGGTGGGGGGCAGGCCGGGTGTCGTGTAGGTGTTGTACGGGCTCTCGATGCGGGTGTCGGCGTGCGAGGTGTCGAGGGTGGAGCGGTCCAGGGCGTAGTTGAGCGTCGAGTCCATCTGGAGGGCCATGCCGCGGGCCAGGCGGTTGTGGATGACGCGGGCGACCTTGCCCATGTCGTCCGCCGTGTCGGCCTCGGCCTGCACGATGCTGGCGATGGTGACCGTCTCGTAGAGGCTGAGGCTGCTACGCCGGGAGCCCTGGGCGACCTTCGGTGTGCCGAAGCGCTCCCCCGCCGTGGTGACCATGTAGCGCAGCAGGCCGCGCGGCGTGGTCGTCTTGTCGATCGGGTACGTCGCCGGGAACAGGAAGCCCTCCGGGTTGCCCTGCGCGGCCGGGGGCAGGCCGAGGCGGGCGGTTGCGGCCTCGGTGCGGGTGGTGCCGGGCGGTACCCGGAGGGCCTGGTCCACGGCGTCGTACACCTGGCCGGCGCGCCAGCCCTCCGGGATGAGCAGCGTGCGGGTCTTCTCCGGCGGCTTGGGCGGCGGGGGCGTGTCGCGGAGGACGAGCAGCGGCACGAGTGTCCCCGCGGCGACGAGGGCGAGCACGCCGGTGATCAGGACGATCCTGCCCCGGCGGGTCAGCCTGGGTCTGCCGCGCCTCCGATGCCTGTGACGGTGCGCCTTCTGGGTCACGAGCCTCATGCGGGCACGCTAACCCGGAGATCCTCATAAATTTCGCATATGGGATATATCGGCACGTATGACTGATGTGAGGGAACAGGCGAACGTGCGAGCGGATGTTCGCCGGAACGTGTGGCCGGAGGGGATTCCCCCGCGTCGCACCGCCGCGGCGCGTGATGCTTACGGGGCGCAAGCGACGGGCTGTAGACCGCGACTGCGTAGTCCCACACATGCACAAGGCACAAGGAGATTCACCGCATGGACCTCATCACCCACCTGCTCGCCGGTGTCATCCACTTCGTGGGCTGGCTGGTCTGACGCTCGCTCCGTCCGGCGCCGCCGCTCCCCCGTCCCACGGGAGCGGCGGCGCTTCCGTGTGACCCGGTGCGGCGTCCAGTCGCACGTCCCCGTGGACCAGCGCGGCGTACCGGCCGCCGCGGGCGAGGAGCTCGGCGTGGGTGCCCCGCTCGACGATGCGGCCGGCGTCCAGCACGACGATCTGGTCGGCGTCGCGGATGGTGGAGAGCCGGTGGGCGATGGTGATGGTGGTCCGGCCGGCGGACAGCTCGTCTATCGCCTGCTGGACGGCCTGCTCGGTCCGGGTGTCGAGAGCGCTGGTCGCCTCGTCCAGGATGAGGACCGGCGGGTCGCGCAGGATGGTGCGGGCGATGGCGAGGCGCTGCTTCTCGCCGCCGGAGAAGCGGTATCCCCGCTCGCCGACCAGCGTGTCGTACCCGTCGGGCAGCGAGGCGATGTGGTCGTGGATCTGCGCGGCCTTGGCGGCGGCCTCGATCTCGGCGTCGGTCGCGTCGGGCCGGGCGAAGCGGAGGTTGTCGGCGACGGAGGCGTGGAAGAGGTAGGTCTCCTGGGAGACCACGCCCACCGCGCGGGCGAGGCTGTCGAAGTCGAGGTCGCGCACGTCGACGCCGTCCAGCGTGACCCGGCCGGCGGTCACGTCGTACAGGCGGGGCACCAGATAGCTCAGGGTGGACTTGCCGGAGCCGGTGGCACCGACCACGGCGAGGCGGCTTCCCGCGGGCACGACGATGTCGATGCCGTCGAGCGTGGGGCCGGTCTTCCCGTCGTCCTTGTCGTAGTGGAACGCGACGTCCTCGAAGCGGACCTCGCCGCGGATTTTCTCCAGCCGGACGGGCCGCTCGGGCTCGGTGATGTCGACGGGCAGGTCGAGGTACTCGAAGATCCGCTGGAAGAGGGCGAGGGAGGTCTGGATCTGCACGCCCGTGGAGAGCAGGCTGACGGCCGGACGGAACAGGCCCTGCTGGAGCGAGACGAAGGCGACGAGTGTCCCGATGGAGATCGTCGGCCCGCCGGCCTGGAGCGCGAGCCCGGCCGCCCAGTAGAGCAGCGCGGGCATGGCCGCCATGACGATGCTGACGGACGCCATCCGCCACCGCCCGGCCATCGACGCCCGCACCTCCAGGTCGACCAGGCGCTCGGACTCGTCGGCGAAGGAGCGGGTCAGCGAGTCGGCGCGCCCCATGGTGCGGCCCAGCAGGATGCCGCTGACGGACAGCGACTCGGTGACCGTGGCCGCCATGGCGGCCATCTGCTTCTGGCGCTGGGTGGTGATCGCCTTGCGCTCCCTGCCGACGCGGCGGCTGATCCACACGAACACCGGCAGCAGCAGGAGCGAGACGACCGTGAGGCGCCAGTCGAGGGCCAGCATCGCCACGATCGTCGCCACGACGGCGGTCACGTTGGAGACCAGGGAGGTGGCCGTCGACGTGACCGTGGCCTGCATGCCGCCGATGTCGTTGGCGATGCGCGACTGGACCTCGCCCGTGCGCGTCCGGGTGAAGAAGGCGAGCGGCATCTGCTGGAGCCGGCCGTAGACCGCCGTGCGCAGATCGTGCATGACGCGCTGCCCGACCGTGGTGGAGATCAGCGTCTGCAGGACGCCGAAGACACTGGTCACCACCGCGGTGAGGATCATGCCGAGCGCCAGCAGGCTCAGCAGCCCCGTGCGCCCCTGCGGGATGGCCGTGTCCAGGATCTCGCGCAGCAGGAACGGCGAGGCGACCCCCACCAGCGACGAGGCGCCGACGAGCAGGCCGACGAAGGCGAGCCGGCCGCGATAGGGGCGGAAGAGCCGCAGGATGCGCCGGATCTGGGCCGGCGGCTGGTCCGGATCCGGGGGCGGCGGGGTCCAGGTGGACTCGGCGTGGATACGCATGGGCTCCTTCCGGCCGGTCGTCGCGTGCCCCGCGGGCAGCGGGGCACGACCCTCGAAGCAGAGGATAGCTCATTGTTACCTTGGTTCACAATGAGCGGTGTCCTGATACCCTTCCGATTATGAACGCACCCGACGCCGACGGCCTGCTCGCCGAACAGCTGCTGCGGCTGACCCGCCGTCTGCACCGCAGCCAGAAGCGGCAGCTGGAGGCCGCGGACATCGCCATCACGCCCGCGCAGTCGCGCCTCCTGCGCACGGTCGCGCACTACGAGCGCCCGCCCCGGATGGCGGATCTGGCCGAGCGGCTCGAGGTGGTCCCCCGGGCGGTGACCAGCCTGGTGGACGGGCTGGAGGCGAGCGGGCGGGTGCGCCGCGTACCTGACCCGGCCAACCGCCGCGTCATCCGCATCGAGCTCACGGACGAGGGGCGCGCCACGCTGAGGCGGCTGCGCAGCGCGCGCCGGGCCGCCGCAGAGGACATCCTGGCCCCGTTGACCGTCGAGCAGCGCGAGGTGCTCGGCGGGCTGCTGTCCGCTCTGGTCGACGGAGTGCCGGAGCGGCACTGCTGAGCCGCCGCGCGCCCCGCGCGCGCCGTCGAGGGGACGTGACATGCCGCTGCTGGAGCCGAAGCCGGACCCCCTGCGCCCGGGCGACACCGGGCGGACGCCCCTGCCGGACCGGCTGCCCGATCTGCGGGCGCACGGCACGTCCTCGCGGCTGCGCGACGAGCTGACCGCCGTCCTCGGACCGGAGAAGGTGCTGTCGCGCGTCTCCGACCTGGTGCGGTACGCCTCGGACGCCAGCCCGTACCGGTTCGTGCCGCGGGTCGTGCTGCTGGCCGAGGACGTGGACGACGTGTCGGCGATCCTGTCGTACGCCCGCGGCAAGGGCCGGGAGGTGGTCTTCCGCGCGGCGGGGACCAGCCTGAACGGGCAGGCGCAGGGCGAGGACATCCTGGTCGACGTCCGGCGGCACTGGGAGGGCGTCGAGGTCCTCGACGGCGGCGCCCGCGTGCGGGTACGGCCCGGCACGACGGTCGCCCGGGTGAACGCCGCGCTCGCGCCCCACGGCCGGGTCCTGGGCCCCGACCCGGCGAGCGCGGCGGCCTGCACGGTCGGCGGGGTCGTGGCCAACAACGCCTCCGGCATGACCGCGGGGACCACCCGCAACGCCTACCGGACCGTGGCGTCGCTGACCGTCGTCCTGCCGAGCGGCACCGTCGTGGACACGGGCGCCCCGGACGCCGACGAGCTGCTGGCGCGCGCCGAGCCCAAGCTGTGCGAGGCGCTGCTGGACCTGAAGGCGCGGATCGAGGCGGACGCGGGGCTGACGGCCCGGATCCGCGCGAAGCACCGGATCAAGAACACCAACGGCTACCGGCTGGACGCCTTCCTGGACGGGGAGACCCCGGCGCGGATCCTGCGCGGGCTGATGGTGGGCTCGCAGGGGACGCTCGGGTTCATCGCGGAGGTCGTCCTCGACACGCTGCCGCTGGACCGGGCGGTGTCGGCGGCGCTGCTGTTCTTCCCGTCGCTGTCCGCGGCCGCGGAGGCGGTGCCCCGCTTCACGGCGGCGGGGGCGCTCGCCGTGGAGCTGATGGACGGCAACACGCTGCGCGCCTCGGTCAGCGTGCCGGGGGTGCCGCCCGACTGGGCGGAGCTGCCCCGCGACTGCGCGGCTCTGCTGGTCGAGTTCCGCGCGCCCGACGCGGCGGCGCTGGACGCGTACGAGTGGGCGGCCGTGGAGGTGCTGGACTCGCTGGAGCTGATCGCCCCGGTGGAGTCGGTGACCAACGCGTTTACCCGCAGGGCGGGGACGATCGCCGGGTACTGGAAGGCCCGCAAGGCGTTCGTCACGGCCGTCGGCGGCTCCCGCCCGCCCGGTACGACGCTGATCACGGAGGACTTCGCCGTGCCGCCCGGGCGGCTGGCCGAGGCGTGCGCCGCCCTGCTGGACCTCCAGGCGGAGCACGGCTTCACCACGGCCGTCGCCGGGCACGCCGCCCACGGGAACCTGCACTTCCTGCTGGCGTTCGACCCGGCGTCCCCGGCGGACGTGGAGCGGTACGCGGCGTTCATGGAGGCGTTCTGCCGGATGACCGTCGAGCGCTTCGACGGCTCGCTGAAGGCCGAGCACGCGACGGGGCGGAACATCGCGCCGTTCCTGGAGCTGGAGTGGGGGCCGCGCGCCACGGAGCTGATGTGGCGCACCAAGCAGGCGCTCGACCCCGACGGCGTGCTCGCCCCGAGGGTCGTCCTCGACCGGGACCCGAGCGGCCATCTGCGCGGCCTCAAGTCCGTGCCCGCGGTGGAGGGGCTGGTCGACGCGTGCATCGAGTGCGGGTTCTGCGAGCCGGTCTGCCCCAGCCGGGACCTGACGACCACGCCCCGCCAGCGGATCGTGCTGCGGCGGGAGATGGTCCGCCAGGGGCACGGTTCCCGGGTGGAGGATGCCCTGGTGGCCGAGTACGGCTACGACGCGGTGGACACCTGCGCCGCGGACGGCTCCTGCGCGGCGGCCTGCCCGGTCGGCATCGACACGGGCGCGCTGATGAAGCGGCTGCGGCATCTGCGGCACTCCGCGCGCGAGGAGCGCGCGGCGGCGCTGGCCGCGCGGAACTTCGCGGTCGTGGAGGGCGCGGCGCGGCGCGCGGTGGCCGCCGCGTACCGGTCGCGGCGGGTGGCGGGCGAGCGGCTGCCGCGGGCGGTGACCGGTGCGCTGCGCAGGGCGGTGCGGCCCGATCTCGTACCGGAGTGGCTGCCGGAAGTGCCGGACGCCGCGCCCGCGCGGCTGCCCCGCACGGAGCGGGCGGGAGCGGCGGCCGTGTACTTCCCGGCCTGCGTCAACCGGGTGTTCGGCTCGCCGGACGGGCCCGGCGGTCCCACGCTGCCCGAGGCGGTCGTGGCCCTGTCGGCGCGCGCCGGGCGGCCGGTGTGGGTGCCCGGCGACGTGCGGGGCCTGTGCTGCGCGACCGCCTGGGCGTCCAAGGGGTACGAGGAGGGCGCCTCGGTGATGGCCCGGCGGGTCGTGGAGGCCGCCTGGGGGTGGACCGGCGGCGGGCTGCTGCCGCTGGTCGTGGACGCCTCGTCGTGCGCGCTGGGCCTGGGCCGGGAGCTGGTGCCGTATCTGGACGCGCCGACGCGCCGGCTGCACGGCGAACTGACCGTGTACGACGCGGTGGTGTGGGCCGTGGAGCATCTGCTGCCGGGGCTGGCGGTGCGCCGGACGGTGGGCTCCGCCGTCGTCCACCCGACGTGTTCGGCGGCGGCCCTGGGCGCCGGGGAGCACCTGGCCGCGCTCGCCGCCGTGTGCGCCGACGAGGTGGTCGTCCCGGCGGACGCGGGGTGCTGCGCGTTCGCCGGCGACCGCGGGCTGCTGCACCCGGAGCTGACCGAGGCGGCGACGGCGCGGGAGGCGGCGGGGGTGCGGGCGCGGGAGTTCGACGCGTACCTGTCGGCGAACCGGACGTGCGAGATCGGGATGCAGCACGCGACGGGACGCCCCTACCGGTCGGTCCTCCTGGAACTGGAGCGCGCCACACGCCCGTAGCCGGGCGGGCCCGTGGAGCCGTGCGGCGGCGACCCGGCGGGCCCGTGGAGCCGTGCGGCGGCGACCCGGCGGGCCCGTGGGGCGGGGCGGACGGCTGATCCGCTCCCTTGCGCACCCGTCGCCCGCCCGCGAGGGTCCTCGTGGGATTCATGAACCAGCCGTGCACGTCATGTACTGGAGGTTCCATGAGCGACGACGCAGTACCCGCGCAGCACGACGCCCCCGCCCCTTCCCGCCGCGCCGTCCTGCGCACGACCGCCGGGGTGGCGGGCGCCGGTCTCGGTATCGGCGCCATCGGCGGCGCCCCCGCCCACGCCGCGGCGGCCGCGACCGCCGGGGGCGCGGGCACGGCGGGGCGGGCCGCGCCGCCGCCCCGGCAGGGCGCCACCATGGCGGGCGTGCCGTTCGCCCGCAGGTCCACGGTGCGGGTGGCGGTGGTGGGCCTCGGCAACCGCGGCGCCGGCATGCTCGACCTGTTCCTCGCCGTCCCGGGCGTCCGGGTGACCGCCGTCTGCGATCCCGTACGGGACAAGGCGGCGCGGGCGGCGGCCAGGGTGGCGGCGGCCGGGCAGCCGACGCCCGCGGTGTACGCGAACGGCGAGCACGACTACGAGCGGCTGTGCGAGCGGGGCGACATCGACCTGGTGTACGTGGCGACGCCGTGGGAGCTGCACTTCCCGATGGCGCGGGCCGCGCTGCTGAACGGCAAGCACGTCGGTGTGGAGTGCCCGGTGGCGATGGCGCTCGACGAGCTGTGGGCGCTGGTCGACCTGTCGGAGCGGACCCGCCGCCACTGCATGCAGCTGGAGAACTGCTGCTACGGCAGGAACGAGACACGGGTGCTGCGCATGGCGCACGCGGGCCGGTTCGGCGAACTGCTGCACGCGGCCGGGGCGTACAACCACGACCTGCGGGAGCTGATGTTCTCGCCGACGTACTACGAGGGCCCGTGGCGGCGGCTGTGGCACACGCGGCTGCGCGGCGACCTGTACCCGAACCACGGCTTCGGGCCGGTCGCCAACTACCTGGACGTCAACCGCGGCGACCGGGTCGTGAGCATCAGCAGCTTCGGCACGCCGGCGCTGGGCCTCGCGGAGTACCGGGCCGCCCACATGCCGCCCGGCCACCCGAGCTGGAAGGAGACGTACATCGGGAGCGACCGGACCGTGAGCATGCTGCGGACCGCGAAGGGGCGGGTGATCCGGCTGGAGCACGACGTGTCCACGCCCCACCCGTACAGCCGGATCAACTCGCTGGGCGGCACCAGGGGCGTCTTCGAGGACTACCCGGCGCGGATCTACCTGGAGCCGGACCACGCCGACCACCGGTGGGGCGACTTCGCGGCGTACGCCGGGGAGTACGACCACTGGCTGTGGAAGGAGCACGCCAACCCGCCCGGCGGGCACGGCGGCATGGACTACCTGATGGTGTACCGGCTGACGCAGTGCATGCGGCTGGGCCTGGTCCCCGACTTCGACGTGTACGACGCGGCGACCTGGACGGCGCCGGTCCCGCTGAGCCACGCGTCGGTGCGGGCGGGCGGCGCGCCGCTGGAGTTCCCCGACTTCACGCGCGGGGAGTGGCGGCGCGGCAGGCCCGGTGTCGACTCGGAGCGCCCGGCGGAGGCGTGACCGGGGCCCGGCGGCCGCCGCCCGTCGCGGGGGCGGCCGCCGGGCCCGTGCCGGGTGGACGAGCCGGTGCGGGCGGGGCGGTCAGCAGCGGGTGCGGTCCTCGGTCAGGACGCCCTGGGCGGTGCGCAGGGTGCGGTCGTGGCAGCCGGCGGAGGAGTGGAGCCGGTAGCGCTCCATGGAGGTGCCCACGGCGTGGCGCTGGTCGCGCGGGACGCCGAGCGTGAAGGTGGCGTCGCCGGTGTAGGTGTGGTCCAGGCGCTCGTACGACAGCTGCCGGCCGTCGCGCCGTACGTCGGTGCGGGCGCGGTCGGCGAGGGTCAGGACCGTGCGGAGCCGGTCGCCCGCGCCGAGGGTCGTCTCGCCGTCCATGGTGTAGGTGCGGTGGGTGCGGGTGGTGGTGCCGCCGGTGGTGACCGTCTCGTGGTCGGTCCAGGTGGCGTCGAGGGCGTCGGGGTTCTCGTCGGCGCCCCAGCGGTGCACGGAGGTGTGGCCGACGGCTCGGGTGACGGTGGTGGTGACCCGGCCGCGGGAGGTGTCGACGTACCCGGCGACCGTCAGCCGGTGGGCGGCGCGGGTGTCGACGCGGTGCGGCGCGCCGGGGGTGTGGACGGAGGTGTTGGCCAGGCCGCCGTCGTCGTGGCGGGTGAGGGCGCCGGTCACCACGTCGCGGCCCTCGTCCTGCCACAGCAGCAGATTGACGGGGGTGCTCCAGCCGGGCAGGCCCTGCGGGACCCCGGCGACCGAGACCTCGACGCGGTGCGGGCGGCCGTCGTTGAGGAGCCCGGCGAAGGGCGTCAGGTCGTACACCACGGGCTTGACGTCGAGGGCGCGGGGGCCGGGGATCACGTACCACAGGAACGGGTTGGACCAGCCGCCCGTCCAGACCGTCGGGAAGGGCGCGGCGACACCGGCGAGCCGCCCGTCGACGCTGACGCGGACCTCGCGGTGGGGTCCGTCGGCCGCGGCGCACGAGTAGGGCGCCCCGGTGGGGACGGACAGGTACCAGTACTCCTCGCAGCCGCCCCCCGAGCCGGTGGCGTACACCTCGGCGAGGATCCGCTCGGTGTTGCGCGGGGTGGTGACGGTGCCGTCGGTGCCGAGCGGCAGGACGCGCTCGGGCGTGGCGGCCGGGTCGGGTGCCGGGTCGGAGGGGCCGCGCCCGGCGTAGAAGGTGAGGGTGACGGTGACGTCGATGACGCCGGTGTGGGTGTCGTCGACGACGTTGCCGATGAGCATCTCGACGGGCTGCGGGCGGCGGAGCGTGTCGCTGTAGCGGGTGACGTCCTTCTCCACCGACCAGGTGATGCCCTCAGGGGAGGGCTGGGGCGTGGAGGTGCGGAAGACCTCGACGCCGCCGATCGCGAGGTGGCCGAGCCGGTCGTACTGGCGTCCCCTGACCTTGCCCTCAAGCCGCAGGACCACGGCGCTCCACCGGCTGCCGCACTCCTCGGGCGGGGTGTAGGAGCCGCGGTACGGCGTGAAGTCGCGGAACTGGGCGCGGGCGACGGTCACCTCGCAGGAGCGCACGCCCTCGGGGCGGGGCACGGGCGGCGCGGCGCTGACCGGGTCGTGCCAGTCGGAGCCGAACTCGGCGGGCACACCGGGCCTCTCGGTCGCCGCCGCGGCGGCCGGCCCGCCGGCGAGGGCGCCCGCGGCGAGCGCCAGGCCGGTGATCATGCTCATGATCGTTCGTCGTCTCATGGGCAGGGAGTGAAGCGCGCCCGCGCAGGGGGCGCCAGGGGGCGGGCGGACATCGGCCGGTTCTCGCGCGGGCCCCGCAGGAAGAAGTCCGGCATGCCGGAACGAACCCGCGAAGGCCACGCGCCGCCCCGCGGGGTCTCAGACGACGTTCAGCGCGACCACGCCGCCGAACCCGCCGAGCACCATGAAGACGGGCATCAGCACCCGGACCTCGACCCAGCTGCCCGCCTTGAAGCGCAGCGCCTTCGGCGGCCCCACGGGGTACCAGCGCTTCTTCTTGATCGGCAGCGGCCACAGGATCGGGCAGCCCGACACGGTCAGCGCGTCGCCGATGTCGTGCACCAGCGCGCCGAGCACGATCGGCAGCCCCAGCCACATGTACTCCTGGCCGGGCGCCTCGAACAGCCATCCGGCGCCGTTGCCCGGCTGGTCCAGCACCCCGGCGAGGATCCAGGCGCAGCTGGCGCCGAGCAGCCAGACGAGGACGTCGCTGGAGACCCGGGCGGCCCGCCACAGCAGGCCCTCGACGGCGAGGACCAGGTGGACGAAGAGGATGCCGAGGACGGCCCAGCGGCCGCCGGTGACCGCGAGGACGGAGCCGCCCACGCCGATGGCGACCGCCCAGAGCGCGGTGTGGGTCAGGGTGCGGTGGCCTCCGCTGCGGCGCGGGTCCGTCCGGGTGCGGGTCGCCTTGTAGACCGCGTACGACAGCTTGTCGACGACCTCGCACAGCCAGCGGGAGAGCGGCCCGAAGGCGCGGGAGATCGTCGCCGACTTGTGGTCGAGGTCCGGGGCGAGCGCCGCACCGGCGCAGATGAGCGCGCCGACGACGAGAACCGGCCATGGCATGGGGTGCCCGGCGGCCGTGGCCGCGGCGCCCACACCCAGCCAGGCCGCCGCGCCGGACAGTGAGTGCGCCGGTCCCATCATGTGTGTGCCCCGCCCCAGTCCGCTGTTCGTGTAGCCGAGTTGACGGGACAGGGTACCGCTCGTGATCTTCGAGGTGGTGGCCGGTTCCCGCTTCCCGGCGGAAGCCAGGCAAGATGGAGGCGTGACCCTTATCGATCAGCTGCCGCAGACCGCCGATCCCGATGCCCTCTTCGAGGCCTTCTCGTCATGGGCGGAGGGCCGGGGCATCTCGCTCTACCCGGCCCAGGAGGAGGCGCTGATCGAGGTGGTGTCCGGCGCCAACGTGATCCTCTCCACTCCCACCGGTTCGGGCAAGAGCCTGGTCGCGGCGGGTGCGCACTTCACCGCGCTCGCCCATGACCAGGTGACCTTCTACACGGCGCCGATCAAGGCGCTGGTGTCGGAGAAGTTCTTCGACCTGTGCAAGCTGTTCGGCACGGAGAACGTCGGCATGCTGACCGGCGACGCGTCCGTGAACGCCGACGCGCCGGTGATCTGCTGCACGGCCGAGGTGCTGGCGTCGATCGCGCTGCGCGACGGCAAGGACGCCGACATCGGCCAGGTCGTCATGGACGAGTTCCACTTCTACGCGGAGCCGGACCGCGGCTGGGCCTGGCAGATCCCGCTCCTCGAACTGCCGCAGGCGCAGTTCGTGCTGATGTCGGCGACGCTCGGCGACGTGTCGATGTTCGAGAAGGACCTGACGCGCCGCACGGGCCGCCCCACCGCCGTGGTCCGCTCGGCGACGCGCCCGGTGCCGCTGTCGTACGAGTACCGGACGACGCCGATCACCGAGACGCTGACCGAGCTGCTGGACACCAAGCAGGCGCCGGTCTACATCGTCCACTTCACACAGGCCGCCGCCGTCGAGCGGGCGCAGTCGCTGATGAGCATCAACATGTGCTCGCGCGAGGAGAAGGACAAGATCGCCGAGCTGATCGGCAACTTCCGGTTCACCACCGCCTTCGGCCGCAATCTGTCGCGGTACGTGCGCCACGGCATCGGCGTGCACCACGCGGGCATGCTGCCGAAGTACCGCCGGCTGGTGGAGAAGCTCGCCCAGGCGGGACTGCTGAAGGTGATCTGCGGTACGGACACCCTGGGCGTCGGCGTCAACGTCCCCATCCGCACGGTGCTGTTCACCGCCCTGACGAAGTACGACGGGAACCGCGTGCGCACGCTGCGGGCCCGCGAGTTCCACCAGATCGCCGGGCGCGCCGGGCGGGCCGGGTTCGACACGGCCGGGTTCGTGGTCGCGCAGGCGCCCGAGCACGTCATCGAGAACGAGAAGGCGCTCGCCAAGGCGGGCGACGACCCGAAGAAGCGGCGCAAGGTCGTCCGGAAGAAGGCGCCCGAGGGCTTCGTCAACTGGACGGAGAACACCTACGAGAAGCTGATCGCGTCCGAGCCGGAGCCGCTGACGTCCCGCTTCCGGGTGACGCACACGATGCTGCTGTCGGTGATCGCCCGGCCGGGCAACGCCTTCGAGGCGATGCGCCGCCTGCTGGAGGACAACCACGAGCCGCGCAAGAACCAGCTGCGGCACATCCGCCGCGCCATCGCGATCTACCGTTCGCTGCTCGACGGCGGTGTGGTCGAGCAACTGGACCGGCCGGACGCGGAGGGCCGCACGATCCGGCTGACGGTCGACCTCCAGCAGGACTTCGCGCTCAACCAGCCGCTGTCCACGTTCGCCCTGGCCGCGTTCGAGCTCCTGGACCCGGAGTCCCCGTCGTACGCGCTGGACATGGTGTCCGTGGTGGAGTCGACGCTGGACGACCCGCGCCAGATCCTCGCCGCCCAGCAGAACAAGGCGCGCGGCGAGGCGGTCGCCGCGATGAAGGCCGACGGGGTCGAGTACGAGGAGCGGATGGAGCGGCTCCAGGACGTGTCGTACCCCAAGCCGCTGGAGGAGCTGCTGTGGCACGCGTACAACGTCTACCGGAAGTCGCACCCGTGGGTCGGTGACCACCCGGTGTCGCCGAAGTCGGTGATCCGCGACATGTACGAACGGGCGCTGTCCTTCACGGAGTTCACCTCGTTCTACGAGCTGGCCCGCACCGAGGGCATCGTGCTGCGGTACCTGGCGAGCGCGTACAAGGCGCTGGACCACACGATCCCCGACGACCTGAAGACCGAGGACTTGGAGGACCTGATCGCCTGGCTGGGCGAGATGGTCCGCCAGGTCGACTCCAGCCTCCTCGACGAGTGGGAGCAGCTGGCCAACCCGGAGGTGGAGACCGCCGAGGAGGCCCAGGAGAAGGCCGACCAGGTCAAGCCGGTCACGGCCAACGCCCGCGCCTTCCGCGTCCTCGTACGGAACGCCATGTTCCGCCGGGTGGAGCTGGCCGCGCTGGACCATGTGGAGGAGCTGGGCGAGCTGGACGGCGAGTCCGGCTGGGACGCCGACGCGTGGGGCGAGGCGATGGACAAGTACTGGGACGAGTACGACGACCTGGGCACCGGCCCGGACGCGCGCGGACCAAAGCTGCTGTCCATCGAGGAGGACCCGGAGCACGGCCTGTGGCGGGTCCGGCAGACCTTCGCCGACCCGAACGGCGACCACGACTGGGGCATCAGCGCCGAGGTGGACCTCGCGGCGTCCGACGAGGAGGGCCGCGCGGTCGTCCGGGTCACCGACGTGGGCCCGTTCTGACGGCGCCCGCCGTCGCCGACGGCCGGCGCCGCCGCGCGCCCGGCCCGTCGGAGCAGTTCGCATCCCACCCGTCACGAGGAGAACCGGAGAGCCCATGACGACGAACCCCGCCGAGAGACTGGTCGACCTGCTCGACCTGGAGCAGATCGAGGTCAACATCTTCCGCGGCCGCAGCCCCGAGGAGTCGTTGCAGCGGGTCTTCGGCGGGCAGGTCGCCGGGCAGGCGCTGGTCGCCGCCGGCCGCACGACGGAGGGCGACCGCCCGGTGCACTCGCTGCACGCCTACTTCCTGCGGCCCGGCATCCCCGGCGTGCCGATCGTGTACCAGGTGGAGCGGGTGCGCGACGGCCGGTCGTTCACCACCCGGCGGGTCACGGCCGTGCAGCGCGGCAAGACGATCTTCAATCTGACGGCCTCGTTCCACCAGCCGGAGGAGGCCGGGTTCGAACACCAGCTGCCGCCGCGCCTGGACTTCCCGGCCCCGGAGACGCTGCCGCCGGTCGTGGACGAGATCCGCGAGCACCTGGGGGCGCTGCCCGAGTCGCTGGAGCGGATGGCGCGCCGCCAGCCCTTCGACATCCGGTACGTGGACCGGCTGCGCTGGACGGCCGAGGAGATCAAGGACGCCGACCCGCGCAGCGCCGTGTGGATGCGCGCGGTGGGCCCGCTGGGCGACGACCCGCTGGTCCACACCTGCGCGCTGACGTACGCCTCCGACATGACCCTGCTGGACGCGGTGCGCATCCCGGTCGAGCCGCTGTGGGGGCCGCGCGGATTCGACATGGCGTCGCTGGACCACGCCATGTGGTTCCACCGGCCGTTCCGCGCGGACGAGTGGTTCCTGTACGACCAGGAGTCCCCGATCGCAACGGGCGGCCGGGGCCTGGCACGCGGCAGGATCTACGACGTGGAGGGGCGACTGCTGGTCTCGGTGGTCCAGGAGGGCCTGTTCCGGCGGCTGCGGTAGCCCCGGCCGGTCGCCGGGCCGCCTAGAACAGCGGCTCCTGCTCCACCTCGTGGCGGCGAGGGCGGATGTCGGGGCGGTCCGGGTGGAGCTTCGCGTCGCACGCCGGTCCCAGACCGGTGCGGCGCGAGGCCCGGCCGGTCAGCGGGCGGCCGCACATCCGGCAGGACACGGGCGGGCGCCCGGACGCGTCGGCCGGGGTGTTCGCGGGTGCGCAGTCCGGAAGTGGCTCGTCGTTCATGCGTACGTGTCTACCCTGTCGTCTGATCCGCTGACGCGTTGACCCGTCAACGATCCCCGACGACGAGGAGTGGCCCATGAGCCTGTACGACATTCCGCTGCGCACCCTGTCCGGCGAGCCCACCAGCCTGGCCGAGTACCGGGGCCGGGCCGTGCTGGTGGTGAACGTGGCGTCGCGTTGCGGGCTGACCCCGCAGTACGCCGGCCTGGAGAAGCTGCAGCAGGAGTACGGCGAGCGCGGGCTGACCGTGTTGGGCGTGCCGTGCAACCAGTTCGGCGGGCAGGAGCCGGGCAGCCCGGAGGAGATCAGCACCTTCTGCTCGACGACGTACGGGGTGACGTTCCCGCTGCTGGAGAAGACGGACGTCAACGGGCCGGGCCGGCACCCGCTGTACGCCGAGCTGACCGAGGTCGCCGACGCCCGGGGCGAGGCGGGCGATGTCCAGTGGAACTTCGAGAAGTTCCTGATCAGCGCGCGGGGCGAGGTCACCCGCTTCCGTCCGCGCACGGAGCCGGACGCGCCGGAGCTGGTCGACGCGATCGAGGCCGCGCTCCCGGCCTGACCCGCGTTCTCACCGGGCACGCCCGGCTCCCGGCCCGACCCGGCACCGCCCGCTCCCGACCCGTGCCGGGCGCGCCCGCCGGGGGCCGCGGATACGGGCGCGGGCCGGCCGCCCGGCCGTACGGCCGCCGTGCGACGCCCCGGCGCCCGGCACAGCCGGGGGTGCGGCGCGGGTCCGTCAGGCGTACGCGGCGAGCGTGTCGGCCAGTCTGCGGCGGGCGGACCGCGCGGCGGGGACGGCCGCCAGCGCGACGGCGCCCAGCACGGCCGCGGCGGCCACCGCCAGCAGCTGGAGCGCCGACGGCCCGTGGGCGATGCCCGCGCCGATACCGCTGGTGCGGCCCTCGAGGTCGATCAGCCACCGCGCGAGCGGCACGCCCAGGGCCGTACCGGCGACGGCGGCGGCGAGGGTCGTGCAGCCGACCGCGCTGACCGTGACGGCGGTGACCTGCCGGGCGGACAGGCCCATGGCCTTGCACGCGAGCAGGTCGCGCTCCCCGTCCCGGACCGCCCCGCCGATGGCGGTCGTCACCTCGGTCAGGCCGATCAGGGCGAGGACGGCGATCAGCCCGGCGACCACGCCGCGCAGCGCGGCCAGCCGGTCGGCGGGGCCCGGCACCTCGTGGATGTCGAGGCGTCCGGCGGCCGCCTGGAGCAGTTCGGCGCGCACCGCGTGCGGATCGGCTCCGGGGCGCAGCCGCAGGTGGTAGACGGTGGGCCGCAGGTCCGGGTCGTTCTCGCGGAGGGTGTCCAGCGAGGTGGACAAGGTGCGGCCGCCGTTCTCCGGTTCGATGCTGCGGCCGACGACATGGAGGACCTGGGGGCGGCCGCCGACGGTGACGCGCACCCAGTCGCCCACTCGGACGCCGAGGAGGTCGAGGAGGCCCTGCCCGGCGACCGCCTCGTCGGGCCCGAGCGGGGGACGGCCCTCGGCGACGGAGTACGGGTAGGGGTCCTGGCGCGTGCCGAGGCCGCGCAGGGCGATGGTTCCGGTCTGACCGGGCACCAGGGCGGCGACCTCCAGGCCCCGGTGGGCGGCGAGCACGTCGGGGCTGCGCTGGAGCAGGGCGCGGGCCTCCCGGTCGCCGACGCCCTCGGCGGGGCGGGCGGTGAGCGCGGCGGGCAGGCCGAGCTGCTCGGGGCGGGCGTCGAAGCGCGCGATGGTGGTCCACGCGCCGAGCGCGACGGTGATCAGCAGCAGGGGCAGGGCGAGCCGGGCGACCGCGGCGGGGGCGTGCCGGCCCCGGCCGAACGCGCGGTGCCAGCCGAGGACCAGGGCGGGCGGCACGCCGGGCAGGGCCAGGGCGCGCAGCGCGGGCCGGGACAGTCCCCGCCCGGTGCGCGGCCCCGCCGTGGTGCCCGCGGGGACGGGCGGGAC
Source organism: Streptomyces sp. SudanB25_2051 (assembly GCF_964272635.1). Lineage (NCBI taxonomy): Bacteria > Bacillati > Actinomycetota > Actinomycetes > Kitasatosporales > Streptomycetaceae > Streptomyces > Streptomyces sp. SudanB25_2051. Next base: position 631,720 of record NZ_OZ186787.1, read on the forward strand.
GCGTCCGGCGCGCCAGGCGGCGAGGCAGGTGGCGGCGCCGATGAGGACCACGACGGCCGCCGGGACGCCGAGCAGCGCGGCGGTGTGCCCGGGCAGGCCCTGCCAGACGCCGACGGCCTCGCCGACCCTGCCGGGTATGCGGCTGCCGAGGAGCTGGGTGAGCGCGGTGGCGAGTGCCGCGCCGAGCACCGCGTACGCGAGGTGCTGGGCGAGGAAGACCCGGACGACCTGGCCGGGGGTGAAGCCGACGGCCTTGAGGACGGAGATGTCGCGCAGGTGGCCCCGTACGCGGGTGCTGATCGCTCCGAAGACGGCGAGCGCGGCGGCGGCGAGCGCGCCCAGGCCGAACAGGCCGAGGACCTGCCCGAGGAGCCGGGTGTCGCCCTGGGCCTCGGCGCGGGCCCGCTGCCAGGGGGTGACCTCGGTGACTGCGCCGGCGCCGAGGGCGGTGACGGCGCGCTGTACGGCGTACTCGGTGTCGTCCGGGTCGGTGAGGCGCAGGCCGGTGATGCGGCCGGGCAGGCCGGGGACGGCGCGGACGGTGGCGGGCGGGGCCCAGACGGTGCCGGGGCGTTCGCCGGGCTCGTAGCGCGGTTCGGCGGTGTCGGCGACACCGAGGACGGTGAGGGTGCGGCCGCTGCCGCCGGGGAGGGTGAGGGTGTCGCCGGGCCCCGCGACGAGGGCGGCGGCGAGGCCCGATTCCAGGACGACGCCGTCGGGTACGGCCGGGTCGAGCCAGCGGCCCGCGGTGAGCAGCGGCCGGCCGGTGGCGGGTGGCGCGGGCGGGGCGGCGCGCAGTTCGACGGCGGCGCGGGCGCCGCGCGAGGCGGCGGTGGTGGCGACCGTGTCGTAGGGGCCGGCGACCGACGCGACGCCGTCGAGGCCGGAGAGGCGGGCGGGGTCGGCGGCGCGGCCGGTGTGGAGCCAGACGTGGGCGCCGTGCGACTGGGTGAAGACCCGCTGCCAGGGGTTGGTGGCGTATCCGAAGAGGGCGGCGGCCAGGAGGAGCGAGGCGACGATCCCGGCGGTGGCGGCGACGAGGAACAGCGCCTCGCCCCGGTGGGTGCGCAGATCGGCGTGCGCCCAGCGCAGCATGGCCCGCACGGCGGTCAGTCCCTCAGCTCGACGACGCGGGCGGGGCCTGCGGCGCGCGGCCCGGCGTCGGTGGTGTCGTCGTGGTCGTCGTCGCCGCCGAGACGGACGTCGTCGGTGATCCGGCCGTCGAAGAAGCTGATGACGCGGTCGGCCGCACTGGCGAGCCGGGCGTCGTGGGTGACGAGGACGATGGTCTGGCCGCGCTGGTGGAAGCGGGACAGCAGCCGCATCACCTCGCGGGTGCCCTTGCTGTCGAGGCTGCCGGCCGGTTCGTCGGCGAGGAGCAGCCGGGGGTGGTTGACCAGGGCGCGGGCGAGGGCGACGCGCTGCTGCTCGCCGCCGGACAGCTCGCCGGGCATGCTGCGGGCCTTGGCGGCGAGACCCAGTTCGGTCAGGAGCCTGTCGCGTTCGGCGCGGGCGGCGCGGGCGGGCGCGCCGGCGAGGAGGGCGGGCAGTTCGACGTTGTCGGCGACGGTGAGGTTGGAGACGAGGTTGAAGAACTGGAAGACGATGCCGACGCTGCGGCGCCGCTCCACGGCCCAGCGGGCCTCGCTGTAGCCGTCGGTGGACTCGCCGTCGAGGCGGACGGTGCCCTCGTCGGGGCGCTGGAGGCCGCCGAGGAGGTGCAGCAGCGTGGACTTGCCGGCGCCGGACGGCCCGGTGACGGCGATGAACTCGCCCCGACGGACGGTGAGGTCGACACCGCGCACGGCGTGGACAGGGCCGCCTTCGCCATGGTGCGTCTTGACCAGGCCGCGGGCCTCCAGCAGCGGGGTGGGCCTCCCGGACGCCGGGGCGGTGGTGCCCGCGGGCGGGGCGGAGGGCTCGGCCCGGGTTCCGGCGGCCTCGCCGCCGTCCGGTGTTCCGGAGGGCGTACCCGCGGGTGCGGGTGCGGGCGTACCCGCGGCTGCCGGTGCGGGCGTCCCGGCGGGCGGACCCGCGGGCGTCGCGGCGCGCTTGCGGCCCAGGAGGGGCCACCGGGCCGCGCGGCGCGCGCTCATCGCCGCTCCTCCAGCCCTTCCAGCTCCTCCTGGCAGCGCTCCAGCCAGTCCAGATCGGCCTGGAGGTGGAGTATCGCGCCCTCGATGAGCAGGTGCGCGGTGCGGTTGTCGCGGGTCTCGGTGGCGGCCAGCTTGGAGAGGGTGCGCATCGTCCTGAGGTACTCGCGTCGCTGTCGGTTGATGAGGGTGATCTGGTCGGCGAGGCCGGTGCGCGGCGCGAGGGCGAGCTTCATGAAGAACTCGTCCCGTACGCGCGGCTCCTCGGCGGTCGCCTCGAACCAGGCGCGCAGCTCGTCGCGTCCGGCGGCGGTGAGGCGGTAGATCTTCTTGTTGGGCCGGCTCGACTGGGCGACCTCCTCGCCCTCGATGAGCCCCGACTTCTCCAGCCGGCCCAGGGTGACGTAGATCTGGCCGACGTTGGGCTGAGGGTACGCGGCGCCCAGCAGCGTCTCAAGGTCCTGCTTGAGCTCGTAGCCGTGCGCGGGCCCGTCCGCGAGGAGAGCGAGGAGCTGCATGCGCACTCGTGGGCTCTCCTTCTGTCGCGATCCGGGCTCGATGTGCTCTGCGCCCTAGTATCGCCCAATGCCTAACAGGTATACATGCCCCTGACCTGACGAGGGCGTCCGGACCGGTGCTGCAGGAGGAACCTATGCGGTGGACGAGTGCCGCGGGTAGGGGCCTCCTGGTGGTGATCCTGCTGCTGGTGGGTTCGGTGGCGTCCGGTGTGCCCGGCGACGGGCGCCGGGACGGCGGGCGGGGCCCGGTCACGCTGGCGACGGCCGGTGACCTCACCGGGTATCTGCGGCCGGTGCTCGACGACTGGAACCGCGCGCGCCCGGCGGAGCGGGTCACGCTGGTGGAGCTGCCGGACTCGGCGGACGAGACGCGGGCGCAGATGATCACGGACCTGCGCTCGGGTGACGGCAGGTTCGACCTGCTCAACATCGATGTGGCGTGGACGTCGGAGTTCGCCGCGGCCGGGTGGATCGCCCCGCTGGAACGCGACCGGTTCGCGCTGGACGCGTTCCTGCCGCCGGTCGTGGACACGGCGACGTACGAGGGGCGGCTGTACGCCGTGCCGTACGTGACGAACGCCGGGATGCTGTTCTACCGCTCGGATCTGCTGGCCGCGGCGGGCGAGCGCCCGCCGCGCACCTGGGCGGAGCTGGAGCGGCAGGCGCGGACGGTCGCCCCGGAGCACGGTGTCGGCGGGTACGCGGGACAGTTCCTGCCGTACGAGGGGCTGACGGTCAACGTGACGGAGGCGGTGTACTCGGCGGGCGGCGCGGTCCTCGGCGAGGAGGGCGGCCGGGTCGCGGTGGACTCGGCGGCCGCGCGGGCCGGGGTGGCCTTCCTGGCGCGGGGCGTACGGGAGGGGTGGGTGCCCCGCGAGGCGCTGACGTACACGGAGGAGGAGTCCCGGCGGGCCTTCCAGGCCGGGCGGCTGCTGTTCCTGCGGAACTGGCCGTACGCGTGGGCGGGCGCCTCCGGGAGCGGTTCGAAGGTGGCGGGCCGGTTCGGGGCGGTGCCGCTGCCGGGCCGGGACGGTCCGGGCACGAGCGTGCTGGGCGGTTCCAACCTTGCGGTGAGCAGCCGGGCGCGGCACGCCGAGACGGCCGCCGATCTCATCACGTATCTGACCAGCGACGCGGTGCAGCGCCGGGTCCTGGTGGAGGGCGCCCTGCCGCCGGTGCGGGCGGCGCTGTACGGGGACGAGGCGCTGGTGCGGCGCTTCCCGTACCTGCCGGCGCTGCGCGAGGGCGTGCTGGCGGCCCGGCCGCGTCCCAAGAGCCCGCGGTACGAGCAGGTGAGCCTCGCCGTGCAGGCCGTGATGCACGACGCGCTGGCGCAGCGCCAGGAGCCGGGGGCCGCGGTGCGGCGGCTGGCGGCCGAGCTGGAAGCGATCGCGCGCCGCCGCGGCTGACCGCGGACGCCGAATCCCCTCACCTCCACCTTCCCTAGTTACCTGTTAGGCATTCCTCTGCCGCCCTTGCCTGTTTTCCGTAGGGACAAATCCCCGCATACCCCGGTAACCGGCCGGTGTTTATGACTTCGTCGTTGACACGAGGTTAAGCGCGCTACCTAACATGCATGCATAACCGCTGCCCCGTCTTCTTCCGGGCGGCGCGCACCCTTCACGCAGAAACAAGGTCAACGGGTGATGCTCACAGCCCCGGCCCACGACGGCCTCTCCCACCGCCTGACGCGCCCCTGGTGGCGCGACGCGGTGATCTACCAGGTGTACGTCCGCAGCTTCCTGGACAGCACCGGCGACGGGATCGGCGACCTCGCCGGCGTCCGCTCCGGCCTGCCGTATCTGAAGAAGCTCGGCGTCGACGGCATCTGGCTGAGCCCCTTCTACCCCTCGCCGCAGCACGACCACGGCTACGACGTGGCCGACTACCGGGACGTGGACCCGGTCTACGGCGACCTGGACGAGTTCGGGGCACTGGTCGCCGACGCGCACCGGCTGGGGATCAGGGTGCTGCTGGACATCGTCCCCAACCACTGCTCCAGCGAGCACCCGTGGTTCCGCGAGGCGCTCGCCGCCGGTCCGGGCAGCCCGGCGCGCGCCCGCTTCCACTTCGCCGACGGCCGGGGCCCGGACGGCGCCCTGCCGCCCAACAACTGGCACGCGATGTTCGGCGGCCCCGCGTGGAGCCGCGTCACCGAGCCGGACGGCACGCCCGGCCAGTGGTACCTGCACATGTTCACGCCCGAGCAGCCCGACCTGAACTGGCGCAACCCCGAGGTGGGCGCCCACTTCGACGAGGTGCTGCGGTTCTGGCTCGACCGGGGCGTCGACGGGTTCCGCATCGACGTGGCCGCCGGGCTGTTCAAGCACCCGGACCTGCCGGACTCGCCCGACCCGGAGGCCGACGCCCGTACCCGCGACTCCGTCAACCCGCTCGCGTGGAACCAGCCCGAGGTGCACGACGTGTGGCGGCACTGGCGGAAGGTGTGCGAGGAGTACACGGCCCGCGACGGCCGCGAACGGCTGCTGGTCGGCGAGGTGTCCGTGCCGACCGCCCGCGAACACGCCCTGTACGTACGGCCCGACGAGCTGCACCAGGCGTTCTTCTTCGACCTGCTGGGGGCACCGTGGGACGCGGCCGCGTTCCGGGCCGTCATCGACGAGGCGCTGCGGGACATCGCCGGCACCGGTTCCAGCGTCACGTGGGTCCTCAACAACCACGACCAGGTCCGCACCGTCACCCGGTACGGCGAGTCCGGCACGGAGGGCACCGGCCTCGGCGCCGCCCGCGCCCGCGCCGCCGCGCTGCTGATGCTGGCCCTGCCCGGCGCCGCGTACATCTACCAGGGCGAGGAGCTGGGCCTGCCCGAGGTGGTGGACCTGCCCGACGAGGTGCTGACCGACCCGATCTTCCGCCGCACCGGCAGCCGGGCCCGCGTCCGCGACGGCTGCCGGGTGCCGCTGCCCTGGTCGGGGCACGCCTCGCCGTTCGGGTTCAGCGCGGGCGCCGAGGTGCGGCCGTGGCTGCCGCAGCCGGGCTGGTTCGCGGAGCACGCCACCGACCGGGCGCTCGCCGACACGCGCTCGTTCTGGCACCTGTACCGCGACGGCCTCCAGTTGCGGCGCGGTCTGCCGCAGCTGGGCGAGGGCAGCCTGCGCTGGCTGGAGGCGCCGCCGGGCGTCCTGGCCTTCGAGCGCGGCGACGGACTGGTGTGCGCCGTGAACTTCGGTACGGCTCCGGTCCCGGCGCCCGTCGACGGGACGCCGCTGCTGGCGAGCGGCCCCTGCACACCGGGCTCGCTGCCCGGGTCCACCGCGGCCTGGTGGATCACGACCCCCTGACCGCGCTCCCCCGCCCTCTCCCCAGGCACTCCTCCCCGAGCGCTCCTCCCCGAGCGCTCCTCCCGAAGCCGAATCGAACCGAACCGAACCCCTGCGAAAGGTACGGACATGACGAGACGACGCTCCACGACCGCCCGCTCCACCGCCTCCCGCTCCACCGCCGTGCGCGCCGCCGCCCTCACCGCCGTCCTGGCCCTGGGCGCCACCGCGTGCGGCGGCGACCCGGTCGCCCCGGCGGGCGGCGGCGACGGCAAGGCCCTGGCCGGGCAGACCCTGACGGTCGCCGGCGTCTGGTCCGGCGCCGAACAGAAGAACTTCCAGAAGGTGCTGGACGCCTTCACGGCGAAGACCGGCGCGCAGACCCGGTTCGTGTCCACCGGCGACAACGTCTCCACCGTCGTCGGCAGCAAGATCGAGGGCGGCAACGCCCCGGACGTGGTGATGGTCCCCCAGGTCGGCGTGCTCCAGCAGTTCGCCGCGAAGAAGTGGCTCACGCCGCTGTCGAAGGACGTCGCGACGTCCGTGGACGCCAACTACGCGCCCGTGTGGAAGGGTTACGGCTCCGTCGACGGCACCCTGTACGGCGTCTACTTCAAGGCGTCCAACAAGTCGACCGTCTGGTACAGCCCCGACGCGCTCGACCAGGCCGGGGTGAAGCCGCCGACGACGTACGACGAGATGCTCAAGGCCGCCCGTACGGTGGCCGACTCGGGCACGGCGGCGTTCGCGGTCGCCGGCGAGGACGGGTGGACGCTCACCGACTGGTTCGAGAACGTCTACCTGTCGCAGGCGGGCCCGGAGAAGTACGACAAGCTCGCCCGGCACGAGATCAAGTGGACCGACCCGAGCGTCGTCGAGGCGCTGAAGTCGCTGTCGAAGCTGTTCGCCGACGACAAGCTGCTGGCCGGCGGGCGCAACGGGGCGCTCGCGACGGACTTCCCCGGCTCGGTCGAGAAGGTCTTCGGGCCCAAGCCGGAGGCCGGGATGGTCTACGAGGGCGACTTCGTCGCGGGCATCGCGAAGGACGAGTTCGGGCGGAAGATCGGCGAGGACGCGACGTTCTTCCCGTTCCCGCCGGTCGGCCAGGGCAAGGCCCCGGTCGTCAGCGGCGGTGACGCCGCGGTCGTCCTCAAGGACGGCAAGAACCAGAAGGCCGCCATGGCGTTCGTGGAGTTCCTCACCACCGCGGAGGCGGCGTCCGTGTGGGCCGCCGAGGGCGGATTCATCTCCCCGAACAAGTCCGTGGACCTCGGCGCGTACGGCGACACGACCCTGCGGTCCACCGCCGAGTCGCTGATCAAGGCGGGCGACTCGGTGCGCTTCGACATGTCGGACCAGGCCCCGGCGGCATTCGGCGGCACCAAGGGTGCCGGCGAGTGGAAGATCCTCCAGGACTTCCTGCGCGACCCCTCCGACCCGGCCCGCACGGCGGCCGCGCTGGAGGCCGCGGCCGCCAAGGCGTACCGCACCGCGAACCAGGGCTGAGCGCGATGACCACAGTCACGCGAACCGCCCGGTGGGGGGCCGCCGAAGCGCGGCGCCGCGCCGGGCGGCGCCGGCGGATCGCCGCCGTCGCCTTCGTCCTGCCGGCGCTGCTGCTCCTCGGCGCGCTCGTGGTGTACCCGGTGCTGTTCTCGGTGGGGCGGAGCCTCTTCGACGCGTCGGGCACGCGCTTCGTCGGCGCCGGCAACTACGTCGAGATGTTCCGCGACCCGGCCACGCTGACGGCGGTCCGCAACAGCACCGTCTGGGTCGTCGTGGCGCCGACGCTGCTGACCGGCCTCGGGCTGATCCTCGCCGTGCTGGTGGAGAAGATCCGCTGGGCGGCGGCGTTCAAGCTGCTGCTGTTCCTGCCGATGGCGGTGTCGTTCCTCGCGGCGGGCATCATCTTCCGCCTCGCCTACGAGGAGGACCCGGACAAGGGCGTCCTGAACGCCGCCGTGGTGGGCGTGCACGACCTGTTCGAGGACGGCGCGTCGTATCCGGGGGCGCGGGCCCGCGAGGGCGAGGCCGTGCGGCCCGTCGACGGCGGGGCGTACGAGACGACACGGGCGCTCTCCCCGGGCGGTACGGCCCTGCCGCTGGGCCTCGTGGGCGTGAAGCCCGCCGAGGTGCCGGAGGACGCGCGTCCCGCGGCGGAGGCGTCCTCGGCGAAGGCGGGCCCCGATGAGCTTCGGGGCGTGGTGTACCTGGACTTCACGCCGGGCGGCGGGGGGCGTCCGGGTGAGGTGGACGCGGCGGAGCGGGGCCTGCCGGGCCTGGCCGTCGAGGCGGTGAGCGGCGGCCGGACGGTCGCCACGGCCACCACGGGCGCGGACGGCGCGTTCCGCTTCGAGGGGCTGGACGCGGGCGGCTCGTACACGGTGCGGCTGCCGGCGGAGAACTTCGCGGAGCCGTTCGCGGGCGTGTCCTGGCTGGGGCCGGCGCTGGTCACCCCGGCGATCATCGGGGCGTACCTGTGGATCTGGACGGGCTTCGCGATGGTCCTGATCGGCGCGGGTCTGTCGGCCCTGCCGAGGGACGCGCTGGAGGCGGCGCGGATCGACGGGGCGAACGAGTGGCAGGTGTTCCGGCGGATCACCGTGCCGCTGCTGGCGCCCGTGCTGACGGTCGTCTTCGTCACGCTGGTGATCAATGTGATGAAGGTCTTCGACCTCATCTACATCATCGCGCCGGGCCCGGTGCAGCAGGACGCGACGGTGCTGGCCACGCAGATGTGGCTGGTGTCGTTCGGCGGCGGCAACGACCAGGGGCTCGGCAGCGCGCTGAGCGTCCTGCTCCTGCTGCTGGTGATCCCCGCGATGGTCTTCAACGTCCGCCGTTTCCGCAGGAGTCAGTCATGACCGCGACCGCGCCGCCCGTCCCGGTGAAGCAGGCGTCCCCGGCCGCCCCGCCGAAGTCCGCTCCCCCGCGCCGCCGCGAACGCCGGCTGCGCCGCTGGCTCGGCAACGGCCTGGTGCAGGCGTTCCTGCTGGTGGTGGGCCTGATCTGGATCACACCGGTGGCGGGGCTGCTGCTGTCGTCGCTGCGGTCGGCGCGGGACAGCGCGTCGAGCGGCTGGTGGACGGCGCTGGCCGATCCGGGTCAGCTGTCGCTGGCCAACTACGCGGCGCTGCTGGACAACGCGGGCATGACGCGGGCGTTCTGGAACACGGTGCTGATCTCGGTGCCGGCCACGGCCCTGGTCGTCGTGCTGGCGGCACTGGCCGGGTACGCCTTCGCGTGGCTGGAGTTCCCGGGCCGCGACTGGCTGTTCCTGCTGGTGGTGGCGCTGCTGGTGGTACCGGTCCAGGTGGGCCTGCTGCCGGTCGCGAAGCTCTTCGGCCAGCTGGGGCTTTTCGGCACGATCCCGGGCGTGGTCCTCTTCCACGTGGCGTACGGGCTGCCGTTCGCGATCTTCCTGCTGCGGAACTACTTCGCGGAGATGCCGCGTGAGATGCTGGAGGCCGCGCGGATGGACGGCGGCGGGGAGTGGCGCATCTTCACCCACCTGGTCATCCCGGTGGGCCGCCCGGCCATCGCGTCGCTGGCCATCTTCCAGTTCCTGTGGGTGTGGAACGACATGCTGGTCGCCCTGCTGTTCGCCGACTCGTCGTCGCAGCCCCTGACGGTGGAACTCCAGTCGCAGGTACGCCAGTTCGGCAGCAACATCGACGTCCTGGCCCCCGGCGCCTTCCTGTCGCTGGTGGTCCCGGTCATCGTGTTCCTGGCCTTCCAGCGCCACTTCGTCCAGGGGGTGATGGCCGGCTCGGTGAAGTGACCCGCCCCCCGACCGGCCCGCCCGCGGACCCCACCCCTCCCCCCGCGCCGGCCGGGGGACCCGCACACCATCCCCCTCTTGCCATCACGATTCCGTCACCAACGGAAGGAGATCGTCCCCTCGCTGCGCCCCCGCCCGCTACGTTCAGGGCTTCCGGACACGCACCAGGGGGGGTTCCATGAACACACCGTCACCGAAGCAGCCTCAACCCCAGTGGGGAGCGCAGCAGGCGGCGTCGTCGGCGACAGGGCCGAAGTGGGCGCGCAAGCGGGTGGCCGTCCCCGCCGCGGCCCTGTTGTTCCTCGTCGGCGTCGGCGTCGGCGCGTCGGGGGGCGAAACGGGCGCCGACACAAGTGCGAGCCCGGCACCCGCGCCCACGGTCACCCGGACGGTGACCGCGGCTCCGCCTGCCGATGCCAAACCCGCGGCCGCCGCGCCCTCGCAGACCCCGAAGGCGGCGAAGCCCGCCACTTCGGCGCCGCCCGCGGAACCGGTCAGGATCACCGTTCCGGACTTCGTCGGCATGGGGCTCCAGGACGCCCAGGACCACGCCCAGGCGCAGGGCCTGTTCTTTCTGAGCTCGCACGACGAGACGGGCGCGGGGCGGGCGCAGGTGCTGGACCGGAACTGGACCGTCTGCTCGCAGAGTCCGGCGGCGGGCACCAGTGTCACGGCCGACACCACCATCGACTTCGGCGCGGTCAAGCTGCACGAGACCTGTTCCTGAGGGCGGGTACGGCGCCGTCTCCCGGAGCCCCGGCCCGGGGTTCCGGGAGACGGCGTGGCCGCGGGGCGGTCAGCGGATGGGGAGGCCCGGGAGGGGGTGCGAGCTGTGAGAACTCCCGATGACATGGAGTGGCGGATGCGCTCCTTGCAGGGCGACGATCGCTCAGTCCTTGTCGATGAGGGGGGCGGCTATGGACGACATCGCTGCGAAGCGATGCTCATCGCTCTCGCCGACGACGAGGGGAACAGCGTCACCGTGCCCGGGCATGCGGGTGCGGTGCCAGGACCGCTATGTCGCCGCCGACCCCGACCACCAGCCGCCCGTCGGAGGCCATGGTCACGGCGGTCACCTCCGAAGGGAACACCAGATCCGAGCCCACCTGACGGCGGGCGGCCATGTCCCACACTCGTACCGTCCGGTCGTCACCGGCTGTGATGACGAGGGGGTCGATCACGGTCGCGGCGAGGGCCCACACCGGCCCCGTATGGCCGGTCAGTGGCGCACGCCCCGTCACTTCCGTGCATGTCGCCACGTCCCACACCTGAACCTGCCCGTCCCAGGTGCCGGTGACGGCGACCAAGCGGCCGCTGACGACGGCGACGGCCAGCGACACCCGCTGGCTGTTGCCCCCGGTCGGGGGTGCGACCTGGCCCTGATACAGACGCTCGGTGAGACTCCATGCCCTGACGGTGCTGTCGTCGTGCAGAGTGACGGCCTCGGAGTGGCCGTCCACCACTGCCGTCGCCACCGCCACCACGGCGCCGATCCGCCCCACCTGCGGGTCGCTCACGAGATCGCCCACAACCTCGCCCGTGGCCGGGTCCCACATCGACAGCCTGGGAACGTTCTGTCTTCCTATGAGGACCAGGGGTCGACCGTTCACCACGCCTGTCGCCGCAGCCCACGCGCCACCAGCGAGACTCGCCAGAGGACGGCCCTCGGCCAGGTCCCACGACTGCACCAGGGCAGACGGGTCGGCGACGAGGGCAACCGGACGGCCGTCCACGATCTCTGTGGCCACAGTCCACACCGAACCACGGGCAGGCAGCGCGGCACCGATCCGCTCTCCTGTCGCCAGGTCCCACACCAGTACGGCTTCGTCGTCAGCTCCGGTGATGGCGACCGCGCGCCCGTCAACCACGGTGGTCGCCGCCGAACGCACCCAGTCGGCGTGGCCGGTCGCCGCCTTGCCGGACCCGGTGATCAGGCCGTCGGTGGCCCATTCCACCCGCCACCCCGTCCCCGGGCCCACCACCCATGTCGCCGCCGGCTCCCCGCCGGTTCCGCCCTCGTGAACCAGGTCCGTCATGCCCCGGAGGCTAACCGCCCCTCTCACCGGAGGAGAAACGAGAATCCCGTGCTCCCCACCGGACCGCGGCGGAACACAGGAGTGCTGTCCGGGCACGAACCGCGGTGCTGTCCGCACTCGCGCACACCACCCGACCGTGGATCAACATGCCTCCCTACGGCCTGATCGGCCTCCTCTCGTGTGAGAGAGGAGGCCGGCTTCGGGTAGGCGCTGTATCCGTCCTGCCTGGATCCACGGATCAGCGGATGGGGAGGCCCGAGAGGGTGCGGGCGATGACGAGGCGCTGGATCTCGCTGGTGCCTTCGAAGATGGTGTAGATCGCGGCGTCGCGGTGCATGCGCTCGACCGGGTACTCGCGGGTGTAGCCGTTGCCGCCGAGGATCTGGATGGCCTGCGCGGTGACCTTTTTGGCGACCTCGCTGGCGTACAGCTTCGACATGGAGCCCTCCGCCGACGTGAACGGCTTGCCCGTGGCGGCCATCCACGACGCGCGCCACACCAGCAGGCGGGCCGCGTCGATCTGGGTGCGCATGTCGGCCAGCTGGAAGGCGACGCCCTGGTTGTCGATGATCGGGCGGCCGAACTGCTCGCGTGTCGTGGCGTAGTCGAGCGCCACCTCGTACGCCGCGCGGGCCGTGCCGACCGCCATCGCGCCGACGGCCGGGCGGGACGCCTCGAACGTGGCCATCGCGGCGTTCTTCACCCGCTCGCCGCCGTTGCGGGCCTTCTCCCGGGCGCGCGCCAGCCGTTCGTCCAGCTTGTCCTTGCCGCCGAGCAGACACGAGCCGGGCACCCGTACGTCCTCCAGGACGACCTCCGCCGTGTGGGAGGCCCGGATGCCGTGCTTCTTGAACTTCTGGCCCTGCGAAAGCCCCGGCGTGCCCGGCGGGACGATGAAGGAGGCGTGGCCCTTGGAGCCGAGCTCCGGGTCGACGACGGCCACGACGACATGGACGTTCGCGATGCCGCCGTTGGTGGCCCAGGTCTTGGTGCCGTTGAGGACCCACTCGTCCTTCGCCTCGTCGTACACGGCGCGGGTCCGCATCGAGGCGACGTCCGACCCGGCGTCCGGTTCCGACGAGCAGAACGCGGCGACCTTCACGTCCTGCGGCGTGCCGTACATCTCGGGGATCCAGGTGCCGATCTGTTCCTCGGTGCCGTTGGCGAGGACGCCCACCGCGGCCAGTCCCGTGCCGACGATCGACAGGGCGATGCCCGCGTCGCCCCAGAACAGCTCCTCCATCGCCATGGGGATGCCGAGCCCGGTCGGGTCGAAGAACTGCTGCGCGTAGAAGTCCAGGGAGTAGATGCCGACCTTGGCGGCCTCCTGGATGACCGGCCAGGGGGTCTCCTCGCGCTCGTCCCACTCGGCGGCGGCCGGGCGGATCACGTCTTTGGCGAAGCCGTGCAGCCAGTCACGGACCTGCTTCTGGTCGTCGTTCAGCTCGAGCGTGAACTCGGCCATGGTTCCCTCCCGGCGCGCGGCGCATGTTACTAACGGTAACCGCAGTCTGTTACCGGTAAGTAGAGGCTGTCAACCGGCAGCGTCCGCAGTGACGGTGTTACGTTGCGGCTGCCTTACGGAACATCGACGGGCGGGGAGAGACGCTATGGACACCACACACCGGACCGAGCAGCAGCGGTCGGCCGAACAGCGGCGGCGCGAACTGCTCGAGGCGGCGGACCGCGTGGTCCTGCGCGACGGACCGCAGGCGTCGATGAACGCGATCGCCGCCGAGGCCGGCATCACCAAGCCGATCCTCTACCGCCACTTCGGCGACAAGGGCGGGCTGTACCGGGCCCTCGCCAAACGGCACACCGACGCCCTGCTGTCCGCGCTGCGCGCCGCGCTCGACGCCCCCGCCGACCGGCGCCGGCGCGTGGAGGCCACCCTCGACACGTACCTCGCCGCCATCGAGGCGCGCCCGCAGGTGTACCGGTTCCTGATGCACCCGTCGGAGGAGGCCGGCCAGCACTCGGAGCAGGGGTTCGACGTGGGCCGCCACTCGGCGCCGGTGCTGCGCCGCATGGGCGAGGAGCTCGCGGACGTCATCGCCGAGCGCATCGACCTCGGCGAGGGCGGCGAGGCCATGGCGCGCGTGTGGGGCCACGGCATCGTCGGCATGATGCACGCGGCCGGCGACTGGTGGCTCGGCGAACGGCCCTGCGGCCGCGCCGCGTTGGTGTCCGCCCTCGCCGACCTCCTGTGGGGCCGCCTCGCCGAGGCCGACGACCGCGTGGACGGCCCCCGGTTCTGAGCCGGGGCCCCACCCGGCCGGACGACGCGGACCGGGACGCGGTACGAGCGCGGGCGGGGCCGGCCTCGGGCGCGTACCGCCGCACGGCGTACCCGCGGCCCCTACGCCCCGTCAGCCGCGCCGGCCCCACGGGGCGCGGCGGGCGGCTCGCAGGACCCGCGCGCGGCGCCAGCCGCCCAGCCGGTCGGGATACACCAGGCCGTCCAGGTGGTCGCACTCGTGCTGGAGGCAGCGGGCGAAGAAGCCCGTGCCCTCCACCCGCACCGGCTCGCCCCGCACGTCCACGCCCTCCACCACGGCCCGGTCGTACCGTTCCGTCCCGGCCTCCAGGCCCGGCAGCGACAGGCAGCCCTCCGGGCCCCGCACGCTCACCCCGTCGGCCTCCACGAGGCGCGGGTTGACGACGTGCCCGAGGTGCCGGACGTCCTCGTCGTCCGGGCAGTCGTAGACGAACACCCGCAGGCCCACCCCGATCTGGTTCGCCGCGAGGCCCACGCCGTTCGCCGCGTACATGGTGGCGAACATGTCCTCCACCAGACGGGCCAGGGACGGCCCGAAGTCGGTGACGGTCTCGCAGGGGGCGTGCAGCACGGGCGAGCCGAGCAGGCTCATCGCCCGCACGGCGCCGGAACTGCCGGGGATCGGCCGGTTTCGCATGGCGTTCAGGGTACGTTCAGGCCCGCCACCAGCCTTCCGGCAGGTGGCGGGGTTCGGGGCGGCGACCGGATCTCGATAGGCTGAGGCGACCCACGCTAGGAGGAACAAGGACGATGGCAGGCAACTCGGAGCCGCTGTCGCCGCGCGCCAAGCTGGCCGTGACGGCGGGCAAGGCCGCAGCGGCGGTGTCTCGCGCGGCGGGGCGCGGCAGCGGATCGGTGATCGGCGGCCGGGTGGCGCTCAAGCTCGACCCCGACCTTCTGGGCCGGCTCGCGCAGCATCTGGACGTCGTCCTGGTGTCGGCGACCAACGGCAAGACCACCACGACCCGGCTCATCGCCGAGGCCCTGCGCGCCAGCGGCCCGGTCGTCTCGAACGCGCTCGGCGCCAACATGCCCGCGGGCATCACCTCGGCGCTGGCCGGCGGGACGGACTCGAAGTACGGCGTCATCGAGGTCGACGAGAAGTACCTGGCGGGCGTCGCCCGCGACACGGAGCCCAAGGCGATCGCGCTGCTCAACCTCTCCCGCGACCAGCTGGACCGCGCCGCCGAGACCCGGATGCTCGCCGAGAAGTGGCGAGAGGGCCTCGCCGGCACGAAGGCCGTGGTCGTCGCCAACGCCGACGACCCGCTCGTCGTGTGGGCCGCCTCCTCCTCCCCCAACGTGGTGTGGGTGGCGGCCGGCCAGGAGTGGAAGGACGACGCCTGGTCCTGCCCGGCGTGCGGCGGTGTGATGCAGCGCCCCGGCGACGACTGGTTCTGCGGCGAGTGCGGCTTCCGCCGCCCCGCCCCGACGTGGGCGCTCAGCGGCGACCACGTCCTGGACCCGCACGGCTCGGCCTGGCCGATCCACCTCCAGCTGCCGGGCCGCGCCAACAAGGCGAACGCCACGACCTCCGCGGCCGTCGCCGCCGTCTTCGGGGTGCCGCCCCAGGTGGCGCTGGAGCGGATGTACCAGGTGCAGGCCGTCGCGGGCCGGTACGACGTGGTGTCGTTCCTCGGCCGCGACCTGCGGCTGCTGCTGGCGAAGAACCCGGCCGGCTGGCTGGAGACGTTCTCGCTCATCGACCAGCCGCCGACGCCGGTGATCCTCTCCGTGAACGCGCGCGGCGCGGACGGCACGGACACCTCGTGGCTGTGGGACGTCGACTACCCGCGCCTCGCCGGGCACCCGATCTTCGTGATCGGCGACCGCCGGCTGGACCTCGCCGTGCGCCTGGAGGTCGCGGGCCTGGACTTCCGCGTGTGCGACACCCTCGACGAGGCCGTGCAGAGCGCGCCGCCCGGGCGGATCGAGCTGATCGCCAACTACACCGCGTTCCAGGACGTCCGCCGCCGCGTCGGCAACTGACCCACGAGCCCCTAAGGACGAAAGAGCATGAGCGACAGCAGTCTGCGTCTGGTGTGGGTCTACCCCGACCTGCTCAGCACCTACGGAGACCAGGGCAACGTCCTCGTCGTCGAGCGCCGCGCCCGCCAGCGCGGCCTGGACGTGCACCGCGTGGACGTGCGCAGCGACCAGCCCATCCCCACCTCCGGCGACATCTACCTGATCGGCGGCGGCGAGGACCGGCCGCAGCGGCTCGCCGCCGAGCGGCTGCGCCGGGACGGCGGACTGAACCGGGCGGCGGAGAACGGCGCGATCATCTTCTCGGTGTGCGCCGGCTACCAGATCCTCGGCCACGAGTTCATCAACGACCTCGGCGAGCGGGAGCCGGGCCTCGGCCTGATCGACGTGATCTCCACGCGCGGCGAGGGCGAGCGGTGCGTGGGCGACGTCCTCGCGGACATCGACCCGCGCCTGGGCCTGCCGCAGCTGACCGGCTTCGAGAACCACCAGGGCATCACGCACCTGGGCCCGACGGCCCGCCCGTTCGCCCGGACCGTGTTCGGCAAGGGCAACGGCACCGGCGACGGCACCGAGGGCGCGTACAACGACACCGTCTTCGGCACGTACATGCACGGCCCCGTCATGGCGCGCAACCCGCAGATCGCGGACCTGCTGCTGAAGCTGGCCCTCGACGTGAACGCGCTGCCGCCGACGGACGACCGGTGGTACGAGGCGCTGCGCGCCGAGCGGATCGCGGCGGCCAGCCAGCCGGCCTGAGCCGCGCCGCACCGGTGAGGGGCGGTCGCGCGGTCCGTCGCACGGGCCCGCGGCCGCCCCTTTGCGCCGTGTCCGGGCACGTGCCGGGCGCCTCGCGGACCGGGTCGCACTTCCGTGTGCCGGGCCGCTCGTTTGGGCCTTTTCGCGCCGCTCCTCGTTGGTTCCTCCGAAGTGTCCACAAGCCGGACGTCCGGTTCGATGACGCCCCCCTCCGCCGGTAGGGTTACGGGTGATCCAGACCGGACGACGTGGTCCGGGAGTCGGCCCACGTTGCAAAGGTATTTCGGGCTATGCGCATTGGTGTGCTCACCTCCGGAGGCGACTGCCCCGGTCTGAACGCCGTCATCCGTTCCGTCGTGCACCGCGCCGTCGTCGACCACGGTGACGAGGTCATCGGCTTCCACGACGGGTGGAGGGGCCTGCTGGAGTGCGACTACCGCAAGCTCGACCTGGACTCCGTGGGCGGCATCCTCGCCCAGGGCGGCACGATCCTCGGCTCGTCGCGGGTGCAGCCCGCGCACCTGGTGGACGGTGTGGAGCGGGCCCGCGGCCACGTCGCCGAGCTGGGCCTGGACGCGATCATCCCGATCGGCGGCGAGGGCACGCTGAAGGCGGCGAACCTCCTGTCGGAGGCCGGGCTGCCGATAGTGGGCGTGCCCAAGACGATCGACAACGACATCGCCTCGACGGATGTGACGTTCGGCTTCGACACGGCCGTCGGTGTCGCCACGGAGGCGCTCGACCGGCTGAAGACGACCGCCGAGTCGCACCAGCGCGTCCTCATCGTGGAGGTCATGGGCCGGCACACCGGCTGGATCGCGCTGCACTCCGGCATGGCCGCGGGCGCGCACGCGATCGTCGTACCGGAGCGCCCCTTCGACATCGACGAGCTCACCGCCCGTGTCGGGGCGCGTTTCGCGGCGGGCAAGAAGTTCGCGATCGTCGTGGCCGCCGAGGGCGCCAAGCCGCGCGCGGGCACCATGGCGTTCAACGAGGGCGGCAAGGACATCTACGGGCACGAGCGGTTCGCGGGCGTGGCCCAGCAGCTCGCCGGCGAGCTGGAGAAGCGGCTCGGCAAGGAGGCCCGCGCGGTCATCCTCGGCCACGTCCAGCGCGGCGGCACGCCCACCGCGTACGACCGCGTCCTCGCGACCCGGTTCGGCTGGCACGCGGTGGAGGCGGCGCACCGCGGTGAGTTCGGCATGCTGACCGCGCTGCGCGGCACGGAGATCGTGATGGTCCCGCTCGCGGAGGCCACCCAGACCCTCAAGACGGTCCCCGCCGACCGGTACACCGAGGCGGAGACGGTCCTGTAGCGCCGCGCGGGCGCGCCGAACCCGCCCCCGGTCGCCGACGCGGCCGGGGGCGGTTCTAGTCTGGTGCGGCAAGCGGACAACCCAGCATGAATCAGGAGCCGCCGGATGGATCACAGCGGACACGGCACGATGATGGACCTGCCGCCGTTCACGCTGGGGCGGGGGCTCGCGTTCTCGCCGGACACGTTCTTCCTGGTGGGCTGTCTGCTCGCGCTGGCGCTGTACGGCTGGGGGGTCGCGCGGCTGCGGCGGCGCGGCGACTCCTGGCCCGTCGGCCGCACGGTGTTCTTCACCGTCGGTGTGCTGACCGTGGCGCTGGTGATGTGCACGGGGCTGAACGACTACGGCATGGTCATGTTCAGCGTCCACATGGTCCAGCACATGGTGATCAGCATGCTCTCGCCGATCCTGCTGCTGCTCGGCGCGCCGGTGACGCTGGCGCTGCGGGCGCTGCCGGTGGCGGCCCGGGGCTCCAAGGGACCGCGAGAGCTGCTGCTGATGCTGCTGCACAGCCGGTACATGCGGGTGATCACGCATCCGGCGTTCACGATCCCGATGTTCATCGCGAGCCTGTACGCCCTGTACTTCACGCCGCTGTTCGACTTCCTGATGGGCTCCACGACGGGCCACATCGCGATGATGGTGCACTTCCTCGCGGTCGGCCTGGTGTTCTTCTGGCCGATCATGGGCGTGGACCCCGGCCCGCACCGGCCGGGGTATGTGATGCGGATGCTGGAGCTGTTCGCGGGCATGCCGTTCCACGCGTTCTTCGGGATCGCGCTGATGATGGCGTCGGAACCGATGGTCGGCACGTACGCGCACCCCCCGGCGTCGCTCGGCATCGACGCGCTCGCCGACCAGAACGCCGCGGGCGGCATCGCCTGGGCGTTCAGCGAGATCCCGTCCGTGGTGGTGCTGGTGGCGCTGATGTACCAGTGGTACCACTCCGAGCAGCGGGCGGCGCGCCGCTCCGACCGGGCCGCGGACCGCGACGGCGACAAGGAGCTGGAGGCGTACAACGCGTACCTGGCCTCGCTCCAGGCACGCGGCAGCCGGTAGACCGGGACGCACCCGGGCGCGGGTGCGGGGTGTCACCGCGGATGCGGGGTCAGGGCGGGTGCGAGGGCGCGCGTGAGGTGCGGGGGCGCACGACCCCTCGGTGGGCGCGGGGCGCACAGGGTGCGCGCGGGACGTGCACGCCGGTAGCGCCGTGCACTCCGTTGGGGCGACCATGGCAGGGCGAGGCCCGCGGGTCGGCTCCGGAGGAGGGCGCGATGTCCGGTTCCACGAAGACCATGGGGATGGTCACCATCGGTGCGCTGGTCCTGACGACGGCGTACACGGTGGCCCTGGGCAGCAACGGATGGCTGTGGTTCGCCTGGATCGTGCTCGGCCTGGTGACGCTGGGCATGGTGGCCGCGGGCGACAACTGAGCCGGGGGCCGGACGGTCCCGGGACCCGGTGACTGGGGCCCGACGGTGATGGAGTCCGGCGGTCCTGGGCCCCGGCGCTCCGGCGGCCCGGACGCCCGGTGGCCCGGACGCCCGATGGTCCGGGCCCTCGCGCAGCCGGACTCTTCGCGGGCTGGACTCCTCGCGGGCGGAACCCCTCGCCGGGGGGACTTCGTGGAGAAACTCCTCGGGGCGGCAACCCTCCCGGTGGCGGCGGCGACTACCGGGTGCAAGTGGCCCCCCATCCGAGGATTCACATGAGTTCAGAGACACAGCCGACGCAGCCGGTAGCGCCGCGTGCGCGTCACCGCCGCCGCCTCACCCGTCGCCGCGCCGTCGTCGGCGGCCTGACCGCGCTCGGCCTGACCGGTGCCGCGCTGGTCGGCAGCGGCATGCTCGCCCCGGCGGGCGCCGCGTCCGCGTGGCCGGAGGCGAAGGGCAGCAAGCCGGTCGCCAAGACCATCGAGGTGTCCGGCACGTACGACGGCAAACTCCAGCGCTTCCACGGCACCGGCGCCCTCGGCGACGGCGGCCAGGGCGAGGGCCAGGCGCCGATGTTCACGCTGAAGGACGGCGCGGTCCTGAAGAACGTCGTCATCGGCTCCCCCGCCGCCGACGGCGTCCACTGCCTGGGCAGCTGCACCCTGCAGAACGTCTGGTGGGAGGACGTCGGCGAGGACGCCGCCTCCTTCAAGGGCAAGTCCGCCTCGTCGGTGTACACGGTGTACGGCGGCGGCGCCCGCAAGGCGTCCGACAAGGTCTTCCAGTTCAACGGCGCCGGCAAGCTGGTCATCACCAAGTTCCAGCTGTCCGACTTCGGCAAGCTGGTGCGCAGCTGCGGCAACTGCTCCACGCAGTACAAGCGGACGATCATCGTCAGCGACGTCGACGTGACCGTGCCCGGCAAGCAGCTCGTCGGCGTCAACGCCAACTACGGCGACACGGCGTCGCTGCGCGACATCCGCGTCCACGGCGACGCCAAGCGGAAGATCCAGCCGTGCGTCCGGTACGAGGGCAACAACAAGGGCAAGGAGCCGCGCACCCTCGGCAGCGGCCCCGACGGCACCCACTGCCGCTACGCCGCGTCGGACATCACCTACCAGTGACGGTCCGGTCCGGGCGCTGACCCGCACCGGAACCGCGTACGGCACCCCGGGGCCACGGCGACCACCGCCGTGGCCCCGGTCGTTCCTCACGGGGCGCCCGTGGCGGGCTCCGGCGCGCGCGTCCGCCCCGCGTACCTCGGAGTCACGCCAGCGCACTCCCATCGTTCATATGACTACTTCTCCTCATGCTTTCGACGGACCGTGACATGGACACACAGTTGTCGGACCGTCCGACATCCGACGGAGCCATCCGCCGGGTCGTCCCTGAGGAGGCCGCATGCTGCAGGTCGAGCGTCTGCTCGCGGACTGCCTTCACGACGCCCGCACCGATCCGCCCGGCGCCCTCCCGCTGGTGCCCGAGGGCGACGCGTACGAGGCGGCCCGCCGCACCTTCGTCGCCGCCGGACTGCGCGCCCTGCGCGACGAACGGCGACCGGACAGCGGGTGGACGCAGATCAACCTCGCCCCCGACGGGGCGCGTGCCTGGCCCGCCCTGTACCGGCGGCTCGCCGACACCGCCCGCGAACTGACCGAGGAGGGGGCGGCCGACGACTTCTTCTTCGTCCACAAGCCGCCGGGCCTGCGCGTCCGGTTCCACGCGCCCGCGCCCTGCGCCGCCGGGACGCTGCGCGCGGAGCTCGTACGCCTCCTCGGCCGGTCGCCGCGCGGCTGGGCGGAACCGGTGCCGGCCGTGTACGAGCCGGAGACGTACCTCTACGGCGGGGCCCGGTCCATGGAGCACGTGCACCGGCTGCACACCGCGGACTCGCGGGCATGGCTGGACCACCACACCGGGGAGCGCCCGCCGGCCGACTGGCGGCTGTCGCTGACGCTGCTGCGCGCCGTACTCGACGGGCTGGGCATCGTCGGCTGGGAGCACCGGGGCGTGTGGCAGGCGGTACGGGAGGAGACCGGCCGCCGGCTCGCGGAAGGGCTGCGCGGCGCCGAACGGGAACGGGCCGCGGCGGGGGTCCGGGCGTACTGGGAGCTGCCCGATGAGGCCAGGCTCGACGCGCTGCCCCCCGCGTGGCGGGCGCGGGTGGCCGCCCACCGGGACGCGCTGCGCGCGGCGGCCGAGGAATGGCGGACCGGCTACTTCGAGTCCGGTGAGGCGCGGATCGGGCCGCGCAGGGCCGCCGCCCACTGGGTGATCTTCCACTGGAACCGGGGGCGCTTCTCCGTGGCCCGGCAGGGCCTGCTCACCGAGGCGCTCGCGGACGAGGCGCCCACCGGCGAGGCGCTCACCGACGACGGGAGGGCCTGACATGAGCGCCGACACGGCCGACACCCTGGGCGCCCTGGCACTGCTGCGGGTCGCGGGCATGCCGTGCGCCGCGTGGACGGCGGCCGGCGACCCCGCGCTGTTCGACCGGGTGGCCCGGCACGCCGGCACCGTCGATCGGCTGGCCGGCCGGGCGCGGGCGCTCGCCGAACGGGTCGGTACCCATCTCGTGCCGGACGACCGGCTCGGGGCCGCCGAGCGCGGTGCCGTACTGGCGCTGCGCCGCCGCCTGCACGCCGGGGAGGCGCCCGGCCCGGACGACTGCGCGCTGCTGGCCGCCCTGTCCGGCGTACCGGCGGCGGGGGCGCTGCTGGGCGAGGCGCGGTCGCTGCTGGAGGGCGCGCGGGAGGCCCGCGCGGAGGCGCGACGGCTGGAGGAGGCCGTGGCGGCGGAGCAGACCCGCGTGGGCACCCGCGCCTGGGAGTCCGCCCGGAACGACGCGGTGCTGCGGACGTTCCTGGCCGAGACCGCGCCCGGCGTCGTCGAGGACGTGGCGCGGCGGCTGGCCGACGGCGGCTCCTGGCAGGGCAAGCAGCTGCGGAAGCGGTCCGCGTACCTGTGGCGGGTGCTGGGCCGGATGGCCGCGAAGACGACACCGCGCGGCTGGGCCGGGCATGTCGCGGCGGCCCCGGTGGGCGGCGCGGACGGCGCCGGGACGCTGCTCGCGGGGCGGGCCGCGCTGGGCGCCGTCGCCCTGGGGGAGGTGGAGAACGTCCACCTCGTACGCACAAGTGCCGCGCCCGTGGACCTGCTCGACGCCCCGCCGGCGACGCTGCTGGCGCCCGCGCCGCTGCACTTCACGGCGGGCGACCCGGCCGACGGGACGGCGGTGCTGCGCTGCTGGGTGGTGGAGCCGCGCGATCCGGGGCGCCTGCGCGAGGTCGTCCTGCGGCGCACCGGGGCGCTGGCCCGGGTCCTGGCGCTGCTCGCGGACGGACCTGTGGCACTCGGCGACCTGGAGAAGGCGCTGGCCGCCGGGGCGGCGGGCACGCGCCCCGCGGACCCCGCGGTGCTGCGCGGGTTCCTGCGGCACCTGGCCGGGGTGGGCGTCCTGCAGGTGTGCGCGGCACCCCGGCAGCGGTACGGGGCGTGGACGCCGCCGGGCGCGGAGCTGCCGCGTCCGGCGGGGGCGGCGGAGCACGGCCTGCGGCCGACCGGGCGGGCCGGGGCGGCGGCCGGGCTTCCGCGATCGGCAGAGACGGCGGCGACCGCCGAGCGGCCGCAGGGTACCGGCGCGGCGGGTGCGGTGGCGGGCGAACGGACCGGGGGCGCCGCGGGGTCGTGCGGGCCGTCGCACGGCGCCGAGGCGGCGGGGCGCGGGGAGCGTCCGGGCGGCGCGGAACCGGCCCGTGAGCCGCGGGCCGCCGAGGCGGCGGGGCGGTGGTTCGTGGACGTGTACCGGCGGGCGGACACCGTCGTCGCGGCGCGCGCCGCCGACCGGGTACAGGACGCGGTGCGGGTCGCCGCGCGGATCGCCGCGCTGCGGGAGGCCGCCGTGGAACCTCCGGCGGAGGTGCCGTGGCGGATCGGTCCGGAGCCCCGTCCGGTGAGCGAACTCCTCGCCGAGCGGCTCGCCCCCGCCGAGGGCCCCGCCCCCGTCGCGCTCCGGGCGTACGCGGGCTGGCCCGGGACGGACGCCGCCGGCACCCCGTACGGCGCGCTGCTCGGCCACCTCGCCGCCCACGCCGCCGAGGAGCGGGTCGACCTGGACGACGGGCTGCTGGACGCGCTCGGCGCGCCGCCCGCCGACGAGGCGCTGCCGCCCTGGCCGTACGACTGCCTGCTGCGGCCCCTGCCGGGCGGTGCGGGCGGCGCGCTCGCCGTACTGGAGACGGCGTCCCCGGCGGGCGTACTGGACGCGCGGTTCGCGGACGGGATGCGGGCGCTGGACGGCGGCTACGGGGCGGCCGACGCGTACCGGGCCTTCCTCGCGGACCTGGAGCGGCGCACGGGCGTGCGGTTCGTGGAACTGCTGGTGCCGCCGCTCGCCGAACGCGCCGCGAACGCCGTGCGGCGCCCCGTCGTCACCTCCTGGTGGACCGGCGACCCGGACCCGACGCCGTACTACGGCCCGGCGGGCGGTGAGGCGCGGTACCTGCCGCTGGACCGGATCACGGTGCGCGTACGGGACGGGCTGCTGGTCGCCGAGGCGGACGGGCGGCGGATCGTGCCGGTCCACCATGCGACGCGCAGCCCCGCGCCGCCGTACGACGTGCTGACGCGACTGCTCCTGACGGCAGGTCTCCCGGCGACCCGCCGGATGGTGCGCCTCGACGGCCTGGAGGCCGCGCTGCCCAAAGCCGCGCGGCTGCCGAGGCTGACGGTCGCGGGCGGCACGCTCGTGGTGGCCCCGGCGACCTGGCGGCTGGACCGCGCCCGGCTGTGGCACCCCCGCGACGGCGCCCTGGCGAAGGTGCGCGCGCTGGCGGTGCTGCGGCGCTCCGCCGGACTGCCCCGCCACGTCTTCCTGCGCACCGCGCCCGGGGCGAAGCCCGTCCCGGCCGATCTGGACTCCGTGACCGCCGTCCCGCTGGTCGAGCGCCTGTGCGCGCAGCGGGCGGGCGGCGAACTGTACGCCGAGGAGATGCTGCCCGGACCGGACGGCCTGACCCTGCGCGACCCGCTGCACGGCGGGGCGCCGGTCGCCGCACAGGTCCTGCTGCGCCTCCCCCACCGCGCCCGTCCGGAGCAGCTCGCCGCGCAGGCCGCGGCCACGCTGCTGCCCGGCGAGGCGCCCACAGGCGTCCCCGGCCCGACCGTCCCGCGTGGGCGGCGGTCCCCTGGGGCGGTCAACACCTCATGAGGAGACAGAAGCAAGCAACGACAACCACGAAAGGCGGGACCACCATGCCCCAGACCCTCGAACTCACCGACCTGGACAACCTGATCGACGACCTCGACGCGCGGATCACCGAGACGGAGCTGCCGGAGACGCAGGCGTACACGGCCGGCTGCAGCGGCCTCTGCACGATCATCGTCTGCGCCACGGTGGTCATCTGCGGGTGACCGCAGCGCACCACAGGAGCCGCCCGTCCAGCGGGCGGCTCCGCCACGCCCCCTGGGACCCGCTGTGAAACCTGGCCCCCGGTCGGACCCTTCCGACCAGGACACGGGACTGGCCCCCGGCACGCGGAAAGCGACACCCGGGAAGCGAGAAGCGAAGCCCGACACCCGAAACCAACCGTCCTCATCCGCCACCTGTCACCGGCGATCCGCCCTCTTTTCCCGCAGGCACGCGATCCGAGGAGCACCGTGCAGCCAAGGCCCCGACATCCCGCCCGTACCCCCGTCGCCCCGCCGGGCGCGGCCCGCCTCGCCGCGCACGTCCCGGACAGCCGGCCCGTCCCGCACGCTGCTGACAGCCGGTCCGACGCGCTCGACCTCGCCGTCCGCTGTCTGACCCGCTGGGCCGCCGCGCCCGACGGCGACGGGGCCGCGCCCATTCCGTCGGACCCCGGCGTACCCGTGCTCGCCCACGTGGTGGCGAGCGCCGACGGCGCCACACCGGAGGACGTCCACGCCGCCGCGCACGCCGTCGCCGTCTGGGCGCGCGGCGCGGGGCGGGGCCCCGGCCACACCGGGCTCTACGACGGCGGACTCGCCGGCACGCTCGTCGGCCTGCGCCTCGGCGCCGCCCTCCACCCCGGCCTCCACCAGGTCGCCGACCGGCTGCGCGACCGTCTCGTCGACACGGCGGCGACACGCGAGAGCCGCACCGAGGGCGTACGGCTGGCCGACTACGACCTGATCGTCGGCCCCGCGGGCGGCCTCCTCGCGCAGTGCGCCGGGGTACGCCCCGATCCCGTCCACCTCGCGCCGTACCGGGACCGGCTCACCGCCCTGTGCGACAGCGACGACCTGTGGCGGCTGCGCACCGACGGGTACGAGCGGCACCCGCACCTCGCGTGGCTGCAGGGGCGTATCAACACCGGCATGGGGCATGGCGCCGCCGGGGTGGCCACCGCGCTGACCGCCGCCGTACGGCACGCGGGTCCGGAGGCCGCCGGGGCGCTGCGCCGCGTCACGGGGTGGCTGGAGCGCCAGGAGTACGAGGACGGGCGGGGACTGCGCACCTGGCCGGGCGCCGGGCTGGACGGGCGGATCCCCTCGCGGGAGGCCGCGCCCCGGCAGGCGTGGTGCTACGGGGCGCCCGGCGTGGCGTGGGCGCTGTGGGACGCCGCCAACGCGCTGGGCGACGAAGCGGCCGCGGACCGGGCGGCCCAGGTGTTCACACGGCTGGCCGAGCGGTACGACGAGGGCTTCCACCTGTACGGCGAAGGGCCCGCCGACCTGCTGGGCCTGTGCCACGGGGCGGCGGGCGTGCTGGTGGTGGCCGACGCGTTCGCCCGGCACGCCGGGCACGAGGGGGCGGCGCGGCTGCGGGAGCGGCTCGCCGTACTGCTGGCCGCGCGGCTGCCGGAGGCGTTGGCGCCGCAGGCCACGGGCCCGGGTACGAGCCCGGCCGGCCCCGGATCGGGGGCCGCACCGGATGCGCCCGGCTCGGGGCCCGCGCCCGGAGCGGGCGGGACCAGGCCGGCGGCACCCTGCTGGCCGGCGGATCTGCTGACGGGCGCGCCGGGAGCGCTGGCCGCCCTGCTGACGGCGGCCCGCGGGGCATCGCGGGCGTGGCTGCCGTGCCTGGGCCTCCGCTAGGAGCGGCAGTCGCGCGGGGCGCACGCGGATCGCGCCACGGTTCCGCTGCGGGCGGGCGTTCCGCCGGGGCGGTGCCGGCGGCACGGCGGGCAGGGGGCACCGGGGGCGGAGGGGCACGGGGGCTCACCCGTCTGCCACGGGGCGGCTCGGGCGGGCCGCGAGGCCGGGTCCGCTGAGGCAGACTGAGGGCATGGGCGTCCCCACTGCCCCGGAAGCACCGTCGCAACGGTTCCCTCCGGACCCGGAGAGCGCCGCGCGGGCCCGCCGGTTCGTGCGGGCCGCTCTGGGCGATGCCGCACCGGGGACCGCACCCGACCTGCTGGACACCGCCGAACTGCTCACCAGCGAACTGGTGACCAACGCCGTGCTGCACGCCCGCACCGACATCGACGTGTCCGCCGGCGCGGCCGACGGCCGGGTCCGCGTCGCGGTGCGGGACCACCGTCCGACGCGGGTCCTGGTGCCGCAGGACTGCCCTCCGTACGCCGGTACGGGGCAGGGCCTGGCGCTCGTCGAGCGGCTGGCGTCCCGGCACGGCGTCGAAACGGGCGACACGGCCAAGACCGTGTGGTTCGAACTGTCGCCGGGCCCGGCCCCGCACCCCACGGCGTGGCGGAACCCGGAGCCGCCGGCCGAGTCCGCCGAGACGGTCACGCTGGTCGACGTACCGGGGGCCCTCTACGCCGCGGCGCAGCAGCACCGGCACGTCCTGCTGCGCGAACTGGAGCTCGCCGCGGCCGCCGGGGAACACCACGTACCGCCGGAGGACCTGGTCACGGCGCAGGACATCAGCAACGTGATCAGCGCGTGCGTGACGGCCGCGCTGCGCGACGAGCCCGTCGAGGGGGAGATCCGCTCCCTGCCGCTGGCCGTGCCGGCCGACGCGGGACCTGCGGTGGAGACCCTGAGCCGCGTTCTGGACGTGGCCGAGCAGGCCGCGCGTGAGGAGCGGCTGCTCGCCCTGCCCGCGCTGCCCCGCAGCCGCGTCTTCCACACCTGGCTGTTCGACGAGATCACCGGCCAGCTCACGGGCACGCACCCCACCGCCTGGACGGTCGTGCCGCGCGATCCGGGCGCCGGGCCCGCGGAACCGGCGCCGTGGGACGCCGCGCACGTCCAGGCCAGCAGGGTCCCGACGATCGCCGCCGACGAGCAGAACCGCATCATCGCCGTGAACGGCCCCGCCGCCGACCTGGTCGGCTGGCACGCCGACGACCTCGTCGGGCGGCCGCTCCCCACGCTCATCCCCGAGCACCTGCGGGAACGGCACATCGCGGCGTTCACGTCGCTGCTGCTGAGCGGGCAGCCCCGCATCCTGGGCCGCTCGGTCCCGCTGCCCGCGCTGCACCGCGACGGCCGGCTCGTACCGGTGCGACTGTTCATCCAGACGCAGGAGACGGCGGACGGCCGTACGGTGTTCGTCGCGCAGATGTCCCCCCGCGCCGCCGCGCCGGGGCCCGCCTCGCGCCGCCCCGGCAGACGCCCCGCCGCCGCGCCCCAGGAACACGCCGCTCCCCCGTCCGCCCCACAGCACCCGGCCCCCGCCGGCCGGCGCGGCGAGGCAGTCCTGCCCGCGCTGGAACGCCTGTCGCTGCTGGCGGAGACCGGCGCCGCGATGAGCAACGCCCCGGACCTGGACGACGGCCTGCAACACGTCGGCCGGATCCTCACCGAACGCCTCGCCGACTGGTGCGCGATCGACCTGTTCACCGAGGACGCGCTGCTCGAACGGGCGCGTGTGGTCCACCGCGACCCGGGCGACCTGTGCATGGAGGAGTTCGAGGGCGCGCTGCCGCCGCTGACGGACGCGGCCCGCGGCCCCCTGGCGCGGGCCCTCAGCGGCGCCGGGCCGCTGCTGCTCGCCGACTCCCCGCCGCCCGGTGAGGCGGCGAGCCCGCTGGACGCCCACTACCGGGAGCTGTTCGGGCGGCTGGAGACGGTGAGCGCCATCGTCGCGCCGCTGCGGGCCCGACGGGAGATCCTCGGCGCGCTGACCGTGGCCCGTACGGACCGGGACCGGCCGTTCACCGAAGGGGATCTGTCGCTCATCGACGACCTGGGCCGCGCGCTCGCCCTGGGCGTCGACAACGCGCGCCTGTACCAGGAGACCCGGAACATCGCCGAACGGCTCCAGCGGTCCCTGCTGCCCGTACTGCCGGAGGTCGCCCATCTGGAACTGGCGGCCCGCTACGCCGCGTCGTCCACCACGGCGCAGGTCGGCGGCGACTGGTACGACAGCTTCATCCTGCCGAGCGGCGACACGGCGCTGGTCATCGGCGATGTGACGGGGCACAACCTGGACGCGGCCATCGCCATGAGCCAGCTGCGGAGCATGCTGCGCGGTATCGCCGTCGACCGGCAGGAACCCCCGGAGACGGTACTGCGCCGCCTCGACATGGCGAACCACACGCTGTACCGGGAAGCCACGGCGACGTGCATCTACGGGCTGCTGAAGGGCCCGGCGGAAGGCCCGTGGGAGCTGGTGCACTCGTCGGCCGGGCATCTGCCGCCGCTGCTGACGACGGACGACGGCCACACCCGTTTCCTGGAGGACGGGTCCGGAGTGCTGCTCGGCATGGACCCGGACATGCCCCGCCCCCGCGCGAAGGACGCCGTCCCCGCCAACGCGACGGTACTGCTGTACACCGACGGCCTGATCGAGCGCCGCGACGAATCGCTGGACGACGCCATGGAACGCCTGAGCCGCCACACCGCCGCCCTGGCCCGCGAACCCCTCAACGTCCTGTGCGACGAGCTCCTGATCGGCCTGGGCGCCGACAGCGACGACGACATCGCCATCCTCGCGGTCCGCCCCACCGCCCCTCGATGACCCCGGCCCCGGCCGCCGGCCCCAGGCCCCCGGGTCGGCGGCCCGCGCCCGAGGCGCATGCCGGACGGCCCGGCCTTCGGACCACCCGCAGAAGGGTCGCCATCGACGCGGACGTAGTGCGGCGGGCGCTGCCTGAGAGGTCGTCGCGTCTGGTGGGGCGCTGCGAGCTCGGGGGGGGGCGGGCGGCATGCCGTCGCCCCCCCCGAGCGGGTCGGTGGCGTCAGGGTTGCCGCGTCGGGGGCAAGGAGAGGTAGAGGCGAGTGCCTTGCGGTCGGTAGCCAACGCGCTCGTAGACGCGGCGGGATCCTTCTCCGGAGTACTCCAGCCAGACTGATCCGGCTCCCCGGGCGAACATCGCCTCGGTCAGCGCGGCGGTTACCGCGGCGGCGATACCGCGCCCCCGGTAGGCGGGGCGGGTGCCGACGCCGGACAGCTCTGCGGTGCCCTCGGCCGGCGGGGAACAGGACGCCCCGCCGACGATGCCGCCCTCCGGGTCGCGGACGAAGCGGACCGCTCCGCCGCTCCGCTGGGTGCGGCGCAGTCGGGCCGCACCCTGCGGGGAGGGCGCGAAGACGCCACCGAATGCCTCGGCCAACGCGGCGTCGAGCTCGGCGAACTCCTCTTCGGTGGCCGGGCTCTCCACACGCGGAGAGTCGGCGGATTCGGGGGCTGTCAGCGTGTGGGGTGTGCAGACGAGGTATTCGTGCACCGCCTCGGTGGCGAAGCCCGCCGCCCGCAGGGCCGGTGCCACGGCCGGGGCGGCCTGCGGGGCGAACTCCAGTCGGGGCAGCAGACCCCGCTCCCGGAAGACCCCGATCAAGGCCGCGACGTCTTGCTCCATCGGCTTGGCGCCGGGCAGCGGGGTCGCGTAGTTCATGTCGGGGTTGTCGGTATCGGGGGTGAATCCGGCGACGAAGCCACCGGTCTCGACGACCACGGGGCGGCGGCGGAGATTGGCGACGGCAAAGCTCTGGACCTGGATGTCCATGGTGGGTATCGACCTCACGAAGTCTCGGGAGCCCCTGGCGAACGCGGGACGTTCGGGGCGCGGGAGCGTGGCGGTGCGTCAGGCACCGCGTCGTGGGGCCGCCGTGTGGAACAGCGTGGCACGCTGAGGCCGCTGCGGAGCAGGCGCTCAGGGCCGACGGCGGCCGCTGGGGGACGCCGAGAACATTGGCTTCATTCCTCACCGTGAGTGTGTCTGCGAGGTCGCGGAGCGCGGCACACTGTTCCAGGACCGACCGGAGCAGGCAAGCGGATTTCCCAGGAGGGCCCGGGCGGGCGACGGGCTCGGACGGGAGACTGCGGCCGCCATCCGCCCCGCCGCTCAGCGTGACCGTCCGCTCAGCGTGACCGTCCGCTCAGGGCCTCTCCGCTCGGCGGCGGGGCGTGAGGCGTTGCAGGGTGCGGCGCAGGACCCGGCCGATCAGCCAGCGCTCCTCGTACAGCACGCGGCCGACGAGTGCGCCGCCGAAGACGACGAAGCCCACTCCCACCAGCCATGACTGGATGACCAGGACCGTGCCGACGGGGCCGTACGCCACCGCGTTGGAGGCGATCAGCGGCGAGAACACCAGGTGCGAGAAGACCCAGAGGCCCGCCAGCCCGATCACCGTGGACACCGCACCCGGCAGCAGTGCGCCCCATGGCACCCGGCCGCCCAGGAGCAGTCGCTGCGACCACCAGAAGAACACCAGCGCGCTGGCCACCGCCACGGTGATCCGCCAGGTCAGGTCGCCCACGTCGGTCGGCTGGGCAGCCACGTGGGACGACAGGAGCAGGTAGCCGATGAGCGCGGCGAGCCACACCAGGTGCCGCCACATCGTGTGCCAGCGGGCCGGCGGAACCTCCCACACCTTCTCGTACCCGGTCTGGACGACGCCCCCGAAGGTCACCCCGAACGCCGCGAGCGCCGCCAGACCGAAACCCGTCGTCGACTCCAGGGCCGAGGCGGGAGCGGCGAACACCCGTTCCACCTCGTCCCGCGACGCCTCGCTCACACCGAGGCCCTCCGCGAGCCACTGTGCGAAGCCCTGGCCGCCTGCGGGGTCGGCTGCCGCGACCACGATGAGGAGCGGGACGAGGGTCAGCAGGCCGAGCGCCGCGAAACCCATGGCCCGGTGCATCAGCTCCAGGTCCTTGCCACGCCGCCACCCCCGCCCGAAGGGCGAGCCGCGGAACGAGCCGTGTATCCGGTGGAACCACCACATACGTCTCGCATACCCCGGCGGCACCGCTCCGGTCCGCAGACCCACCGAGCACTACCCGATCGACACCACCCCGCCTTGGCCGAGACCACCCAGGCCGCCCCGCGCCGGCCGAGGCCCCCGCCCGCGCTCTCGTCCCCGTCCCCGCAGGGCCGACGGGCCGGTGCGCTCATGCGTCCGTGCGCCGTGCCCGCACACCGCGCCCGCGCCTTCTCGTCACGTCACGTCACTCGATCCTCCTCGTGTCCCGTCACCGGTCGTCCGTGGTCCGCCGCCATCCGACACCCCTCTCCTGGCGCCCGCCTCCCCAGCAGGCCTCGGCCGCCCCAGGCCTCGGCCTCACCTGCCGCCCGCCGCACCTGCCATCGATCGTCTGTCGCCCACCGCCCGTCGTCCGCCCCCCTTCGTCCGTCACCCGTCGCCCGCCGTCGCCGTGGAAGGGCGCCCGCCGCAACCCCCGGCTCTTGGTTGTCGTCTGCCCGGGAGACCGGTGGGGGGCGTCCCCCGTATGACAGGCGTCGGTGTGAATGTGTCGTCGGACCCGTGAGCGACAATGAACTGATCCTTTTTCATGAGAATCAGCGCCAGGTCCGTACGCGTACGATCAGAGGTGATCACAGGTGTCGAGGCCCGCACATGCCCCGCGCCTCCTCCACGTGCCGTTCGACCCGGTGGCACGCAGCTCAGAGGCCGACCCGGCAGCGTAGGGAGCCAGCCCGTGTTCTATTACCTGCTCAAGCACGTGCTCCTCGGGCCGCTGCTGCGTCTGCTGTTCCGGCCGAGGACCGAGGGGCTGGAGCACATTCCGGAGACAGGGGCGGCCATCGTGGCGGGCAACCACCTGTCGTTCTCGGACCACTTCCTCATGCCGGCCGTACTGAAGCGGCGCATCACGTTCCTGGCCAAGCAGGAGTACTTCACCGGGCCGGGCCTGAAGGGCCGCCTGACCGCGGCGTTCTTCCGCAGCGCGGGGCAGATCCCGGTGGACCGGTCCGGCAAGGAGGCCGGCCAGGCGGCGATCCGCGAGGGCCTGCAGGTGCTGTCGCGGGGCGAGTTGCTCGGCATCTACCCGGAGGGCACCCGCTCGCACGACGGGCGGCTGTACAAGGGCAAGGTGGGCGTCGCGGTGATGGCGCTGAAGGCAGGGGTGCCGGTGGTGCCGTGCGCGATGGTCGGCACGTTCGAGATCCAGCCGCCCGGCAAGGTGCTCCCCAAGATCAAGCGCGTCACGGTCCGGTTCGGGGAGCCTCTGGACTTCTCCCGCTTCGCGGGCATGGAGAACGAGAAGGCCGTCGTCCGCGCGGTGACCGACGAGATCATGTACCGCATCCTCGACCTGTCCGGCCAGGAGTACGTGGACGAGTACGCCGCCGCCGTGAAGGCGGCCGCCCCGGTGGAGCCCGCGACGCCCCCGGCCCCGGACCGCCCGCGCGGCCTCCGGCGCCTCCTGCCGCGACGCGCCCGCCGCGACTGAACGCCAGACCGGACCCACGCCCGTCCGCACCCGTCCCCACCCGCCGTCGCCCCGCCCCGCCCCGCCCGGCAGCGTTCCGGCGTACGGGCTCCGCACACCCATGCCCTTGATGCGCATCGCCGTCCGCGCGCCACACGGGGGCACGCCCGTACGCCACATGACGGAGCCGCCCCGGCATCCCGGCATCGACGAGCCGCGCCCCCGCCCGCCCCGGTCGGGGGCGCGCGGCGTGCGGCGGTGAGCGGGCGGGCGCCCGTCAGTCCCCGTAGGGGCGGTGCTCGGCGGCGATGCCGAAGCGGCGGTGTTCGCGGGGAGCGGACGGCGCCTCGCGCAACTCCGACACCGAGCCGACCGCCCGCTCGTCGGGCGCCTCCTGGGGCGATTCGAGTCGTTCCAGGTCAGCGGCGGAGACGAGCGCCACCAGCGGTTTGCCGTGGCGGGTGACGACGACGCGCTCCCCGCCGTAGACGACGCGGTTGATCAGATCGGCGAGCTCTGCCCGGGCTTGCGTCACCGGAATCTCGTAGGCCATGCTCCCATTCTAACGGTCTGTACATCCTGTACATTTTTTACGGATGGAGGCATCCCGTCATGACCCCGCACGCCCGCTATGTCCTCCCCGAGTTCACCGAGCGCACCAGTTGGGGCACCCGCACCCTCGACCCGTACTCCAAGCTCCTCGAGGGGCGGATCATCCTCCTCGGCACGCCCGTGGACGCGACGGCCGCCAACGACGTGGTGGCCCAGCTGATCCACCTGGAGTACGCGGCGCCGGACCAGGACATCGCCCTGTACATCAACTCGCCGGGCGGACCGGTCGACGCGATGACCGCCATCTACGACGCCATGCAGCTGATTTCCTGCGACGTGGCCACCACCTGCATCGGGCAGGCCGCGTCCACCGCCGCCGTCCTGCTCGCGGCCGGCGCGCCCGGCAAGCGCGCGGCCCTGCCCGGCGCACGGGTGCTGCTCCGGCAGCCCGAGCTGGCCGAACCGCTGCGCGGCCAGCCCTCCGACCTCGACCTCCAGGCGCGGGAACTGACACGCCAGCACGAGCTGCTGGTCGACGTACTGGCCCGGCACACCGGGCGGGAGCGCGACCAGGTGGTCGCCGACCTCGACCGGGACCTGGTCCTCGACGCGGCCGGCGCACGGGAGCACGGCGTGGTGGACCACGTGCTGCGCACCCGGGAGGGGTGACCGTGCGTCCGCCGGAATTCCCTCCCCTGCCGGCCCTCACGCGGGCGGAGTGCGCCTATGTCGACGCGTTCCTGGAGGCCGTCGACCTGCTGGGACGCCTCAACCCGGCGCGCGCCACGCACACGTACGGCGCTTTGCGGGCCGCGCAGGCACTGGTGGGCCGGGCCGTCGCGCTGCGCGACGCCCTGACGCTGATGCACGAGCGGGGCGAACGCGAGGTGCACGCCGAGACGCTGGCGCGTGCGCTGCGCGCGCTGGACGGCGAGCGGCGCGCCCTGCGGGTGACGGTGCCTCACGATGCGTCACCCTGACGGGTTTCGGGGACCCGGCCGGGGGACGGCCACTGGACCGTTCGGCTGAGGCGAAAGGACGAACTTCGACGGGGACGAGTTGCGGACCGGCGGTAGGCGTCGGGCCGTCGCGGGTCGCGATGCCGCAGGTACGAGGCTCAGCCGTATCCGGCGGGTCGGCCGGGAAACACTGCCGTCCACCCGTTCGGAGCAAGCGTGACGAGGCTCACACCGCCCCGTCGCAGCTCCCGATTCCGGGGCGGTGCGGGAAAGATCCGTCACGACGACAAGCCCCCGCCACCCCGGCGGGGCGGTCCGGGCGGAACGCCGAGTCCTGCCGCCGTCCGGACGACTGGTCGACATCAGTGGATCGGCAGGAGTGGAGGACCCGAGCAGTACGGGGCGACCCCCGCACACGGAGTGCGGCCCGGTGTCCCTTGGGGTGAAGCCGCGTCAGCGGCCGGGCATCTTCGTCCTGTCCGAACCCGACAGGCAATCCTTCACAGGCGGGTTGACGAAGGGTACTGCATGTCCGCGACGCAGAATCAGGTCCCGGTACCGTCCTCCCCCTGCCATCCGATGCCGGCCCGGATCGCCCGGGCCCTGTCCGCTCTCACGCTGCTCGCGGTGGGCGGCACGCTCGTCGCACCCGCCGCTCCGGAGGCGCACGCCGCTCCGGCCGCCGCGGGCAAGGCGTTGAAGGTCGCGGCGTCGAAGAAGGGCGCCCCGTACCAGTGGGGGGCGGCGGGCCCGCACCGCTTCGACTGCTCGGGGCTGACGCTCTACTCGTACAAGCGCGCCGGGAAGAAGCTGCCCCGCACCGCGCAGGGCCAGTACAACAAGACGCGCAGGGTGGCGAAGTCGGACCGGCGCCGGGGCGACCTGGTGTTCTTCCACGGGCGCGGCGGCGTGTACCACGTCGGCATCTACGCCGGGAACAACCGGATCTGGCACTCGCCGAAGACCGGTTCGTGGGTGAAGCTCGACCGGATCTGGACGCGGTCCGTCTCCTACGGCCGGGTGCGCTGACCGCACGTCAACTGCTGCCTGCTCCCCCGGGCCACGTCGCCGCCTGCCGGCACGGCCTGCTCCGTCGGTTCGTCGCCGTCCGCCGACACGCGCCGCTTCCGCCTGCGCGCGCCGCTTGCACCGGCACGGTGCGCCCCCGCAGCACGTCACATCCGCCGGAGGCGACCGCGCAGGCACCAAAGGTCAGCCCTGCAGCGGCGCCTTCCAGGGGAGCGCGATCCACACGGTCTTGCCGCCCTGCTCGGTCGGCGTCACCGTCAGCCGGCCGCCGTATTCGGCGGCCAGCCAGCGGATGATGACCATGCCGCGGCCGTTGTCCTGCTGCGCGGCCGCGGGGAGGCGCCTCGGATAGCGCGGGTGGCTGTCGGTGACGCCGATGCGCAGCCACTCGTGCCGTTCGAGGCGCACGTCGACGGTGAAGTCGGGTGACTGGCCGCGCGTGTGCTGGACGGCGTTGGTGGCGAGTTCGGAGACGATCAGGCGGATCGTTTCGGCGGTGTCGCTGCCGCCTGGCAGACCCCACTCGGCCAGCACGTCGGCCACATATCTGCGGGCGGTGGAGACCGAGGCGGGATCGCTCGGCAGGGTGACGGACGCTTCTTGATGGTCGGCCATGGCGACGCTGTCCCTTTCCCACCGGGCCGGACTCCGGCATGCCGTGGATTGCCGGTCAAACGGTCCCGGACTGTGCTTCGCGCCAGACTGCCACTTATGTCGTGCTTACGGGAGGGCTCCGCCGAGATAGGCGCCCGCCCGTCGCCCGAAGTGGTGAACGCTGCGACGGGAGAGCGGTTTCCGGCGGCGCCGTCCGGACGGTGTCACCGGCGGACGGTATCCGCCGAGGGTTCAAGGGGCGGCGGCGCGGTGCGGGCGGGACCACCGCCCCGGACCGGATTCGCCGTGCGCTCAGCGGGACGGCGGCGCCGTGCGCAGGATCGTGGCCACGGCCCGGTCGATCTGCTCGTCGGTGAGATCGGCGCGGGCCGTGAGCCGCAGCCGCGACACCCCGTCCGGCACGGACGGCGGGCGGAAGCAGCCGACGGCCACGCCCTCGGCGCGGCAGTCCGCCGCCCACTGGAGCGCCTCGTCCGGGGACGGTGCCCGCACCGACACGACCGCCGCGTCGGGCCGTACGGCGGTGAGCCCCGCGGCGGCCAGCCGGGCGTGCAGGGTCGCGGCGACCGTACGGGCGCGGCCCGCGAGGTGCGGTTCGCGGCGCAGCAGGCGCAGGCTCGCCAGGGCGGCGCCCGCGGCGGCCGGGGCGAGGCCCGTGTCGAAGATGAACGTACGGGCGGCGTTCACCAGGTGCTCGATGACGCGGGCGGGGCCGAGGACGGCGCCGCCCTGGCTGCCCAGGGACTTGGAGAGCGTCAGGGTGGCCACGACGTCGGGCGCGCCCGCAAGGCCGGCGGCGTGGAGGGCGCCCCGGCCGCCGTCGCCGAGGACGCCCAGGCCGTGCGCGTCGTCCACGACGAGGGCGGCGCCGTGCTCCCGGCAGGCCGCGGCGAGCTCGCCGAGGGGGGCGGCGTCCCCGTCCACGGAGAACACCGAGTCGCTGACGGCCAGGGCGCGGCGGCCGGGGTGGGCGTGGAGGGTCTTGCGTACGGCGTCGGGATCGGCGTGCGGGACGACGGCGGTCTCGGCGCGCGACAGGCGGCAGCCGTCCACGATGGACGCGTGGTTGCCGGCGTCGGAGACGATGAGGGAGCCGTGCGCGGTGAGCGCGGTGAGCGCGGCGAGGTTGGCGGCGTAGCCGGACGAGAAGACGAGGGCGGCCTCGAAGCCGCAGAAGCCGGCGAGTTCCCGTTCCAGTTCGGCGTGGAGGGCTGTCGTGCCGGTGACGAGCCGGGAGCCGGTGGCGCCGGCGCCCCAGCGGCGTGCGGCCTCGGCCGCCGCGCCGGTGACCTCCGGGTGGCGGGTGAGGCCCAGGTAGTCGTTGCTCGCCAGGTCCAGCAGGTCGGCGTCGGCGGGGCGGGGGCGCAGGGTGCGGACGAGCCCGGCGGAGGCGCGGCGGCGGGCCTCGGCGTCGGTCCAGTCGAACGGGCCGGCCGCTTCGGTCCGGTCGAACGGGCCGGCGGCGTCGGTCCGTCCGGACGGCGTCGCGGGCAGGGCGTCGCCGGGCGTGGCCTTGGGCATGTCTGGTCCCCTTTGTAGGCAGCGCACAGACCCTAACGAAGAAGAGGCGTGGTCAGAGTGTGGTCATCCACACACCTCCGACGGCGCTCGTTGTCCGGTTCCTCCTTGGCCAGGGGGTGTGCCGTGCGTCAGGATCAGCGCCATGGACCTGTTGAACACGCTGGTGGACAAGGGGCTGCGGCGTGAGCTGCCGACCCGTGAAGAGGCGCTCGCCGTACTGGCGACTTCGGACGACGAGCTGCTGGACGTGGTGGCGGCGGCGGGCAAGGTGCGGCGCCACTGGTTCGGGCGGCGCGTGAAGCTCAACTACCTGGTGAACCTGAAGTCCGGGCTGTGCCCCGAGGACTGCTCGTACTGCTCGCAGCGGCTCGGCTCGAAGGCGGACATCCTCAAGTACACGTGGCTGAAGCCGGAGGAGGCGTCGAAGGCGGCCGCCGCGGGGATCGCGGGCGGCGCGAAGCGCGTGTGCCTGGTCGCCAGCGGCCGGGGTCCGACGGACCGGGACGTGGACCGGGTCTCGAAGACCATCGAGGCGATCAAGGAGGACAACGAGGGCGTCGAGGTGTGCGCGTGCCTCGGGCTGCTCTCCGACGGCCAGGCGGAGCGGCTGCGGTCGGCGGGCGCCGACGCGTACAACCACAACCTGAACACGTCCGAGTCGACGTACGGGGAGATCACGACCACCCACACCTACGCGGACCGGGTCGACACCGTGCGCAAGGCGCACGAGGCGGGTCTGTCGGCGTGCTCGGGTCTGATCGCGGGCATGGGCGAGAGCGACGAGGACCTGGTCGACGTGGTGTTCGCGCTGCGTGAGCTGGACCCGGACTCGGTGCCGGTGAACTTCCTCATCCCGTTCGAGGGGACGCCGCTCGCCAAGGAGTGGAACCTCACGCCGCAGCGGGCGCTGCGCATCCTGGCGATGGTGCGGTTCGTCTGCCCGGACGTGGAGGTCCGGCTGGCGGGCGGGCGCGAGGTGCATCTGCGGACGCTGCAGCCGCTGGCGCTGCACCTGGCCAACTCCATCTTCCTGGGCGACTACCTGACCAGTGAGGGCCAGGCGGGCAAGGCGGACCTGGAGATGATCGCCGACGCCGGGTTCGAGGTGGAGGGCGCCGGTACGACGACGCTGCCCGAGCACCGCGCGGACGCGGCGGCGGGCGGTTGCGGCACGGGCGGCGGTTGCGGCTCGGAGGGCGGCTCGGGCGGGGTGTGCGGCTCGTCGGCCGGTGCCGGTGAGACCGCGACGGCCGCCGCGGTGGCCCCCGAGGCCGCTTCCGGTGCCGCCGAGGGCGAGGGCGCCGCCGTCCCGGGTGCGCGGCCCGATCTGGTCGCGGTGCGCCGCCGGGGTGCCGGTACGGACCTCGCGCCCAATGCCTGAGCCGCGGTACACGCCCGGCGAGCTGATCGCGCTCGACCGGGAGCACGTGTGGCATCCGTACGGTCCGATGCCCGGCCGGGTCGACCCGCTCGTGGTGGAGTCGGCGGCCGGGGTGCGGCTGCGGCTGGCCGAACCGGCCGGGGGCCGCACGGAGCTGGTGGACGCCATGTCGTCCTGGTGGTCGGCCGTGCACGGCTACAACCACCCGGTGCTCAACGAGGCCGTGCGCGGCCAGGTGGAGCGGATGAGCCATGTGATGTTCGGCGGGCTCACCCACGAGCCGGCCGTGCGACTGGCGGCGCGCCTGGTGGAGATCACGCCGGAGCCGCTGCGGCATGTGTTCCTCAGCGACTCGGGCTCCGTCTCGGTCGAGGTGGCCGTGAAGATGTGCCTGCAGTACTGGCGCTCCACCGGCCGCCCGGCCAAGCGCCGGCTGCTGACGTGGCGGGGCGGCTACCACGGGGACACCTGGCAGCCCATGTCGGTGTGCGACCCCGAAGGCGGCATGCACGACCTGTGGACCGGTGTGCTGCCCCGGCAGGTCTTCGCCCCGGCGCCCCCTGAGGCGTACGAGGAGCGGTACGCGCGGGAGCTGCGGGAGCTGATCGCCCGGCACTCCGACGAGGTGGCGGCCGTGATCGTGGAGCCGGTCGTGCAGGGCGCGGGCGGTATGCGTTTCCACTCCCCCGAGTACCTGCGGGTGCTGCGGGAGGCGTGCGACGCGCATGACGTGCTGCTGGTGTTCGACGAGATCGCGACGGGCTTCGGGCGGACCGGTGAGCTGTTCGCGGCGGACCACGCGCGGGTGGCACCCGATGTGATGTGCCTCGGCAAGGCGCTGACCGGCGGTTATCTGTCGATGGCGGCCACGCTGTGCACCTCGCGGGTGGCCGAGGGCATTTCGCGCGGCGAGGTGCCGGTGCTGGCGCACGGTCCGACGTTCATGGGCAATCCGCTGGCCTCCGCCGTGGCCTGCGCCTCGATCGATCTGCTGCTGTCGCAGGACTGGGCGCGGGAGGTCAAGCGGATCGAGGCCGGGCTGCGCGAGGGCCTGGAACCGGCGCGCGGGCTGCCGGGCGTCAAGGACGTGCGGGTGCTCGGCGCGATCGGCGTGGTCCAGCTGGACCATGCGGTCGATGTCGCGGCGGCCACGGCGGCGGCGGTCGGCGAGGGCGTGTGGCTGCGGCCGTTCCGGGACCTGGTGTACGTGATGCCGCCGTATGTGACGGGTGACGAGGACGTGGCGCGGATCTGCCGTGCGGTGTGCGCGGCTGCGAGGGAGGGCTGACATGCCGGTCGTGGTGGTGAGCGGTACCGGTACGGAGATCGGCAAGACGGTCGTCACGGCGGCCGTCGCCGCGGCCGCCCGCGCGGGCGGGCGTTCGGTGGCCGTGCTGAAGCCCGCGCAGACGGGTGTCGGGCCGGGTGAGCGGGGCGACGCTGACGAGGTCGTACGGCTCGCGGGGCCGGGGGTGACCGGGCGCGAACTGGCCCGGTTCCCCGAGCCCCTGGCGCCGGAGACGGCCGCCCGGCGGGCCGGGATGGCCCCGGTGCGGCCCGACGCGGTGGCGGAGGCGGCGGGGAAACTGGCCGCCGAGTACGACCTGGTGCTGGTCGAGGGCGCGGGCGGGCTGCTGGTCCGGTACGACGCGGACGGCGGCACCCTGGCCGATGCCGCGCGGATGCTGGACGCCCCGGTGCTGGTGGTCGCCGCGGCGGGGCTGGGCACGCTGAACCTGGCGGCTCTGACCGGTGAGGCGCTGCGCGCGCGTGGCCTGGCGCAGCTGGGCATGGTCGTGGGCAGCTGGCCGAAGGCGCCGGGGCTGGCCGAGCGGTGCAACCTGGCCGATCTGCCCGCCTCGGCGGGTGCCCCGCTGCTGGGCGCGGTGCCGGCCGGTGCCGGCGCTCTCGCGCCCGGGGTGTTCCGGTCGGAGGCGCCCGGGTGGCTGGCCCCGGAGCTGGGCGGGACATGGGACGCGGAGGCGTTCGCCCGGGCGGCGGGCGCGTGACCTTCCCGCCCGGTCCGGCCTGTTGAGGGCCGGTTTCACGGGAGACATGCGCGGCGGGCGCCTCGGTCCTGGGGGCCGGGGCGTCCGGCGCATACGCTGGCGGGTATGCGAGTGACTGTCAGCGAGGCCGTGTTCGACTGCGCGGACCCCGCCGCCCTGGTGCGGTTCTGGGCCGCGATGCTGGGCGGCGAGCCCGTGGACCGGGACCAGGGCTGGTCGTACGTCGAGCCTCCGGGGTTCGTGCGGGTGGCGTTCCAGCGGGTGCCGGAGGGCAAGTCGGCGAAGAACCGGCTGCACCTGGACCTGCACGCCGACGACGTGGCGGGCGCGGCCGACGCGGCGGTGGCCCTCGGAGCCGTACGCGTGGGTGGTGTGGTGCGCGACGAGCAGGGGGACTTCCAGGTGATGCGCGACCCGGAGGGCAACGAGTTCTGCTTCGTGGCCGGCTGACGGGCTCTCGGCGGCGCGGTGCGGGGCATCATCCCCGTGTGCGCCCGACCCTGCTGGATGCTGTCGGAGGAGGTCCGCGATGACGAAGCAGAGGACGAAGGCCGGCCCGGACGCCGTGCGCCATCCGCTGTTCGCCCGGTTCTACGCGCGCGTGAGCGTGCTGGCCGACGCGAAGGGCGGGGTCGGGGAGCTGCGGCGGGAGCTGCTGGACGGGCTGTCCGGGCGGATCGTCGAGGTGGGTGCGGGCAACGGGCTGAACTTCGCGTACTACCCGGCCGCGGTGTCCGAGGTCGTCGCGATCGAGCCGGAGCGGCTGCTGCGGCGGCTCGCCGTGGAGGAGGGGCTGCGCGCCGGGGTTCCGGTGGACGTGGTGCCGGGGACGGCGGAGGCGCTGCCGGTGAAGAGCGAGGCGTTCGACGGTGCCGTCGCGTCGCTGGTGCTGTGCAGCGTACGGGACGTGCGGCGGTCGCTGGCGGAGCTGCGGCGGGTGCTGAAGCCGGGCGGTGAGCTGCGGTTCCTTGAGCACGGCCGGGCGCAGGGGCGGGTGTTGGCGGCGGTGCAGCGGGGGGTGGACGCGACCGTGTGGCCCCGGCTGTTCGGCGGCTGCCACACGGCGCGCGACCCGCTCGCCGAGATGGAGGCGGCCGGGTTCGAGATCGTCACCTACCGGCGGCTGATGATTCCGGAGCGGGGTGTTCCGCTGCCGTCGTCGCCCGCCGTCGTGGGCGTCGCGCGGCGACCCGCGTCCGGCACCGCCTGAGACCGCCGCGGCCCGCCCGCCCGCAGCCGCGCAGCCCGGCCGGGGAGATCCGGGCGCGCCCGCCGTTGGTGATGAGGGCGTTGACGGGGGTCATCGGGTCGGCGGCCATCGCCTTGGCGAACAGGACGCCGAGCGCGAGCGGCAGCAGGGCCCCGGCGAGCGCCGTGCCGAGGGTGGTGATCTGCCGCGTTTCGATGCGGCGGCGGGTCGGTGCGCTGGTCATGGGGCCAGGAAACCGGGGCGGTGGGGGGCGGGGTATCCGCCGGGGTACTCAAGGGGCCGACCCGTGCGTACTCATGCGGGTCTCCCCCGGCGGCCCCGGTCCCGCAGGGACGGAGGCCCCGCGGCCGTGGGGCCGCTCCGTGCCGGGTGGCTGCCGCTCGGGGCTCCGGTGCGTGCCGGTTCAGAGGGTCCAGCGTTCGAGTTCGTCGGCGATGTCCCGGACGTCCACCGCGCCGGTCTTCACCAGGCGCGCCAGCTCCCTGACGCGCTCCGGGGACGTGGTGACGCGCAGGCCGGACGCGACGAGGTACCCGTACGCGACGGCCGACGCGAACAGGGCGTTGGAGTGCTCCAGCGCGGGGACGTGCAGCAGCAGTTGGAGCAGGGCGGCCGCGCGGGTGTGCGGGTCGTCGTAGACGGCGATGCCGAATATCTCGGCGTCGTGCCGGCTGACCGCGGCGACGAGCGCGCCCCAGTCGACGACCTGCGGGTCGTTGGGGGCCTTCTGCTCGGCGACCATGAGGAGCCAGGCGAGGTCGATGGAGAGGTTCATGCGCGCGCGGACGCCCTCACCGACCACCCTCCGGGCGGGGCCGGGGCCCGAGCACCGGGTCCCCGCGGAACTCGTCGGCGAAGACCGACTCGTACTGCTTCATGAAGTCGGCCGCCGCGTCCACGAACGTGCGGCCCGCCTCGCCGACGTCGCGCTGGACGAGCTCCTCGATGTACCGGTTCACGCTGACGCCCCGCTGCCGCGCTCTGCGCCGGGCCGCCTCGGCGGTCGTCTCGTCCACCCGTACGTTCAGCTGAGTCTTCGCCACCCCACCACGCTAGCGCGAAGTCGCTAGCACCGGCAAGGGGTCGGGCGGACGCGGCCGAAACCGTTCGACGCCGACCGGCGCGCGGTGATGGGATGCGGGGATGGACGATCTTCGGATACGCGCCGCCGGGTCCGCCGACGTGGACGCCGTTCTGGCGTTCTGGAAGCTGGCGGCCGAGGGCACGAGCATCAGCGACGACCGCGACGGCGTGGAACGGCTCGTCGCCCGCGACCCCGGCGCGCTGCTGCTGGCCGAGAGCGGGGACGGGGAGCTGGCGGGCACGGTGATCGCCGGGTTCGACGGATGGCGCTGCCACCTGTACCGGCTGGCCGTGCACCCGCTGCGGCGCCGTCGCGGCGTGGGTACGGCGCTGCTCGCGGCGGCGGAGGAGCGGTTCACGCGGCTGGGCGGGCGGCGCGCCGACGCCATGGTGCTGGACCGCAACACGTCCGCGCACCCCGCCTGGCGGGCCGCCGGATACGCCCCGGAGCCCCAGTGGAGCCGCTGGGTCAAGCCGCTCACCGACTGAGGCTGATCGGACCTGGCGGTGCTTTGCTGCTCCTTTACGATGGGTGTACGAATCCGACCGTTCGCGAAAGGTGTGTGAGCGTCCGCCCATGGGCGAGCCTCCCAGTAGTACGACCCGCCATCGACATCGCGCGATCATCCCGCCTCTGACCGATCATGGGACGGAGGTGAACCGATGACGGAAGTGCTGCTGCTCCTCGTGGCGCTGCTGCTCGCCCTGGCGTGCGGCGCGTTCGTGGCGGCCGAATTCTCCCTGACCACCATCGAGCGCAGCGCGCTCGAACGGGCGGTCGAGCGCGGTGAGCGCGGCGCCACCGGCGCCCTGAAGGCCGTGCGGTCGCTGACGTTCCAGCTGTCCGGCGCCCAGCTCGGCATCACCGTGACCAACCTGATCGTCGGCATGCTCGCCGAGCCCTCCGTGGCGAAGCTCATCAGCGGTCCCATGCGCGGCCTCGGCATGT
Source organism: Streptomyces sp. SudanB25_2051 (assembly GCF_964272635.1). Classification (NCBI taxonomy): domain Bacteria; kingdom Bacillati; phylum Actinomycetota; class Actinomycetes; order Kitasatosporales; family Streptomycetaceae; genus Streptomyces; species Streptomyces sp. SudanB25_2051. The sequence continues at coordinate 676,058 of NZ_OZ186787.1, forward strand.
CGCCGTCCGTCGCCTCGTCGGTCGCCCTGGTGATCGGCACGGCCCTGTCGACGGTGGTCCTGATGGTCGTCGGCGAGCTGGTGCCCAAGAACTGGGCCATCTCGTCGCCGCTCGCCGTGGCGAAGGTCGTGGCGACCCCGCAGCGCGTCTTCAGCGCCGCGTTCAAGCCGCTGATCAGCCACCTCAACAACACGGCCAACCACATGGTGCGCCGGCTGGGCATGGAGCCGGCCGACGAGCTGGCGTCCGCGCGCAGCCCGCAGGAGCTGGTGGCGCTGGCGCGGCACTCCGCGAAGGAGGGCGCGCTGGAGCCGGACACGGCCGAGCTGTTCGTCCGCACGCTCAACCTGGCGGAGCTGACCGCCGAGAACGTGATGACGCCGCGCGTCCAGGTCACCGCCCTGGAGGCGCAGGCCACCGCGGAGGACGTGGCCAACGCGACGCGGGCGACCGGCCTGTCCCGCTTCCCCGTCTACCGGGGCAGCCTGGACACGGTCATCGGCACCGCGCACATCAAGGACGTGCTGGCCGTCCCGGCCGAGCGGCGCCTGCGGACCCCGGTGGTCGAGCTGCTGCGCGAGCCGGTGCTCGTGCCGGAGAGCCTCACCGTGGACCGGCTGCTGGACCGGATGTACGGCAAGGCCACGATGGCCGTCGTCATCGACGAGTACGGCGGCACGGCCGGCGTCGTGACGATGGAGGACATCGTCGAGGAGGTCGTCGGCGAGGTGCGCGACGAGCACGACCCGCACGAGACGCCCGACCTGGCTCGGGCCGGCGAGGACGCCGACGGACGCGGCCTGTGGTCCGCCGACGGCGCCGCCCGCACCGACCAGCTGCGGACGATCGGGCTGCACGTGCCGGACGGCCCGTACGAGACGCTCGCCGGGCTGGTCGCGACGGAGCTGGGCCGCATCCCGGAGGCCGGCGACACCGTCGAGGTGGCCGGCTGGCGGCTCGACGTGGTGGACGCCTCGGGACGCCGGGCGGCGCGCCTGATGCTGCACGCGCCCGCCGCGGGCGCCGACGCGGACGAGACCGGGGAGTCCGGGGGCGCCGGTGCCTCCGGTTCTGCCGGGCCTTCGGGGACCCGCGCTTCGGGGGCCTCCCGGATGTCGGGGTCCTCCGGGGCTTCAGGTGCTTCCCGGCCCTCGGGGCCTTCCCGGTTTTCCGGGTCCTCAGGGACGTCCGGTTCTTCGGGTCCTTCGGGTTCTTCTGGTGAGGGGGCCGGCCGATGATCGCCGTCCAGTTGCTGATCGGCTTTCTGACGCTGGTCCTGAACGCCTTCTTCGTCGGCGCCGAGTTCGCCCTGATCTCCGTGCGCCGCAGCCAGATCGAGCCCGAGGCCGAGGCCGGCAACCGCAGGGCCCGCAGTGTGCTGTGGGGCCTGGAGCACGTGTCCGCGCTCCTCGCCGCCGCCCAGCTCGGCATCACGCTGGCGACCCTGGTCCTCGGCATCGTCGCGGAACCCGCCATCGCCCATCTGCTGGAGCCGCTGTTCGAGGCGGTCGGCGTGCCGCACGGACTGGTCCATCCGATCTCGTTCGTGATCGCCCTGGCGGTGGCCACGTACCTGCACATGCTGCTGGGCGAGATGGTGCCGAAGAACATCGCGCTGGCGGAGCCCGTCCGTACGGCGCTGCTGCTGGGCCCGCCGCTGGTGGCCGTCGCGCGGGCGCTGCGGCCGGTGATCTTCACGATCAACGCGTTCGCCAACACGCTGCTGAAGCTGCTGCGCGTGGAGGCGAAGGACGAGGTCGCCGCGACCTTCTCGGACGACGAGCTGGCCCGGATGGTCACCGACGCCGGGGACGCGGGTCTGCTCGACGACCGCGCCGCCGAGCGGCTGCACGACGCGCTGGAACTGGGCCGCCGCCCGGTGCGCGATGTGGTCATGCCGCTGGAGCGGGTCGTGTACGTGCAGGTCGGCACCACGCCGGACGAGGTGGAGCGGCTCGCCGCGCGGTCCGGCTTCTCGCGCTTCCCGGTGGTCGACGCGTCCCGGCGCATCCTGGGCTATCTGCACGTGAAGGACGCGCTGGACGTCATACCGCGCGACCAGCCGTTCCCCGTGTCGGCGATGCGTCCGATCGCCCGGGTGCGGGCCGCGACACCGCTGGACGACGTGCTCACGGCGATGCGCCGCAGCCGTACGCATCTGGCGGCCGTCCTGGACGAGGACGGCCGGCTGGCCGGGCTGGTCACGATGGAGGACGTGCTGCGCGAACTGGTGGGCGGCCCGGCCGCCTGACCGGCGGGGCCGCGGCGGTGTGGTGGCCCGGCCCGCGCCGCGGCACGGCCGGCGGGGCCGCGGCGGCGCGGCCGTCGACCGCCGCCGCGGTGCCTGATCGCGGTGGCCCGTGGTGCGGGTCGCGGCCCGGCACGGCGCGGCCGGCTCAGAAGCGGGTGGCGGCCAGCCAGGCGTCGAGGAGGGCGCGGTCGCCGGTGACGGTGAACCGGCCGTCCTCGGCGCCGTACCGGCCGTACAGCAGGAGCAGCAGCTCGCCGCATCCGGCCTCGACCGTGACGGCGGCCGGGCCGGTGCCGGACGTGCTCCAGCCGAAGCCGCCGCCGCCGAGGGTCAGGGTCCACACCGCTCCCGTGTCGGCGGCGCGCAGCCGCAGCGCCGCCCCGTCGCGGCCCAGCTGGGCTATCGGCTCGGCCACCCAGGCGTAGTACGGCAGGTTCTCCAGGAACTCCTCGATGCCGTCGGCGGCCGTGCCCTGGTCGACGCCCGGCCGCCCGCCCAGGGCCAGTTCGGCGTCGGCCAGGTGGACGGCCGTCTCGTAGCACAGGCGCCGCGCGTAGAAGCGGACGTGGGCATCGGCGCCGTACGACCACATCGGCGCCTCCGGCGGCGCGTCGCGCAGCGTCCGCAGCACCGCGTCGGCCGAGCGCGCCAGCCACTCCGGATACGTGGCGGGGTCACCGGGCAGGTCGAGCGGCACGGCGTCGGGCTCCACGCGCGCGGTGGCGCGGGTGGAGACGAGGTGGTCCATCCAGCGGCACACCTCGCCCAGGTGCCGCACCAGGTCGGTCAGCGTCCAGCCGGGGCAGGTGGGGACGGGCGTCGCCGGGTCGGCGTCCCGCACGGCCGCCACGAGCCGGGCCGTGTGGTCCTCCACGGCGTCGCAGTACCCGCTGTGCGCGTCCTCGTCCAGGCCGAGGTTGTCGGGGAGCTCGCGCAGCGCGTCCCGCCAGGGGCCCTCCGGCTCGCGGCGGGCGGTGTCGCGGAACAGGTCGGCGAGGCGGCGCCGGTCGGCCGCGGTGAGCCGGTCGAGGACGTGCGACGTGTGCTCCATCCACCGGACGGCCTCGTCCGGGTCGACGACCTCGTCGTCGCTGGTGTCGAGGGCGGTCAGCAGATGGGCCAGCGCGTCGGCGAGCGTCTGTTCCAGTGCCCCGGTCATGGGCTCTCCCGTCTCTTCCCCCGGTCGTGGTCCCCGGGCGCCTTCCGGGGCCCGGGCTCCGGCGATCTTAATCGAACAGCAGGTCGCATCCCGACCGCGCGGTACGATCACTGCGCCATGGAGATGAATGCCACGTACACGAGTCTGGTCGCGGTGGGCGACAGCTTCACCGAGGGGATGTCGGACCTGCTGCCCGACGGCTCGTACCGGGGCTGGGCCGATCTGCTGGCGGGCCGGCTCGCCGCCCTGACGCCCGGCTTCCGCTACGCCAATCTGGCGGTGCGCGGCAAGCTCATCGGCCAGATCGTCGACGAGCAGGTGGACCGGGCCGCCGCCATGGGCGCCGATGTGGTCACGCTGGTCGGCGGGCTCAACGACACCCTGCGGCCCAAGTGCGACATGGGACGGGTCCGCGCCCGGCTGGACGAGGCCGTCGAGCGGCTGGCCCCGTCGTGCAAGCGGCTCGTGCTGATGCGCAGCCCCGGCCGCCGCGGACCGGTGATGGAGCGCTTCCGGCCGCGCATGGAGGAGCTGTTCGCCCACATCGACGGCCTGGCCGCGCGGCATGACGCGCTCGTGGTGGACCTGTACGGTGCGCCGGTGCTGGGCGATCCGCGCCTGTGGGACGTGGACCGGCTGCATCTGACGGCCGAGGGACACCGGCGGGTGGCCGAGGCCGTGTGGCAGGCGCTGGGCCTGGAGGCGCGCGAGGACTGGCGGGCGCCCCTGCCGCCGGAGGTGCGGACTCCGTGGGTGGAGCGGCGGCTGAGCGATATGCGGTTCGCCCGCCAGCATCTGGGCCCGTGGATCGGGCGGCGCCTGACGGGCCGCTCGTCCGGCGACGGCCGCCCGCCGAAGCGCCCCGACCTGCTGCCGTTCGACGGCCCGGTGCCGTAGCCGGTGCCGTAGCCTCCCGTACGCCGGACGGGCGCGGGCGCGGCGGGAAGCGGCCTGCGTCTCGTAGCAACGCACAATCCGGGGCGGCGCGCTGGCCTGCACGAATCGCCAGTAGAATCCGTACACGTGACTGCAAAGCCTCGCATCCCCAATGTCCTCGCCGGCCGCTACGCCTCCGCCGAACTCGCCGTCCTCTGGTCCCCCGAGCAGAAGGTAAAGCTGGAGCGCCGCCTGTGGCTCGCCGTGCTGCGCGCCCAGAAGGACCTCGGGATCGAGGTGCCGGACGCCGCCCTCGCCGACTACGAGCGCGTCGTCGACCAGGTCGACCTGGCGTCGATCGCCGAGCGTGAGAAGGTCACGCGGCACGACGTGAAGGCCCGGATCGAGGAGTTCAACGACCTCGCCGGCCACGAGCAGGTCCACAAGGGCATGACGTCCCGCGACCTGACGGAGAACGTCGAGCAGCTGCAGATCCGCCTCTCCCTGGAGCTGATGCGGGACCGCACCGTCGCCGTGCTGGCGCGGCTCGGGAAGCTGTCCGCCGAGTACGGCGAGCTCGTCATGGCCGGCCGGTCGCACAATGTGGCCGCGCAGGCCACGACGCTCGGCAAGCGCTTCGCGACCGCCGCGGACGAGCTGCTCGTCGCCTACGCCCGTCTCGAGGAGCTGCTGGGCCGCTACCCGCTGCGCGGCATCAAGGGCCCCGTCGGCACCGCGCAGGACATGCTGGACCTGCTGGGCGGCGACGCGTCGAAGCTGGCCGAGCTGGAGCAGCGGATCGCCTCGCACCTCGGCTTCGCGCACGCCTTCACGTCCGTCGGCCAGGTCTACCCGCGGTCCCTGGACTACGAGGTCGTGACGACGCTGGTGCAGCTGGCGAGCGCCCCGTCGTCGCTGGCGAAGACGATCCGCCTGATGGCGGGCCACGAGCTGGTCACCGAGGGCTTCAAGCCGGGCCAGGTCGGCTCGTCCGCGATGCCGCACAAGATGAACACCCGCTCCTGCGAGCGCGTCAACGGGCTGATGGTCATCCTGCGCGGCTACGCGTCGATGGCCGGGGAGCTGGCGGGCGACCAGTGGAACGAGGGCGACGTGTCCTGCTCGGTGGTGCGCCGGGTCGCGCTGCCCGACGCGTTCTTCGCGTTCGACGGGCTGCTGGAGACCTTCCTGACGGTGCTGGACGAGTTCGGCGCCTTCCCGGCGGTCGTGGCGCGGGAGCTCGACCGGTACCTGCCGTTCCTGGCGACGACCAAGGTGCTCATGGCGTCCGTGCGCGCCGGGGTGGGCCGCGAGGTCGCCCACGAGGCCATCAAGGAGAACGCCGTGGCGTCCGCGCTGGCCATGCGGGAGCAGGGTGTGGAGCGCAACGAGCTGCTGGACAAGCTCGCCGCCGACGAGCGCATCCCGCTGGACCGTGCCGGACTGGACGAGCTGATGGCCGACAAGCTGTCCTTCACGGGCGCCGCGGCCGACCAGGTGGGCCACGTGGTCGCCCGGATCGAGGAGATCGCCAAGCGGCACCCGGAGGCCGCCGCCTACACCCCGGGCGCCATCCTCTGACGTGGCCTCACGCCGCTTCACCGCCGAGGAGCTCCAGGCCGCCCGCGACCGCGTCGTCCCCGACGTGGTCGCGGACGGCCTGTCCGTGCTCTTCTGCGGCATCAACCCGGGCCTCATGTCGGCCGCCACGGGCCACCACTTCGCCCGGCCGGGCAACCGCTTCTGGCCCGTGCTGCACCTCTCCGGCTTCACCCCGCGCCAACTGGCGCCCTCCGAGCAGGAGGAGCTGCTGTCGTACGGGCTGGGCATCACCAATGTGGTCGCGCGGGCGACGGCGCGGGCCGACGAGCTGAGCGACGAGGAGTTCCGCGAGGGCGGCCGGCTGCTCACGGCGAAGGTGGAGCGGCTGCGGCCCCGCCGGCTCGCGGTCGTCGGCGTCACCGCGTACCGGGTGGCCTTCGGCGACCGGAAGGCGGTGATCGGGCCGCAGGAGCGGACGATCGGTGACACGCGGGTCTGGGTGCTGCCCAACCCGAGCGGTCTCAACGCCCACTGGACCCTGCGGACGATGGCCGAGGAGTACGCCCGCCTGAGGGCCGCCGCTACGGAGGATCCGTCTCCGTGACGACGGCGAGCAGCTGGAAGGGCAGCTCCCGGTCCCACTGGGAGACGCCCAGCGCTATCCACCGGCCGTCGGTCCTCCACAGGTGCACATGCGGCACGTGGTTGCTGAGGACGCCCCACGGCTCCGGCATCTCCTCGCCGTCCATCCCGCGCTCGAAGACCGACCAGAGGCTGAAGACCTGCGGCTCGCCCCACCGCCCGGCCAGCAGGACGGCCAGCGCGTCGAGCTCCGCCTCGAACTGCTCCTGGACCTCCTCGGCGCGGCCGCGGTCCTCCCAGAAGTCCTCGCTCGTAGCGAGCTCGGCTATGTGGTAGCCCGGTCCGCTCTCGCCCACGTCGGACCGGCCGCGCTGCCGGGGGAAGGGGCGGCTGCGCAGCAGGTCGATGATCGTCAGGTGGTGACGGCCCGTGGTCATGGCTCCAGTAAAGCCCGCCCCACTGACAATTGGCGTCGCGTCAGGTCGGCCTGTGGACAACGGGGTCGCGCGGGGGCGCCGGGCGGGTGGGCGGCGTCTTGCGGGTACGGGATCGCCGTACCGTATCGGGCCGCCGGGGCCGGGCCGTGCGGCCCTCCCTCGCCGCGGCGCCCCGGCATTGAGTACGATCCGGCAGACACGCGGCTCGAGCTGGGAGGACACAGGTGGGGCGGCTGACCGGCGGAGATCCCTCGCTGCTGCGGCGGATCAACTCCGCGGTGGTACTCCATGCGCTGCGCGGCGGCGACGCCCGCACCCTGACCGACCTCACCCGGCTCACCGGCCTCTCCCGTCCCACCGTCGAGGGCGTCACCGAGGGGCTCATCGAGGCGGGCCTGGTGGTCGAGGCCGGTCCGGAGGAGCGCGAGGTGCGGCGCCAGGGACGGCCGGCGCGGAGGTTCCGGTTCCGGGCCGAGGCCGGGCACCTGCTGGGCATCGAGATCGGCCCGCACCGGGTCGCTGCGCTGCTGTCGGGGCTCGACGGGCGCATCATCGGCGCGGGGACGCGCGAGGTGTCCGTGGAGGCCTCGGCCGACGAGCGGCTGGAGCGGGTCCGCGCGGCCGTCGCCGACGTGCTGCGCCGCACCGGTGTGGCGCGCGGCGCGCTGCGGGCGGTCGGTGTGGGTACGCCGGGCATCGTGGAGGCGGACGGGACGGTGCGGCTGTGCACGGCGCTGCCGGGGTGGACCGGTCTGGCGCTGGGCGAGCGGCTGCGGCGGTCGTTCCGCTGTCCGGTGCTGGTGGAGAACGACGCCAACGCGGCGGCTGTGGCCGAGCACTGGAAGGGCGCCGCGATCGACACGGACGACATCGTGTTCGTCCTGGCGGGGCTCAGTCCGGGCGCCGGCTCCCTGATCGGGGGGCGGCTGCACCGGGGTTTCGGCGGGGCGGCCGGGGAGATCGGGGCGCTGCACCTGCTGGGGCGCGGCGACAAGCCGGAGACGCTGCTGTCGACGACGGACGAGCCGCTGCACCCGCTGGACGAGCAGGCGGTCGCCGAGGTGTTCGCCGCCGCGCGGCGCGGGGACGAGCGGGCGATGGCGGCGGTGGACCGGTTCACACAGCGGCTGGTGCACGATGTGGGGGCGCTGGTGCTGGCGCTGGATCCGGAGGTCGTGGTCGTCGGCGGGTGGGCGGCCGGTCTGGACGGCGTCCTGCCGCCGCTGCGGGAGGAGCTGGCCCGCTTCTGCCTGCGGCCGCCGCGTGTGGAGCTCTCGCTGCTGGGTGAGGCGGCCGTGGCGACGGGGGCGCTGCGGCTGGCCCTGGACCATGTGGAGGAGCAGCTGTTCGCCGTGGAGGGCACGGTCACCGCGCGGCGCTGAGCAGCGCCGCGCGGCGGGGAGGGCCGCGCGGGTCAGGAGGCGATCTGCAGGTCGCCCACGTCGCCGAAGGTGAGGCGGCAGGTGTCGGCGCGGTACGTGGCGACGGACACCGCCGCCGTACGGCCGCCGGACAGATAGCGGGTCGTGACGACCAGCACGGGCGCGCCGGGCAGGCGGTCCAGTTCCCTGGCGTCGTCCGCGCGGGCGGAGCCCAGTTCGACGGAGCGGTCCTGGCCCTCCAGCGGCAGCCGCTCCAGCTCGCGCAGGACGCCGCGCGCGAGGGCGGGGCCCGTCAGCGGGTCGGCGTCGGCGAGGCCGGGGACCGAGGCGGCGGGGACGTACAGCTGCTCGGCGGCGACGGCCTGGCCGTGCGTGGCGCGCAGTCGGCGCACCGCGTACACGGTGCCGGGCGCGTCGGCTGCCGTGGCGGCGGCGGTCTCCTCGCCGGTGTCCGTGTCGGCCGCCAGGAGGCGCACGACGGCGGCGGGCGGCGGCGTGAGGGCGCAGTCGACGGCCTGCCAGCTGTCGTCGCCGGAGCCGGGCCAGCGGTGCTGGGCGGTGGAGACGTCCACGCCGACGCGGGGCGGGGCGACGGTGGTGCCGACGCCGCGGCGGCGCTGGAGGCGGCCTTCCAGCTCCAGCTGTTCGAGGGCCTGGCGGAGCGTGGCGCGGGCGACGCCGAAGCGCGCCGCGAGCTCCCGCTCGTTGGGCAGGATCTCCCCGACTTGGAACTCGGAGTCGAGCGCCTCGCCGATCACGGTCTTCAAGTGCCAGTACTTCGGCTCCGGCACCGATTCCAGCTGCGTGGTCCCCACCCTGATCCTCCGCGATCGCCGTGTCCCGGACGAGTTTCCGTGCCTTTGTTTATTAAAGGTCCCTGCACTATCCCTGCGACCATAGGACGGGCCACCCCCTTGGTCAAGACCAATCCTCGCCGGGGCGGGCGGCGCACCGCGGGCGCCTGTCCGAGGCGCTGCCGAACTCCCGGCTACTGAAGGGTAATTGCCGCTGCCGCACCGCCCCTCGGTGCCGTAGCGCGAGGCGGGGGACACACGGCGGCCCGGTGGCGTGTCGCCGGGGCCGGGCCGGCGGCCGCCGATGGGGGCCGGCTTGTACGGGGTGCGGCCGGGCCGGGAGCCCGGCGGAGAGCGGGGGCGGGTGGCCGGAAAGCGGCTGCCGCCGCCGTGCCGGTCCCGCCCCGTGCGCCCGGTGTGCCGTTTCCGCAGGGGCCGGGCCGACGGGAGCGCCGGGGGCCGGGCAGGGCCTCGGGCGGCCGCCGCCGGGGATTGTCAGTGGCGGGTTCTACGGTCGGGACATGACGCGATCCGTACAGGCTTTCGCCTACGCACGCCCGTCCGCCCTGGGGAGTTCACCGTCCGGGCGGGCGCTCGGACTGGAGACCTCCGGCGGGCTGACGCCGGTGGGCGCCGAGGCCCATCCCCGGTTCTTCTCGGGGTTCCTGACGTCCCCTCTGGCCGCGGCGCGGGGGCTGCTCGCGGTGGCGGACGTCGCCGCCGCCCGCTACCACCAGCGGATGCGCCCGGGTTCGCTGGACCCGGTGGTGGCGGGGAACGGCGACCGGCTGCGGTTCGAGTCGTTCTCGGGGTGCAACGGCGTGTACGCGCGGCTGGACGTGCTGCGCGACGGGCTGGACGGGGCGGACACGGGGCACGGCACGACCAATGTGGACGTGAACAACCCGCTGCGGGAGGCGCTGTCCCGGCTGACCGGCGACGATCCGCTGCATCTGCGCGTGGGCCCGGACGAGCTGGCGGTGACCACGCTGGGCGGTTCGGTGGTGGAGAAGAAGGTCCCGCTGCCGGACCGGTGGCTGCGCGGGTTCGCCGAGGCGCAGGTGGCGTGCTCCGGTTTCGACCTGCGGGCCGAACTGCCGGCCGCCGAGGCGGTGCGGTTCCTGCGGTCGCTGCCGCGCGCCGCCGGCGCCGCCGGTCGGCCGCCGATGTGGGTCGTACCGGCGGGGCGGACGCTGCGGCCGACGACGCGGCCCGTCCCCGGCGCGGTGTGCCTCGCGGGCCCGGAGCGGCTGGTGGCGCTGCAGCGGGTGCTGCGGCACGCGACGGCGCTGCGCGTGTACGGGCCGGCCGCGCCCGCCGCCGGGGCGGGCGGTGCGGCGAGCGCCTGGGAGGTGGTGCTGCCGGGGATGCGGCTCACGCTGACGCTCTCGCCGGAGCCGTCGCGCGGGTTCTCCGGGGAGGGCGGTGTGCTGGAGGCCCTGGCCTCGCCGGACGCGGAGGCCGACGCGGAGCTGGTGTCGGTGCTGCTCGCCTGGGAGCCGCGCATCGACCCGGGTGAGCTGGCGGTGCGGGCGGGGCTGCCGGTGGAGCGGGTGCGGGCGGCGCTGACGCGGCTCGGCACGGCCGGGCGGGTGGGCTACGACGTGGCGGAGGCCGCGTACTTCCACCGGGAGCTGCCGTACGACGCGGAGCGCGCCGAGCGGCACAACCCGCGGCTGCTCGCGGCGCGCGAGCTGGTCGCCTCGGGGGCGGTCGAGCTGTCGGCGGCGGCGGGGCCGGGTGCCCTGGCGACCGTCGCGTCGGGTGAGCGCCGCTACCAGGTGCGCGAGACGGGCGGGGCGCTGACGTGCACCTGCCGCTGGTGGACGGACCACCGGGGCGGGCGCGGCCCCTGCAAGCACGCGCTGGCCGTGCGGATGGCGCGGCGTGAGGCGAAGGCCACGGGAGGGGTGCGATGAAGGACGTGCTGGAGGCCGTGCGGGAGGGCAGGCCGCACGATGTGCCGGAGCTGCTGTGGACGCTGGACGCGGCGGAACGCAGGGCGCTGTCGGCGGAGTTGAAGGCCCTGCGCGCGCAGCTGCGCGACTGGGGCTGGGACCGGTGGACCGAGCGGCGGCCCGTTCACCACGCGATCATGGTCGCGGGAGCGGGCTGCCTCACGGGCGCGGCGGCGGTCGCGTCGTGGATCGGCGCCCGGGATCTGCGGGACTTCGCGACGCCGCCGCACACGCTCCTGCTGGCGGTGCTGCGGCGGCGGGACCCGGCGTGGCTCGGGGACATCGCGCACCGGCTGGCGGGCCGTGCCGCGACGGCGCGGGAGGACTATCCGCTGATCCACGGGCTGGTGCAGCGTGCCGGCTGCCCGGTCCCGGTGACGGACGGCTATGTGCACGGCTGGCTGAACTCCGTCTCCTCCCGCAGGCGGCTGCCGGAGCTGTCCGCCGACCCGCAGACACCCGTGCTCGTGCCGCGCCTCTTCGAGACGGCCGAGCTCGACGGCGCGCTGCTCTGGGAAGAGGGCTGGGCGGCGGTCCTGGCCTCGCTCGCCGAGACGGACGTGGTGGAGCGGGACGTCCTGGTGAACTGCTCCGTGGCCCGGCTGCTGCGCGGCGGCAGACCGTCGGAGCTGCGGTTCGTGCTGGACCTGCTGCGGGCGCTGAAGCTCACGGCGCGGGAGGAGCGGGAGCGTACGGCCGACTGGGCGGGCCTCGCGGCGGACGCACCGTCGGCGGTGGCCGGGTACGCGCAGGAGGTGCTGGCGCGGCTCGCGGAGTCGGGCGGGCTGCCGGCGCGGCAGGTGGCGGAGGTGTCCTCCTCGGTGCTGTTCCGGCCGGAGAAGAAGCTCGTGCGGGCGCAGCTGGCCCTCGTCGGCAAGGTCCTGCGGCGCGACGCGGCTGCGGCCGGGGAGCTGCTGCCGGTGCTGGCCGAGGCGTTCGGGCACAGCGACACCGCGCTGCAGGAGCGGGCGCTGAAGCTGGTGGGCCGGCATCTGGGCTCGGTGGACGGCGAGACGCGCCGCGCGCTGGCGGAGAGCGCGGCCGCGCTGCTGAGCCCGGTCCACCGCGAGGCGGCGGCGGCCGTGTTCGGCGCGCTGCCGCAGGAGCCGGGCGGCGCCGGGGGGCCGTACGTGGAGCTGCTGCCGCCTCCGCCGGAGCCGCAGCGGGTCGCTCCGGCCGCCGGGACGCTGCCGGAGCTGGTCGAGGAGGTCGCCGTACTGCTGCGCTCCGCCGACCCGGACGGCGTGGACACGGAACGGGCGCTGGACGGGCTGACACGCGCCGCCCACCGGGACGTCGAGGCGTTGCGGGAGGCGCTCCTCCCGCTGCTGCCGGGACTGTGGTGGTACGACCACGCGCGGGCCGACACGAGGCACCTGCGGGGCGTGCCGCTGTTCGTCGCCGCCGTGGCGGGACGCATCGGGCGCGACGCGCTGCTGCGCGGCCTCCGGGACGTGGCCGGGCACGGCTGTGGGCACCGGCGGCTCGGGCGCGTACCGGTGGCGCGGGCGCAGGAGGCGGCGTTCCGGGCGGTGACGGACCCGCTGCCGTTCCTGCTCGCCACGCCGACGTGGCGGTCGGGCGCGCTGGACCCGGCCGAGCTGGTCGACCGGCTGGCGGCGTACCGGCGGCTCGGCGTACGCCCCGGGGAGTGCGACGCGGCGCAGGCGCTGCTCCGGGTGCGCCGCACGGGCCCCGGTGTGCGCGAGGCTGCCGAGGCCGCCGCCGCGCTGGGCACGGAGGAGGGCGACCGGCTTGCGGCCTGGCTGACGGAAGGCCGCGGGGCGTTCGCGCCCGGTACGCGCGCGGTGGCCGAGGTGCCGCGGCCCGTCTGGGTGGAGGACCGCACGCCGCTCCGCCGCCCGGTCGTGGCGACCGCGGAGAACCCGGTGCTCCAGCGGGAGTTCCCGCCCGCGTTCCGGGCGCTGGGGCGGCCCTGGACCGGGGAGGGCGCGAACTGCTACTGCCGGACCAGCGAGTCCCGTGAGGGCATCGCCGTACTGCCGCACGAGCGGGAGACACTCGCGGCTTGGCTGCTGCCGCTCGTGACGCGCTGCGCCGACGAGGACGAGCGGTACGGCGGGCAGGTCCTGCCGGCGCTCGCCGAGGCGGACGGCGAGGCGGGGCCCGCGGTGCACCTCGCGGTGGCCTGCGGGCTCGGCGCCCGGCACGCGGACGACCGGCTGGCGGCGGTGGACGCCCTGCTGGTGCTGGCCTCGCGCGGGGAGTTGGACGCGACGCGGCTCGGGGGCGACCTGGCGGAGCTGGTCGAGCTCGGCACGGTCAAGGTCAACCGGCTGGCGGACGCGCTGCGTACGACGGCGGAGACGGGCGCGTACGGCACGGTGTGGGCGGTCCTCGCGGGCGCCCTGCCGACGCTGCTCGCCGGTGAACCCCCGCGCGGGCTGGGCGCCGTACTCGCGGTGGCCGCCGACTGCGCCGAGCGGTGCGGGGCGGGGGCGTCCGGGCCGGGGTCCGCGTCCGGGGCGTCCGGGTCCGGGGCGTCGGCGCGGGAGGGCATGCCGGGGCTGGCGGAGCTCGCCGCGCGGCGCGGGTCCTCACAGCTGGTCGTCCAGGCCAGGAGGCTGGCCAAGGCGCTGGCCTGAGCCACCCGTTGGAGACGGGCCGGGCGCTGCGGGGCGCCGGGCTCCGCGGGTGGACGGCCGGCGCGTGCCGACCGCCTCGGAGTGCCCGGCGCCGTCCGGGCCGGAATTCCCGGGACGGCAATGCGTGTGCCCGGACCCGGGCGGGCGCCGACCGGCGTGGTCCCCGGCCCGCGTGAGCCTGGGCCGGTGGTCCCGGCTCGCGCGGGCCCGAACCGGCGTGGGCCGACTGGTGTGGACCCCAGGCGAGGCGGGCCCGGACCGGCTGGTCCCCGACCGGCGTCGGGCCGGGACCGGCGCGGGCCGGGACCCGGACCGGCTACTCCCCGACCGGCGTCGGGCCGGGACCGGCGTGGGCCGGTGAGGTCGCCGGCCGGCGTGGGACGGGCCCGGGTGGCCGTGCCGTGCCGGTCCGGACACACTGCAAAAATCAACCTTTTAGCCGCAGATGCATGCTTAACCAGTCAGTCACACATCGTTCGTGATCGCGCAACACCGCTGCGTCAAAGTGGTGCCATGACCCAGATGACCGAAGTGACCGTCACTTCCGCGAAGCGTACCCGCCGTCAGCACCACTGGCGGCGGGATCTCGTCGAGCTCGCGGCGCTCTTCACCGCCGTCGCCGTCGCGGACGCGATCGCGAACGCCATCGCGCACGGCCCCAACGGGCCGTACCTGCTCATCGTGTCCGCGGTGGTCCTGGTGGCCACCGCCGCGTTCCACACCTGGTGGGCACGCCGCCACAGCCATGCCCCGCCCACGCCCACACCCCCCGGAACCGCGCCCGCCCACGGGCACCCGGCCGGCCCGGAACACGCCTCCACCCACGGGCACCCGGCCGCCCCGGCGCCCTCACCGGCCCCCGGCCACGACGGCTCGACGGCGCCCGGCGGCGAGGCGGCGCCCGGCGGCGAGGCGGCGCCCGGCGGCGGCGCCGGGCACGGCCGGGCCGGAACCGTGCTGTGGCGGATGCGGACCACCGTGCGCGACGAACCGGGCAGCCTGGCCGCCCTGTGCGGGGCGCTCGCGCAGCTGCGGGTGGACATCCTCACGCTGCAGACGCACCCGCTGGCCGACGGGACCGTCGACGAGTTCCTGCTGCGCGCCCCCGCCACGCTCCAGCCCGCCGCGCTGACCCGGCAGACCGCCGCCGCGGGCGGTACGCGCACCTGGATCGAGCGGGCCGACGCCCACGACCTGGTCGACACGCCCACGCGGGTCCTGGGCATGGCCACCCGCACCGCCCTCGACGCCGCCGAACTGCCGCTGGCGCTGCGGCAGCTGCTGGGCCGCTGCACCATCCGCTCCGTCCCCGCCGTCTCCCCCGGAACCGGCCGCCGCAACGACCGCACCGCCCCGGTCGAGGGCGCCCTGGAGCAGAACGACACGGTGATGCTGCTGCGCGACCCGTACGGCGGGGTGCTCACGGTCGAGCGCCCCTACCTGCCGTTCACGCCCACCGAGTTCGCCCGCGCCCGCGCGCTGGTCGAGCTCGACGCGCGGCTCGGGCCCAGGGTGCCGCGCAGCCAGGACGTCCTGATCCTGCCGGAGGGCAACGAGATCACCGTCCGCCGCGCCGACCAGGACGACCTGCCGGCGGCGCGCGCCATGCACGACCGGTGCTCCGACCGGACGCTGGGGCTGCGCTACCACGGTCCCGTCGCCGACGCGGACCGCTATCTGAACCATCTGCTGAGCCCCCGCTTCGGCCGCACCCTCGCCGTGGAGACGGCTTCAGGGCGGCTGGTCGGTCTCGGGCACCTGCTGTGGGACGGCGACGAGACCGAGGTGGCCCTCCTCGTGGAGGACGCCTGGCAGCGGCGGGGCGTCGGCTCCGAGCTGCTGCGCCGGCTGGTGGGCCTCGCGCTCGACGCGGGCTGCGACAGCGTGTACGCCGTGACGCAGGCGTCCAACACGGGCATGGTCGCCGCCATGCGCGCCCTGCGGCTGCCGCTCGACTACCAGATCGAGGAGGGCACCCTCGTCATCACCGCGCGGCTGGAGACGCTGCGTGCCGAGCGGCGCGAGTCGGCCGAAAGGCGCGGCCGCCCCGTCCAACTCCCGCCCGCCGCCCCGCTCCCCCGGCACGCTCCCGGCACCGGCCGCGCCGGTCAGGGCACCCCTCACCGGCCGTAGCCGTCCCGGGTGCGGCCCTCGGGCGAAGGGTTTTGGCCAAAGTCGGCGCGCGGTGGGGCCGCGGCGCACCCGACCGCGCCGCGGCCCCACCGCGCGCCCGCGCGAGGCGCGCCCCGCCGCCCGCGGCGCCGTCCCCGGGCGCCCGGCGTCCGGCGCGCACGGCCGGGGGAGCGCTTCGCCACAGGTCGCGCCGACCTTCGCCGAGCGGTACGGCGGCGCCCCCGCCCGGTCCCGGCGCGACGACCCACCGGCCCCTTCCGCCACCACCGCATCGCACAGGAGGCCGGGGGCGCCGGCGGCGCGCTCGTTTGTCAGCCGACTGTGATCGAATGAGGTGACGCGGGCGCCGGGCGCGTACGAGGATGGTCGGCATGCCAGATACCCCCAGCAGCGCTCTCCCCCGCCAGGTCGCGGACGCCTTCGTGGCGGACCTCGTGGAACTCGACCCGGTCACCGGCACGTACCTGGGCGTGCGCGAGAGCTATGCGCTTCTGCCCGACTACTCCCCCGCCGGCCAGGAGGAACGCGCCGCCCTGGCCCGTGACACGCTCGTCCGGCTCGACGCGGCGGAGCGGCTGCCGGACGCCGGCAGCGACGCCGAGCGGCGCTGCGCGCGGCTCCTGCGGGAGCGGCTCACGGCCGAACTGGCCGTCCACGACGCCCAGGAGGGCCTGCGGACCGTCAGCAACCTCCGGTCGCCCGCGCACAGCGTCCGCATGGCGTTCACGGTGACGCCGACGGAGACCGACGAGGACTGGGCGGTCGTCGCGGAGCGGCTGCGGGCCGTGCCGGCCGCGCTCGACGGGTATCGCGAGTCCCTCGCGCTGGGCCTGAAGCGGGGGCTGACGGGCGGCCCGCGCGCCACGGCGACGTTCATCGACCAGCTCGGCAAGTGGGCGGGCGAGGGCGGCGGGCGCGGCTGGTTCGAGGAGTTCGCGGCAGGGGGCCCGTCCGCCCTGCGCGCGGAGCTGGACACGGCGGCGCACGGCGCGACGGCGGCCGTCGCGGAGCTGCGCGACTGGATGCGCGGCACCTACGCGCCGGCCGTCGCGGACGCGCCCGACACGGTGGGCCGCGAGCGGTACGCCCGCTGGTCGCGCTACCACAACGGCACCGACTTCGACCTGGACGAGGCGTACGCGTACGGCTGGGACGAGTACCACCGCCTCCTCGGCGAGATGCGGAAGGAGGCCGACCGGATCCTGCCCGGCGCCGGGCCGTGGGAGGCGCTGGCGCACCTCGACGAGCACGGCACGCACATCGAGGGCGTGGAGGAGACGCGCGCCTGGCTGCAGAACCTGATGGACGAGGCGATCGACGCCCTCGACGGGACGCACTTCGACCTCGCCGAGCGGGTGCGGCGCGTCGAGTCGCGGATCGCGCCGCCCGGCAGCGCCGCCGCCCCCTACTACACGGGCCCGTCCGAGGACTTCTCACGCCCCGGCCGGACCTGGCTGCCCGTCAACGGCGAGACCCGCTTCCCCGTGTACGACCTGGTGTCGACCTGGTACCACGAGGGCGTGCCCGGCCACCACCTCCAGCTGGCGCAGTGGGCGCACGTCGCGGACCGGCTGTCCCGGTTCCAGACGACGGTCGGCATGGTGAACGCCAACGCGGAGGGCTGGGCCCTGTACGCGGAGCGGCTCATGGACGAATTGGGCTTCCTGCCCGACCCGGAGCGGCGGCTCGGCTACCTGGAGGCGCAGATGATGCGTTCGTGCCGGGTGGTCGTGGACATCGGCATGCACCTGGGCCTGGAGATCCCGGCGCACTCGCCGTTCCGTCCCGGCGAGCGCTGGACGCCGGAGCTGGCGCAGGAGTTCTTCCAGCGGCACAGCAGCCGGCCGCCCGCGTACGTGGAGAGCGAGATGGTCCGGTATCTGTCGATGCCGGCCCAGGCCATCGGCTACAAGCTGGGCGAGCGGGCGTGGCTGCTGGGCCGGGAGAACGCCCGCAAGGCGCACGGGGCGGCCTTCGACGCGAAGAAGTGGCACATGGCCGCGCTCTCGCAGGGCCCGCTCGGCCTGGACGACCTGGTGGACGAGCTGTCCCGGCTGTGACCCCGCGGGCGGCCGCGCGCCGCCCCGGTCCGCAGCCGCGGGGAACCGCGGCCGTGAGGGACAGCCGCGGTGACCGACGGCGACCGCGGCCGGGGACAACCGCGGTCGCCGGCGGGCGGCGGCGGGCGGCGGGGCGTCAGCAGCCGCAGGCTCCGCCGGCCACCGGCGCGGTGAGGGGGTCGGCGTCCCGTCGGCGCGGGCCCTCCGACGTCTCGTACGGGAAGCCCTCGCGTGCCCAGTACTCGAAGCCGCCCCGCATCTCCTTGACGTGGTAGCCGAGTTGGGCGAGTGCGAGGGCGGCGCGGGTGGCGCCGTCGCAGCCGGGGCCCCAGCAGTACGTGACCACCGGGACGGCCTTATCGAGGAGCCGCGCTGCCTCCTCGGGGATCCGCGCGGTCGGCAGATGGACGGCGCCGGGGATGTGCCCCTGGTCCCACGCCTCGGTGGAGCGGGAGTCCACTACGGCGAAGCCGGGGCCGCCGCCGTCGGCGAGGGCCGCCGCCACGTCGGCCACGTCGGCGTGGAACGCCAGGCTCGCGGCGAAGTACGCGGCTGCCGCCGGGGGCGCCGCGGGCGGCACGCGCAGCACCGGGTTGGCGGCGGACGCGGGCACGGCCGAGCCGGGGGCCGGTTCCGTGGCGGGCGCGGCAGGCGCGGCGTGGACAGGGCCGGGGGCCGGTGCGGTGGCGGACGCGGCGTGGACAAGGCCGGGGGCCGGTGCGGTGGCGGGCGCGGCCGGGGCAGGGGCGGTCGGGTCGGTGATCTCCGTGGTGAGGTTCATACCAGGAAACTACGGTCGGCGGACGTTCCGATGAAGTGACGATCCCCGGCCATCTCCTTGTTCCGCCGTGGATTCCCCTGCTATTGCTGCTCCATGACGGGATTCTCACCGGACGCCACCGACTGGCGCATCCTCCAGCTCCTCCAGACCGACGGCCGGGTCAGCTTCGCCGACCTCGCCCGCGCCGTCGCGATGTCGGCGAGTGCCGTGACCGAACGGGTGCGCAGGCTCGAGGAGGCCGGGGTGATCACCGGATACGCGGCGGTGGTGGACCCCGAGGCGCTGGGCCTGTCCGTGCTCGCCTTCGTACGGCTGCGCTATCCGAACGGCAACTACAAGCCGTTCCACGACCTGCTGGAGGCGACGCCCGAGATCCTGGAGGCGCACCACGTCACCGGGGACGACTGCTTCGTCCTGAAGGTCGCCGCGCGGTCGATGCGGCACCTGGAGGAGGTGTCGGGGAAGATCGGCGCGCTGGGGTCGGTGACCACCAGCGTCGTGTACTCCTCGCCGCTGCCCCGCCGCCCGGTCGGCCGCTGACCCCGTCCACGCGGCCGGCCCGGGGCCGTGCGCGGGGACGGAATCAGCCGAGGGTGCCGTCGCCGGTCCTGAGCCGCACGTGCGAGCCGTCGCGCCCCTTGACGACCTCCAGTTGGGCGGGGATGCGGCGGCGCAGGTCGGGGACGTGGCTGACGATGCCGACGCTGCGGTCCCGTTCGCGCAGCGAGTCCAGGACGTCCAGCACCTCGTCCAGGGTCTGGTCGTCCAGGCTGCCGAACCCCTCGTCGATGAAGAGCGTGTCGAGGCGTACGCCGCCCGCCTCGTCAGTGACGACGTCCGCGAGGCCGAGCGCCAGGGCGAGCGACGCGAAGAAGGTCTCGCCGCCCGAGAGCGTCGCCGTGTCCCGCTCGCTGCCGGTCCACGCGTCGACCACGTGCAGCCCGAGCCCGGCCCGCTTGCCGCCGCTGCGGGCGTCGGAGTGGACCAGGGTGTAACGGCCCGAGGACATGCGCTGGAGCCGGGCGGTGGCCGCGGCGGCGACCTGTTCGAGGCGGGCCGCCAGGACGTACGACTCCAGGCGCATCCGCCGCTCGTTCTCGGCGGACGTCCCGGCGGTGAGGGCGGCGAGCCGGGCCACCCGGTCGTATTCGACGCGCAGCGGGCCCAGCGAGCGGACCTCGTCCGCCACGCGCGCGGAGAGCCGCTCCAGCGCCTCGCACCGCTCGCGGTGGGCGGCGAGCCGCGCGGTCGCGGCGCGGACGGCGTGTTCGGCGGCCTCGTGGGCGGCCTCGGCCGCGGCGACGTCGGCGGCCGGGCCCTCGGCCGCGGCGCGGGCGGCGGCGTCCGCGAGGCGGTCGGCGACCACGGCGGCCTCCGCCTGCCAGGCGTCCACCCGGCGCTGGAGGGCACGCCGTTCGGGCTCGGCGAGGAGGGCGTCCACCGCGGCGGCCGGAGTGGCGAACCCGGCGCGGTAGGCGGCGTCCGCGAGCCGCCCGTCGGCCTCCTTCAGGCGCCGCGCGGCCGTTTCGACGGCGCGTACGGCGTCGGCGGCGGCGTCCAGCGCGGCGGCCTCCCGCTCCAGCGCCGCCGTCCGGGCCGCGACGGTGCCGCCGCCGTCCCCGAGGACGCGGGCCAGGTCGGCCCGGCGGTCGGCCTGTTCGCGGTCGAGGGTGTCGCGGCGGGAGGCGCGCGCGGCGGACCGCGTCTCCAGCAGCCGGCGCTCCTCGACGCGGCGGGCGTGCTCGCGCTCGGCCCGGTCGAGCTCCTCGCGGGCGAAGGCGCTGTCGGCGGCGAGGGCGCGCGCCTCGGCGTGCTCCCGCTCCAGCCGGGCGACGAGCTCCTCCAGTTCCGCGACGGACGGGCCGCCCGGCGGTTCGGTGCCGCGGGTGCCCGACGGCTCGCCGCCGCTCGGCCCGCCGTCGTGCCGTGCCTCCTGCGCCGCGGCGTTGAGGGCTTCCTGTACGCGGACGACGTCCCGTTCCGCGGCCGTGCGGGCCTCGGCGGCGCGCGTGTGCGCCTCGTACGCCGTCTCCTCCGCCGCGCGGTCCACATGGTCGGCGGTGGGCCGTGCGGGCGCCGGGTGCTCGGCGGAGCCGCACACCGCGCAGGGGTTGCCGTCGGTGAGGTGCGCGGCGAGCTCGGCCGCGATGCCGCGCAGTCGGCGTTCGCGCAGGTCGAGCCAGGTCTCGTGGGCGGCGTTCGCGGTGTCGCGGGCGGCCGCGTACCGGGCCTGGGCGGCGGCCAGTTCGCCGGTGAGGGCGTCGCGGCGGCGGGCGGCGTCCCTGCGGCGGCGGGCCGGGGCGAGCTGTCCGGAGAGGTGCTCGGCCCGGGTGGCGGCCTCGCGGGCGGCGTCCACGCGCGCGAGGAGGGCGCCGCGGGTGTCGTCCCAGCCGTCCAGCCAGGCGGCGGTCTCCAGCAGGGCCTCGTCGTCGGCGCGGGCCTGCCGTTCGAGGTCGGCGCGTTCGCGGGCGATCTCCGCGAGCCGCTGTTCGGCACGGCGGGCCGCGTCCAGGCCGCCGAGTTCCTCCCGGCGGGTCCGGGCGAGGCGCGCGAGGGCCTCCGTGCCCGCGTCGGCGAGGTCGGCGGGCAGGCCGGGAAGGGCGAGGAGCGCGGTCCGGGCGCGGTCGTGGCCGGCGCTCGCCGCGGCGTGCTCGCGCTCGGCCTGGCGGCGCTGGTCGAGCGGTCCCGCGACCCGTTCGGCCTTGCGGGAGGCGTCGAGGCGGGCCTGGTCGGCGTCGTGGCCGGCGCGGCCCGCCTCCAGGGCGGCGGCGCGGCGGCGGGCGTCCTCGTGGCGTTCGCGCAGGGCGGCGAGCTCGCGCTGCCCGTCCAGGGCGCGGCGGGCGGCGGTCTGCCGTTCCTCGGCGGCGGTGAGGGCGAGGCGGGCGGCGTCGAGGGCTTCGCGGGCGCCGGAACGGGCGACGGCGGCCCAGTCGAGGACGGCTTCGGCGAGGCCGGGGTCGCCGGGTTCGCCGTCGGGCGCGGGCCAGTCGGCGGCGGCGTCACCGGCGGCCTGGGCCATGCGGTGGGCGAGGGCGAGGAGCCGCTGGTCGCCTTCGCGGACCCGCTGCTCGGCGGCGCGGCGCAGTTCGGCGAGGCGCTCCTCGACGGCGGCGAAGCGGCGGGTGTCGAACAGCCGGCCGAGGAGCTTGCCGCGCGCCTCGGCGTCGGCGCGCAGGAAGCGGGAGAAGTCGCCCTGCGGCAGCAGCACGACCTGGCAGAACTGGTCGCGGCTCATGCCGATGAGCTGGGCGACCTCCTCCCCGATCTCCTGGTGCGAGCGGCTGAGGTCCTTCCAGGTGCCCGTCCCCGGGTCGTATTCGCGCAGCCAGGACTGGGCCTTCTCGGTGGTGAACCCGCTGCCCCGCTTCTTGGGCCGGGGCTGGGCGGGCCGCCGGGTGATCTCCAGGCGTCGGCCTGCGACGGTGAGGTCGAGGACCACCTCGGTGGCCGTGCCGGCGGGCGCGTGGTCGCTGCGCAGCGTGGTGCCGGGGGCCTGGCGGGCGCCGGGGACGGAGCCGTAGAGGGCGAAGCAGACCGCGTCGAGGACGGAGGTCTTCCCGGCGCCGGTGGGGCCCTGGAGGAGGAAGAGGCCGGCGGAGGAGAGCGTGTCGAAGTCGATCTCCTGGGTGGTGCCGAAGGGGCCGAAGCCGGTGACGCTGAGCCGGTGGAGCCTCACCTGCCCACCTCGCGTTCGCGTACGGCGAGGTCGGCGCGTACGTCGTCGAAGGCGCCGCGCAGGGCGGCCCGCTCGTGGGCGTCGGGGCCGGCGCCGCCGCGGACGTGGGTCACGAAGTCCTCCGCGATCTGCTGGTCGGTGCGGCCGCGCAGGCGGCGGGCGTAGGAGAGGAGGTCGTCGGAGGTGTCGGCGCGCTCGGGTTCGAAGACGAGGCTGAGCGTGTGGGGGAAGCGCCGGGTGAGCCGGGCCATGGGCTCGGCGGGGCGCACCGGGTCGGTGAGGGTCGCCTCGACCCAGGCGTCCTCGTGGCGGTCGAGGGCCGGGTCGGCGAGGAGGTCGTCGATGCGGCCCCGGACGCGGGCGAGGGGGCGCGGGACGGGGCAGTCGATCCGTTCGGCGGCGACGGAGCCGTCGGGGGCGAGGTCGACGAGCCACATGGTCTTGCGGTGCCGCCACTCGGAGAACGAGTAGGCGAGCGGCGAGCCGGAGTAGCGGACGCGGTCGGTGAGGGCCTGGGCGCCGTGGAGGTGGCCGAGCGCGGTGTAGTCGACGCCGTCGAAGACGCCCGCGGGCACGGAGGCGACGCCGCCGACGGTGATGTCCCGCTCGCTGTCGCTCGGTTCGCCGCCCGTGACGAAGGCGTGGGCGAGGACGACGGAGCGGGTCCCCTCGGGGCGGGTGGCGAGATCGGCGCGCACGCGGTCCATGGCGGCGGTGAGGACGGCTTCGTGGCCGGTCCTCGGGGCGCCGAGGCGTTCCCGTACGAGGGCGGGTTCGAGGTAGGGCAGCCCGTAGACGGCGACGTCGCCGTGCGGCGGGTCGGGCAGGAGCACGGGGGTGCCGATGCCGTCGGGGTCGGTCCGCAGATGGACGCCGGCGCGGTCGATGAGCCGGGCGGCGACGCCGAGGCGGCGGGCCGAGTCGTGGTTGCCGGAGATCATCACCGTGGGGACGCCCGCCTCGGCGAGCCGGTGCAGGGCGCTGTCGAACAGCTCGACGGCGGCGAGCGGTGGCACGGCCCGGTCGTACACGTCGCCGGCGACGAGGACGGCGTCCACGTCGTGGTCGTGGACGGTGGCGACGAGGTGGTCGAGGAAGGCGGCCTGGGCGTCGAGGAGGCTGACGCGGTGGAAGGACCGGCCCAGGTGCCAGTCCGATGTGTGCAGAAGTCTCACGTTCCGCTCCGCCCCCTGTGTGCCGCTCGTACCGCTGCCGCCGCCGCGGTCGCGCCGGCGCCGGCGGGCGGTGCCCGCGTGGCCGTGCCGTCCGCCGCCCGGACCGGTAGGCAAGTCTGCCATCCGTACGGGGCGGCCTCGCGCGCCGGTGGGGCGGCGGCCGGTGGGGCGCGGCCCCGCCCCGGCGCGCGGGCGTCAGGCGTCGCCGTACGCCTCGCCGCCGAGCTCCAGGGTCGCCGTGCCGGCGGTGGCGTCGGCGAGCCAGCCCCGGAAGGCGTCCACGTCCGCGTCGGGCAGACCGACCTCGATGCGTACGGCGTCGGCGTACCGCACGTCGCGGACGGAGCGGCCGGTGGCGCGCAGGTCGTTCTGGAGCTTGCCGGCCCGCTGGTGGTCGACGGTGACGGTGGCGAGGCGGAAGCGGCGGCGTGTGACGGTGCCGATCGCGTCGAGGGCCTCGCCGACGACGCCGCCGTAGGCGCGGATGAGGCCGCCGGCGCCGAGCTTCACCCCGCCGTAGTAGCGGGTGACGACGACGGCGACGTACCGCACGTCGCGCCGCAGCAGCATCTGGAGCATCGGCACACCGGCGGTGCCGCCCGGCTCGCCGTCGTCGCTGGCCTTCTGCACGGCGGCGTCGGCGCCGATCACGTACGCGAAGCAGTTGTGGGTGGCGGTGGGGTGCTCGCGGCGGACGCGGGCGACGAAGTCCTGCGCCTCCTGCTCGGTCGCGGCGGGGGCGAGCGCGCAGAGGAAGCGCGAACGGTTGATCTCGATCTCGTGGACGCCTTCGCGGGCCACCGTCAGGTACTGCTCCTGCATCCCGCCACCCTAGTCGCGGCCGCGTCCCGCCCCTTCGGCGGCGTCGCGGGCCGCCTGCTCGGCGAGGCGGCGGTGGGCCTCGTCCCAGCTGAGCGGCAGAGCGTCGGTGGTGGTCTCCCAGAAGGTGAAGGTGGAGCCGCGCATGGTCGACCGGAGGTCCTTCATGATCCCGCGGTGGGGTTCGGCGCGGGCGTAGGCGTACACGGCGTCGCGGTCCTGCCAGGCGGAGAGCGTGTAGAAGGTCCGCTTGAGCGGCCGGGCGACCAGCGAGGCGCCGTAGACGCCGGGGGCGCTGTTCACCTGGCGCCAGGCGGCCAGCGACTTCAGGAAGAAGCGCGGCACGTCCGCGAGGGAGCGCACCTCGAAGCGGGACGCCATCACGACGGCGGGGGCGTGCGCGGGCACGGGGTGGGGCGTGGTCCAGGGCAGGGTGGGCATGACGGGTCCTCTCGGCGGCGCGCGCGTGAACGGCGCGGAAACAGACATGGATAGTGGCACTACCTATATCTAGATAGTGCCACTATCCATGTCGCGCGTAAAGGGGTGACGGAATGCCGTGCGCCTTAGCCTGGTTGATCACGAGGCAGCAGCCCCCGGCAGTCAGGAGACGGCACGTGTACGGCGACACCGAGACCATCCGCAGGATCCTCACCGAGTCCGGCGACACCTGGGCCGTCGTGGGCCTGTCCACCAACCGCTCCCGCGCGGCGTACGGCGTGGCCGCCGTCCTCCAGCGGTTCGGCAAGCGCGTCGTCCCGGTCCACCCCAAGGCGGAGACCGTGCACGGCGAGAAGGGGTACGCGACGCTGGCGGAGATCCCGTTCCCGGTGGACGTCGTCGACGTGTTCGTCCACAGCGAGCTGGCCGGCGACATCGCGGACCAGGCCGTGGCCAAGGGCGCCAAGGCGGTCTGGTTCCAGCTGGGCGTGATCGACGAGGCGGCGTACGCGCGCACCACCGCGGCGGGCCTCGACATGGTCATGGACCGGTGCCCGGCCATCGAGATCCCCGCGCTCGGCCTGGGCTGACGCCCTCGGAACGGGGAGAGCGCGGCGCCAAGGCCCCTTTCGGCGCCGTCCCGGCTACGCCCAGCCGTGCTCCCTGCGAGTGCGGCGGGCCACCGTGTCGATGACGACGGCGGCCAGCAGCACCCCGCCCGTGATCATGAACTGGACGGCGGGCTGGATGCCCAGGAGGGACATCCCGGAGGCGATCGACTGGATGACGAGCATGCCCAGCAGCGCGGCCCAGGTGGTGCCCCGGCCCCCGAAGAGGCTGGTGCCGCCGATCACGGCCGCGGCGATGGCGTTCATCAACAGCAGGCCCGACCCCGACGTCTGGCTCACCGACGTGATCCGGGAGGCCAGGAACAGCCCGCCGATCGCCGCCATGGTCCCCGACAGCATGAACACCGAGATCCGCACCCGGACGACGTCGATCCCGGCGCGCCGGGCCGGTTCGCTGCCCCCGCCCAGGGCGTACACCTTACGCCCGTAGCGGGTGCGGCGCAGCACCAGGTCGAGGCCGGCCACGACCAGCAGGAAGCACAGCAGGGCCAGCGGCAGTCCCTGGAACCGGTTGAGCACGTGCGCGGCGGAGAACGCGATGAGCGCCACCACCCCGGTGCGCACCGCGATCTCGGTGAGCGGGCGGTGCGGCATGCCGGCCGCCCTGCGCCGCCGCCGGTCCCGGTAGTACACGAGGAAGCACAGCACGGACCCGACCGCCGCGAGGCCGTACGCCGCGGCGACCTCGTGGAAGTAGTGGCCGGTCAGTTCGCCGATCAGGCTCCGCTCGTCCAGGTTGACCGTGCCGCTGGTGCCCAGCACGTACAGCATCAGCCCGTTCCAGCCGAGCAGCCCGGCGAGGGTGACGACGAAGGCGGGGGCTCCGATCCGCGCGATGAAGTAGCCGTGCAGGGCGCCGATGGCGGCGCCGCAGAGCACGGCCGTCAGGATGGCCAGCCACTCGGCCATGCCGTGCCGCACGTTCAGCACGGCGAACAGCGCCGCCGACAGGCCGCTGACGGACCCGACCGACAGGTCGATCTCCCCGATCAGCAGGACGAAGACGATCCCGACGGCGATCATGCCGGCGCCGACGATGTCCACGCTGAGGTTGGACAGGTTGCGGGGGGCGAGGAAGTTGGCGTTGAGGATCTGGAAGACGGACCAGATGACGAGGACGGCGACGACGACGGGCAGCGCGCCCAGTTCGCCCTTGGTCAGCCGGCGGCCGACGGCC
Source organism: Streptomyces sp. SudanB25_2051 (assembly GCF_964272635.1). Lineage (NCBI taxonomy): Bacteria > Bacillati > Actinomycetota > Actinomycetes > Kitasatosporales > Streptomycetaceae > Streptomyces > Streptomyces sp. SudanB25_2051. The sequence goes on from NZ_OZ186787.1 coordinate 702,536, forward strand.
TCCGCGCCGCCGCCGAGCGTCCGCCGCAGGCCGTTCACCGTCCCGCTCCGCGCGCGTGCGGGGGGCGGCGGGCGGTGCCCGGTCCCGGGTGGCTGGTGACTCCGGTGATGGAGGAGATGATCTGCTCCTGCGATGCGGTGCTGACGTCGAAGAAGCCGTTGTTGCGGCCGAGGTGGAGGACGGCGACGCGGTCCGCGACCGCTTTGACGTCGCCCATGTTCTGGCTGACCAGCAGCACCCCGGCGCCCCGGTCCCGCAGGGTCTCCACCAGGTCGAGGAACCGGCTGGTCTGCTGGACGCCGAGGGGAGCCGTGGGCTCGTCGAGGAGGAGCAGCCGGGGCTCGCCGATGAGCGAGCGGGAGATCGCGACGGTCTGCCGCTGGCCGCCCGACAGGGACGCCACCCGCGCCCGCAGGTCCGGCATGTGGATGGAGAGTGAACCGAGCAGGTCGCGGGCCCTGCGCTCCATCTCCACCTCGTCCAGCAGGCCCGCCCGGCGCAGTTCGCGGCCGAGGAACAGGTTGCCGACGACGTCGAGGTTGTCGCACAGGGCCAGCGCCAGGTCCTGGAAGACCGTGGCGATGCCCAGGGCGTGGGCGTCGTGGGGCCGCCGCACCCGCACGGCGCGGCCCTCCCACCGGATGACCCCCTCGTCCGCGGGGGCGACCCCGGCGATGACGTTGACGAGGGTGGACTTCCCGGCGCCGTTGTCGCCCATCAGGGCGACGATCTCCCCTGCCCTGATCTCCAGCTCCACATCGGCGAGCGCCTCGACGGCGCCGTACCGCTTGCGGATGCCGCGCAGGGACAGCAGCGGCGGGACCGGCACCGACCATCACCTCCTTCTCCCCGACGACACGGCGGGCCTCCGACCGGGCGGCGGTCCCGGCGGCCCGGGGCCCTTCACGAGCGGGCCCGCGGCCCGTGCGGCGGTCCCGGCGGCCGCGCGGGCCCGGTGGCGCACGCGGTGAGCCCGATTACACGGTGAGTCCCGCCTTCGCGCACGCCGAGGCGTACTTCGGAGTACAGATCTGCCCGATCGTGTACATCCCGTCCCGTACGACCGTCTCCCGCACGTTCCCGGCGGTGACGGCTATCGGCGCGAACTGCAGGGCCGGCACGCCCCGCAGCGTCGCCTGGCCGCCGCCCTGCGGGGCGATGGCGTTCGGCGGGTCGCCGCGGCCGAGCGCGACGGCCATCTCGGCGGCGGCCTCGGCCATCGGTTTGAACGGCTTGTACACCGTCATGTACTGCTCGCCGCTGATGATCCGCTGGATGGCGCCGAGGTCGGCGTCCTGCCCGGTGACCGGCGGCAGCGGGTCGATGAAGTTGGCCTTCAGCGCGGAGACCACACCGCCGGCGAGGCCGTCGTTGGCCGCGTACACCCCGTCGATGCTGCCCGCGCCGAGCGCGGCGATGGCGCCGGCCATGTTGGCGTGGGCGATCTCCGGGCGCCAGCGGTCCGTGTCGTACGACTTGGCGATCCGCACCCGCCCGTTCAGCGCCTCCCGCGCCGCCCGTTCGAGGGCTGTGGCGTTGGGGTCGGCCGGGTCGCCGTTCATCATGACGATCTGCCCGCCGTCCGCCTCGGGACCCATCGCCTCGAGCAGGGCCTCGGCCTGGAGGCGGCCGATCTGGCGGCCGTCGAAGGAGACGTACCCGGAGATCGGGCCGTCGGCGAGGCGGTCGTACGAGACGACGGGGATGCCCGCGTTGGCGGCCCTGGTCACCGCGGAGCTGAGCGCCCGCGAGTCGACGGGGTTGAGGACGAGCACGTCGACCCCCGCCGTGATCATCGAGTCGACCTGCTGCTTCTGCGCCGCGACGCCGCCTTCGGCGTTGGCGTAGTCGACGGTGCAGCCGGGGCAGATCTGGTCGACCTTCGCCTCGATCAGCGGCCGGTCGAAGGTCTCCCAGCGCGCGGTGTGGGTGTCGGGCAGCAGCAGTCCGATGCGCGGGGTGAACTCGGTGAGCGTGGGGCTCGGCCCGCCGTCCAGATGCGCCTGCTCGGCGGTGCCGCAGCCGGCGAGCGCCACGGCGAACGCCAGGGCGGCGGCGGCCGGCCCGGAGCGCGGCCCGCCGGACCTCCGGCGGAGGGGTGTACGCGTTCGGGACACCCCGAGGGCCGGAGCCCGCCGCGGGGTCCGGAGGGCCGTGCGCGGCCTCGTACGACGGAACACGTCCCTCACCCTCCTTCCTTGGCGGAGCCGACGCGCCTCGAGCCGGACGGGGCGGGGCCCGCCGCCTCCTCCGGCACGGGCCCGGGCGCGCCGCCGCCGGCCGGGCCCGGTTCGCGGGTGACGACGAACTCGCTCCACACCTGCTTGCCGCCGCTGACCGGGACCGAGCCCCAGGACGACGACATGGCCTCCACCAGGAAGAGGCCGCGCCCCCCGGTCGACTCCCAGTCGGCCATCACGGGCTTGGCGGGCGCCCTGGGCGAGGCGTCGGTGACGGCGATGCGCATCCGGTCCCCGGCGAGCGTCAGATCGAGGCGTACGGCTCCCTGGGTGTGCACCAGGGCGTTGGTGACCAGCTCGGAGACGACCAGCAGCGCCGCGTCCGCCTCCTCGCTGACGCCCCAGGCGCGCAGGGTGCGGGCGGTGAAGCGGCGGGCGTGCATGACGGCGTCGGGCAGCCGCCACACGGTCCAGCCGGTGCGGATCGGCGGGACGCCCATCCCGTCGTAGCGCATCAGCAGCAGGGCGATGTCGTCGTCGCGGCGCGTCCCGTCGCCCAGCAGCCGGTCGGCCATGCGGCCCGCGTCACGCGGGTCGGCGTCGGAGAGCAGGTCCCGCATCCGCAGCATGCCGTCCTCCAGGTGGAGGCTGGAGGACTCCACGAGGCCGTCGGTGAGCAGGGCGAGGACCGTGCCGGGGGCGAGGCCGACGGCGGTGATCGGGTAGTCGGAGTCCGCGAGGACGCCGAGCGGCAGGCCGCCCTCGGTCTCGACCTCCTCGGTGGAGCCGTCGGGGTGGCGCAGCAGCGGGGCGAGGTGTCCGGCGCGGACGATCCAGGTCTCCCCCTCCTCCATGTCGAGTTCGACGTAGCAGCAGGTGGCGAACAGGTCGGTCTCCATGCCGACGAGCAGCCGGTTGGCGTGCGAGACGACGACGTCCGGGGGGTGGCCCTCGACGGCGTACGCCCGGATGGCGGTGCGGATCTGGCCCATGATGGTGGCCGCTCCGGCGCTGTGCCCCTGGACGTCGCCGATGACGAGGGCGACGCGGCTCTCGGAGAGCGGGATCACGTCGTACCAGTCGCCACCGACCTCCAGGCCGACCATGGCGGGCAGGTAGCGGGCGACGGCCACTCCCCCGGCCAGCTCGGGCAGCCGGCGCGGCAGCAGGCTCCGCTGGAGGGTGGTAGCCAGTTCGTGCTGGGCGTCGAAGGCGTGGGCACGGCGCAGGGCCTGGCCGACGAGGCCGGCGGTCGCGGTCAGCAGGGACCGCTCCTCCGCGCCGAACTCGTGCGGCTTGTCCCAGCCCGCGAGGCAGGCGCCGATGACACGGCCCTCGGCGGGCAGCGGCAGCAGGGCGAGGCCGCCGGGGCCGACACCGGCGAGGGCCGGTTCGACGTCGGCCCCGGCCGGGACGAGCCCGACCCGCACGTCCCGGAGTGCCGCGGCCAGCGTGGGCAGGGACCGCAGCGGCGTGTCGGGCCACTCGGAGCGCCATTCGGAGCGCCAGATCTCCGGCCACGCGGTGGCCTCCGGCGGGTCGAGGACGGTGACGACGAGCCGGTCGGCCTCCAGACCGGCGACGGCGACGCGGTCGGCGCCGACGAGCGGGTCGCGCAGGGCGCCGACGACGACCCGGGCGACGTCGCGGGCGGTCATGGTGGCGGCGAGGGACGCCGACAGCCGCTGCACGAGGGACACCTCGTCGGTGCCGGGGCGCAGCGAGGACGCGTCGACGACGATGCCGAGGACGCGTTCGGGCCGTCCGGCGGGGTCGTGCAGGACGCGGGAGCGCAGCCGCAGCCAGCGCAGGTCGCCGGTGGGGCGGCGGACGCGGAACTCCAGTTCCCGGCCGGCCGATGTGCTCTTGCCCGGCTCGACCAGCGACATCAGGGCGGGCAGGTCGTCGGGGACGGCGTGCGCGAGGAGGGTCTCGACCCGGCCGTCGAAGTCCTCGGGCGCGATGTCGACCAGTTCGAGCATCCGCATGTCGGCGGTGATCCGGCCGGTGTGGAGTTCGAGGGTGAACGATCCGAGGCGTTCGGCGTCGAGGGCCTGACCGGGCATCAGCTGGTACCGGATCTGCGACGGGCCCTCCCGGCGCGGCACCGACCCCTCCGGGACGATCCCGCCGGCGCCGCTCGCCACGGTGTACGCGGTCGCCGCCTCGCCGCCCGCCTCCATGCGGGCGGCGACCTGCTCGGCGTACAGCTCCATGAAGCCGCGCCGGTCCGTGTCGAAGCCCCGGCCGGTCTCGTCGACCACGACGAGGCAGCCGAGCCGCCGGTCGTCCGCGCCGACGGGCAGCACCCCCAGGGCCGCGTCGGGCCGTACGCCCTCGGGGACGGCCTCCCGGCGCGCGGCGAGTTCGGCGGCGGTGGGCCACAGGGGGCGGCCGCTGCGGAAGACGTCGGCGACGGCCGACCGGCCCGACACGGCGTACCCGCCCGGCCAGCCCGGCAGCGTCCCCGACCGGTCGGCGGGCCCGGCGAGGCGCAGTTCGCGGCCGCCCTCGCTGGGGACGTACACGGCGGCGAGGGTCGCGCCGGCGAACATCAGGGCGCGTCCGGCCCCGGCCGCGGCCCCGTACGGGCGCACGGCGCCGGGGGCTCCGCCTGCGAGGTCAGCCCGCAGTCCCGGAGCCCCAGCCGCGGTGCCACCCTCGCTGGTCACTTCGCCATCCACCTCACCCTCCATACTGGGCGTTCCCGCCGAAAAGGGGCCAGTCAGGCGGTCCGGCGGGGTGGCGCGCGGCACCGGCGGTCGCCCGGCCCGCGGAGGCGCGGGGCGGACCGGCGGGCTCGGGGAGGCCCGGCTCAGGGACGGGGCGCGGCGGGCGGTCCGACCGCGGGTGCCGGACACCCCGCCGACGGGCCGCGGGGGCTCGGGGCCGTAGGGGTCAGTGGCCTTCCCAGGCCGCCAGCGCGGCCAGCTGCGCGGCGGTGACGTGCTCCGGGATCGGCACGGGCGGGGGTGTACGCAGCGGCGGCTGCCAGCCGTTCTCGGCGTCCCAGCGGCGTACGACACGGGCCGGCGCGCCGGCGACGACCGCGTGGTCGGGGACCTCCCCCCGGACGACCGCCCCGGCGGCGACCACGACGTTCCGTCCGATACGGGCGCCGGGCAGGACCACCGCTCCGGTGCCGAGCCAGCAGCCGGGGCCGATCTCGACGGGCGCGGAGCGGGGCCACTGGCGGCCGATCGGCTCGTGCGGGTCGTCGTAGCTGTGGTTGGTCGAGGTGATGTAGACGTACGGCCCGCAGAAGGTGTTGGCGCCGATGGTGACCGGCGCGTCCGCCACGACATGGCTGCCGCGCCCGAGGACGACGCCGTCGGCGAGGGTCATCACCGGGTCCGGGCCGAGGTCGAGGCCGGGCAGCATGCCCGCGCTGAGCGTGACCTGCTCGCCGATGATGCAGCAGGAGCCGAGCTCGATCCACGGCTCGCCGAAGACCGTGCCCAGCGGGAAGGCCAGCCGCGTGCCCTCGCCGATCCGGCGGAAGCGCAGCGCTCCGGGCCGTTCGGCGGTGACGGAGCCGGTCTCCTGCACCCAGCGCCAGCCGCGGTGCACCGCCGCCGTCAGCGCACGGCGGCGCCACGCGGCGAGCGACGAAAAGGAGAACGTGTTTCTGTTCCTGGGCACCCGGACACGGTAGTGGGCCGGATCGGCGCCGGTGAGGGCGCGGGGCTGTGATGTTCGCCCCACCGGCCCCGCACCGTCACCCGTGCCCTACGGTTCCTCCTGGGCGTGACGACGAACCCAGCGCACGAGGAGCACGGAATGACGCAACGGCCTTTGATCACCGCGGTGGGCGGCAAGCGGCCGGAGGTGGCGGAGAGCGCGTTCGCCGCGCCCACGTCCGTCGTGGTCGGCGAGGTCACCATGGGGCCGGGCGCGAGCGTCTGGTACCACGCCGTACTGCGCGCGGACTGCGGGCCGATCGTCCTCGGCGCGGACAGCAACATCCAGGACAACTGCACGGTGCACGTCGACCCCGGCTTCCCCGTGACGGTCGGCGAGCGCGTCTCGGTCGGCCACAACGCCGTGCTGCACGGCTGCACCGTGGAGGACGACGTCCTGGTGGGGATGGGCGCCACGGTGCTCAACGGCGCGCACATCGGCGCGGGCTCCCTGATCGCCGCGCAGGCGCTGGTCCCGCAGGGCATGCGGGTGCCGCCGGGTTCGCTCGTGGCGGGCGTCCCCGCGAAGGTGAAGCGGCAGCTGACCGACGAGGAGCGCGAGGGCATCAAGGTCAACGCCGCGATGTACCGGGACCTCGCCCGGGCGCACCGCGAGGCGCACGCCGCACAGGCCTGACCGGCACCTCCGCGGCGCACGCCCGGTGCCCGTCCCCGCTCGGAGGCCGCGCCCCGGTGCGCACCGCGCCGGGGCGGGCCGGGCGGTCAGGGGGCGGGGACGGGCTCCGGGGCGGCAGCGGCGGCGCGCTCGGCCTCGGACTTCTCGGTGGCCTTCCGGGCGCGGTGCCTCAGCACCAGCATCGAGGTCAGGCCGATGGCCACGGCGAGGACGAGGCCCAGCCAGGAGAACCGCTTCAGCCACGCCTCGGCGACGACGCCGACGGAGTAGACGACGGCCGTGGTGCCGCCCGCCCAGAGGATGCCGCCGAAGACGTTGGCGATGAGGAACTTCCAGTACGGCATGTGGAGCACGCCCGCCAGCGGCCCGGCGAAGATCCGCAGCAGGGCGACGAACCGGCCGAAGAAGACGGCCCACATGCCCCACTTCTCGAAGGACCGCTCGGCCATGGCGATGTTGGCCTCGCTGAAGTGCTTGGGGAACTTCCCGCCGAGCCAGGCCAGCAGGGGCCGTCCGCCCTTGCGGCCGATGGCGTAGCCGATGGAGTCGCCGATGATCGCCCCGGCGGTGGCGCAGGCGCCCAGGATGTACGGGTTGATGTCCCCGTGCTGGGAGGCGAGGAGCGCCGAACTGACGAGGACGATCTCACCCGGCAGCGGGATGCCGAGGCTTTCCAGCCCGATCACCACACCCACCAGGATGTAGATGCTGACCGCCGGGACGGTCTCGAGCCACTCCTGGACGTGCAACGCCGGTTCCTCCGTATCGACGAGTGACCTCTGGGGCCAGGCAGCCTACCGGGTCGGACGGGACGCCCCGCGCCGCACGGGGAGGCGGGGCCAGGGGAGGAGACGCGGAGGCGGCGGCGGAGGTTGCGCCCCGGCACACCCGCTTCCGGCGGGGCCTCGGGGGGCGGTCACGGCGCCGTACGCGGGCAGGTGGCGCGACGGGGGGGGTGACGGTGCCGTACCGGGCGGGTGGCGCGACGGGCGGTGCTGGCGCCGTACCGGGCGGGTGGCGTACGAGGCGGGGGCCGCCCGCAGGAGCCGTACGCGCGCACCGGCCGCGCCGCTCTCGCCCATGGAGCCGCCCGCCCGCGGCCGGGTGGGGCCACGGGCGGGCGGCGAGGGGGCGGCGCGGCGCCCGGCGGTCAGGAGTGGGGGCGCAGGGTCCAGGTGATGGTCATCTCACCGGTGACGGCGCCGTCCTCGCGGGTGATCTCCACGAGGACCGGGAACTCCGGGCGCTGCCCCGCGTCGAGCTCGGCGACGACGTCGGCGCGGGGGCGGCCGAGCGTGGCGGTGGCGGTGACCACGCCCATCGCCAGCTTCTTGTAGCCGATCTCCGCCTTGACGGCGAGCGGGACGGCGCGGCCCATCTGGTCGCCGAAGGCACCGATGACGATGGCCCCGCTGGCCGACTCGCCGAGGGTGAACATCGCCCCGGCGTGCGGGCCGCCGACGTGGTTGTGGAAGTCCTTCTGGTCGGGCAGGCGCAGGACGGCCCGCTCGGCGGTCGCCTCGACGACCTCCAGGTTCAGGGTCCTGGCCATCGGGACGGTGGCCAGCAGCATCTCGCCGATGTTCGGCATCGTGTCGGACATGCGCCCGAAGTTACCAGGCAGTAGTTTGGGCGTGAACCCTCCGGCGGGGCCCGGGCATGGCACCGGCCACCCCTCCCCTCTATGGTTACAGCCCATGTGGCCAGGACAGCAGCCGCCCGGGGGCGAGCAGAACCCGCAGGACCCGAACGCGCAGAACCCCTATCAGCAGCCGGGGTATCAGCAGCCCAATCCGTACCAGCAGCCCGGGTACCAGCAGCCCGGCTACCCGCAGCAGCCGGGTTACCAGCAGAACCCGTACCAGCAGCCGACCGTGCCGCAGTACGCCGTTCCCGGGCAGCCGCCCGGCCCGCCCGTACCGTCGGGCGGCGACAAGAAGAAGACGACCGTCGTCGCCATCGCCGCGGCCGTCGTCGTCCTCGCGGCGGCCGGGGTGACCGGCTTCCTGGTCCTCGGCGAGGACGAGAAGCAGGACACCGCGCAGGGCGGGACCGCGCCGTCCCAGAGCGCCGCCGCGCCCTCGGCGCCGATGGCGCCCCCGCAGTCGCCCACCGAGAACCCGCGTGACGGCTCGACGGCGCCCCAGGCGTCCATACCGGGCTGGAAGGTCGTCCACAACCCGAAGCGGGACACGCTCTTCGACATCCCGCCGGACTGGGAGGTCATCGGCTCGGGTGTGGCCACGGGCTTCGAGGACGAGAAGGCCGGCGACGGCACGCCCGTCGTCACCATGTCGGCGCCCGGCCGCTACAAGAGCGAGTGGTGCACCTTCGACGACGACAAGGACGGCACCCCGGAGACCTGGAGCCTGGCCACGGCCGGCACCAAGGGCGGCCAGGGCGCGAAGAACACCGCCGAGGCGGCGTACAACGAGGCCGGCAGCTGGGTGTGGGCCGGATACGCGCAGACCGAGCCCAAGGGCACGGTGAAGATCACCAAGGCTGTGCCGTACACGACGAAGTCCGGCCTCAGCGGCCATGTCGCCACGGCGACCGCGCTCAACACCAAGCACGAGAACAAGTGCGACACGGACGGCAAGTCCATCGCGTTCTCCTTCAAGAACGCCAAGGGCGACTTCGTCTCCTGGGTGATGTACGCGAACACCGGCATCAAGGACGAGGTCCCCGAGGCCACGATCCAGAAGATCCTCAGCACGGTCCGGCTGAGCACGCCGGCCTCGTAACCCCCTCCCGCGGCGCCCGGCCGCGCGGCACCCCGCCCCGCGGGCCCCGGCCGGGCACCGGGGTTTCATGGCGCTTCGGCCCTTTCTGACGGTTAATCCGTTTGTCGGCGGGGGTCTCCACCGGAGATAGTCCCGGATGTGAGAACCCCCGCCGCACTCTCCCGCCTCCGTCCCGGCCGCCGCCCGGAGTGGGCGGGCCGCAATTACGTGCTGCTGACCGCAGCCGCCCTCATCACCAGCCTGGGCTCCCACGGCGCCCTGGTGGCGGGGGCGTTCGCCGTGCTGGAGTCCGGTGGCGACGGCGGCGACGTGGGGCTGGTCGCCGCCGCGCGGACCCTGCCGCTCATGCTCTTCCTCCTCGTCGGCGGCGCCGTCGCGGACCGCCTGCCGAGGCACCGCGTGATGGTCGCCGCCAACACCGTCAGCGGCGTCTCGCAGGCCCTCTTCGCGATCCTCGTCCTCACCGACCGGGCGCAGTTGTGGCAGATGATGCTGCTGAGCGCGCTGTGCGGCACGGGGCAGGCGTTCTTCAACCCGGCCGCCGAGGGCATGCTGATGTCGAGCGTCCAGGGCGACCAGGTGAACCGCGCCTTCGCCCTGTTCCGCATGACCATGAGCGGCGCGGCCATCGGCGGGGCCGCGCTGGGCGGCGCGATGATCGCCGCGTTCGGGCCGGGCTGGGTCCTCGCGATCGACGCGGCCGCGTTCGCCGTGGCCGGTGCGATGCGGGCCTTCCTCGACGTGAGCCACATCCCCGAGCGGGCCTCCGGCGGCGGGCTGCTCGCCGATCTGCGGGAGGGCTGGCACGAGGTCGTCAGCCGCCCCTGGCTGTGGTCGATCGTCGCGCAGTTCTCCGTCGTGGTCGCCGTCGTCGGGGCCGCCGAGTCGGTGTACGGGCCGCTGGTGGCGAAGGAATCACTGGGCGGGGCCCGGCCCTGGGGGCTCGCGCTCGCCGCGTTCGGCGTGGGCACGGTCGTGGGCGCGCTGCTGATGATGCGCTGGAAACCGCGCCGGATGCTGCTGGTGGGCACGGTGTGCGTGTTCCCGCTCGCCCTGCCGTCGGCGGGGCTCGCGGTACCGCTGCCCGTGGGCGCGCTCGCGGCGGTGATGCTGGTGTCCGGCGTCGCGATCGAGGTCTTCGGCGTGGCGTGGATGACCGCGCTCCACCAGGAGATCCCGGAGGAGAAGCTGTCGCGGGTCTCCGCGTACGACTGGTTCGGCTCGACGGCGATGCTGCCGCTGTCGACGGCGATCGCGGGCCCCGTCGCCGACGCCGTGGGGCGTCCGCAGGCCCTGTGGGGGTGCGCCGCGCTGATCCTGGTGGTGACGGCGCTGGTGCTGCTCGTCCCCGACGTGCGGAACCTGACGCGGCGTACGAAGCCGGTGCCCGCCGACCGCCTGGAGAAGCCGTCCGCCGCCGCGTCGGACCCGGACCCGGCGCCGGCGTAGCGCGCGCCGCGCCGGGCCGGCGGACACGGGACGCCCCGCCGCGCCCCGCCCGGCGGACACGGGACGTCCCGCCGCGCCCGGTCAGCCGATGCCGAACGCCCCGCCGGGCGGCTCCGGTGACGGCACGGCGTCGACGTCCCGTACGGCCGACGCGTCCGCGGTGAGCCGCGCCAGGGCCGGGCCGTGCTCGACGCGCGCGGGGAACGCGTCGGCGGCCGTCCGGCGGGCCAGCCGCGCGGTGTCGAGCGGCGTGTCCGACGCGACCAGCACCACGTTCCCGAACCGCCGGCCGCGCAGCACCGCGGGCTCGGCGATCAGGGCCAGCTCGCCGAACACGGCGGCGAACGTCGCGAGCTGGGAGCGGAGGAACGCGAACGGCGCCCCGTCCGCGAGGTTCGCCGCGTACACGCCGCCGGGCCGCAGCACCCGGGCGACCTCGTGCGCGTACTCGACGGACGTGAGGTGCGCGGGCACCCGCGAGCCGCCGAACACATCGCCCACCACCAGGTCCGCCGACCGCGCGGGCGCCGCCCCGAGCCACGCCCGCGCGTCCGCGCCGTGCACGGTGATCCCCGACCCGGCCGGTACGGGCAGGTGCTCGGCGACCAGCGCCAGCAGCCCCCGGTCCGCCTCCACCACCTCCTGCCGCGAGCCCGGCCGGGTCGCCGCGACGTACCGGGGCAGGGTCAGCGCCCCGCCCCCGAGGTGGACCACGTCGAGCGGGGCGCCCTCGTCGGCCGCGGTGTCCACGACATGGGCGAGGCGCCGGGCGTACTCGAACTCCAGATGCGTCGGGTCGTCGAGGTCGACGTACGACTGCGGCGCGCCGTCGACGGTCAGCAGCCAGGCCCGCTCCCGGTCGATGTCCGGCATGAGCTTGGCGGTGCCGCCGTCGACGGCGCGGAGTACGGGTACGGGCTCGTTCACCGCCCCATTCTCCCAGCCGCTCCCCCGGCGCCCCGGCGGGCTACAGCACCTCGTCCACGGTGCCCGCGCCGACCGTGCGGCCGCCCTCGCGGATCGCGAAGCCGAGCCCCGGCTCCAGCGGCACGTCCCGGCCCAGCTCGACGGTCATGGCGACCGTGTCGCCGGGCCGGGCGACGGCCGCCTCGCCCAGGTCCACGTCGCCGACCACGTCGGCGGTGCGGATGTAGAACTGCGGCCGGTAGCCCGTCGCCACGGGCGTCGCCCGGCCGCCCTCGCGGGCCGACAGGACGTACACGCGCGCCGTGAACCGGCGCCTGGGCACGACGCTCCCCGGCTCGGCCACCACATGGCCGCGGCGGACCGCGTCGCGCGGCACCCCGCGCAGCAGCAGCGCCACGTTGTCCCCGGCCTGCGCGGCGTCCATCGGCTTGCCGAAGGTCTCCAGACCGGTGACGACGGTCTCCGTGCCGGCGCCGATGACCTCCACGCGGTCGCCGACGCGCACGGTGCCGCGCTCGACGGCGCCCGTCACGACGGTGCCCCGGCCGGTGATGGTGAGCACGTTCTCGACGGGCATGAGGAACGGCGCGTCCACGTACCGCACCGGCATCGGCACGTACGTGTCGACCGCGTCGAGCAGCGCCTCGATCGACGCCGTCCAGCGCGGGTCGCCCTCCAGGGCCCTCAGCCCGGAGACGCGGACGACCGGCACGCAGTCGCCGCCGTAGCCGTGGGCGGTGAGCAGCTCGCGGACCTCCAGCTCCACGAGGTCGGTCAGCTCGTCGTCGCCCGCGTCCGCCTTGTTGAGGGCGACGACGATGTGGTCGACGCCCACCTGGCGGGCGAGCAGCACGTGCTCGGCGGTCTGCGGCATGATCCCGTCGAGCGCGGAGACGACGAGGATCGCCCCGTCGAGCTGGGCGGCGCCGGTCACCATGTTCTTGACGTAGTCGGCGTGGCCGGGCATGTCGACATGGGCGTAGTGGCGGGTGTCGGTCTCGTACTCGACGTGCGCGATGTTGATGGTGATGCCGCGCCGCGCCTCCTCGGGCGCCCGGTCGATCCGGTCGAACGCGACGTAGGAGGTGGCGCCGCCGGAGCGCTCGCTGAGGACCTTGGTGATGGCCGCGGTGAGGGTGGTCTTGCCGTGGTCGACGTGACCCATGGTGCCGATGTTGAGGTGCGGCTTGGTGCGCACGTAGGCCGTCTTGGACATGACGGGGTGGTTCCTCTCCGGAACTCGAAGCGTGTGCGGGGACCCCTCGGCCTTGCCGACCCTCCCCCTGCGGGGTCCGCCGGACGATCCGGGAAGGGTCAGCTTCGGGCGCCGTCCAGGACGATGGCGGCAGCCTTCGGCGCGTCCGCGACTGCGGACGGCGCTGCGAGGAAGGCGTACCGGGACATGCGGACGATCCTGCCGTGACCACTCGCGCGCGTCGAGCGAATTTCCCCGGCCGTATCCCGCTGCCGGCGCCACGCGACCGGCACGTCCTGCGGGCGGGTGTGCGCGTGTGACCGTGCGTACCCGTGGGGCGGGCCGCGCGGTCGGGTGGGCGGGATGCGGCGCCGGTCACGGTGGGGCCCGCCCGTCGTCGGTTACGCTCCCCGGATGCTCGAGCCCGCCGTCCGGCCCCAGGCCGGTTTCGCCCTGCGCTGCTCCCGACTCCTGCTGTCGCCCTGGTCGCGGCTGACGCTGCTCGTGGTGCTGCTCGCGTGCGCCGGGGCGCTGGTCGTGGCGTACGAGCCGCACCGCGTCCTGGCGGGCGGGGGCTGGCCGCCGCAGGTGGGCGGGGCGGGCGCCGTCGTGCTGTTCGGCGTCGCGTACGGGCTGTGCACCGCGGCGTTCGTGCCGCGGCCCGTGCTGAACCTGGCGTCCGGCGCCCTCTTCGGCACGCAGGCGGGGCTCGCCGCGGCCGTCGCGGGGACCGTCCTCGGCGCGGGCATCGCGTTCGCGCTCGGGCGGGCGCTGGGGCGCGACGCGCTGCGCCCGCTGCTGCGCGGCCGCTGGGTGGAGGCGGCCGACGGGCAGCTCAGCCGGCACGGGTTCCGTTCGACGCTGGCGATCCGGCTCTTCCCCGGCGTGCCGTTCGCGGCGGCCAACTACGGGGCGGCGCTCTCCCGCATGCGGTACGCGCCGTTCCTGCTGGGCACGGGGCTGGGCTGCGTACCGAACACGGCGGCGTACGTCGTCGCCGGGAGCGAGGCGGCGTCGCCGACGTCTCCGGCCTTCCTGCTGTCGGCCGGGTTCATCGTGGTCAGCGTCACGGCGGGCGCCGTGGTGGCGTGGCGGAAGCGGCACCGGATGCGCGCGTCCGCCGTGTCCTGACACCGCTCCACGACACCGGATGATCACCCTCCGTTCACCGGGAAGCGATACGCTGCACCGACCCAAACGACCGCACACGCACATTTCGGGACGGCCCTGGCCCCATGAATTGGTTCGAATCGCTCATCCTCGGACTCGTCCAAGGGCTGACGGAGTTCCTCCCGATCTCCTCCAGTGCCCATCTGCGCCTCACCGCCGCCTTCGCCGGCTGGCACGACCCGGGCGCCGCGTTCACGGCGATCACGCAGATCGGCACCGAGACGGCGGTCCTGATCTACTTCCGCAAGGACATCGCCCGCATCGTGACGGCGTGGTTCCGGTCGCTGACCGACAAGTCGATGCGCTCCGACCACGACGCCCGCATGGGCTGGCTGGTGATCGTCGGGTCGATCCCGATCGGTGTGCTGGGCGTCACGCTGAAGGACCACATCGAGGGCCCGTTCCGCGATCTGCGGCTGATCGCGACGACGCTGATCGTGCTGGGCATCGTGCTCGGTGTGGCCGACCGGCTGGCGGCGCGCGCCCAGGAGGGCGGCCGGCACCGCGCGGCGCCGGAGCGCAAGACGCTGCGGGACCTCGGCGTCAGGGACGGCCTGATCTTCGGCATGTGCCAGGCGATGGCGCTGATCCCGGGCGTCTCCCGGTCGGGCGCGACCATCAGCGGCGGGCTGTTCATGAACTACACGCGTGAGGCCGCCGCCCGCTACTCCTTCCTGCTGGCGATCCCCGCCGTGCTGGCCTCGGGCCTGTTCGAGCTGAAGGCCGTCGGCGAGGGCCATGTGGCGTGGGGGCCGACGGTCTTCGCCACGGTCATCGCCTTCGGTGTGGGCTACGCGGTCATCGCCTGGTTCATGAAGTTCATCTCGACCAAGAGCTTCATGCCGTTCGTGATCTACCGGATAGTGCTCGGGCTGGTGCTGTTCGCCCTGATCTGGCTGGGCGTCCTCGCGCCCGACGCGGGTCAGCCCTCGCACTGACGCGCGGCGCGCGGGCGGCGCCGGGTGCGGGGCGGCGCGCGTGCGGGGCGCCCCGGGCCGCGCGGGCCCGTCCGGAGCCGGGACGTGGGAATCGTCACGGTGCGTGGCGGGTCACAGCGGATGGTCCGATCTGCCCCTTAGTCTTGTCCCATGTCCAAGCCCGCGTTCGACCCCGCCATGCCCGCCCCCGACGCCGACGCCCTGAACCGGGCGATCCGCGAACTGTGGGCGCGCTCGGGCGGACGCCTGTCGGCCGACGAGCAGCGGATCTACCAGGCCCTCGTCCTGAAGTGGGCCGCCGCGCAGGCGGGCGACGTCGGCACCGCCGCGTAGCCCTCGCACTCCACCGGCACCGGGCCGCCCCGCTTCCCGCGGGGCGGCCCGACGCGTGCCCGGCGCGGCTGCCGGGCCCGCCGCGCGTCCGGCCGCCCACCGTCCCGCCGCGGCCTGCGATCAAGCGGCGTGCGGGGCACCCTGGGGGTATGCCCTGGCAAGCGCCCATCGTCGTGCACCGGCCCACCCCGAGCGGCGGCCGCCGCGTCACCGCGCGCGGCCGCATCCTCGGGCTGGCCCACAACGACGCCGACCTCGTCGAGTTCCTCCGCCGCGCCGGTCTGGACGAGACCGGCATCGACCTGGACGATCCGCACCTGGTGGAGTGGCGCGGCGGGCGCGCCCACCAGTGGGAGGCCGCCTG
Organism: Streptomyces sp. SudanB25_2051; assembly: GCF_964272635.1. Lineage (NCBI taxonomy): Bacteria > Bacillati > Actinomycetota > Actinomycetes > Kitasatosporales > Streptomycetaceae > Streptomyces > Streptomyces sp. SudanB25_2051. The sequence goes on from NZ_OZ186787.1 coordinate 718,153, forward strand.
ACCCACCCGTACGGGCCGGGGAAACCACCGGGAAAGCGCGGGGCGCGCGCCCGGCGCACTGTCCGTGGAGTGATCTCCTCCGTCACACTGGAGTTCCGGGCTCCCGGGAGCCGGACGATTCCGGGGCGAGGAGGCGACGCGGATGCGGTTGCGGGCCGAGCACGGTGAGGTGGCCGCGCGGCCGTCCCCGGCGTGGTGGACACGGGCGGTTTCGTCGGGCCGGGCGCGCGGTGCGGCCGCCGTCCTCGCGGGGGCGCTGCCCGCCCTGGCGTTCCCGGCGCCCTCCCTGTGGTGGCTGGCGTACGGGGCGCTGGTGCCGTGGCTGCTGCTGCTCCGCTCGGCGCCGACCGCCCGGCGGGCCGCGCTGGAGGGGTGGCTGGGCGGTACGGGGTTCGTGCTGGCCGTGCACCACTGGCTGATGCCGAACCTCCATGTCTTCATCCTGGTGCTGGCCGCGCTGCTGGGGCTGCTGTGGGCGCCCTGGGGGTGGCTGGCGCGGTGGGCGTTCCGGGAGGCAGCCGGGTCGCGGACGCGGGCGCTGCTGGCGTGCGCCGTGGTGCCCTCGGGGTGGCTGATGGTCGAGATGGTGCGGTCCTGGGAGGGGCTGGGCGGCCCCTGGGGGCTGCTGGGCGCCAGCCAGTGGCAGGTGGCGCCGGCGCTGCGGATGGCGGCGCTGGGCGGGGTGTGGCTCGTGACGCTCCTGGTGGTGGCGGTGAACACCGCGGTGGCGCTGCTGGTGGCGGTTCCCTCCGTGCGTACGGCCGCTGTCGCGGTGGCGGCGGTGTGCGCGGTCGCCATGGGTTCGGCCTGGCTGTGGCCGGCGCCCGCGGAGCCGGTGGACACGGTACGGGTGGGGGTCGTCCAGCCGGGCGTGATCGGCGGGCCGGACGGCCCGGAGCGGCGGTTCGCCCGCGGCGAGGAGCTGACGCGTGCCCTGGCCGGGCGGGACGTGGACCTCGTGGTGTGGGGCGAGAGCAGCGTGGGCGCCGATCTGGCGGCCCGGCCGGACCTCGCCGAGCGGCTGGCCGAAGTGTCCCGGCAGGTCGGGGCGGAAGTGCTGGTGAACGTCGACGCGCGCCGCTCGGACCTGCCGGGGATCTACAAGAGCAGCGTCCTCGTCGGCCGGGACGGCCCGACCGGGGACCGGTACGACAAGATGCGGCTCGTCCCGTTCGGCGAGTACGTGCCCGCGCGGTCCGTGCTCGGGTGGGTGACCTCGGTGGGGCGCGCGGCCGACGAGGACCGGCGGCGCGGCACGGCCCAGGTGGTGATGACGGCCGGGAAGGACGGGGAGCTGGCGGTGGGGCCGCTGGTGTGCTTCGAGTCGGCGTTCCCCGACATGAGCCGCAACCTGGCGCGGGACGGCGCCCGGGTACTGGTCGCCCAGTCGGCCACGTCGACGTTCCAGGACAGCTGGGCGCCCGCCCAGCACGCGTCGCTGGCGGCGCTGCGCGCGGCGGAGACCGGGCGGCCGATGGTCCACGCGACGCTGACCGGGGTGAGCGCCGCGTACGGCCCCGACGGCGCCCGGATCGGCACGCCGATCGGCACGGACCGCAGCGCGGCCGCCGTCTACGACCTGCCGCTCGCCACCGCGACGACCCCGTACACGCGGTTCGGGGACTGGGCCCCGTGGGCGGCGCTCGCCGTCCTCGCCGGGGTGGCGGGCGCCGCCGGGGTGCGGGGTGTCAGGCGGCCTGCTCCAGGGCGTCCCGTACGACCCGCTCGCACAGTTCGTGGGTCCGCAGGGCGTCGCGGGCGCTGAGGACCGTGCCGGCCCGGACGGCGTCCAGGAAGGCGAGCGTGACCTGTTCGATGCCGCGCTGCCGGGCGACGGGCACCCAGTCGCCCCGGCGCCGCACGGTGGGCTGGCCCTTGTGGTCGATCACCTCGGCCAGGTTGACGACCTGCCGCTTGGTGTCCTGGCCCGACACCTCCAAGATCTCCTCGGTGGAGCCGCTCATGCGGTTCATCATCCCGATCGCCGTGAAGCCGTCGCCGGACAGCTGGAGCACCACGTGGTGCATGAGGCCGTCGCGGACGCGGGCGCGGACGTCGGTGTGCTCGACCGGGCCCGGCAGCAGGAAGCGCAGCGTGTCGACGACATGGATGAAGTCGTCGAAGACGAGCGTGCGGGGGTCCTCGGGCAGGCCCACGCGGTTCTTCTGTATGAGGATCAGCTCGCGCGGGTGCTCCGCGCACTGGACGTAGGAGGGCGCCCAGCGGCGGTTGAAGCCGACGGCGAGGGACACTCCGCGCCGCTCGGCGAGCTCCACGAGCCGGCGGGAGTCGTCGAGCCCGTACGCGAGGGGCTTGTCGACGTACGTGGGGACGCCCGCTTCCAGGAGCCGCGTGACGATCTCCGGGTGGACGTCGGTCGGGGCGTGCACGAACGCGGCGTCCAGGCCGGCGGCGAGCAGCGAGTCGAGGTCCGTGTGGCGGCGGGCCGCCGGGATGTGGTGGGCCTCCGCGACGCGCTCCAGGGTGGCGGGGGTGCGGGTCTGGAGGTGCAGTTCGACTCCGGGCCGGGCGGTGAGGACCGGAAGGTACGCCTTCTGCGCGATGTCGCCGAGCCCGATGCAGCCCACCTTCACGGGCGTCTCCTCTCACGTGGTGCCGTCCGCCCGCAGCATACGTGTGGCGTGTTTCACCCCGGCGCGCACCCGTCCCGCGCGGGCTCGGGGTGCCCGGCCGGCCGGCGTCGACCGGTCCAGGGGCTCTGCGGGCACCGGTCCGGTCCGGAAGGCCGCCGGCGGGTGTCAGGCTCCGTGGTCGCGGAGGCGGCGGTCGAGGCGGTCGATGGCGGCGCGGACGCCCGCGCCGTATCCGTCGTCGCCGAGCGCTGCGGAGGCGGCACGGGCCCGGTCGAGGTGTTCGCGGGCGGCGTGCGGCCGGCGCAGCTTCAGATAGTCGGCGGCCAGGTTGAGGTGGAGCGACGGGTAGAGGGCCCGCAGGGCGGCGGCCGTGCCGTGCCGGGCGGGCCGGTCGTCGTCGAGCGTGCCGGCGGCGGTGAGGGCGCGCAGGTCCCAGGCGAGTTCGTCGTCGGGGTCGTCCTGCGCGTCCGCCATGGAGTGGGCGAGGGTGCAGCGGTGCAGCGGGTCGCCGTCCGGCCCGATCCGCTCCCACAGGGCCTGGAACCGGTTGCGGGCCTCCTCGCGGTCGCCGCCGTGCAGCAGCATCATCGCCTGGCCGATGCCGGTCATCACCGGGTCGTCGTCCCCGCCGGTCGGGACCTGCTCGCCCGGGCGGCCGGGCGGGGCCGCGTCGTCGTCCGCCATGCTGGGGCCTTTCTCGTCGTCGTACCCCGAAGCTAGCCGCCCGGGCGGCGGTATCCGGGCAGACGCAGCCGACGGCGGCCGGTCACCTGGCGGCGGTCAGCCAGTGCCGCTCCGTGGTCCAGCCGAGGAAGCGGCGGGCGCGGCCCCGGGCCGCCGTGCCGTCGGCGCCGAACGAGCCGCCGGCCGCCACCAGGTGGAGTCCCGCGAGGGCCGGGGTGAGCCCGCCCTCGCCGAGGCCGGCCTCGTCCAGGAAGGCGGCCTGCTCGCCGGGCGGGCACAGCGACAGATGGAAGACGAGGTGCCGCCACGCGTACGCCGCGTTCTTGATCAGCCTGAGCGGGCGCGGGTGGCGGGCCGCCAGGCCGGTGAGGCGTCGGACGTCGTCGAGGCAGCGGCGGGCCAGTTCGGCCGGGCCCGCCTGCGGGGCGGCGCCGACGACGTGGACGAGGGTGGCGAGGTTGTGGGTGGTGAGGATCTGCGCCTGCTCGATCACCGTGCCGTTGGCCGCCGGGCTCCAGGAACGGCCGGCCACGCCCGCCCGCTCGTGGCAGAGCCGCGCGAACCCGCCGGCCGTCCGGGGCGTCCCCTGCCCGCGCGATCCGCCGCTCCCCGCCCGGCCCGTGCCGTGCGCCGCCGCCAGGGCGCGGACGGCGGCGTAGTCGATGCCGTAGTACCGCTCGTACAGCGTGCCCTCCAAAAGGTCGGCGGCGATGGCGGCGGCGGAGGCGAACTTGGGGGTGAACGTGCCCGTGAAGATGTCGGCGGCCAGCTCCTCGGTGAACGGCGCCTCCAGCTCGGCCTGGCGGGCGAGGTGGCCGAACTGCCAGATCAGCGGGTTGGGCAGCAGGGTGCCCGGGAACGCCTCGACGGCCAGCTCCGCCAGCTCGCGCAGCGCCGCGCGGGCGTCGTCCCGTCCGGCGCCGCCGCCCCGGTGCGGGGCGAGCGCCCGCGCCCACGGCAGGTCGTCGGGCCGGGTCTGCCTCGCCAGGTCGAGCAGGAGCAGCGACCGGCGGGACTGGAACGCCCGGTGGTGGGCGGCGGCCAGGGCGCCCAGCGCCTCGTCGGGGCAGGCACGCGCGTGGACGGCGGCGACCAGCTGGGACGCCAGCCGGGCGAGGATCTCGCCGGAGGGGACGATGCCCCGCTCCACGAGGATGCGCAGCGGGGCGGACATCGCCGTCTCGACGGGCCGCCGCACCGCCGCGGGCAGGGCCGTACCGGCGGGGATGCCGGTCTCCTCGGCCTCGCGCGCGGTGACCGGGCCCGTGTACGCGTCCGGGTCCGGCAAGCCGGTGTGGCCCGGCAGCCCGGCCAGGCGGCGCAGTACCAGCCGGGCCAGCGCGTGGTGGGAGGGGCGGGCGGCCTCCTCGGCCTGGCGGCGGCGCAGCGCGGTGTGCTCCGGGGAGCCGGGCAGGCCGCGGCGCCGGACCATCGAGGCGACGGCGTGGCGCAGCAGCCCGAGCCGCCGCGCGTCCAGGGCGCGCCCCGCGACGGTGTCCTCCAGGGCGGCGCGCAGGATCGCGGCGTTCTCCTTGGGCTTGCGGTGCTTGGCGCAGCGGGTGTGGGTGGCCGCGAGCCGCTCGTACCGGTCGAGCAGGGCGGCGCCGCGCTCCAGCCAGGCGGGGCCGGGGGTCCGCTCCAGGACGCGTACGCCGTCGGGGCCCGCGGTCAGCAGCCAGTGGGCGAGCAGCTCGTCGGCGAACGGGCGCCACACGGTGAGGGCCTCGCGCTGGGTCTCGACGGCCGCGTGGGGGCGGCGCCGCTCCAGGGTCGCGGTGGCGTCGGCGAGCGTGCCGCGGTGGACGCCGTCGGCGGGGGCGGGCCGGGGCGACGGGCGGGGTGTGAAGCGGAGCCGGTCGGCGTACGGCTCCAGCTCCCGTACGAGCCGGGCGGCGGCCTCCAGGTCGCCTGCGCGGACCAGCCAGGCGACCGTCAGCAGGGCGGTCTCCTCGGGCAGGTCGGCGGTGTAGCGGCCGCTGTCGAGGAGCGCCCACAGCTCCCGCAGGCCGGGCCTGGTGAGGTGGTGGCGGAAGAGGGCGGCGCGCTCGGCGGGGATGCCGGCGCGGCGCGCGGTGTCGGTCTCGTGGGGCGTGAGCGGCCCTCCGGCGGCGGGGGAACCGGTGGCGAAGCCGCCCCGTACGACCTCCGGGGTGATCCACGCGGGCCACCCGGCGGGGGTGGGAGAGCCGATGGCGAGGCTCCCGGACGCCATGCCGTCGAGCACGTCCCGCCACTGCCGTGCGCGGTGTCCGGCGCGGTCGCGGGTGGCGGGGTCGGGGTGGGTGCGGGCGGTGGCGAAAGCCTTGGCCAGCTGCCCCCGCGGGTATCCGGTGCCCGCGGCGGGCTGGTGGCGGGTGTCGTCGTCCATAAGCCGGCGTGGCAGGATCTGCCCCTGCGCCCTCCGGGTCTGGAGCCCGGTGCTCTGGCTGACTGAGCTACACGCCGTCGGGAAGGGACCTTACGGGGCGGCCCCGGCCGCGACAACGGTTTTTTCACGCCGGGAGCGGAACGTCTTGGCGGGCTCTCAGCGGCCCCCAGGAGGCCCGACGCCGGGAACGGGCGGCTTCAGAGGGATTCCCGAGCGCGGCCCCCGCGAGGCCCGAGACCGGGAACGGGGGGATTCCGGGCCGTGGCGCCCCAGGGGGCTTCGGGGCACGCGGGCGCGAGGGGCCGGCGGCCGGCGGGACCTGGAAGTCCCCCGTGCCCGCGAGCGGCAAGGAGCCGCGGGCCCGGGGGCGGGGTCCTCAGCCGAGGTCGGGGATGCGCCAGTCGATCGGCTCGTGGCCCTGCTCGGCTATGGCCTTGTTGATCTGCGTGAAGGGCCGGGAGCCGAAGAACTTCTTCGCGGAGAGCGGGGAGGGGTGGGCGCCCTTCACCACGACGTGCCGCGTCTCGTCGATGAGGGGCAGCTTCTTCTGCGCGTAGTTCCCCCACAGGACGAAGACGGCCGGGTCGGGGCGGGAGGCGACGGCGCTGATCACCGCGTCGGTGAACTTCTCCCAGCCCTTGCCCTTGTGGGAGTTCGCCTCGCCGGCGCGGACGGTCAGCACGGCGTTGAGCAGCAGGACGCCCTGCTCGGCCCACGGCATCAGATAGCCGTTGTCCGGGACGGGGTGGCCGAGCTCCTCCTGCATCTCCTTGTAGATGTTGCGCAGGGAGGGCGGGGTCTTGACGCCCGGCCGGACGGAGAAGCACAGCCCGTGCCCCTGGCCCTCTCCGTGGTACGGGTCCTGGCCCAGGATGAGGACCTTGACCTTGTCGTACGGAGTGGCCTCGAGCGCGGCGAAGACCTCGTCCCGCGGCGGGTAGACCGGCCCCTTGGCCCGCTCCTCCTCGACGAACTCGGTGAGCAGCTTGAAGTACGGCTTCTGCAGCTCGTCGCCGAGGACGCCGCGCCAGGACTCGGGCAGCATGGCGGTGTCGGTCACGTCAACAACCTCCGGTGTGGGATCGCTTGTCGTTCACAGAACCTACCTGCGACCACTGACAAGCGACCCCACCTCCTGCGTCGGGCAGCCGCTACCAGCTGGTCTTGCGGTGCAGTTCCCACATCTGCATGACGGTCTGCGGGTCGAGGGCGCGCTCGGCGCCGCCGATCTCCTCGCTGGCCGCCACGTACAGCTTGCCCTGCCACAGCGGCAGCAGGCGGACGTCCTCGACGAAGATCTGCTGGGCCCGCTCGAACTGCTCGGTGACCGCGGCGCGGTCGCTCTTGCGGCGCGACTCGGGCAGCAGCCGCTCGGTGATCTCCTGCTGCTCGTACGGCGCGGCGTGGACGTTGTTCTTGCCGACGAACGGCGCGACGAAGTTGTCCGGGTCCGGGAAGTCGGGGAACCAGCCGCGGCCGAAGACCGGGTACTCGCCCTTCTGGTAGGCCTCCTGGAACTCCTTCCAGGGCTTGCCGACCAGGGTGACCTCGAACAGGCCGGAGTCCTCCAGCTGCCGCTTGATCTCGGCGAACTCGGCGGCCGTCGAGGAGCCGTACCGGTCGGTGGTGTAGCCGATGGTCAGCTTGACGGGCTTGTCGATGCCGGCCTTGCGCAGGATGCTCTTCGCCTTGGCGACGTCGGGGTCGCCGTACTGGTCGAAGAACTTCGTGGTGTGCCCGGCGATGCCCTTGGGGACCATCGAGTACAGCGGCTCGGCGGTGCCCCGGTACGCCTTGGCGACGAGGGCGCCCCGGTCGATGACCTGGGCGACGGCCCGGCGGACGGCGGGATTGCCGGCCTGCGGGTCCTGAGGGTTGAAGACCAGGTAGTGGATGGTCGCGCCGGTGGACTCGACCACCTGGAGGCCCTCGTTCTCGGGCTTCTTCTCGCTGAGCTCGACGACCTCCTCGGCGGTGAGGCCGCGGTAGGTGGCGTCGATCTCCTTGTTCTTCAGCGCGGCGACCAGCGCGTCGGACTCGCCGAAGTAGCGGATGGTGACGGCCGTGTTCTTGCGGTCGGACGCGAACCCCTTGTAGGTGGGGTTCTTGACCAGCTCGGCCTCCACGCCCTCGGTGTACTTGGCGAGGGTGTACGGGCCGGAGCCGACGACCTTGCCGTCCTCGCGGAGCTTGTCCGCCGGGTAGGTGGCGGGGTCCACGATCGACATGGCCGGGGTGGCGAGGACGAACGGGAAGGTGGCGTCCGACTCCTTCAGCCGGAAGACCACCGTCTTGTCGCCGCGGGTCTCGATCGTGTCGAGGGACCCGAGCAGGCCGTTCGGACCGCCCTCGGCGTTGATCGTGCGGATGCGCTCGATCGAGTGCTTGACGGCGGCGGCGTCGATCTTGTTGCCCGAGGAGAACTGCAGCCCGTCGCGCAGATCGCACTCGAACACCTTGCTGGCGCTGTCGGCGAACTTGCATTCCGCCGCGTCCGGCTGGGGCGTCGTGCTGCCGGTGGGGAAACTCAGCAGCGTCTGGAAGACGTTCCGGTACAGCTCCCAGGAGCTGTCCCACGCGGCCGCTGGGTCGAGGGTCGTCGGAGAACTCGTCGTACCCACGACGATCTTGCTTTCCGCCTCGGCTTCATCACCCGCGAAGAGACTGCATCCCGCCAGCAGGGATATGGACGCAAGGGCTGCAGCTGCCTGCAGACTGGTCCGGTTGAACACGTGCACACGCTCCTCGTTCAGCCATGGTCGGCAGACCATACCGCAGCGCCCCGCCAGGTCAATCAGGGAGACCGGCGGGGCACTTGAGGCATTAGTCGACCAACCAGGCGCAATCCACCTCAGCCGACTCCGGCATTGAGGAAAATTCCCCCATCGATCACCAGAGTCTGTCCGGTGATCCAGTCCGATTGGTCCGATGTGAGGAATGCGGCGGCGCCGCCGATGTCCGCGGGCACGCCGAGCCTGCCGAGCGGATAGGCGGCGGTCACCTCCGCCTCGCGGCCCTCGTAGAGGGCCTCCGCGAATTTCGTCTTCACCACGGCCGGGGCGATCGCGTTGACCCGGACGACCGGGGCGAACTCGTGGGCGAGCTGGAGCGTGAGGTTGATCATCGCGGCCTTGCTCATCCCGTACGCGCCGACGAACGGGGAGGCGGCGACACCGGCGACGGATGCGATGTTGACGATGGCGCCGCCGTTCTCCCTCTGCCACGCCTTCCAGGTCTGCTGGGCGAAGCCGAGCGCGGAGATGACGTTGGTCTCGTAGACCTTGCGGGCCACATTGAGGTCGAGGTCGGCCATGGGGCCGAAGACGGGGTTGGTCCCGGCGTTGTTGATCAGGTAGTCGACCCGGCCGAACGCCTCCATGGTGCGTTCGACGGCGCGTGCCTGATGGGCCTCGTCGTGGGCCTTGCCCGCGATGTGGACGGCGCGGTCGGCGCCGAGCCGCTCGACGGCCTCCTTGAGGGCGTCCTCGCCGCGGCCGGTGATGCAGACCCTGTCGCCGCGCGCGACGAGGGCCTCGGCGATGCCGTAGCCGATGCCCCGGCTGCCGCCGGTGACGAGGGCGACCCGGCCGGTGGGCTCGGGCAGTGTGCTGGCGTTCATGATCGTCTCTCCCCGCCGCGCGCTAGTTGAGGGGCCCGCCGGCCACGTACAGGACCTGGCCGGAGATGAAGCCGGCGTCGTCGCCGGTGAAGAAGGCGATGGCGTTGGCGACGTCCTCGGGGCGGCCGACGCGCTGGACGGGGATCTGCGTGGCGGCGGCGGCCTGGAACTCCTCGAAGCCCATGCCCACCCGCGCGGCGGTCTGCGCGGTCATCTCCGTGACGATGAACCCGGGCGCGACGGCGTTGGCGGTGATGCCGAACTTGCCGAGCTCCTTGGCGAGGGTCTTGGTGAAGCCCTGGAGGCCGGCCTTGACGGCGGCGTAGTTGGCCTGGCCGCGGTTGCCGAGGGCGGAGGACGAGGACAGGCTGACGATCCGGCCGAAGCCCGCGTCGACCATGTGCTTCTGGCACGCCTTGGCCATCAGGAACGCGCCCTTGAGGTGCACGTCGACGACCGTGTCCCAGTCGGACTCGGACATCTTGAACAGCAGGTTGTCCCGCAGGACGCCCGCGTTGTTGACGAGGATGGTGGGGGCGCCGAGCTCGTCGACGACCCGGGCCACCGCGGCCTCGACCCGGGCGCTGTCGGCGACGTCGCAGCCGACGGCGAGGGCGGTGCCGCCGGCGGCGGTGATCGTGTCGACGGTGTCCTTGCAGGCGGCCTCGTCGAGGTCGAGGACGGCGACGGCGCGGCCCTCGGCGGCGAGCCGTACGGCGGTCGCCGCGCCGATGCCGCGCGCCCCTCCGGTCACGACGGCCACGCGCTGCTGGGTGGTGGACATGCTGGTTCTCCTCGCCCTTGAGTCCCTGGAGTCGCCCGCCGCCACCGTTGCCCGGGTGGTGAGCGACCGCTTAGTACCTTCAGCAGGACGAGACGCTAGAAGCCCTGGCACCCGGTGTCAACGGCCCGTGGCGCGGGTGCCGGGCTTCCGGCGCGCGGTCAGCGGACCAGCAGGTCCAGCAGGCGTTCGACCTCGGCCTCCGGGTCGGCGGTGAGGCCGGTGTGCACGGGGCCCGGCTGGACCACGGTGGAGCGGGGCGCGACGAGCCAGCGGAAGCGGCGGCCCGCGTCCTCGCACCCGGCCTGGCCGGCGTCGTCCCCGCCGCGGCAGACGCCCTCCACGGCGTGCAGCGCGGCCCGTACGCCGAGGACGTCCGCGGCGGGGTCGAGCGCGGTGAGCTTGGCCTCGTCCAGGTGCGTCCGCGCGGCCACGAAGCCCTTGGCGCGGCAGTAGACCACCACGCCGGCGTTGAAGCACTCGCCGCGGTCGACCCGTGGGACGACCCGCAGCAGGGCGTATTCGAAGACGTTGCGCTCGGTCACTCGCCGCTGTCCTTCTGCTTGCTGTGCTTGTCCTGCCCGGTGGTGTGGGGCCAGGGGGTGAGGTGGTCGGTGAGCCAGCCGGGCGCCTGCGAGGGCCTGCGCTCGGTCCGCTTCCCCACGGTGACGCGCTCGTGGATGGTCGCGGCCCTCGGCAGCAGCGTCTCGACGTAGGCGCGCCGCACGGCGTCGGGCGTGTCGAAGCCGGGCTCGTCGACCAGCCATTCGTCGGGTACGTCGGCGGCGACCTCGGTCAGCAGCTCCTCGGTGACGCGCGGGGCCAGCTCGGCGGCAGCGGCGGCCACGTCGGGTCCGTAGGTGGCCAGTACGTGGTCGGAGGCGTCGTACGGCTTGGCGGCGGAGGCCTGGGCGCCGGGCCAGTTGTGGTGCCAGATCATGGTGGCGCCGTGGTCGATGAGCCACGGCTCGCCGTGCCAGACGAGCATGTTGGGGTTGCGCCAGGACCGGTCGACGTTGTTGATGAGCGCGTCGAACCAGACGACCCGGCCGGCCTCGACGGGGTCCATCTCGTACGCGAGCGGGTCGAACCCGATGGAGCCCGGCAGGTAGTCCATGCCGAGGTTCAGCCCGCCGCTGGCCTTGAGCAGCTCCTGGACCTCCTGGTCGGGCTCGCCCAGGCCGATGACCGGGTCCAGCTGGATGGCGACGAGCTCGGGCACGCGCAGCCCGAGGCGCCGGCCGAGCCGGCCGCAGATCACCTCCGCGACGAGCGTCTTGCGGCCCTGTCCCGCGCCGGTGAACTTCATGACATAGGTACCGAGATCATCGGCTTCGACGATTCCGGGGAGCGAGCCGCCCTCCCGCAGGGGCGTGACATAGCGGGTCGCTACGACCTCTTCCAACACTTTCCCAGGCCACCCATCTCTTCAGCCTTGCGATCCAGGGACGACTTCTCCAGGGCGTGGGGGCGGAAATCACCGGTCGACGACGCAGGGGTATCCGTGGAATTGTGGCCGGTGAGCCGGTCTCCCCCTCCCCCAGCAGCCCGCGCGCCCCCTTGCTGCCGGTTTCCGACATGAAGCGACCATGGTAACCGGGGTGATCGCGGGTGAGGGATGTCCGAGCTGGCGGGCCACGGTCACGACGGGCCGGTGCAGGTGTTCCACGTGTACACCGCGATGGCGTGCCGAAGCGCGTGGCGAGCAGGAGGGAGATCTTCTTCCTCTCCCGTCCGGCCTGCCCCACGGCAGCTTCACCTCTACCGGCGGGAAGGTTTCGATGTGACGCTTCAGCGCCTCGGCCACCGACGGGGCAGGTCACCGTGCGGATCTTCCTGCCCCTCGGAAGGGCGAAGTACAGCCTTCCTTGAATCACCTGCACTCGGCACCGAGCGTGAAGCGGGCCGCGTTCGAAGTCGATGTCCTCCGGCTCAGCCCGAAACACCTCGCCCTGGCGCAGTCCACAGCCCCGCCCATACAGCTTGAAGCGGCCCGATACGGGAAGCCGCCGGCGGCCGGCGGCGACGTCGGCGACGAGCGCGTCGAGGGCAGCGCACAGCTCCTCCCGCTGGCCGTGGAGGACGGGGACGCGTCGGCGAGCCAGTTCGTCCCTGTCCGCAGCCCGCTCGCTGTGCCAGATGCGCAGCGTCAGCACCGAAAGGCGGTTGACGACGGAGGCGAGGGTCTCGGTGTTCAGCGGCACGTCGGCGCGGTCCGCGTCCGCCAGCGTGCCGAAGACCTCGTCGGCTAGTGACCTGAGTCAGAGATTCGTCGTTAGTCGGGTATGAGTCGTCCGGGTCCGAAGATTCCGCCGTTGTCGGTCACCGATGCCCAGCGGGGGGTGTTGGAGGGCTGGTTACGCCGTCGTACGACGGCTCAGGCTCTGGCCTTGAGGTCGCGGATCGTGCTGGAGTGCGCCGAGAGCCACTCGATCATGGAGGTGTCCCGCCGGCTGCGGATCGCTCCGGACACGGTCCGCACCTGGCGGCGTCGCTTCATCGAGCGGGGCCTGGACGGCTTGTGCGACGACCCGCGGCCCGGCGTGCCCCGGAAGATCACCGATGCCGACGTCGAGCGGGTCATCGTCAAGACGCTCGAGGAGACGCCGAAGAACGCGACCCACTGGTCGACCCGGTCGATGGCCACGGCCACGGGGATGTCCCAGTCGACCATCTCGCGGATCTGGCGGGCGTTCGCCCTGGCCCCGCACCGGTCGCAGACGTTCAAGCTGTCCACCGACCCGCTGTTCATCGACGAGGTCCGCGACGTCGTCGGTCTGTATCTCGATCCGCCCGAGAAGGCCCTGGTGCTCTGCGTGGACGAGAAGTCGCAGATCCAGGCACTGGACCGCTCCCAGCCTGTTCTGCCGATGGTGCCCGGCGTTCCCGAACGCCGCAGCCACGACTACGTCCGGGCCGGCACCACGACCCTCTTCGCCGCCCTCGAGGTCGCCACCGGCAAGGTCATCGGCTCCCTCCACCGCCGCCACCGGGCGGCCGAGTTCAAGAAGTTCCTCGCGAAGCTGGACAAGGAAGTCCCGGCTGATCTGCAGGTTCACCTGATCCTGGACAACTACGCGACCCACAAGACCCCGGACATCAAGCGGTGGCTGCTGGCGCACCCTCGGTTCCACCTGCACTTCACCCCCACCAGCGCGTCCTGGCTGAACCTGGTCGAGCGGTGGTTCGCCGAACTCACGCAGAAGAAGCTCAAGCGCGGCGTCCACCGCTCCGTCCAAGCCCTCGAACGCGACATCCGGGCCTGGCTCGCCGACTGGAACGAACACCCCAGACCGTTCGTCTGGACAAAGACAGCCGACGAGATCCTCGACAAGGTCGCCGCCTACTGCCCACGAATCTCTGACTCAGATCACTAGTGCTGGGCTCGTCGCATGGACATGAGCAGGGAGCAGGGGGCCACAACTTCATCGCCGCTCGGGTGGACGGTCTGCCTCTCCTCCCCAAACGTTCCGCGTGACACCGACGAAAGCTACGGCCACGCCTCCGCAAAATTTAGACCGTGAGCAGCAGCCCGGCCGCGTGAATCCACAGCGTATCCGTTCCGCAAAGCACGGTCCCGGCCCGCAGTGGGGGCGGGCGACCAGATCCTCATGGAAGGGGGACAAGGAGATGGACAAGCCGAGCGACGCGCTCCGGGGCTATCCCCACATGCCGGCGCCGAGCGAGGTGACAATGTCAACCCATTCACTGTGCTCATCTGCGAAGGGACGGGTATCGCGCGATGAGATGAAGCGCTTGAGATTGTCGAGGTCCTCTTGCAGGTTCTCCAGTGCTTCCTCGTCGTCTTCGTAGTCCTCAGGCAGCGCCTTGGTGAGCTCGGTCAATGCCGCAATCGTCTTCACCAAGGACGAGATGTCTCCATGCAGGGGGATCGGGCGCATGATGCCCTCGGCGAGTTGATGCACCTCACCGGTGCGTGTGTCCAGGACGAGTGTACTGATCTCAAAATTGCCGAGGACGATCCAGCACCCGGCGGACTCTGGGAGATTCCACGTTGCGCCAAGGTCTTCGAGCGAAACCTTCCGAAATGCCACTCCCGGCTTCCTGAAGTCCGGAAACGTCAGGAACTCATTGTCAGGCAGTCCGTTTTCGACCAGGAACGAGCGGGTGTCGCCGGTGATGCCGGCGGCGATTGCCGCTTCTGGAGGGACCCGCTGCACGTGATCGGCACCGAAGATCCGGTCGAGTTCGCTGGGGTGAAAATCAAAGATCACGGGAGCCTGCTGTTCTTCTCTCAGTCCTGGTAGGGAGTTTCCGGAGTGTGGGTCTTATACCAGTTCTTCAAATTTTTTCGATACTCGATGTGTTCGGCGTCTACTCTTCTACGATACTTGTAATCTGTTTCATCTTCCCTCTTGGGGAGCGACTGGTCGTAGCTTTGGGAGTGAGTGACGGGAATACCCTCTCCGAACCACTTGGCGGTCCACCGGTCACAGTATGAAGGTGGCTTCTGGCAGGGTTCTCGCTCAGTGTACAGGCTTTTCAGGTGCTCCTTCTGATTGGCCTTGAGCAGTGGGTACCCGATTGCGCGTTCGGAATGGACGCTCTTGCTGTGGCCGACCAGTATGAAGTCGTGCCCTTTGTCGTCGATGAATCGTCCGGCGGCGTAGTTGTTTCCTGTCCAGTCTTTTTTCGCGTATCGGGCGGTTTGGGTGGCTCGTGCCAGGTCTGTTGAGCCTGGAGCGATGGGCTTCGATTCCACACGTTTCGTGTCGTCGACCCCGACCGGATACGGATTGGTGTCGCCGTCCCGAGGGCGCCAGGCACGTTTACCGCCGTCCTCGGTCATCAGCAGGTGGATGCCGGAGTCGTCGTTCTTGCCGACGGGAGTGGTGGTGCCGTTGGTGTGGAGTTCCACGATGCTGCCGTCGAGGTTGACCAGATACATCGGGACATCACCGGGAACCTTGCAGCTGTCGATGTCCTCCTTGCTTTCCGTGTCGGCCTTCTTGTGTTCCTTCTTGCTGGCGTCGATCTTCCCACCGTGCTTTTCCAGGACATCGACTGTCTCGTCGACCTTCTTGTCGACGGCGTCCTCGGCCTTGTCCATGACGGTGGCGAGCTTGTGGAAGCGGCTGTCCTTGTTGACGGAGCTACGCCGCTTTGCACTGCCCGTCTTGTGAGTGATCTTCTTCTTTTCGAAGTCGCGCTTGGTCTCGTCGTAGCCCCCGGATGCCTTGTCGAACTCGTCGAACTCGATGACTAGATCCATGGCCATGTCCGCGCTGCCCACCGCGTAGCCTCGAGCATCGTCGCCGGCGTCAAACCGGTCGGTAAACAGGTCCTCGATCTTACCGAGGACCCTTCCCTCGATCTTCTCGGTGACGACCAAAGCGATCTGTTCGATGGCGTAGTCGATCGCTTCGTTCAGCGCGATGCGACAGGCGACAATCGCTGCGGCGCTGAGCAGGCCGCTGAGGCCGGCGGTGAAGAACATGCCGACTACACCAGCGGTTGCCGTTGCGGCGGTTGCTGAAAGTTCGGCTATGCAAGCTATTTTGCAGCCTTCGATGAAGCTGGCGCAGTCGTCGAGGGCGTCGGCGAGGTCGTCAAGGCTCTTGCTGAAGGTGGAGAGGTCTTTGGTGGTGAGCTTGCCCCAGCGTCGGTCGATGGCGTCGACGGTCTTGCCCTTGCTGCGGCCGGCGACGATGTGGGAGCAGGCCTTGTTGCCCTGCGCGATGACGTCGCGCAGGCCTACGGCCAGGTTGCGGTAGTCCGTCGCGCTCTCACGGACTTCGTCTTCATCGATGTTGGGCCAGTTGACGCCGACGAGGTCTAGGACCTCGACAAGCTCATCGGGCAGCTGCTTCCCCACGTGTGTTACTCCCCCACGCTTGACTCGACCCGATCAGCTTTTATTACAAGCTGATAGGTCGTCAACCGGTACTGGCCGGCTGGAGTCGTGTGTCTGTGTCAGCGGGGGCTCAGACAGATGAGCATCTCCTCCGCGCCCACCACCATGTGGCCCTGAGGTGTCAGAGCAAGGGCCTGCACTGGGGGTCCGGGGCGGAAGGTGCGCAGCGTGCCACTGTTCAGATGATGGTGTTCGATGAGGCCGTCCGCCCAGGCGATGGCGAGCGAGGGTCCGGTGGGGGTGTGCGCTGCGGCAAGAGCTGTGACGGGCGCGGGTCGCGCGGCGATCGGGGTGGGTATCGCTTCTTTGCCCGGGGCCCAGGCGTGCACTTTCCCGTCGAGCGCTCCGCTGAACAGCAGCGGGACGGGCTCGGTGTCGTCGAAGCTTTCGGACGCATGCAAGTCCACGACGGCCATCGCAGTGACCGGAGCCTGGTGCAGGGTGGCCGTGCGCGGGCCGTCGGTTGGGGAATGAGAAGGGAAGGCGTACACGGCGCCTGTGCGATCGGCGACGGCGAGCAGGCTCGTGGACGCGGCGACAACCCGGCCGGGGTGGCGTGCGAGGTGTTCGCGCAGAGTGTCGATGAGCAGCTCGCTGGTGCTGGCGTGATCGGTCAGAAGCGCGCTGATGCCCGTGGATTGTGACGGGACAGTAAGGCGCTGTGCATCGAGTTGACCTTGCCCTGTGAGGGCGAGCACGGTGGCGTCCGGCAGTGAGACCAGTGTGTTTGTGGGATGAAAAGGCCTGGACAGGCGTCCAGCGGGGTGGGCGTCGATCACGCTCAGGATGCGAACGACCCCCTGGTGGTCTGCCACCAGCAGCGTGGTGTCCGGCGCTGGGCCGAAGGCGAGTGCACGCGCGGGACCTGGCCAGGGCGGTCGGATGTCGCCGCTGACCCGGCTCCACAGCAACTGCCAGGAGGCATCAGCGGCAAGGGCGGTGAGCTCGTGCCGCAGGCGAGGATCGGCGCTGTCGCCGAGGGCGGCGAGCAGTAGCAGAGCCCGAAGGGAAGGCTGGTGTTCGCTGATGAGGGACTGCCCGGCACGCAGCCAGGCAGTGCGCAGTCCGCCGTGGTCGTGGTGGCTGGCCTCGTAGTGGGTGGTGACCTGGAGAGGGTCGGCGGCTGTGACGTGGGCGGGGTCGTCGAGATCCTGCAACGTGGACCTGATCCATGTGGGCTCCGGCAAAGGCGCGAAGGAGGGGCGATGTTGCCTTCTCCAGGCGACCAGACGGTCGGCGTCGGTCCACTGATCGTGATCAAGGTTCATGACGGCTGGCCGGTGAGAGGCGAGCACATCGGTTGCCGGACTCTGGGAATCGATTTCCGCTATCAGGCGTATGTGATCCAGACCGAGCAAAGCAGCGACGAGTTCAGTGAGCGCATCGGGGGCTGCCGAAGTGTGCAGGTCGGGAAGCACGATGGTTGTCGGCCGCGGGTCCAGAGCTAGGGCCTGAAGCAGATCAGCAGGAGAAGGGGCGCTGAGTTGCAGCTGGTCCGCCAGCGTCCAGGCGGCTGCTCGCAGTCCGAGGCATCCGAGAGGAACAAATGCGTGCACACGGCGCTGGGCGGGTGTGCCGGGTCGAGTGCCATGGGCTACCAACCAGGCCAACAAGGTGGATTTGCCGCAGCCTCTGCTGCCGGTGACCAGGCACAGGCGCGGTGCGGATTCGTCGGCCATCCAGGCCAACAGAGCAGCGGCTGCCGGCTCCCGGCCGGCAGCAGGACGGGCCCACTGTCCGGTGCTCGCCATGCTTACCGCTCAGCCTGTTCGGCCGCATGGGTAATGAGGTCCTTCAGTCCTTGCTCGCGTGACTCAGCTGCCGAACCGTAGTCAAAAGAGTGCGTGAACTCGGCGTGCGGGAAGATGCGCTGCAACCAGGCGGCGCAATAGTGGCCCGGCATCATGCACGGCTGGAGTTCGCAGTACACCCGCCGGACCTGCTCCGGTGTGACGCCCTGTTCTTCGAGCCGATGCCACAGTACTTCTTCGGGGTGGGCACGCCCAGGGCCGGTGGCGTCGGTGACGATCTGTTTGTCACCTGCGGCGTCGAGGTATTCGAAGGCGGCCGAGAAGGGGAAGTTGAGGGTGTGCCGCACATCGTCCAGGACGCGCGGCCACCAGCTCTCACGGTCTTCGAAGGCGGCAGGGTCAATCTGGCGCAATTCGGCGTTGAGCTCACGGAAAGCGGCTGCGGCGTCAGGGAGAGATGTGGATGCGGCGATCACCGGGAGCGTGCGGTCCAGGGCAGCGAGCGAGGTGGCGAACGCGCTGACGTTTGAGGACACCAGCATGTCTGCTTCGCCCCAGTCGCCGAGGAACACAGCTTGCACCGAGCCGTCGGGGCGGACGCACAGGTGGGCCAGGCCGTCGGTACCCAGCCGCAGCAAATTCGACTGTCCGACAGGTGGCTGTGGCAGGTGGTGGTGGGCGGCGTAGACGCCGATTTTCAGGCTGTCGGTCGGGGAGGCCGCCGTGAAGTAAGGAGCCACGTGCAGCGGCACGCCGACGCTCTGCAGAGTTTCACGGGCCGACTCCGGACACGGGATCCCGTGCCCCTGCGGAATGTGAAAGCGCCTCATCCCCTGGGGGCCGAAATGGTCGAGCGACGGTTCCCGGGCGGGTTCGGACATGTAAGACAACCTTTCACAGCGTCGGGTTTGAGTACGTCCTGAGCCCATGGGCGGCACACCGGTCCCTGGGCAGGGGGCGAGGACGGCTGGCTGCCGTCGCTTCCACAGGTACGCGCCTGAGCTTTGTGGCGGGTTACGGCGTCAAGTCCAGTACTTTCAGTGGTCGGCCAGCCCACCGGGTCGGGTCGGTCGTTGCGATGACTGCCCCGTCGGGCCGATCGGCCGTCGGCACAGCCGCGTACTGGCTGTGCGCCGCAGCCCAAGTGGAGTGCCGTGCGAGGGCGAGGGCTGCCTCGAGATCAAGGTCGAGGACAGCGATGCCAGGCAGGGCAGCAACGCGCTTGGCGGTGCCGGGTCGCATCCGGTCTGCCTCCACCAAGGCGCACGCCGGCGCATAGAGGAACCAGTCCGGTTCAATATGGGCGCGGTGGATCAGTCGGGAGACCAGGATGTTGCCCCGGCCGACCGCCTCCATGGCCGTGTCGTCGAGCACGATGTGCATCGTGGTCACGGCGCAATCGCCCGTGTGATACGCCGGTCGAGCTCACCGTCCAGCTTTTGCGCCTCTGTGGCGTTGGGAGCGTATCCGTTCCAGGCCCGCAGCTCAGCGCGCGCCTGCTCAGCACGCTCAGCACGCTCGGCTGGCGTCAGCAGCGTGTTCGCCAAACGGGCAAGATAGGCGCGCAGCGAGAGCCCTTCCCCTGCAGCGATCTCAGCCAGACGGTCGCGCGCTTCCTCCGGAATACGGATGTTTGCATCGGCCACGGTGACTCCCTTCCTCCCGAAAGGTAAGGGTACGTACCCGTACCCGTCCACATGCCCGGCTCATCGGATAGCGCAGGCGTCGCCGGGCACATGAGATCGGCACATCTCCGATCATGACTGATCTGAGGGCGCGAACCCCTCCCGGCGGTCCATCACCGTTCTCGTCCACGCCGAGCGAGTCGATGCATCTGCCGTGGACGGGCCAGTGCTGTACTCGGGGGCCGGGAAACGGGCCCCCGAGCATGGGCCTCGACGAGCGCCTGCACATCGGCCTCGGTCTCAGCGAGCCATGGCATGACCTCGGTCAGGCCATTCGTTACATCGAACCGTTTCAGGTCGAGCCACTTGGGCCGGCTGTTGGCTTCTCACGGGTCCATCCCGGACTGCGGTTCCTGTCAAGGTGCAACCGGTACGCCAACGCGCGGACTGCGGTGATCCGGTCGCGTAGCTCCGCGATGTCGAGCCCCTGACGGTCGGCGCCCCTGACATGCAGATGTGTTGCGGGAGTCTGCGCTTCCCGGCGTACCCCTCCTGCCGGCCCTCACCCCGCCGAGAAGAGCAAGGACGACGCACGACGTGGTGGGTCTGGCCAGTCGCAATGTACCTCCTCGAAGGGTGATCGCGTGGTTGATCAGCGGCCAAGTGAACCCGGTCCCCGGGGGACCGCGGGCAGTCCGCCGAACGAGGTCACCGGCCTCGTGGCGGCTCGGGTCCGGCGGACTTGTCCGGTACCAGCAAGTCGATCATGGTTCCTCCTCGGTGCTCCGGTGCCCTGCCCGGCGCCTGCGGCCTCACCGGGCGCACGTGTCACGGCACCCTGCGGCCACCCCGTGCCCTCCCCCGGTGAGCCGGGCGCGGCGGCGGCCCCGGGGAGCGGACGAGGCCGGCCCGCCCCGGTGCCGTTGCCGGTAGGGTGCCGTGACGGGAGGACTGTGCAGAGTGGGAGTACGCGTGAAGCGGCCGACGATTGCGGACATCGCGCTCCGCGCCGGGGTGTCCAAGGTCGCCGTTTCCTATGCCCTCAACGACCAGCCGGGGGTCTCCGCTTCGACCCGCGCCTCGATCAAGGCGATCGCCGAGGAGCTCGGCTGGCGTCCCAACAGCGCCGCGCGGGCGCTCAGCGGCGCCCGCGCCCAGGCGGTCGGCCTCGTCGTGCGCCGGCCCGCTTCCGCCCTCGGCACCGAGCCGTTCTTCATGGAGTTCATCAGCGGGATCGAGAGCGTCCTCTCGGACCGCGCGTACGCGCTGATGCTGCAGATGGTCGACAGCGAGGAGCGCGAGACGGAGATCTACCGGCGCTGGTGGGGGGAGCGGCGGGTGGACGGGGTGTTCCTGGTCGACCTGCACACCGACGATCCGCGCGTGCCGGCGGTGGAGGCCCTCGGGCTGCCCGCCGTGGTCATCGGGCCGCCGCACACCGCGGGTTCGCTGCCGGCGGTGTGGTCGGACGACGCGAAGAGCGTCCAGGAGGCGGTGCGGTACCTGGTGGCGATCGGCCACCGGCGCATCGCCCGCGTGGCCGGGCCGGAGAGTTTCGCGCACACCGCCGTCCGGGACGCGGCCTTCCGGGAGGTCTGCGCGGAGGCGGGGCTGCCCGCGCCCGAGATCGTCCACACCGACTACACCGGGGACGAAGGGGCCCGCGCCGCCCGCCGGTTGCTCATCGCGGCCGAGCGCCCCACCGCGATGGTCTTCGACAACGACATCATGGCGGTGGCAGCGCTCTCCGTGGCCCAGGAGATCGGGCTCTCGATCCCCCGGGACCTGTCCGTGGTGGCCTGGGACGAGTCGCAGCTCACCCAGGTCGTCAGGCCCGCGCTGTCCGCCCTCGCCCGGGACATCCCGGCGTACGGGGCCAGCGCGGCCCGCACGCTGCTGGCCCTCGTCGCGGACGGGGAGGCGGGGAACGTGGAGGAGGAGTGCGCCCGGTTCGTACCGCGCGGCAGCACCTCCGCCCCCGCGGCCTGAGCCGCTCCCCCGGCCCGGACCCGCGCCTCGCACCGATCCGCTCCCCCGGCCCGGACCGCCTCGGGCCTGCCGTTCCCCCCGGTCCGGGACGCCCCGCGGGCGGTGTCGCGCGGGGCTACTTCGTGGCTCCCTGCGCGAAGCCGTTGTAGATCCACCGCTGGAGCAGCAGGAACACGACGAGAGTCGGCAGGATGACCAGGATCGCGCCCGCCGAGATGGCCTCCCAGTGCGCGCCGAAGGGCCCCTTGAAGCGGAACAGCGAGGTCGAGATGGTCCCGAGCTCCTCCGAGTGCAGATAGAGGAAAGGGATGTAGAAGTCGTTGTAGGTGGTGATCCCCTTGATGATGACGACGGTGGCGATCGCCGGCTTGAGCAGCGGGAAAATGATCTTCCGGTAGATCGTGAACGCGTTGGCCCCGTCGAGCCGGGCGGCCTCGTCCAGGGAGTGCGGGATCGAGCGGATGAACTGCAGGAAGACGTACACCGAGACGATGTCCGTGCCCATGTAGAGCAGGATCGGCGCCCAGTGGGTGTCCACCAGGCCGAAGCCGTTGACGACCTGGAAGGTGGCGACCTGGGTGGTGACGCCCGGTACCAGCGTGGCGACGAGGAAGAGCGCCATGACCGGCTTCTTCGCCCGGAAGTCGAAGCGGTCGACCGCGTAGGCCGTCATCGAGCCGATGATCACGGTGCCGCCGACCGAGAAGACCAGGATGAAGGCGGTGTTGCCGAAGGCCGCGAGCATGTGGCCGTCGGTGAACGCCGTCGCGTAGTTGGCGAAGTTGAGCCAGTCGCCCGGCAGGGAGAGCGCTCCTCCCCGCGCGACCTCGTCCGAGGTCTTGAGCGACGTGAGGAAGACGACGACCAGCGGCAGCAGCACGACCAGCGTCGCGGCGATCAGGGACAGATAGGTCAGCGCCGTCCCGAGCGGCAGTCGGCGGCGCGCCGTCACGGCGGGGGTCACGGGGGTCATACGAGGTCCACCTTGTCGTCGGGCACCAGCCTGCGCTGGACCCAGGTGATCAGCAGGATGATCGCGAGCAGCACCACGGCCGCGGCCGACGCCAGGCCGGTCTTGTTGAACTGGAAGGCGAGCTTGACCGTCTGGATGACGAAGGTCGACGTGCCGGTCGCGCCGCCGGTCATGATGTAGGGGATCTCGAACACGGACAGGGAGCCGGAGATCGCCAGGATGACGCTGAGGCTGAGCACGGGCTTGATGCTCGGGGCGATGATGTGGCGGAACTGCTGCCACTTGCCGGCCCCGTCCAGCTGGGCCGCCTCGTACAGCTCACCGGGAACGGACTGGATGGCGCCGAGGAACAGCACGAAGTTCAGGCCGGTGAAGCGCCAGACCGACACACCCGCCAGGGAGGTGTTGGCGGACGTGGGGTCGCCGAGCCAGGCGTGTTCGGTGGTGACGCCGAACCAGGCCAGCAGGGAGTCGAGCGTTCCGCCGTCCTGGAAGAAGTAGAGGAAGACGAAGCCGATCGCGACCCCGTTGATCAGGTACGGGAAGAACAGGACGCCCTTGAAGAAGTTGCGGAACCTGAGGTTGAAGCTCAGGACCGTGGCGAAGTAGAGGGCGACGCCGATCTGGAGGACGGACGCGGCGAGGTAGTAGCCGCTGACGAAGAAGACCCGGAAGAGTTCCGGGCGGGTGAAGATCTGGACGTAGTTGTCCACCCCCGTGAAGGCGCGGTCGGGGCTCACCCCGTCCCAGTCGGTGAAGCTGTAGGTGATCATGCTGACGACGGGCACATAGGTGAACGTGATCAGCAGGGCCAGCGGCGCCGCCAGGAAGAACCACGGGGTGGCGCGGCGCAGCGGGGAGTCACGCCAGGAACGCGCCCGCGCGCCGGTCCCGGTCGTGCGTCGCTCTCCGGTCGTCCGGTGCTCTCCGGTGGTCCGGTGCTGCGCGCCCGTCCGGTGCTGCGCGCCCGTCCGGTGCTGCGCGCCCGTCCGGTGCTGCGCGTCCGTCCCGCTTGTCGCGCCCGTCCCGCCCGGCGGCTTCCCCGACCCGGCGGCGGAGGGTGGGGCGGCGGGGGCGGTCCCGGAGGAGGGCAGAGGTGTGTCGGTCATGTCGGCCTTTCGTGTCCGCGGCTGCGGGAGCGCGGGCCCCGGCAGGCGCCGTACGGCGGCCGGGGCCCCGCTCCGCCGGTGTCAGGAGCCGGCGGTCTTCGCCGCCTCGTCCCACCTCTTGTTCAGGTCGGCGAAGAAGTCCTGGAGGCTGCCGTCCTGTGCCCCGCGTGCCGTGTCGATGAGCTTCTGCCGGTAGTCGGGCTTGTTCAGGCCGATCTCGGCGGCGTTGTCGATGTCGTTGACGTCGGCCGTGCGGGCCTCGGAGCGCTCCACGAACCTGACATCGTTGTCAACGAACTCCTTGAGCGTGGCCGGCATGGGAGCCGACTTCATCGCGGGGACCGCGCCCTCGCGCTCGGAGTAGCCGGACTCGCCGGTGAACCAGTCGATCCACGCGCGGGCGGCCGTCTTGTTCCCGGAGTGGGCGCTGACGGCCTGCTGGTAGTCGGAGACCAGGGTGGCGCAGAACCCGCCGTCCCTCTGGGCGGGGAAGGGCATGAAGCCGATGTCCGCCGGGGAGCCCCCGGCCGCCTTCGCCGCGCCCTGCATCTGCGTGATCGACCAGGAGCCGAGCATCATCGTGGCGATCTCGCCTCCGGCGAGCATCGCCTTGGAGCGCTCCCAGTTGGTGGTGGTCGGGTCCTTCTCGGCGAGCCCCTGCTTCACGATGTCGTGGACCAGCGTGTCGATGGTGTGGAGTTCGCCGCCGGGCTTCCAGGGCGACACCGGGCCCGCGAGCTTGTCGGTGGCCTTCGCGTCGCAGGTCACCGACCCCACGTTGGAGGTCCACTGGACCAGCGGCCAGCCGTCCTTGAAGTTGGTGTAGTACGGGACGGCACCGGTCTTCTCGCCGATCGCCTTCAGGGCCGCGAGGAACTCCTGAGGGGTCTTCGGCCAGGCGGTGATCCCGGCCTTCCTCCAGACCGCCTTGTTGTAGACGAAGCCGTTGGCCGTGCCGAACTGGGCGATGCCGTAGACCTTGCCGTCCACTTCGGTCTTGTCGCTGAAGCGGTACTTCGCGGCCAGCTCGGCGGTGGGCCCGAGGGGCGCGAAGAACTTGGGGTAGTCGCTCTTGGCCACCGCGGCGGGGATCATCAGCACGTCCCCGTACGCCTTGGTGTTCATACGGATCTTCACCTCCCCCTCGTAGTCCGTGATCCCCTCGAACTCCACCTTCACCTTGGGGTAGACCTTGTTGAACTCCGCCGCGTAGCGCTTCATCGTGCCGTTCTGGACCAGGTCCGTCCGGTGGGTGAGGACCTTGATCTCGCCGGAGGCCGCGCCCGGGCCGGCGGGCGCCGCCGCGGTCTCGCCCGACGCCGCGCCCCCGCCACTGCATCCCGCCGCGGCCAGCATCGCGGCGGTGAGAAGCACGCCCGTGAGCGTCTTCGTCTTCCCCATGTGCCCAACTCCTTCAGGGTTACGGCTCAGGTCGATGTGGGATGTCGGCACTATGGCAGGACGGTGTGAACCGGTAAAGCTCAAGTTTCCGCTGCGATGCCCAATCGTTACCGTGGGGGCGCTTCGACGGTCTCTTCTGGCGCGCGCAGGGGGAGTTGACGGCCGATTGGTCACGCAGCGCTGCTTTACCGGTTCATGGACAGCCGCTGTACGTGCGGCTAGGTTGTCGCCGTCGTATACGCATCCCCCGCCGCAGTCAGGCGATTGGAGCCGCACACATGAAGGACGTCACCCAGCTGACCGAGGGCTGGAGCCTGCGCCATGAGGGCGCGTCGCTCCCGGCCCGCGTCCCCGGCTGCGTCCACACCGATCTGCTCGCCGCGCGGGTCATCCCCGACCCCTTCATCGGCCGGAACGAGACCGAGATCGCCTGGGTCGGCCGGCAAGGGTGGTCCTACGTCGCCGAGTTGGCCCACGACAGCCGGCACGAGCGCACCGACCTGGTCTTCGACGGCCTGGACACCGCCGCGGAGATCACCCTCGACGGCGAGGTCCTCGGGACGACACGCAACATGCACCGCGCGTACCGCTTCGACGTCACGGGCCGCACCGGCCGGCTCGAGGTGCGCTTCGACTCGGCGTACGAGGAGGCCGACCGCGTCCGCGCCCTCACCGGGGAACGGCCGAACGTCTACCCCGAGCCCTTCCAGTACATCCGCAAGATGGCGTGCGGCTTCGGCTGGGACTGGGGGCCCACCGTGGTGACGGCGGGCATGTGGCGGCCGGTGCGCCTGGAGCACTGGTCGACCGCCCGGCTCGCCGAGGTCCGGCCGCTCGTCACGGTGGACGGTACGACCGGCCGCGTCGAACTGCGGCTTCGGACCGAGCGCACCGACCACGGCGCCGGCCGGCCGCTGACCGTCCGGGCCGCCGTCCGCGGGGAGGGGACGCTGAGCGAGGGCCTGGTCTCCTTCACCGGCGAGGAGGCCGTGCTGCGCGTCGAGGTGCCCGAAGCGCGCCTGTGGTGGCCGCGCGGGTACGGGGACCAGCCGCTGTACGAGCTGGAGGTGACGCTGCTCGACGAGGCGGAGGGGCCGCTCGACGTCTGGCGGCGCCGGATCGGCTTCCGCACCGTCGAGCTCGACCGGTCCCCCGACGCGCACGGCAGCGGCTGCACCTTCGTCGTCAACGGCGTGCGGATCTTCGCGCGCGGCGTCAACTGGATCCCCGACGACGTCCTGCCCTCCCGGATCACCCCCGAGCGGTACCGGACGCGGCTGCGTCAGGCCGCCGAGGCCCATGTCGACCTGGTGCGCGTGTGGGGCGGCGGCATCTACGAGGACGACGCCTTCTACGACGCGTGCGACGAGCTCGGGCTCATGGTGTGGCAGGACTTCCTGTTCGCCTGCGCCGCCTACCCGGAGGAGCAGCCGCTGCGCGGGGAGGTGGAGGCGGAGGCACGGGACAACGTCGTCCGGCTCATGCCGCACCCGAGCCTCGTCGTGTGGAACGGCAACAACGAGAACCTCTGGGGCTTTCGCGACTGGGACTGGGAGGAGCCGCTCGCGGGCGACTCCTGGGGCGAGGGGTACTACCTGGGCGTGCTGCCCCGGATCGTCGCCGAACTCGACCCGACCCGCCCGTACATGGCGGGCAGCCCCTGGTCGGGGTCCTGGGACCACCACCCCAACGACCCCCGGCACGGCACCCACCACTCGTGGGAGGTGTGGAACCGCCAGGACTACGCCGAGTACCGCGCGAGCGTCCCGCGCTTCGTCGCCGAGTTCGGCTGGCAGGCGCCGCCCGCCCTCGCGACGCTGCGGCGCGCGCTGCCCGGCGAGCGGCTCGCCCCGGACTCCCCCGGCATGCTCCACCACCAGAAGGCCGAGGACGGCAACGGCAAGCTGAACCGGGGCATCGCACGCCACTTCCCGCTGCCCGAGGACGACTTCGACCGCTGGCACTACCTGGCCCAGGTGGTGCAGGCGAGGGCGGTCGCGGCGGGCATCGAGCACTGGCGGGCCCACTGGCCGGTGTGCGCCGGGACCGTGGTGTGGCAGCTCAACGACTGCTGGCCGGTGAGCTCCTGGGCCGCCATCGACGGCGACGGCCGGCTCAAGCCGCTCTACCACGAGCTGCGCCGGGTGTACGCGGACCGGTTGCTGACGCTGCTGCCCGGCGACGACGGGCCGGTGCTCGCCGTCGACAACCAGTCGGGCGCCCCCTGGCGCGCGGAGGTCACCCTGCGGCGGGTCGACGCGGACGGCACCGTCCTGGCCAGGGCCGTACTGGACGTCGAGGCCGCGCCGCGCACGGTCGCACGGCCGGACCTCCCGGCGGATCTGGTGCCCGCCGCCGGGTCGGCCGACGAGTTCCTCGTCGCGGACGCGGACGGGCTGCGCGCGCTGCACTTCCCCGTCCGCGACCGGGACTTCGCCTACCCGCCGGCCCGGTACGACGTCCGGTTGGAGCCCGTCGCCGGGCAGGAGGCGGCCGTCGACGTGGTGGTCACGGCACGGACCCTGGTGCGGGACCTGCTCCTGCAGCCCGACCGGATCGCCCCCGCCGCGCGGGCGGACCGGGGACTGCTCACGCTCCTTCCGGGCGAGGAGGCCAGGATCCGGGTGAGCGGCTGCGGGGACCTCTCCGACGACGGCGTCGAGCGGGTACGGGCGGCCCTGTTCAGCGTGGCCCCGGCGTGAGCGCACGCACTCCCCGTGTGACCATCAACGACGTCGCCTCGCGGGCCGGTGTGTCCAAGGGCGCCGTGTCGATGGCGTTCAACGACCGGCCGGGGGTGTCGCGGGCGACGCGGGAGCGGATCTTCGAGGTCGCCCGCGAACTGGGCTGGGCCCCGCACCAGACCGCGCGGAGCCTGTCCGGCCGGCGGGCCGGCATCGTCGGCCTGGCCATCTGCCGCCCGGCGCGGCTGCTGGGTCTCGAACCCTTCTACATGGAGTTCATATCCGGCATCGAGAGCGTGCTGACGGAGCGCGGGTGCGCGCTGCTGCTGCGCCTGGTGCGGGACCTGGACGAGGAGATCGGCCTGTACGAGGAGTGGTGGAGGAGCAAGACGATCGGCGGTGCCATCCTGGTCGACTTCCACCAGGACGACCCGCGTGTGGGGCCGCTGCGGGCGCTGGGGCTGCCCGCGGTCGCCGTCGGCCACCCCTCGCTGACGGGCGGCTTCCCCTCGGTGTGGACCGACGACGCCACGGCGGCGGCCGACGCGGTGCGCTACCTGGCGGCGCTCGGCCACCGGCGTATCGCCCGCGTCGGCGGCCCGGCGGGGCTCGGGCACAGCGCGATCCGGGCGCGGGCGTTCGAGGCGACCATGGCGGAGCTCGGTCTCGACGGGCGGCGCCAGGTGTCGACGCGCTTCGCCGGTGAGGAGGGAGCCCGGGCGACCCGCGGGCTGCTGCTGGCCCGCGACCGCCCGACGGCGATCGTGTACGACAACGACATCATGGCCGTCGCGGGGGCCGCCGTGGCGGCGGAGATGGGTCTCGTGGTGCCGGACGACGTGTCGCTGCTGGCCTGGGACGACTCGCAGCTGTGCCGGCTGACGCATCCGCCGCTGTCGGCCCTGAGCCACGATGTGCACCGCTTCGGCGCGGAGGTCGCCCGGGCGCTCTTCGAGGTCATCGAGGGGACCAGGAGCGGGGCGCTCCAGGTGCCGACGCCGTCCCTGACGCCGCGCGGCTCCACGGGTCCGCCCCGCGCGCGGCCCGGCGTGTGACGGGAGGCCGCACCCCTGTGCCGGTCGCGGCCTCCCGGCCCCTGTGCCGGGTCACGGCCTCCCGGCCCCTGTGCGCGGTCACGGCCAGCCGTCCCCGTGCCGGGTCTCGGCCTCGCGCCGCTTCGCCGACCGGGCCGCCTACGGCTGCCGGCCGGGCGCGAGTCCCCGCGCGCCGAGCCATCGCAGGTGTTCGACGGCGGTCGCTCCCCCGCCACCGGCGTGGTCGCCGAAGGGCCATTCCCTGAGGTCCTTCTCGCCCGCGTAGGCGCGGAAGGCGGCGAGGACGGTGGAGGGCGGGCAGACGGGGTCCATCAGGCCGGCGCTGAACAGCGCGGGCGCCGTGGCCCGGCGGGCGAAGTGCACTCCGTCGAAGTGGCCCAGCGTGGCGAAGACCTGCTCCGCCGCGTACGGGGCCCGGTGGCGGAGGTGATCGACGAGTTCCGTGTACGGTCCCTCGGTCGCCGTCTCGGCGCCGCGCCGGATGTGGCAGAGGAACGGCACGTCGGGCAGGGCTCCCGCGATGCCGTCGCCGACCAGTCCGGCGACGGCCAGGGCGAGGCCGCCGCCCTGGCTCGCGCCCTGCACGACGATCCGGTCCGGGTCGACGTGGCGGAGGGCGCGGGCGGCGTCGACCGCCCGTACGCAGTCGGTGATGAGCCGCCGGTAGTAGTGCGCGGAGGGGGACTCGACGCCCCTGGTCATGTAGCCGTGCACCCAGTGCGGTGCGCCGTCCGGGTGCGGGTCGGGGGTGTCGTGGCCCTGCCCGCGGCTGTCGACGACGAGGTGGGCGTATCCGGCGGAGGCGTACAGGAGGTGGTCGAGGGCCTGGCCCCGACCCCCGCCGTACCCGATGTAGGTGATCACCGTCGGCAGCGGCTCCTCGGCCTCCGAGGGCACGACGAGCCACGCGGCGACGGGCTGGCCGGCCCAGCCGGCGAACCTGACGTCGTAGGTGTCGAGGGTGGTCAGTGGCGAGTCGGTCACCGGGCGGATCTCGGGCAGGCCGCCGGCCGCGCGGGCCGTCCGCAGGGTCTCGGTCCAGAAGGCGTCGAAGTCGGCGGGCTCCTCGGGAAACGCGGCGGGCCGGGCGGCCGGGTGGTCCGGGGGAAGGTCGGTGTACGGCACGGGAGGCTCCTCGTGGTGCGCGGCCGGGCCGCGCCCTCCCGGGAGCGGCCGGCCGGATGGTGGTCCGGTACGGCGGTGGCCTCCCCCCGGCGGGTCGGCACCGGGGGGAGGCGGCGGGCGGCCCTCGCGGGAGGACGGCCGGGGTCAGCGCTTGGCGCAGGTGGCGCCGTTGAGGATGAAGGCGGCGGGGACGCCGTTGCCGCCGGTGGACGAGGCGCTCAGGCCGAAGCTCACGCTGCCGCCGGCCGGGATGGTCTCCGTCCACGGCTCGTGCGTGGCGCGCACCTGGCTGCCCTCCTGGACGACCTTGGCGTTCCAGGCGGAGGTCACCGTCTGGCCGCCGGGGAAGGCGAAGTCGAGGCGCCAGCCCTGGATGGGGCGGGTGCCGGTGTTGTGGACGGTCACGTCGGCGTTGAAGCCGGTCCCCCAGTCCTGCAGCCGGTAGGCGACGGCGCAGGTGCCGGCGGACGGTCCCGCCGCGGTGGTGACGGTCACGCCCGCCGAGCGCGGGGAGCGGTTGCCGGCGGCGTCGCGTGCGTACACGGCGAAGGTGTAGGTCGTGGCGGGGGTCAGACCGGTGAGCGCGGCGCTCGTGCCGGTGACCGTGGTGACGGGGGTCTCCGCCGGTCCGTTGACCCTGACGACGTCGTAGCCGGCGACACCGGTGTCGTCGGTGGCGGCGGGCCAGGTCAGCCGGGCGCCTGTGGCGGTCACGTCGGACGCGGCGGGCGCGCCGGGGGCGGTCGGCGGCCGGGAGTCGCCGCCTCCGGTGCCGCCGTAGACGCTCGCCTCGCGGGAGGTCTGCCGGATGCCGTCGGGGCCGTGGAAGAGGCGCCGGCCCCACGCGGTGAGCCGGGTCGCGTCGAAGTCCGCTGCCAGGTCGAGGTACTCCACTCCTCCGCCGTTGCCGCTCCACGACCAGCCGAGGTAGCCGACGCCCAGCTCTCGGGCGGTGGCCATGATGGCGTCCTCGTCCGGGTTGCCGTCGGAGTGGTCGTGGCCGAACTCGCCGACGACGATGGGCAGTCGGCGCGTGGTGAAGCTGGTCAGATAGGAGCGGACCTCGGCCGCGGTGTCGTAGACGCCGTACATGTGGACCGAGAAGACGGTGTTGCGCTGCGGGTCGGCGGCGAAGACGGCGGCCGCGTCGTCCCGCATCGTGTTCGACCAGTCCTGGCCCCAGTTGGGGGCGTCCGCCATGAGGGTGTGGCGGAAGCCCGCGGCGCGCAGCCGGGTGATGGCGTTCCTGGTGTCGTCGGTCCAGGCGGTGTAGCCGGTGTTGCCGTGCGGCTCGTTGCCGAGGTTGACGACGACGTACTTCTCCTGGCCCTTGACCGCGCCGGCGACCTCGGTCCAGTAGTCGACCGCCCGGGCGAGGGACGCGGCGCCGCTCTGCTCGCCGTAGCCGGTGGTGTCGTGCGCCTCCAGGACGCAGACCAGCCTGTTGGCCTTGCACTGGGCGACGACGTCCGCGACGTCGGCGGCGTCGTTCTTCGTCCACCGGTCGCCCGTGCTGAGCACGATCCGCGCCGAGTTGGCGCCGAGCGCCTTGAGGTCGGCGAGGGCCCGGGAGGTCCGGTCGGGGAACCAGGTGTGGGCGTGGTTGACGCCGCGGAAGACGAAGTCCTGGCCGCCCGCGTCGAGGAGGCGTCCGTCGGCGACGTGGAAGCCGGTGGCGGGCGTGTCGGCCGCACGGGCCGGGACGGGTGCGGTGATCATCGTGGCGGCGACGGCGAGCAGCGCGCCCGCCGCGGTGGCCAGTGTCCGGTTCATCTGTGGTGCTCCCAACTCGGTGGCGCGCGCGTGCCGCGGGACGGTGCGGCGGCATGCCGGCCTGCCTGACATGGAGGGTGCGGTGCTTCCGGCCCTGCGGGGCGACGTGTCGCCGGACGCGGGAGGCGGGCCGGTGGATTCCCGCCGCCCGGTGCCTTTCGGCGGCTCCGACCGGACAGCGGGAGGAAGTGCGCCGAACCGGTGGGGTGGTGTCCCCGCGCGGCGGAGGCGTGGCGGATTCGCGTGACGCCCGGCGGCTGGGAATGAGGCTAGAGGGGTGCGAGGCCGGAAAACAATAGCCGGGGGCTAACCGGTTAAGTTCTGTCGGCGCGGGGCGCGTTGAGGGCCGCGCTCGGACGGCACGGGGCGGGGCGGGGCGGGTCCACTCGGTCGCCGCTTCCGGGCAGGGTGCCCGCCCGCCGTTCGGCGGGACGAGGGCGCGCCCTGCCGCGAGGCGTGCGGGCGGTTACGTGCGGCGGGGCGCGGGTGGTTGCCGCACCGCACCGGGCGCCGGTGCGCGGCGGGGATCAGACCGACCCACCGGGCACGGGGCGCGGCCGGGATCAGACCGACCCACCGGGCACAGGGCGCGGCCGGGATCAGACCGAGGCGAGGAACGTCCGCACGCGCTCCAGCAGCAGCCGGTACGCATCCGCGTCGAAGTCCCCGAGCGAGGCGTCGGTGAACAGGTGCTGATCGCCCGGGTAGAGGAACAGCTCCGCCGCCGAGGCGGTCGCGGCCAGGTCGCGTGCCGCGGGCAGGTCTTCGGCGAAGTACTCGTCGCCCTCCTTGCCGTGGATCTGCACCGGCACGCCGCCGGGCCACGGCGTCCCGTACTCGGTGACGGGGATGCAGGCGTGCAGGAGCAGGGCTCCACGCGCGCCGGGCCGGGTCTGCGCGAGCTTCTGGGCGGCCGTCACGCCGAAGGAGAGGCCGGCGTAGACCAGTTCGGGGCCGAGGCCCTCGGCCGCCGCCACCCCGCGCTCCCTGAGCGCGTCGAACCCGGCTTCCCGCACGAACCCCATGCCCTCGTCCAGGCTGCCGAAGGTGCGGCCGTCGAACAGGTCCGGGGTGTGCACGGTGTGGCCGTCCCGGCGGAGGTCGTCGGCGAACGCGCGGACGCCGTCGGTCAAGCCCTGCACGTGGTGGTAGAGGAGGACCTCAGCCATGTCTCGCGGTGCCCTTCGCCTGTTGGTCGACCGTCCCGGGAACGCCCCGGAACGCTGGTGCCTCACGCGGCACCCGACCCTCTCACACCACAGGGGCGCGCGGCAGGCGGTTCACGTCCACGCCCCGTGGGCGGGCGGCGGGGTGCGGCAGGGGCCGTACGGGAGTCCCGGACCCGCACCGGCCCTGCCGCACCGGGGCGTCTCAAAGGCCCCGCGCCCGGTCGGCGGCCTCCGGTCCCACCGTGGCGCGGAAGACGACCCCCTCTCCCGTGAGCGAGACCGCCTCCGACGCGGGGACGTAGAGGGAGTGCCCCGGACCGATCCGCAGTGCGGCGCCGGCCGCGGCCGACGCCGCCTCCGCCCGGCCCTCGACGCAGAGGAGGATCTGCGGGGCGCCCGAGGGGAGCGGGCGCGGCCGGTCCGCGCGGCGGAGCCGGTACCGCGAGAGCCGGAAGTCGCCGACGGGGGCCGGGTAGACCTCCTCCCCCGCCTCCCCCGCCGCGGGGGTGAGCAGATGGCCGGGCCGGGCGGTGAAGCGGACCACGCGCAGCAGCTCGTCACGGTCGACGTGTTTGGAGGTGAGGCCGCAGCGCAGGACGTTGTCGGAGCTCGCCATGATCTCCACGCCGAGGCCGGAGAGGTACGCGTGCGGGACGCCGGAGCCGAGGAACAGCGCTTCGCCGGGCGCCAGTTCGACGCGGCGCAGCATCAGGGCGGCCAGCAGACCGGGGTCGCCCGGGTGGGCGCGGGCGACCTTCGCGTAGGCGGCGAGGTCGTCGCGGTACGGGCCGGTGTGCGCGACGCGCCCCTCGCCCGCCGCCGTGACGGCCTCCGTGACGGCGCCGGTCAGTCCGGCGGGCGGGTCGAGGAAGCCGGTGAACACCTCGGTGAGGGCGGCGCCCTCCGGCCGCGTGCGCAGCGTCCGGGCGTACGGGCGCAGGCCGGGTACGGCCAGGGCGTCCAGGAGGTCGGCGCACCCCGCGGGGTCCCGGAAGCCGCACAGCCCGTCGAACCGGGTGAGGGCGACGATCATCTCGGGCTTGTGGTGGGGGTCGCGGTACGTGCGGTGCGGGGCGTCGAGGGGCACACCGAGGGCGTTCTCCCGCGCGAAGCCCGCTTCGGCCCGGGCCGCGTCGGGGTGGACCTGCACGGACAGCGGGGCGTCGGCGGCCAGCAGCTTCAGCAGGAACGGCAGCCGGGGGCCGAAGCGGCGCAGGGCGGGGGCGCCGAGTTCCGTCAGGGGGTCCGCGCCGATCACCCGGTCCAGCGGCAGCGGCCCGCCGGCGCGGTCGACGCGGGAGGGGGCGGCGGGATGGGCGCCCATCCACAGCTCGGCCTGCGGCTCGCCGGTGGGCGGCGTCCCCAGCAGGTCCGGGATGGCGGTGCGCGAGCCCCAGGCGTAGGGCTGCACGGTGTTGGCGAGGAGGTCCACGGGTTCCCTTCATGTCCGGGTCATGAACGCTGTGTGGTCGCGCGCGGGGTGCGCGCCGGGTGCGTCGTGCGCGTCCGGTGCGCCCAGCGCGCCGGGTGTGCCGAGCGCGTCCGGTGTGTCGCGCCCGTCCGGTGTGCCGGGCGCGGCATCCATGCCGGTGCCTCGCGGGCTCCGGCCGGTGGTCACGAGCGGGTGGCGGCTTCGCCGACGGCGGTGCCGCCCGGCCCCGTGAAGCCGCCCGACCCCGTGAGCCCGCCCGGCCGCGTGAGCCCTTCCGCCCGTGTGAGCCCGTCCGGCCGCGTGAGCCCTTCCGCCCGCGTCGGGCCGGCGGTCGTCGCGCCGGCGGCGGCTGCCGCCGCCCCGATCAGCCCGGCGTCGAGCGCGTGGTGGGCCGGCACCACCGGGACGTCGCGGGTGAAGTCCAGGGAGGCGTAGTCGGCGAGGTGGCGGCGGATCGGGCCGAAGAGGACCTCGCCGGCCTGCGCGACGCCGCCGCCGATAACCACCAGGTCGAGTTCGACCAGAGCCGCCGTCGCCGCGATGCCCGCCGCCAAGGCCCGGCCGGCGCGCTCGAAGGCGGCTCGCGCCCTGGGGTCACCCGTGCGGGCGGCGTCCGCGACCGCGGCGGCCGTCGGCGGTACGCCGGGCGGCGGGGTCCAGCCGGACTCCAGGGCGTGGGCGGCGATGGCGGTGCCGCTGGCGAACCGCTCGACGCAGCCGCGGGCGCCGCAGGGGCAGAGGGGGCCGTGCTGGTCCACGGTGATGTGGCCGATGTGGCCGGCGTTGCCCGACCTGCCGGTGTGCAGGGCGCCGTTGAGGACGAGACCGCCGCCCACGCCGGTGGAGACCACCATGCAGAGCGCGTTGTCCACGGCCCTGGCCGCCCCCGTCCACCGCTCGGCGGCGGTCATCGCCACGGCGTCACCCACCAGGACGGGCCGGATCGCGGCCGGCAGGCGAGGGTGTTCGCGCACCCGGTCCACGAGCGGAAACGACCGCCAGGCGGGGATGTTGACCGGGCTGACCGTGCCGGCGGCGGTGTCGACGGGCCCGGCGCTGCCGATGCCCAGGCAGGACAGGGCGGTCCACTCGGGGCGGGCGGACAGGTCGTCCAGGACGGCGGTCACCCGCGCCATGAGCTCGGCCGCGGAGCCCTGGGCGGGGGTGGCCCGCCGGGATCTGGCGAGCACGCGTCCCTCGCCGTCCACGAGGGCGCCGGCGATCTTCGTACCCCCGATGTCGAGTGCTCCGTACACCATGATGCTGACGCCTTTCCTGAGCGCGGACGGGGAATGCGCTGCACACTCTGGGCGCCGGATGACAACGTTGTCCAGTTAACGGGTTCAGTTCAGTCCTCGTTTAGTAAAACCAGGGCCGATCCGGCCTCTCGGCCTGGACGGGGGCGCTGAATCGCCGCATGCTCGGCTCTGTTTTCCCGCAGCCGATTGCCACGGCTCCCGAGCGAAGGGCATCCCCTCCATGGTGGACCCCGCGGCTTTTCCGCCCGGCTTCGCATGCGGCGCCGCCACCTCCGCGTACCAGACCGAGGGCGCGACGCGGGAGGGCGGGCGCGGGCCGTCGATCCGGGACACCTTCGCGCGGCGCGCGGGCGCCGTCCTGGACGGCGCCACCGGCGACAGGGCCTGCGACCACTACCACCGCCACCGGGAGGACGTCGCCCTGCTCGCGGGCCTCGGCGTGGACACGTACCGCTTCTCCGTCGCCTGGCCGCGCGTCCAGCCGTCCGGCGAAGGCCCGCTCAACGAGCCGTGGCGCAGCGCCTTCCTGGGGTCTACATGACCGTCGGCATCCTCGGGACCGCTCGCGTGCTCGAGTGCCGTCGCGTCGGCATCGGCGCCGCCACGCGGTGGTTCGCCGGCGGCGAGCCGTTCGACGAGAACCTGGTCGAACGGCTCGCGGCATCGCCCGCTGCGTCAAACTGTTCATGTTCCGGCCCGAGGCCGCCGCGGTGCTGGGGCTGCCCGTCGGGTACACCGGCGTCGTCGACGCGGAACGCGGCGTCGTCGAAGTGCGGGACCCGCGGGGCGCCGTCGTCTTCTCCGACCGGTGAGACACGAGTCGGGCCGGGGTGCCGGTGGAAGGAAGAGAGGCCGGGCACGTGACGTGGAAGCAGACCGATGAGGCGACTCCCGATCAGCGGCGGCTGATCGATGTGGGGGTGGAGTACTGGCGGCGGTTGGTCCCGCGGGACGCGCCGCTGGCCGTGGAACTGCTGCCCGAAGACGGCGCCGTGGTGGTGTCGCACGCGGTGCGCGGCGGCGGCCGGATCTATGTGGCGTCGGACGAGTCGGTGCTGTTCGCGGCTTCGGGCGCGCCGCCGCACGAGGCGATCGAGGTGTTCCGTTCGGGGCGGCGGACACCGCCCGGGCAGTTCCGTCCGCGCGGCGGCCGGGCGTCGGCGGGCGCCCCGGCGGAGGAGCTGTTCACCCTGGAGTCGCTTCCCCGGCTGGAGGAGCGGCTGCGCGCTCTCGCCGTGGCCATGGGCCACCGGAAGGAGCTGATGACGTCCCGCCAGGGCGACCAGCTGTTGCACCTGGGGGACTTCGAGACGTGGCACGACCTGGTCCCCGCGGACGGCGGCTACGCGGTGCGGGTGACGGACCGGGGGCGGACGCGGGTGCTCGGGACGGCGACGCGTGTGGAGGACGCCGCGCGCCTCTTCGTCGTGGTCTGCGGCATGCGGCTCCACACGGACGGGCTGTCGGCGGCCGGACTGCGAGCCCGGATTCCCGCGGGTGTGGACGTCGTCGAGTCGGAGGGCGGCGAGTTCGTCGTCGAGTGGACGGACGGCGGACAGCACCGGGTCACGGTGCAGGGGGACTACCGGGCGTATCCCTTCGCCGCGTCGGTCGGCCGGTCCCTCGACGCGATGCTGGGCGCCCCCGGCGGCCGCCGGCGCCGGTGACGGCCGGGCCTCGTCCACCTGCGCGGGTGACGTCCCGCGGGTCGCGGTGCCCGGCGGTACGGGCCCGGGGGCACCCTGCTCACCGGCAACCGCCACTGGGCCGGGGACGGCCCCGTACTCCTCGAGTGGCGCCCAGCACAGCCTCGGGTGGGGGCGGGGACGGCCCCGGGTGGGCCCGTCCGCCCTAGCCGACCAGGCGGCGGCGCCAGTCCAGCGGGGTGACGGTGATGGCCCGGGCGGGGTCGCGGTCCCACTCGGCGCCGAGGCCGACGGCTTCGAGTGCGGCCACCACCTCGTGGCCGACGGCCGCGGTGGTCTCCGGCGAGCCGTCGAAGCCGCCGTAGAGGAGGGTCAGTCCGTGGCCGGCCGCGGCGGAGTCCGTGCACTGGGTGTGGAAGTAGACGAAGCCGCGGGCGTCGGGCGCCGCTTCAGCACCGATCTCGGACTGGCCGCAGCTGCGGCAGCAGGTGAAGTTCTCGCGGGCCGTGATACCGGCCTCCTGCAGGGCGGCGAACGCACGGGTCAGCCGCTCCGGGTCCGTCTCGCCCTGCCACAGCGCCTGCTCCGCGACCCGCTCCAGCCACAACCGGTCGGCCAGCGCCTGTGCCTGCTCCGGCGAGACGGGCCGGCGGTCACCGCTGACGAGGTACTCCTCGGCGAGCTCGGCCAGTTCGGCCCGCGAGGCGTAGCCGCCGACGAGCACCTCGCGGACGCGCTTCTCCAGCTCCTCGCGCTCCTCGTCCTCCAGGTCGAGCGGCGGCACCTCCGGGACGGGGCCCATGTCCAGCAGGGACCACGTCGGTCCGCCGTCCCATCCGGCCTCCTGGCGCGCCCAGCCGGTCATCGCCGCGATTACGGCCTCGGGTCCGTCGACCGTCGTCTGGAAGTGCCGGTCGACGGCGCCGTCGCGGTACTCCAGCGTGTAGTCGCCGCCGTCCTGGTGCCACACCTGAGCGAAGACGTCCGGCAGGTCGGGTATCCGCTGGACCACCAGGAACCGGTCACCGTCGCCTCCGATCCGCCGGACCAGCCCTGCCAGCTCCCCGGCGGACACGCGGACGTGCCGCTCCCAGTTCTCCGTCTTCACCACGATCTCGAGCATGCGCAGACTCTGGCACACCCCTCTGACAGAGGATCCTCCGGCACCCGCGACGCCCCCCCCCCGCCGCGAAAGCCGGCCGGCCCGGCAAGCCCGCCCAGCCGGGCCGGCCCGACCAGACCGGACTGTTCCTCCGCGGTCGGTCAGGAACGCGAAGGTCCCTCGATCTCCGCGAGCCCGCAGTGCAGTCGGCGGGCTCCCCGGGCGACATGGTCGTCGGCGTCGTCCGACAGTTCCGCGCAGAGCCGGAGCGCCTCGTCCAGGTCGTCCGGGCAGGCGCTGAAGACGTCGACGACCGCGGTGCGGATCCAATCGGCATGGTTGTCGTCGGCGACGGCCAGTGCGGACGCGACGATCGCCAGTCCCGCCTTGTCCAGGCGCCGCAGCAGGCCCTCCGCGGTCCGCCTGGTGACGAAGGTGTCGTCAGGGTCGGGCACGAGTCCCAGCAGCGGCTCCACGGCCTCCCGCATCCCGGCGAAGCCCGCCAGGCTCTGACCGGCGTCCGCCCGGTCGCGGAAGTCGTCGCTTCGCGCGAGTTCGCGCAGCGCCGCGACGGCCGCACGCCGCAGGTCGGTGTCCACGGGCCCGCCCGCCTCTCTCCAGGGATCGGGGCAAGGTAGCACCGGGGCGCCGCGCCGGATGATCGA
This sequence comes from Streptomyces sp. SudanB25_2051, assembly GCF_964272635.1. NCBI lineage: Bacteria > Bacillati > Actinomycetota > Actinomycetes > Kitasatosporales > Streptomycetaceae > Streptomyces > Streptomyces sp. SudanB25_2051. Next base: position 756,832 of record NZ_OZ186787.1, read on the forward strand.
CGGGACAGGGTCAGGGACGGGTGCGGCCGGGGAGGGCTCTCCGGGCGGGCCCGCCGGGTCAGGGGGCGGGGGCGATGCCCCAGGCCGCGGCCCGGGCGGCCGCGGCGGCGCGGTTGGGGACGTCGAGCTTCGCGAGGATGTGCTCGATGTGGGTGCCGACGGTGCGCGGGGTGATGTACAGCCGGGCGGCGATCTCCCGGTTGGTGCGGCCCGCGACCAGTTCGGCGAGCACCTGGAGCTCCCGCGGGGAGAGGCCGCCGGGGCGCCGCCCCTCCTCGGCGGGGGCGTGCCGCCCGGGCGGCAGGCCCCCGCGCGGGTCGACGGCCGCGGCGAGGGCCTCGGTGAGCAGCGTGACCACCGCGCGCGCCGGGTCGGGTGCGCGCCGCGGGCGGCGGGTGCTGACGTTGAGCATGCCGACGTACCGTCCGTCGGGGGCGAACAGGCACTGGGCGACGCCGTCCCGGATGCCGAGGGGCCGCAGCACGTCGCGGAAGCCGGGCGACGCGGCCAGGAGGTCGCGGGGCACGTCCCCGAGCCACAGCCCCCCGCGCGCCGGGCCCCGGAGCACCGCGAACACCGGGTCCCGGTGGAGGCGGGTCTCGATGTACGCGGTGGCCTCGCCCGGGTAGCTGCCGGCCAGGGTGGTGTGGCGGCCGCGCCGCGCGTCCCACCGGGCGAGGGAGGCGTGGTCGTACTCCACCACCTCCGACAGCGCCGCCAGGACCGTGTCGGCGCCTGCCGCGCCGGCCGTGGCGCTCCTGGCGGCGGCGCGGACATGGACGGCCGCCTCCAGGATGTCCGCCGTGCCGCGCTCCGCTGTCACCCGTCCAGGATGATCATGTATCCGGAGGACGTCAATCGCGCAGGGCGTCGTGCACGACCCGCCCGTCCATGACGGTGAGGACGACCGGCATGCCGGGGATGTCGTGCGGGTCGGCGGCGAGCAGGTCCCCGTCGAGCACGCACAGGTCGGCGGCCTTGCCCGGCTCCAGGGAACCCTTCCAGTCGTCGGCGAAGTCCTGCCAGGCGGCGTCGGCTGTGTACGTGCGGATCGCCTCGGCCAGGCCGATGCGCTGTTCGGGCCCGCTGACCCGGCCGGCCGCCTTGGATTCCCGCAGCACCATCGTGGCCAGGCCCTGGCGCCAGTCCGGGTACGTGACGGGGGCGTCGGACCCGCTGGCGACGCGTACCCCGGCGTCGATGGCGTCCCGGTACGGCCACGCGTACGCGGCCCGGTCGGCGCCGACGAACTCCTCCTCCATGTCCGCGACGGTCCACTTGATGGTGGGGTTCATGTTGGCGCCGAAGCCGTGTGCGGCCAGGACCTTCATGCTGTGGGCGGTGAGGAAGTCGCCGTGGATGACGTAGTGGCGGGCGTCGGCCCTCGGCAGCCCGGCCATCGCCGCGGCGAAGGCGTCCACGACGGTGTCGGCGGCCCGGTCGCCGGTGACGTGGACGCCCAGCTGGTGCCCCGCGGCGTGGGCGTGCCGGATCATGGCGCGGATCTCCGCGACGCGCTCGGCGTCCGTCTCGCCGCCGACGCACAGGCCGCCGCAGCCGCCGCCGACGTACGGCTCGTGCATCCAGGCCGTCTTGTTGGGCACGATGCCGTCGGCGAAGATCTTGACGCCGTGGACGGCGAGGCGCCGCGGGTCGGCGGCGCGGGTCCCGGCGAGGGCCTCGTCGGCGTCGAGGGCGTCGAGGGCGCGGGCGAACTCCTCGGCGGTGCCGGCCATGCCGGTGGGCAGCAGCAGGACGCCCACGCGGGCGGTGAGTTCGCCCGCGGCCAGCAGCTCCCGGTAGACGTCGAGGGTCTCGCTGCCGAGCGCGCCCCGCATGATGCCGTCGCCGCCGGGGCCGAGGCCCGGTTCGGTGTAGCTGGTCACGCCCAGCCGGGCGAGCGTGGCGAGGGTCGACCTGACGGCGCCGGCGCGCTCCCGCCGGCTGAGCGGCGGCAGCGCGTTCTGGACGAGGGCCTGGGCGCCTTCGTGGAGAAGCCCGGTCGGCTCGCCGGACTCGTCCACGACGACGGCCCCGCCGGGCGGCGCGACGGTGTGCCGGTCGATGCCGAGGAGCCCCAGCGCCCTGGAGTTGACCCAGGTGGCGTGCCCGGAGAAGGAGTACAGGACGACGGGGTGGTCCGGGCTCACGGGGTCGAGGTCGTGCCGTGACGGCTGCCGCGACGGATCGGCCGCGCACTCGGCGAGGTAGCCGGTGTCCCAGCCGTGACCGGTGATCCACTGTCCGGCGGGGGTCCGTCCGGCGGCCTCCCGCACCGCGCCGGCGATGTCCGCGAGGGAGGAGGCTGCGGGATGCCCCACCTCCAGGGAGAGCGGCGGGGAGGCCATGCCGAAGGCGCAGCCGTGCAGATGCGAGTCGTTGATCCCGGGCAGCAGCGTGGCGCCGCGCAGGTCGATGACGCGGGTGCGGGGCCCGATGAGCGGTGTGACGTCCGCCCGCGCGCCGACGGCGGTGATGGTGCCGCCGGTCACGGCCAGGGCGGAGGCGACGGAGAAGTCGGCGTCGACCGTGACGACCCGGCCGCCGAGGAACACCAGATCGGCATGCGTGTCCACAGAAGGTCCTTTCGGAATCCGGGCGCGGGGCCCGGGAGCGATCTCCCGAGGACTATGGCCCGGTGGCGTGCACCGGCACATCGGTCATCCCACCGATACGGCCCCGGCCGCCGCGCCGCGGCCGCGCAAGACGACTCCCCTGCCGCGAGGGCCGGTTGGGCGCCGGCCCCGCCCGACGATCCGGGGGATCCCCCTCAACGGTTCTGCCGGGCCTGGACACGGCGCATCCAGGACGACGGTCCCTCGGCGCTCCCGGCCCGGATTCATGGAGGTCGGCGGGCAGTGGACGCCCAAGGTTCCTCGTGCGGTGCAGTGGCGGGCCGGCTCCCGCACGTCTCCCGGCGCGTGTGGCTCGTGTCGGCGCCCCGGCCGCGTGGGCGGTGGACGGGCGTCCGACCTCCCCACGGGGCATCGATGTTGAGAGACTGCGGCCATGGGATCTTGGGGAACCTTGGGGCCGGCGCTGTTGTCTCTCGTAGGGGTCGCGCTCGGCGCGTGCGGGTCGCTGTTCGGTCAGTACCTCGTCTCACGCGCGAGCACCCGACAGGTCGAAGTCCAGGAATCGGCCGCTCACCGGGCGGAGCTCAAGGCCGCGGTGCTGAACTTCGTGCGTATTGCGCTGCATTTGGAGAAGGCGGCGCTCACACGCTCGGACGCCGCCGGCGCCGCGGCCGATTCCGAGATCGGCCGGCTCGTCGACGACCTGTGGCTCGCTCAGGCCGAGATCGACCTGGCGGCCAGAAGCGAGCCCTTGCGGGGCGCCACCTATCGTTATGCGCTCCGTCTCGCTGAGGCGGCCCGAGGCGAGATGGCCGACGCGTCGGCGCTCCGCGGGCCGCAGGTCCAGTTCATGGACGCCGCGTACGGCGACATGTGGCCCGGCCGGCGACGGGCGGACGGGGAGCTCGACACACGTCGGTGAGACGGCCTCGCTGCGGCCGGTGCGATCACGGCGTCGGAGCCGGCCTGGACAGCCCGGCAGCCGCGCTCACCAGGCTGCGTCCGTGCCAGTCGGGCATGGCGGACGGCATCGCACAGCGCGGCCAGGCCAGGGGGACGGGCCCGGCCGCGCCCCGCGGTCGCCGTCCGCAAGCGGGTTGCCAACCCCCCTTGCGGAGCAGAGGACTTCGCCCGGCCGCCCGGACCCGACCCCCGGTTACGGCACGGTCCGCGCGGATGGCAGGGTCGACTCCCGCATCGCCTTCCCGGGTCGCCCGGCGAGGAGTTGACGTACCACCGGATCGGCCCGCCCCGGCCGAACGACGCCCACCACGTCATCCGGGACACCCTGTGCTGGACGCACCCGTTCACGCCGCGGGAGTCCGGGGCCGGGGCAACGGCGCAGGAACGCGAAAGGAACGACTGATGAGCACCTCCATCGACTACACGGCCCGCGAGTACGGCGGTGTCGACGTGCCCGAGCGGCTGAAGGAGATCCGCGCCGCGCACGACCGGTTGCGCGCAGCCGCCGCGGAGCTCACGGAGGAGGGCGCCCGCGAGGCGATCCACCTGCCGGGCTGGACGCGCGGCCACGTCCTGATCCACCTCGCGGACCTGTCCAGGGCCTTCGCCCGCCAGGCCCGTTACGCGGTCGAGGGCAGGACCGTCGAGGTGTACGACGGCGGCCGGCCGACCCGCGACCGGCGCATCGAGGAGCTGCACGGCGAGCCGGTCGAGTGGCTGCGCGAACAGCTCTCCGAGGGCCTGACCGCCCTGGAGGAGGCGTGGGACGCACTCGGCCCCGACGGCTGGGAGCTGCCCTGCGCATACCGCGACTCGCCGCTGTTCGCGACGCAGTTGGCCTGGTGGCGCGAGACGGAGCTGCACACCGTCGACCTGACCGTCGGCTACGGCGCCGAGGAGTGGAGCGCCGCGCTCTCCTCGCACGTGGTCTCGTTCCTCGCGGTCCGGCTGCCGGAGGGCGTCGTGCTGAAGGCGGACGACACCGGTGAGGAGTGGTCCGCGGCCGCCGCGGGCTCCGGCCCGGTCGTGGTCCGCGGTTCGCTGCGGTCGCTGGCCGCGTGGATCTCCGGTCGGCCGCACCCGGCGTCGCCCGTCGTGGACGGCGACCCGTCGGCGGCGCTGCCCGAGCTGAACGCCTGGCCGTAACGCTCACCGGGGCGGGCCCGCGCACGGCGGGCCCGCGCCCGTCGGGCCCGCGCCCGTCGGGCCCGCGCCCGTCGGGCCCGCCCTGGCGGCGAGGGCACCGTGTCCGCGAGTCGGCCGATCTTGCGATGCTCTCCTCATGACTCCCTCAACTCCCCCCTCGCAGCCTCCCGTTCCCCCCGCTCCAGCTGCTGCTTCCGTCGCCACACCTGCCCCCGTCGCCGCCGGGACCGGTACCCGGCCGGCGGCGGTGCCCGACGTGCCGCGTGCCCTGGCGCGCACCCGGAGGTTCTCGCTGGGCGTGCCGGGCCGGTTCACGGTGTCGCCGGACGGCGCCCGGATCCTGTTCGTACGGACCCGGTCGGGCACGGACCCGGTGGGTCTGCTGTGGCTGTTCGAGGACGGCGGTGAGCGGCTGCTCGCCGACCCCGCCGCGCTCGGCGGCGCGGACGACGGCGACCTGCCGGAGGAGGAGCGGGTCCGGCGGGAGCGGGAGCGCGTGATGTCGTCCGGGATCACGGCGTACGCGACGGACCGGGACGCGCGCCTGGCGGTGTTCACGCTGGGCGGGGCGCTGTGGGCGGTGCGGACGGACGGCGGGGCGCCCTGGCGCGTACCGACCGCGGGGCCCGCCGTGGACCCGCGCCCCTCACCGGACGGCTCCCTCGTCGCGTATGTGACGGGCGGCGCGCTGCGCGTCGTCGGGGTGGACGGCGCGGACGACCGGGCGCTGGCCGTGCCGGAGGGGCCGGACGTCGTCTACGGCCTGGCGGAGCACGCGGCGGCCGAGTCCATGGGCCGGCACCGCGGGTACTGGTGGGCGCCGGACGGGGACGCGGTGCTGGTGGCCCGCGTGGACCAGTCCCCGGTGGCCCGCTGGCACCTGGCCGACCCCGCCGACCCGGCCCGGCCGCCGCGCGTGGTGCGCTACCCGGCGGCGGGCACCGCCAACGCCGTGGTGACCGTCCATGTGGTGGGCCTCGACGGGCGCCGTACGCCGGTGCGGCTCCCGGCGGAGGCGGACGCCGGACGGCATCCGGACGGCGCGTGGACGGACCGGCGCTTCGAGTATGTGACGGCTGCCGGGTGGGACGCGCACGGCCCGTTCGTCGAGGTGCAGACCCGCGACCAGCGCACGACCGGACTGTTCGCGGCGGACCCGGCGACGGGCGCCGTGCGGCCGCTGGGCCTGGCGCACGACCCGGCGTGGGTGGCGCTGACGCCGGGCACGCCGCTGCGCACCGCGTCCGGCACGCCGGTCGTGGCGCACACCGGGGAGGACGGGACGCGCGCGATCCGCGTCGGCGACGCCGTCTCACCGGCCGGGCTCCAGGTCGTGGAGGTGCTCGGCGCGGTGGGCGAACGCGTGTACTTCACGGCGAGCGAGGACCCGTCGGAGAGCCAGGTGTGGCTGTACGACCCCGAGGCCCCCGCCGCCGGTCCCGGTCCCGGAACGGGCGGCAGCGGTACCGAAGGCCCCGGCGAGCCCGGCGGCGCGGGGGTGTTCCGCCGGGTCGGCGGGGAACCGGGCGTGCACACCGCGGCGGTCGGCGGGGACACCGTCGTCCTGCAGAGCCGCACCTGGCACGGCACTTCCGTGTCCGTGCTGCGCGGCGGGAAGCCGGTGGGCCGCATCGCGGTCCTGGCCGACGCCCCTCCGGTACGTCCCCGCGCCGCCCTGCTGACCCTGGGCGAGCGGGGGCTGCGGGCCCATCTGCACCTGCCGTCCTGGTACGAGCCGGCGTCCGGCGAGCGCCTGCCGGTGCTGCTCAGCCCGTACGGCGGGCCGGGCCTGCGGCTGGCGACCCGGGCGTACGGGTGGTGGAGCGCCGTCGCCCAGTGGTTCGCCGAGCACGGGTTCGCGGTGCTGATCGCCGACGGGCGGGGCACGCCGGGGCGCGGCCGGGACTGGGAGGTCGCGGTGCGCGGCGACCGGCTGGGGCCCGCGCTCCAGGACCAGGTGGACGCGCTGCACGCGGCGGCGGAGCGGTACCCGGCCCTGGACCTCGGGCGGGTGGCGATCCGGGGCTGGTCGTACGGCGGCTATCTGGCGGCCGGGGCGGTGCTGCACCGGCCGGACGTGTTCCACGCGGCGGTCGCGGGCGCCGCGCCGACGGACCGGCGGCTGTACGACACGCACTGGGAGGAGCGGTTCCTCGGCCATCCGGAGGTGGAGCCGGGGAACTACGAGCGGTCGTCCCTCGTGCCGGTGGCGCACCGGCTGGCCCGGCCGCTGATGCTGGTCCACGGGCTGGCGGACGACAACGTGGTGGTGGCCCACACCCTGCGGCTGTCCGCGGCGCTGCTCGCGGCGGGCAGGCCCCATACGGTGCTTCCGCTGCCGGGGGCGACGCACATGGTGACGCGGGAGGACGTGGTGGCCCATCAGCTGCGGCTGGAGCTGGAGTTCCTGACGAGCTCCCTCCGGGGCTGAACGGGGCGGGGCCCGGCCGCGTACCCCGTGGGGACAGGCACACGGTCCGTCCGTCCGCCGCGCACACGGCGGCCGGGCGGACCGTGCGGGACACCCGGAAAGGAACCGCGCATGGCCAAGGGGACCGGAGCAGCACAGGGGACGAGCGGTGCGGTGGCGCGCCGGACGGTCGTCGCCGCGGCGGGAGGCGCGGGTCTGGCCGCCGTGCTCACGGCGTGCGGCGGTCCGGACGGCGCGGCACCGCCCGCGGCCGGGGGCGCCGGCCAGGGCGCGGGCGGCGGCTACGGTACGGGCGGCGCCAACGGCACGGCGGGCACGGGCGGCGCCAGCGGCTCGGCGGGCACGGGCGGCGCCAGCGGCTCGGGCGGTGCGGCGGGCTCGGGCGGTGCGGCGGGCGGGCGGGTCCTGGCGCGGAAGTCGGAGATCCCGGAGGGCGGCGGCAAGGTCTTCGCCGATCAGGGCGTCGTGGTCACCCAGCCTGCCGCGGGGCAGTTCAAGGCGTTCTCGGCGATGTGCACCCATCAGGGGTGCGCGGTGAAGGACGTCGCCGACGGGGTCATCAACTGCCCCTGCCACGGCAGCACCTTCGACGCCGCCGACGGCAGTGTGAAGGCGGGTCCGGCGACGGCCCCGCTGGCGCCCGCGTCGATCACGGTGGAGGGCGACACGATCAAGCTGGCCTGAGCCGGGCGCGCGGCCGGGGCCGTCAGCCCTCGACGGCGGCGCCGGCCTCCCGCAGGGCGTCGACGGCGGCGCGGATGGAGGGCCGCCGGTCCGCGTCCGCCCGCCACACGGCGTAGATGTGCCGCCGCATCTGCTGCCGGACCGGTACGAGCGCGACACCGTCGGGCACGGGTCCGCGGCCGAGGCGGGGCGCGACGCACACGCCGAGGCCCGCCTGGATGAGCGCCAGCTGCGTGTGGTGCTCGCCCGCGAGGTGGGCGATGCGCGGCTCGATGCCCTTGGAGCGCAGGGTGAAGACGAGCCAGTCGTGGCAGAACTCCCCCTCGGGCCAGGAGACCCAGTCGTCGTCGGCGAAGTCCTCCAGGTCGACCTCGGCGCGCCCGGCGAGCGGGTGGTCGGCGGGCATGGCCACGTCGGCGGCGTCGTCCAGCAGCGCGGCCTGCGCGAGCCCACCGGGGACGGGGAGGCGCTTGTTGCTCCAGTCCAGCACCACGGCGAGGTCCACGTCCCCGCGCAGGACGTGCCGGATGCCGGGCTCCGGTTCCAGTTCGCTGCTGCGGACCCGCAGCTCGGGGTGGCTCGCCCGCAGGGCGGTGATGGCGCGGGGGAACAGGCCCCGTGCGGCGGTCGGGAAACCGGCCAGCCGCACCTCGCCCACCACCCGGCCGCGCTGGGCCTCGATGTCGGCCTGGGCGAGCGCCACCTGCGACAGGATGCGGGCGGCGTGCCCGGCGAGCAGCTGCCCGGCGTCGGTGAGCCGGACACCCCGCCCGTTCTTCGCCACGAGCTGCTGGCCGACCTCGCGTTCCAGTTTGGCCAGCTGCTGGGAGACGGCCGACGTGGTGACGTGCAGGCCGTCCGCCGCCCCGCTGACCGAGCCGTGGCGGGCGAGGGCGTCGAGGGTGCGCAGGCGCTCCAGGTTCAACATGTAAGCAACACTAAGGGGAAGTGGGAAGAAACTCTCGCTTGTTCTAAGAAGTTCGGTGGGTGAGGCTGGTCGCCATGAGCACAGCGATCCCGCCCCGAACCACCTCGGCACCCACCCCCTCCCCCGCGTCCGCGCCCTCCGCGCTGGCGCCCGTCCCCGCAGCCGCGCCTCCGGCCGTGCCCGCGCCGGCCCGGGGCCCGCGCGTCGACTGGCGGATCCGCTTCGCCGTGCTCGCCGTGGTCTGGGGCTTCAGCTTTCTGCTGATCAAGGTGGGCACGTCCGCGTACGCGCCGTTCCAGGTGACGTTCGGGCGGCTGCTGTTCGGCACGCTGGTGCTGGCCGCGGCCATGGCGGTCCGCCGCACGGGACTGCCGCGCGGCGCCCGCACCTGGGCCCATCTGACGGTGGCGGCCTTCTTCCTGAACGCGCTGCCGTTCTCGCTGTTCGCCTTCGCCGAGCTGACGATCCCCTCGACGCTGGCCGGCATCTGCAACGCCACGTCACCGCTGTGGGGCATGGCCCTGTCGCTGGTCGCCCTCTCGGAGGACCGGCCCACGCGGCGGCGCGTCGCGGGCCTCGGCCTGGGCTTCCTGGGCGTCCTCACGGTGCTCGGCGCCTGGCAGGGCTTCTCGGGCGTCGACATGACGGGCACGGCCATGGCGCTGCTGGCGTCGCTGAGCTATCCGGTCGGCTGGATCTATGTGCGGCGCACGCTCGCGGGCCGGGAGGAGTCCCACCTGTCGCTGACCGGCGCGCAGTTGCTGCTGGCGACCGGCCAGCTGGCGGTGGTGACGCCGCTGTTCACCAGCTGGCCGGAGGAGTTCCCGCTCGTCCCGCTGCTGGCGGTGGTCGCGCTGGGCGCGCTCGGCACGGGCTTCGCGATGCTCGTCCAGTACGGCATCGTCTCGGAGGTCGGGCCGACCACGGGGCAGATGGTCACGTACTTCATCCCGGTCATCGCCACGGCGGCGGGCGTGACGCTGCTGGACGAGCGGCTCACCTGGAACACCCCGGTCGGCGCCCTGATCGTGCTGGCGGGCGCGGCGCTCACCCAGAGCCGCACGGGAGCACCGCCCCGCGCCAAGTAACCGGGAACGCCACCCCGCGCCGGGCGACCCGGACGGTCCTCCCGCGCCGGGCGACCGGGAACGCCGCCCCGCGCCGGGCGCCCGGGAACACCCGCGCCGCGCCGGGCGACCGGGGGCACGCTCCCGCGCCGGGCGACCGGGAACGCCGTACGGCGCGAGCGGCCGCGGGGTCCTCGTCCCGCCGGCGCGCCCGCGCCGGCGGAGGCCTCAGCGGGAGGAGCGCGCCGGCACGGGCCCCGTCGCCGCCGCGACGGCCTCGGCGACGGGTTCGATGTCGGCGGCCGTCAGTCCGGACACGGTCAGCCGGATGCCGGGCGGCGAGGAGAGCCGGAAGCGCGCCCCCGGCGCCACCGCCCATCCCGCCTGCAGCATCCGCGCGACGGCGCCGGTCTCGTCGGCCACCGGCACCCACACGTTCATGCCGCTGCGCCCGTGCGCCTGGACGCCCCGGGCTGCCAGCGCCCGCACCAGCGCGTCGCGCCGCTCCCCGTACGCGCGCCCGACGGCCGCGCGGTCGACGGCGCCGGTCTCCCACAGGTGGACCACCGCGCGCTGCAGGACGCGGCTGACCCAGCCGGGCCCGAGCCGCAGCCGCCCGAGCACCCGGTCCACGGTGACCGCGTCGCCGGTGAACGGCGCCACCCGCAGGTCGGGGCCGTACGCCTTGGCGACCGACCGGACGAAGGCCCACCGGTCGGTGGCCCCGGACAGCGGGTGGAGCGGCACGTCCACGAAGCCGTGCCCGTGGTCGTCCTCCACCAGCAGCACGTCCCGGTGCCGGCCCAGCACCTCCCGCAGCCGCGCGGCCCGAGCGGCGCTCACCGCGGCGCCCGTCGGGTTCTGCGCCCGGGCGGTGACAATCATCGCGCGCGCCCCGTCCCGAAGCGCCCGCTCCACGTCGCCGGGCAGCGGGCCCTCGTCGTCCACGCCGACCGGCACGGCCCGCAGCCCCAGCGCCGGCACCAGGTCGAACACGCTGCCCCAGCCGGGGTCCTCCACCGCCACGGCGTCACCGGGCCGCAGGTGCGCGGCGAGGACGCGCTCGATGGCGTCCAGCGCCCCGCTCGCCACCCCCATGGGCCCGGCCGGCACTCCGTCCTCGTCGAGGGCGGCGCGCGCGAGGCGGGCGAAGTCCCGGTCCAGCGGCGGCTCGCCGTACATCACGGACCGTCCGCCGTCGTGGTCCGCGGCGGCGGCCAGGGCCGGGCCGAGCGGCGGCAGCAGGGCCGGGTCGGGATTGCCCTCGCCCACGTCCCGCACGCCCGGCGGGGCCTCGATCCGTACGGCGTCGCGCGGGGTGGTGACCGGCCGGGGCCGCACCCGGCTGCCCCGCCGCCCGGCGGTCTCGATGACCCCCCGCTCGCGCAGGGTCCGGTACGCGGCGGCCACCGTGTTGGGGTTCACCCCCAGCTCGGCCGCCAATTCCCGCATGGGCGGCAGTAGTTGGCCCGGCTGGAGGTCGCCCGAGCCCACGCCGCGCTCCACGCTGGCCGCGATATCCGATGCGCGGCGCCCACTGATCCGATACTCTCCTAGCACAAACAAGATTATGCACTAGTGCAATGGAGGGCGCAATGCCGGAGGCCGCCATGCCGAAGACCGCCTCGTCCGCCGCCGGTGAGCCGGCGTCCCGCGGCGCGTACGAGCCGAGCGAGCTGACCGTCCCCACGCGCGGCCGCCCGAGGGCGTCGTACGACCGGGAGCTGGTCCACTCGATACTGGACGAGGCGTACGTCTGCCACCTGGGGTTCGTCCGCGACGGCCGCCCGGTCGTGCTGCCGACGCTGTACGGGCGGGTCGGCGAGCGGCTGTACGTCCACGGCTCCACGGGCTCGCGGCCCCTGCGCATGGCGGACGGCCGCGCCGGCGCCGATCCGGGGCTCGCGGTGTGCCTGACGGTGACCCATGTCGACGGCCTGGTCCTGGCGCGCTCGGCCTTCCACCACTCGGTCAACTACCGCTCGGTCGTGGTGCACGGCACGGCCCACCAGGTCACGGACCGGGAGGAGAAGCTGGCCGCGCTGGACGCCCTGGTCGACCACGTCGTACCGGGCCGCTCCGCCGACTCCCGGCCCGCCGACGCCAAGGAGCTCGCCGCGACGGCCGTCCTCCGCCTCGACCTGGCCGAGGTGTCGGCGAAGGTCCGCACCGGCGGCGTCAACGAGGAGCCCGAAGACCTGGCCCTCCCCCACTGGGCGGGCGTGATCCCCCTGACCACCCGCTACGGCACGCCGGTCCCGGACCCGGACCTGGCCCCGTCCGTCGCCCTCCCCTCCTACCTCGCCGCCCTCTGAGGAAGGCGCCCGCCGAGGCGCGGGCGCCTTCCGCAGCGACGGGGCCCGGGCGGAGGCCGAGGCGCGGGCACCTCCGAGGCGAAGGCACCCGCGGCGGAGGCCGAAGCACGCGCACCCTCCGGGAGGAAGGCGCGCGGCGTCAGGAGGCGGGTGCCCGGTCGGCGGGCGACCGCTCGCCGTCCGGCAGCGGGTCCGAGCCCGCGACCGGCCCGGTGCCGGTCTTGGGCGTGGTCGACTGGGCGATGAAGGCGCCCACGAGGACGAGCGCGCCGCCCGCGAGCTGGGGTGCCGTCAGGTGCTCGCCCAGCAGCACCCAGGCGAGGACGGTCGCGATGACCGCCTCCAGGCAGGCGACGACCCCGGCGACCTGCGGGGAGAGACGGCGCACGGAGACGACCCCGGTGACGTACGCGAAGACGGTCGCGACCAGCACGATCCAGCCGAGCAGCAGCAGGGCGGGCGCGGGCGTGCCGCCCAGGTCGGCGGTCCCGGCGAGGACGCCCCAGTCCATGCCCCAGGGCCGGGCGACGACGGTGAGCAGGGCGGCGCCGACGAGGAGGCCATACGCGATGACGCCGAGCGGGTTGACGGGCCGCTCCTCGCCGGCGCCCTGGTCGGACAGGACGAAGTAGCCGACCTGGCAGCAGGCGGCGCCGAGCGCGAGGACCAGGCCGAGCAGGTCGAAGCGGAGCCCGGACCACACCTCGACGACGCAGGCGAGGCCGGTCACGGCGAGCACCACCCCGAGGGCGGCGGCCCGTGTGACGGGGCGGCGCTGCACGAACCGGACCCAGCCGAGGACGAGGGCGGGCGCGAGGTACTCGATGAGCAGCGCGACGCCGACGGGTATGCGGGAGAGGGCCGCGAAGTAGAAGGCCTGCACCCCGGCGACGGCGAGGAGGCCGAAGCCCGCGAGGAGCGCCGGTTTGCGGCGCAGCAGGTCCCGGTGGCGCCAGGCCACGGGCAGCATGACGAGCGCGGCGCCGGTCACCCGCAGCCACACCACGTGCAGCGGGTCGAGGCCCGCCTCGATGAGCGGCTTGGCCGCGACACCTGATCCACCGAATGCGAACGCCGAGGCCAGGGCCAGTCCCAGGCCGGCGCTTCTCACCTGAGACGCGTGCATCGGCACATGATGGCAGGCGGGCGTCAGGAGCGTAAAGGCGGTGACACCTGTTGAGACGGGTGCTCGATCCGGGCGGTCAGGCGGCCGGTGTCGACCCCCGCCCGGAGCAGTACCTGCACGGCCCGGCAGTCGGGGTCGGCGGCGAGCCCGGCGAGCAGGTCGAGCGGGTGAGCCCGCTGGTCGCCGCGCGCCCGCGCCCGGGCGGTGGCCAGGTCCAGGGCGGCAGCGGCGGCGGGCGACCACCCGGCGCGCGCCGGGTCCGGCACGGGCGGCGGGGAGCCTTCGACCGTGCCGTGCCAGCGCAGTCCGTAGCCGATGCTGCGCTGGACGAGGTAGGTGAGGACACGGGCGGCGCGCGGAGCGCCCAGGGCGTCCCGTACGGCCGGGGCGGACTCGACGAGCGCGTGGAGGAGGTGGGCGGTGTCGGCCTGCCGGTCGCCGTCCCGCACCGCCCTGCGCCGGGCGGCCGCGACGACGGCGGCCAGCTCGGCGCCGACGCGGTCCTCCGTGCCGGCGCGGCCGGTGGCGGGTGTTCCGGTCGCCTGGCGGCCGGCCGGCGCGCCGGCGTCGTCGCCGACCGGCCGGGTGGGGGAGGTGGAGCTTTGCACCACCCCACCTCATCAGGCCGTGGCGCCGCCGGGCATCCCCGCGAGGAAGCATGCCGCGTCCCACACAGGGTGGGCGCCGAACCCGCGCGCCTCCTTCTCAGGGAGGAGATCGGAAAAGTACCGCCCGGGGGCGCGCGCCCCCTTGATTCGCGCCGGTCGGGCAACCAGGGCCCCGTCGCCCTCGTCTCCCCGGATGTGTTCTGGATGGTCGCGCTGCTCGCCGTGGACGGCCGGCATTACGTCTACCTCGTGTACGCGCCGGGGGACGCGCGGCCGGGCGACCTGTTCTGGGCGGCCTTCCACCGGCATGACGAGGACCGGCTGCCGAGGGCGTCGGACCTGTTCGACTCGGCGGAGATCTGGCGCCCCCGGCTGTGAGGAGCCGGGGGCGCGCGCACCCGTCGGGCGGACGGGCGCTCAGTCCTCGTCGGCGAGGATGAGGTAGAGCTTCTTCCGGGCGTCGTTGATGACGCCCAGCGCCTTCTGCCGCTGCTCGGCGGAGCCGGTCTTCCACACCTGGCCGAACGCCTCCAGCAGTCCGAACCCGGCCTGCCGGATCTCGTTCACCGACTCCCAGTCGATGCCCTTGCCGGCCTCCTCCCAGGGGGCCTCGGGCGCGGACTCGGCCTCCTCGCGCCCGCTGTCGGTGAGCGCGAACAGCTTCTTGCCGCCTTCGGTGCGGCTCTCGATCAGGCCCTCGTCCTCCAGGAGCTGGAGGGTCGGGTAGACGGAGCCGGGGCTCGGCTTCCAGGCGCCGCCGCTGCGCTCGGCGATCTCCCGGATCATCTCGTAGCCGTGCATGGGGCGCTCCTTGAGCAGCGCCAGGATCGACGCGCGCACATCCCCGCGCCGTGCCCTGCCGCGGCCGCCGCCGCGCCCGCGGCCACCGCCGAACGGCCCTCCGAAGGGCCCGAATCCCGGACCGCCGCCGAACCCCGGCCCGAACGGCCCGAAGGCCGAGCGCCGCCCCTCGTACTCACCGTGCTCATGGCGCCCGGGCGCGCAGTGGCCGTGCCCTTGCCCGTGCTCGTGACCTTGTGAACGCATCACTTCACCCCTTCGTCAACGATCCTTCGCGACACGTCAACGATATATCGCCAACCATCGGACGACAATGCCGCCGACCGAGATCCTTCCGTCCCCGACACCCGCGGGGGCACGACGGCCGCGGGGCGACCGCCGGTGACGGCACCGGGAACTCCGGCGCCGAGCGGCCGGCAGCAGGCGCGAAGGCCGGTCCGTTGTCGGTGGCCCCACCTACGCTGACGCCATGAAGATCACCAAGCGGACACTCGCGGAGGCCTGGCAGCGGACGGCCGCCGGACACGCCCCGCTCCACGGGATCGGGCTGCCTCCCGTGGCCCTCTCGGAAGACGAACTGGAGGCGTGTGCGGAGCGCGCGGGGGAGGCGGAGGAGGACAGCCTGCTCCTCCTGCTCGACGAGGACGGCACGGTGCGCGGCCATCACGGCCCCTACCGGGAGGTCTTCGCGGTCCGGGACCTCGATCAGGTGCTGTACCTGATCGCCGAGTCCGCGTTGGCCCGGCCCGGCGGCGGCCCCGAGGAGACGGCAGCCGCACTCGACCGGATCGATCCCGCCTGGGGCCGGCGGTTCCGCGGTGGCGGTCTCGACGACACGGGCCCGGCCGAGGCGTGCGGGCGCGACCCGCTGGAGGGGCTCGCCTGGATAGCCGGGCCCTGGCGTGAGCAGAGCCCGTACACCACGCTCTCCTTCTTCCGGGCGGCACCCGGGCAGCCCGTCGACGCCGAACGGCTGGCGTTGCTGTACGGGGCCGACCCCGCGCAGGTCGCAGCCGGTACGCGCCTGAAGGACCTGCAGGCCGAGGACGGCGGCCGGGTCCACTGGGACCGCCAGTGGGAGAGCTGCTGCTTCGGCCAGGCGGGCGGGTGGACGTATCTGCTGCACCACGACACGCCTCCTGGGGCCTTCGCCGACAAGGAGGCGTACGCCGCGCTGGGCATCACGGAGAGCGTCTGGCTGACGGCCACATCCGCGAAGGCCATCTACACCCTGGACTACGTACGGGACGGCCGCCGCGTCGACGACGGCTGGGGCGTGCTGGAGCTGATCTGGTACGAGCGGGGCCGCGCCCCCTATCTCCGGGGCGGGGAGCTGGACTTCCTCAACCGGGCACTGCGCCGTGCCGAACTGGACCACCCCGCACTGACCGGCACGTTCCAGCTGTACTTCCACGCCTTGGAGGAGTCCCTGGGCCTTCGTCTGCCGCGCCGTGACTTCGCGGACGGAGAGGTGCGGGCCGCCTACTGGGCCGCCCGGTGAGCGCGGCGGGGCCCCCGGTGCTCCCGGTCGGCCCGGCCGGCCGCCCGAGGCCTTGATCGCTCCCGGGCCCGCTGGTTGGCTGGCCGGCATGACCGAGCTCGGAACCGCCGCCTGGCCGCCCGCGCCCATCAGGACCGTAAGGCTCGTGCTCCGCGCGCCCGAGGCCCGGGACCGCGCGGCGCTCATCGACCTGCTGGCCTCGCCGGAGGTGGGCGCCTACCTGGGCGGCCCCCAGCCGCGCGAGGAGCTGGAGCGCGCGATTCCCGAAACCCCCAGCCGGCGCCCCGGCGTCTTCACCGTCGCGCGCGACGGGGCGATGATCGGCCGGATCACCCTCGCCAGGGACACGGGACACCTCCCCCGCGCCGCGGGGAGGGCCGAACTCGGCTACCTGTTCCTGCCGGAGGCGTGGGGGTACGGGTACGCGGCCGAGGCGTGCGCGGCGGCGCTCGACTGGTTCGCCGCCGCGCTTCCCGGCGAACCGGTGGTCCTGGCCACCCAGACGGCCAACCTCCGCTCGATGCGCCTCGCGGCGAGGCTGGGGTTCACCGAGGTGGAGCGGTTCGAGGCCTACGGCGCCGAGCAGTGGTTCGGCATGTGGTCCCCCGCCGCGCCGTCGCCCTGAGCCCGCGGTCCGCCCTCCCCCTCGTACGCCCCGCCCCTCGCGCGCAACGGGGGTCGCCGGGCAACGCACGGGGACGGGGCGCGACCGGTCCAGCTGCCGCGGATTGGCCTTGGCCCGCCTCTCGCGGGGCCGCGTACGGTCGGCGCATGCGGATTCGTATCGTCGACGCCTTCACCGACCGCCCCTTCTCCGGGAACCCGGCGGGCGTCCTGCTCCTCGACGCCTTCCCCGACGACCACTGGCTCCAGAAGGTCGCCGCGGAGGTCAACCTCTCCGAGACCGCCTTCGCGCATCCGCTGCCGCCCGGCGGTGACGCCGACTGGGCGCTGCGGTGGTTCACGCCCGTCACCGAGGTCGACATGTGCGGGCACGCCACGCTGGCCACCGCGCATGTGCTGCACACGACGGGCCGGGCCGCGGGCACCGTGCGCTTCTCCGCCCGCTGCGGCGTCCTCACCACGACCACCGCCGGGGACGGCACGGTCACGATGGACTTCCCCACCTCGACGCTCACCCCCGTCGAGCCGCCGGCCGGCCTCGCCGAGGCCCTCGGCGCGCAGGTCGTCTCCGTCCACGACACGGCGGCCCACATCGGGGACCTGCTGGTCGAGCTGCGGGACGAGCGGACCGTCCGCACCCTGAAGCCCGACCTGCCGGCGCTGGCCGAGCTGTCCGAGCGGGGCGTCATCGCGACCGCGGCGGCCGAGGACCCGTCCCGCGGCCACGACTTCGTGTCGCGCTGCTTCTTCCCGCGCGTCGGCATCGACGAGGACCCGGTCACGGGCAGCGCGCACACGGCCCTGGCCCCGTTCTGGTCGGCCCGCACCGGCCGCGCCGAGCTGACGGGCCTGCAGGGAGGCGCCCGCACGGGAGTCGTCCGCACCGCGCTGCGCGGCGAGCGAACCCTGCTGACCGGTCAGGCGGTCACCGTCATCGAGGGCGACCTGCGCCTCTGACCACACCGCCCGCCCCCGCCACCGTAGCGCCCGCCTCCGCCACCGTAGCGCCCGGCCCGGCCACCACACCGCCCGTCACGCACCACCGCCCCGCACCCTCCGGACCGGCCACCGCACCGCCCACGGCGCCGCCCACCGCGCGTCACGCCGTGGGCAACCACCCCACCCGCCCGGCCAGCAGCGCGTACCCGACGAACGCCACGATGTCGAGCAGCGCGTGCGCCACGACCAGCGGCCCGACCCGCCCCCACCGCCGGTAGAGCAGGACGAAGACGACGCCCATCACCATGTTGCCGATGAACCCGCCGATGCCCTGGTACAGGTGGTACGACCCGCGCAGCACCGAACTGGCGACCAGCGCCGCCGTCGGGGACCAGCCCAGCTGCCCCAGCCGGCGCAGCAGGTAGCCGACGACGATGACCTCCTCCACCACGGAGTTCTGGAGCGCCGACAGGATCAGCACCGGGAACTTCCACCACTCCCCCGGCAGCGACTCGGGCACCACCGTGAGGTTCATCCCGAGCGCCCGCGACAGCAGGTAGAACGCCAGGCCCGCGCTGCCGATCCCCGCCGCGACGAGCGCGCCGCGCCCCAGGTCCGACCAGGGCCGGGTGCGGTCGAAGCCGATCATCCGCAGCCCGCCGCCGGCCCGCACCGCCGCGTCCTCCCGCGGCCCACCGCCCTCGTCCGGCCCGCCGCCGGCCCGCAGCGGGCCGCCCTCCCGCAGCAGCAGATGCGCGACCAGCACGACCGGGACGAGCGCCGTGGCGATGGAGAACAGCTGCCAGGCGAGGTCCAGCCAGGGCCGCCCCGGCGCGAACGAGCCGTTGAGGGTGGCCGCCTGCTCCTTGAGCCCGCCCGGCCGGGTGAGCGAGCCGACGAAGCTGATCAGCGAGGAGACGGCGCTCGCGCCCAGCGACAGCGCGAGCACGATGAGGGTCTCGGACCGCAGTGTCCCCCGCGGCGCGCCCACCGCACCGGCCGCCGCTTCCGCATCTGTCCGCACACGCGCCTCCCGTCCTGGACCTGGCGCGCTCCAGCTTGCCCGACGGCCGTGCGGGACACGCGAACGGGGCCCCTCGAAGGACGCGGCGGCGGCCGCGCGGACGCCGGGAGCGCCGTCAGCGGCCGCGCTGCGGATACGGCCCCGGGGAGCGGACGGGCCAGGTGTGGACCGGCTCGCCGGTGAGGGCCAGCTCCCGGTAGCGGCGCGCGGTCGCGGCGAGCGCGGCCTCCCGGTCGAGGCCCGCCTCCTGGGCCCGGTGAAACGTTTCGACCTGCCACGTCGCACCGTTCACCCGGCGCCGGCAGCGCTCCTCGATGATGCCGAGGCAGCGGTCGCGGTCGGCCGGCTCGATGCCCCAGGCGTCCAGCCCGGACGCGGCCAGCGGCAGCAGTTCGTCCCGTACGAGCTTCACGGCGGGCACGGCCGTCACACCCCCGCGCCCGGCGCGCGGCCAGCGCAGTTCGGCGTCGATCCCGTACCGGCAGGCCGCGTCGAAGTTGTCGGACGCGTCCTGGAACGGCATCCGCTTCCACACGGGCCGCGGGTCGTCGGCGAGGGCGCGCACCAGCCCGTAGTAGAAGGCGGCATTGGCGATGACGTCCTCGACGGTGGGACCGGCCGGCAGGACGCGGTTCTCCACGCGCAGGTGCGGGACGCCGTCCATCACGCCGTACACGGGCCGGTTCCAGCGGTACACCGTGCCGTTGTGCAGGACCATCTCCTGCAGGGAGGGCACGCCGCCCTCGTCGAGGACGCGCAGGGGCTCCTCGTCTCCGCACAGCGGGAGCAGCGCGGGGAAGTAGCGGAAGTTCTCCTCGAACAGCTCGTACGCCGAGTCCACCCACCGCTCGCCGAACCAGGTGCGCGGCCGCACCCCCTGGGCCTGGAGCTCGGGCGGCCGGGTGTCGGTGGCCTGCTGGAACAGCGGCGGCCTGGTCTCGCGCCACAGCTCGCGGCCGAAGAGGAACGGGGAGTTGGCGCCGGTCGCGATCTGCACGGCGGCCACCGCCTGCGCCGCGTTCCACACGTCGGCGAAGCGCGCCGGGGTGACCTGGAGGTGGAGCTGTACGGAGGTGCAGGCGGCCTCGGGGGTGATGGACGCGGCCGTGCAGCCGAGCCGCTCCACCCCGTCGATCTCCAGCGTGAAGTCCTCGCCCCGGGCGGCGACGATCTGGTCGTTGAGGAGCATGTAGCGGTCGACGTCCGAGATGTTGACGAGGTCCACGTCGTGCCGGGTGAGCGTGGGGAGTATGCCGATCATCAGGATTCCGGCGCCCACCTCCTCCGCCTTGCGGTGGGCGTATCCGAGTCCGGTGCGCAGTTCCTCGGCGAGCTGTGAGAAAACATGCCCGGCGAGCGGATGCGGCGCGATGTTCACTTCCAGGTTGAACATGCCGAGTTCGGTCTGGAAATCCCGGCTCGCGATGCGCTCCAGCACCTGTGCGTTCATCATCCGCGGCAGCCCGTCGGCGCCCGCGAGATTCAGCTCGATCTCCAGCCCCATGAGATTGCGGGGCCGGTCGAACCGCTTCTCGGCGAGCAGCCGTTCCAGCGCCTCCAGACAGCTTCGGAGTTTTCTGCGGTACCTCTGCCGATCGGCCAGGTCGAACCTGACTGCCACGACCTTCTCCCCCATCGAAGCATCCCTCCTCGAGTGGGCGGCTCGCGGCGTCGCCGCTCGGTCAGCAACGATGATGCCCAGCCCCGCCGATCCGTAACGCCCCCGCGGAGAGGCCTTCGCCACTAGGCTGACCGGGACGGTCGCCCGGCACATTCCAAGGGCATGGCCCGGCTAGCAGATCACCCGGGACGGCGTGGTGGAAAAGGCCGGCCAGATCCGGCCGACCGCATCCGGGGCGATTGCCCAGGCAGCGAATTTCGGACACGAATAATTCAGCGGAAAATGCCGCGGATCCCCGGCGTGTTGCCGCCTTGACCGCTTCTCCGGAAACGGCTAGCGGAAACACAACGTGAACACCGGTCGTATAAACTCCGCCCACGAGGCTGAGAGCCCGGCGCCCGGCATGGCGCCCCGCGCCCCGCCGGCCCCGTCGCTGACAGCGCCGTCCGCACCCACGCACGCTCCACCCTCCTGTCTCTTGAGTGAGAGGCGACCCACCATGCCGCTCCACGTCTCCCAGGCACCCACGCCTGCCCTGCACAGCGTCCTCGCGGCCCTGGGCTCTCCCGCCCTCCGCGCGGCCGGAACCCCCGCCCTGCGGTCATTCCCGGGACCGCTGAGCGCCCAACTCCCGCTGCCCGTCCACGTCCTGGGCGCCATCGCGCCGGCGGAGGCACCCGCGAGCACCCCCGCGACCCGGCTCGCGGGATGGCGGTTCCTGATCCGCGGCGGGGAGGCGACCCTGGCGGCCGCCGACACCCTGCGCACGGCGGGCGGCTGGACCTTCTCGCACTTCTTCGAAGGCCCCTACCTCACCTCCACCGAACGGGCGCTGCGCCAGGCCGACGCGTCCGGCTCCCCGTGGCAGCCGCGCCTGCTGTCGGTGCCGGATCTGTACATGCTGACGCTGTGGCTGCACGGCGACCCGGACGCCGACCCCGCCGAGGGCGCCCCCGACCCGGCGGACGTGCTGATCCCGCTGGCCCCCGCGCCGCCCGGGATCGCCGCCCACCGCCCGCACCGCGTGGCGGACCTGCTGCCCAGGCTCGCCGTACGGCGCGTACCGCCGCCGCTGCTCGGCTCGACGGCCTGAGGACACCCGGTCCGGCGCACAACGGTGCCCCGCGGCCCCTCCGGGGGGCGCGGGGCACCGCCGCGCGCGCCTCCTGGCCCGTACGGGCTAGTCCACCGTGACCAGCGCGAACCACCCGAAGGGACAGGGGGGTTGTGCTGAACCATCCGCGCGGGTGATACGTCCTTCACCAACAGGAAGTGCTGCCGTGAAATCCCTGCGGAAACCCGCCCGTAGGGCAACACTGGAACGGACCGACTTGAAAGACGGGGGGCGGCCATGAACACCGCGTCGAGCCGCAGAGCAGAGTCCACATCGCAGCGAAAGAACCCCACCATGTGCCAGCACCAGCCACCCTGCCCGACCGCAGACTCCGCCGACCGGGAGGCCGCCCGTGTGGTGGCGCACCACCCGGAGCAGGGCTGGAGCCTTCTGTGCAACGGCGTCCTGCTGTTCGAGGACACGGGCGAACTGCTGCCGGACGGCCAGATCATCGCGCCGCACCGCCCGCTGACCACGTCGCATGTGGCGAGGGCCGCGTAGCGGGCGCACCGCGCGGAACGGCACCGGGGCCGGTACGGAGGCGTTGAACCTCCGTACCGGCCCCGGTGCTTACCGCGTCAGCGGCGCGGCTCAGGCGTCGTACTCGTCCAGCGGCGGGCAGGAGCAGACCAGGTTCCGGTCGCCGAACGCGCCGTCGATCCGGCGCACCGGCGGCCAGTACTTGTCCGCGGCCGAGACACCGGCCGGGAAGACCGCCTCGTCACGGCTGTAGGCGTGGTTCCACTCGCCGCCGAGCGCGGCCGCCGTGTGGGGGGCGTTGCGCAGCGGGTTGTCGTCGGCCGGCCAGGCGCCCGTGGCGACCTTCTCGATCTCGCCGCGGATCGCGATCATCGTGTCGCAGAACCGGTCGAGCTCGGTGAGGTCCTCGGACTCGGTGGGCTCGATCATCAGCGTGCCGGCGACCGGGAACGACATGGTCGGCGCGTGGAAGCCGTAGTCGATCAGGCGCTTGGCGATGTCGTCGACGCTGACGCCGGTCTCCTTCGACAGCGGGCGCAGGTCGATGATGCACTCGTGCGCGACGAGCCCGCCCGGACCGGTGTACAGGACCGGGTAGTGCGGCTCCAGGCGCTTGGCGATGTAGTTCGCCGCGAGGACGGCGACCTGCGTGGCCCGCTTGAGGCCCTCGCCGCCCATGAGACGGACGTACGCCCAGGAGATCGGCAGGATGCCGGCCGAGCCCCACGGCGCCGCCGAGATCGGCCCGACGCCGGTCTCGGGGCCCGCGGCCGGCTGGAGCGGGTGGTTCGGCAGGTACGGGGCGAGGTGCGAGCGCACCGCGACCGGGCCGACGCCGGGGCCGCCGCCGCCGTGCGGGATGCAGAACGTCTTGTGCAGGTTCAGGTGCGAGACGTCGCCGCCGAACTTGCCGGGCTTGGCCAGGCCGACGAGCGCGTTGAGGTTGGCGCCGTCGACGTACACCTGGCCGCCGGCCTCGTGGACCTGGGCGCAGATGTCGGCGACGTGCTCCTCGAAGACGCCGTGCGTCGACGGGTAGGTGATCATCAGTACGGCGAGCTCGTCGCGGTACTGCTCGATCTTGGCGCGCAGGTCCGCGACGTCGACCTCGCCGTCGTCGGCGGTCTTGACGACGACGACCTTCATCCCGGCCATGACGGCGGACGCGGCGTTCGTGCCGTGCGCCGAGGACGGGATGAGGCAAACGGTGCGCTGCGTGTCGCCGTTGGCGCGGTGGTAGGCGCGGACGGCGAGGAGGCCGGCGAGCTCGCCCTGGGAGCCGGCGTTGGGCTGCAGGGCAACCTTGTCGTAGCCGGTGACCTCGGCGAGGCGGTCCTCCAGCTCGTGGATGAGCGTGAGGTAGCCCTCGGCCTGCTCCGCCGGGGCGAAGGGGTGCATCTGGCCGAACTCGGGCCAGGTGACCGGCTCCATCTCGGTCGTCGCGTTCAGCTTCATCGTGCAGGAGCCGAGCGGGATCATGCCGCGGTCCAGCGCGTAGTCGCGGTCGGCGAGCTTGCGCAGGTAGCGCAGCATCGAGGTCTCGGAGCGGTGCGCGTGGAAGACCGGGTGGGTCAGGTACGCGTCGGTGCGCAGCAGCGCCTCGGGCAGCGCGTCGGCCGTCTCGGCGTCCAGCGCCTCGATGTCGCCGCTCACGCCGAAGGCGGTCCAGACGGCGGTCAGCTGGGCGCGGCCGGTGGTCTCGTCACAGGCGACGGAGACGTGGTCGGCGTCGACGAGGTGGATGTTGACGCCGTTGTCGCGGGCCGCGGCGACGACGTCGGCGGCCTTGCCGGGCACGCGCGCGGTGACCGTGTCGAAGAAGTCGCCGTGGACGACCTCGACGCCGCCGGCGCGCAGGCCGGCCGCGAGGATCGCCGCGTACCGGTGGGTGCGGCGGGCGATCTCCTTCAGGCCCTCGGGCCCGTGGTAGACGGCGTACATGCCGGCCATGACGGCCAGGAGCACCTGCGCGGTGCAGATGTTGCTGGTGGCCTTCTCGCGGCGGATGTGCTGCTCGCGGGTCTGGAGGGCCAGGCGGTACGCCTTGTTGCCGTCGGCGTCGACGGAGACGCCGACGAGGCGGCCGGGCAGGCTGCGGGCGAAGGTGTCGCGGACGGCCATGTAGCCGGCGTGCGGGCCGCCGAAGCCCATGGGGACGCCGAAGCGCTGGGTGGTGCCGACGGCGATGTCGGCGCCGAGCTCGCCGGGCGAGGTGAGCAGGGTCAGCGCGAGCAGGTCGGCGGCGACGGTGACGATGGCGCCCAGCTCGTGCGCGGCGTCGATCAGCGGCTTGATGTCGCGGACGGCACCGGACGCGCCCGGGTACTGGAGGAGGACGCCGAACACGCCGCGCTCGGCGACCTCGGCGGGGATGCCGTCGCTCAGGTCGGCGACGACGACCTCGACGCCGGTCGGCTCGGCGCGGGTCTCGATGACGGCGATCGTCTGCGGCAGGGCGTCGGCGTCGACCAGGAAGACACCGTTCTTGACCTTGCCGACGCGCCGGGCGAGGGACATGGCCTCGGCGGCGGCGGTGCCCTCGTCGAGGAGGGACGCGCCGGAGGTGGGCAGACCCGTCAGGTCGGCGACGACGGTCTGGAAGTTGAGCAGCGCCTCCAGACGGCCCTGCGAGATCTCCGGCTGGTACGGGGTGTACGCCGTGTACCAGGCCGGGTTCTCCATGACGTTGCGGAGGATGACCGGCGGCGTGAACGTGCCGTAGTAGCCCAGACCGATCATCGGGGCGAGGACCTGGTTGCGGCCGGCGAGCTCGCGCAGCTCGGCGAGGACCTCGGCCTCACTGCGGGCCTCGGGCAGGGCCAGCGCCTCGGCGCTCTTGATCACGTCCGGCACCGCGGCCGCCGTGAGCTCGTCGAGCGAGCCGTAGCCGACCTGCGCGAGCATCTTGGCGCGCGCCTCGGCGTCGGGTCCGATGTGGCGCTGCTCGAAGGGGGTGCCCCGCTCGAGCTGGGAGAGCGGAATGCGGTTGGCGGTCATGTACGGGGGCCTCCTGGTCGTAGCGACCTGCGAGGGGCACCTCGGCGCGGGTGCCCGGACGGCCTCCCCCTCTGTCATCTCAACCTGAGAGTTTCGCCGCGCATCCGGAAGGGATGGCACGGCTTTCACCGTCGGTGAGGGCGGGTGCCGTCCGACGCCCGCCCTGCTTTCCAGAGTGACCTCGTCCGTGCGGTACAGGGGCCTGAGAGATTCCGGGGAGGATTTGCTCCTTCGGCGCCTCCGGACGACTTCTCCGGAGGACTCTCCCGCACGGGGTCAGCAGCCAATGCCAGCCTACCAGCGAGGTTCCGGTCGGTTCCCTCGAGTGGCCGACGTCACCGATGTGCCCTTTCGTAGTGGTTGACGACCAGTTGTGGACCAGTGGCGACCGGCTGGAGGAACTGTGCAGACCGACATCGACCCGCGCGGCCTGATCGGGCGCAAGGCGTTCGACCGCGACGGCCACAGGATCGGCACGGTGGACGAGGTGTACCTGGACGACGCGACGGGCGTCCCCGAATGGGCGGCGGTGCGGACGGGCCTGTTCGGACGGGACGCGTTCGTCCCGCTGGAGCCGAGCCGGGTCGCCGCGGACGGCCTGCACGTCCCGTACCCCAAGGCGCTCATCAAGGACGCCCCGCACCTCGGCGTGGGCCGCCACCTCTCGCCCGAGCAGGAACTGCGGCTCTACCGGCACTACGGCCTGGCCCCGGGCTCCGCGCCCTCGCCGGACAGGGGCCCGCAGGCCATGGCCGACGGAGAGGGCTGACCGGCCCCGGGCACCAGCGGCAGCGGATCGGACGGCTCCAGGTCGGGGTCGTCCGTCCGGAACGTCCGCACCCGGCCGGGCACTGCCGACCAGGGCTCCTCGAACCGTACGGTGACCCGCCCGAGCCCGCTGCCCTGCACCCACCCGGCCCCGTACACGGCGTGCCGCACATCGGCCCCCGCCGCCCATCGCCGCTCCCCCGGCGCACCCTCCCCGCCCGGCTCGGGGGCCCCGCCCCCGGCCCCCGCCGGCGGCCCCTGCGCCCCGACGGCCCCGACCGCGCCGGCCGACGCGGGCGCGGACGTCGGGGAGTCCGCGGCGTGGGAGCCCTCTCCCGGCTCGGCCGCGCCGCCCGCCGACGCCTGGGCGAACAGGTCCTCCTGAGTGAAGTCGGCCAGCCCGCTGACCCCCACCCCGAGCAGCCGCACCCCGCCGGTCGTGTCCACGGCGTCCAGCAACCGCGCCGCGGCCTCCCGCACGACCACCGGGTCGTCGGTCGGCCCGCGCAGCGTCTCCGAGCGCGTCAGCGTCGAAAAGTCGTACCGCC
This sequence comes from Streptomyces sp. SudanB25_2051, assembly GCF_964272635.1. NCBI lineage: Bacteria > Bacillati > Actinomycetota > Actinomycetes > Kitasatosporales > Streptomycetaceae > Streptomyces > Streptomyces sp. SudanB25_2051. The sequence continues at coordinate 783,093 of NZ_OZ186787.1, forward strand.
GCACCTTCAGCACCACCGTGCGCCCCGAACGGCCCGCGGCCCGCAGCCGCCCCACGCACCGCTCGGCGAGCCGCTCCACCTCCCAGCGCACCCGCACCCGGTCGTGCAGGTCCACGTCGAAGGTGTCCTCCACGGAGACCGACTTGGCGTCCCGCTCGGCCACCACCGGCCGGTCGTCGCGCCCCAGCGCCATCGCGTACAGCGACGCCCCGTGCGCCTTGCCCAGCAACCGTACGAGCTCGTCCTCACCGGCCTCCGCCAGATCCGCGACGGTCGTCATCCCGGCCCGCCGCAGATGGTCCTCGGTGGCCGGCCCCACCCCGGGCAGGGTGCGCACCCCCATCGGCGCGAGCAGCGCCCGCTCCGTGCCCGGCTCGATGAGCACCAGCCCGTCCGGCTTGGCCTGCTCCGAGGCGATCTTCGCCAGCATCTTGGAGCCCGCCAGCCCCACCGAGCCCGTCAGCCCCGTCACCGCGCGGATGTCCTGCCGCAGCCGCTGCCCCACCGCCCGCGCCGTCTCCCCGTCGTACGCCGCGCCCCCGGCCTCCAGGTCCACGAACGCCTCGTCGAGGCTGAGCGGCTCCACCAGCGGCGAGAGCCGCCCCAGCAGCTCCATGACCTGCCCGCTCACCGACCGGTACACGGTGAAGCGCGGCACCAGATAGGCGGCGTTCGGCGCGAGCCGCCGGGCCTGCGCCATCGGCATCGCCGACCGCACCCCGAACCTCCGCGCCTCGTACGACGCGGTGGCGACGACGCCGCGCGGCCCGAGGCCGCCCACGATCACGGGCTTTCCGCGCAGGCTGGGCTTCGCCGCCTGCTCCACGGCGGCGAAGAACGCGTCCATGTCCAGATGGAGGATGGTCGGCGCGGCTCTCACACCACCGATGCTGCCCTACCCCACTGACAACCGCCCGCACAGACGTACGACACACGTCCGGCGGCGGACCCCGCGCCGCGCCCGCCCGCGGACACGCCGCTCAGACCGCCTTGTCGCGCCGGCGCCGCGCCAGCTCGTCGGCCGGGTTGTGCCCCACCAGGGTCTCGCCCGTGTCGACCCGCTCGCCGTGCAGCTGCGACAGCGCGGCCTCGACGTCCCGCCACACCACACCGACCGCGATCCCGAAGATGCCCTGCCCGCCCTGGAGCAGGTCCACGACCTCGTCCGGGGACGAGCACTCGTACACCGTCGCGCCGTCGCTCATCAGCGTCATCCGCTCCAGATCGCGCACCTCGCGGTCCCGCAGGTGCTGCACGGCCGCCCGGATGTTCTGCAGCGCGACCCCCGTGTCCAGGAACCGCTTGACGATCTTCAGGACGACGACGTCGCGAAAGCTGTAGAGGCGCTGCGTACCCGACCCGTACGCGGGCCGGACACTCGGCTCGACCAGCCCCGTGCGGGCCCAGTAGTCGAGCTGCCGGTAGGTGATGCCGGCGGCCGCGCACGCGGTGGGCCCCCGGTATCCGATGACGTCGGTCGCCGGCTCGGCCGCACCTCCGTGAAGCGGATACGGCCCGCTCCCGACCGGACTCCGTCCGGGGAGACCCCCTGCCGTACCGTCGCCGCTGCTCATCACGCCGACCCTCCGTCCTTGACCTGCCCCATCGACGGTAGGCAGTCCCCAGGGGTGCGTCAACGATCGCCACACTCGCCACGCCGAGTGATAATCACCCTGAGAGTGGTTTGACGTGTCCGAATACCGGGAACAGCTCCTCGAATGCGCGGAAAGGCGCACCGAGCGCCCTCGGGCGCCGGGTGGTCACCACCTCCGCGCGCCCCCAAGCGCCCCGCGCCGGGAGCGGCGCGACCCGGGTCACTGATTGCCGGTGCCGAAGTCCTCGGGAGAGATCTGGTCGAGGAACTCGCGGAACTTCTCCACCTCGTCCTCCTGCTCGTCCGGAATCGCGATCCCCGCGTCGTCGAGGACACCGTCGCTGCCGAAGATCGGCGTTCCGGTGCGCAGGGCCAGCGCTATGGCGTCGGAGGGCCGTGCGCTCACCTCGACACCGCTGGCGAAGACCAGCTCCGCGTAGAAGACCCCTTCGCGCAGATCCGTGATGCGCACCTCGGTCAGCTCCTGGCCCACGGCCTCGAGCACGTCCTTGAAAAGGTCGTGGGTGAGGGGCCTCGCGGGCGTCATGCCCTGCTGGGCGAAGGCGATCGCCGTCGCCTCTCCCGGACCGATCCAGATCGGGAGGTAGCGGTCGCCTCCCACTTCACGCAGGAGAACGATCGGCTGGTTGGACGGCATTTCCACCCGGACACCGACAACATCGAGCTCGTTCACACAGCAACCCTAGGACGTGCCGCACCGGTTTGGATAGTCGGGTTCCCCCGAGGTCAGGGGAAGCGCACTCCGAGGGCCGACCGCACCAGGGCCGCGTGCAGCCGCACGGACAGCGCGGCCAGCTCCTTGGCGGTGGCCTCGGCATGGGCCCGGGTCTGCGGATTGCGGTGCCGGCGCAGCGGCGCGACGACCTGCTCCACCAGGCCCGCCTCCCGCTCGGCGGCGGCCTTCACGGCCCGCAGGTGCCGGGGCTCCAGCCCGAAGCGCCCCAGCTCGGCGACGAGCTTGGCGACCGTCACCGCCTCCGCGTCGTAGCCGCCGTCCGCGCCGGGCGTGACCAGCCCGTACGCCTCCCACTCGGCGAGCTGCTCCTCGCTCGCCTCGGCGGCGGCGAGCAGCTCGGCGCGCCCCACCCGGGCGGCGGTGACCCGGTCCTCGTCCGGCTCCCACGGGCTCCCGCCGTCCGACGCGTCCACGCGTCCGCCCTGGGCGGGCAGCTGGATCTGCTCACCGCGCGCCAGGGCGTCGAGATGCTCCCGGATGACCTTCAGCGGCAGGTAGTGGTCCCGCTGCATCCGCAGGATGAGCGCCAGCCGCTCCACGTCGTCCGGGCTGAACTTGCGGTACCCGGACGCCGTCCGCCGCGGCTCGACCAGCCCCTCCGCCTCCAGAAACCGGATCTTGGAGATGGTGACCTCGGGAAACTCCTCCCGCAGCTGGTTGAGGACCGTGCCGATGCTCACCAGCCGGTCACCCGCGTCGGCGGTGCCGTGACCGGCACCGCCTGTCGGTGTTCGCAGCATGGACCTTCCCTCGGGTGCCCCGGACGCGTCCGGGGCGACGGGTGACCCCGGACGGCGGTCCGGGGAGGTCAGACGCCCCGCTGGCCCGTGTAGAAGACCAGTCGGTACTTGCCGATCTGCACCTCGTCACCGTTGGTGAGCTGGACGGCGTCGATCGGCTCACGGTTGACGTACGTGCCGTTGAGGCTGCCGACGTCCGCGACGGTGAAGCTGCCGTCGGCCGCCCGGCGGAACTCCACATGGCGACGCGACACCGTCACGTCGTCCAGGAAGATGTCGCTCTGCGGATGACGGCCGGCGGTCGTCAGGTCGCTGTCGAGCAGGAAGCGGCTGCCGGAGTTCGGCCCGCGCCGCACCACCAGCAGCGCCGAGCCCAGCGGCAGGGCGTCCACCGCGGCCTGCGCCTCGGGCGACAGCGACGGCAGCGCCGTCTGGCCGGTGGTCTCGCTGTCGTACGCCTCGAGCCCCGAGATGGAGATCGTCGACGTCGTCTCCGACGCGCGCTCCGCGGGGGCGCCCCCACGCAGCGGCGCGCCGCAGTTGGAGCAGAACCGACTCGCCTCGGCATTGCGGTGTCCGCACCGCGTACACACCGGCATGGACCCATCCTCCTGCCGCGGCCCGGCCGCGTGGACGCTGGTCGCGTACGGATCGGAACCTATGCGGGCGGGACCGGCAGGGTCAACAGAAGACGCGCCCTGGCCGCCCGTAATGTCACCACCCGGACCAGCGACCTCGTCGCGGAAGAGGGGACGCTCCGCGCCCTGCCCCTCCTGGCTCTGACCGTGCTGCGGCGCGCGGTGCCTGGCGTTGCCGCCGTCCTCGCGTGCGCTCTTGCCGAACAACTTCGCAAACAACTTCACGGGCGATTCCCCTTGAACGAAACAGACCCGCCCGTGGGGCAGGACGAACCCTGAATGAACACTCCTGCCGACCCGGACACTCTCACAACGTCCGTATCCTCCGGACAGTTTCCACCACACACCACGCTCTTGAAACGGCGACCCCCCGCAACCTCCCGGCCGGCGTTGCCGATCCGCCGACCGGCCGCCGGTCCCGCCGTCACGGGAGCTGCCCCCACTGTCTCGCCTCCCCTGTCAGGCCCGGTCCGTCGGGCATGTCCGCGGCGCGGTCCCATGGGCCCGGACCTCACTGCGGTGACGACCGAGCGTAGTCAGGCCGCTCCGCCGGTCGCAAGGCGTCAACAACGATCTTCTCCGAGCGGGTCACCGTGGCCGTGGCCTGCTCCTTCTCCAGCGTCTGCACGATCCCGCCCGGAATGTTGAGCGCGGGCTCCAGATCCTGCGGCTTGCCGATCACCTGGAAGCGGTACGGCGCGCTGATCTTCCGCCCGTCCACCTCGACGGCCCCGGCCTCCCCGGAGAAGTAGGAGTCGGCGACCACCCGCACATCGTTGACCTGGATGGCCTCGGCACCGGCGGCCCGCAGCTCCTGGATCGTGTCGAGGAGCTTGTCGGGCTCCACCGCCGTCAGCGGGTCCTCGATGGTGAAGGTGATGCCGGGGCCCTCGGCGGCCACCGTACCGGCGAGGACGCCCAGCTGACGTTCCCTCTCCTGAGTCTGCTTGCGCGCCTCTTCGGCCTGGTTGGAGCTGTTCTCCAGCTCCCTGCGCTGGGCGTCGAGCCGCGTCTTCTCGTCCTCCAGGCGCTGACTGCGGTCGTCCAGCTCGGCCAGGATGCGCACCAGGTCCTCCTGGCGGGCGCCGCGCAGCGTGCCGTCGTCGCCGGTGGAGCGGACCTGGATGGCCAGGCCGAGCCCGAGGCCGAACAGCAGCAGCGCGACGACGAGTTGCGCCCGTGTGACGCGCGGCGGCCACAGCCCGGCGACCAGCCGCTGGCGACCGGTCATCTCGGCCGGCTGCGCGGCCGCCGTCGCGCCCCGGGGCCGCTGCGGCTCACGCGGGGCGCCCGGCGTGCCGGGGGCCTTCGCGGCGTCCGGGGTGCCGGGGGTGCCGGGGGTGCTGGGGGTGTGCTCTTCGTTGCTCATCGGCCTCACGCCCGGAACACATGCCGCCGGATGGCGGCGGCGTTGGAGAAGATCCGGATGCCGAGGACGACCACGACGCCCGTGGACAGCTGAGCGCCCACGCCGAGCTTGTCGCCGAGGAACACGATCAGGGCGGCCACGACGACGTTCGACAGGAACGACACGACGAAGACCTTGTCGACGAAGATCCCGTCGAGCATGGCCCGCAGCCCCCCGAAGACCGCGTCGAGCGCGGCGACGACGGCGATCGGCAGATAGGGCTCGACCACCGCCGGCACCTCGGGCCGGATCAACAGTCCGACCACCACTCCCGCGACGAGGCCCAGTACGGCGATCACGATGTGCCCTTCCCTGTGTCGGCCGTGCCCTGTCCTTCGCCGGTGCCGGCTCCGGAGGTCCTCGGCTGTGCTGTGCGTACGATCAGGCTCGGTGCCGCCGGCAGAGTGACCCGGTCCTGCGGGGAGATCCCGCTGCGGATGCCGAAGTTCCCCTCCAGCGCGCGCAGGTAGCGGCCGTCCGCGCTGTCCTGGAACCGGCTGCCGAGCCGTTTGCCGTCCCCCACCGCGAGCACCGTGTACGGCGGTACGAGCGGCCTGTTGTCGACCAGTATGGCGTCACCGGCCGCCCTGATCGCGGACAGGGCGGTCAGCCGCTGCCCGTTGATCGCGATGGCCTCCGCCCCGGACTGCCACAGGCCGTTGACGACCCGCTGCATGTCGCGGTCGCGTACCCGGCCGGTGTCGGAGAAGCCGCTGCCCTCGCGCGGGCCGCCACCGCCCTCCTCCGCGTCCTTCGCGTCGTCGATGACGAGCTTCACGCCGGGACCGGTCACCTCGGTCGCGCCGGACAGCAGCGCCACTAGCTCGCCGCGCTCGCTGCCGTGCTCCTGGAGGGCGGCGCGCTGCCGCTCCCCCACTTCACGGCGCAGCTTCTCGATGTCCTCTTCGAGGCCTTCGACGGCCGTCGTCTCCGCCTGGATGCGGTCGATGAGCTCTTCGCGCTCCTTCGCCACGACCGGCGCCGATATCTGCGCCTGCGCGGCGCCCAGCGTGACGACCGCCGCGGCGAGGACGAGTCCCGCGGCGAGCCCGAGCTTGGCCCGGAGCGTACGGGGCAGTCCGCCGCCCTCGGCGGCGCGGCGGGCGGTCGCCTCCGCGTACCCGTCGTCGAGCGCGTGGTCCATGACGTTGGTCAGCAGCGACATCGACGCGTCGGGACGCGGAGGCGGGGAGCCGGTGCTCCGAACGGGGGGCTGCTGCGACATGCCGCACATCGTCGCATGTCGGAGCGGCTACCGCCGAATGGCCCCACCGATGTGCCGGACCCGGTCTGACGATCGGTCCGGCACATCGGTGTGCGATCACTCCCTGGCGGTCAGCGCCCGGCGCTGTCCACGACGGCCGCCCACTCGTCGAGCAACGCCTGCGCGGACTCGTCGTCGGGGCCTTCGGCCCACAGGTGGGTGACGGCCTCGGCCGGGTCGGGCAGGACGAGCACCCACCGCCCGTCCGCTTCCACGACCCGCACTCCGTCGGTGGTGTCGACGTGCCGGTCGCCGGCCGCCTCGACGACCCGCCGCATGACGAGTCCCTTGACGGCCCACGGCGTGGCCAGGTCGCGCCGCAGCACATGGGCGCGCGGGATGCGCGCGTCGATCTGGCTGAGCGTGAGCTGGGTCCGCGCGACGAGCCCGATGAGCCGCACGAACGCGGCGGTGCCGTCGAAGACGCTGCTGAACTCGGGAACGATAAACCCGCCGAGGCCGTCTCCACCGAAGATGGTGGATTCCTCGCGCCCGACACGGGTCAGGTCGTCCGGCGACGTGGTCGTCCAGTCGACCTGCGTGCCGTGGTACGCGGCGACCTGTTCGGCGATCCGGGTCGTCGTGACCGGCAGGGCGACGCGGCCGCTGCGGCGCTCGGCGGCGACCAGGTCCAGCATGACGAGCAGTGCCCGGTCGTCCTCGATGATGCGTCCGCGTTCGTCCACGAGCGACAGCCGTTCGCCGACGGTGTCGAAGCGCACGCCGAACGCGGCCCGGGCGGACGCGACGATCTCGCCGAGCCGGACGAGCCCGGCACGGCGGGAGTCGGCGGACTCGGTGGGCCTCGACTCGTCGAGACCGGGGTTGATCGTCAGCGAGTCGACGCCGAGCCGGCCGAGGAGGCTCGGCAGGACGAGGCCGGCGCTGCCGTTGGACGCGTCGACGACGACCTTCAGTCCGGCTTCCGCGACACCGCTGGTGTCGACGCTGCGCAGCAGGGCGCCGGTGTACTGGTCGAAGACGCTCGACGGGAAGCTGAGGTCGCCGATCTCGCCGGGGAACGCCCTGCGGTATTCCTGACGCGCGTAGACGCGGTCGAGCTTCCGCTGCCCGCCCTGGGAGAGGTCGGCGCCGCGCTCGTCGAAGAACATGATGTCGACGGAGTCCGGCACGCCGGGCGTGGTGCGGATCATGATGCCGCCGGCGCTGCCGCGGGCGGTCTGCTGGCGCGCCACGGGCAGGGGGACGTTCTCCAGGTCCCGTACGTCGATGGCGCTGGCCTGCAGGGCGGAGATCACGGCCCGCTTGAGGGCGCGTGCGCCTCGGGAGTGGTCGCGGGCGGTGGTGACGGTGGCGCCCTTCTTCAGGGTGGTGGCGTAGGCGCCGGCGAGCCGGACGGCGAGCTCGGGGGTGATCTCGACGTTGAGGATGCCGGAGACGCCGCGCGCCCCGAAGAGGTGGGCCTGGCCGCGGGACTCCCAGATGACGGAGGTGTTGACGAACGCGCCGGCCTCGATCGTCTTGAAGGGGTAGACGCGGACGTTGCCCTGGACGATCGATTCCTCACCGACGAGGCATTCGTCGCCGATGACGGCGCCGTCCTCGATGCGGGCGGCCCGCATGATGTCGGTGTTCTTGCCGATGACGCAGCCCCGCAGGTTGCTGTGGGGGCCGATGTAGACGTTGTCGTGGACGACGGCCTTGTGGAGGAAGGCGCCGCTCTTGACGACCACGTTCGATCCGATGACGGTGTGCTCGCGGATCTCGACGTCGGCTTCGACCTTGGCGTAGTCGCCGATGTAGACGGGTCCGCGCAGGACGGCGTCGGGGTGGACCTCGGCGCCTTCGGCGACCCAGACGCCGGGGGAGATCTCGAAGCCGTCGAGTTCGACGTCGACCTTGCCTTCGAGGACGTCGGCCTGGGCCTTGACGTAGCTCTCGTGGGTGCCGACGTCCTCCCAGTAGCCCTCGGCGACGTAGCCGTAGATCGGCTTGCCTTCCTTCATCAGCTGCGGGAAGACGTCGCCCGACCAGTCCACCGACGTGTCGGCCTGGACGTAGTCGAAGACCTCGGGCTCCATGACGTAGATGCCCGTGTTGACGGTGTCGGAGAAGACCTGGCCCCAGGTGGGCTTCTCCAGGAACCGTTCGACGCGGCCCTCCTCGTTGACGATGGTGATGCCGAATTCGAGGGGGTTCGGTACGCGCGTGAGGCAGACGGTGACCAGGGCGCCCTTCTCTTTGTGGAAGGCGATGAGGTCGGTCAGGTCGAAGTCGGTGAGGGCGTCCCCGGAGATGACGAGGAACGCGTCGTCCTTCAGTGCCTCTTCGGCGTTCTTGACGCTGCCGGCGGTGCCGAGTGGCTTCTCCTCATGGGCGTAGGTGAGCTCCATTCCGAGCTCTTCGCCGTCCCCGAAGTAGTTCTTGACGAGCGACGCGAGGAACTGCACGGTTACGACGGTCTCGGTGAGTCCATGCCTTTTGAGCAGGCGCAGCACATGCTCCATGATCGGTCGGTTGGCGACCGGCAGGAGCGGCTTGGGCATGCTCGAGGTCATGGGGCGAAGTCTGGTGCCTTCGCCTCCGGCCATCACGACGGCCTTCATGTCGGAAGCGTCCTCCTTGCAGCGACGACGATCTGGCCGAGTTCACCCGTCTTTGCTGTGGCCTTCTGACAACACACCGGAGCGGTTTTACGCTGCGGCAAGAAAAGACAGGGTCATTCGGCTGCGGTTTCCGCCTTGACGAGTCGGCGGACCTGGACCACGTAGAGAATCCCTGCCCACCAGTACAGACTTGTACCCCATCCGGCGAAGGCCCACCCGAAAACTTCAGCGAGTGACGCAAGCCACGTGTCACCGTCGCTGAGCAGCAGCAACGGGAAGGCGTACATCAGGTTGAAGGTGGCCGCCTTGCCGAGGAAGTTGACCTGGGGCGGCGGATAGCCGTGGCGGCGGAGGATTCCCACCATCACCAGCAGCATGGCCTCGCGTGCGAGGAGAGCTGCGGTGAGCCAGAGCGGCAGGATCTCCCGCCAGGTCAGGCCGATGAGCGTGGACAGGATGTAGAGGCGGTCGGCCGCGGGGTCGAGAAGTCGCCCGAGGCTGCTGATCTGGTTCCAGCGTCGCGCGAGCTTGCCGTCGAGGTAGTCGCTGACGCCGCTGAGGGCCAGGACCAGGAAGGCCCAGCCGTCGCTGTTCGGCCCGCCGAACACGGGGCGGAGAATGAGCCACAGGAAGAGCGGTACACCGATGAGCCTGGCCATGCTCAGGATGTTGGGGATGGTGAGGACCCGGTCCGTCTGAACGCGAGTCTCCTGTACCTCCACCCGGGGGCCTCCTGTGGGAACGTGCCAATACTGCCCCCTGACCTTACCGTCAGCGGCCGCCGGCCCTCGCACGGGGTGGGCGCCGCCGGGGCCGGCCTCGGCGGAATATGGCTTCGGAAATGCGGAAAGCCCCGTGCCATCAGACACGGGGCTCCCCGTCAAAAATTGTTCGGCGGCGTCCTACTCTCCCACAGGGTCCCCCCTGCAGTACCATCGGCGCTGAAAGGCTTAGCTTCCGGGTTCGGAATGTAACCGGGCGTTTCCCTAACGCTATGACCACCGAAACACTATGAAGATATGAACTCAACCAGCCAAATGGGAGTTCGTTACTTCAGAACTAACACAGTGGACGCGAGCAACTGAGGACAAGCCCTCGGCCTATTAGTACCGGTCAACTCCACCCATCACTGGGCTTCCATATCCGGCCTATCAACCCAGTCGTCTACTGGGAGCCTTACCCTCTCAAGGAGGTGGGAATACTCATCTCGAAGCAGGCTTCCCGCTTAGATGCTTTCAGCGGTTATCCCTCCCGAACGTAGCCAACCAGCCATGCCCTTGGCAGAACAACTGGCACACCAGAGGTTCGTCCGTCCCGGTCCTCTCGTACTAGGGACAGCCCTTCTCAATATTCCTACGCGCACAGCGGATAGGGACCGAACTGTCTCACGACGTTCTAAACCCAGCTCGCGTACCGCTTTAATGGGCGAACAGCCCAACCCTTGGGACCGACTCCAGCCCCAGGATGCGACGAGCCGACATCGAGGTGCCAAACCATCCCGTCGATATGGACTCTTGGGGAAGATCAGCCTGTTATCCCCGGGGTACCTTTTATCCGTTGAGCGACGGCGCTTCCACAAGCCACCGCCGGATCACTAGTCCCGACTTTCGTCCCTGCTCGACCCGTCGGTCTCACAGTCAAGCTCCCTTGTGCACTTACACTCAACACCTGATTGCCAACCAGGCTGAGGGAACCTTTGGGCGCCTCCGTTACCCTTTAGGAGGCAACCGCCCCAGTTAAACTACCCATCAGACACTGTCCCTGATCCGGATCACGGACCCAGGTTAGACATCCAGCACGACCAGAGTGGTATTTCAACGGCGACTCCACCTGAACTGGCGTCCAAGCTTCACAGTCTCCCACCTATCCTACACAAGCCGAACCGAACACCAATATCAAACTGTAGTAAAGGTCCCGGGGTCTTTCCGTCCTGCTGCGCGAAACGAGCATCTTTACTCGTAGTGCAATTTCACCGGGCCTATGGTTGAGACAGTCGAGAAGTCGTTACGCCATTCGTGCAGGTCGGAACTTACCCGACAAGGAATTTCGCTACCTTAGGATGGTTATAGTTACCACCGCCGTTTACTGGCGCTTAAGTTCTCAGCTTCGCCTGGACGAATCCAAGCTAACCGGTCCCCTTAACGTTCCAGCACCGGGCAGGCGTCAGTCCGTATACATCGCCTTACGGCTTCGCACGGACCTGTGTTTTTAGTAAACAGTCGCTTCTCGCTGGTCTCTGCGGCCACCCCCAGCTCCGAGTGCAAGACTCATCACCAGGCGTGGCCCCCCTTCTCCCGAAGTTACGGGGGCATTTTGCCGAGTTCCTTAACCATAGTTCACCCGAACGCCTCGGTATTCTCTACCTGACCACCTGAGTCGGTTTAGGGTACGGGCCGCCATGAAACTCGCTAGAGGCTTTTCTCGACAGCATAGGATCATCCACTTCACCACAATCGGCTCGGCATCAGGTCTCAGACTATGTGTCACGCGGATTTGCCTACGTGACGTCCTACACCCTTACCCCGGGACAACCACCGCCCGGGCTGGACTACCTTCCTGCGTCACCCCATCGCTCACCTACTACCAGTCTGGGCCACCGGCTCCACCACTCCGTGCTTGTCCGAAGACGCACACGGCGGTTTCACGGGCTTAGCATCGCTGGGTTCAGCGCTGGCGCTTCAAAGCGGGTACCGGAATATCAACCGGTTGTCCATCGACTACGCCTGTCGGCCTCGCCTTAGGTCCCGACTTACCCTGGGCAGATCAGCTTGACCCAGGAACCCTTAGTCAATCGGCGCACACGTTTCTCACGTGTGTATCGCTACTCATGCCTGCATTCTCACTCGTGAACCGTCCACAACTCGCTTCCACGGCTGCTTCACCCGGCACACGACGCTCCCCTACCCATCACAGCGGGCGTTGGCCCTCATGCTGCAATGA
>NZ_OZ186787.1:800000-1237500 GCF_964272635.1 Streptomyces sp. SudanB25_2051
GGGCCGAGATGGAGCGGGCCGCTCGGGAGCGGAAGGCCGCGCTCGCGGCGTCGACCGGGCCCGGTGCGACGTCCGACGGGCACAAGGTGCCGCTGCTGGCCAACGTGGGCGGTCCCTCCGACGTGCCGGCGGCCGTGGAGGCCGGGGCCGAGGGCGTCGGGCTGTTCCGTACGGAGTTCCTGTTCCTGGACGACAGTGAGCGGGCGCCGTCGGAGGAGAAGCAGGTCGAGGCGTACCGGCAGGTGCTGGAGGCGTTCCCGGAGGGCCGGGTCGTCGTGCGGGTGCTGGACGCGGGGGCGGACAAGCCGCTGGCGTTCCTGACGCCGGCGGACGAGCCGAACCCGGCGCTGGGTGTGCGGGGTCTGCGGACGCTGCTGGACCACCCGGAGGTGCTGCGCACGCAGCTGACCGCGTTGGCGAAGGCGGCGGAGGGGTTGCCGGTCTACCTCGAGGTCATGGCGCCGATGGTGGCGGACCGGGCGGACGCGAAGGCGTTCGCCGACGCGTGCCGTGAGGCGGGGCTGCGGGCGAAGTTCGGCGCGATGGTGGAGATCCCGTCGGCGGCGCTGCGGGCGCGGTCGATCTTGCGTGAGGTGGAGTTCCTGTCGCTGGGGACGAACGACCTGGCGCAGTACACGTTCGCGGCGGACCGGCAGGTCGGTGCGGTGTCGCGGCTGCAGGACCCGTGGCAGCCGGCGCTGCTCGACCTGGTCGCGATGGCGGCCGAGGCGGCGCGGGCCGAGGGCAAGAGCTGCGGGGTGTGCGGTGAGGCCGCGTCCGATCCGCTGCTGGCGTGTGTGCTGACGGGTCTGGGGGTGACCTCCCTGTCGATGGGCGCGGCGTCGATCCCGTATGTGCGGGCAACGCTGGCGAAGTACACGCTCGCGCAGTGTGAGCGGGCGGCCGCGGCGGCGCGTGCGGCGGACTCGGCCGAGGAGGCCCGGATCGCGGCGCAGGCGGTGCTGTCGGGCGAGTGAGTCCGGCCGGTGTGCTGCCGGTGATGCGGGGTGAGGGGCCTTCCTGTGGTGACGGGAGGGCCCCTCGCCCTTTCTGCCCTTTCTCCCTTTCGGCTGTCCTTGCCGGTGCTGCCTCCTTGTCTTTCGGTGCTTCTTCTCCGGTCGCCTGGGTGCGGGTGTCTCAGGGGTGGGTGGGACGGCCGTCGTCGGGGGCGAGGTCGAAGCCGGGGTGGTATTCGACGCCGTGCTCGGGCGGGACCGGTTCGCCGGTGTCGGCGTCGGTGCAGTAGGCGTTGAAGACCTCGGCCTCGGTGAGCGGGAGGAGGCGGCCGTGGTCGAGGCGCCAGCCGCGCAGGCGGTCCGGGCCGTGGGGGCCGGTGGTGCGCAGGACGAGTCCGCCGGGGGTGCCGCGGGCGATGCCGGCGGCGAGGACGGTGAGGAACTCGGTGCCCTCCGCCGAGTCGAGGCGGGCGGGGTCGGGGCCCGTGCGGTCGGTGCGGAGGACGGCGAGGAGGTGTTCGTCGGCGGCGGGGACGCTGCAGACGAGCTGGTGGGCGCCGGGGCCCGCGAGGTCCAGGATGCGCAGGACGGCGCGGGATGCCTGGTCGAGGGCGGCGCGGCCGATGTCCTGGCCGCAGTCGGCGCAGGGGCCGGCCTCGTCGAGGAGGAGGGTGGCGTAGGCGTGGGTGGCCTGGCGGATCGCGGTGTTGACGAGGAGGGGTACGAGCTCCTCGATGGGCTGGCCGGTGTAGGGGACGCGGGCGCCCTTGGCGGCGATCTCGGCGGTGTAGCGGGTGCGGCTGGCGCGGCTGTCGGGGTCGAGGCCCGTTTCGGCGCAGTAGGAGGCGTAGTCCTCGGGGTCGAAGAGGGTGACGGTGGTGTGGGTGCCGCCGGCGGCGAGGGTTTTGAGGAGGCGTTCGGTCTCGCGGAGGTAGGTGGGGTGGTCGTCGAAGGTGAAGGTGCGGTAGCGGCGCATGGCCGCGAAGTCGTGCTCGTCGGCGAGGAGGCCGAGCGTGGCCGGTGCTTCGCGGCGCAGTGCGTGGCGCAGGGCTGTGGTGTTCGGTCGGTGTGCCATCGGTCCCCCTGGTGATCGGCTGTTGCTCGATGCTCACTCAGAGTAATCAGGGGGACTGACAGTGGCGGCTGGACCGGTCAGGCGGGGCGCTTCTGGGTGCGCTGCCGGGCGAGGTCCTCGTAGAAGCGGAGGAGGTCGAGGTTGTCGACGGAGCCGGGGTTGACGGCCTTGTCGAGGGGGGTGCCCTGGAGGAGGCGCTTGACGGGGACCTCGATGCGCTTGCCGGTGAGGGTGTGGGGGACGCCGGGGACTTCGATGATCTCGTCGGGGACGTGGCGGGGCGAGAGCTCGGTGCGGATGGTGCGCTTGAGGCGGTCGACGAGGGCTTCGTCGAGGGTCGCGCCCTCGGCGAGGTGCACGAAGAGCGGCATCCAGTAGCCGCCGTCGGGTTCCTCCAGGCCGATGACGAGGGATTCCTTGATCTCGGGGAGGCGTTCGACGGCTTCGTAGATGTCGGCGCTGCCCATGCGGACGCCCTGGCGGTTGAGGGTGGAGTCGGAGCGGCCGTGGATGACGACGGAGCCGTGGTCGGTGAGGGTGATCCAGTCGCCGTGGCGCCAGACGCCGGGGTAGGTGTCGAAGTAGCTGTCGTGGTAGCGGCTGCCGTCGGGGTCGTTCCAGAAGTGGATCGGCATGGACGGCATGGGGTTGGTGACGACGAGTTCGCCGACCTCGCCGACGAGGGGCTTGCCGTGGGGGTCCCATGCCTGGAGGTCGGTGCCGAGGCAGGGGGCCTGGAGTTCGCCGATGTGGACGGGGAGGGTGGGGACGGCTCCGGCGAAGCAGCTGCACACGTCGGTGCCGCCGCTGACGGAGGCGATCCAGAGGTCGGCGCCGTTCTCGGCGAACTCGTCGTGGAGCCAGCGGAAGCCGTCGGGCGGGAGGGGTGAGCCGGTGGTGGCGACGCACTTGATCCTGGACAGGTCGTGGTCGCGGGAGGGGTGGACGCCGGCCTTGCGGCACGCCATGACGTAGGCGGCGGACGTGCCGTAGAGGGTGGCGCCGGTGCGTTCGGCGACGCGCCACTGGGCGTCGGTGGAGGGGTAGCCGGGGCTGCCGTCGTAGAGGACGACGGTCGTGCCGGTGAGGAGGCCGGAGACGAGGAAGTTCCACATCATCCAGCCGGTGGAGGTGTACCAGAAGAACACGTCGTCGGGGCCGAGGTCGCAGTGGAGGCCGAGCTGCTTGAAGTGTTCGACGAGGATGCCGCCCTGGGACTGGACGATGGCCTTGGGCAGGCCGGTCGTGCCGGAGGAGTAGAGGATCCACAGGGGGTGTCCGAAGGGGACCTGCTCGTACCGGGGCTCGGCGGTGCCCGCTGTGACGGCGTCCCATTCCAGGGCGCCCTCGGGGGCCTCGGTGCCGAGGAGGGGGATGTGGACGACCGCGCGGAGGGTGGGCAGTTCGCGGCGGAGTTCGGCGACGGTGTCGCGGCGGTCGTGCTCCTTGCCGCCGTAGCGGTAGCCGTCGACGGTGAACAGGACGACCGGCTCGACCTGCTGGAAGCGGTCGAGGACGCTGCGGGCTCCGAAGTCGGGGGCGCAGGAGGTCCACACGCCGCCGACGGCCGCGGTGGCGAGGAGCGCGGTGACGGCCTGCGGGACGTTGGGCAGGTAGCCGCTGACGCGGTCGCCGGGCCGTACGCCGATGGCGCGGAGCTGTTCGGCGAGGGCGGCGACCTGGCGGCGCAGCTCCGCCCAGGTGACGGGGGTCGGCTCGTGGGTCTCGTCCACGTGGAGCAGGGCCGGCGCGTCGGGGCGCTGGTCGGCGGCGCGCAGGGCGTGCTCGGCGTAGTTGAGGGTGGCTCCGGGGAACCACTGGGCGCCCGGCATGGAGCGGTCGCCCAGGACGCGCGTGTACGGGGTGGAGAAGCGGACGTCGAACCACTCGGTGACGGCCTGCCAGAAGGTGTCGAGGTGGTCGATGGACCAGCGGTGGAGGGTCGGGTATCCGCCGTTCGCCGGGGCGCCGTGGCGCTCTGCGGCCCAGGCCTGGAAGCGGGTGACCGCGGCGGAGGCGATGCGGTCCCGGTCCGGCTGCCAGAGCGGCTCGGGTTGCTCGGAGTGCGCGGTCGCTGACGTCGATGTCATGGGGGTGTGCTCCCTGGCTGTACCTGTACGCGATCTGCGTGTGTCCCGCGCACGTGCTGGGTGTGCGCGTGACGCGGCTGACAGGACGATGCCATGGCAGGCGTTTTCGCACCAGGTCTCCCCACCCATGGTCGGCGGGTTGAACATGTGGTGTCACCACGGGTGAACGCTTGTTGAACGTCTCCCTGGGGCGGGTTGGCGGGTGGCAGGGTGAGCGGCATGGACGGTCGTGAGCTGGTGCGTTCGATGTGGGTGTTCGGCAGGGTGCGGGGGCCTCGGGCGCTGCGCTCGGTGTGGCGGCGGCGGAGGGCGGACGCGGCGGCGCTGCCGGAGCGGGGCCCGGAGCGGGCGCGGGTGCCGGGGCGTGTGGTGGGGGTGGAGCCGCTGCCCGGCGGCGGGATCGTACGGTTCGCCCGGTCGGAGCTGCGGGTGTGCGTGACGGTCGGGGCGGCGGTGTTCTGGGGGTGGGACGGGGCGGAGGTGTCGCCGTCGTACGCGGTGGCGGGTGAGGTGCCGGAGCCGGACACGCGGGTGGTGCTGGAGCCGGACACGGAGGGCGGCTGGCGGGTGGTGGCCGAGCGGGTGACGGTCGCCGTGTCGCGGGACGGGGCGGTGGAGGTGCGGACGCCGGGCGGGGTGGTGCTGCGGCGGGAGCTGCCGCCTCGCTGGTGGGAGCCGGTGGGCGGGGGCGGCGCCCGGTGGGTGCAGCGGTCGGAGGTCGCGGCGGACGCGCGGTTCTTCGGTCTCGGGGGGCGGGCGGCGGGGCCCCGGCTGCCCGACGGGTCGTACCGGCTGTGGAACTCCGATCCGCGGGGGGCGTTCGGGCCGGGGACCGATCCGCTGTACATCACGATGCCGGTGCAGTGGGTCGTGGCGGACGCGGGGACGCACATGGCGTTCTACGACTGCACCTGGGACGGGCGGGTGTCGCTGCGGGAGGGCGAGGAGGGGGCGGGGTCGGGGCACGACCGGCCGGGGCTGAGCGAGGTGCGGATGAGCGGGGGTCCGCTGCGCTGCTGGGTGCTGGTGGGGTCACCGGCGCGGATCGCGTACGGCTGGGCGCAGTTGACGGGTGCTCCGGCGGTGCCGCCCTCGTGGGCGCTGGGGCCGCAGCACGCGCGGTGGGGGTTCGGGAGCGCGAAGGAGGTGCGGCGGGTGTTGGCCGGCTACCGGGAGCGGGGCCTGCCGCTGTCGGCGCTGCACCTGGACATCGACCACTACGACGGGCACCGGGTGTTCACGGTGGACCGGGAGCGGTTCCCGGATCTGCCGGGGCTGGCGGCGGAGCTGCGCGGGCAGGGGGTGCGGCTGGTGTCGATCGTGGACCCGGCGGTGAAGGCGGAGCCGGGCGGGGCGGTGTACGAGGGCGGGGCGCGGGTGGGGGCGCGGGGGGCCTTCGTGCGGGACGCGCGGGGGGATGTGGTGCGGGGGGTGGTGTGGCCGGGCGAGTGCGTGTACCCGGACTTCACGGACCCGCTGGTGCGGGAGTGGTGGGGCGGGCTCTACGCGGAGCGGCTGGAGCAGGGCTTCTCCGGGGTGTGGCACGACATGAACGAGCCGGTGTCGTTCACGCCGTTCGGGGACATGACGCTGCCCCGGTCGGCGCGGCACGCGCTGGAGGGCCGGGGCGGTGACCACCGGGAGGCACACAACGTGTACGGGCTGGCGATGGCGCGCGCCGGGTACGAGGGGCTGGCGCGGCTGCGGCCCGACGAGCGGCCGTTCCTGTTCTCGCGCTCGGGCTGGGCGGGGATGCAGCGGTATGGCGGGACGTGGTCGGGGGACGTGGCGACGGGCTGGCCGGGGCTGCGGGCGTCGCTGGCGCTGGTGCTGGGGATGGGGCTGTGCGGGGTGCCGTACTCGGGGCCCGACGTGGGCGGGTTCGACGGGCACCCGTCCGCGGAGCTGTATCTGCGGTGGTTCCAGCTGGGGGCGTGGCTGCCGCTGTTCCGTACCCACGCGGCGATCGACGCGGGGCGGCGCGAGCCGTGGGAGTTCGGGCCGGAGGTGCTGGAGCACGCGCGCGCGGCGCTGGAGGAGCGGGAGCGGCTGCGCCCGTACTTCGTGACGCTGGCCCGGCTGGCCCGGGTCACGGGCGCGCCCTATGTGCGGCCGGTGTGGTGGTCGGCGCCCGAGGACCGGCTGCTGCGGGACTGCGGGGACGCGTTCCTGCTGGGGGACGCGCTGCTGGTGGCGCCGGTGCTGGCGCGGGGTGTGGAGCGGCGTGCGGTGCGGCTGCCGCGGGGCCGCTGGTACGACGTGGCGACGGGGCGGGCGTACGAGGGGCCGGGCCTGGTGCTGGTGGACGCGCCGCTGTCGCGGATCCCGGTGCTGGCGCGGGCGGGGGCGGTCGTGCCGGTGCGGGGTGCGGACGGGGCGGTGGAGCTGGAGGTGTGGGCGCCGCCGCCGGGCCGGGCGGGCGGGGGGCTGGTCGTACGGGACGCGGGTGACGGGTGGGAGCGGGCGGAGGTGGAGCGGTATGTGTCGCGTTGGCAGGGGGACGAGGTGCGGGTGGAGCGTGTGACGGACGAGGGAGTTGTGGCGGTGGGGCCGGAGGGGGTGCGGGTGCGGGGGTTGCGCGGCGCGGGCTAGCGGAGGTGGTCGTACTCCCCCGCGAACCATTTGCGGGCCGCCTCGGTGTGCAGTGGGAAGGCGAGGCGCGTCGGGGCGTGCAGCAGGTGGTGGCCGGTGGTCTCCGCGGTGGGGGCGGAGGGCGGCAGCGCGCTCGCGGGGCGTTCGGGCAGGAGGCCGAAGAGGAGGAGGTGCCCGCCGGGTGAGCTCATCGCGTCGGCGAGGCGCACGTCGCCGGCGGGGGCCTCGATGCCGGTCTCCTCGTACAGCTCGCGGACGACGGCGTCCCGCCAGTCCTCGGCGTGGTCGATGAAGCCGCCGGGGAGGGCGGTGCCGCCGCGCTCCGGTTCGATGGTGCGGGTGATCACGACGAGGCCGGTGCCCTGCGGGCCGGTGGCGGGGAGCAGGGCGACGGCGACGGGGAGGGGGTTGCGGTAGGTGACGGTGGCGCAGGAGGGGCAGGTGCGGGGCCAGGGGCCGGCGGGATCGGCGAAGGGGGCGCCGCAGTGGGCGCAGTGGGAGTGCTGCACGGGCGCACTGTACCGAGCGGTTCGGGGGCGGAGCGGGTGCGGCCGGGGGCCTGTGCCGGGGCCGGAACCCCGCGCCGCCGGGTGCGGGGCGCGGTGCGGGGTCCCGGCGCGGGGTCCGGGCGCGGGGCGGGGGTCGGGACCCCGGCCGCCGGGTGCGGGGCGCGGTGCGGGGTCCCGGCGCAGGGCGGGGGTCGAGACCCTGGCCGCCGGGTGCGGGGCGCGGTGCGGGGTTCCGGCGCAGGGCGGGGGTCGAGACCCTGGCCGCCGGGTGCGGGGCGCGGTGCGGGGTTCCGGCGCGGGGCGGCGGTCAGCGGTCCTGGAGGAGGCCGATGAGATTGCCGTCCGGGTCGACGAGGGTGGCGGTCAGACGGCCGCCGCCGACGTCGTGGACGGGTTCCTTGACGGTGGCGCCCGCGGCGGTCACCTCGGCGACCTTCGCCTCGATGTCGGTGACGTGCCAGTAAGCCAGCGGTGCGGTGAGGCCCTGGGGGCCGCCGCCGGGCAGCAGTCCGATGTGCTGGCCCGCCGCCTCGAAGCCGGCGTAGTAGGGCCCGTCGGTCCGCGGCGGGACGCCCAGCAGCGCGGTGTACACCGCCTTGGCCGCCGCCAGGTCGGACACGGGGTGCAGTACGGTCCTGACTCCCCCGGTCGGGAGTCCTTCGGATGTGGTCATGGTCGCTCCTGGGCTCGTGGGCGGACGCCTCCGGACGGTGTGGCCGGGGCGCTGCGGCCGTCAGCTTCGCCCGGCCCCGGCGCTCGCCGCTTCCGTGCCCGCCACGGAAAGCCGCCACGGAGGAGCCACCGATAATGACCCGGTGTCCACTCCTGTGATCTCGGCCAGGGAAGCGGAAGTCCTCGCACTGCTCGGGGAGCACCTGAGCAACGCGGAGATCGCCGCGCGCCTGTTCATCTCGGTACGCACCGTCGAGTCGCATGTCTCGTCGCTGCTGCGCAAGTTGGAGCTGCCGGACCGGCGAGCGCTGTCCCGGCGTTCCGCGGAGGTCGCGCGGGCCCGGCGGCCGGAGCCGGCGCGGGCGCTCCCTGAGCCGCTGACGGCGTTCGTCGGGCGGGCGCGCGAGCGCGCCGAGCTGGCGGGGGCCGTGCGGGCCCGCCGGCAGGTGACCGCGGTCGGTCCGGGCGGGGTCGGCAAGACGCGGCTCGCGCTGGCGGTGGCGGCGGAGGTGGCCGGTGACTTCGCCGACGGGGTGTGGTTCGTCGACCTGGTCCCGGTGGCCGGCCCGGACCGGGTGGGAGCGGCGGTGGCGGCGGCCGTGGGCGTGGGTGAGCAGCCGGGCCGGGGCGTCGACGAGTCGGTGGTGGCCGCGCTGGCGGACCGTCGGGCGCTGCTGGTGCTGGACAACTGCGAGCACGTGCGGGACGGGGTGGCGCTGTTCCTGGAGCGGCTGCTGACGGCCTGTCCCGGGCTGCGGGTGCTGGCGACGAGCCGGGCGCGGCTGATGGTGCCGTTCGAGTGGGTGGTGCAGGTGCCGCCGCTGTCGCGGGTGGGGGGCGCCGAGTCGGACGCGGTCGCGCTGTTCCTGGAGCGGGCGGCGGCGGTGGGCCCGGCGCCGGAGCCCGCGGCGCGCGAGGAGGTCGCGGCGCTGTGCGAACGGCTCGACGGGATGGCGCTGGCGATCGAGCTGGCGGCGGCCCGGTGGCCGACGCTGGGGCCCGACGGGCTCGCGGCGGGGCTCGGCGACCAGCTGCGGCTGCTGGCCGGGGGGCCACGTGCCGACGGCCGGCACCGTTCGGTGCGGGCGGTGCTGGACTGGAGCCACGACCTGCTGGAGCCGGAGGACCGGGCGCTGCTGCGGCGGGTGTCGGTGTTCGCCGTGCCGTTCACCGTCGAGGCGGCGGTGGAGGTGGCCGGGTTCGGGCCGCTGGATCCCGCCGCGGTCGCGGACGGGCTGGGCAGGCTCGCCGAGCAGAGCCTGCTCTCGGTGGCGCACACCGCATCGGGCACGCGGTACCAGGCGCTGGAGACGATCCGCCAGTACGGCGGGGAGCGCCTCGCGGAGGCTGGGGAGCTGGACGGTGTCAGGGCCCGGCACCTGGAGTGGTGCCTGGCCGGGGCGGCCGTGCCGGCGGGAGCGGACGGGGCGGAGGCGCGGCAGCGGTTCGACGCGGTGGCGGAGGACTTCCGGGCCGCCCTCGCCTGGGCCGCCGGGCGGCCGGGGCAGCGGGAGCGCGCGCACCGCCTCGCCCTGGCGCTGGCGGAGCTGGCGTTCGGCCGGAACCTGCTCGGGGAGGCGCAGCAGCGGTTCGAGCAGGCGGCGGCGCTCGCTCCCGGCGGCGAGGCCGCGGCCGCGCTGCGGGAGGCGGCGGGGGTGGCCGGGTGCCGCCGGCTGGGCGAGGACGTGTACCGCCTGCTGCGTGCCGCCGCGGCGGCCGCCCTCGCGGCGGGGGACCTCCCGGGGGCGGCAGGTGACCTGGCGGCCGCCGCCACCGCCGCGTACCGCTTCTCCAGTACGTTCGCGCGGATACCTCCGGTGGACGAGGTGACCGGGCTGCTGGAGCGGGCCCGGGAACTGGGCAGCGCCGGGGGGCCCGCCGTGGAGGCCGCGGTCGCGCTGGCCGAGGCGGCGGTGGTCGCGGACGCCTACGGCGCGGTCCAGGGGGACGCGGACAACACGGCGCGGAAGACCGTCGCGTACGCCGAGCGGGCCGTGGCGCTGGCCCGGCGGGCGGGCGATCCGGTCGCGGAGTCAGCCGCGCTGGACGCGCTGTCGGGCGCCAGGAGCTGGGCCGGCGACCCGTTCGGCGCCGCCGCCTCGGCCCGGCGCCGGATCGACGTACTGGCTCCGCTGCCGCCCACCCCGGCCCGGACACAGGAGCTGGTGGACGCCCTCGCGATGGCCGCGGGGAACGCGCTCGGCGTCGGGCGGCTGGCGCAGGCACGGGCGTGGGGCGGGCAGCTCGCGGACCATCCGCTGCTGGCCGAGGCGGGGCACCACGCCACGTCGTGGCTGCTGGTCGCGCAGGCGCTGGCGGGCCGCGCCGACGAGGTGCTGGCGGGCGGCGGGCGGTTCCTCACCGCGTGGGAGCACAGCGGCCGGCAGCGGTCGTTCGTCCTCGGGCCGGCCGCCGCCGCGGTCGCGATGGTCCACGGGCTGCGCGGCGACGGCGACGCCCGGGCGGCCTGGCTGGAGGTCGCCGACCGTGCGGGCCCCGTCCTGGACCACCGCCACGGCTACGGCGCGGTGTTCGACGCCATGGTGCTGCTCCACCACGACGACCCGGAGGTGGCGCTGCGGCGGTTGGAGCCGGAGCCTGAGCAGGTGTGGAAGTGGGTGTGCTGGGTGTGGCTGCACTGGTACGTGGCGCTCCGCGCGGAGGCGGCCGTGCTCGCCGGGCACCCGGAGGCGCGGGACCGGGTGGCCGCCGCCCGGCGGGTCGTCGACGGGAACCCGGTCGCCACCGCCCTGGTGGACCGGGCGCTGGCACTGCTGGACGGGGACGTGGACCGGCAGCTCGCCGCCGCGGCCGCCTTCGAGGCCGCGGACTGCCCCTACCAGGCGGCTCGTACGCTGCTGCTCGCCGGAGGCGGCCACGCCGACGCCGGTCGGACGGCGCTCGCCGCACTGGGGCTCACGCCGCTGCCCGCGGGGTGAGGGCGGCGCGGGACGCGGGTCCGGCGCGAAGGGCCCACCGCGCGGAGGCCCGCAGCCGCCGTGCGCCGGGCGCGCGGGGCTGACGTGCGCCGGCGTGCGGGGCGTACGCGCGGAGGCCGCGGGCGACGGGTCGCGGTCCTCCCGTACGGTCGCGGTGGCGCCGGTTCCAGCGGCGGCGTCAGTGCACCGCCCGCTTCACGAGGTCGGCGATCCACGCCTCCACCTCGGGCGTCACCTCGGTCAGTGCGAAACCGGCCGCCCACATCGGCCCGTCGTCCAGCTTCGCCTGGTCGCTGAAGCCCAGCGTGGCGTAGCGGGCCTTGAACTTCTCCGCGCTCTGGAAGAAGCAGACGACCTTGCCGTCCAGCGCGTAGGCGGGCATGCCGTACCAGAGCCTGGGTGCCAGGACCGGGGCCGAGGCGGTGACGACGGCGTGGACCCGCTCGGCCATGATCCGGTCGGACTCGCCCATCTCGGCGATCTTCGCGAGTACGTCCTGCTCGGCCTGCGCGGCCTTGTCGGCGCGCGAGCCGCGCCGGGCGGCCTTCTTCAGCTCCCGGGCGTGGTCCCGCATCGCCGCCCGCTCCTCGGCGGTGAAGCCCTCGTACGCGGTGCTGCCCGTTCCTGCCATGGTCGCTCCTGTGGTCGTGGGCCCGGATCGGCCCGTGGTGTCCGGCGTCGTCCGCCGTGACCACAGTCTCCTTCGCCCCCTGCACGGGCCGCCTCCGTGCCCGGTACGGAAACCACCACGGACGCGGGCTGCGTGGTGCCGCCCGTGGCGGCCCGCGTACGGGCGCCCGCGCGGGCCGCTTCGACCACGCGCCGGCGTATACGGGGGTGTCCCGCGTCCCGGACCTCGCGCCCCCGGACCTCGCGCCCCGGACTTCGCACCCCCGGACTTAGCGCCCCGGGCCTCGCGCTCCTCAGGTGGCGACCGGCTCCGGGGCCGGCTCCGTGAACGTCATCGCGTGCCTGACGACGGCGACCAGGACCTCCTTGACGGACTCGCGGCGGCGCGCGTCCGTCATCAGCAGCGGTACGCCGGGGTCGAGGTCCAGGGCGGCCCGCACCGTCTCGGCGGGGTGGACGTCGGCGCCCTCGAAGCAGTTGACGGCGACCGCGAAGGGTATGCCGCGCCGCTCGAAGTAGTCGATGCAGGCGAAGGAGTCCTCCAGGCGGCGGGTGTCGACCAGCACGACCGCGCCGAGCGCGCCCTGCGCCAGCTCGTCCCACAGGAACCAGAAGCGGTCCTGGCCGGGGGTGCCGAACAGGTACAGCACCAGGTCCTCGCGCAGGGTGATCCGGCCGAAGTCCATGGCGACGGTCGTCGTCGCCTTGGACTCCACGCCGGACAGGTCGTCGACCGGCCGGCTCGCCTCGGTCAGGTTCTCCTCGGTGCGCAGCGGCCGGATCTCGCTCACCGCCCCGACCAGCGTGGTCTTGCCGACCCCGAACCCGCCCGCGACCAGGATCTTCAGCGTCACCGGCTCGACCGGCGGCGGACCCTTGCGGCTAGAGCGCCCGAAGACCATTGATCACCTCACGCAGAATGCTCTCGTCCGGCAGTTCGGCCGGCGGAACGGGACGGGTTACGTGGACGAGTTCGTCCTCGACGAGGTCGCCGACCAGGACGCGGACCACCCCGACGGGCAGGTCCATCCCGGCGGCGAGCTCGGCGATCGACTGGGGGAACTCGCTGCAGCGCTCGACGATCTCCACGTGCTCCGGGGAGAGCGTCTCGTCGCGGCCCGGGTCGTCGGCGGCGGGCTCGGGCACGACCACCGCGATCAGGTCGAGTCGGTGACGGGTGGGGCTGGAGGTGCGTCCGCGGGTCATGGCGTACGGGCGCACCACCGGCCCCGCCTCGTCGTCGAACCAGTGGTGCGCGTCGTCGGCGCGGCGTCCGCGCCTGAGCTGTCCGGCCGCTGCGTCGCTCATGGCATCCCCCCTCACCCGCCGCTGGTCAGACCGGCTCGGGGGGCGGTCGCCAGGTGCGCGCCGACGCGCTTGACCATCAGCGTCATCTCGTAGGCGATGAGGCCCACGTCGGAGTCGGCGTCGGCGAGCACGGCGAGGCAGCTGCCGTCGCCGGCGGCCGTGACGAAGAGGAAGGCGTCGTCGAGTTCGACCACGGTCTGGCGGACCTGGCCCGCGTCGAAGTGGCGGCCCACGCCCTTGGCGAGGCTGTGGAAGCCCGACGCGACGGCCGCGAGGTGCTCGCTGTCCTCGCGGCTGAGGTCCTTGGAGCCGCCCGTCGGCAGGCCGTCGCTGGAGAGGACCAGGGCCTTGCGGATGGAGCCGACCCGCTCGACCAGTTCGTCGAGGAGCCAGTTGAGCTCGCCGGTTGAGTTGGATGCTGCGGCGTTCGGTGCGGTCATCGACCGTCCCCCTCCGGTGTCGTTCCTGGTGCTGTCTCACTGCGGGCGCGCTGCCAGCCTCGCTGCATCGCGGCCATGCGGTTGCGTACTTGTACGGCGTCGCGCTCGTCGTCCCGCGGGTCCGCCGGGCGGGCGGCGGGCGGCTGGTCCGCCTGCTCCCTCAGCTGCGGGACGAGGCTGGCCTGGCGTACCCGGCGGGGCAGGCCGCCGAGGGTCAGGGTCGTCTCGTCGGACGCGGACGCGCGGGTGCCGGGGGCTGGGGTGCCGCCGGGGTCCGTGGTGCCCGTGCCGCGGGGCCGGGTGTCCCCGGTGCCCCGGTCGGCGGTGCGGGCGGTGCCCGTGTGCGCGGTGTCCGGGGTGCGCGGGCCGTGGGGCGTGCCGCCGTCGGGATGCCGGGCCTCGGGATGCCGGGCCTCGGGGTGCCGGGCCTCGGGGTGCCCGGCCTCGGGGTGCCCGGCCGGCCCTGCGCCGGCCCGCTCGGCGGTCCGGTGCCTGTCGCCTTCGGCGGCGCCGTCCGGGGCGGTCGGGGCGTCCACGCGGCGGCCGTGGCGGGCGACGAGGGCCGGTTTGCGGCGGGGCAGCGGGACGGGCTCCGCGAGGTGCTCGCCGGGCGTGTCGTCCGCGTGCCCCCGCTGCTCGTGCGGGTGCTGGTCCTGGCGCTGCGGGGCGTCGGCGGGGCGCAGGGGCGGGCGCGGGCGGAACAGGCCGCCGTGGTCGGGGTCGTCGTCGGCCCTGAGGTCGCGGTCGAGGGCGCCGGCCAGCTCGTCCAGGATGTCGAGGGGGCCCTCCAGTTCGACGGGGCCGTCGATGACGGAGGACACCTGGGTGAGCGCGGTCCGCCGGTTGGGGGCGTCCGCGGTGCGGCGGTCGGGGGTCTTGCGGTCCAGCCGGAAGCCGGCGCCCTGCGTCTCGGGCGCGTCGGTGAGCAGGTCGGCCGGGATGAAGACGACGGCGGTCGTGCCCCCGTACGGCGACGGCTGGAGCGAGACGCGGACGTGCTGGCGGCGGGCGAGGCGGCTGACGACGAAGAGACCGAGCCGGTCGGTGTCGGACAGCTCGAACTCGGGGGTCTCGGCCAGGCGGAGGTTCGCGTCGAGGAGGTCCTCGGCGGACATGCCGAGGCCCCGGTCGTGGATCTCCAGGGTGAAGCCGTTGGTCACGCGTTCGCCCTGCACCTGGACGGCGGTGTGAGGCGGGGAGAAGACCGTGGCGTTCTCCAGGAGTTCCGCGATGAGGTGGGTGAGGTCGGCGACGGCGGGGCCCGCGACGCCGATGCGGGGCAGGCGCCGTACCTCGATGCGCTCGTAGTCCTCCACCTCGGCGACGGCCGCGCGGACGACGTCCATGAGCTGCACGGGCCTGCGCCACTGCCGGGACGGTGCCGCCCCGGAGAGGATCACCAGGCCCTCGGCGTGGCGGCGCATGCGGGTGGTGAGGTGGTCGAGGCGGAAGAGGTCGGCGAGTTCCTCGGTGTCCTCGGTGCGGCGTTCCATCGCGTCGAGGAGGGTGAGCTGGCGGTGGAGGAGGACCTGGTTGCGGCGGGCGAGGTTGACGAAGACCTCCGAGACGCCGCGGCGCATGTCGGCCTGCTTGACGGCGGCTTCGACGGCGGCCCGCTGCAGGGTGTTGAGGGCCTTGCCGACCTGGCCGATCTCGTCCTTGTCGTACTCCAGCCGGGGGACCTCGGTCTCGACGTCGACGTGCTCGCCGGCGGCGAGGCGGCGCATGACGCTGGGCAGCCGGACGCCGGAGACCTCCTGGGCCTCCTTGCGCAGCCGGGTCAGGTCGCGGACGAGGCCGCGGCCGACGCGTACGGAGACGATGAGGGAGGCGAGGACGGCGACGAAGCCCAGGACGCCGGCGATCCCCGCCTTGAGGAGGACGCTGTACGCGGCGGGCTCGACGCGGTCCTGGTAGCGGTCGCCGGCCAGCCGGTTCTCCGCGGCGAGGCCGCTGAGGGCGGTGGTGGCGGCGTCCTCCCAGCGGGCGGCGTCGGTGGCGCGCGGGTCGTCGGTGGGGCCGGCGGTGATGAGGGCTTCCTCGGCCTCGCGCAGCGGCTGCGTCTCGGGGCTGCTCCAGTACAGCTGGAAGGTGTCGCGCTCGGAGGTGGGCAGGATCTCCAGGCTGGTCTCGTAGAACTGCCGGCGGCGGGCGACGAGGTCGGAGACGAGGCGGATCTCGTCGGCGGTGAGGCGGTCACCGACGAGCGAGGAGATGACGAGGGCGTCCTCGCGGGCGAGCATCTCGCGTGCGCGGGCGAGGCCGATGAGGGCGCGGCCCTGCTTCTCCATCTCGACGTTGTCGATGGCGTGGAGGTGGACGAGGAAGCTGTAGCAGGGGTCGACCAGCCGGTTGTAGAACTCCAGCGCCTGGATGCGGCCGACGGAGCGGCTGTCGACGGAGTGGCGCAGCGCGGTCAGGCCGTCGAACGCGGCGATGAGGGATTCGAGCCGCCGCGCCGCCGTGTCGTGCATGGCGTCGACGACGCCCCGGTCCCGGGCGTGGGCGCGGAGCGCGGCGAGGGCGCGGTCGGTGGCGGCGCGGTCGCGGCGCAGGGTGGTGAGGGCGTCGGCGGTGCGCGGGTCGGCCAGGTAGAGGAGGCTCTGGCGGCGTTCGCGCTGGATGACGTGGACGGTCTCCTCGAGCGGGTAGCCGACCTTCTGCATGATCTGGCTGACGTCGAGGAGGTGGTCGGCCTCACGGCCGGTGATGACGGTGGCGAATCCCCAGAGGCCGGTGAGGGACAGGAGCGGGACGAGCAGCAGCGCCACGATCTTCCTGCGGATCGACTTTCCGCGAAAGCCCATGGCCTCCCCCAGCTCGCCCGGCCGCCCGGCGCGGCACGAGTGCCTTCGTCAACTCGGCAACAAACGGCGCGAGCCTACTACTGTCACCAGGACAACTCGAAGGTCAGCCCGGTCGTTTTTCGGCCGCCGCCCAAGTTCTTGATCATGACTTGTCCTGGTATCACGGGAGTTGACAAACCGGGCTGTGTCAGAGGACACCTGGCGAGGCGTCATTTCTCGCGACGCATCGGATGGCTGGAATTGGACGTTCCGGGAATCTTCGCGCGTCGTGACACGTCTAGTGGGACGGGGGCTCGCCATGGGGGCGGCGGCATCGGCGGCGCCGGTCTGCGTGAATCCGCTCAAGACGGGCAGTCACCCTGGTGTCGGTCGAGTGGTGGGGAGTGACGGTGGATGAGCACGGGTCGGCGTGAGCTGTGGGTGGAGGACCCGGTGGGGCGGCGCAGGCTGCCCGATCCGGTGCGCACGGCGGCGGTGCGTGCCGGGCTGATCGCCGCGGTGACGCTCATCCAGGCGGTCGTGGCGTATCTGTTCACGCTCGCGGGGTCCTGGCTCGCGTTCCCGGTGGTGCTGAGCAGTGTCGCGAGCACGGTGGTGGCGACCTGGGCGGTCCTGGACGTGTGGGTGACGCGGCAGGTCTGGAAGCAGCGGTACGGGGTCGTGTCGGAGCCGAGCAGTACGGCGCGGCAGCTGCGGCGTGAGCGGCGCATGGCCCGGCGGGCCGCCCGCGAGGCCGCGCGGATACGCAGGCGTGAGGAGCGGGCTGCCCGGCGCTCGCCGCGCGGCGGTGCGGCGGAGGGCGTGGCCCCGGAGCCGGTCGAGGGTGCGGCGGGGGGCCCTGCGGCCGGCGCCGACGCGCCTGGACGGCAGGGTGCGCGTGCCGCGCGGGCGGGGCGCGGGGAGCTGTCGCGGGCGTGAGGCCCGCCGCCCCTCACCGGGGCGGGGGTTGTGACCGACGGGGGTTGACTGCGGGGGGGGGGCTGGGCGGTGCGCCCGCTTGGGGCGGCGGCTGCGGGGGCGTCGGAAGCCGCCGGTAGCCGGGGCCGCGGCTCCGGGTGCCGCGGAAAGGCCCGGTACCGGGGGCGGTGAGCCGGTGACGGCCGCGGCACCGGGTGCCGCGGCCGCCGTCCCGGACGTCAGCCGGCGCTCTGCTGCTGCGGCACCTGGGCGGTGTTCCGCTTGAACATGCGGGTCGCCGTGATCTCGCCGTGCACCACCGGCTCCCCCTCCTGCGCGGGCTGCGGCAGACCGGGCCTCAGGTGCTCCTCCACGCTGATGTACTTCAGGCCCGCCCTGAGGTCCGCGTCGTTGCGGAGCCGGATGACGAGCGGGAACTCCGCGAGCGCCGTCGTGTCGAACAGGCCCGTCGTGTACAGCAGCTGGACGCCCAGCGCGTCGGACACGGCCCGCTGGAGCTCCAGCAGGTACGTGGCGTTGGCGCGGCCGATGGGGTTGTCCAGGAACAGCGTGCCGGCGTGCCGGTGCTTGTCGCGGCCCCGGTCGTTGCTGCGCAGCGCGGCCATGGTGCAGTACAGGGCGATGGCGGCGGTGAGCAGCTGGCCGCCGGAGAACACGTCGCCCATCTGCCCGACGGGGACGCGTTCGGCGCGCAGCACGGCGTCCGGCTTGAGGATCTCGACGGCCACGCCCTTGGGCTGGAGGGCGGCGTGGACGCCGCGCAGCAGCAGGGACATGCCGTCGCGGCGCAGGTCGGAGTTCTTCTTGACGGCGGCGCGGGTGGCCTCGTCGATGACCTCGCCCAGCCGGTCCACCAGCGTGGCCTGGTCGGGCTCCTCGAAGCGGATGCGCAGGAACTCCTGGCCCGACCACTCGCCGAGGCCCTCCGGCAGGCGGGACAGCCGCTGGGCCGAGCGCAGGGTCGTCAGCGCGGACTCCACCAGGCCGCGCAGCCGGTCGACGATCGAGTCGCGGTTGCGCTCCAGCTGGGCGAGCTCGTCGGTGAGGACGCGCAGGCGGGGGGCGAACGCCTCGGCCCACTTGGCGGCGTGCTCCGGCAGGGCGGAGGCGGGCAGTTCGCGGATCTGCTGCCGGGCCGGGGTGCGGACCTGCTCGTAGCGCGTGGAGTTGGCGTGCCGTACGAGGACGTCGCAGGCCTCCCGTACGGCCGTTTCGGCGGCGGACAGGTCGGTGGCGCAGCCGCGCAGGGACCGCCGGGCCTCGGCGGCGGCGCGGCGGGCCTCCTCCAGGGAGTCGGCGTAGGGCTGCGGCTCCTGCGGGTCGTCGTCGCCCTGGTCGCGCAGCAGGTCGCGCAGGAGCGCGGCCAGCTCGTCGAAGGCGCCGGCGGCGTCTTCGGCGGCGCGGTGGGCCCGCTGGAGGTGCGCGAGGGTGGCGCGGGCGGTCTCCAGGTCGTCGGTGCGGGCGGCGAGGTCGCCGGTGGCCGTGCGCAGCAGGGTCTGGGCCTGCTCGGCGTCGGCGGGGACGAGCTCGTCGGGCAGGTCGGTGTGCGCGTCGCCGTCCGTGGGGGCGAGCCGCTCGGCCTCGCCGCGCAGCCGGCCCAGCTTCTCGCTGGCCTCGGACGCGCGGGACTCCAGCAGCTGGACGTGCGCCTCGGCGCGGGCGACGGCGGCCTGGCGGGAGGGGCCGTCGGCGCCCTCGGGGCTGTCGAGGAGCTGGGCGGCCCGGGTGCGGACCTTGTTGGTGAGGCGGTCCAGCTCGGCTAGGGCGGCGCTCTCGTCGCCTTCGGCGCGGGCCTGTTCGGCGCGCAGGTCGGCGCCGACGCCGACCTTCTCGTACAGCTGGGAGGCCGCCCGGTACGCCTCGCGGAGCGCCGGCAGGGACGGGCGGGGGACGCCGCCGTCGAGGAGGGCGGTGCCGTCGGGCTTCTCCTCGGGGAGGTTCTCGGGGGCGCCGGCGATCTCGGCGCGTTCGGCGCGCAGGGCGCGGGCGGTGCGGTGGGCGTCGTCGGCGGCGCGCTGGGCGGCGCGGCGGTCCTCGTCGGCGGCGCGGGCGCGTTCCAGGCACGCCTGGGCGCGGGCCTCGGCTTCGGCCGCCTCGTCGGCGAGTTCCCGGAGGCGGACCTGCCAGCCGGCGCGTTCGCGCAGGCGGTGGGCGAGGCCGGCCAGGGCGTCGGCGGCGCGGCGGGCCCGCTGGGCGGCCTCCTGGCGCTCGTCGCGCACCCGGGCGGTCTCGGCGGCCGTCTCGTCGGCCTCGGCGCGGGCGGTGCGGGCCTCGGCGAGCGCGGCCTCGGCCGCCTCGGCGGCCTCGCGGGCGGCGGTGGCGGCCTCGGCGAGTTCGGTGAGCATGCCGGGCGGGCAGTCGGCGCGCCAGGAGCCGATGCGGGCGGCGAGGGAGCGGTCGCCGGCGAGGCGGGCGGCGAGGGCGCGGATCTCCTCGTCGCGGGCGGCGGCGCGGGCGCGCAGCGCCTGGCGCTCCTCGTCGGCGGCGTGCTCGTCGTGCATGGCCGGGTTCGGCGGGACGAGGAACACCTCGGTGTCGTCGCCGTCCTCGGCGCGCGGCACGGGAGCGAGGAGGGCGGCGGCGGTGCCGACGGCGACGGCCGAGCGCGGCAGGAGGGCCGCGCCCGCGAGGGCTTCGCGCGCCCGGACGTACGACTGGGGGTCGGTGACGACGACACCGTCGACCAGCTCGGGGCGCGCGGCGAGGACGGCGGCGTGGTCGGCCGGGTCGACGGACTGGGCGAGGTAGCGCCAGCCGGGCAGGGCGGGTACGCCGTGCTCGCCGAGGAACTCGACGGTGGCGAGGACGTCCGGGCCGGGCGGCAGGAGGCCGCCGTCGCCGAGGGCGCCGAGGATGCGGGCGTCGTCGGCGGCGGCCGTGCGCAGGTCGAACAGTTTGCGTTCGGCGGACGCGATGTGCTGGTCGAGGAGTTCGCGCAGCTCGTCGGCGTACCGGTCGAGGTCCTCGGCGGTCAGCGCGCCCTGGACGGCGGGGCGGGCGGGCGCGGCGGGCGGCGGGGTGTCCTCGCCGGTGTTCTGCCGGGGCAGCTGGGGGGTGGTGCGGGGGGCGGGGAGGCTGAGGAGTTCGGCGAGGCGCTCGTCGGCGGCGATGGACTCGGCCGCGCGGCGCTCGGCCTGGTAGGCGTGGTCGGCCGCCCGGGCGGCGTCGGCGGCGCGGGCGGCGGCCAGCTCGGCGCGGCTCTCGTCGGCGGCGGCCTCGCGGGCCCGTTCGGCGGCGGCGCGGGCGGCTTCACGGGCGGTGTCCCAGGCGGCGACGGCGGTCTTCTCGGCGTCGCTGGCGGCGAGGGCGGCGCGCGCGGGGTCGGCGTCGGGGGCGGTGTCGTCGAGCCAGCCGGCCCGTACGGCCTCGGCGGTCTCCTGCTCGACCTCGGCGAGGCGCTGGCGCAGGTGGTCGGCCTCGCTGCGGGCGCGCTGGGCCTCGGTCGCGGCGGCGGTCGCGTCGCGGTGGGCGGTCTCGGAGGTCTCCTGGAGGACGGCTGAGCGGCGCTCCTCCTCGTTGGCGTGGCGTTCGCCGTCCTCAGCGGCGGCGTGGAGGGCCCGTACGAGGTCGGCGGCGGCCTTGGCGCGGGCGGCGAGCGCGGGCGCGGCGTCGCGTTCGGCCTCCTGGATGGCGGCGGCCACGCGGGCGGCGCGGTCGGCGGCGGCCCGGTGCCGCAGGACGGTCTCGGTGGCCTGCCAGGCGGCGTGGAGGGTGCGGGCGTCGGACAGTTCGCGGCGCTGGGCCGCGGCGCCCTTCTCGGCTGCGGCGAGGGCCAGGGAGGCGTGCCGGTAGGCGAGTTCGGCGGCGATGAGGGAGCTGCGGGCGCGGGCCTGCTCGGCGTCGGTGACGGTGTCGGCGGCGGCGGTGACCTGCTCGGCCAGTTCGGCGGCGCGGCCGCGTTCCTCGGCGGCGCGGGCGGAGAGGCGGCGGGCGAGGGTGCGGGTGCGGCGCTCGGCCGCGGCGTGGATGTCGCGGGCGCGGGTGCGGGCATCGGCGGCTTCGACGATGCGGCCGAGGAGGTCGACGGAGCCCGCGGTGAAGTCCCGTTCGGCGGTGAGTTCGGCGCGGCGGCCGAGCTTGTTGCCGAAGCCGCTGACGAGGTCGGCGAGGCCGTCCGTGTCGCGGGTGTCGGTGACGGCGCGCAGCAGCAGGTCGGTGAAGTCGGAGTCCTTCTTCACGGCGAACAGGCCGGCGGCCTCGCCCTCGTCGGCGTTCATCTCGCGCTGGTAGCGGAAGAGTTCCGGGTCGAGGCCCAGTTCGCCGAGGTGCTCGTTCCAGCGGTCGTGGATCTCCTCCCAGTACACCTCCAGGTGCGGGTAGGCCTTGCCCGCCTCGGTGAGGGCGTCGCGGAAGCCCTTCATGGTGCGGCGGCGGCCCTGCGCGCCGGACGTGCCCTCGCCGTGCGGGCGGACGGCGGTGGACTCGGCGACGGGGAGGTTGTCGAGGCTGAGACCGGGGCCGGGGCGGAAGGAGTACCACGCCTCGGCGAACTTGCGGGGGTCGTTGGAGACCTGGCGGCCGCGCCACTCGCTGACCTTGCCGACGACGACGAGCTCGCCGGTGAGGGTGTGCTGCCACTCCAGGGCGACGTGCCCGCAGTCGTCGGCGAGGAGGAACTTGCGCAGCACGCCGGAGCTGGCGCCGCCGAGGGTGTTGCGGTGGCCCGGGAGCATCACCGAGAAGATCAGTTTGAGGAGGACGGACTTGCCTCCGCCGTTCTCCAGGAACAGCACGCCCGCGGGGGCGGGGCGGCGCGGCGGGCCGACCGGTTCGTCCTCGAAGAACTCCGCCTGGGTGGGGGCGGGGTGGGGCACGGGCGCGCCCACCCCGCGCAGGTCCAGAACGGTGTCGGCGTAACGCGCGCCGGCGGGTCCGATGGAGTAGAGGCGGACCCGGGACAGCTCGTACATGGCGGCGGACTCTCGTCGGTGGTGGTTCGGAGGGTGCGGTGGTCGGATGCGCGCGCGGCGGTGCGCGGCGAACGGGTCAGCCGTGGAACGGCAGGCCCGCGTCGGCGGCGAGCTCCAGGTCGTCGCCTTCCGGCGGGGGTACGAGGCTGGCGGAGCC
Source organism: Streptomyces sp. SudanB25_2051 (assembly GCF_964272635.1). Classification (NCBI taxonomy): domain Bacteria; kingdom Bacillati; phylum Actinomycetota; class Actinomycetes; order Kitasatosporales; family Streptomycetaceae; genus Streptomyces; species Streptomyces sp. SudanB25_2051. The sequence goes on from NZ_OZ186787.1 coordinate 822,004, forward strand.
GTCCGTGACGGGGACGACGCCCAGGTCGAGGAGTTCGGCCAGGGCGGCGCTGCCGGCCATGTCGCGGACCTGGAGCTGGTAGCGGGCGGTGGTGCGGTAGGTGCCGCCGGCCTCGTCGCCGGTGCGCTGGAGGAAGCCGGAGTCGGTGAGGAAGGCGACGGCCTTGCCGATGATGCCGGTGGTGGAGCCGGCGAGGCGGCGGGCGTCCTTGGTGGCGCCGGTGGCGCTGCGGCGGGTGTAGATCCGCCAGGCCGCTTCGAGGCCGGGCGCGTCGGACGCGGGGTCGGTGTTCTCGCCCTCGCGTTCGGCGCGTTCCTCCAGGCGGCGGCACGCCTGCCGGACGAACGCGTCGACGCCGTTGACGGTGACCCGGCCGATGTAGCCGTCGTCGGCGAGGTCCTCGGGGCGGGGGAACGCCAGCGCGGCGACGGCGAGATGGGCGAGGCCGTGGAGGAAGCGGTCGGCGGAGTCGGCGGAGGCGCGACGCGCGTAGTCGCCCATGCGGACGGCGAACACGGAGTCCTCGGCGGCGGTGACGGCCATGCCCGCGCGCGGGGAGACCTCCAGGACGACCAGCCCGAGGCCGGTGGCCACGGCGTCGGCGAGGCGGGCGAAGGCCGGGTCGTCGCGGTAGCGGCGCAGCAGCTCGGCGTACTCGGCGTCGCGGGCCGGCAGCAGCTTGGGCTGAAGGCCGAAGGAGACGAGCCGGGCGGCGTCGGCCGCGTCGGCGGGCGTGACGCCTCCGGACGCGGCGGGCTCGGGTGCCCGCTCGGTGTCGGGCTCGCCCCACGCGTCGGTGTGCTCGGCGTGGTGGTCGCTCACGGCTGGTGCTCCTCGGTGCTGCTGGTGGTCGCGGTCGTGTCGGCGGTGTGCGGGCGGGGGACGGGGCGGGCGTACGGGCACGGGCCCTGCGCGCGGCCGCCGTACGGGGGCGGCGCGGGGTGTGCGCGGCGGGCAGCGGGGCGGCCGTGCGTGTGCGGGCCCCACGCAGGGTGGCCGTGGGTGTGCGGGCCTCGCTCGGGGTGGCCGTGGGTGTGCGGGCCTCGCTCGGGGTGGCCGTCGCGGCGGGTCAGGTGGGCGTACGGGCGGTTCATGTGGCGTCCGTACGGTCGGCCGCCATGCCCGCCGCGTCCAGCAGGGCCGTGCCGACGATCAGGTCGGCGCCGCCGAACTCGGGGTCGTCCAGCTCCGTGCCGTCGTCCACGGCGAACAGGAGGCGCTCCTCGCCCTGGCGGTACGCCGTGCCGACCGGCGGGCTCGCGGCGTGGACGGCGAGGAGGGCGACCAGGTACGGCAGCTCCGTGCCGGGGGCGCGCTCGCGGGCCTCGGCGAGGAGGCCGGACAGGCGGCGGGGCGCGTCGTGCTCCAGGTCGAGCAGGTCCATGGCCATGGCCAGTTCCTCCTCGCTGAAGCGGCTGTCGTCGGGCGTGGCGATCAGGTCGGGCTCGGGCATCTCCGCGCCGAGGTGCTCGCGCTCCACCGGCGGGGTGAGCAGCAGGTCGACCAGGTCGCCGACGCGGACGGCGGCGGGTGTGCGCAGGCCCGTGCCGTGCGCGAAGTAAGCGTCGGTGACACGGGTGGCCTGCTCCACGGGGAGCGGCAGCAGCGGGGCGACCAGCTGGCCGTACAGGTCGAGTCCGGTGCGCGCGGCGGGCTGGGCGAACGCCTGCCGGTCCTGTTCGGCGCGGAACAGCGGGCCCGCCTCCAGCAGGCGCGACTGGAGCTGCGTGTGGCGGCGGATGCAGTCCTTGACTATGTCGACCAGCTCGGCGGCGCGGCGCTTGTGCTCGGCGCTCTCGGCCTCGTCACGGGCCTTGCGGATGTTGGTGAGGATCGCGTTCTCGTGGCGGTAGCGGTCTGCCACGTGCGCGAGGGCCTCGTCGATCATGTCGGGGACGGTGTTGAGCCAGTCGACGGCGCGGACGTTGCGCCGGGTGGCCTCCAGGGTCTTGCGGAGGGTCTCGGCGTACTGGACCGTGCGGTAGCGGGCCTGTTCGGCGGCGAGCTGGGCGTCCGCGAGGCGGCCCCGGCTGATCAGCACCTCCAGTTTGACCTCGGCGGCGATCTGGGCGCTGGTGACGTCCGTGTCGAGGGCGCCCACCAGGACGTTGACGGCTTCGTCCGTGGTGCGCAGGTAGACGCCGCCGCCGTATCCGGGTACCTCTTCGATGAGCTTGAAGTCGTAGTCGCGGCGGACGTACACGCCGTCGGGGCCGAACGTGCCGTAGACGGCGCGGAAACCGCGGTCGACGCTGCCGACGTTGATCAGGTTCTCCAGGACCCAGCGGGCGACGCGCTCGTGCTCGGCGGCGGGGCGCTCGGGGGCCTGGGCGGCGACGCGGGGCAGGAGGCGGGCGACGATCTGCTCGTGGTCGGCGCCCGTGTCGAAGTCCATGTTGAGCGTGACGAGGTCGATCGCGGCGAGGGCGACCTCCGCCATCGCGTACACCGAGTACTCCCCCGCCAGGTTCGCCTTCCGGGCGTCCAGGTCGTGCAGGGGCGCGGTGCAGGCGAGCGCGCGCAGGCGCCGCGCCAGCCCTTCGTCGGCGGCCGGGCCCTGCGCGGGCCGCGGCCCCGCGCTGAGCTGGGGCGGAACGAGTTCCGTCGGTTCCGTCGGGGCAGGCGAAGTCACGCTGCACAGAGTAGGTCCTCACGGTGACAGCGGTCGAAACGGCGCGGGGTGGGACGGGTGCGCGCGGGGGGTGGCGGCGGGGCGCGCGGGAAGTGGCGGCGGGGCGCGCGCGGCGGCAGGAGCGCGGTGCGCCGGCCCCGAGCGCGGAGCCGCCGGGCGGGGTGCGGCGGCCCCACGGCAGGCGGGCGGGGGGCGGGGGTGGTCAGGCGGGCGGGGGTGGTCAGGCGGGCGGAGTCGTGTCGTCGGGTACGTGGCGGGCGTAGGCCTTGACGAGTTGGGTGCGCGAGTCGTCCAGGTAGGCGGACAGGAGCCGCTCGGCCCTGGTCCGCTCCCCCGCCCGCAGCGCGTCCAGGATCTGCCGGTTGCGCTGGAGATAGGGCTCGTGGAGGGTGTGCGGGTCGTCCACGACGTGGAAGACGAGGCGGAGTTCGGCCAGGACACCGCGCATCAGTTCGTCGGTGCGTTCGCTGCCGGCGAGGGCGACGAGTTCGCGGTGGAAGTGGATGTTGGCGGTGGAGACGCCCCGCCAGTCGCCCGCGCGGGCGTGGCGCTCCCCCTCGGCCACGGCGCCGGCCAGGCCGTCGAGCGGGAAGGGCGGGTCGCCCAGGTCGTGGATGACGGCGCACTCGACCAGCTGCCGGGTGCGGTAGATGTCGACCACGTCCTCCACGGCGAGCACCCGTACGAAAACGCCCCGGTTGAGCTCGTGGACGAGCAGGCGTTCATGGGTGAGCAGCCGGAACGCCTCGCGCAGGGTGTTGCGGGAGACGCCGAGCGCGCCGCCGATGGCGTCCTCGGACAGCCGGGTCCCCGGCGGGAAATACCCCTCGGCGATGCGGGTGCGCAGGATGTCCGCGACCCGCTCGGCCGTGCTCGTGCGCCCCAGCAGGACGCGGTCGTCCGCCAGATCGCCGCTCGTCGTCGCCACCGGCACCTCTTCTCCCCGTCGCGGACCGGCCCGTCCGTCGCGCCCCTGCCCTCGCCCGGCGATGGCGCGCGCCGGTGCGGCCCATCGTAGAACGAGTTGTCCACAGGTCTTGTCGGATCGTTCAACAATCCTCTACTGTCCTCATTACTGTACGTATCCACTCAGGCACGCTCCTCACCCTCTGCGAGGTGCAGATGAGCACGACCCGGACCGAATCGACCTCCACGTCCTCCGAGGCGGGCCGAGAGCGCCCGTTCGGCTGGCTGCGCGCGCTGGGACCGCGCGGCAGGCGCGCCTTCGGCGGCGCGTTCGGCGGCTACGCCCTGGACTCCTACGACTTCTTCACGCTGCCGCTGAGCATGGTGGCGATCGCCGCCTACTTCCGCCTGGACAGCGGCCAGACCGGGCTGCTCACGACCGTCACGCTGGTCGTGTCGGCGGTCGGCGGCGCCCTCGCGGGGATACTCGCCGACCGGATGGGCCGGGTCCGCGCGCTGATGCTCACCGTCGCGACCTATGCGGTGTTCACGGTCGCGTGCGGCTTCGCGCCGAACTACGAGACGCTGCTCGTCTTCCGCGCCCTGCAGGGCCTCGGGTTCGGCGGGGAGTGGGCGGTCGGCGCGATCCTGGTCGCCGAGTACGCGTCGGCGCGGCACCGGGGGCGGACGCTGGGCTGGGTGCAGAGCGCCTGGGCGGCGGGCTGGGCGCTGGCCGTGGTCGTCTACACGCTGGTGTTCCACTTCCTCGACGCGGACACGGCATGGCGGGTGATGTTCTGGACGGGCGCCCTGCCCGCGCTGCTCATCGTGTACGTCCGGCGGAACGTGGAGGACGCGCCCGAGGCCGCGCGGGTGCGGCGGGAGAGCGCGGAGCGCGGCTCCTTCGCGGGGATCTTCAGGGCGGGGCTGCTGCGGACGACGCTGTTCGCGGTCCTGCTGTCGACCGGGGTGCAGGGCGGCTACTACACGCTGGCGACCTGGGTGCCGACGTACCTGAAGACGGAGCGCGGCCTGACGGTCGTCGGCACGGGCGGATATCTCGCCTTCCTGATATCCGGGGCGTTCCTCGGCTACCTGACCGGCGGCTACCTGACGGACCGGCTGGGCCGGAAGCGCAACATCGTGCTGTTCGCGGTGCTGTCCGCGATCTGCGTCGTGGCGTACACGAACATCCCGGCCGGGGCGAACGGACTGGTCCTCGTGCTGGGCTTCCCGCTGGGGTTCTGCATGTCGGCCATCTTCAGCGGCTTCGGCTCCTTCCTGGCGGAGCTGTACCCGACGGCGGTGCGCGGGACGGGGCAGGGGTTCACGTACAACACGGGCCGCGCCGTGGGGGCGTTCTTCCCGACGCTCGTCGGGTTCCTGGCGGACGGTTGGGGGGTGGGCGGTGCGCTGGTGTTCGGCGCGGTCGCCTACGGCATCGCCGTGGTGGCGCTGCTCGGCCTGCCCGAGACACGCGGGCGGGAGCTGTGGTGACGGCCGGCGGGGCGTGTTCCGCCCCGGCCGGCGAGGACGGGATTCTGAGGAGTTGACGGACGTGACCGGGGCATCGATCGATCTCAACGCCGACCTCGGCGAGGGCTTCGGCCGCTGGCGGCTGACCGACGACGAGCAGCTGCTGTCCGTCGTCACCAGCGCCAATGTGGCATGCGGCTTCCACGCCGGGGACGCGGTCACCATGCGGCGGGTGTGCGCGCTCGCCGCCGAGCGGGGGGTCCGGATCGGCGCCCAGGTCTCGTACCGCGACCTGGCGGGCTTCGGGCGGCGTGCCATGGACGTGCCGCCGGACGAGCTGGCGGCCGAAGTGGCCTATCAGATCGGCGCCCTGGAGGTGTTCGCGCGCGCCGCCGGGTCGCGGGTGTCGTATGTGAAGCCGCACGGCGCGCTGTACAACCGGGTCGTGCACGACGAGGGGCAGGCGGGCGCCGTGGTAGAGGGGGTGCTGCTCGCCGGCGGCGGCCTGCCGGTGCTGGGGCTGCCCGGGTCGCGGCTCCACGCGTGCGCGCGGGACGCCGGTCTGCCCGTGGTCCCGGAGGCGTTCGCGGACCGGGCGTACACGGCGGAGGGCACGCTCGTCCCGCGCGGGCGTGAGGGCGCGGTCGTCCACGACCCCGAAGCGGTGGTCGAACGGTCGCTTTCCCTCGCGCTGCGCGGGACGGTGACGGCCCGCTCCGGGGAGGCGGTGTCCGTGCGGGCCCGGTCGCTGTGCCTGCACGGGGACACGCCGGGGTCGGTGGAGCTGGCCCGGCGGGTGCGCGCCCGCCTGGAGGCGGAGGGTGTGCGGGTGGAGGCGTTCGCATGAGAGCCCTGGAGGTGGGTGAGCGGGCGCTGTTGCTGGAGTTCGGGAGCGGGGAGGAGACGCGGGCGTTCCACGCCGAGCTGCTGCGGAGGCGGGACGCGGGGACGCTGCCCGCCGTGCGGGAGATCGTGCCGGCCGCGCGGACGGTACTGCTCGACGGGGTGGCCGAGCCGGGGCGGCTGGCCGTGGAGGCCGCCGGTTGGGAGGTGCCACCGCTGGACGCGCGCGAGGGGCCCCTGGTGGAGGTGGCGGTCCGCTACGACGGGCCGGACCTGGCGGAGGTCGCCGGACTCTGGGGGGTGGCGCCCGAGGAGGTCGGCCGCGTCCACGCAGGGGTCGAGTACCGGGTGGCGTTCTGCGGGTTCGCGCCCGGCTTCGGGTATCTGACCGGGCTGCCGGAGCGGTACGCGGTGCCGCGCCGGGACACCCCCCGGACGGCCGTCCCGGCGGGTTCGGTCGCGCTGGCCGGGCCGTACACGGGGGTCTATCCGCGGGCGTCGCCCGGCGGCTGGCAGCTGATCGGCACCACCGACGCGGTGCTGTGGGACCCGGCGCGGGAGCCGGCCGCGCTGCTGGCGCCGGGGCTGCGGGTGCGGTTCACCGAGGAGGGCGCGTGACCGTACGGTCCTTCACGGTCGTACGGGCCGGGGCGCTGACCACCGTGCAGGACCGGGGGCGGTTCGGCCACGCGCACCTGGGCGTGCCGCGCTCGGGCGCCCTCGCCCCGTACGCTGCCGCGCTGGCCAACCGGCTGGTCGGCAACGACGAGGGCGCCGCCGTGCTGGAGACGACGCTCACCGGCTGCGCGGTGCGACCCGGCCGCGCGGTGACCGTGGCGGTGGGCGGCGCGCCCTGCCCGGTGACCGTGGACGGGCGGCCGGCGCCGTGGGGCGCGGCGGTACGCGTCGGGGCGGGCGCCGTGCTGGAGGTGGGCCCGGCGGTGCGGGGCGCCCGGTCGTACGTGGCGTTCGCGGGCGGGGTGGCGGCCGACCCGGTGCTGGGGAGCCGGTCCACGGACCTGCTGTCGGGTCTCGGGCCCGCGCCGCTGGAGGACGGCATGGTGCTGCCGCTGGGCGAGGCGCGGCCGGGTGCCGCCTGGTACGAGGGCGCGCCGTGGCGCGGTGTGCCGGAGGAGCTGGTGCTGAGGCTGCGGTGGGGGCCGCGCGACGACTGGTTCACGGCCGGTGCGCTGCGGACGCTCGCCACGAGCACGTACCGGGTGGCCGCCGCCTCGAACCGGGTGGGGCTGCGTCTGGAGGGCCCGCCGCTGGAGCGGGCGCGGGCCGGCGAGCTGCCGAGCGAGGGCATGGTGCTGGGCGCGGTGCAGGTGCCGCCGGACGGGCGCCCGGTGGTGTTCCTGGCGGACCACCCGACGACGGGCGGTTACCCGGTGGTGGGTGTGGTGCGGTCGGCGGACCTGGCGGACGCGGCACAGGCGGGGCCGGGGACGCGGGTGAGGTTCGTGCCGGTGCGGTGAGGCGGGGCAGGGCGGCGCCGGGGGCGGTCGGGGCGGTGGCCGCCGCCCCTCGGCCTGGCGGGCCGGGAGCGCATCGGGCGAGCGGCGGGCGCGGGGCCCGCGGGCCGAACGGTCCGGGACCCGCGCCCTCCGTACCGGCTGGGCCACGACCGGGCCCGGCCGCCGTCAGGCCGCCGGCTCGCCCAGGCGCCAGGCCGGACGCCCCCGCCGAGCGGGCTCGAAGCGGAGAGCCAGGCCACCCGACCGTCGGGCCGCCGGCCCCCGACGTTGTGGCGGCAGGGCCCGCCAGGCCGCGGGGCCGCCAGGCCACTGGGCCGCAGGGCCGGCCTCCGAGGCCCACAGGGATCAGGGGCCCCCTCCGGCCTCAGGCCCGCCCCGCCGCAGTGCCCTCGGCCTCAGAGCCCAGGGCAGGACCATCCGGCCTCCGGGCCGCCGGCCCCGCCGGGCGGTGCCCGCCACATCAGGGCCGACAGGCCCTTCGGGCGGGGCGGCGCCCGGCGCTTCGGGCCCTCGGGTCAGGCCGTCGGAACGTCCGGGCCGCCGATGCGGCTGCGGACGGCGGTCTGCACCTCGTCCTCCTCGACCGGATCGGCGGCGAGCCGGCGCAGGCGTTCGGCGACGCGTACGTCCCCGGTCTCGGCGTGCAGGGCGGCGATCTCGCGGGTGGTCTCCTCGCAGTCCCACAGGCACTCGACGGCGAAGCCCGTGGCGAAGGTCGGGTCCGTCGCGGCGAGGGCCCGCGCGGTGCGGCCGCGCAGTTCGGAGGAGGCGGTCTCGCGGTAGACGTGCCGCAGCACGGGCGCGGCGCAGGCGATGCCGAGGCGGCCGGCTCCGTCCACGAGCGGGTACAGCGACCGCGCGTCGGGCCCGTCGGTGCGCACGGCCTGCCGGAGCGCGCCGAGGACCAGCGGGGCGTCCTTCTCGCCGCCGCGCGAGGCGAGGACGCCGCCGGCGGACGTGCCCAGCGCGTCGGGCCGGTGGACCCAGCCGCGCGCCCGGTCGACGGCCGCCTCGCCGCACATCCGCTCGAAGGCGGCGACGGCCGCTTCGGCGACGGTGGCGGACGGGCTGCTCGCGGCCGCCTCGATCAGGTCGAGTACGGCGGGGTCGCGCCCCTCCGCGAGGTAGTGGAGCGCCGCGCAGCGGGCGCCGTCGGGGCCGCTGCGGGCGGCCTCCACGATCAGTTGCCGGTCGTCGGGGCCGGCGACGGCGGTCAGGCAGCGGGCGGCCGGCAGGTGCAGGACGCTGCCGCGCTCCAGTCCCTGCTGGGCCCAGTCGAACACGGCCTGGACGCTCCAGCCGGGCCGGGGCCCGGTCGGGCGCATCTGCCGCTGCCAGCGGTCGAAGGAGCCCTGTTCCCGGGCGGCGCGCACCCGGCCGCCGACGGAGTCGCGCGGGTCCTCGCCCCACAGCCGCCAGGGGCGCGGCTCGTAGGCGTCGCGCACGGCGGCGGCCAGTTCGGCGTCACCCTCGGGGCCGGCCGGGAAGCGGGCCAGTACGGCGTCGGCGAGGCCGCGCAGGGCGGTGTCGTCGTCGCGCAGGGCCAGCTCGTCCAGCGCCCACGCCCAGTTGCTGCCGGTCGCGGTGTAGCGGCGCAGCAGCAGGAGGGCGTCGCGGCGGCCGTACGAGGCGAGGTGGCCCAGTACGGACAGGGCGAGCCCGGTGCGGCACTCGTCGGTGTCGACGTGGTCGTCGGCGCCGAACAGGTGCTCCTCGACGGTGTCGAGGCCGCCGTGCAGGTCCAGGTAGAGGCGGGCGTAGTAGAGGGAGCGGTTCTCGACCTGCCAGTCCTGGCGCGGGTCGTTCACGACGCAGTGGTCGAGGGCGGCGAGCGCCTCGGCGCGGGGCGCGGCCAGCGCGTGCAGTGTGCCGTCGCCCCGGCCCCTCTGCAGCAGGCCGAGCAGGGTGCCGCTCGGCGCTATGACGGGTTCGAACATGGGAAAACGCCTCACATCAAGCTGTCGACTGGGCGGGCGCGGCCGGGTGTCCCGGTACCGCCGGGTGCGTGGACCGCCCGCTCATCGGCTAGGCCGCGCGGTGCCATCGGATACCGCCCGTCGTCTTCTGCTTGGTGTCGACCATCTTCCTCTGCCTCTGCCTTCTCTCGGTGGCCCCCTGCGGGCCCGTCGTCATGATGACCCAGCGTTTTCGCCGCCGCGACCACATTTACGGCGCGGTGTCCGTCCTTGGTTCGCTGCCCGTTTCCGGGCCGTTCACCGGGAGCCGAACAGCTCCAGGAGGTCGGTCTTGCCGAACATGCGGGCCGTGTCCACGGCGGACGGAGTGCCGGCTTCCGGATTCGCGCCGCCGGCGAGGAGGGCGCGGATGACGCCGTCCTCGCCCTTGAAGACGGCTCCGGCGAGGGGGGTCTGGCCGCGGTCGTTGGCGGCGTTCGGGTCGGCTCCGCGGGCGAGGAGGGCTTCCACGGTCGAGGCGTGGCCGTGGTAGGCGGCGAGCATCACGAGGGAGTCGCCCTTGTCGTTGGTGAGGTTCGCGGGGGCGCCCGCGTCGACGTAGGCGGCGAGGGCTTCGGTGTCGCCGTGCCGCGCGAGGTCGAAGATCTTCGACGCGAGGTCGACGACCTCGGGGTCCGGGGTGTCGCTCATCGGGGCCGCCTTTCCGTTGTTTGCGCTCTGCAACCGTGCGTACGACGAGGTCAGCCGTACGAGTGAACCGACAGGGTACTGCCCCGCCGGAGCGGCGTCCGACGTGCGCCGGTCAAGTGAAAACGCCGCATATTCACCCGATTGCACCTTTTATCACATAGATGCTTCCTGTGAGCCTGGAATGACTCATGGTGACTGTCCCTTCAACCAGGAGAAACCCTCATGATCCTGTCGATCTCAGGCGTGGTTCTGCTCGGCATCATCGTCTTCCTCTTCTTCAAGAAGGACGGGCTCAAGGCCTCCCACGCCCTCGTCTGCGCGCTGTTCGGCTTCTACCTCGCGGGTACCGCCATCGCACCGAGCATCACCGCGGGCGGGCAGAGCCTCGCCAGTCTCCTCGGCGGCATCAACTTCTGACGCCGCCCGGACCGCGCCCCTCCGACGCGGCCCACGGACCCACCGGAGCCACGGCCCCCGACGCACCACGACGGGATCCGCGCATCCACGGAGAGCCCGCGAGTCCACGAAACCGCGAACCCCCCGGGCGCCCCGGATCTCCCCCGGATCCACCGGATCCGCGGATTCCACGGCTCCGGCGTCCCCCACGACCACCCACCCACGACCACCCACGACTCCCGCGACTCACGCGACCCCGCGACCTCACGACCCCAGGAGACGACGTGGCACGGCGACCACTCCCCCGCATTCCGAGCAGCGGCAGAGCGTCGATCGCTCGCGGCAAAGAGCTCGCGCGCACGGCCGCCGACGGCGCCACCGACGTCCTCCATCCGCTGATCACCGTCTCGCGCGGGCTGCGCAGGCTGGCGGCGGCGGGACGCGCCAGATGGTCGGCCACCCCCAAGGAGCGGCGCGGTCCCACGCTGTTCCTGGCCGCCGTGTGCGTCCTCGGGGTCGCGCTGATGCCGTACGGGCCGCTGCTGGCGCTGGTGTCGCTGATGGGCGCGGCGGCGTGGAAGGGCAGGGAGCGCCCCGCCCCGGCGCCCGGGGCGGACCAGCTCGGCAAGGAGCGGCTGCGGGCGCTGTACGAGGCCCTGGTGCCGCACTTCTCGGTCCCCGGCGACCCGAGCCCGCTGTTCGCCCACGGCGGCGAGTGGGCCCGGGCCTTCGGGGACTTCGCTTTCGACGCCGACGGCCGCCCGACGCGGCTGCGGATCTCCTACCCGGCGTACTTCCCGGACGGCGACCCGGCGGAGCGCGCCAGGATCGAGCGGCTGCTGCACGCCAAGTCGGGCCGCGGCCGCGAGTACCGCTTCGACTGGGACGAGGAGGGCAACCACCTGCTGATGACCGTGCCGGACGCGCTCCCGGCGGCGGTGGTGGCGCAGCGGTTCGTGACGGTGCCGGGCGAGACGGTGCTCGGGTTCACGGACGCCGACGCGGTGCGGCGCACGTCCCGGTCCGGGACGGCGAGGCGACCAGGGACGCCCCGGCGGTCGTGTGGCGCACCGGGCCGCGCTCGACGGAGGCGCATCTGCTGGTGGTCGGCCAGCCCGGCGGCGGGGTCAGCACCCTGCTCCGGTCCATCGCGCTCCAGGCGCTCCAGCACGACGGCGAGGTGCTGGTCCTGGAGGGCTTCGGGACGGGCGAGTACGCGTGCCTGGCCGGCCGCAGGGGCGTGCTGGGCGTCGAGTGCGGCCCGGCGGGCGCGCTGGCCGCGCTGGAGTGGGCGGCCGACGAGACGGAGCGGCGCCTCGCCGCCGCGTACGAGGCCCGGCAGGCGGGCGAGCCAGCCCCGGCGGAGGCCCGCCGCCCGCTGTGGATCCTGCTGGACCGGCCGACCGTCCTCGCGGACCTGGCCGCCGCCGAGGGGCGTACGGGCCCGCAGGAGCTGCTGCAGGTGCCGCTGCGGCACGGCAGGGCGGCGTGCGTGACGGTGGTGGTGGCCGAGCAGTTCGACACGGTGGACGCGCTGGGCGACGTCGTACGGGCCCACACCCGGGCGCGCGTGACGCTCGGCTCCGCGCCGCCCGAGCAGCACGCCGCGGTCCTCGGCGCCCCGCCCCGCACGACGCCCCCGCCCGAGGTCCCGCCGGGCCGCGGCTACGCCCGGCTGGGCACCGGCGAGGTGGTGCGCCTCCAGGTCCCGGCCACACCGGACCCGTACGACGAGACGGCCCCGGAGGCCCACCGCCACGCGGTGCTGCACCTCCTCCCCGACCGCGTCGTCCACGAGACGGCCGTCCCGGCGGACGCCCACCCCGCCCACGGGGCCGCGCTCCCGCCCGGCGACCCGACGGCGGTGGCGCCCCCCGGAGGCGCGGCCGTCCCGAACTGACCCGCCACCGCGCCGCCGCTCAGGCGACGAAGGTCCTGGGCTCCTCCGCCACCGGACCGCCCGCCGCGCCCGCCCGCACCATGCGGGCGGCGGCCGCCAGCCGTACGGCGGCCTCGTCGGCGACCGCCCCGCCCACCGTGAACGGCAGCCGCACGTACCCCTCGAAGGCGCCGTCCACGCCGAAGCGGGGCCCTGACGGGACGCGCACACCGACCCGCTCCCCCGCCTCCGCCAACCGCGAGCCGGACAGGCCGCCGGTCCGCACCCACAGGGTCAGCCCGCCGCGCGGCACCTCGAAGTCCCAGCCGGGCAGCTCCCGGCGTACGGCGGCGACCAGCGCGTCCCGGTTCTCGCGGGCCTGGTCGCGGCGCAGCGCCACGGCCTGCTCCCAGCCCTCGCCGCCCATCAGCCAGTTGACGGCGAGCTGCTCCAAGACGGGCGTGCCCAGGTCGGCGTAGGCGCGGGCGGCGACGAGGGAGCGGATCACGTCGGGCGCGGCCCGCACCCAGCCGATCCGCATGCCCGCCCAGAACGCCTTGCTCGCCGAACCGACGGTCAGCACCGTGCTGCCCGCGGGGTCGAACGCGCAGACCGGACGCGGCATCTCCACGCCGTCGTCCAGGCGCAGCTCCGACATGGTCTCGTCGACCACGAGGACCGTGCCCGCCGACCGGGCCGCGTCCACGAGGGCCCGCCGCTGGTCCTCGTCGGCGAGCGCGCCGGTCGGGTTGTGGAAGTCGGCGACGACGTACGCGAGGCGGGGCGCGGCGTCCCGCAGCACCTGGCGCCAGCGCGGCAGGTCCCAGCCGGCCAGCCCCTCGGCCATGGCGACGGGCACCAGCCGGGCGCCCGCCTCCCGCATCAGCTGGAGGATGTTGGCGTACGAGGGGGACTCCACGGCGATCCGCTCGCCCCGCCCGGCGAACAGGTGGCAGATGGCGTCGATGGCGCCCATCGCGCCGGTCGTCACCATGATCTGCTCGGGCATCGTGGGGATGCCCCGCGCGGTGTACCGGTCGGCGAGGGTGCGGCGCAGCGCGGGCAGTCCCGCCGGGTAGTCGCCGTGCGTGTGGGCGTAGGGCGGCAGCTCCTCCAGGGCGCCCTGGAAGCCGCGGCTGAGCCAGGGCTCGGGGGCCGGGAGCGCCGCGCAGCCGAGGTCGATCATCGAGCCGAGCGACTCGGGCGGCAGCGGTTCGAGGCCGCGGGCGGGCAGCGGGTTGCCCGCGGGCACGGTCGTCCAGCTGCCGGCGCCGCGCCGCGACTCCAGGAAGCCTTCCGCGCGGAGGGCCTCGTAGGCGGCGGCGACGGTGGTGCGGCTCACCGCCAGCGCGAGGGCCAGTTCCCGCTCGGCGGGCAGGCGGGCGGCGACGGGGACGCGGCCCTCCAGCACGAGGAGGCGGATGCCGTCGGCCAGCGCCCGGTACGCGGCGGGCTTCCGGGTGCCGGGGCCGGCGGGCCGGGGCTGCTGGGCGGTCAGCTGGCGGGCGAGCTGGGCGGCGCCCACCGCCGAAGTCCACTGAGCCATGACTTCAGTCCACCTTCCTCGAATTGGCCATGGTTGAGATCCAATGGCACGCCAGAGAGTGTCATAGGTCAGTCCACCACACCAGCACTCCGGGGGTCACCTTGTCCCGATCGTCGTCCACACCGCCGTCCGAGCCCGGCGGCCGGCCGCCGGGGCGGCGCATCCCGCGCCGGCTGGCCCAGCTCGTCTCGGGCCTCCTGCTCTACGGGGCCAGCTCGGCGCTCCTGGTCCGCAGCGGCCTGGGCCTGGAGCCGTGGAACGTCCTCCACCAGGGCCTGTCGAACCTGACCGGCCTGTCGATCGGTGTCATGGTGACGGTCATGGGCGCGGTGGTCCTGCTGCTGTGGATCCCGCTCCGGCAGCGGCCGGGCCTGGGCACCGTCGCGAACGTCCTGCTCATCGGAGCCGCGATGGACGCCACCCTCGCCGTCGTCCCGGACGCGGACGGCCTGCCCGCCCGGATCGCGCTGATGGTCGCCGGGGTGGTCCTCAACGGCCTCGCGACCGGCCTCTACATCGCCGCCCGCTTCGGACCGGGCCCGCGCGACGGCCTGATGACCGGACTGCACCGGGTGACCGGCCGCTCGATCCGGCTGATCCGCACGGCCCTGGAGCTGACCGTCGTCGCGACGGGCTTCCTCCTCGGCGGCTCCCTGGGCGTCGGCACGGTGCTGTACGCCCTGGCGATCGGGCCGCTCGCCCAGCTGTCGCTGCGCCTGTTCGCGGTGCCGGAGGCCACCCCCGGTACGGCGGCCGGCAGCACCGGGGTCGCCTCGGGGCCACCGGAACGGGTGATACTGCCGCGGTGACTCGCCTACCGCGCCCGCGCCACCCGTACCTGGACCACCCCTGCGCCATCCCGTTCGCCCACCGGGGCGGCGCGGCGGACGGGCTGGAGAACACCGCGACCGCGTTCCGGCGGGCCGCCGAAGCCGGGTACCGCTACTTCGAGACGGATGTGCACACCACGGCCGACGGCAGGCTCGTCGCCTTCCACGACCCGACGCTCGACCGGGTCACCGACGCGCGGGGACGGATCGCGCGCCTGCCGTGGAGCGAGGTCCGGCGGGCACGCGTGGCGGGCCGCGAGCCGCTGCCGCTCTTCGAGGAGCTGCTGGAGGAGTTCCCCGAAGCCCGGTGGAACGTGGACCTGAAGGCCGAGTCCGCGCTCGTCCCGCTGGTGGAGCTGATCCGCCGGGCCAACGCGTGGGACCGGGTGTGCGTCGGCTCGTTCAACGAGGGCCGCGTCGCGCGGGCGCGCCGGGCGGCGGGCGAGCGGCTGGCCACGTCGTTCGGCGTGCGCGGCGTGGTGGGGCTCAGGCTCCGCTCGTACGGCATACCGGCGGCGCTGCGCGCGGGGGCGGTGGCCGCGCAGGTGCCCGAGGCGCAGGGCGGCATCCGCGTGGTGGACCGGCGGTTCGTCCGCGAGGCGCACGCGCGCGGGCTCCAGGTGCACGTGTGGACGGTCAACGACCCGGAGCGGATGAACGCCCTCCTGGACCTTGGCGTGGATGGCATCATGACCGATCATCTTCAGACGCTGCGCACGGTGCTCACCGGCCGGGGAGCGTGGGTCTGACCCCGGCGCGCGGACCGGGGCGGCACGAACGAGGGGGGCGCGTGTGACAGCCGAGACCGCCGACCGGGACGCGGGCGCCGCCGGCGCGCCGCCGCCCGACCGCAGACGCGAGCAGCGCGGCTGGTACTTCTACGACTTCGCGTGCTCCGTGTACTCCACGAGCGTCCTGACCGTGTTCCTCGGCCCGTATCTGACGTCGGTGGCGAAGGCGGCGGCCGACGCGGACGGCTTCGTCCACCCGCTGGGCGTCCCCGTGCGGGCCGGGTCGGTCTTCGCGTACTCGGTCTCCCTGTCGATCGTCCTCGCCGTGCTGGTCATGCCGCTGGCGGGGGCGGCGGCGGACCGCACGGGACGCAAGAAGCCGCTGCTGGCGGCCGCCGCGTACACGGGGGCGGGCGCGACGGCGGGGATGTTCTTCCTGGAGGGCGACCGCTACCTGCTGGGCGCGCTGCTGCTGATCGTCGCCAACGCGTCGCTCGCCGTGTCGATGGCCCTGTACAACGCGTACCTGCCGCAGATCGCCGCGCCGGAGGAGCGGGACGCGGTCTCGTCGCGCGGCTGGGCGTTCGGCTACACGTCGGGCGCGCTGGTGCTGCTGCTGAACCTGGCCCTGTACACGGGGCACGCGTCGTTCGGGCTGAGCGAGACGGACGCGGTGCGGATCTGCCTGGCGTCGGCCGGCCTGTGGTGGGGCGCCTTCACCCTCGTACCGCTGCGGCGGCTGCGGGACCGGCGGGTGGCGCCCGGCGGGGAGGGCGCGGTCGGCTCGGGGTGGCGGCAGCTGGCGGCGACGCTGCGGGACATGCGGCGCCATCCGCTGACGCTGTCGTTCCTGCTGGCGTACCTGGTCTACAACGACGGCGTGCAGACCGTGATCTCCCAGGCGTCGGTCTACGGCTCCGAGGAGCTGGGCCTGGACCAGACGACGCTGATCACGGCGGTGCTGCTGGTGCAGGTGCTCGCCGTGGCCGGGGCGCTCGGGATGGGCAGGCTGGCCCGCTCGTACGGCGCGAAGCGGACGATCCTGGGCTCGCTGGCGGTGTGGACGCTGATCCTGGCCGCGGGGTACTTCCTGCCCGCGGGGGCGCCGGTGTGGTTCTACGCGCTGGCGGCGGCGATCGGTCTGGTGCTGGGCGGCAGCCAGGCGCTGTCGCGGTCGCTGTTCTCGCACCTGGTGCCGCGCGGCAAGGAGGCCGAGTACTTCTCCGCCTACGAGATGAGCGACCGCGGCCTGAGCTGGCTGGGGCCGCTGGTCTTCGGGCTCGCCTACCAGCTGACCGGGAGCTACCGGGACGCCATCGTGTCGCTCGTGCTGTTCTTCGCGGTGGGCTTCGTCCTGCTGGCGCGGGTGCCGGTGCGGCGGGCGGTCGCGGCCGCGGGCAACCCCGTGCCGGAGAGGATCTGAGTGTCGCCGGGGCCCCGGTTTAGACGGCCGGGTCAAAGGGCGGTAGTGTACGCCTTTGGCCTGCCAGGCGGACCGTTACTGCCTGTGCGGTGAACGGAGACGCCGGGTGACATCTCCTGCCAGATGTGACAAACCGGGCACTGGTGGGTACAAAAAGGGGCGGCACGACGGGCGACGCATGACCCGCAACGGGAATCTTTACCGCCGACCGGACGTTGACCGGATGACGACGACAGCGACACCTGTCCTGTGGGCGACAAGCCCGGGAGGCACGATTCATGAGTGAGCGAGCTCTTCGCGGCACGCGCCTCGTGGTGACCAGCTACGAGACCGACCGCGGCATCGATCTGGCCCCGCGCCAGGCGGTGGAGTACGCATGCGAGAAGGGGCATCGTTTCGAGATGCCGTTCTCGGTCGAGGCGGAGATCCCGCCGGAGTGGGAGTGCAAGGTCTGCGGGAGCCAGGCGCTTCTGGTGGACGGCGACGGCCCCGAGGAGAAGAAGGCGAAGCCCGCGCGTACGCACTGGGACATGCTGATGGAGCGGCGCACGCGCGAGGAGCTGGAGGAGGTGCTGGCCGAGCGGCTGGCGGTCCTGCGCTCCGGCGCCATGAACATCGCCGTGCATCCGCGCGACAGCAGGAAGTCCGCGTGACGGGTTAGCACCCGCCGCACGCGAGAGCCGCGGGGCGCGGTACGCATCGACGTACCACGCCCCGCGGCTTTCGCGTGCCCGCGTGACGGCTCCCGGTGCGGCGCGCTCCGTACGGCCCGCCCTCACGTCCCCGCCTTCGCGTCCCCGTCCTCGCGTACGGGCCGGGCCCGTGGCGCCGGCCCCCGCGCCCGTACGCGGGCATTCGGCGTACCCCGAGGGGCGGGCCGGGGCGGTTCAGGAGGTCAGCGGGGGCCGGCTGTCCCGCGGGCCCGCCGGGTCGCCCGTGTCGCGGATCACCTCGCCCGGCACCACCTTCCCGTCCGGGCGGTGGATGCGGGCCTGCCGCAGGACGGTGCCCATCCGGCGGTCGAGGGCGCGCTCCCCGTAGCGGGCGGCGGCAGCGCGGACCGGCGGGAGAAGGAGCAGCAGGCCCAGTACGTCGGAGGCCAGGCCCGGCAGCATCAGCAACAGCCCGCCGAGCATCAGCATGCCGTTGCCGCCGGCCTTCTCCTCGGGGCCGGGGGCGCCGCTCTCCTGCCGGCGCTGGAGCGTCTCGGCGAGCGTGGTGAACGCCCGGCGCCCGGCCCGCTTCACCACGGCGGCCCCGAGGACTCCGGCGCCCACCAGCAGGGCGAGCACCAGGAGGCTGCTGGAGGCGTCCGCCACCAGCGTCAGGAGCCAGATCTCCAGCACCAGCCAGGCGGCCAGGCCGAGGGGTACGAGGGTGCGGGCGCGGGAGCGCCCACGGGCGGGAGGCAGCGGAGCACCGGTCGTCATGCCCCCAGTGTGCCTGGGGCGATGACAGGACGGCGTAAGGACCCCGGCCGCCGCCGTGCTCAGCGGCGCGGGCGTCCCGCGATCCGGCCGGCGCGGCTGGTCACGCCCCAGGCGGTGACCCGCCACAGGGCCTCCACGACGATGTCCCGGCTCATCTTGGAGTCGCCGTGCTCGCGTTCGACGAAGGTGATGGGCACCTCGACCACGTGGAACCCGGCGGCGACCGCCCGCCGGGCCAGGTCGATCTGGAAGCAGTAGCCCTGCGAGGCGACGTCCTCCAGGCCGAGTCCGCGCAGGGTGTCCGCGCGGAACGCCCGGAAGCCGCCGGTGACGTCCCGGATCGGCACCCCGAGCAGCAGCCGGGAGTAGACGCTGGCACCCCGGGAGAGGTACTCGCGCGACTTCGGCCAGTTCACGATCCGGCCGCCGGGGATCCAGCGGGAGCCCAGCACGAGGTCGGCGCCCTTCAGGGCGGTGAGGAGCCGGGGCAGCTCCTCGGGGCGGTGGGAGCCGTCGGCGTCCATCTCGACCAGAACGTCGTAGCCGTGCTCCATGCCCCAGCGGAACCCGGCCAGGTAGGCCGCGCCGAGGCCCTCCTTGCCCTTGCGGTGCAGCACGTGGACGTGGGGGTCGTCGGCGGACAGCTCGTCGGCGATCTTGCCGGTGCCGTCCGGGCTGTTGTCGTCGGCGACGAGGATGTCCGCGTCCGGTACGGATTCCCGCACCCGGGAGACGATCGGCCCGATGTTCTCCGCCTCGTTGTAGGTCGGAATGATCACCAAGGCTCTGCCCAGCGGTCCGTACCGCCGCTGACTCTGACCGTCGTCTTTCACTGCTGCCCCTTACGTCCTATCGCGAATGCCCACCATAGCGAGCCCGCGGCACGGACGATCGACGAGCCGCGTCGTTCGCCGGCTCGTCGGGGGGAGCGGGCGCCCACGGGTCCGCACGGGGGCCCGGCGTCCTTCGGGCCGACCCTGGGGCCCGCTGGCTGCGGGTCGTCCGAAGAGCCGTTGTCTACTGAACGTCCGGGCCCCACCCGGGTCGCACCCCGCCCCGGCTCCCGGGAGCCGGGGGGACGCCCGCCGGAGACCTCCCCCGCCGCGCGGGGCGCTGGCGCTGAACCTGGCTCCCAGCGGTGGTGCGCCGGTGCGGCACACCACCCCGCGATCCAGCGGCGCTCCGCGGCCGCGGTGAGGCGTGCTCGGCCGGCCGGACGTCCGTGGTGGACCCGCCGAACCTACCGGCCGTTCACCGCTGCCTGTCAACACCCCGGCGACCTGCGGTTTCCGAAAGAAGGCCCAGGTCAGCGACGAAGATCCGCAGGTCGTGACGGAACGCCCGGGGCGCGCCGCGCCGGGGGCGTGCCGCCCATCTCACTCGTTCGGTCGTACGAAGACCGTCCGGCCGCCCACCACGGTCCGCAGGCACACCGGCAGCGGGTTGCCCGGCGTCAGGTCGGGCAGGCCGGGCGTGCCGGAGCGGGGGTCGGTGGACCAGCGGGCCACCCGGTCGTCGGGCGCCTGGACGACCAGGTCACCGGCCTGCCAGACGGCGTAGTCGGCGGGCGCGCCGGGCACGAGGACGCCCGCGTCGTCACGGCCGACGGCCCGCCAGCCGCCGCGCGTGTGGGCGGTGAAGGCGGCGCGGACGGAGACGCGGTGCTCGGGTGTGCGGTGGAAGGCGGCGGCGCGGACGGTGCCCCACGGGTCGAGGGGGGTGACCGGGCTGTCGGAGCCGAAGGCGAGCGGGACACCGGCGCGCAGCAGCGCCGCGTACGGGTTGAGGGTGCGGGCGCGTTCGACGCCGAGGCGCTCGGCGTACATGCCGTCGTCGCCGCCCCAGGCCGCGTCGAAGGCGGGCTGCACGGAGGCGGTGAGGCCCAGTTCGGCGAAGGCGGCGATGGTCTCGGGGGTGAGCATCTCGGCGTGCTCGACGCGGTGCCGGGCGGCGCGGACCCGGTGGAGGCCGACCTTGTCGGCGGCGGCCCGGACCCCTTCCACCACGGCGGTCACGGCGGCGTCGCCGATGGCGTGGAAACCGGCCTGGAGCCCGGCCTCGGTGCAGGCGGTCACATGGGCGGCGACGGAGGCCGCGTCGAGGTGGGCGGTACCGGTGTGCGCCGCGTCGGCGTACGACTCGTGCAGGCAGGCGGTGTGGGATCCGAGGGACCCGTCGACGAAGAGGTCGCCGGCCGCGCCGACCGCGCCCAGCTCGCGGACGCGGCGGGCGTCCTCGGGGCCGCCGACGGCCTGCGCCCAGTAGCCGACGACCCTGGGGAGCGGTTCCTCGCCGGCGAGCCTCAGCAGGCTGGTGAAGTCCGCCTCGTCGGAGATGTCGGGGCCGCCGCACTCGTGGACGGTGCCGATGCCGAGGGACGCGGCGCGGTGGAGCGCGGCGCGCTGGGCCTCGGCGCGCTGGGCCGGGGTGACGGCGCCGTGGGCGGCGGCCCGTACGGCGTGGTGGGCGGCGCCGGTGAGGGGCGCGTCCGGGTGGTAGCCGTCGAGGCCGGTGACGCCGGGGACGAGGTCGAGGAGCGCGGTGGTGACGACGGCGGAGTGCACATCGACGCGCGGCAGGTACAGGGGGCGTCCGCCGGTGGCCTCGTCCAGTTCGCCGCGGGTCGGGTGGCGCCGCTCGGGCCAGCGCGCGGCGTCCCAGCCGTGGCCGAGCAGGACCCGGTCACCGGGCCGGGAGGCGGCGAAGTCCCGTACGAGCGCGAGGGCTTCGCCCAGGTCGCGGGCGCCGGACAGGTCGAGGCCGGTCAGCGCCAGGCCGGTGGCGGTGGTGTGGACATGGGCGTCGGTGAACGCGGGGGTGACGAGGGCGCCTTCGAGGTCGATCACCTCGTCGACGCCGGAGGCGAAGGCGTCGGCCGCGCCCTCGGAGCCGACCCAGGCGACATGGCCGCGCTCGACGACCATCGCGGTGGCGAAGGGGTCGGCGGGGCTGTGCACCTCGCCGCCGCGCAGCAGCAGGGTCGGGGTCTCCCCTGTCCGTGCGGTGTCGGTGGCCTGGGAGTCGCGTTCGTGCTCGGTCATGGTGACCAGCGTAGACATCGCCGACGGCCCCACCCGGCCGGGGCCGGTCGGCACGGCGCCCGGGGCCCAGCACGCGGTCAGACGCGCGGTCGGGCGCCCTGCGCGGGGCGGACGTCCGCGGGGTCGGGCGCCCGGCGCGTGGCCAGGCGCCCGGCGCCGGGTCGGACGCCCGTGGGTCAGACGCGCGGGGGTCTTGCCTCGTACGGGGTGGAGAGGACGACCGTGGTGCGGGTGGAGACCCCGGCCTGCGAGCGGATCCTGGTCAGGAGGTGCTCCAGCTCCAGCGGGGTCGCCACGCGGACCTTGAGGATGTAGTTCTCCTCCCCCGCCACGCTGTGGCAGGCCTCGATCTCGGGGATGTCGGCGAGCCGGTCCGCGATGTCGTCTGGGGCGCTGGGGTCGAAGGGTTTCACCGAGATGAACGCGGTCATCGGCAGCCCCACCGCCTCGGGGTCGACGACGGCGGCGTACCCGCGGATGACGCCGCGCTGTTCAAGGCGGCGGACGCGCTGATGCACCGCCGAGGTGGACAGGCCGGTGGCCTTGCCCAGGTCGGTGTAGCTCATGCGCCCGTCCTTGACGAGCAACTCGACGATCTGACGATCCAGCTCCTCCATGCGG
The DNA here is from genome assembly GCF_964272635.1 of Streptomyces sp. SudanB25_2051. Lineage (NCBI taxonomy): Bacteria > Bacillati > Actinomycetota > Actinomycetes > Kitasatosporales > Streptomycetaceae > Streptomyces > Streptomyces sp. SudanB25_2051. The sequence goes on from NZ_OZ186787.1 coordinate 843,842, forward strand.
TCAACCTATTGCCCCGGAACCCTTCCGGCCCAGTCGGCCGGCCACCGCGGGGGCACCTGCGGACGGCATGTGACGAACGCCACACGTTCATGGTCACGGTCGTTCAGGACCGGACGGTTATCGACAGGGCCCGGGGGGAATTGCTTGCTGTGGTCGGGGCCGCATTGCCTGGTCGGCCCGTCTGAGGGGGAGATTCTCCATGCAGGAGCCTGTTGATTCGGTCGAGGCCGAAGAGCTCGACGCAGACGACATGTTCGAGATGTTCCGGGTCGTCTGCCCGGACTGCGCGCAGCCCATCGCGCTGCTCGCCGACGAGGACGTGCTGCCGGAGCACGCGCTGTGCCCGACGCCGTGGAACCCGTTCGTCCTGTCGGTGTGCACCGGCTCCGGCCGGCCGGCGTCCGACGCGCGGCCGGTTGACGAGGAGTCGGGTCCCCAGGAGCAGGAGATGGGGCTGCTGCTGACGCTGCCTCAGGGGATCGACTGGCGTACGCAGCCGTTCTCGCACGTGGGCGGGCCGGGCTCCCGTCCGATCAAGGTGAAGGTGCCGCGGATGCGCGACGCCGCCTCGCGGATGGGGCGCGCCGCCTGACACCACGCCGCTGAGCAGCCCTCCGCCCCGGTGCGCATACGCGACCGGGGCGGTTTCGTCGTGTCCGGGGCGCGCGCCGCTCCGCGGTGGTACGCGGCGGACCCGGCGGCCGGGGCGGGGCGGCGCCGGTGCGGGGCGGCCGCGAGGACGGCGGCGGGCGCCCGAGCCGCACCGGGACGCCCGGCCCCGCGCGAGGCGCCCGGCGGGGCCTTGCCGCACCGGGACGCACCGCCGCGCGCCGGGCGTCGGCGCGGTACCGGCGTGCCGCGGTGCCGGCCGGCCTTCGGGGGCGCGGGCGTCAGCGGCTCTCGGGGCCCGCGAGGTGGCGGGCGATGACGACCCGCTGGATCTGGTTGGTGCCCTCGACGATCTGGAGGACCTTCGCCTCGCGCATGTACCGCTCCGCCGGGAAGTCGGCCGTGTAGCCGTACCCGCCGAGCACCTGGACGGCGTCGGTGGTGACCTTCATCGCGGCGTCCGTGCAGAACAGCTTCGCCATCGCGGCCTGCCGGGAGAACGGCCGGCCGGCGTCCCGCAGCCGGGCCGCCGCGAGGTACAGGGCGCGGCCCGCCTCGATCTGCGTGGCCATGTCCGCGAGCATGAAGCGCAGGCCCTGGAAGTCGGCGATGGGGCGGCCGAACTGGCGGCGCTCCCCCGCGTAGGCGACGGCCTCGTCGAGTGCGGCCTGCGCGACGCCGATGGCGCAGGCGGCGATGCCCAGGCGCCCGGAGTCCAGGGCGGACAGGGCGATCGTGAAGCCCTGGCCCTCCTCGCCGATGCGGCGGGAGTCGGGGACGCGGACGCCGTCGAAGTGGAGCTGGGCGGTGGGCGAGCCCTTCATGCCCATCTTCTTCTCGGGCGCGGCGGCGGTGAGCCCCTCGGCGTCGCCGGGGACGAGGAACGCGGTGATGCCGCGCGGGCCCTCCACACCGGTGCGGGCCATCACCGTGTAGAAGTCGGCGACCCCGCCGTGGGTGATCCACGCCTTGGTACCGGTGATGACCCAGTCGTCGCCGTCGCGGACGGCCTTGGTGCGCAGTGAGGCCGCGTCGGAGCCGGAGGCCGGTTCGGAGAGGCAGTAGCCGCCCAGGAGGCCGCCGCCGAGCATCGCGGGCAGGTGCTCGGCCTGCTGTTCCTTGCTGCCGAAGCCGGCGAGCCCGTGGCAGGCCAGGGTGTGGACGCTGGCGCCGAGGCCGACGGTGAGGCGGGCGGCCGCCAGCTCCTCCAGGACCTGGAGGTACACCTCGTAGGGCTGGTCGCCGCCGCCGTGGGCGGAGTCGTAGGGCAGGCCGAGCAGGCCCGACTCGGAGAGCAGGGTGAAGACCTCGCGCGGGAAGTGCCCGGCGTCCTCTTCCTCGGCCGCCCGGGGAGCGATCTCCCTCTGGACGATGTCGCGCACCAGGGCGATCAGATCCCTGGACTCCTCGGTGGGCAGCTGGCGGTCCACCGGCTGCGGGGCGCGGTCGGGCATTGCGGCGCTCTCCTCCCTGTCGGGCGCTGCGGCGGGCGCGCGAACGGGTGTGGGCGGCGCCGCCGGGTCTCACTGCTGCACCGATGCTGCCGTCCCGGATCACGGAAACGGCAGTTCAGCGGCTGTGGCGGCACGAGTATGCCCGATCGGATGGCTCCCGTCACCAGCGGAAAGACACCCTTCGATAACGCTCGTTCACATCCCGGCGGGGAGGTGCCGGGGAAGATCAGAGAAGGCCGGCCTGGGTGACGAACATGGCGATGACGACGACGAGGACCCAGCCGAGGGCGTGCTCGAGCGGATTGGGCCCGTCGTCCTTGGGGCCTCCGGTGCGGGCGCGGACGAGGGGGGCGGCGGCTGCGTTCGCGGTCATGGCATCTCGCTGTGTGTCGTACGGCTGTGGCGGTTCCCCCCGTGCCCCTCCACAGTGCCAGCGGCAAACCCGTCATGGGGAGAGACGTTCCTCACGCTGCCGGCGGCCCCGGGGAGCCGCCGGGCGCCAGGGATGCCCCGGCGGGTCCCCGTCCGGGAGGGGCGGCCGAGCCGCGTCCACCCCTCCCTGCGGTGTGCTGTCAGAACGCGAAGACGCTGCCGTAGGTGTTCTTCACGCACTGGTTGCCGAAGGTGCGCTCATACGAGACGCTCCGGCCCTCCCAGACGCCGCTGACGGTCACGACGACGGGGTCGTAGTACATCGGGCACATCACGCCCGGAGTGGGCTGCAGGGCGTCGAAGTCGCCGTTCACGCGGCGCAGTTCGGTGCAGGCCGACTTGGCGTCCGGGTGGGTGCCGGAGACGGTGGGCGAGCAGGTCAGGGTGGCCTGGCGCACCTGCGGGGCGGTGCCGTCGGGAGAGAGGGCGCCTGTGTACGTGGCGGTCATGACCAGGGACGAGGCCTCGGGGGCCGCGGTGGCGGCTCCGGTGAGGGGTCCGAGCACGGCGGTGGCCGCCAGTCCCAGAGCCGTTGCCCAGCGCGCGATGTTCCGCATGATGTGCGTCCTTACGCTTCGATTCGAGGGTTTCGCCGCACCGGCAGGTCGTGTCGGAACGGCGAGCGCGAGTCTGCCGAGCGCACCGCCTGCGCACACCACGACCACATGCTTTTCGGCAACCCGGCATGCCCTATGAATGGCAAAAAATCACGCAGTCTTTACATTTCAAGCCCGAAAAGAGGCAGGTCGTGATCGATTGAGCGCGAAAGATGGCGTGAACTCAGCGTTCGATAATCGACCCGAAGTGAACGTTATCCGGGACATCGACCCATTCCGGGTTCTCGGCGACGACACTCGGTAGCCACGCGGACGCCACCTGGAGTCGCCGGGAAGTTCGTCGGGGGCGGCGGCGGCGAATACCGGCCACACGGCCGTGCGCGCCGGAAGGCGGCCCCCGGCAGGGGTGCCGCCTTCCGGTGTCCGAGGCGGGCCACGGGCTCCGTCATCTCGCCCGAGCCCGTGTGCCGCGAGGCCGAGTCATGGCCGCCGGGTCGATGGAGACGGCCGGGGGCCGCAGATGCTCACATCAGGCCGAGCGACCGCAGCACGCGCTGCTGTCCGGGTGTCGCCGCGAGCGGCCAGTAGAGGTAGCAGACCCCGCCCGTACCGCCTCTGACCTTGCCGTTGGCGTCGTACCTCTTCGTCCGCAGCCAGATGTTCTCCCACTCGCGGCGCCGGTAGACACGGCGGACGGCCTGGTTGGTCGGGGACGCCGGGTCGTTGGCGATCACATCGCCTTCGGCGGTGAAGCCGATCACCGTCATCAGATGGCCGGCGGTGCCGTAGCCGGCGCCGGCCAGCTCGCCCTCCACGAACGACTGGGAGGTGATCGCGGGGATGCCCTCCGCGATGAGCGCCTCCAGGTCGGTGAGCGAGCGCAGCCGGGTCACGACGGCGTTCATGTCGTCGTAGGTGGCGGCGTAGGCGGCGTTGAAGGGCCAGTTGCCGCAGCCCTGGTACTGGAAGTCGTACGTGTGGCGGGCGGCGTGGCAGACCTGCGGGTCGGCGTACTCGGGGTTCACCCAGGCCAGCTGCCGGGCGGTGGGGCGGCGGCCCCAGTACTCGATGATCATCTGCGAGGAGGTGGGGCTGCACCAGGCCTCGCCGCCGTTGTCGTACTCGGGGTACTGGCCGATGTGGGTGTTCTGCGAATAGCGCGGGACGATCAGCTCGCGGGTGACGCGGTGCTCGGCGGCCGGGACGGTGAACCGGTCGGGTACGGCGGAGGCCATGGCGCCCACCCGCCATACGGTGGGGGTGCGGTCGCCGCCCGGCGCGCGGTGGAGGGTGACGCGGAGCCGGTACGAGGTGGGGCGCGGTCCGTTCGCGGGGTCGTCGACCGCGACGGTGTCGGTCCAGACGCTGGTCCGGTCGTCGCCCTGGCCGTCGGCCGTGGTGCGGCGGATGTCGCCGTCGCCGGCCGCCCAGCGGGCCATCACGTACCAGGGCGAGTCGGTGCCGTCGGGGTAGCCGGCCGACAGCTCGACGGTGATCCACGTCCCGGTGGGCGTGTCGGCGTTCCAGGAGGCGATCAGCTCGGTCGCGGGGGCGGGCGTCGTGTGGCGCGGGGAGGTCCAGGTGGCGTACTCCCAGGTGGCGGCGGTGCCGGTGTGCGGGTCGGTGTAGGCGGCCCGGCCCGCGGCGGTGCCGAAGACGATGCCGGGGCGGGGACCCGGCACGACGCGCACCCCGTCGGCGGTGCCGGAGCGCCAGTCGGCGCAGGTGGTCCAGAAGCGGTTGTCGACCATCGCCCCGGCCGCGCCGCCGCCCGTTTCCGGCCGGGCGGCGGCGCTGTCGGCCGTGCCGGGCGCGGCCGCGCCGGGAGCGGGGTGCGGGGCGGTCGCCGCCGTCGCGGCGGGGGCCGCGACGGTCGCGGCGGACGCCGTGGCCAGGGCGGCGGCGAGCACGGTCCTGCGCGAGGTGGGTTCGGGCATACGGGCGTTCCCCCTGTTCGGGTGTCGGGTCCGGCCCGTCCGGACACGGGTGATCGCTCGGCACGGGTCGGCGGGCCCACTATCGCCGGGGAACCCCGCATCCGCCAGGCAATCCGCGGCCGGGTCCCCCGAGCAGCCGCCCCCCGGGGGACGGAGACCGCCGCGTCGTAGGGTGGCGGCATGTCCTCCACCGAGCCCGCCCGCGGTCCCGCGCGGGGCGGCGGCACCGACCTCGGGGCGCTCGCCGGTCTGCTGCGCGCCCTGCCGCCGTCCTGCGGGCCGGTGCGGCTGGTCGCGGTCGACGGGCACGCCGGATCGGGCAAGTCGACGTTCGCCGCGCGGCTCGCCGACGCCCTCGGCGGAGCGCCCGTCCTCCACCTCGACGACATCGCCACGCACGAGGAGCTGTTCGCCTGGACGGACCGGCTGCGGGAGCAGGTACTCGACCCGTTCGCCCGCGGCGAGGCGGCGCGGTACCGCCCGTACGACTGGACCGCGCGCCGGTTCGGGCCGGCGCGGCGGCTGCCCGCGGCGGATGTGGTGCTGGTCGAGGGGGTGGGCGCCGGGCGTCGGGCGCTGCGGCCCTCTCTGGCGGGGCTGCTGTGGATGGAGCGGGCTCCCGAGGACTCCTGGCGGCGCGGCCGCCGTCGGGACGGGCCGGAGCAGTCCGCCTTCTGGGACGGATGGACAGTGGCGGAGACCCGCCATTTCGCCCGGGACCCTTCCCTGCCCTTCGCGGACTTCCTGATACGTGAGTGCCACGGGGGCCATCTGTGGCTGCCGAGGCGGCTTCCGGCCGTCGATTCGAAGCCGGTTCGTGACGCAGAGTGACCATGCTCGGGGCCCTGCCGAAAGTGTCGTAAATCAGTCGCCCGGACTGCCTCAACTTCGCTTGACCGAGGGGCCGTACAGGTCTTACGTTTCCCATGTGCGGCTTTTAGCAAGTCGCCGCAGACGCGAAGCCCCCGGTTGTTCCCCCGTGATCGGGGGCTTCGTTCTGCCCTCCACACCCGCTCGGCGCCCATGCGCGGCGGCTCGACGCTCACCCTCGGTCACCGTCGTGAGCGCGCCCGTGAACGCCCCCCGAGCGCTGGTCGCGCCCTTAGTTCCGCCCCCCGCCCGCGGGTACGATGCCCCCGGTGCGGTCAAAACCCGTCCACGAGAAGGCGGTTCGGAAGGCCCCGGTGGGCGCCCGCCCGGCCGGACGGCTCCGGGGACACGTGTTGTGGGGGGACCCGATGGACATCGGCACGCAGGCTCCGGCCGAGCTCGCCTGGCTGCGCGGGGTCGACGCCTACACGATGGGCGCGTATCCCCAGGCCGAGGAGGAGTTCCGCGCCGCCGTACGGATCGATCCCGGCATGGCCGACGCCTGGCTCGGGCTGCACGCCCTGCGCGTGGACACGACGACCGCGCTGCTGCGCATGTACCACCACCGCGACCGGTTCGGCGAGCAGCGGCGCCGCCACCGCAGGACGCTCAACTCCTGGTACTGGCTCGGCTGGTGGGTGCAGCCGGTACTGGAGAGCCCGCGCGATCTGCTGCTGGCCCACGCCTCCCACTGGCTGGACGGCCGGCACGTCCCGGAGCTCGACCGGGCGCTCGCGGGGCTGCCGCCCGTGGACGCCGATCCGCAGGTGCGGTTCCTGCACGCCTGCCGGGCGTACCTGGTCAAGGACTGGGACCAGCTGGTGCGCCACACCGAGCCGCTGGTCGACGACCCGCTGCTGGGCATCGAGGCGGGGCTGTTCGGCGGCATGGCGCGGGTGCGCCTGGAGATGTACGGGCAGGCGGAGCCGCTGCTGTCGGCGGCGCTGATGCGGTGCCGCAGCGAGCAGCCGCAGCGCAAGGAGCTGCGCTACTGGCTGGCGCGGGCGCACGAGGGCACCGGCCGCACCGCCGCCGCGCTGCCGCTGTACCGGGCGGTGCACCGGGTGGACCCGGCGTTCATGGACACGGCCGCGCGGCTCGCGGCGATCGCCGAGTACGACGGCTTCGACGGCACCCCGGAGGAGACGGCCGGGCTCGCCGCCGTGTCGCTGGCGGGCGGCGCGGGCATCGGGGGCGGGGCGGACGGCGGGCCGGGCGCGGACCTGCTGGACCCGGGGCCCGAGCCGGACACGCCCGCCCCCGGCATCCCGCAGCAGGCCGGGCCCGGCACCGGCCGGGGCGGCCCGGTGCCCGGGGCGCCGCCCGCGCAGCCCGTACCGCCGGGCGGGGCGCGGGAGAAGGCGGCCGGGGCCGCGGCGGGGCGTGTGGTGGCGCCGCCCTTCCCGGCGAGCCCGACCGACCCGGCGCTGCTGGCCCAGGCGCTGGCGGAGCTGGAGCGGATGGTCGGCCTGGACCCGGTGAAACGGCAGGTCAAGGCGTTGTCCGCGCAGCTGGAGATGGCCCGGTTAAGGGCCGGCCAGGGGCTTCCCGTGCAGCCGCCGAAGCGGCACTTCGTCTTCTCCGGGCCGTCCGGCACCGGGAAGACCACCGTCGCCCGCATTCTCGGCCGGGTGTTCTACGCCCTGGGGCTGCTCGGCGGCGACCATCTCGTGGAGGCCCAGCGCGCCGACCTCGTCGGGGAGTTCCTGGGCCAGACGGCGGTGAAGGCCAACGAGCTGATCGACTCGGCGCTCGGCGGCGTGCTGTTCGTGGACGAGGCGTACTCGCTGTCGAACTCGGGCTACAGCAAGGGCGACGCGTACGGCGACGAGGCCCTCCAGGTGCTGCTGAAGCGCGCCGAGGACAACCGCGACCACCTGGTGGTGATCCTCGCCGGCTACCCGGAGGGCATGGACCGGCTGCTCGCCGCCAATCCGGGGCTGTCGTCCCGCTTCACCACGCGGGTCGACTTCCCGTCGTACCGGCCGCAGGAGCTCACCGAGATCGGCAAGGTGCTGGCGGCGGCCAACGGCGACACGTGGGACGACGAGGCGCTGGACGAGCTGCGCTCCATCAGCGGCCACGTCGTGGAGCAGGGCTGGATCGACGAGCTGGGCAACGGCCGGTTCCTGCGGACGCTGTACGAGAAGTCCTGCGCCTACCGGGACCTGCGGCTCTCCGGGTACGCGGGCACGCCGACGCGCGAGGACCTGGCGACGCTGCGGCTGCCGGACCTGATGCAGGCGTACGGGGAGGTCCTGTCGGGCCGCGGGCCGGGCGGCCGGGGCCCGCAGGACCCCCCGCCGGCGTACTGACCGGCCGGCCGCCGGCACGGCCCCGGACCCCACGCCGGCACGACCCCGGACCGCACGCCGGGACGCCCGCCCCTCCGGTGGGGCGAGTGCCGTCACACCGGTGGGCCGGGCGCCGCCTCACGCGGGAAGGGCGTCCGCCTCCGGTGCCGGGCGCGGGCGCGTGGCCGGGCGCGGATGCGCGGGCGCCTGGTCGGGTACGCGGTGCGCCGGGTCCCGCACCTCCCCCACCAGCATCTCCAGGACGTCCTCCAGCGCGACCAGGCCGAGCACCCGGCCCGAGGCGTCCGCGACCTGCGCCAGATGGGCCGCCGCGCGGCGCATCACGGCCAGTGCGTCGTCCAGCGGCAGTTCGGCCCGCAGCGTGGTCATGGGCCGCCACACGTGCTGCGGCACGGCCCGGTCCGCGTCCTCCAGGTCCAGGACGTCCTTGACGTGCAGGAAGCCGAGGTACGCGCCGCCGCCGTCCGCCCGGACGGGGAACCGCGAGTACCCGGTGCGCACCGTCAGGGCCTCCAGCCGGGCGGGCGTCACCGACGGCGGCACGGTCACCACGGCCGCGTGCGGGATCATCACCTCCCGTACGGGGCGGGTGCCCAGCTCCAGGGCGTCCTCCAGGCGCTCCCGCTCGGCCGGGTCGAGCAGCCCGGCCTGTCCGGCGTCCTCGACCAGGCGGTTGAGCTGCTCGCTGGTGAAGACGGCCTCCACCTCGTCCTTCGGCTCCACCCCGAAGGCCCGCAGCACGGCGGCGGAGCAGGCGCCGAACGCCGCGGTGACCGGGCGGCACAGCCGGGCGAAGCCGACCAGGGCGGGGCTGAGCCACAGCGCGGTCCGCTCGGGCGCGGCCATCGCCAGGTTCTTCGGGACCATCTCCCCCACCACCAGGTGCAGGAAGACGACCACGGCGAGCGCGATGACGTACCCGAGCGGGTGGACGAGCCCCTCGGGGAGGCGGACGGCGTGGAACACCGGCTCCAGCAGCCGCGCGACGGTCGGCTCGGCGACCGCGCCGAGGGTGAGCGAGCAGACCGTGATGCCGAACTGGGCGGCGGCCATCATCTGCGGCAGGTTCTCCAGCCCGTACAGGACCGTGCGGGCGCGTTTGGTGCCGATCTGCTCGATCTGGCTGCGGCGGACGGAGACGAGGGCGAACTCGGCGCCCACGAAGAAGCCGTTCCCGATCACCAGCAGCGCCGCGAAGAGGAGTTGCAGGGCGCTCACCGGGCGGCCTCCGCCACATCGGCGGTGCGGACCAGCCGGACGCGTCCGGCGCGGTAGCGGTCCACCTGGCGGACCAGGAGGCGCCAGCCGGGCAGTTCGGCGCGGTCGCCGGGGGCCGGGATGCGGCCCAGCAGGTCCGCGACGAGCCCGGCGACCGTCTCGTACGGGCCCTCGGGTACCTCCAGTCCTATCCGCTTCAGTTCGTGGACCCGGCAGCTGCCGTCCGCCTCCCAGGCGGGCCGGCCGTCCTCGGGGGCGACCGCGGCGAGTTCCGGCTCGTCGCCGGTGTGGGTGTCGTGCTCGTCGCGGACCTCGCCGACCAGCTCCTCCACGATGTCCTCCAGGGTGACGACCCCGGCCGTGCCGCCGTACTCGTCCACGACGACGGCGATGGGCTGCTCGCTGCGGAGCCGCTCCAGGAGGGTCTGCGCGGGCAGTGTCTCCGGGACGAGGAGCGGCGGTACGGCGATCCGGCCGACGGGGGTGCGCAGCCGGGCGGGCGCGGGCACGGCGAGCGCGTCCTTGAGGTGGACCATTCCGACGATCTCGTCGATGCGCTCGCGGTAGACGGGGAAGCGGGACAGGCCCGTCGCCCGGGTGAGGTTGAGGACGTCGGCGGCGGTCGCGTCGGTGCGCAGGGCGCAGACCTTCACGCGGGGCGTCATCACATGCTGCGCGGTGAGCCCGCCGAGGGACAGGGTCCGTACGAAGAGGTCGGCGGTGTCCTGTTCGAGGGCGCCGGCGCGGGCCGAGTGCCGTGCCAGGGCGACCAGTTCGCCGGGGGTGCGGGCGGAGGCCAGCTCCTCGGTGGGCTCCACGCCCATGAGCCGGACGAGCCGGTTGGCGACCGCGTTGAGCAGGGCGATGACCGGCCGGAAGACCGCGGCGAACGCGTACTGCGGGCCGGCGACGAACCGGGCGACCTGGAGCGGCCGGGACACCGCCCAGTTCTTCGGGACGAGTTCGCCGACGACCATCTGGAGGGCGGAGGCGGCGAGCATGCCGACGCCCACGGCGGTGGCGGACACGGCCCCTTCGGGCAGTCCGGTCGCGGTGAGCGGGCCGCTGAGCAGCCGGGCCAGCGCGGGCTGCGCGAGCATGCCGACGACGAGGGAGGTCAGGGTGATGCCGAGCTGGGTGCCGGAGAGCTGGAAGGACAGCTCGCGCAGCGCCTTGACGACCGTGCGGGCGCGCCGGTCGCCGGTGGCCGCGGCGCGTTCGGCGTCGGCGCGTTCGACGGTCACCAGGCCGAACTCGGCGGCGACGAAGAAGCCGTTCGCGAGGATCAGGAGGAAGGCCGCGGCGAGCAGGAGGAGGGAGAGGGTCATGCCGCCGCCTCCTCGGATGTGCGGGGGGCGGCGTGGGTACTACAGGACGGTCCGTCCATTGCCGGAGGGAATCACTCCTCGGGTCGCAGGTGCCCCGCCGGCCCGGTCGCTGCCGTCGGTGCGGGGCGGGGCGCACCGGGCGCCGCCGCGACAAGAGTAATCACGCAGGCCCGGCCCCGGCAGGGGGGCGCGGGCCGTACGGAGGAGTGTCAGCGCTGCTCGGCGCCGGTGCCGCGGGTCTCGGCGAGGGCGCGCAGGGCGCGCGCGTCGCGGATGGCCTGCGCCTTGCCGATGCCGGGCTGGATGCCGAGGGCGGGCAGGCTGGTGCCGTCGCTGAGGTCGAGGAACACCCACGGGTCGCCGACGCGGAGGTTGACGCGGAGGATCTCCGGCCAGGCCAGACGGCGGGTGCGGGTGAGGTTGACGACGGTGACGCCGTCCTCGTCGGCCACGACCTTGGGGCGGCTCAGCAGGATGAGCACCCCGTAGAAGAGCGCGGCCGTGAGGACGAAGCTCATCCGCTCGCCCGGATGGAGGCGTTCCAGTATCAGGGCGACCGCGGTGATGACGAGGAACATCGCCGCCCCCGTGGTGAGCAGCACGGCGCGGGTGCGCCGCGGCCGGAAGGTCACGGGGAGGGCGGGGGCTTCGCTGGGCGCGTCGGACATGGCAGGGCGTTCGGCTTCCGGCTCAGAGGCGGCAGGCGTGGATCTCGGTGGTGAGGATGGCCCGGGCGCCGAGGGCGTACAGGTCGTCCATGATGCGCTGGGCGTCCTTGGCGGGGACCATCGCGCGGACGGCGACCCAGCCCTCGTTGTGCAGCGGGGAGATGGTCGGGGACTCCAGGCCGGGCGTGAGGGCGACGGCCTGCTCCAGGTGCTCGGCGCGGCAGTCGTAGTCCATCATCACGTAGCTGCGGGCGACCAGGACGCCCTGCAGGCGGCGGAGGAAGCGCAGGACCTCGGGGTCGTCGGCGGGGGCGCCGGTGCGGCGGACGACGACGGCCTCGGAGGTGAGGATCGGCTCGCCGATGACCTCCAGGCCGGCGTTGCGCAGGGAGGTGCCGGTCTCCACGACGTCGGCGATGACCTGGGCGACGCCGAGCTGGATGGCGGTCTCGACGGCGCCGTCGAGGTGGACGACGGAGGCGTCGATGCCCTGGTCGGCGAGGTGCTTGGCGACGATGCCCTCGTAGGAGGTGGCGATCGTCATGCCGTGGAAGTCGGCCGGGCCGGAGGCGGTGCCGGGGCGCGTGGCGTAGCGGAAGGTGGAGCGGGCGAAGCCGAGCTCCAGGATCTCCTCGGCGTTGGCGCCGGAGTCCAGCAGCAGGTCGCGGCCGGTGATGCCGATGTCGAGCTTGCCGGAGCTGACGTAGATGGCGATGTCCCGGGGGCGGAGGTAGAAGAACTCCACCTCGTTGTCCGGGTCGACCAGGACGAGCTCCTTGGACTCCTTGCGCTGCTTGTAGCCGGCCTCATGGAGCATCGCCGACGCAGGTCCGGACAGTGAACCCTTGTTGGGGACGGCGATGCGCAGCATGGGGCGTGCTTCCTTTGCTCGTATGGGGGTCGTGCGGGGTGCTCGGGGCGGATCAGAGGTGGGCGTAGACGTCGTCGAGGGAGATCCCGCGCGCGACCATCATCACCTGGACGTGGTACAGCAGCTGCGAGATCTCCTCGGCGGCGGCTTCCTCGCCCTCGTACTCGGCGGCCATCCACACTTCGGCGGCCTCCTCGACGATCTTCTTGCCGATGGCATGGACGCCCTTGTCCACCAGCTCGGCGGTGCGGGAGGTGGCCGGGTCGCCGGTCTTTGCCTTGAGCTGGAGCTCGGCGAAGAGGTCTTCGAAGGTTTTGTTCGCCATGATGCCCTCCAGAGTACGGGGTCCGGGGGGCGTGCTCAGCGCCAGGGTTCGCTGACGGTGCGCAGCGTCATGGCGGTCGAGACGGCGGCCGTGACCGCTTCGTGACCCTTGTCCTCGTTCGAGCCCTCCAGCCCGGCGCGGTCGAGGGCCTGCTCCTCGGTGTCGCAGGTGAGGACGCCGAAGCCGACGGGGACGCCGGTGTCGACGGAGACCTGGACGAGGCCCTGGGTGACGCCCTGGCACACGTAGTCGAAGTGGGGGGTGCCGCCGCGGATGACGACGCCGAGGGCGACGACGGCGTCGTAGCCGCGGCCCGCGAGGACCTTGGCGACGACGGGCAGCTCGAAGCTGCCGGGGACGCGCAGCAGGGTGGGCTCGTCGATGCCCAGCTCGTGCAGGGCGCGCAGGGCGCCGTCGACGAGGCCGTCCATGACCTTCTCGTGCCACTGGGCGGCGATGACGGCGACGCGGAGGTCGCCGCAGTTCTTGACGGTCAGTTCGGGTGCGCCCTTGCCGCTCACGTTTCTCCTCGGATGGTGTGTGTGCCGGGTGGTGCCGTTGTTCCGGGTGGTGCCTGTGCTGCTCGGTGGTGCGGGATCGTACGGGGTGGTGCTACTGGGTGACGCAGGGGGACATGTCCGCGTGGCCGTCCAGCCACGGCAGGTCGTGGCCCATGCGGTCGCGCTTGGTGCGCAGATAGCGGACGTTGTGCTCGCCGGCCTGGACGGGCATGGGCTCCCGGCCGGTGACGGCGAGGCCGTGACGCGCGAGGGCGGCGGTCTTCTCCGGGTTGTTGGTCATCAGCCGGAGGCTGCGGACGCCCAGGTCGGCGAGCATCCGGGCGCCCGCGGCGTAGTCGCGGGCGTCGGCGGGCAGGCCGAGCTCCAGGTTGGCGTCGAGGGTGTCGCGGCCGCGCTCCTGGAGCTCGTACGCGCGGAGCTTGGACACCAGGCCGATGCCCCGGCCCTCGTGGCCGCGCAGATAGACGACGACTCCCCGCCCGGCCTCGGTGATGCGGTCCATGGCGGCGTGCAGCTGGGGGCCGCAGTCGCAGCGCAGGGAGTGGAAGACGTCGCCGGTCAGGCACTCGGAGTGGACGCGGACGAGGACGTCCTCGCCGTCGCCGAGGTCGCCGTGGACGAGCGCGACGTGTTCGACGCCGTCGGCGGTGGAGCGGTAGCCGTACGCGGTGAAGTCGCCGTGCGCGGTCGGGAGCCGCACCTCGGCCTCCCGGCGGACGTCGGGTGCGGCGGCCGGGGCCGGGGCGGCGGCCGGGACGGGGGCGAGCCCGGTCGCGGGCGCGCTCGCGGTCCCGGAGTCCGTGGCCGGGGCGGTGCCGCGGCGGTAGGCGATCAGGTCCTCGATGGAGATGATCGTCAGTCCGTGCTTGCGGGCGAAGGGCACCAGCTCGGGCAGGCGCAGCATCACCCCGTCCTCGCCGGCGATCTCCACGATGGCGCCGGCCGGGCGCAGGCCCGCGAGGCGGGCGAGGTCCACGGCCGCCTCGGTGTGGCCGTCGCGGGCGAGGACGCCGCCGGGCCTGGCGCGCAGCGGGAAGACGTGGCCGGGGCGGACGAGGTCCGACGGCTCGGCGGTGCCGCTCGCCAGGAGCTGGAGGGTGGTGGCGCGGTCGGCGGCGGAGATGCCGGTGGTGACACCGTGGGCGGGGGCCGCGTCGACGGAGACCGTGAAGGCGGTCTTCATCGACTCGGTGTTGTCCTCGACCATCTGCGGCAGGCCGAGCCGGTCCAGTTCCTCGCCCTCCATGGGGGCGCAGATCAGGCCGCGGCACTCGCTCATCATGAAGGCGACGATCTCGGGCGTGGCCTTCTCGGCGGCGACGACCAGATCGCCCTCGTTCTCCCGGTCCTCGTCGTCCACGACCACGACGGGCCGGCCCGCGGCGATGTCGCGGATGGCCTGCTCGACGGGGTCGAGGGCGAGGTCGGCGGCGTCCCACAGGGGCAGCTCGGGTGCGGTGGTCATGCCGGGGCTCCTTCCAGGGCCTGGGCCGGGGTGCGCGTGCGCAGCCACCAGTCGCGCATACCCCACAGGACGAGGGCGAAGTAGATGACGTAGACCAGCCCGGAGAAGGCCAGGCCGCTGCTGAAGGCGAGCGGGACGCCGACGATGTCCACGAGGAGCCAGGCGAACCAGAACTCGACCATGCCGCGCGCCTGGGCGACCATCGCCACGAGCGTGCCGACGAAGATGTACGCGTCGGCCCACGGGCTCCACGACAGCGACGGGTACAGGGTGAACAGCCCGCCGACGGCGAGGGTGCCGAGGACGGCGCCGGCCAGGAGGAGGCCGCGCTCCTTCCAGGTGGCGAAGCGGACGGCGATGGAGCCGTCCTGGGCCTGGCCGCGGCCCAGGTGCCACTGGCGCCAGCCCCACGCGGCGACGGCGATGACCAGCAGCTGCTTGCCGACGCCCCCGCTGAGCTGGGCGGAGGCGTAGGCGGCGACCAGGATCAGGCCGGACAGCAGCTGGGCGGGCCAGGTGAGGATGGAACGGCGCCAGCCGAGGGCGAGGGCGGCCAGGCCGATCGTGTTGCCGATCAGGTCGGACCAGATGATGCGCTGGCCGAAGGCGGTGAACGCCTCTCCGCCCAGCCAGGACAGGGCGTTCATCGGGTGGCCTCCCGGGTGCCGAGGAGACGCTCGACGTACTTGGCGATGACGTCGACCTCGAGGTTGACGGGGTCGCCGGGCTGCTTGTGGCCGAGCGTGGTGAGGGCGAGCGTGGTGGGGATGAGGCTGACGGTGAAGTCGTCCGCGCCCGCCTCCACGACGGTGAGGCTGACGCCGTCGACGGTGATGGAGCCCTTCTCGACCACGTAGCGGGCGAGTCCGGCCGGGAGGGAGATCCTGACGATCTCCCAGTTCTCGGACGGGGTGCGCTCGACGATGGTGCCGGTGCCGTCGACGTGGCCCTGGACGATGTGCCCGCCGAAGCGGCCGTCGGCGACCATGGGCCGCTCCAGGTTGACGCGGGATCCGACGGTGAGCGCGCCGAGGCTGGAGCGCTTGAGGGTCTCGGCCATGACGTCGGCGGTGAACTCGTCGCCCTCGTGCTCCACGACCGTGAGGCAGACGCCGTTGACGGCGATCGAGTCGCCGTGCTTCGCGCCTCGCGTGACCACGGGGCCGCGCAGGCGGAAGCGGGAGGCGTCGCCGAGGTTCTCCACGGCGGTGACCTCGCCCAGTTCTTCGACGATTCCGGTGAACACTCACGTCTCCTTGGTGGTGGGGAGGGGGCGGGCGGTGACGCGCAGGTCGGGGCCGACGCGGACGGTGTCGGTGACGGTGAGCCGCAGGGCGTCGGCGATGGTGGTGATCCCGGCGTCGCCGAGCGCGGCGGGGCCGGCGCCGAGGAGGACGGGGGCGAGGTAGCCGACGACCTCGTCGACGGCGCCCTCGGCGGCGAAGGCGCCCGCGAGGGTGGGGCCGCCTTCGAGGAGTACGGAGCGCACGCCGCGCTCGTGCAGGGCGGCCAGCAGGGCCGGTACGGCCAGGCCCCGTCCGCCGGCCGCCCGGGGCAGGCGGACGACCTCGGCGGTGTCGAGGTGGCCGGCCGCGGCGTCCTCGGCGACGGCGATCAGCGTGGGCGCGGCGTCGTCCAGGACGCGGGCGCCCGGCTTGACGGCGGTGGCCTCGGTGTCCACGACGACGCGCAGGGGCTGGCGGGCGCCGTCCACGCCCCGTACGGCCAGGTGCGGGTCGTCGGCGCGGGCGGTGCCCGAGCCGACGACGACGGCGTCCGCCTCGGCACGGAGCCGGTGGACGTCCGCGCGGGCCTCGGGCGAGGTGATCCAGCGGCTGGTGCCGTCGGCGGCGGCGACCCGGCCGTCGAGGGTGGCGGCGTACTTCCAGCGGACATGGGGGCGGCCGAGGCGCACGGAGGTGAGCCAGGCGGCGTTGCCGGCCTCGGCCTCGTCGGCGAGGAGGCCGCCCTCGACCCGGACGCCGGCCGCGCGCAGCGTGTCGGCGCCGCCGCTCGCCTGCGGGTTCGGGTCGGCGACGGCGTAGACCACCCGGGTGACGCCGGCCTCGATGAGGGCCTGCGCGCAGGGGCCGGTGCGGCCGGTGTGGTTGCAGGGTTCGAGGGTGAC
This sequence comes from Streptomyces sp. SudanB25_2051, assembly GCF_964272635.1. NCBI lineage: Bacteria > Bacillati > Actinomycetota > Actinomycetes > Kitasatosporales > Streptomycetaceae > Streptomyces > Streptomyces sp. SudanB25_2051. The sequence goes on from NZ_OZ186787.1 coordinate 860,540, forward strand.
GTACGCGGTGCCGCCGCGGGCGAGGACGCCGGCCTGGCGCAGGGCGTGCACCTCGGCGTGGGGGCCGCCGGCGCGCTCGTGGTACCCGGCGCCGACCTCGTGGCCGGAGGCGTCGAGGACGACGCACCCGACGACCGGGTTGGGGCTGGTGTAGCCGAGTCCGCGGGCGGCGAGTGCGATGGCTCGGCGCATGGCGGTCGTGTCGGCCGCTGTGGCCACCGGGTCCTCCTGCCTCGTCGGGCACGGACTCCGGGGCCTGTCGATGACGACAGGAGCGAAAGCGGAACGACACCTCACCGGGGATACGCCGCCATGGCGCCGGCCGGCGTTCCGGGTGTGCCCGGTCGCCGGCAGACGACGGCGCGCCCCTGAGGGGTCGCCCGCCGCGCACTGCCTCCCATCCGGACTTTCACCGTCGGTCCAGGAATTTCACCTGGTCAACCGGCCACTGGATGCGGCCGGGTCGCGGACTGTAACCGCCGGTTCGGAATTGCACCGACCCCGGAGTGCGCTGCTGCTGATACAGGCCCAGTGTGCCACGGCTTCGCGCGGCCATCCGGGTGAGGCCCTGTGGAGTGACTCACAGCGCGGGGCGGGTCACCGCCCGCGCACCGGGCCGCCCGCGGGGGGCGCGGCCGGGCACGCGGGCGCGTACCAGATTGGTCCAGACCTATTGACGCTGTGGTCTAGTCCTCTTAATGTCTGCGTCACCTCTCCGCGGAGACGGCCCTCCGGTGTGCGCACACCCGGGCCCGGCACGACCCCAACCCCCTGCCAGAAGCCGCACGTTGTGTGAAGCCCGACTCCCCAGGAGGAGCCGACCGTGCTGTCATCCCCCCGTGCGAGAGCCTCGCTGCTCGCATCCGGCGCCGCCGTCGCCGGACTGCTGCTCAGCTCGCTCTCCGGCGGCGTCTCGTACGCCTCCGACCACGAATCCTGCCGCCCCGACGGCCTGTACAAGACGCCCGGCGTCGACGTCCCCTACTGCTCGGTGTACGACTCCGAGGGCCGCGAGAAGATGGGCGCCGACCACCAGCGCCGCGTCATCGGCTACTTCACCGGCTGGCGCACCGGCAAGGACGGCACGCCCGCCTACCTGGCCTCGAACATCCCCTGGGACAAGGTCACCCACATCAACTACGCCTTCGCGCACGTCGGCGCGGGCCACAAGATCTCCGTCGGCACCGACGGGCCGAACAACCCCGCGACCGGCATGACCTGGCCGGGCGTGCCGGGCGCCGAGATGGACCCGGCCCTGCCCTACAAGGGCCACTTCAACCTGCTCAACAAGTTCAAGAAGCAGCACCCGGACGTCAAGACGCTGATCTCGGTCGGCGGCTGGGCGGAGACGGGCGGCTACTTCGACGACAGCGGCAAGCGCGTGGCGTCCGGCGGCTTCTACTCGATGGCCACCAACGCCGACGGCTCCGTCAACCACGCGGGCATCGACACGTTCGCCGACTCGGCGGTCGACTTCATCCGGAAGTACGGCTTCAACGGCGTCGACATCGACTACGAGTACCCGACGACGATGAAGGACGCCGGCAACCCGCTCGACTGGCCGATCGCCAACGCCCGCCGCGCCGGCCTCGTCCAGGGCTACTCGGTGCTGATGAAGACCCTGCGCGAGAAGCTCGACCGGGCCGGCGCCGCCGACGGCAGGCACTACCTGCTGACCGTCGCCGCCCCCTCGTCGGGCTACCTGCTGCGCGGCATGGAGACCTACCAGCAGCAGAAGTACCTCGACTACGTCAACATCATGTCGTACGACCTGCACGGCGCCTGGAACGAGTACGTCGGCCCGAACGCCTCGCTGTTCGACGACGGCAAGGACGCCGAGCTGGCCGCGGCCAACGTGTACGGCAGCCAGCAGTACGGCGGCATCGGCTACCTCAACACCGACTGGGCGTACCACTACTTCCGCGGCTCCATGCCCGCCGGGCGCATCAACATCGGACTGCCCTACTACACGCGCGGCTTCAAGAACGTGCAGGGCGGCACCGACGGCCTGTGGGGCAGGGCGGCCGCGGCCACCTGTCCGGCCGGCTCCGGGCTCACCAAGTGCGGTGACGGCGCGGTCGGCATCGACAACCTGTGGCACGACAAGGACGACAACGGCAAGGAGTCCCCGGCGGGCTCCAACCCGATGTGGCACGCCAAGAACCTGGAGAAGGGCGTCGTCGGCGACTACGTCACCAAGTACGGCTTCCCCGCCGACACCAGACTGACCGGCACCTACGCCCGCAAGTACGACTCCACGCTGGTCGCGCCGTGGCTGTGGAACGCCGAGAAGAAGGTCTTCCTCTCCACCGAGGACGAGCAGTCGGTCGCCCGCAAGGCCGACTACGTGGTCGACAAGGGCATCGGCGGCACGATGGTCTGGGAGCTGGCCGGCGACTACGCCTGGAACGCCGCGAAGGGCCAGTACGAGCCCGGCTCGACGCTGACCTCGCTGATGTACGACAAGTTCAAGGCGGCCGCTCCGTACGGCGCGAAGGTCTCCAACAAGGCCCTGCCCACCAAGGCCGTCAACATCGGTGTGCAGTTCGGGGAGTTCAAGCTCGGCGACTCCAACTACCCGATCACGCCCAAGGTGAAGATCACCAACAACACGAAGACGACCCTCCCGGGCGGCACGGAGTTCCAGTTCGACTACGCCACCTCCGCGCCCGGCAACGCCTCGGACCAGTCCGGCTTCGGCACCAAGGTGATCAGCAGCGACCACACCGGCAACAACGTGGGCGGGCTGAAGGGCGACTTCCACCGCGTCTCGCTGAAGCTGCCCGCGTGGCAGACGCTCGCGCCGGGCGCCTCGGTGGACCTGTCCTTCAACTACTACCTGCCGGTGTCGACCCCGTCGAACTGGACGGTGAACATCGCGGGCACGACGTACGCGCTCGTCGGCGACCTCGCCCGCGGCACCACCGTCGTGGAGCCCGGTACGGGCACGGGTCCGTCGCCGGACCCGACGGGCCCGACGCCGAGCCCCACGCCGACCCCCGGCGCCTGCACCGCGCCGGCGTGGAACGCCACGGCCGCGTACGGCGGCGGCACCACCGTCTCGCACAAGTCCCGCAGCTGGAGGGCGAAGTGGTGGACGCAGGGCGAGGAGCCCGGCACCACCGGCGAGTGGGGCGTCTGGCAGGACCTCGGCGCCTGCTGACACGCGCGGCCGGACCCCGGGCGGCCGACGCCTGACGGTCCGGCCGGGCACGGCGGGGTCCCGGGCGATTGACGCCCGGGACCCCGGGAACAAGGACGGAGACCCGGTGGCGGTGAGATATGGCCCTTGCCCGCCACCGGGTCTCCTCATGGCGCACGGCGGTCCGGGACGGCGCTCCGGGCCCCGGACCGCGGGCGGCCGGGTCCCGGAGCGTGCGTGGGAGGCCGGGTCCCGGAGCGTGCGTGGGAGGCCGGGCCGGGACCGTGCGCCGGGCCCCGCAGCACGCGTGGCAGGCTGGGACCGTGAGCGCCGAGTCCCAGACCGCAGAAGAGTTCGAGACGCACCGCCCGCGCATGTTCGGCCTCGCGTACCGGATGCTCGGCTCCGCCGCCGAGGCCGAGGACGCGGTGCAGGACGCCTACCTCCGCTGGAGCGGCGCCGACCGGGAGCACATCGGGCAGCCGGCGGCGTGGCTGGCGAAGGTCGTCACCAACCTGTGCCTGAACCGGCTCACCTCCGCCCGCGCCCGACGCGAGCGGTACCCCGGCCCCTGGCTGCCCGAACCGGTCGTCACCGAGGACGCCGTGCTCGGCCCCACCGAGGCGGCCGAGCGGCGCGACGCCGTGTCGATGGCGCTGCTGGTGCTCCTGGAGCGGCTGACCCCGACCGAGCGGGCCGTGTACGTGCTCCGGGAGGCGTTCGCGTACAGCCACCGCGAGATCGCCGGCGTCCTGGACGTCAGCGAGGCCAACAGCCGCCAGCTGCACCGCCGGGCCGCCGCGCGGGTGGCCGCCGCCGAGACCCGGTTCACCGAGCGGGACGAGCGGCGCCACCGGGAGCTGGTCGAGTCGTTCGTCGCGGCGGCGCGCGAGGGCGACCTCGCCGCCCTGGAGCGGACGCTCGCCGCCGACGTGGTGTGGATCAGCGACGGCGGCGGCGTCGTGTCGTCGGCGCGGCGGCCCATCGAGGGCCGGGACAAGGTGGTGCGGTTCCTGGGCGGCCTGCTGAAGGGCGACGTGAACGCGCTGCGCATGGAGTGGGCCGAGCTCAACGGCGCGCCCGCACTGCTGGGCTGGTCGGGCTCCACGCTCGCCGCCGTGGCGTCGTTCGTGGTGCGCGACGGGGCCATCGCGGTCGTGCACAACCTGCTCAACCCGGAGAAGCTCGCCGTCCTGGAGCGCCGCCTGTCACATTCCGGGGATTCCGCCGGTTCATACCGGTGACGGACACCGACGACGGAAGGACAGCGGGGCCATGGGCGCGATCGTGGTGACGGGCGGTACGGGAACCCTGGGGCGGCACGTCACGGAGCGGCTGCGCGCGGCGGGCCGCGAGGTGCGGGTGGTGAGCCGCCACTCCACGCCGTACGCGGTGGACCTGCGCGACGGCAAGGGCCTGGACGCGGCGCTGGCGGGCGCCACCACGGTGGTGCACTGCGCCACCACGCCGACCGGCGGCGACGAGCGGGCCGCGCGCCGGCTGATCGACGCGGCCGGGCGCGCCGGGGTCACCCATCTGGTGTACATCTCCATCGTGGGCGTGGACCGGGTGCCGCTCGGCTACTACCGGACGAAGCTGGCCGTGGAGCGCCTGGTGGAGCACTCGGGCCTCGGCTGGACGATCCTGCGGACGACGCAGTTCCACGACCTGGTGGTGCGCCTGCTGGAGGGCGCCGCCCGGCTGCCGGTGCTCCCCGTCCCGGCGGGCGTCCCGGACCAGCCCGTGGAGGTGCGGGAGGTGGCCGAGCGGCTGGCGGAACTGGCCCTCGCCGGGCCCGCGGGGCGCGTACCGGACATGGGCGGGCCCGAGGTGCGGACGCTGGAGGACCTGGCGCGGGCGTATCTGCGGGCGGCGGGGCGGCGGCGCCGGGTGGTCCCGGTGCGGCTGTGGGGCCGCGCCTACCGGGCGTACCACGAGGGCGGTCATCTGGCGCCGGGGCGGGCGGTGGGCACGGGCACCTTCGAGGACCACTTGGCGCGGCGCTTCTCGGGGCGCGTGGGCGCGTAGCCGCCGCCGCGTCCCGCGGGCCCGGCGGGAAGGGCCGTCGGCGCCGGGGCGCGCGGGAGCGCAGCAACCTCCGCGCCCGCGAGGCCGTCAGCCGTGCGGTGCGGGCGGGGTGCCGAACAGGGCGTCCTGGGCGGCGTCGCGCGCGGTGAGGAGGGCGCCCCGCAGCACCGCCGCCCCGCCCAGGTCGCTCGCCCGGACCTCGGTGCGCAGCGGCGACAGGGGCGCGAGGCGCTGCTCGACGCGGGCGGCCAGGGCGGCCCCGCCCGCGTGGCCGAGTTCGCCGCCGAGCACGACGCAGCCCGGGTCCAGTACGGCGCACACGGCGGCCGCGCCCAGGGCGACGCGCTCCGCCAGGGCGTCCAGGAACGCGCCGGCCGCCTCCGCACCGGGCCCGCGACCGTCCTCCGCACCGGGCCCGGGGCCGTCCGCCGCACCGGGCCCGGGGCTGTCCGCCGGACCGGGCCCGTGCCCGGCCAGGCCGTCCAGGGCCGCGCGTACGGCCGAGGCGCCGGCCGGTTCGCCCTCCGTGTCGCTGCCCGCGGCCTCGATCCCGTACCGCGCGGCCAGCGCCCGTACGGCCGCCGAACCGGCCAGCGAGTGGAAGCCCCCCGAGCAGTCCCCGGCCGAGGGCAGCGCGCCCGTGCCGGGCACGGGCAGGAAGCCGATCTCGCCCGCGCCGCCCGACGCGCCGCGCCGCACCGCGCCGTCCAGGACGACGGCCGCGCCGACACCGTGCCCGAGCCACAGCAGCACGAAGGTGTCGCGGTCGCGGGCCGCGCCCTCGCGCAGCTCCGCCATGGCCGCGAGGTTGGTCTCGTTCTCCACCAGGACGGTGGCGGCCGTCCGCTCCCGCAGGACGGTGACCAGCCGGCGGTGCCAGTCCGGCAGCCCGGCCGAGTCGCGCAGGGCGCCCGTGGCCGGGTCGATCAGGCCGGGCGCGCCGACGCCGACCGTGTGCGGGCGGGTCGCGCCGGACTCGCGCACGGTGCGCTCCAGCAGCGCGGCGGCCCGCTCGACCGCCGGGCCCGTGTCCATGTCGCCGCCGATGGGCGCGGACGCCTCGGCGAGCGGGGCCCCCAGCAGGTCGGTGACGGTGACGGTCACGCCGCGGAGCCGGACGTCGAGGGCCGCCAGGTGGGCCCGGTCGGCGGCGATCCCGTACAGCTTGGCGTTCGGGCCGCGCCGCTCGGCGCCCGACTCCCCCACCACCCGGACCAGGCCCGCGCCTTGGAGCCGCTCGACCAGGTCGGCGACCGTGGGTCGCGACAGGCCCGTGAGCTCCTTCAGCCGGCTCGCCGTCAGGGGGCCCTGTTCCTGGAGCAGTCGCAGGGCGAGCCGGTCGTTGATCGCACGCGCGGTGCTGGGGGACGCGGGGGCGGAGGGCATGCCGCGATCCTTTCAGATCTTACTTTCAGGCAGGGTTCCTGATAATTTACGCGCGGCAGGCGCCCGGTGTACCCCGAGCGCTTGAGGACGTTCCGGATCGGGGAGGGCTGGGCCTGTGTCGTACAGCGTGGAGAGAGTGAGGCGGGCGCGGTACGCCGTGGCCGCCGTGTTCTGTGTGCACGGCGCGGTCACCGGCAGCTTCGCCACCCGTATCCCGTGGATCCAGGAGCACGCGGGGGTGAGCCCCGGCCAGCTGGGCCTCGCGCTGGCCTTCCCGGCGCTGGGCGCGTCGCTGGCCATGCCGCTGGCGGGCGCGGTCAGCCACCGCCTGGGCGCGCGTACGGCGCTGCGCGTGCTGCTCGCGATGTGGACGCTGTCGCTCCTCTTGCCGTCGCTCGCGCCGAACGTCTACGGGCTGTGCGCCGCGCTGTTCGTGTACGGCGCCACCTCCGGCATGTCCGATGTGGCGATGAACGCGCTGGGCGTCGAGGTGGAGAACCGGCTGGGCCGCTCCATCATGTCGAGCCTGCACGGGATGTGGAGCGCCGGCGCCCTGATCGGCTCGGCGGCCGGGACCCTCGCCGCGCACCTGGGCAGCGACGCGCGCCTGCACCACCTGCTGGCCGCCGCGGTCCTCACGGTGCTGGGGCTGGTCTTCTGCCAGGGGGTACTGGACCTGCGCAGCGCGCCGGACGAGGAGCCGCCGCCGCGGTTCGCGCTGCCGCCGCGCTCGGCGCTGGTCATCGGGGCGATCGGCTTCTGCGGGGTCTTCGCGGAGGGCGCCAGCCTGGACTGGTCGGCCGTGTACCTGAAGGACGTGCTCGGCTCGTCGCCGGGCGCGGCCGCGGCGTCCACGACGGCGTTCGCGCTGACGATGGCGGTGGCGCGGCTGGTCGGCGACCGGGTCGTGGACCGGTTCGGCGCGGTGCGCACGGTACGGGCGGGGGGCCTCCTCGCGACGGCGGGCGGCGTGCTGGTGGTGCTCGCGCCGCACCCGGTGGCCGCGATGGCCGGATTCGGTCTCATGGGCCTCGGCGTGGCCGTCGTGGTGCCGCTGGCCTTCGCGGCGGCGGCGCGCAGCGGGCCCAACCCGAGCCAGGCCATCGCCGGCGTCGCCACGATCACGTACACCTCCGGGCTGATCGCCCCGTCGCTGATCGGCGGTCTGGCCGATCTCACGTCGCTGACCGCGTCGTTCGCGGTGGTCACGGTGCTGGCGTTCGGGCTGGTGGCGGGGGCGGGCGTCCTGGCGCCGGGCCGCCGGAGCGGTACGGGCGGCGGGCGCGGCGCGAAGGCTGTGGCGGGCAGCGGCACCTGAGCGCGCGGGCGCGGCGGCGGGCACCCGGGCGCGGGGCGTCCGCGCCGATGCCGTCGGCGCCGCCACGGGGCCGCGAGCGGGTGCCCGGCGCAGGCAGGGGCGCGGGCGGCGGCTGAGCGGGGCCGCGTGACGGCGGACGGGGGCGGGCGGGTGAGCGCGGGGGCCGTGCCCCCGTCCCCGTACCATGGCGTTCGATTATTTCCGGCCGATCGCCCTCCGCGCGGCCGCCCCTCCGCCCCCGCCCGGACCGGGCGGTGAGGCCGACAGAACGGGAGCGACCCACCCATGAACCTCGGCGTGCGCTGGACCCTGCACGGCGACGGGAGGACCCCCGCTCCCGGAGCCGTGGTGCGCCCGGACGAGCGGCTTTCGTGGCCGCGCACGGCCGGGCTGGGCGCCCAGCACGTGGTGGCCATGTTCGGCGCGTCCTTCGTGGCGCCCGTGCTGATGGGCCTCGACCCGAACCTGGCGATCATGATGTCGGGCGTCGCGACGATGCTCTTCCTGCTCGCGACGCGCGGCCGGGTGCCCAGCTATCTGGGGTGCTCGCTGTCGTTCGTGGGCGTCGCCGCGGCGATCCGCGCGTCCGGCGGCGACAGCTCCACGGTCACGGGCGCGATCCTCGTCGTGGGCCTCGCGCTGTTCCTCGCCGGTGTGGCCGTGCGGCGGTTCGGCGCCCGGATCATCCACGCGGCGATGCCGCCCATCGTGACCGGCGCCGTCGTGATGCTGATCGGCTTCAACCTGGCACCGGTGACCGCCTCCACGTACTGGCCGCAGGACCAGTGGACCGCGCTGCTGGTGATGCTGTTCACCGGTCTGGCCGTGGTGTGCCTGCGCGGCTTCTGGTCGCGGGTGGCGATCTTCCTGGGCCTGGTCTTCGGGTACGCCCTGTCATGGGTGCTCGACCTGGCCTTCGGCAAGATCCACTCGCCGGCGGGCGGCGCGGAGGCGGTCGACCACTGGCGGCTGGACCTGTCGGGCGTCGCCAAGGCCGACTGGATCGGGCTGCCGTCGTTCCACGCGCCGAGCTTCGAGTGGTCGGCGATCCTGGTGGCCCTGCCCGTCGTGATCGCCCTGATCGCGGAGAACGCGGGCCATGTGAAGGCGGTCGGCGAGATGACCGGCGACCCGCTGGACGACCAGCTCGGCACGGCCATCGCCGCCGACGGCGCCGCCTCGATGCTGTCCACCGCCGTGGGCGGCCCGCCGAACACCACGTACTCCGAGAACATCGGCGTCATGGCCGCGACCCGCGTCTACTCGACGGCCGCCTACTGGGCCGCCGCCTGCTTCGCGCTGCTGTTCGGCCTGTGCCCCAAGTTCGGCGCGGTCGTCGCGGCGATCCCGGGCGGGGTGCTCGGCGGCATCACCGTCATCCTGTACGGCATGATCGGCCTGCTCGGCGCGCAGATCTGGATCAACGCCAAGGTGGACCTGCGCAACCCGCTGAACCTGGTCCCGGCCGCCGCGGGCATCATCATCGGCGTCGGCGGCGTCAGCCTGAAGATCACCGACACGTTCGAGCTGGGCGGCATCGCGCTCGGCACGATCGTCGTCATCACCGGCTACCACACCCTGCGCGCCTTCGCCCCCGCCCACCTGAAGACGCAGGAGCCCCTCCTGGACGCGGGCACGTCCAGCTACGACGACGAACCCGCCGACACCCCCAAGCCCTGACGGCTCCCCCACCGAGCCGAACGCCCCCGGGCCCGGCCTCGTGAAGAGGCCGGGCCCGGGGGCGTCCCGCGTACGGGCACGGTCCGCGGCGGACATGAACGGAGCCGGCCGAGGGTGCTCGCCACGCCTCGACCGGCTCCCGTCACGGTGCCGCCGGGGTTCAGTCCTCCGGCAGCTCGACCGGGGCGATCTCGTCGTAGACGTCGCCCGGGCCCGGGTTGGACGGGTCGGTCGCGCCGCCCAGGTGGTGCATGACGCCCCACACCGCGTTCAGCGCGGTCTGCACGGCGCCCTCGGCCCAGCCGGCCGTCCACGAGATGTCGTCGCCGGCGAGGAAGATGCCCCGCTTGTCCTCGGGGAGCCGGTCCTGCATGAAGTGGGTGTACAGGCGGCGCTGGTAGCGGTAGTGGCCCGGCAGGTTGGCCTTGAAGGCGCCCATGAAGTAGGGCTCGTTCTCCCAGGAGACCGTCACCGGGTTGCCGATGATGTGCTTCCGGATGTCGACCTTCGGGTAGATCTCGCCGAGCGACTTGAGCATGACCTCCATCCGCTCGTTCGCGGACAGCGGCAGCCACTTCAGGCTGTCGTCGCACCAGGTGTACGAGAGGCAGATGACGGCCGGCTTGTCCGGGCCGTTGTCCAGCAGGTACGTGCCGCGGGTCATCCGGTCGGTGAGCGTCATCGACATGACGTCACGGCCGGTCTCCTCGTCCTTGTCCAGCCAGAACGGCCGGTCGACGGGGACGAACAGCTTCGAGGACTCCATGTAGTGGGTGCGCTCGATCGCCGTCCAGTGGTCGATCGGGAAGAGCGAGTCATCGCAGTCGATCTTGGAGAGCAGCATCCACGACTGGGCGGTGAAGATCGCCGCGCGGTAGGTGCGGATGTCGCCGTTCGCGTCGGTGACGGTGATCCGGTTGCCGGACGTGCGGTTCAGCCGGGTCACGGCCGGCTTGGGCTCGCCGCCGTGCAGCGACTTCAGGGAGGTGCCGAGCGGCCAGTGGACGATCTTCTCCGGCTCGCGCTCCCACAGCCGCAGCGGAAGCTGCTGGCTGCCGCCGACGATGCCGCGGTGGAAGTCGTCCGCCTCCGTGTAGACGACGCGGAGGATCTCCAGGATGGAGTTGGGGAAGTCGGTGTCCCAGCCGCCGGTGCCGAAGCCGACCTGGCCGAAGATCTCACGGTGGCGGAACGACTTGAACGCCTCGGACTCGCAGAGGAAGCCGTAGAACGTCTGGTTGTCGAGCTTCTCGACGAGCTTCGCCCAGATCTCGCGGATGCGCGGCACGTCCCGCTCCCGCATGGCGCGGTTCATGTCGGAGAAGTCCGCGCCCTCCTCCAGGCACTTGTTCCAGGCGTCGGCGACGTCGCGGTAGACCTGCGGCAGGTCGTCGATCGTCTCCGCGTAGTGCGTCTCGCCCTTGAGGTCCACGACGGTGGACGGCGTCGACTCGGCGAGCGGGTTCGGGAACGGCTTGGTCTCCAGGCCGACCAGGTCGATGTAGTACTGCAGGGCCGTGGACGACGGCGGGAAGCGCATCGCGCCCAGCTCGCAGTTGAGCTCCGGGTCGCAGCCCTCGAAGCCGACGGTGCGCAGCCGGCCGCCGAGCTGGTCGGCCTCGTACACGACGGGCTTGAGGCCCATCTTCATCAGCTCGTACGCGGCGACGATGCCGGACAGGCCGCCGCCGATGACGGCGACCTCGGTGCCGTGCTCGGTGGCGGGTATCTGGCCGAGGCCGGCCGGGTGGGCCAGGAAGTCGTCGTACGCGTAGGGGAAGTCCGGACCGAACATGGTGATCGGCGGCTGGGCGTCGGTGTGCTGGACGGCGGTGGGCACCGTGGACGTCATGGGGTACGGACTCCTTGCACGGGGGTGGAGATGAGGGGGGCGCTGGGCGGCGGAGGCCCGCTCCAGCTCGGGTCGGTGGGGCTGTGCGGTCAGACGAGCCCGGCGTACAGGGCGGGACGGCGGTCCCTGAGGTACGGGTTCTCGTCGCGGGAGCGCCGCAGCAGCTCCGGGTCGGCATCGCCGGTGACGAGCTCCTCGCCGCGTCCGGCGCGGGCGCGGGCGGTGCCGTCGGGGCCCGCGAGCGCGGACAGGCCGACGAACTCGAAGTCGCCCTCGGGCCCGGTCCGGTTGGCGTACGCGATGTACAGCTGGTTCTCGAAGGCGCGGACCGGCACGACGGCCTCGGCGACGATCTCGGCCGGGTGCATCAGCGCGGTCGGTACGAGGAGGAGGTCCGTACCGGCCAGGGCGTGCGCCCGGACGTTCTCCGGGAACTCCACGTCGTAGCAGATCATCAGCCCGACCCGGACGCCGCCGACCTCGGCCTGCACGACGGGCTGGTCACCGGGGGTGAACCAGTCCTGCTCGAAGCCGCCGTACAGGTGGGTCTTGCGGTAGTTGACCAGGAGCGTGCCGTCGGCGCCGACGAGGCGCGCGGAGTTGTACACGGCCTCCCCGTCGCGCTCCGGGTAGCCGTAGGCGATCGCCAGGCCGTGGCGTACGGCGATGGCGGCGGCCTCACGGGCGGAGGGCCCCTCGGCGGGCTCGGCGAGCCGGGCGATGTCGGCGCCGATCGCGTACCCGGTGAGGAACAGCTCGGGCGCGACCAGCAGCCCCGCACCGCCGGCGGCCGCGCGGGCGGCGGCCTCGTCGAGGATCTTCAGATTGGCGGCCACGTCACCGAGCTGACCGGAGCTCTGGAGCAGGGCGGTGCGCAGCGGCGGCATGGGCAGACCTCGTCGGGGTGCGGAAGACAGGAGGGAGATGCAAAAAAGGTACGGTCCGGACTTCTCCCCGGACAAGGCGTGACCGTTGCGGACCGACCGCCGAACCGTTGCGCGGTTGCGGGGGTCGGCGGCGATTCGTTGCGCGCCACTCCGACCGCGGGGTGAGGGGTGCCCCGCCGTGCGGCGGAGGCGGGACGCGACCGTGGCGCGATGTGCCGGGACGGCCCTCGCGGAAGAGTGGCGGGCGCCGGGTCAGCGGGACCCGGCGAGGAGGGAGCGCCACCATGGAACGTCGTACGAGGGCCGCCGCGATCGGCGCCGCGCTGCTGCTCACCGCCGGGGCGGCGGGGTCGGCCGGAGCCGCCTCCGGGGAGCACCACGCACCGGCGCGGTCCGAGGCGCCGGCGCGGTCCGAGGCGCCGGTACGGGACGGGGTCGCCCTCGCCCTGCCGGGCGGGCAGGCGGTGCGGGCCGCGCAGGCCGCGGTGGCCCGGGAGGCCGCCGCGCTCACCGGGACGGCGAAGCTGTACCGGCCCGGCCACGACATCGGCTTCACCTTCGACGCCCATCTGGCCGGCGAGGACCGGATGGACCCGGCGGCGGCCACCGGCACCTTCCGGCTCCGGCACGTCTTCCCGGACGGCTCATCGGGCTGGGCCCGCGCCCGCGTGGACTGCCTGATCACGGGCGGCAGGGTGGCCGTGGTGACAGGCGTGGTCGAGGAGAGCGACCGCTGGCCGCGGGGGCGGCGGGTCGGGGTCACCGTCCACGACGCGGGCCGCCACGACCGGCTCGGCTACAGCTGGGCGACCCAGGACCCGGCGGCGGGCGATGTGCCGCCGTGCACGAGCTCGGCACCCTTCGAGAAGGTCGACGGGAAGACCGGGGACTTCCGCGTCCTGCCCTGGCAGCCGGTGTACGAGTAGCCGCCGCGGCGCCCACCGGTGCGAGCGGCCCGCCGGGGGCTCGGGCGGGCACCCGCCGGGCCGCGGGCCGGGGCCGCGGACGGGAGCGCGCGCCCGGACCGGGGCGGCCTCAGGCGGGCGAGCCCGAGGAGAACCGCCGCAGCAGCGGCGAGAGCACCAGCACCGACTTGGTGCGCTCCACGAAGGGCTCGCCCGCGATGCGCTCCAGCACGCGCTCGAAGTGGCGCATGTCGGACGCGAAGACCTGGACGATGGCGTCCGCCTCCCCCGTCACGGTGGAGGCGGACGCGATCTCCGGGTACCGCTCGAGACCGCGCTGGATGGTCTCGGGCGAGGTGTTGCCCCGTGCGTAGATCTCGATGAACCCCTCGGTCTCCCAGCCGAGCGCCGCCGGGTCCACGCGGACGGTGAACCCGGTGATGGCGCCCTCGGCCCTGAGCCGGTCCACGCGCCGCTTCACGGCCGGCGCGGACAGTCCGACCAGCGAGCCGATGTCGGCGTAGCTGCGGCGGGCGTCTTCGGCGAGGGCGTGGACGATGCGTTCGTCGAGGTCGTTCAGTCGCACGGGGGGTGGATCACTTCTCTGCTGTGGCCAGACGGGAGCGGCGCATGCCGTACAGGAAGTAGAACACGAGGCCCGCCGCCATCCAGAGTCCGAAGACGGCCCAGGTGACCATGTCGAGGCTGTACATGCTGTAGCCGCAGAACAGGAAGCCGAGGACCGGGAAGAGCGGACCGAACGGCACCTTGAAGCTGCGGTGCAGCTCCGGGCGCTTGGCGCGCAGGACGACGACCGCGACGTTGACCAGCGCGAACGCGAAGAGCGTGCCGATGCTGGTGGCGTTGACCAGCTCGCCGAGCGGGATGGCCGCGGCCAGGACGCCGCAGAAGAGCGAGACGATCACGGTGTTGGCGCGGGGCGTGCCGGTCTTCGGGTTGACCTTGGCGAAGACCTTGGGGACCAGGCCGTCGCGGGACATGGCGAAGAGGATGCGCGTCTGGCCGTAGAGCACGGTGAGGACGACGCTGGCGATGGAGATGACCGCGCCGGCGGCGAGGAGGGTGCCCCAGAAGCTCTGGCCGGTGACATCGTTCATGATCGCGGCGAGCGAGGCCTCGGAGCCCTCGAACTTCTTCCAGTCCCAGGCGCCGACGGCGACCGCGGCGACGAGGACGTACAGGCCGGTGACGATGACCAGCGAGAGCATGATCGCGCGGGGCAGGTCGCGCTTGGGGTCCTTCGCCTCCTCGCCGGCCGTGGAGGCGGCGTCGAAGCCGATGTACGAGAAGAACAGGATCGCCCCGGCGGCGCCGATGCTGGACACGCCGAGCGGCATGAAGTCGGAGTAGTTGCCGGACTTGAAGCCCATGAAGCCGATGGCGCAGAAGAGGACCAGCGCGGCGATCTTCACGATGACCATGATCGTGTTGGCGCGGGCGGACTCCTTGGCGCCGCCGAGCAGGAAGATCATCGCCAGGACGACCACGATCAGCGCCGGCAGGTTGAATATGCCGCCGTCGCCGGGGGGCGCGGTGAGGGCCTCGGGGAGGGTCACGCCGATCGTGCCGGCCAGCAGCTCGTTGAGGTAGTCGCCCCAGCCGACGGCCACGGCGGCCACGGAGACGCCGTACTCCAGGAGCAGGCACCAGCCGCAGACCCAGGCGACGAGTTCGCCCATCGTTGCGTACGCGTACGAGTACGAGGAGCCGGCGACCGGGATCGTGCCGGCCAGCTCGGCGTAGGAGAGCGCCGAGAACAGCGCCGTCAGGCCCGCGAAGACGAACGCGAGGGTGACGGCCGGGCCGGCCATCGGAACGGCCTCGCCGAGGACGACGAAAATGCCGGTGCCCAGCGTGGCACCGATGCTGATCATGGTCAGCTGCCACATGGACAGCGAGCGGCGGAGCGAGCCGCCCTCACCCTGACCACCCTCCGCGACCAGGGTTTCCACCGGCTTGCGACGGCCGAGGGCGGAGAGCGCGGAGGGTCCGGCGGTCTTCGGGGCAGAGGGCTCGGTGGCCGGTGGGGCTGCGCCTTGATCGAGCACTGCGGGGCTCCTTCATCGCTGCGGTCGGGGGTACGGCGGGGACCGGCGGCGGTGCGCGGGCAGGGAGAGCCCACTGGGAAACCCACGGGGGAAGGGGGGAACCGCCGAGCCGGCGGTCACCGCCACTCCAGGTACGGGCCCTGAGCCTACGGGGAGAACTTCGCATTCCGAAATGCAGTGTTGTTGCGCACCGACGGATGATCATTGCGCGCTTCGGGCACGCACGGGGAAACATTGCGCGCTGCCGCATGAATCGACACATTGGGGCATTCGGCGGGGGAAAGAGCCGTCGAGGGCACAGAGGGTGCGCGAGGGGGCCGAAACGGCACCGGAAGGCTGCGCGGGAGGGGACCGGATGGAGCGGGCGGGAGACGGCGGCTGGCGGGACCCGGAGCCGTTTCTGCGCGGGGTCGCGTGGTGGGACGGCCGGCGGCCCGTGCGGGTCGATCCGGCGGTCGTGGGCGTGCTGCCGTGGGAGCTGGTGGAGCGCGCCGCGCTGCCGGTCGGCGTACGGCTGGAGCTGACCGCGGCCTCGGGGACGCGGGCGGTGGAGGTGCGCTACCGGGCGCGGGTGCCCGGCGGGGGCGACGGCGGTCCTCCCGTACCGGCGCACTGCTTCGCGCTGTGGCGGGACGGGCGGTGCGTCGGTGAGGCGTACCGGTGCCCGGACGCGGAGGTGGACGTGGTGACGCTGACGCTGCCGCCCGCCGGGGCCGGCGCGGCGTACACGGTGTACCTGCCGGAGGTGGCGGCGCCGGTGGTGCTCGCGCTGCGCGGGGTCGGCGGCCCTGTCGCGCCCGCGCCGCGGCGGCCCCGCTGGCTCGTGTACGGGGACTCGATCACCGAGGGCTGGTGGGCGACGCGTCCCGCCCGCGCCTGGCCCGCCGTGGCCGGGCGCGCGCTGGGCCTGGACCCGGTGAACCTGGGCTACGCGGGCACGGGGCGCGGCGAACTGCCCGTCGCCCGGCAGCTGGCCGCGCTGCCCGCCGCGCTGGTCACGCTCGCCTTCGGCACGAACTGCTGGGCGCCCCTCCCGACGACCCCGCCCGCCCTGTACGCGCTGACGCGCCGCTTCGTCACCACGGTCCGCGAGGGTCACCCCGACACGCCGCTGCTGGTCGTCTCGCCGTTGCTGCGCCCCGCGGCGGAGGCCGAGGCCGCACCGGGCGGGAGCGCCACGCTGGCGGAGCTGCGGGCGGCGCAGGAGGAGGCCGTATGGGACCTGTGCGCGGCCGGCGACGCACGGCTGGCCCTGCTGCCCGGCCGCCCGCTGCTGGACCCCGGGCACCTCTGGGACGGCCTCCACCCGGACGACACGGGGCACGCCCGCCTGGCGGCGGCGGTCGCCGGCGCCGTACGGGGGCTCGGGCTGCCCGCTCAGGGGGCCGTTGGGGCGACAGGCGCGTGACGGGGGCGGGAGCGGTAGTGAAGGCGGGGGTGAGCGGGTACGCGAGGCGGGGAAGGAGGCGACCGTGCTTGTACTGGACTCACGTACCGTCGACAGCGCCGAGGTGAGGGACGCCGTCACCGGCTTCGTCGCCGACCGCTGCCCGTGGGCGGATCTGGCCGCGGTGCGCCTGGTGGTGACCGAACTGTTGGCGAACGTGCTGCACCACACCGACGGCGACTGGTGCCTGCGCCTGCGCGCCCAGGAGCAGCGGCTCACGCTGGAGCTGGACGACGCGAGCGCCGCCATGCCCGCGGCCCGGCAGCCCGACTTCGCGGGCGGCGGCGGCTTCGGGTGGCGGCTGGTGGAGCAGCTGGCCGACCGGGTGGACGTGCGTCCGGGCCCCTCGGGCAAGACCGTGCGGGCGGAGTGGTGGGTTCCGGCCGAGCGGCGGCGGGAGGGGAAGGCGGAGGCGCGGCCGGGTGGCCGGGCGGCGTCCGCCGGCGCGGCGGGCCGCGCAACGCGCACGGAGCCGGGCCAGCGCCTGGTGGACGCCGGGTAGGCCTCCCGCCGCTCGGGACCGCATCGGTACGGCCGGGCCGCCGCACGGGCCCACCGGGGTACGGCTGCCCGGCGCGCGGGCCACGCCGGTACAACTGCCCGCCGCCCCGCGCGGACCCCGGAAGGGACCAGCTGCCGCACGTACAGCGCGCGGACCCCCGGAAGGGACCTCGGGCCCGCGTCCAGCGCGTGGAACCCCGGAGGGGGCCGCCCGCCGCTCGTCCAGCGCGTGGACCCCCGGAAGGGACCTCGTGCCCGCTCGTCCAGCGCGCGCCCACCTGGACGGGTTCCTCCCCGCGGGGCTCCTGTCCAGCTCCGCGGGGCTCCTCGTCCAGTGGGCCACGGCGGCCCGCACCCGGCACGGCGGCCCGAGGCGCCGGCCGACGCGGGAGAAACGGGGACGGCGGCCCGAGCGGCCGCACCCGGCACCCGTACACGCCCGTCGGCTCCACGCCCGTGGAGGGCGTGGCCCCGGTGCCCGGCGGTCAGCCCTCGCTGAGCATCCCCTCGCGCATCCGCTTGGTCATCCGGGCCAGGAGCCGCGACACGTGCATCTGCGACACGCCGAGCCGCTCCCCGATCTCGGCCTGCGTCATCTCCTCGGCGAACCGCATCCGCAGGATCGCCCTGTCGCGGTCGTCGAGCTGCGCCACGAGCGGCTTGAGCGCCTGGATGTTCTCGGTGAGCTGCATGTCGCGGTCCTCCTCGCCTATGAGGTCCGCGAGGGTGGCCGACGCGGGCTCGCCCGATTCGTCGAGCGGCATGTCCAGCGACGCGGCCGTGTACCCGTTGGCCGCCACCAGGCCCTCGATCACCTCGTCCTCCGTGATGCCGAGGTGCGCGGCGAGTTCCGCCGCCGTCGGGGACCGGTCCAGTTCCTGGAAGAGTTCGTCGGTGGCGCGGGCGATGTCGATGCGCATCTCCTGGAGGCGCCTGGGCACATGCACGGACCAGCTCGTGTCGCGGAAGAAGCGCTTGATCTCACCGATCACACAGGGCATGGCGAAGGTCGCGAACTCGACCTCGCGGCTCAGCTCGAAGCGGTCGATGGCCTTGATCAGCCCGATGGTGCCGACCTGGACGATGTCCTCCATCTGGTCCGACCGGCTGCGGAAGCGGGTGGCCGCGTACTTGACCAGGGAGAGGTTCAGCTCGATCAGCGTGTTCCGGACGTACTGGTACTCCTCGGTCCCCTCTTCGAGGACCGCGAGCCGCGCGAAGAACTGCTTCGAGAGCTCCTTGGCGTCCTGGGGTGCGACCTCGGTGGGGTCGGGGACCCGCGGCAGGGGCATCGCGGGTGCCGTCGTCTCCGTCGGGGTCGTGGTCGCCGTGGACACGTTGCCCTCCCTTCGTCTCGACATTGCCGAGGCGCGTGTACCCCGCCGCACACGGGACATGCCCACGATTTCTCCCCGGTTCCCTTCCGCGCCGTCCGCATCGGCGGCCGGCGCGCCCCTGGGCCGGGGCCGGTACGGGAACGAGCCGTCCCCGCGCGGCGGGCGCGGGGACGGCTCGTAGGGTGCCGGGGGTCAGCTCCAGCTGGAGTGGAGGGGCTTGCCCTCGGCGTAGCCGGCGGCGCTCTGCACCCCGACGACGGCCTTCTCGGCGAACTCCTCCAGCGAGGCGGCGCCCGCGTAGGTGCAGGAGGAGCGGACACCGGCGATGATCGAGTCGATCAGGTCCTCGACGCCGGGGCGGGCCGGGTCCAGGTACATCCGCGAGGTGGAGATGCCCTCCTCGAACAGGGCCTTGCGGGCCCGGTCGTAGGCGGACTCCTCGCTGGTGCGGTTGCGGACGGCGCGCGCGGAGGCCATGCCGAAGGACTCCTTGTACAGCCGGCCGTCGGCGTCCTGCTGGAGGTCGCCGGGCGACTCGTACGTCCCGGCGAACCAGGAGCCGATCATGACGTTGGAGGCGCCGGCGGCGAGGGCCATGGCCACGTCGCGCGGGTGGCGGACGCCGCCGTCGGCCCAGACGTGCTTGCCGTACTTCTTCGCCTCGGCGGCGCACTCCAGGACGGCGGAGAACTGCGGGCGGCCCACACCGGTCATCATGCGGGTGGTGCACATGGCGCCGGGGCCGACACCGACCTTGATGATGTCCGCGCCGGCCTCGATGAGGTCGCGGACGCCCTCGGCGGCGACGATGTTGCCCGCGACGATCGGGACCTGCGGGTCGAGGCCGCGCACCAGGCGGATCGCGTTGATCATCGACTCCTGGTGGCCGTGGGCCGTGTCGATGACGAGGGTGTCCACACCGGCGTCGAGGAGCTGCTTGGCCTTGCCGGCCACATCGCCGTTGATGCCGACGGCGGCGGCGATGCGCAGCCGGCCGCGGTCGTCGACGGCGGGCGTGTACAGCGTGGCGCGCAGGGCGCCCTTGCGGGTGAGGATGCCGGCGAGGCGGCCGTCGCCGTCGACGGCGGGGGCGTAGCGCCGGTTGTGGTGGTCGAGGGTGTTGAACGCCTCGATGGGGTCGATGTCCGCGTCGAGGAGCAGCAGGTCCCGGGACATGACCTCGGAGAGCTGCGTGAAGCGGTCGACGCCGGTGAGGTCCTGGTCGGTGACGACACCGACGGGCTTGTGGTCGGCGTCGACGACGACACCGGCGTTGTGGGCCCGCTTGGTGATCAGCGACAGCGCGTCGGCGACCGTCTGGGCGGGGTCGAGGACGATCGGCGTGTCGAG
Source organism: Streptomyces sp. SudanB25_2051 (assembly GCF_964272635.1). Classification (NCBI taxonomy): domain Bacteria; kingdom Bacillati; phylum Actinomycetota; class Actinomycetes; order Kitasatosporales; family Streptomycetaceae; genus Streptomyces; species Streptomyces sp. SudanB25_2051. Next base: position 880,442 of record NZ_OZ186787.1, read on the forward strand.
GACGTGGTGGCGGCTCTTGACCCAGGTGACGACGTCGGTGACGACGTCGATCGGGATGTCCTGGGGGATGACCACCAGGCCGCCGCGGCGGGCGACGGTCTCGGCCATGCGGCGGCCGGCGATGGCGGTCATGTTGGCCACGACCAGCGGGATGGTGGTCCCGGTGCCGTCGGGGCTGGTGAGGTCGACGCCCTGGCGGGAGCCCACGGCCGAGCGGCTAGGCACCATGAACACATCGTCGTACGTGAGGTCGTACGGCGGCTTCAGGTCATTGAGGAAACGCACGTGCTGAACATCCCAGTCGTTCGGAGTTGGCCCCCGGGCATCTCAGCCGGGGGGAAAACGCACGTACTTCATTGTCCCATGCCGACGCGTGTTCGACCCCCGGGCGGAACCTCCAGGTCACAGCGGGTGACCTAGGAGGTTCCTCCAAGGGCGGGTGCCGGGGGTGCTCAGTTGTCCGGGTCGAAGCGCTCCAGGGCGGGGCGCGGTCCCGGCTGCGACTCGGTCAGCAGGTAGTCCGCGGCCGATGTGTCCGTGACGAGGCTGGTGACCAGGCCGGAGCGGAGCACCGCCCCGATGGCGGCGGCCTTGCGGGAGCCGCCCGCGATGGCGACGACCTCCGGGATGCGGCGGAGCCGGTCGGCCTCCACCGTGATGCACCGCTCCCCCAGGTCGCGTCCGACGCGGCGGCCGCTCGCGTCGAAGAGGTGGGCGGACATCTCGGCGGCGACGCCGAGCGAGGCGTAGTGGGCGCGCTCCTCGTCGCTGAGCATGTCGTGGACGGTGGAGATGCCCGGTTCCCACGAGCCGATGGACACCGCGGCTACGGTGACCTTGTCGAAGTACTCGAAGGCGCGGGCGATGCCGGTCTGGTTGCGCAGCGCGGCGGCGGTGGCCGGGTCGGGCAGCAGCATCGGCGCGTAGATGGGGTGGGCCTCGCCGCCGGACACCTGCGCGGCGCGGCGGACGGCCTCGACCGAGCCTCTTTCGGCGGTCCCCGCGTCGTACACGCCGGTCAGCTGGACGACCGTGCACGGGGGCAGCCGGTCGAGGGCGGCGGCCATGTGGATGGTGGACCGGCCCCACGCCAGGCCGAGGACGTCGCCCTCGGTCACCAGCTCGCCGAGGAGGTCGGCCGCGACCTCGCCCAGGTTCTCCGGGTCGGGCGACTCGTCCTCGCCCTCGGCGGGGGATTCGACGACGACGGCGTGGCGCAGGCCGTAGCGGGCGCGCAGCGCGTCGGAGCGCTCCGCGTCGAGCTCCGCCGGGACGCGGATCTCGATCCGTACGAGGTCCCTCTCCAGGGCCGTCTCCAGGACGCGGGCGACCTTGAAGCGGCTGACGCCGAACTCCTCGGCGATCTGGATCTTGGACTTGCCCTCGAGATAGAAGCGACGGGCCATGGCCGCCGCCTGCACCAGCTCCGCGGGTCCCATCCGCAGGGCTGGACGTCCCGCCGACATTGCAGACACCGCGTTCTCCTCACTGCTGTTCATGCTCCGGATCGCCATCCTTGCAGATCCGGCGACCCTCGATCAGTCCTGTTGGTTGGCGTTCATCTGCCGGTGACCCACCGGTGGCTCAGTGTCCGCACGCCCAGCCCGCGGCCGCCGTCGCGCGGTCGGCCCGCTCGCGCAGCGCCCGTACGGCCCCGGCCGGGTCGTCGGCCCCGTACACGGCGGAACCGGCCACGAAGACGTCGGCACCGGCCTCGGCGCACCGCTCGATGGTGGCCTCCGAGACCCCGCCGTCGACCTGGAGCCACAGCTCCAGACCGTGCTTGGAGATCAGCTCACGGGTGCGGCGGATCTTCGGCAGCATGATGTCGAGGAACGCCTGCCCGCCGAACCCCGGCTCGACCGTCATGATCAGCAGCATGTCCAGCTCGGGCAGCAGGTCCTCGTACGGCTCGATGGGCGTGGCGGGCTTGAGCGCCATGGAGGCGCGCGCGCCCTTGGCCCGGATCTCGCGCGCCAGCCGCACGGGCGCGGCGGCGGCCTCCACGTGGAAGGTGACCGATCCGGCGCCGGCCTCCACGTACTGCGGGGCCCAGCGGTCGGGGTCCTCGATCATGAGGTGGCAGTCCAGCGGGGTGTCCGTCGCCCGGCTGAGCGACTCGACGACCGGCACGCCCAGGGTGAGGTTGGGCACGAAGTGGTTGTCCATGACGTCGACGTGGAGCCAGTCGGCGCCCTCGACGGCCCGCGCCTCGTCGGCGAGGCGGGCGAAGTCGGCGGACAGGATGCTGGGGTTGATCTGGGCCATGTGCAAAGCCTGCCATGCCGCGCGCCCCTTCCTCGCCCCGATCCCCCGGCGCGGCCGCGCCGGGGGCGGGACACTCCGCCCGAAACCCCGCAAACCCCTGACGGCTCTTCCCCGTCCGTACGGTCGGTCGGCCGCCCCCCGCCGGTCCCGAGGGCGTACGGGTCGCACGCGGGGTACCGGGGGCCGGGCCGCGTGGCGGCGCGTGCGGTCGGGCGGCCCGTCCGCTCAGGCGGTGCGGCGCAGCAGCGCCAGGTACATGGCGTCCGTGCCGTGCAGATGGGGCCACAGCTGGACGTCCGGGCCGTCGCCGAGCGCGGGCACGCCGGGCATCAGGGGGCGCGCGTCGATCCAGTCGGCCCGCACGCCCTGTGCTCCCCCGCGCCCCTTGAGGACGTCGTCCACGACGGCGCGGGTCTCGGCGAGGTGCGGCGAGCAGGTGGCGTACCCGACGACCCCGCCGACCCGGACGGCCTTCAACGCCTCGGCGAGCAGGGCGCGCTGCAGCGGGGCGAAGCCGTCCAGGTCCTCGGGGCGGCGCCGCCAGCGGGCCTCGGGGCGGCGGCGCAGGGCGCCCAGGCCCGAGCAGGGCACGTCGACTAGGACGCGGTCGAAGGAGCCGGGGCGCCACGGCGGGCGGGTGCCGTCGGCGGCGACGACCTCGTAGGGGCCGGGGTTCCCGGCGAGGGCGCGCTGGACGAGGCGGGCGCGGTGCGGCTGCTTCTCGGCGGCGAGCAGGGCGGCGCCGCGCTGCGCCGCGAGGGCGCCGAGCAGGGCGGCCTTGCCGCCGGGGCCCGCGCAGCCGTCGAGCCAGCGGGTGTCGGGGCCCTCCAGCGGGGCGTCGGCCAGGGCGATGGCGACGAGCTGGCTGCCCTCGTCCTGGACGCCCGCGCGGCCCTCCCGTACGGCGTCGAGCGCGCCGGGCTCGCCGCCCTCCGGGAGCCGCACGGCGTACGGCGACCAGCGGCCGGGCTGTCCGGCGCCCTCGTCCAGGACGTCCAGCAGCTCGCCGGGGGTGGCGCGGCCAGGGCGGGCGACGAGGGTGACCTCGGGGCGCTCGTTGTCGGCCTCCAGGAGGTCCTCGATGCCGGCGCGGCCGCCGCCGAGGGCGTCCCACAGGGCGGAGACGATCCAGCGGGGGTGGGAGTGCACGACGGCGAGGTGGTCCTCGGGGTCCTCGTCGTAGGGCGGCGCGACCTTCTCCAACCAGCCGTCCAGGTCGTGCTGGGCGACGCGGCGCAGCACGGCGTTGACGAACTTGGCCCGCCCGTCGCCGAGCGTGACGCGCGCCAGCTCGACGCTGGCGGACACGGCGGCGTGGGTGGGGATGCGGGTGCCGAGCAGCTGGTGCGCGCCGAGCGCGAGGACGTCGAGCACGGGCGGGTCGACCTCGCGCAGGGGGCGGTCCACACAGGCGGCGATGATCGCGTCGTACGTGCCCTGGCGGCGCAGCGTGCCGTACACCAGCTCCGTGGCGAGAGCGGCGTCACGGGCGTCGAAGCCGTCCTTCTCGCGGGCCTTCTTCAGCAGCGACGGCAGCACGAGGTTCGCGTACGCGTCCCGCTCGTCCACGGCGCGCAGCGCCTCGAAGGCCAGGAGGCGCACCGGATCCTTCCGGGGACGCCGGTACGGCTTGGAGGGACGGCGACGGCCTTGCTCGCTCAAAAGGTGCTCCGCTTCGCGATGGTTCCAACCCTCCAAGGGTAGTCCCCCGCCCGCCGCGGCCCACGGGGGCTGGGCTGGCGGGCTACCGGCGCCGACGGTTCACCGCCGGTACGTACGACGACGGCAGCCGCGACGGGAGACGGCGCCGCCCGGGCCGACCGGCGGCTCAGGCCGCGGGCAGACCGGCTGCTGGAGGCGTCCGGGGGCGGCTGGAGGCGTCCGGGGCGGCTTCTCGCTCCGGCGCCCGGGCCCGACCGGGCGTCTCTCAGGGGTCCCGGCCCGACCGGCGGCTCAGGCGCGCGGGGCGACCGGCGGCTGGAGGCGTCCATCCGGGCGCCCGGCGGCTCAGGCGCCCAGGTGCTCGCCGTGGGCGATGCGGACGCCTCGGGCCCAGTCGGCGGCGCGCATCGGCTTCTTGCCCTGGGCCTGGACCCACAGCAGCTCCAGCGCGTGGGAGCCGGTACCGACGTACACGTTGTTCTTGCCGGCCGACAGCTCGCCGGGCGCCAGGTCGGTGCGGTCCGGCACCAGGGCGGCCTGCACGAGCTTCAGGCGCTCACCGCGGAAGGCGGTCCACGCGCCGGGCGCGGGGGTGCAGCCGCGCACCACGCGGTCGACGCGGAGGGCGGGCGCGCTCCAGTCGACGCGGGCGTCCTCGACGGTGATCTTCGGGGCGAGCGTGACGCCCTCGGCGGGCTGCGGCACCGGCTTGAGCGTCCCGTCCTCGATGCCGTCCATCGTGGCGGCCAGCAGCCCGGAGCCCGCGAACGCGAGCCGGGTCAGCAGGTCGCCGCTGGTGTCGGTGGGGCGGATCTCCTCGGTGACGACCCCGTAGACCGGCCCCGAGTCGAGGCCCTCCTCGATCTGGAACGTCGACGCGCCGGTCACCTCGTCCCCGGCCATCAGCGCGTGCTGCACGGGCGCGGCGCCGCGCCACGCGGGCAGCAGCGAGAAGTGCAGGTTCACCCAGCCGTGGACGGGGATGTCCAGCGCGACCTTGGGGAGGAGCGCGCCGTACGCGACGACCGGGCAGCAGTCCGGGGCGATCTCGCGGAGCCGGGCGAGGAACTCCTCGTCGCGCGGCTTCGCGGGCTTCAGCACCTCGATGCCCGCCTCGGCGGCCCGCTCGGCGACGGGGCTCGCGACCAGCCGGCGCCCGCGCCCGGCGGGGGCGTCGGGCCGTGTGACGACGGCCGCCACCTCGTGCCGCCCGGAGGCGAGCAGGGCGTCCAGGGCGGGGACGGCGACCTCGGGGGTGCCTGCGAAGACGAGCTTCACTCGGTGTTACCTCGCTTGTTCATCGGATACGCCGGGTGCGCCGGATGCGCCGGAGTCGCGACGGGCGAGGCCCTGCCGGTGCGGTCCACGGGGCGGTCGGGGCAGCGCACCAGTCTAGGGCCTCGTGTGGCGGACGCTCCCGGGGCCGCGGGCCTTGGCGCGGGCGCTCCGGGGGGCGTACGCGTGCTCGCGCGCCTCGCGCATATGCGGATACGCCCCTGCTGCGTGACCCCGGCGACAGCTGGCGCGTTGTCAAAGGAGATTGACCGAATCGGGCCGCCCTCGGATGCGGCCCGCCCCTTTTCAACGCCGGTTCGAGAGGCTTGTCAATGGCCGACCACGCAACCCATGACGCCCAAGCCCGGGCAAGCCTGCACCTGTTGGTGCGGGACATCGAGCGGGTCCGCCGGCAGGTGGACGCTCTGCGCACGCTCACCGCCCAGCTGGGCAACGTCTACCGCCCGCGTCGCTCCGGCCCGTCGACGGGCTTCGTCGTCTACGGCAGGGCCCCGGCGCCCACCGTCCGGCTCGCGCAGGAACTGCGGGACAGCGTCGAGACCCTGGTGACCGCCGCCGTCGACTTCGACCGCTCGCTCGGCTTCTCGTGGGACGCGGTCGGCTCCGCCCTGGGCGTCACCAAGCAGGCGGTGCACCGGCGTTACGGCGCGCGCCGCGCGGCCGCCCAGCAGCCGGCCGCGGCGGACCGCCCGGCGCAGCCCCGCACGATGCCCGCGGCGTCGGTCCCGGCGGCGCGCTCCATGCCGCCGCAGCCGACGGCGGCGCAGACGGTCCGGGACCAGCCGCACCGGGACGAGCCGCGCCCGGCGCCCTTCCCGTCCCCGCGCAACGGCTGAGGCGGTACCCCCTCCACGGCCGGGCCTGTGGGACGCGCGCCCCGCTCGGGACGCGCCCTCCAGGCCCGGCCCGACTGCGCGGCCCCGCCCCTCCGGGCCGCCTCGGCGGCACGGCCACTCCCCCGGGCCGTCCCGGCTTCATGCCCCCTCCCCCGGCGTCGGGCCGCCTCGGCGGCGTGGCCCGCTGCTGGGGCGCGGGTGCGGTGGCCCGCTGCTGGGGTGGGGGCGGGCGGGTGCAGCGGCCCGCTGCCGGAGGCCCCGGGCTTCATGGCGCGCTTCGGGGTGCGGCTTCCGACCGCGTCGCCGGCTCGGGCGCGTGCCACTGCGGGGCGCTCTCCGGGCCGGGCCCCGCCGTGAGGCCCCGTTCCGGCTGGGGGAGCAGGCGCTTCCGGCTGGGGAAGCGAGCACTTCCGCCCGCTGAGCCAGGCCTCCGGTGACGGGGATCCGGGCCCTTCCGGCTGCCGGACACGTCCTCCTGCTGAGCCGGGCCGTCCCGGTGGCAGAAGCCCTGCCCCTCCGCCTGTAAGAACCAGCCCCTCCGAGGGCGGGAGCCGGGTCGTCCCGGTGGCGAAAGCCGACCCCCTTCCGCCCCCGAAGCGGCAGCAGGGCGCGCGGCCACGGCTCGGCGGTCCCGCCCCGCTGGTGCGCGGCACGGCCCTCACCCGATGTCGGGCGGGTCCATCCTGATCCGCACCGGGAGGCTGCCACCCCGTGCGAGGCGGGTGGCCTGGGCCTTCTTCAGGGCGTCCGCCAGGGCCGCGCCCGTGCCGGGGGGCACCCGCACCAGAGCCCGCTCCCACAGTTCGCCGACGGGCGGGTCCCCCGGACGGCGCGGCCCGCCGGGGGTCGCGGGCCGGAGCGGTACGGGCCCCAGCACCTCGGCGCCCGGCGGCAGTTCGGCAGCCGCCAGGAACTCCGCGACGGCCTCCGGGCGGCCCGCCACCGCGGCCATCCGGGACACCGGCGGGAAGCCCAGCTCCGCGCGCTCGGCGAGCTCCCGCTGGGCGTGGCCCACCGGGTCCCAGCGCACCAGCGCCTGCACGGGCCGCAGCGTCGGCTCCGCGACCACGACGACCGTGCCGCCCTCGTCCTGGCCGCGCACGAGGGACGCGGCGTCGATCCAGCGGCGCAGCGCCTCCTCGCCGGCCCGCAGGTCGGGCCTCGCCAGCAGGGCCCAGCCGTCCAGCAGCAGCGCGGCCGCGTAGCCGCCTTCGGCGACCGGTTCGGCGCCCGGTGTGCTGACGACCAGGGCGGGGCGCCCCGGCACGGAGTCCAGGACGTGATCGCGTCCGGAGGTCCGTACCGGCACCGCGGGGAACGCCCGCCCCAGCTCCTCCGCGGTACGGCGGGCGCCCACCACGCGGGCGCGCAGCCGGGTGAAGCCGCACTCGGAGCAGCGCCAGTCCGGTTCGCCGCGCCCGCACCAGCCGCAGCGCAGCTCCCGCTGCTCGGGAGCCTCCAGAGGGCCCGCGCAGTGGCGGCAGCGGGCGGGCGTGCGGCACCGCTCGCAGGACAGTCGGGGCACGTACCCGCGCCGGGGCACCTGAACCAGCACCGGCCCGGACTTCAGCCCGTCGCGTACGGCCTGCCAGGCAAGGGACGGCAGGCGGGCGGCCCGCGCGGCCTCGTCGCGCGCCAACTCCCCGTCGCCGACGGTCCGTACGAGCGGGGCGGCGGCCCGTACCCGCTCGCGCGGCGCCGTGAGCGGCTTGGCCCAACCGCTCTGGACGAGCTGGGCGGCCTCGACCGTGCAGCTCGTACTGCCCAGCAGGAAGCCGCACTTGTCGTGGGCGGCGCGCAGCAGCAGCACGTCGCGGGCGTGCGGCTGGGGGGCGTGCGGCTCGCTGTGGCTGCCGTCGCCGTCGTCCCAGATGGCGACGAGCCCGAGGTCCCGTACGGGCGCGAACATCGCGGCGCGGGTGCCGACGACGGCGCGCACGGAGCCGCGCCGCACGGCGAGCCACTGGCGGTAGCGCTTCTCGGGGCCGGCCTCGGCGGTCAGCAGCGCGTGCCGGCCCTCGCCGAGGACGGCGGTCAGGGCGGCGTCCAGCCGGGCGGCGGCCCGTCCGTCGGGGACGACGACGAGGGCGCCGCGCCCGGAGGCGAGCGTCGCGCCGACCGCGCGGGCCAGCTCGTCCGCCCAGTGGGGGCCGGGCAGGGCGTTCCAGACGGCGCGGGGGCCGCCGCCGCGGGCGAGGGAGCCGAGGAACGCCTCCCCGTGGGCGTACCGCGTCCAGGTGCCGGGCTCCGGCGCGGGCGGCGGGGGCAGCGGCTCGGGGGACGGCCGGCTCTCGGCGCGGGCGCTGCGCGGCGGCACGGCGAGCTGGAGGACGTCGGCGAGGCTGCCCGCGTACCGGTCGGCGACCGCGCGGGCGAGGCCGAGCAGCTCGGGTCCGAGGACGGGCTCGGGCGACACGACGTCGGCGAGCGCCGCGAGGGGGCCGGTGTAGTCCGTGTCGGCGCGCCGCTCGACGAGGAACCCGTCGATGAGCCGGCCGCCCTCGCGCCGCCCGCCCTGCACCTGGTGCGCCCCCGCGCCGAACCGCACCCGCACCCGCACGCCGGGCCGCGCGACGGCGTCGAGTTCCTCGGGGACGGCGTAGTCGAAGTACTGGTCGAGGTGGAGGACGCCCTTGTTCACGACGACGCGCGCGACGGGCAGCTCCTTGGCCAGCGCGGCCCCCCGCCACGTCCGCGGCTTGGCCCGGGGTGCCTTCGCCTTCCGTACGGACTCCCGGATGAGCGCGAGCTGCTCAGCCCCGTCACCCGACTTCCCACTCTCCCTGCTCACAGCCCCATCCCTACCAGACCCCACCGACACCGTCCCCCGCCACCCGGTCACCCGCACTGGCCGAAACGGCCTTCTCGACACGGCCCCGCCCGTGATGTTCGCTCCGTTCCGACAGGGAGGCGGGGGTCGGCGGGGCCGAAGAGGAAACGGGAAACAACGATGAGCGCCTTGCCGGCCACTCCGCGCCGGGCCGAACCTGGGGACGCGGCGACGCACTGCGGTACGCGGCGCAGCGAAGCTGCACGCGGAGCGCGTCGGCGCGCCGCGGTGCGCGGCAGGCGGCGCGGGGCCGCCCGGCGGGGGATCCGTCTTCCACGAACCGAGGGGGGGAATGGGCACACGTGTTTGAGCGAGCACACTCGTTCGGTGAGGAGCTGCGCAGGCGGCGCATCGCCGCCGGACTGTCTCTGGGGGCCTTGTCGGCGCGGGTTCACTACAGCAAGGCCCAGCTGAGCAAGGTGGAGACCGGGGCCAAGCGGCCTTCGCCGCAGCTGGCCCGGCTGTGTGACGCGGAGCTGCGCGCCGACGGGGCGCTGGAGGCGCTGTTACCCACCGGCGCGGCCCGCGCGAAGGGCGGCCCGGCCGACCGCTCCTCCCTCGTCGGCAGGCGGCAGATCCTGGGCGCGGGGGCCGCGGGTTTCCTGGCGTGGGGCGGCCAGGCACCGGCGGCGCACGGCGACACCGGCGGCGAGACGCTGCTGGAAGTCTCGCGGGCACTGTTCGACCAGTTCCGCCGACTGGGACAGTCCGCGCCGCCGGGAGCCGTCATCCCGGCACTGGACGAGCAGATCACGCTTCTCGGGTCGCTCGCCGGGCGCACGGGCCGCCGCACCTCCCGCGGCCTGGTCGCCCTCTCCGCGCGGTACGCCGAGTACGCCGGGTGGATGGCGCAGGAGGCCGGTGACGAAGCGGGCGCGCTGCGGCGGACCGACCAGGCGGTGGCGCTCGCGGCCGCCGCCGGGGACGAGCACCTGGCGTCGTACGCGCTGGTCCGCCGGGGTCTGATCACGTACTACCGGGGAGAGGCCGCCGAGACCGTCGCGCTGGTCGACGGCGCCTCGGGCGGCGGTCTGCCCCCGCGCATCAGGGGCCTCGCGGCGCAGCGGCGGGCGCAGGGGCACGCGCTGGCCGGCGAGTACGACGCCTGCATGCGCGCCCTGGACGAGGCGCGGGCACTGCTCGCCCTGTCGGTGCGGGAGGACGGCGCGCCGGTCCTCGGCACGACGAACGTCACCGACCCCGCCTCGATGGCACTGGGCTGGTGCCTGCTGGACCTCGGACACCCGGCGCGGGCCGCCGAGGTCCTGGACCGCGAGTGCCCGCGGCTGCCGACGCAGGCGCTGCGGACACAGGCCCGGTACGGCGTCCGGCGCGCGCTGGCCCACGCGCTCGCCGGCGATCCGGAGCGGGCCTGCGACCTGGTCGGCCGCCTGCTGCTGACCAGCGACATCGTCGGCTCCGCCACCATCGCCGTCGATCTGCGGCGGCTGGCCAGGACCCTGGCCAGGCACTCTCACCACCCGGCCTACCTCGCCATCGCGCCCCGCCTCACGGCCGCGCTGGCCTCCGCGAGCCCGGTGGGCTAGTACGCCCCGCCACCGGCCCGGCCCGGCGGCTTCCGCTCGGCCCGGAGCCGATCACTCGCGTCCGTCATCACGCACCGTCCCGACACCGCTTCACACCTTCCCGGCACCGCTTCAGGAGAGGAATTCCGCCATGCCCGACGTCTTCGTCAACTACCGCACAGGCGACGGCGAGGAGACCGCCGTGGCCATCGAGCGCGAGCTGTCGCACCGGTTCGGCAGCGATCGGATCTTCCGGGCCAGCAAATCGCTGCGACCGGGAGAGGCCTTCGACGACGGGCTGCTGACGAACGTGCGGCGCAGCGGTGTGCTCTTCGCCGTCATCGGAAGCCGCTGGACGGGCTTCGCCCAGCTCCACAGCGAGGACGACTGGGTGCGCAGGGAGCTGGAGGAGGCGTTCCGCTGTGCCGTGCCGGTGGTCCCCGTCCTCGTCGGCAGGCACACCGAGCGGCTCCGCGCCGACCTGCTGCCCCCGAGCCTGGAGCGGCTGGCCCGCTGCCACTCGATCCGCTTCGACACCCAGGACGCGGAGGCGGGCCTCCGCAGGATCGGTGACATCGCCGTGGACCATGTCCCCGCCCTCGCGCGGGCCGAGCGGACGAGCGCTCCCCGGGCCGTGGCGGCCGAAAGCGGCTCGGTGCACAGCTCCATGGACAGTGTGTCGGGCCGTACGAACGTGCAGGCACGCGACATCGGCGGGGACGTGGGCGGCACGGTCGTGAAGGGCGTCCACGGACCGCTCCACCTGGGCTCGGGCGACCAGCACAACCACTCCCCCCACCTGGCGGGCGACGGCGCGCAGTACGTCGCGGGCGACAACAACGGGGGCGTGCACCACGCGTGGGGCGGCCGGCGGGACGAGGACCGGCGCCGGTGAGCGGCACGCCCCCGCCAGGCGCTCCCCCGCCGGGCGTCTCGTCGTCCGGCCCGACGCACACCGGCCCCGGAGACCAGCACATTCACTACTACGGAGGCGGCGACGGGGACGCCCGAAGGCTGGCGGACAGCGCGCGGGGCAAGGCGCCACGGGCCGTCGCGGAGGACGAACTGCGGTGGCTGCGCCGCCGGTTCATCCACCCGGTCGGCTACGAAGCGGCGTACGACACGCTCGCCGCGCGGCACACCGTGCTGGTCGACGGGGCGCCCGGCAGCGGCCGGCGGGCGACGGCCCGCATGCTGCTGCTCGACCTGCCGCACACCGGCGGGCGGTTCCTCGAACTGCCGCCCGCGAAGGAGGCGGAGGAGCAGTGGCTCGACCCGGACCAGGTGGGCGACGCCGATCAGTTGCTCCTCGACATGTCCGGCGCGGACGACCTGACGTGGCACGAGGCCGAGGCCAGACTGTCGGCGTTCCGGAAGGCGGTGGCGGACCGCGGGGCCCACCTCACGGTGGTGCTCCCCCGCCACGCCGACCGTCGGCTGAGCCCCGAGTACGCGGCCCTGCGCGTGCCGATCAGCCGGCCGCCGGGCCTCCAACTGGAGCACGACCTGATCAAGCGGTATCTGCGCCTGGCCGGTCTCGACCCCGCGGCGGCGGACCCGCTGCCCGCCGTGCTGCGCGAGCACCTGGACCGGCGGCCGCCTCTGCGGGACGTCGCCGAACTCGCCCGTCTGCTGTGCGAGGCCGGGCAGGCGGCCAGGCCCGGACAGACGTTCCGGGACTGGTGCGAGGCGGCCCTCGCCGCCGTGTCGGACTGCGGCGTCGAGGTGGACACCCTGGTGAAGCGGCAGCGCCGCGCCCCGCAGCGCGCGCTGCTGCTGTCGGCCGCCATGCTGCACGGCGTACGGGCGGACACCGTCCACCAGGCGTCGGACACCCTGCTCGCGGCCATCGGCCACCCCGAGAACACCATCTCGCCGCTGGAGCGGCAGGGGCTGGGCAGCCGCCTCGCACGGATCGAGGCGGCGCAGACGGACGACGGGAGGGTCCGGTTCGACCGGCTGCGGTTCGACGCGGCCGTACGCGACCACTTCTGGGACAACCACCCTGATCTGTACGGCCCGCTCCGCACCTGGGTCCAGAACGTGCTGACGCTCGCAGGGCTGACCGACGAGGACCGCGAGCACCTGGTGGCGCGCTTCGCGGAGCAGTGCTGCCGCACGCGCCGCGCCGAGGACCTGTTCGCGCTCGTGGAGAGCTGGACGGCGGGGAGGGACCGGGGCCCCTCGATCCGCGCGGCGGCCCAGCTGCTGGGGCACGGCGTGGAGGACCCGCGGATCGGCGCGGAGTGCCGGGCCCGGATCTACCGGTGGTCCACGGACGGCAGGCTGTCCGGCGGGCTGCGGAAGGTGCTGATCGGTGTGTGCTTCTCGGTCCTCGCGCTGCGCCACCCGTATGCCGCCGCCGTACGACTCCACCACCTGGCGGCGCGCGAGGCACCTGGCACGGAGGCGCGCGACACGCTCGTGGAACTCGTCCTGTGCGACGCCCGGCTGCACGCCTGGATGCTGGCCCGGCTGGCGGCGCCCGCGGCCCAGCGCAGCAGGGCGACCGACCGCGCCCTGTTCCTCGCCCTCGCCGAGCCGCGGGGACTGCTCGGCACGGCGACGCCGCTGCTCGCCGAACCGGATGTGTCGCGATGCCTGACCGAGGGCTGGCGGGCCGTCTTCGCCGAGGCGCCCCCCGAGGAGTGGCGCGGCCCGGTCCGCGCCTGGTTCGACGCGGCCTGCGGCGACGCGCCCGCCGCGTTCCGGCACTGGCTCCTCGACATCCTCGTGGCCGCCGGGGCCGTCAACGGGGCGTGGGCGCGCCTGTACAGAACCGCCCGGGCATGGGCGCGGGAGGTGCCGGGGGCACACCCCGAGCGTGGGGCCCTGCCCGCCGTACTCATGGAGAAGATCAGCCGGTCCCAGCGCGGCCGGTCGCCACGGAACGAGGGGACATCAGCACCATGACCACCGGACAAAGGACCGTCACCGTCTTCGTCGCCCTGATCGCCGCCCTGCTCGTCGGGATCTGCGGGATCGCCCAGGGCTGGCCCTGGTGGGCGTGGGCCGTGGCCGGGGTGTCGCTGTGCCTCGGCGTGGGGGTGCTCGTCGCGGGCGCCGGCCGCCGGAAGGAGCTGTTCCCTGCGGGCACGCTGCCGCAGGCACCGGTCCCGCAGCCCGAGCGGCGCGAGGTGCGCGTCACGCAGGTGGCTCTGCCCAGCAGCGCGGACGACTACGACTTCCTGTTCTCGGCGACGGTGCGCTGGTGCCCGTCGGAGGCCGCCGCCGAGACGCCCGCCGTCAACGCGGGCGGACTCGCCGTGGACGCCGTACTCGAACGGGCGCGGGCGATCACCTCGGCACGTCCGCCGTCCCGCTGCGCGCTCGTCCAGCACGAACTGGGCGGACTGCTCGCGACGCTGCGGCCGGACGACTCGGGACTCGTCCGGTCGATGGCGCTGGACGTGACGCTGACGCTGTCGGACGAGGATCAGGCGCGTCTCGACAAGCTGGCCGCTGTCCGCAAGGACGAGGAGGTGTGGGCCCACGAGCGCCGGTACGAGCAGAGCCGCCGTACGTATCTCGGCGAGGACGTGCTCAAGGACACCGGCTCGGCGGTGGTGTGGTGGCTCAACAAGAACGACGACTCGGTGGCGAAGACGGTGCAGGACATCGGGCTGCTCGCGCAGCTGACGTCGGCGTCGAAGAACGAGCATGTGGCGGAGCCGTTCCGGCACCTCGTGCCGACGGCGGCCACCGAGGTGCCGGAGGCGTCCCGCACCCCGTCGTACGGCCCTGTGGAGGAGGACGCCGTGGAGCGGGACGCCGTGGATCTCTTCGCGGACTTCCTGGCCGCCGCCGGGCTGACGCCGGACGACGACGTGTACGTCTTCCTCACGGAGCAGACCGCCGCCACCCTGAAGGACGTGGACGACGACCTGGCGTCCGCCCTGCGTGAGCGCTTCGACCCGACGGACCTCACCGGGGCGGCCGACGGGGCCGACCCGGACGGCACGGACGGCACGGATGGCGCCGCGGAGCCTGGTCCGTACGGCTGAGCGCCCGGCCCCCGGGCATGGCGAAGGCCCCGGACCGCGGGGTCCGGGGCCTTTCGGGTGCGGGCCGTCTACAGGCCGGCCGCCGCGCGCAGGGCGTCGACGCGGTCCGTGCGCTCCCACGTGAAGTCGGGCAGCTCGCGGCCGAAGTGGCCGTAGGCGGCCGTCTGGGAGTAGATCGGGCGCAGCAGGTCGAGGTCGCGGATGATCGCGGCCGGGCGGAGGTCGAAGACCTCGGTGATGGCGTTCTCGATCTTCTCCACCTCGACCTTGGCGGTGCCGAAGGTCTCCACGAACAGGCCGACCGGCTCGGCCTTGCCGATGGCGTAGGCGACCTGGACCTCGCAGCGGGAGGCGAGGCCCGCGGCGACGACGTTCTTGGCGACCCAGCGCATGGCGTAGGCGGCCGAGCGGTCGACCTTCGACGGGTCCTTGCCGGAGAAGGCGCCGCCGCCGTGGCGGGCCATGCCACCGTACGTGTCGATGATGATCTTGCGGCCGGTGAGGCCGGCGTCGCCCATGGGGCCGCCGATCTCGAAGCGGCCGGTCGGGTTGACCAGGAGGCGGTAGCCCTCGGTCTCCAGCTTGATGCCGTCCTCGAGGAGCTGCTTGAGGACGTGCTCCACGACGAACTCGCGGATGTCCGGGGCGAGCAGCGAGTCCAGGTCGATGTCGGAGGCGTGCTGCGAGGAGACGACCACCGTGTCGAGGCGGACGGCCTTGTCGCCGTCGTACTCGATGGTGACCTGCGTCTTGCCGTCGGGGCGCAGGTAGGGGATCGTGCCGTTCTTGCGGACCTCGGTGAGGCGCTTGGACAGCCGGTGCGCGATGTGGATCGGGAGCGGCATCAGCTCGGGCGTCTCGTCCGACGCGTAGCCGAACATCAGGCCCTGGTCGCCGGCGCCCTGCTTGTCCAGCTCGTCCTCGTCGCCCTCGACCCGCTGCTCGTAGGCGGCGTCCACACCCTGGGCGATGTCCGGGGACTGCGCGCCGATGGAGACCGACACGCCGCAGGACGCGCCGTCGAAGCCCTTCTTCGAGGAGTCGTAGCCGATCTCGAGGATCTTCTCGCGGACGAGCGTCGGGATGTCGGCGTACGCCTTGGTGGTCACCTCGCCGGCCACGTGCACCAGGCCGGTGGTGATCAGCGTCTCCACGGCGACGCGGGAGGTGGGGTCCTCCCGCAGCAGCGCGTCGAGAATCGTGTCGCTGATCTGGTCAGCGATCTTGTCGGGGTGACCTTCGGTCACGGACTCCGAGGTGAAGAGACGACGGGACACAACGCTCCCTGGGTTTGCAGCGGCTGCTGGCTGATCATTTGTGGACCGGCAGGGGGCTGCGCCCCGCGTCGTTCCGCGAACAGTTTATCGGGCGCTCTCGGACATGGGACCAGGCATCTCGCACATCGGAAGCCAGTTTGGCCACATCGGCCCCACCCACGACGGCAAGATCGCCTTTCTGCGCGGGGGGAGTTGCCCCGCTTGGGCGGATGGGTCCGCTGTGAGGGGAATCACGGGATTCACCCTCATGGCAGGCGCGGCACCACCAGGTCCCAGACGGTGTCCGCGAGGGCTTCCTTGGGGCCGTACGGGACGGGGGTCTCGGTGCCGTCGGCGCCCAGGACGACGGCCTCGTTCTCCTCGGAGCCGAAGGTCTTGCGCTCCCCCACCTCGTTGACGACGAGCAGGTCGCAGCCCTTGCGGCGGAGCTTCTCGCGGCCGTTGGCGAGGACGTCGTCGGTCTCCGCGGCGAAGCCGACGACCACCTGTCCGGGGCGGGCGCGGTCGGCGGAGAGCTCCGCGAGGACGTCGGGGTTGCGGACGAGCGCGACGGGCGCCGGCTCCTGGCCCTCACGCTTCTTGATCTTGCCCTCGGCGTACGTCGCGGGGCGGAAGTCGGCCACGGCCGCGGCCATGACCACGGCGTCCGCGTCGGCGGCCGCCTTCAGGACGGCTTCGCGCAGCTGGAGGGCCGTGCCGACGCGGACCACGTCGACCCCGGCCGGGTCGGGCATGTCCGTGTTGGCCGCGACGAGCGTGACGCGGGCGCCGCGCGCGGCGGCGGTGCGGGCGAGGGCGTAGCCCTGCTTGCCGGAGGAGCGGTTGCCCAGGTAGCGGACGGGGTCCAGGGGCTCGCGGGTGCCGCCGGCGCTGACGACGACATGGCGGCCGGTGAGGTCGGGCGCGGTGGCGCCGCGGGCGAGGACCCGGCGGCAGACCTCGAAGATCTCCGCGGGGTCGGGCAGGCGGCCCTTGCCGGTGTCGACGCCGGTGAGGCGGCCGACGGCGGGCTCGATGACCACGGCGCCCCGGCGGCGCAGGGTGGCGACGTTCTCCTGGGTGGCCGGGTGCTCCCACATCTCGGTGTGCATGGCGGGGGCGAAGACGACCGGGCAGCGCGCGGTGAGCAGCGTGTTGGTGAGCAGGTCGTCGGCGAGGCCGTGGGCGGCCTTGGCGAGCATGTCGGCGGTGCAGGGGGCGACGACGACGAGGTCGGCGCTCTGCCCGATGCGGACGTGCGGGACCTCGTGGACGTCCTCCCACACCTGGTCGGAGACCGGGTTGCCGGAGAGCGCGGACCAGGTGGCGGCGCCGACGAAGTGGAGGGCGGACGCGGTCGGGACGACCCGCACGTCATGGCCCGACTCGGTGAGCCGGCGCAGCAACTCGCACGCCTTGTACGCGGCGATTCCGCCGCTGACTCCGAGGACGACCTTGGGCTTGGGCTCGGGCACTGCGCCTCCCGCTCTGAGGGTTGGTACGGCGTCCCGGCGTACGGCCGCGCGGGCGCGGCGGCCGGGGTCGCGCGGCTGGTCGGGACACACCGCAGGCCCGGCGGACGACCGCCGGGCCTGGGGATGCTGTTGGGGTGCGCTTACTGCGCCGGGCCCTCGACGGCCTCGGAGGTCAGCAGGCCCGCGTTGATCTCGCGCAGGGCGATCGACAGCGGCTTCTCGTGGACGTGGGTGTCCACCAGCGGACCGACGTACTCGAGCAGGCCCTCACCGAGCTGCGAGTAGTACGCGTTGATCTGCCGCGCGCGCTTGGCCGCGTAGATCACGAGGCTGTACTTCGAGTCCGTGGCCTCGAGCAGCTCGTCGATCGGCGGGTTGATGATGCCCTCGGGCGCGGTGATGGAAGAGGACACGCTCTACCTTCCGAAAAAGTGGACAAAGAGAATCAGACAACGTCCATCAAGGCTAGCAGCTCACGCGCCACGTCCTCGACGGAGGTGTTGACCAGGGTGACGTCGAACTCGGACTCGGCGGCGAGCTCCACCTTGGCCGCCTCCAGCCGCCGCTCGATGACCTCGGCGGACTCGGTGCCGCGGCCGGTGAGGCGGCGGACCAGCTCGTCCCAGCTCGGCGGGGCCAGGAAGACCAGCTGGGCGTCGGGCATGGACTCGCGGACCAGCCGGGCGCCCTGGAGGTCGATCTCCAGGAGCACCGGCTCTCCGGACTCCAGACGCTCCTGGACGGCCCGGCGCGGCGTGCCGTAGCGGTTGCCGGCGAACTCGGCCCACTCCAGCAGCTCGCCGTTGGCGATGAGCTTGTCGAACTCGTCGTCCGTGACGAAGTAGTACTGCACGCCGTCCTGCTCGCCGGGGCGCGGCTTGCGGGTCGTGGCCGACACCGAGAGCCACACCTCGGGGTGGACCTTGCGCATATGGGCGACGACCGTGCTCTTGCCGACCCCGGAGGGGCCGGAGAGCACGGTCAGCCGCGGACGTACGTCCGGGGGCTCGGGGGTCGTCCCCCGGGATGTTGCAGCCATGGGGCGATTATTCCAGCTTCCGGGAGTGCCCCGGACGCCGGGTTCCGGCCGTCAGGCCTTGGAGCCGCCGAACTCGCGCTCCAGGGAGGCGATCTGGTTGGACCCGAGCCCGCGGACGCGGCGGCTCTCGGAGATGCCCAGGCGCTCCATGATCTGCTTGGCGCGGACCTTGCCCACGCCCGGCAGGGACTCCAGGAGGGCGGAGACCTTCATCTTGCCGATGACGTCGTTCTCCTGGCCCTGCTTGATGACCTCGTGGAGCGAGGCGCCGGAGTGCTTGAGTCGATTCTTGACCTCGGCCCGCTCCCGGCGAGCCGCGGCGGCCTTTTCGAGCGCGGCTGCGCGCTGTTCAGGGGTAAGGGGCGGAAGAGCCACGCCTACGTCACCTCGGATGTCGAACTGTCGGATACGGACCGGTGAGGAACCTAGTCGGCCCACACCAAGGGAGCAACGAGCAACGCAGTGACCGTCGCGAACGCTGACTCTCGTCGGAGACTAGCGGCCTGGGCCGCTCGAGTCAGCGAGAACAGAGGAAAAGTCCTGGTCAGCATCGATCCTGCCAGACAAACGCGACATAACGCACCGGTTTGTGTGCCGAATCCGTCAACACCCGTCACCGGCCGCTCCGGGGGCGTCACGCCCCGGACAGGGCCGGACGCCCGCCGGGAACGCGGGCGTCCGTGAGGTACGTCACACCTGCGGCGGCCTCGAACACCGCTTCGGCCGACACCCGGCGCCGCCCCGGACGTCCTTCCCGGCCCCGCCGGGGGCCGTCGGCCCCGCGCCGCCCCGGGCGCCTCCTGCGGCGCGGCCCGGAGCGGCGGCCGCCACCGGCTCAGGCGCCGACGGCCGCCCGGACCTCGTCCGCGTACCGCTCCGCCGCGTCCCGCAGGGCCGCCGCGTCCGGGCCGTGGCGCAGGACGCCGCGGCTGACGTTCGGCACGACGTTGCGCACGGCGGCGCCGAAGACCGCCGGGAGGTCGGCCGGGGTGGCGCCCTGCGCGCCGATGCCGGGCGCGAGGAGGGGGCCGTTGACGTCCAGGTCGAAGGAGGACAGGTCGCCGAGGGTCGCGCCGACCACCGCGCCGAAGGAGCCCATGGGGGTCTCGCCCGCGTTCTCCTCGGCCAGGTGGGCCAGCATGGTCGCGCCGATGGTCCGCCCGTCCTCGCGCACGGCCCGCTGGACCTCGGCGCCCTCCGGGTTGGAGGTGAGGGCCAGGACGAAGAGTCCGGCGCCGTTCTCGCGGGCGAGGTCGACGGCGGGCTTCAGGGAGCCGTAGCCGAGGTACGGGGAGACGGTGAGCGCGTCGGAGAACAGCGGGGAGCCCGCGCGCAGGAAGGTCTCCGCGTACGCGGCCATGGTGGAGCCGATGTCGCCGCGCTTGGCGTCCATGACGACCAGGGCGCCGGCCTCCCGCAGGTCGGCGACGGCCCGCTCCAGCACCGCGACGCCGCGCGAGCCGAACCGCTCGAAGAAGGCGCTCTGCGGCTTGAACACGGCGACCGTGCCCGCCAGGGCGTCGACGACGGTGCGGGTGAAGGCCTCCAGGCCGTCCACGTCGTCGGCCAGCCCCCAGGCGTCCAGCAGGGAGGCGTGCGGGTCGATGCCGACGCAGAGCGGGCCCCGGGTGTCCATGGCCGCGCGGAGGCGGGCGCCGAAGGGGGTCATGCGGTGGCCTTTCGGGTGTCGGCGCCGACGGCCTCGGCGAGGGTGGCGTACGGGGAGGCCTTCAGCCGGGCGGCCAGCCCCTTGTGGACGGCGCGGGCGTAGAAGGGGCCCTCGTAGATGAAGGCGCTGTAGCCCTGCACCAGGGTCGCGCCGGCCAGGATGCGCTGCCAGGCGTCCTCGGCGTTCTCGATGCCGCCGACGCCGACGAGGACGAGGCGGTCGCCCACGCGCGCGTAGAGGCGGCGCAGGACGTCGAGGGAGCGCTCCTTGAGCGGGGCGCCGGACAGGCCGCCGGTCTCCGCGACCAGCTTCGGGTCGGAGGCCAGGCCGAGGCCCTCGCGGGCGATGGTCGTGTTGGTGGCGATGATCCCGTCCAGGCCCAGCTCCACGGCGAGGTCGGCGACGGCGTCCACGTCCTCGTCGGCCAGGTCGGGGGCGATCTTCACCAGCAGCGGGACGCGGCGGTCGGTGACCGTGCGGTCGGCGGCCTCGCGCACGGCGGTGAGCAGCGGGCGCAGCGCCTCGGTCGCCTGGAGGTCGCGCAGGCCGGGCGTGTTGGGCGAGGAGACGTTGACGACGAGGTAGTCGGCGTGGCGGGCGAGGCGCTCGGTGGACTTCACGTAGTCCGCGACGGCCTCGGACTCGGGGACGGCCTTGGTCTTGCCGATGTTGACGCCGACGACCGTCCTGAAGACCGGCACGCGTTCGCGAAGGCGCCTGGCGACGGCGGCGGAGCCCTCGTTGTTGAAGCCCATGCGGTTGATCAGGGCGCGGTCCGCGACGAGGCGGAAGAGGCGCTTCTTCGGGTTGCCGGGCTGGGGCTCGCCGGTGACGGTGCCGATCTCGACGTGGTCGAAGCCGAGCATCGCCATGCCGTCGATCGCGACGGCGTTCTTGTCGAAGCCTGCGGCGAGGCCGAACGGGCCGTGCATGCGCAGGCCGAGCGCCTCGGTGCGCAGCTCCTTGTGGCGGGGGGCGAGCGCGGCGGCGACGAAGGTGCGCAGGACGGGGACGGCCGCGGTGAGGCGGATCCAGCGGACGGCCATGTGGTGGGCGCGCTCGGGGTCCATCCGCTTGAAGACGAGGTGGAAGAAGAGTTCGTACATTCCGGTGGCTGTGTCCTCATGAGGAGGGGGACACCGCGGTGGCGGTGTCCCCCTCGTGGGCTGGCTGGTCGCGGGCCCTCGGGGCCGCTAGTCGCGGGACGCGATCAGGTGTTCGGCGTGCTCCTGGAGGGAGCGGACGCCGACCCCGCCGTGGTTGAGGGCGTCGATGCCCTGGACGGCCGCGGCGAGCGCCTGGACCGTCGTGAGGCACGGGACGCCGCGCGCCACCGCGGCGGTGCGGATCTCGTAGCCGTCGAGGCGGCCGCCGGTGCCGTACGGGGTGTTGACGATGAGGTCGACCTCGCCGGCGTGGATGAGCTGGACGATGGTCTTCTCGCCGCCGGGGCCCTCGCCCTCGGACTGCTTGCGGACGACGGTGGCGTTGATGCCGTTGCGCTTGAGGACCTCGGCGGTGCCGGAGGTGGCGAGCAGCTCGAAGCCGTGGGCGACCAGCTCGCGCGCCGGGAAGATCATCGAGCGCTTGTCGCGGTTGGCGACGGAGATGAACGCGCGGCCCTTGGTGGGCAGCGGGCCGTACGCGCCGGCCTGCGACTTGGCGTACGCCGTGCCGAAGACCGAGTCGATGCCCATGACCTCGCCGGTGGAGCGCATCTCCGGGCCGAGGACCGTGTCGACGCCGCGGCCGTGGATGTCGCGGAAGCGCGACCACGGCATGACGGCCTCCTTGACGGAGATCGGCGCGTCGAGCGGCAGCTCGCCGCCGTCGCCGCGGGCCGGGAGGAGGCCCTCGGCGCGCAGCTCGGCGATGGTGGCGCCGAGCGAGATGCGGGCGGCGGCCTTGGCCAGCGGCACGGCGGTCGCCTTGGACGTGAAGGGCACCGTGCGGGAGGCGCGCGGGTTGGCCTCCAGGACGTAGAGGATGTCCCCGGCCATGGCGAACTGGATGTTGATCAGGCCGCGGACGCCGACGCCCTTGGCGATGGCCTCGGTGGAGGCGCGCAGGCGCTTGATGTCGAAGCCGCCGAGGGTGATCGGGGGCAGGGCGCACGCCGAGTCGCCGGAGTGGATGCCGGCCTCCTCGATGTGCTCCATGACGCCGCCGAGGTAGAGCTCGTGGCCGTCGTAGAGGGCGTCGACATCGATCTCGATGGCGTCGTCGAGGAAGCGGTCGACCAGGACCGGCCGGGTGGGGCTGATCTCGGTGGACTCGGCGATGTACGACTCCAGGCGGGTCTCGTCGTAGACGATCTCCATGCCGCGGCCGCCGAGCACGTACGAGGGGCGTACGAGGACGGGGTAGCCGATCTCGTCCGCGATGGCCTTGGCCTCGGCGAACGTGGTGGCGGTGCCGTGCTTGGGCGCGGGGAGGCCGGCCTCCTTCAGGACGCGGCCGAAGGCGCCGCGGTCCTCGGCGGCGTGGATGGCCTCGGGCGAGGTGCCGACGACGGGCACGCCGTTGTCCTTGAGGGCCTGGGCGAGGCCGAGCGGGGTCTGGCCGCCGAGCTGGACGACGACGCCCGCGATGGGGCCGGCCTGCTGCTCGGCGTGGACGATCTCCAGCACGTCTTCCAGCGTGAGCGGCTCGAAGTACAGGCGGTCGGAGGTGTCGTAGTCCGTGGAGACGGTCTCCGGGTTGCAGTTGACCATCACGGTCTCGTAGCCGGCGTCGCTCAGCGCGAAGGAGGCGTGGACGCAGGAGTAGTCGAACTCGATGCCCTGGCCGATGCGGTTGGGCCCGGAGCCGAGGATGATCACGGCGGGCTTCTCGCGGGGCGCGACCTCGGTCTCCTCGTCGTACGAGGAGTAGAAGTACGGGGTCTTCGCGGCGAACTCGGCGGCGCAGGTGTCGACCGTCTTGTAGACGGGGCGGACGCCCAGCGCGTGCCGGACCTCGCGGACGACGTCCTCGCGCAGACCGCGGATCTCCGCGATCTGCTGGTCGGAGAAGCCGTGGCGCTTGGCCTCGGCGAGCAGCTCGGGGTCGAGCTTCTCGGCGGCGGCGAGCTCGTCGGCGATCTCCTTGATGAGGAACATCTGGTCGACGAACCACGGGTCGATCTTCGTGGCGTCGAAGACCTCCTCGCGGGTGGCGCCGGCGCGGATGGCCTGCATGACGGCGTTGATGCGGCCGTCGGTGGGGCGCACGGCCTCGCGCAGCAGCTCGTCCTTGTCGCCCGGGTCGCCGGTGAAGGAGAACTGGCTGCCCTTCTTCTCCAGGGAGCGCAGGGCCTTCTGGAGCGCCTCGGTGAAGTTGCGGCCGATGGCCATGGCCTCGCCGACCGACTTCATGGTGGTGGTGAGGGTGGAGTCGGCGGAGGGGAACTTCTCGAAGGCGAAGCGGGGCGCCTTGACGACGACGTAGTCGAGCGTGGGCTCGAAGGACGCCGGGGTCTCCTGGGTGATGTCGTTGGGGATCTCGTCCAGGGTGTAGCCGACGGCGAGCTTGGCGGCGATCTTGGCGATGGGGAAGCCGGTCGCCTTGGACGCCAGGGCGGAGGAGCGGGAGACGCGCGGGTTCATCTCGATGACGATGACCCGGCCGTCCTCGGGGTTGACGGCGAACTGGATGTTGCAGCCGCCGGTGTCGACGCCGACCTCGCGGATGATCGCGATGCCGATGTCCCGGAGGGTCTGGTACTCGCGGTCGGTGAGGGTCATCGCCGGGGCGACGGTGATGGAGTCGCCGGTGTGGACGCCCATGGGGTCGAAGTTCTCGATGGAGCAGACGACCACGACGTTGTCGTTCTTGTCGCGCATCAGCTCCAGCTCGTACTCCTTCCAGCCGAGGATGGACTCCTCCAGGAGCACCTCGGTGGTCGGGGAGAGCGTGAGGCCCTGGCCGGCGATGCGGCGCAGCTCCTCCTCGTCGTGGGCGAAGCCGGAGCCGGCGCCGCCCATGGTGAAGGAGGGGCGGACGACGACGGGGTAGCCGCCGAGGGTCTCGACGCCCTTGAGGACGTCGTCCATGGAGTGGCAGATGACCGAGCGGGCGGACTCGCCGTGGCCGATCTTGGCGTTGACGGCCTCGACGACGCCCTTGAAGAGGTCGCGGTCCTCGCCCTTGTGGATGGCCTCGACGTTGGCGCCGATCAGCTCGACGCCGTACTTCTCCAGGACGCCCTGCTCGTGCATGGAGATCGCGGTGTTGAGCGCGGTCTGGCCGCCGAGGGTGGGCAGGAGGGCGTCGGGGCGCTCCTTGGCGATGATCTTTTCGACGAACTCGGGGGTGATCGGCTCGACGTAGGTGGCGTCGGCGATCTCCGGGTCGGTCATGATCGTCGCCGGGTTGGAGTTGACGAGGATGACGCGCAGGCCCTCGGCCTTGAGGACGCGGCACGCCTGGGTGCCGGAGTAGTCGAACTCGGCGGCCTGACCGATGACGATCGGGCCGGAGCCGATGACCAGGACGGACTGGATATCGGTGCGCTTAGGCACGCTCGGCCTCCATCAGGGCAACGAAGCGGTCGAACAGGTACGCGGCGTCGTGGGGACCCGCGGCCGCTTCCGGGTGGTACTGGACGCTGAAGGCCGGCTGGTCGAGCAGCTGGAGGCCCTCCACCACGTTGTCGTTGAGGCAGACGTGGGTGACCTCGGCACGGCCGAAGGGGGTGTCGGAGACGGTGTCGAGCGGGGCGTCGACGGCGAATCCGTGGTTGTGCGCGGTGACCTCGACCTTGCCGGTCGTGCGGTCCTGCACGGGCTGGTTGATGCCGCGGTGGCCGTACTTCAGCTTGTAGGTGCCGAAGCCGAGGGCGCGGCCCAGGATCTGGCTGCCGAAGCAGATGCCGAACAGGGGCGTCTTGCGCTCCAGGACGGCGCGCATCACGGCGACGGGGTGGTCGGCGGTGGCCGGGTCGCCGGGGCCGTTGGAGAAGAACACCCCGTCGGGGTTGACGGCGTACACGTCGTCGGCGGTGGCGGTGGCGGGCAGGACGTGCACCTCGATGCCGCGCTCGGCCATCCGCTGCGGGGTCATGCCCTTGATGCCGAGGTCGACGGCGGCGACGGTGTACTTCTTCTCGCCGATCGCGGGGACGACGTACGGCTCCTTGGTGGCGACCTCGGCGGAGAGGTCGGCGCCCTTCATCTCGGGCTGCGCCTTGACCTTGGCGAGCATGTCGGCGTCGCTCGCGACGGCGTCGCCGGAGAAGATGCCGACGCGCATGGCGCCGCGCTCGCGCAGGTGGCGGGTGAGGGCGCGGGTGTCGACGCCGCTGATGCCGACGACGCCCTGGCGCTCCAGCTCCTCGTCGAGGGTGCGGGTGGCGCGCCAGTTGGAGGGGGTGCGGGCGGGGTCGCGGACGACGTACCCGGACACCCAGATGCGGGCGGACTCGGGGTCCTCGTCGTTGACGCCGGTGTTGCCGACGTGCGGGGCCGTCATGACGACGACCTGGCGGTGGTACGAGGGGTCGGTCAGCGTCTCCTGGTAGCCGGTCATGCCGGTGGAGAAGACGGCCTCGCCGAACGTCTCCCCCACGGCCCCGTAGGCGCGGCCGCGGAAGCTGCGGCCGTCCTCCAGGACGAGTACGGCGGGAACCCTGGTTCCCCGGGTGGAGGTCGTCATCGTGCGGCGCCTTCCGTCGTGGTGTTCTCGGTGCTGGGGGTGGTGCTGAGGGCGGTGAGTGCGGTGACCCAGGCGGCGTGCTCGGACGCGCGGTCGGAGCGGAAGCCGGAGTCGATCAGCTGGTCCCCGTGGGCCCAGGTGACGACGAGCAGGCCGCCCTCGGTGAGGACCTTGCCGGCGATGCCCTTGTCGAGGCGGGCGCCGCGCAGCCGGTCGGCCGGGATGAAGAAGTCGGTGGCCCCGGGGCGTACGACGTCCAGCCCCGCGTCGGTGAGGGTGAGCTCGGCGCGGCTGCGGGTGCCGAGGCCGTGGGCGACGATCCGTTCGAGCCACTGCCCGGCGGTGGTGGAGCCGTGGTAGCGGCCGCTCATGGTCAGCCTGGGCTCGCCGGGGGCGTCCGGGGCCGCGGGCAGTTCCGGCAGGGCGGCCGCCTGGACGCTGCCGCGCCACTTCCAGCCCTGGCGCATCAGCCAGTAGGCCAGGGCGATGAAGAGGAGCAGTACGCCGACCCAGCCGAGCCGGGCGGTCCAGTCGGTCACCTCGGCCGAGCGGGGTTCGGCGGCGAGGGGGATGAGAGATGTCACGCGAGCTTCCCGTCCATGAGCGTTGCCCTGCCCCGCAGGAACGTGTGGGTGACGCGTCCCGGCAGCTCGCGGCCCTCGTAGGGGGTGTTGCGGCTGCGGGAGGCGAAGCCCGCGGGGTCCACGGTTCCACGGTATGCCGGATCGACCAGCGTGAGGTTGGCGGGCTCGCCAGCCGAGACGGGGCGGCCGTGGCCGGCGGCGGAGCCGATCCGGGCGGGGGCGAAGGACATCCGGTCGGCGACGCCGGCCCAGTCGAGGAGGCCGGTGTCGACCATGGTGTGCTGGACGACGGAGAGCGCGGTCTCCAGGCCGACCATGCCCATGGCGGCGGCGGCCCACTCGCAGTCCTTGTCCTCGTGCGGGTGGGGCGCGTGGTCGGTGGCGACGATGTCGATCGTGCCGTCGGCGAGCGCCTCGCGCAGCGCCATCACGTCGCGCTCGGTGCGCAGCGGCGGGTTGACCTTGTAGACGGGGTTGTACGTGCGGACCATCTCGTCGGTGAGGAGGAGGTGGTGGGGGGTGACCTCGGCGGTGACGTCGATGCCGCGGGACTTGGCCCAGCGGACGATCTCGACGGAGCCGGCGGTCGACAGGTGGCAGATGTGGACGCGGGAGCCGACGTGCTCGGCGAGGAGGACGTCGCGGGCGATGATCGACTCCTCCGCGACGGCGGGCCAGCCGCCGAGGCCGAGCTCGGCGGAGACGACGCCCTCGTTCATCTGGGCGCCCTCGGTGAGGCGGGGCTCCTGGGCGTGCTGGGCGACGACGCCGCCGAAGGCCTTCACGTACTCCAGGGCGCGGCGCATGATCACGGCGTCGTCCACGCACTTGCCGTCGTCGGAGAAGACGGTGACGCCGGCCGCGGACTCGTGCATGGCGCCGAGCTCGGCGAGCTTCTTGCCATCCAGGCCGACGGTGACGGCGCCGATGGGCTGGACGTCGCAGTAGCCGTGCTCGCGGCCGAGGCGCCAGACCTGCTCGACGACGCCGGCGGTGTCGGCGACGGGGAAGGTGTTGGCCATGGCGAAGACGGCGGTGTAGCCGCCGCTCGCGGCGGCGCGGGTGCCGGTGAGGACGGTCTCGGAGTCCTCGCGGCCGGGCTCGCGCAGATGGGTGTGGAGGTCGACGAGGCCGGGCAGCAGGATCTGCCCCTCGGCCTCGACCACGGTCGCGCCGTCCGCGCTGAGGCCGGTGCCGACCTGGGCGATCGTCTCGCCGTCGACGAGGACGTCCTGGACCTCGCCGCCGAGGACCTTCGCACCACGGATCAGGGTCTTGCTCATGCTGGGTTACTTCTCCTCGGTACGGGACGACGACGGGGACGACGGCTGGGTGACGGCGGGCTCGTTGCCGCCGAGCAGCAGGTAGAGGACGGCCATGCGGGTGAAGACGCCGTTGGCGACCTGCTCGACCACGGTGCAGCGGGGCGAGTCGGCGACCTCGGCGGTGATCTCCATGCCGCGGACCATGGGGCCGGGGTGCATGACGACGGCGTGCTCGGGGATCTTCGCCATCCGCTCGGCGTCGAGGCCGTAGCGGCGGGAGTACTCGCGCTCGGTGGGGAAGAACGCGGCGTTCATCCGCTCCCGCTGGACGCGCAGCATCATGACGGCGTCGGCCTTGGGCAGGGCGCTGTCGAGGTCGTACGACACCTCGCAGGGCCAGTGGTCGACGCCGACCGGGACGAGGGTGGGCGGGGCGACCAGGGTGACCTCGGCGCCGAGGGTGTGGAGCAGGTCGACGTTGGAGCGGGCCACGCGGCTGTGGAGGACGTCACCGACGATGGTGATCCGCTTGCCGGAGAGGTCCTGGCCGATGCCGGCCTCGTGGCCGATGAGGCGGCGGCGCAGGGTGAAGGCGTCGAGGAGCGCCTGCGTGGGGTGCTGGTGGGTGCCGTCGCCGGCGTTGATGACGGGCGCGTCGATCCATCCGGAGTTGGCGAGCCGGTAGGGGGCGCCGGAGGCGCTGTGCCGGATGACGACGGCGTCGACGCCCATGGCGGCGAGGGTCTGGGCGGTGTCCTTGAGGGATTCGCCCTTGGAGACGCTGGAGCCCTTGGCGGAGAAGTTGATGACGTCGGCGGAGAGGCGCTTCTCGGCGGCTTCGAAGGAGATCCGGGTACGGGTGGAGTCCTCGAAGAAGAGGTTGCAGATCGTGCGGCCGCGCAGGGTGGGCAGCTTCTTGATCGGCCGGTCGGCGAGGCGGGCCATTTCCTCGGCGGTGTCGAGGACGAGTACGGCGTCGTCCCGGGTGAGGTCGGCGGCCGAGATGAGGTGGCGCTTCATCTGGGTGTTCTCCGGTGGGTGTGGAGGTCGGTTCCGTGGGCGTACCGGGCGTATGGGGGCTTTCCGGGCGCTCTCCGGGCGGGCGTGGCCGCCGGGTGCCGGTCGCGGGCGGCCGGGGTGTGCCGGTCGGGGGCGGTTCGCGGCCGGTGCCGGTGCGCGGGCGCGGCGGGGCGGTGCGCCCGGCCGTCCACCCGGTGCGCCGGACCCGTGCGCGGGTGTGCGCGGGCGCGTGGACGTGCGCGGGGCGGCGGAGGCGTACGGGTGGCTAGTTCTCGCCGGCGGGGGCGGGCTCGCGTACGCCGAGCAGCACGGCGTCGCGGCCGTCCTCCTCGGCCAGCTGGACCTTGACCGCCTCGCGCAGCGACGTGGGCAGGTTCTTGCCGACGTAGTCGGCGCGGATGGGCAGCTCCCGGTGGCCGCGGTCGACCAGGACGGCGAGCTGTACGGCGCGGGGGCGGCCGATGTCGCCGAGCGCGTCGAGGGCGGCGCGGATGGTGCGGCCGGAGAACAGCACGTCGTCCACGAGGACCACCAGGCGGCCGTCGATCCCGTCACCGGGGATGTCGGTGCGGGCGAGGGCGCGCGCGGGGCGCAACCGCAGGTCGTCGCGGTACATGGTGATGTCGAGGGAGCCGACCGGCGTCACGCGGCCGGTGATCTGCTCCAGCTTCTCGGCCAGGCGCCGGGCGAGGAACACGCCGCGCGTGGGGATGCCGAGGAGGACCACGTCGTCGGCGCCCTTGGCGCGTTCGACGATCTCGTGGGCGATGCGGGTCAGGACCCGCGCGATGTCCGGGCCCTCGAGGACGGGGCGGGCATCGGACTGCTGGGGGGCGTCCATACGGAACGGACCTCCTTCTCCGCCTCACGGGACGGACCTTAAAGGACGTCGGAATTGCGTGTTCAACCGTACCAGGGCCCGGAAGGTGCTCGGTACGCACCGTTCGGCTTGACGCACCCAAGTAACGCTGCGTAACCTCACAGTGAGTTACCAGCCACGCGGCGGAGCCGCACGTTGTAACAGTGTCCAGGGAGCTATATGTCCAGCGAATACGCAAAACAGCTCGGGGCCAAGCTCCGTGCGATCCGCACCCAGCAGGGCCTGTCCCTCCACGGTGTGGAGGAGAAGTCCCAGGGCCGCTGGAAGGCCGTCGTGGTCGGTTCGTACGAGCGCGGTGACCGCGCCGTGACCGTGCAGCGTCTCGCCGAGCTGGCCGACTTCTACGGCGTGCCGGTGCAGGAGCTCCTGCCGGGCACCACGCCGGGCGGCGCCGCCGAGCCCCCGCCGAAGCTGGTCCTCGACCTGGAGCGCCTGGCGCACGTCCCGCAGGAGAAGGCGGGCCCGCTGCAGCGGTACGCCGCGACGATCCAGTCCCAGCGCGGTGACTACAACGGCAAGGTGCTGTCGATCCGCCAGGACGACCTGCGCACCCTGGCCGTCATCTACGACCAGTCGCCGTCGGTCCTGACCGAGCAGCTGATCAGCTGGGGCGTCCTGGACGCGGACGCCCGCCGCGCGGTCGCGCACGAGGAGAGCTGACCGCAGCAGAAACGTTGCCGCCGGAGGGCGGTCCCGCGAGCCGGGGCCGCCCTCCGGTGCGTTTCCGACCCCGCGCCCGACGCCCGGACGGCGCCCCCAGCCGGTACGGCGCGTCCCGTGGGGCGCCCCAGCCGGTACGGCGCGCCCCGCGCGAGGACACCCCGCACCGGGGGCGCCTGCTCCGCGGACGGGCCGGCACCCCTGGGCGCGCCCGGCCCGAGGGCCGGGCAGCGCCCGGCCCCGGGCCGTACTGCGACCGCGTGGCGGGCGCCGCCTCCGGCGTGCGGGCATGGAGAAGGGCCCGCAGCGTCGCGCTGCGGGCCCTTCTTCGCGTCAGTCCCGGCGGAGGCCCGGCTTCAGTTCCTTGAAGCGGGCCAGCAGGCCGTTGACGAACGACGGCGACTCGTCCGTGGAGAACTCCTTGGCGAGCTGGACCGCCTCGTCGATGACCACCGCGTCCGGGGTCCCGTCGACCCAGACGAGCTCGTACGCACCGAGGCGCAGGATGTTCCGGTCCACGACCGGCATCCGGTCGAGTGTCCAGCCCACCGCGTAGGTGGCGATGAGCTCGTCGATGCGGCGGGCGTACGCGGCGTACCCCTCCACGAGCTCCATCGTGTACTCGTTGACCGGCGGCTGCCGGTCGTCGGACCGGGCGTGCCGGATCCAGTCCGCGAGGACTTCCTGCACGGAGACCCCGCGCTGGTCGGCCTCGAAGAGGATCTGGAAGGCGCGCTTGCGGGCCTTGTTGCGGGCAGCCACGGTTAGCTGTTCACCCGGCCGAGGTAGTCGCTCGTACGGGTGTCGACCTTGATCTTCTCACCGGTGGTGATGAAGAGCGGGACCTGGATCTGGTGACCGGTCTCCAGCGTCGCGGGCTTGGTGCCACCGGTGGAGCGGTCGCCCTGGACGCCCGGCTCGGTCTCGGCGACGGTCAGCTCGACGGCGGCGGGCAGCTCGACGTAGAGCACCTCGCCCTCGTGCGTGGCGACGGTGGCGGTGAAGCCCTCGACCAGGAAGTTCGCGGCGTCGCCGACGGCGGCGCGGGAGACGTGGAGCTGGTCGTACGTCTGCATGTCCATGAAGACGAAGTACTCGCCGTCCATGTACGAGAACTGCATGTCACGGCGGTCGACGGTGGCCGTCTCGACCTTGACACCGGCGTTGAAGGTCTTGTCGACGATCTTCCCGGAGAGCACGTTCTTGAGCTTGGTGCGCACGAAGGCCGGGCCCTTGCCGGGCTTGACGTGCTGGAACTCGACGACGGACCAGAGCTGGTCGTTGTCGAGCTTGAGCACCATGCCGTTCTTGAGGTCGTTCGTGGTGGCCACGGTTGCGGAATCTCCTGGACTGACGCTGGTGGACGACCGAGGAAGGCACGGTACGCGCTAGAGCGCGAGCAGCTCCTTGGTCGTGATGGTGAGTAGCTCGGGTCCGCCGTCCGCCTCCTGGCGTACGACGAGCGTGTCATCGATCCGGACTCCGCCCCGTCCCGGGAGGTGAACCCCTGGTTCGACGGTGACCGGCACGCAAGCGTCCAGTTTACCCATGGCCGACGGGGAGAGCTGCGGGTCCTCCTGGATTTCCAGGCCGACCCCGTGCCCGAGGGACGGGGCGAGGCCGTCGCCGTACCCGGCGGCGTCCAGGATCTGCCGGGCGGCCCGGTCGACGTCGCTGTACGCGGCCCCCGGCGTGAGCGTCTCGCGGGCGGCGCGCTGGGCGGTGAAGACCAGGTCGTACAGCTCGATCTGCCAGTCGGCGGGGGTGGAGCCGATGACGAACGTACGGCCGATCTCGCAGCGGTAGCCGCGGTAGTTGGCGCCGAGGCAGACGGAGAGGAAGTCGCCCTCCTCCACCCGTCGGTCGGAGGGGCGGTGGCGGCCGCGCCCGGAGTGGGGCCCGGTGGCGACGGAGGTGGGGAACGCGGGGCCGTCGGCGCCGTGGTCGACGAGGCGCCGCTCCAGCTCCAGGGCGAGGTGGCGCTCGGTGCGGCCGACGAGGATGGACTCCAGGAGTTCGCCGAGGGCCTGGTCGGTGATCTCGGCGGCGATGCGCAGGCAGGTGATCTCCTCGTCGTCCTTGACGAGCCGCTCCTGCTCGACGGCGGTGCCGAGGTCGGCGAGGCGCAGTCGCGGGGCGGCGGAGCCGATGGCGCGGTACCGGGCGACGCTCAGATGGCGTTCCTCCAGCGCCAGCGAGTCGGCGCCCGCCTTGTGCGCGAGCTCGGCGGCGGCGACGGCGGGGTCGGCGGCCGCGGGCGGCAGGACGGTGAGGCGCAGGGCCTCGTCGGCGCGGCCCTCCACGGGATCGCCGGTGGGGGTGCGGGGGCACAGCAGGACGTCGGCGTCGTCGCCGGTGCCCGCGCCCAGGAGGAGTACGGCGCCCGGGGGGCAGGCGCCCGTGAGGTAGCGGACGTTGGCGGGGCGGGAGACCAGTGCCGCCGCGGAACCGGCTGCTGTGCAGCGGGCGCGGAGACGGGAGCGGCGGTCCGCGTACACCTGGGGCATGTCCCGAGCGTACGAGCGGTCGCCCGACCCGGCAGTTCGTGGGGGTCCGACCGGGGCTGCCCCCGCTCCCCGCGGCGGTCGCCGCGCCGGGGCGGTCGCCGCGCCGGGGCGGTCGCCGCGCCGGGGCGGTCGCCGCCGCCGGGGCGGGGGTTTGGCGGGCGGCGCCCGCCAGCCCTGTCGTGGCCGCGGCCTACCAGCTCGGGGGGCTGGTGAGGGAGCGGGCCAGGACCTCGTCGAGGGCCCGGGCCGTGGTCTCCACGTCGTAGTTGGAGTTGTCGATGATGGGCAGGCCCGAGGCGTGCCAGCCGGCCATGCGGCCGTGGATGCCCGCCACCTCCTCGTCCGACAGGCGCCGGTTCCCGCTGCGCTCGGCGTTGCGCTCCAGGACGATCTCCAGGCCGGGCAGCAGGACCACCGGCAGCAGGCCGGGGCCGACGTGGCGCTTCCAGCCGCCGAGGCCGACGACCGGGCGGTCGGGGAAGACGGCGTCGTCCAGGATGCAGCTGATGCCGTTGGCCAGGAAGTTGCGCGCGGCGAAGCCGCAGGTGCGGCGGGCCAGCCGGTACTGGGCCTCGGACTGGTCGTTCCACCCCGACTGCGGGTCGGCGAAGCCGGAGCACACCCATTCGCGGACGTCGTCCAGGCTGATGTGGGCGGTGGGGACGCGGCGGTGCTGCGCCCAGTACCGGGCGACGGTCGTCTTCCCCGCGCCCGCCGGGCCTATCAGCAGGACGGCGAGCGTGGCGGTGCCCGTGCCGAGTGCGGGGCCGGTGCCGGGCTCGGCGGCCGGCGGCGCGGTGACCGGGGGCACCGGCGGCAGGTGGATGTGGCCGGTCGCCGTGTCGCGCGGGGCGTGCGGCGCCGGGGCGTGGTGCGGGGCCGGCCAGGCGCGGCCCGGTGTGTGCGGCACGGGCGGCGGGCCCTGCGGCGGCATGGGCTGCCGGTGCGGCGCCGGGCCCTGCGGCGCGTGACCGGGGTGCGGGTGCGCGGGCGGGCCCTGCGGCGCCGGGGCCTGGGGGGCCGCCGGGGCGTGCGGGGGTGGCGGCGGGCCGGGGTGGTGTGCCTGCTGGGGCCACCCGGCCGCCGCGCTGCCCGGCTGGTGGGGCGGCGGCAGCGGGGCCCCCACTGCGTGCTGCATCCGGTGCCACTCCGTCTCGTACGACTGACGCTGATCGGGCGGCCGTTCGACGGCGCGCCGTTATCGAACCGTACCCTCCCGGCCCGTCAGACGGTGAACGGTCCGGGAGGGTTGCGTCAACTGCCGTCAGTCCGTCAACTCGTCGGCGAGCGCGCGCAGGGCGAGCCGGTACGACCCGATGCCGAACCCGGCGACCGTCCCCGTGGCGACCGCGGCGACGACCGACGTGTGCCGGAACTCCTCTCGGGCGTACGGGTTCGAGATGTGGACCTCGATGAGCGGCGCCGTGCGCTGGGCGGCCGCGTCGCGCATGCCGTACGAGTAGTGGGTGAACGCACCGGGGTTGAGGACGACCGGGAGCGCGCCGTCCGCCGCCTCGTGCAGCCAGCGGATCAGCTCGCCCTCGTCGTTGGTCTCGCGCACCTCGACGTCGAAGCCCAGCTCCTTGCCGAGCGTCCGGCAGGCGTCCACCAGGCCCGCGTACG
This sequence comes from Streptomyces sp. SudanB25_2051, assembly GCF_964272635.1. Lineage (NCBI taxonomy): Bacteria > Bacillati > Actinomycetota > Actinomycetes > Kitasatosporales > Streptomycetaceae > Streptomyces > Streptomyces sp. SudanB25_2051. Next base: position 914,476 of record NZ_OZ186787.1, read on the forward strand.
AGGTGGAGCCGTACACGTCCGGTTCGCGCGAGCCGAGCCGGCCCAGGTTGGGGCCGTTCAGGACGAGGACGCGGCGGGTCACGCCGACACCTCCCCGTACGCCGCGAGCAGCACGGCCGGGTCGGGGCCCTCCAGGACGGTCGGCTTGGCCAGGCCGTCGAGGACGATGAAGCGCAGCAGGTCGCCGCGGGACTTCTTGTCGACCTTCATCGTCTCCAGCAGCTTCGGCCACTGGTCGCCGCGGTACGTCAGCGGCAGCCCGACCGACTCCAGCACCGTGCGGTGCCGGTCGGCGGTCGCGTCGTCCAGGCGGCCGGCGAGGCGTCCCAGCTCGGCGGCGAAGACCATGCCGACGGAGACGGCGGCGCCGTGCCGCCACTTGTACCGCTCGTTCTTCTCGATGGCGTGGGCCAGGGTGTGGCCGTAGTTCAGGATCTCCCGCAGGCCCGACTCCTTCAGATCGGAGGAGACGACCTCCGCCTTGACCTTGATGGAGCGGACGATCAGCTCGGCCGTGTGCGGTCCGGCGGGGGTGCGGGCGGCGGCCGGGTCCGCCTCGATGAGGTCGAGGATCACCGGGTCGGCGATGAAACCGGCCTTGATGACCTCCGCGAGGCCGCTGACGTAGTCGTGGACGGGCAGCGAGTCCAGCGCGGCCAGGTCGCACAGCACGCCGGCGGGCGGGTGGAAGGCGCCGACGAGGTTCTTGCCCTCGGCGGTGTTGATGCCGGTCTTCCCGCCGACCGCCGCGTCGACCATGCCCAGCACGGTCGTCGGCACGGCGATCCAGCGCACCCCGCGCAGCCAGGTCGCCGCCACGAACCCGGCGAGGTCCGTGGTGGCCCCGCCGCCCACGCCGACGATCACGTCGGTGCGGGTGAAGCCGGTCTGGCCGAGCGCCTTCCAGCAGTACGCGGCGACCTCGGCGGTCTTGGCCTCCTCGGCGTTCGGCACCTGGATGGCGACGGCCTCGTACCCCTGGTCCGCGAGGTCCGCGCGCAGCGCCTCGCCGGTCTCGGCCAGCGCCTCCGGGTGGATGACGGCGACGCGCCTGGCCCGGTCGCCGATCAGCCCGGCGAGCTCACCGAGGAGCTGCCGGCCCACCAGCACGTCGTACGGCTCCGAACCGGCGCTCCCGCCGACGTGGATACGGGTTGTTTCGGTCATCGGTCCTTCAGCTCCAGAGCGTCGACGATCGCGTCCGCGACCTCTTCAGGGCTCTTGCCGTCCGTGGCCACGACCACTCGGGCGACTTCGGTGTACAGGTGGCGGCGGGCGTCCATCAGCTCGCGCCACTGGCGGCGCGGGTTGACGGCCAGCAGCGGCCGGGCGGCGCCCAGGCCGACGCGGCGCACGGCCTCCTCGACGTCCATCGACAGATAGACGACGGGCAGCCCGGCGAGCAGCGCGCGCGTGCCCGCGTCGAGGATGGCGCCGCCGCCGAGGGCGAGGACGCCGGTGTGCTCGGCGAGGGCGGCGCGGACGGCGGCGCGCTCCAGCTCGCGGAAGCGCGGCTCGCCGTCCTCCACGAAGATGTCGGAGATCTCCCGGCCCTCGGCGGCGACGATGTCGGCGTCCGTGTCCCGGTAGGGCGCGCCCAGGCGCTCGGCGAGGAGCGCGCCCACCGTGGACTTGCCGGACCCCATCGGGCCGACGAGGACGACCAGCGGTCCGCTGCTCACCGGATGTGCAGGTTGTCGAGGTAGGAGCGCACGTTGCGGCGGGTCTCGGCGACGCTGTCGCCGCCGAACTTCTCCGCGACGGCGTCCGCGAGGACCAGCGCCGTCATCGCCTCGGCGACGATCCCGGCCGCCGGGACGGCGCACACGTCGGAGCGCTGGTGGTGGGCCTGCGCCGGCTCGCCGGTCGCCACGTCGACGGTGCGCAGCGCGCGCGGCACGGTGGCGATCGGCTTCATCGCGGCACGGACGCGCAGGAGCTCGCCGGTGGTGAGCCCGCCCTCCGTACCGCCGGAGCGGCCGGAGGTGCGGCGGATGCCGTCGTCGGTGGTGACGATCTCGTCATGGGCCTGGGAGCCGGGGACGCGCGCCAGGTCGAAGCCGTCGCCGACCTCGACGCCCTTGATGGCCTGGATGCCCATGAGGGCGGCGGCGAGCCGGGCGTCGAGGCGCCGGTCCCAGTGGACGTGCGAGCCGAGGCCGACGGGCACGCCGTACGCGAGGACCTCGACCACGCCGCCGAGCGTGTCGCCGTCCTTGTGGGCCTGGTCGATCTCGGCGACCATCGCCTTCGACGCGTCGGCGTCCAGGCAGCGCACCGGGTCGGCGTCGAGCCGCTCCACGTCGGCGGGCGTCGGGTAGACCCCGTACGGCGCCTTCGCGGAGGCCAGCTCCACGACGTGCGAGACGATCTCGATCCCGGCGGTCTCCTTCAGGTACGACCGGGCGATGGCGCCGAGCGCGACGCGGGCGGCGGTCTCGCGGGCGCTGGCCCGCTCCAGGATCGGCCGGGCCTCGTCGAAGCCGTACTTCTGCATCCCGGCGAGGTCGGCGTGGCCGGGGCGGGGCCGGGTCAGCGGGGCGTTGCGGGCCAGTTCGGCGAGCTCGGCCGGGTCGACCGGGTCGGCCGCCATGACCTTCTCCCACTTGGGCCACTCGGTGTTGCCGACCATGACCGCGACCGGGGAGCCGAGCGTCAGGCCGTGCCGTACGCCGCCGAGGAAGGTGACCTCGTCCCGCTCGAACTTCATCCGCGCACCGCGCCCATAGCCCAGGCGCCGCCGGGCGAGGTGGTCCGCCACCATCTCCGTGGTGACCGGGACGCCGGCGGGAAGCCCCTCCAGCGTCGCCACCAGCGCGGGACCATGGGACTCCCCCGCCGTAAGCCAGCGCAACCTGCTCAACGGTGCTCCTTCTCCTGGGGCCGGATCTGCGGACGGCGCGGCCCGGTACGCGGCCCGGACCGGCCTCTCCCCCGATCCTCCCATGGCGCGGCGCCCACCCGGCCGCTGTCCCACCCATCGGACAGCGGTCCAGGATGTGGATGATCGGCGTCCGGGTGGCGCGTGCCCGCCTCCGTCCGGCGGACCGCCCCCGATGCGGCCCGGCCGGCGCCCACGCGGCGGCGGGTCAGGCGCCGGCGGACCCGAGGGCCGCCTCGCCCGCCGCGCGCATCGCGGCGAGGGGTGCCGGGGAGCGGCCGGTCATCTGCTCGACCTGGAGGACCGCCTGGTGGACCAGGAGGTCGAGGCCGCCGAGGACCGCGCCGCCCCGTCCGGACCAGGCGGCCGCCAGGGGGGTGGGCCAGGGGTCGTACAGCACGTCGAAGAGGGTGCCGGGACTCGCCGGTACGGACGCGGCGAGCTCGTCGGTGGCGCCGGCCGGGGTGGTGGCGACGACCAGCGGCGCGTCGAAGGCGCGGGCGGCGTCCGCCCAGTCGGCGGTGCGCACGTCGACACCGAGCCGCTCGCCCCAGCCGCGCATCTCCTCGGCGCGGGCCTCGCTGCGCACGTACGCGGTGACGGGGCCCGCGCAGACGCGGGCGAGTGCGGCGAGCGCGGAGGAGGCGGTCGCGCCGGCCCCGAGGACCGCGGCCGCCTCCACCTTCTCCACGCCGCGCTCGCGCAGGGCGGCGATCATGCCGGGGATGTCGGTGTTGTCGCCGACGCGGCGGCCGTCGGCGGTGAGGACGACGGTGTTGACGGCCTCGACGGAGCGTGCCGTGTCGCTGATCTCGTCCAGCAGGGGGATCACGGCGCGCTTGAGCGGCATGGTCAGGGACAGCCCGGCCCAGGTCGCGTCGAGGGTGCGGAAGAAGCCGGGCAGCCGCGCCTCGTCCACCTCGAACCGGTCGTACGTCCAGCCGGTGAGGCCGAGTTCGGCGTACGCGGCCCGGTGCAGGACCGGGGAGAGCGAGTGGGCGATCGGTGATCCCAGGACCGCCGCGCGGCGGGCCTCAACCCCCCTGGTTGTCATTGAACTTGTCCTTCAGCTTGAGGAACTCGTCGTGGGTCTTGGCGAATTCCGTCTTGTTCATGCCGTCGGTCGCCACGAAGTACATCCAGCCGTCCGACGTGGGCGCGAGCGCGGCCGCGAGCGCCTCCTTGCCGGGGTTGCCGATCGGGCCGGGGGTCAGACCCCTGCGGGTGTACGTGTTGTACGGGTCCTTGTTGCTGTTGATCTCGGACTCGCTGATCTCGATCTCGCTCTGGCCCTTGAGGTAGTTGAAGGCCGAGTCGAACTGGAGCAGCTGGTTGGTCTCCGTGTTGGTGGGCTTGAGCCGGTTGTAGACGACCTCGCTCATCTTGCGGAAGTCGTCCTCGGTCTTGCCCTCCGCCTGGACGAGGCTCGCGACGGTGACCAGCTCCCACGGGCCCTTCAGCCCCAGGCCCTGCGCCTTCGTCTCCAGGTCGAGCTTGGCGTACTCGGTGTTGGCGCGGGCGACCATCTTCTTCAGGACGTCCTCGGGCTTGTTGCCCTTGGCGACCGGGTAGTCCGCGGGGAAGAGGAAGCCCTCCAGCGGGTCCTTCACGTCCGGGTGGCCGGTCGCCCAGGCGGGCAGGCCCAGCTTGCCGGCGTTGGCCTTGGCGACCTTCTCGGTGGTGCCGGCGGCCAGTTCGAGGCGCTTGTCGATCTGCTCGTACACCCATGCGTTGCGCTTGCCCTCGGGGATGATCAGGACGTTGCGGCTCTTGGGGCTGAGCATGGCCTCGACCGCGGAGGCGGCGGACATGCCCTTCTGGAGGGTGTAGAAGCCGGGCTGGATGGAGAGGCCCTTGGGGTTCTTCTCCTGCGCGGTGACGAAGGCGTCGACGCTCTTGACGACGCCGCTCTTGACGAGGATGTTGCCGATCTCGCTGCCGGAGGCGTCCTTGGGGACCTCGACGGTCACGGTCTCGCCCGTGCCCGAGCCGGTGAAGTCCGGGGCGGGACCGAACCGGTCCTGCCAGAACTGGTAGCCGACGTAGCCGACGCCGCCGAGGCCGCCGGCGAGGACCAGGGCCACGAAGAGGCAGGCCACGCCGTTGCGGCTCTTGCGTTTCTTGGTGCGGCCGCGCCCGCCGTCGCGCCGGGACCCGGCCGGGTCGTCGTCGTGGCCGTCGTCGTCCCGCCCGTCGTCGGGGCCGTCGGGCCCGTCGAGGGCGTCCTCGTCGTGGCCGCCGCGCCGCCGGGAGCCGCGCGGGGCGCGCTCGTCCCGCCCCTGGCCTTCGGCGGGGTACGGGTCCCGGTCGCCGGGGCCCTGGGTCTCGGCGTGGTCCTCGTAGTACTGCCGGTCGTCGGCGTGCCGCTCGTCGCCGTGGAACCGCTGGTCGTCGCCCGGCGCCTCCGCCTGCCACTGCCCGCCCTGGCCGTGTTCCCGCGCCTGGTGCTGCTGCGGCTGGTGCTGCAGCGGCTGGTGCTGCGGGTCGGGGTGGCGGCGGCCGGGGGGCTGCGGGGGCGGGTACGCCTCCGGGGTGCTGTACGGGTCGGTGCCCTGGCCGGCGCCGTACGGGTCGGCGGGCGGCGGCGTCCCGTAGGGCATGGCGTGCTGGCCCGTCCCGGTGTCCCAGCCGCCGTACTCCTGGCCGGGCACCCCGGAGCCGTACCCCTGGCCCGGGTCACCCGTGCCGTACGACTGGCCCGCGGCCCCCTGGTCGTACGCCTGGCCCTGGGCTCCGGCGCCGTACTCCTGGCCGCCCGTGTCGTACTGCCGGCCGTCGTAGCCCTGCTGGTACGGGTCCTGGTGGCCGCCGTAGTGCGGCTGCTGCTGGTGGTAGGCGCCTGTGTCCTGCCGGCCTCCCCATCCCTGGTCCCCGTACAGGGGGTCCTCGGGGTGCCAGGGCTGGGAGCCGGGACTCCGGCCGTACTCAGTCATCGATCCCCAAACAGCCGTGAGGCTTCCGGGACGTCCGCCTCTACGTCGTACGGCGGCCTGTTCGAATGCCACCGCATCGCGCGGAACGTTACCGTATCGCGATCAGATGACCACTTCGACGCCCTCTCCGGGCGGATTACCCGATACCCGTTCGGACTCAAGAGCGTTCTGAAGGATGATCACAGCGGCCGCCTGGTCGATGACCGACCTGCCCTTCTTCGCCTTCACGCCCGAGGCGCGCAGGCCCTGGGTCGCGGAGACCGTGGACATCCGCTCGTCGACCAGCCGGACCGGCACCGGGGCGATGCCCCGCGCCAGCTCGCCGGCGAAGGCGCGGACCTTCGTGGCGGCCGGGCCCTCTCGCCCGTTCAGGGAGCGGGGCAGCCCGATGACCACCTCGATCGGCTCGTACTCCTCCACCAGCTGCCTCAGCCGCCGGTGGGCGGCCGGGACGTCACGTCCCGGCACGGTCTCCACCGGCGTGGCGAGGACCCCGTCGGGGTCGCACGAGGCGACCCCGATCCGGGCGTCCCCGACGTCGACCGCCAGCCGGCGCCCGCGTCGCATCCCGCTCATCAGGCGGTCTCGACGACCAGGCGCTCGACGGCCTCGATGGCGGCGCCGACGGCCTCGGGGTTCTGGCCGCCGCCCTGGGCGACGTCCGGCTTGCCGCCACCGCCGCCGCCGAGGGTCTTGGCGGCGGTGCGGACCAGGTCGCCGGCCTTCAGGCCGCGCTCGCGGGCGGCCTCGTTGGTGGCGATCACGGTCAGCGGGCGGCCGCCGGACGTGGCGAACAGGGCGACGACGGCCGGGCGGTCGCCGGGAATGCGGCCGCGCACGTCGAGGACGAGCTTGCGCAGGTCGTCGGCGCCCGTGCCGTCCGGGACCTGGCCGGTGACCAGGGCGACACCGCGGACGTCCTTGGCGGACTCGGCGAGTCCGGCGGCGGCCTGGAGGACCTTCTCCGCGCGGAACTTCTCGATCTCCTTCTCGGCGTCCTTGAGCTTGGCGAGCATCCCGGCGATCTTCTCCGGCAGCTCCTCGGGACGGCCCTTGACCAGCTCCTGGAGCTGGGCGACGACCGTGTGCTCACGGGCGAGGAAGTTGTACGCGTCCACACCGACGAGGGCCTCGATGCGGCGCACGCCCGAGCCGATGGACGACTCGCCGAGCAGCTTCACCAGACCCAGCTGGGCGGTGTTGTGGACGTGGGTGCCGCCGCACAGCTCCTTGGAGAAGTCGCCGATGGTGACGACGCGGACCCGCTCGCCGTACTTCTCGCCGAACTCGGCGATGGCGCCCTGGCGCTTGGCCTCGTCGATCGGCATGACCTCGGCGTGGACGTCCAGCTCGCGGGCGAGGACCTCGTTGATCTTCTGCTCGACGTCGTTGAGGACCGTGCCGGGAACGGCGGACGGCGAGCCGAAGTCGAAGCGGAAGCGGCCGGGCTGGTTCTCCGAACCGGCCTGGGCGGCCGTCGGGCCGAGCGCGTCGCGCAGCGCCTGGTGCGTGAGGTGGGTGGCGCTGTGGGCGCGGGCGATGGCGCGGCGGCGCCTGACGTCGATGGCGGCGTAGGCGGTGGAGCCGACGGTGACCTCGCCGACCTGGACGGAGCCCTTGTGCACGGACACGCCCGGCACCGGCTGCTGTACGTCGCGGACCTCGATGACGGCGCCGCTGTGCAGCTTGATGCGGCCCGTGTCGGCGATCTGGCCGCCGCCCTCGGCGTAGAACGGCGTGCGGTCGAGGACGACCTCGACCTCGTCGCCCTCGGAGGCGGCGGGCGAGGGGACGCCGTTGACGAGGAGGCCGACGACGGTGCTCTCGCCCTCGGTGCTGGTGTAGCCGGTGAATTCGGTGGCGCCGGAGGTGTCGGCGATCTCGCGGTACGCGGTGACGTCGGCGTGGCCGGTCTTCTTGGCGCGGGCGTCGGCCTTGGCGCGCTCCCGCTGCTCCTTCATCAGGCGGCGGAAGCCGTCCTCGTCCACGGAGAGGCCCTGCTCGGCGGCCATCTCCAGGGTGAGGTCGATCGGGAAGCCCCAGGTGTCGTGGAGCAGGAACGCCTTGTCGCCGGGGAGGACCTTGCCGCCGGCGGCCTTGGTCTCGGTGACGGCCGTGTCGAGGATGTTGGTGCCGGCCTTCAGCGTCTTGAGGAAGGCGGCCTCCTCGGCGAGGGCGACGGTCTCGATGCGCTTGCGGTCGGTCTCCAGCTCCGGGTACTGCTCGCCCATGGTGCGGATGACCGTGTCGACGAGCTGCCCGACGACGGGGCCGGTGGCGCCGAGGAGGCGCATGTTGCGGATGGCGCGGCGCATGATGCGGCGCAGGACGTAGCCGCGGCCCTCGTTGCCGGGGGTGACGCCGTCGCCGATGAGCATGACGGAGGTGCGCATGTGGTCGGCGACCACGCGCAGGGAGACGTCGCTCTCCTGGGCCTGGCCGTAGCGGACACCGGTGAGCTCGGTGGCCTTGTCGATGACGACCTTCAGGGTGTCGGTCTCGTACATGTTCTGCACGCCCTGGAGGATCATCGCCAGGCGCTCCAGACCGAGGCCCGTGTCGATGTTCTTGCTCGGCAGGTCCCCGAGGATCTCGAAGTCCTCCTTGGAGGTGCCCTCGCCGCGCTCGTACTGCATGAAGACCAGGTTCCAGATCTCCACGTACCGCTCGTCGTTGACGGCGGGGCCGCCCTCGACGCCGAACTCGGGGCCGCGGTCGTAGTTGATCTCGGAGCAGGGGCCGCAGGGGCCGGGGACGCCCATGGACCAGAAGTTGTCCTTCTTGCCCAGGCGCTGGATCCGCTCGGCGGGGACGCCCACGACGTCGCGCCAGATCTGCTCGGCCTCGTCGTCGTCCTGGTAGACGGTGATCCAGAGCTTCTCGGGCTCCAGGCCGTAGCCGCCGTGCTCGACCGGGGTGGTCAGCAGCTCCCAGGCGAGCTTGATGGCGCCTTCCTTGAAGTAGTCGCCGAAGGAGAAGTTGCCGCACATCTGGAAGAACGTGCCGTGGCGGGTGGTCTTGCCGACCTCTTCGATGTCGGGCGTGCGCACGCACTTCTGCACGCTGGAGGCGCGCGTGTAGGGCGGCTTCTCCTCGCCGAGGAAGAAGGGCTTGAACGGCACCATGCCGGCGTTGACCAGGAGGAGAGTCGGGTCGTCCGCGATGAGCGACGCCGAAGGCACGACGGTGTGCCCGCGCTCCTCGAAGAAGCTCAGCCAGCGGCGGCGGATTTCAGCCGACTCCATCAGTGGTCCTCATTCCGGTTGTACGGGTGGGTGGGGTGCGGGTGCGGGTGGGCGCGGCGGACGGGCGCGGCCGCGGGGCCGCCCGGTCCGAGCGCCGTGCGGCGGGGGCCGGGGAGGGCCGGGTCGACCGGCGCGTCCAGTCCCAGTGCCTCTTCCAGCTCCGCCTCGCGCTGGAGCATTCCCGCGCGGACGTCGAGGGCGAAGTCCTTGAGCCGGTGGCCCGCCTCGACGGCCTTGTCGGCGGCCTGGGCGGCGAGGCTCTCGGGGGTGAGCTGCCTGAGCTTGCGGTTGACCTTGTTGGTGGCCCACACGCCGGCTGCCGCGCCGGCGGTGAACCAGAATGCCCGGCGGAACATGTGTCGCGTCAGCCTTTCCGGTTCCGGCCGCCGCGCGCCCTGGGCACCGTGCGGCCGACGATGACGGTGCGCCGGGTCCCCTGCCGTTCGGCGGGCCGGTCGGCCTTGTCGCGGGTGAGGGCCCGGCGGACGCCGTAGCCGAACGCCGCGACCTTGACGAGGGGACCGCCGAAGGTGGAGGCGACGGTCGTGGAGAGCGCGGACGCGTTGGAGGTGACCTCCTGGACGTCCGAGGCGATGGCGTCGACCCGGTCGAGCTGGGTCTGCGCGGAGCGCACGGTCGCCGAGGCGTCGGCCAGCAGGGGCACCGCCTGCTCGGTCACGTCCGCCACGAGCCGGGTGGTCGCCTTGAGCGTCTGGGCCAGCCTCACCAGCACCACGGCGAGGAAGGACACCAGGATCGCCCAGAAGACGGCCACCAGGATCCCGGCAACCTCTCCACCGGTCACTGTGCACCGCTCTCTGCTCGTCTTGGCCTGTTGGTGTGTCGCACCTGAAAGTCGTCCTCCGAGCCTATCGCGCCCGGCGCGGCTCCCCGTACCGGATTAGCCGCCGGGACGGGGCCGCCGACCCGCCGGATTGTACGGAGAGCAGCGCGATCGGTACGCTCCGTGTCCCATGCGACGGAGCAATCTCCCGGCCGAACTGAACCGGTTCGTCGGGCGCGACGCGGAATGTGCGGAACTCGACGGGCTGCTGGCGGAGTTCCGGCTCGTCACGGTCGTGGGCGTGGGAGGCGTGGGGAAGTCCCGCCTGGTCCTGAGGGCGGCGCGGGCGGCGCAGAAACGCTACTGCCACGGGGTGTGGCTGGCGGAGCTCGCGGGGCTGCGCGAGCCGGACCTGGTGGAGCACGCGCTGGTGGAGGCGCTGGGGCTGGCCGACCAGACGAGCAGGCCGCCGCGCGAGGTTTTGGTGGACCATCTGGCGGACCGGCGGCTGCTGTTGGTCCTCGACGGGTTCGAGCACCTGGTGGACGCCTGCGCGGAGCTGGTGCGGCTGCTGCTGTGCGGCGCGCCGGGGCTGACCGTGCTGGCGGCGGGGCGCCGGCCGCTGCGGCTGGACGGGGAGGCGGTGGTGCCGCTTCCGCCGATGTCGGACGAGGACGCCGTGCGGCTGTTCACGGAGCGGGCGGTGGCGGCGTGGCCGGGCTTCCGCGCGGAGGAGGAGGCCGCGCCGGTGCGGGAGCTGTGCCGGCGGCTGGACGGGATCCCGCTGGCGCTGGAGCTCGCGGCGGGGCGGCTGCCGGCGCTGACCGTGCAGCAGGTGCTGGACCGGCTGGACGACCGGTTCCGGCTGCTGACGGGTGGGACGCGGGGGGCGCCGGCGCGGCACCAGACGCTGCGCACGGCGATCGGCTGGAGCCATGAGCTGTGCACCCCGCGGGAGCGGCTGCTGTGGGCGCGGCTGTCGGTGTTCGCGGGGCCGTTCGACCTGGAGGCGGCCGAGTACGTGTGCGGGGGCCCCGATCTGCCGGCGGACCGGGTGCTGGACTTGCTCGGTGAGCTGATCGCCCAGTCGGTGGTGCTGCGGGAGGCGGACGCGGCGGGGCCGCGGTTCCGGCTGCTGGACACGGTGGCGGCGTACGGGGCGGAGTGGCTGGAGGCGCTGGGGGACGCGGAGCGGGTGCGGCGGCGGCACCGGGACTGGTACATGGGGCTCGCGACCTGGTGCGAGCTGGAGTGGTTCAGCCCCCGCCAGGCGGAGGTCGCGGCGTGCGCGGCGGCCGCGCTGCCGAATCTGCGGGCGGCGCTGGAGCTGTGCCTGGAGGTGCCGGGCGAGGCGCATCTGGCGCAGCACATGGCGGGGACGCTGTGGTTCTGCTGGGTGGGGTGCGGGCGGCTGGCGGAGGGGCGGCTCTGGCTGGACCGGGCGCTTGCCCTGTCGTCGGAGCATGAGGAGGCGCGGCTCAAGGCGCTGTGGATCCTGGGGTACGTGGCGATCCTCCAGGGGGACGCGACGGCGGCGATGCGGGCGCTGCACGAGTGCGGGGACCGGGCCGCGCTGGCCGGGAACGCGCTGGCGCTGGCGTACACGACGCACCGGCTGGGGTGTCTGGCGCTGCTGTCGGACGACATGCCGCGCGCCCAGGAGCTGCTGGGCCGGGCGCTGGCCTCGTACCGGGAGCTGGGCGAGCTGAACAGCCAGGTGCTGATGGCGCAGGTGGAGCTGGCGATCGCCAAGGTGTTCCAGGGCGATCTGGAGGCGCGGTGGCGTTGTGCGAGGGCGCGCGGGAGGTGTGCGAGGAGCGCGGGGAGCGCTGGACGCGGGCGTACGCGCTCTATGTGCTGGCGTACGCGGCGTGGACGCGCGGGGATCACGGGGAGGCGCGTGAGCTGCTGGACGAGTGTGTGGTGATCAACCACGCGTTCCACGATCTGGTGGGGCTGGTGCTGGCGATCGAGCTGCTCGCGCTGGTGACGGCGAGCGAGGGCGATCCGGCGGAGGCCGCTGTGCTCCAGGGTGCGGCGGGCGCGCTGTGGGAGTCGGTGGGGCCGCCGCTGTTCGGTTCGGCGTACTTCAGCGCGCCGAGGAAGCTGTGCGAGCGGCGGGCCCGCGAGGCGCTGGGCGCGGAGCGGTTCGGGGCGTACGTGGCGGAGGGCGCCCGGCTGTCGATGGACGCCGCGGTGGCGCGGGCGCTGGCGGGCGGCGAGAGGCGCACCGGAGGCGCGGGGCGCGGGGCTGAGGGGTCTCAGGGGCTGGAGGAGCCTGAGGGGCCGGACGGGCCGGGGGTGTGCGAAGGGGCCGAGGGGTCGGCGGAGCGGGCGGGTCCGGTGCCGGGAACGCGGAAGCCCGCCGGCTCCCCCACCGGAAAGGGCGGGGAGACGGCGGGCTGAGAACCGCGGTGGTGTGGGTACCGCGCCCGGGTCAGCGGGCGTAGTACTCGACGACGAGCTGCTCGTCGCAGATGACCGGGATCTCCTTGCGGTTCGGCTCGCGGTCCAGGCGGAAGGCCAGGGCCTTCAGGTTGACCTGCAGGTAGCGCGGGGTCTCACCCTCGGGGGCGAAGCCACCCTCGCGGGCGACCTGGAACAGCGTCTTGGAGCGGGAGCGCTCGCGGACCATCACGACGTCGTCGGGGCGGACGCGGAAGGACGGCTTGTCGACCTTCTGGCCGTTGACCTCGATGTGGCCGTGGACGACCATCTGGCGGGCCTGGTAGATGGTGCGGGCGATGCCCGAACGCAGGACCAGGGCGTCGAGGCGGCGCTCGAGCTCGACGACCAGCGCCTCACCCGTCTTGCCCTCGGCCTTCTTGGCACGGTCGTAGGCGCGCGCCATCTGGCGCTCGCTGATGTCGTACTGGGCGCGCAGACGCTGCTTCTCGAGCAGACGGACCTTGTAGTCCGAGTTCTGCTTGCGGCCACGGCCGTGCTCGCCCGGCGGGTAGGGGCGGGCCTCGAAGTACTTGACGGCCTTCGGCGTCAGCGCGATGCCGAGCGCACGGGACTTCTTGACCTTGGGACGCGACTGGTTAGGCACGTTCTCCAGACCTCCGAAATAGGTTAGGTTAGGCTCACCTTACTCAAGGAGATCGCATGTCTCGCCCTGGGAACACCACGCGCATCACAGACAGCAGCACAAAGAACGATGCCTCTCAACAGAGCATCGATGTGACGGAGGTCCGATCAGCTCATGGTCAGCCGCGTCCCAGCGGGCCAGAAATCGCGCGGATGCCGTCAGCAGCCGAGCGCACACGAACTCTCGTACAGGGTACATGCTCCGCGGCACTGCTGATTCCCGGAGCTGCCGCGCCCCGCCCCGAGCACCTCTCCCCCGAGACCCGTGCCGTCGGACCCGACGGCGAGCTGCTGCTCCTGTACCCGGCCGACTCGCCCGCCGTACGCGCCGCCGCCCCCGCCCACGACGACGAGCTGCGCGCCGTGCTGGAGCTGACCGACGTGGCGCCCGTCGCCGTCCCGCACCGCATCCGCGGCCGCGCCTGGGTCTCCGGCTGGCTGACCTGCTCCCCCGCGCACACCGAGCCCGGCCACGTCCTGCTCCGCCTGGAGGTCGGGGACCTGTACGTCGACGACCTGTGGGGCGCCGGGCCCGTCGACCCCGAGGAGTTCGCCCGCGCCGAACCCGATCCGCTGCGCGGGTACGAGACGGAACTGCTCCAGCACCTGGCCGCCGCCCACGACACGCAGATGCTCACCCTCACCGCCCTGCTCGGCGACCGCGCCGGCACGGGTGCCCGCGCCGTACGCCGGGTGGCGCCGCTCGCCCTGGACCGCTTCGGGCTGCGGGTGCGCTGCCAGGACGCCGGGGGCGGCACCTTCGACGCCCGCTTCGACTTCCCCGAGCCCGTACGCGACGTGCACGGGCTCAGGCGGGCGATGCACGCCCTGTTCGAGGCGGCCGAGGAGCGGCGGTAGCACCGGCTACGGCTGCTGCTGCCCGGGCGGGGCGCCCGCGCCGTCGCCGCGCAGCCGCTCCCGCACCTTCTCCACCACGTCGGCGTACCGCGCCTCCGCGCCGTAGCGGGTCGGCTGGTAGTAACGCCGGTCCCGCACGGCGTCCGGCGCGTACTGCTGGGCGGCGATCCCGCCGGGCACGTCGTGCGGGTACACGTAGCCCTGCGCGTGGCCCAGCTTGGCGGCCCCCTTGTAGTGCCCGTCGCGCAGGTGCGGCGGCACCGGTCCGGCCAGCCCCGCCCGCACGTCGGCCTGGGCGGCCTGGATGGCGAGGGTCGCGGCGTTCGACTTGGGGGCCAGCGCGAGGGCGATCGTGGCGTGGCTGAGCGTGAGCGCCGCCTCCGGGAAGCCGATCATCGCGACCGCCTGCGCCGCCGCGACCGCCGTGGGCAGCGCCGTCGGGTCCGCGAGCCCGATGTCCTCGCTCGCGGAGATCATCAGCCGCCGGGCGATGAACCGGGGGTCCTCCCCCGCCTCGATCATCCGCGCCAGGTAGTGCAGCGCCGCGTCCACGTCCGAGCCGCGGATGGACTTGATCAGCGCGCTCGCCACGTCGTAGTGCTGGTCGCCGTCCCGGTCGTACTTCACCGCCGCCCGGTCCACGGTCTCTTCCAGCGTGGCGAGCGTGATCTCCTCCTCGCCCTTGGCGATCGCCGCCCCGGCCGCGGCCTCCAGCGCCGTCAGCGCGCGCCGCGCGTCGCCGCCGGCTATCCGCAGCAGGTGCGCCTCGGCGTCCTCCGGCAGGGTGACCGCGCCCGCGAGGCCGCGCTCCTCGGTGAGCGCCCGCTTCAGCAGACCGCGCAGGTCGTCGTCGGTGAGCGGCTCCAGCGTGAGCAGCAGGGAGCGGGAGAGCAGCGGCGAGATCACGGAGAAGTACGGGTTCTCCGTCGTCGCCGCGATGAGCGTCACCCAGCGGTTCTCGACCGCGGGCAGCAGCGAGTCCTGCTGGGCCTTGCTGAAGCGGTGGATCTCGTCCAGGAACAGGACGGTCTCCTTGCCGAAGCCGCCGGCCGCGCGGCGGGCGCCGTCGATGACCGCGCGGACCTCCTTGACCCCGGCGGTGATCGCGGACAGCTCCACGAAGCGCTTGTTGGTGGCCTTGGACACCACGTACGCGAGGGTCGTCTTGCCGATGCCGGGCGGCCCCCAGAGGATCACGGACGAGGCCCCGGCCGGACCGCCCGCGCCCTCGCCGACCAGGCGGCGCAGCGGTGAGCCCGGCTTGAGCAGATGGCGCTGTCCGACGACCTCGTCCAGCGTGCGGGGGCGCATCCGTACGGCGAGCGGACTGCTCGCCGGGTCCTTCTCCTGGCGGTCTTCTGCTGCGGCGGTAAAGAGGTCGGGCTCCACGCCATGAAGCCTATGCCAGCCCACTGACAGCCCCGGCGCCCGCCGCAGAACCCCTGAAGGGGTGCGCGCGACGGGCGCCGGGAACAGCGGTGCGTACGGGCCGGGTCAGAGCAGCTGGTCCCACCAGCGGGTCAGGATCAGCATGAGGATGACCCCGATGTGGACGACCGGCAGGACCCAGGTGAAGTCGTCGAAGAAGCGCCGCAGGCCGGCCGGCGCGGGCAGCACGCCGTGGCGGACGTTGTGCGAGGTCACGTACCAGAACATGATGATCGTCGCGACCCAGGCGAGGCAGCACCACAGGCACAGGGCGTTGATCTCGTACAGGGACTGGATCATCAGCCACACGCAGAAGCCGACGCCGAACAGCGTGCCGGCGTTGAGACCCAGCCAGTACCAGCGGCGGTAGCGGGCGCCGGCGAGCAGCCCGACGCCGATGGCGATCACCATGCCGTAGGTGACGAGGCCCAGCATCGGGTTCGGGAAACCGAACACCGACGCCTGCTCGCTCTTCATGATGCTGCCGCACGCGATGATCGGGTTGATGCTGCAGCCCGGAACGTAGTTCGGGTCCTCGAGGATCTTGAACTTGTCGAGCGTGATGACCCACGCCGCGAGCAGCCCCGCCGCGCCGGTGACGACCAGCATCCACGCGAACGCCCGGCTCGCGCCGACGGTGCGGGAGTCGGAGGACACGTCGTCAACTGCTGAAGTCGTCGTCATACCGGCCGTTCCAAGGTGAGTGCGTCTGCTGGCGTGGGGTGGTGAGACCGTGGTCATTGTGCCGGAACGGGTACGGCGCGCGCCGTTCGATCGGCATAAGTGAGGACCATCGGCCCACGGAAAAGGGCGGGGCCGCCTTCGCGGGCCCCGCCCTTCCCGTCAGGGGCGAACCGTTCAGGCCAGCTTGGCCTGGAGGGTGGCCACCACGGCGTCCAGCGCGACGGGCTCCTGCTCGCCGGACTCCATGTCCTTGAGCTGGACGACGCCCTCGGCCAGGTCCCGCTCGCCCGCGACGAGCGCGAAGCGGGCGCCGGAGCGGTTGGCGTTCTTCATGGCGCCCTTCAGGCCCTTCCCGCCGAACGAGAAGTCCGTGGCGACGCCGGCGCGGCGCAGCTCGGTGACGACGCCGAACAGCGTGCGGCGCGCCTCCTCGCCGAGCGGCACGGCGTACACGCTGGTGCTCGCCGGGATGTCCAGCGTGACGCCCTCGGCCTCCAGCGCCAGGACCGTGCGGTCCACGCCGAGCGCCCAGCCGACGGACGGCAGCGCGGGGCCGCCGATCATCTCGGACAGGCCGTCGTAGCGGCCGCCGCCGCCCACCGCGGACTGCGAGCCGAGCCCGTCGTGGACGAACTCGAACGTGGTGCGGGTGTAGTAGTCCAGGCCGCGCACCAGCTTCGGGTCGTCCTCGAAGGAGACCCCGGCGGCGGTGATCAGCTCGCGGACCTCCTGGTGGTACGCCTTGCACGCGTCGCACAGGTAGTCGCGCAGCAGGGGGGCGCCCGTCAGCTGCTTCTGGACCGACTCGCGCTTGTCGTCGAGGACGCGCAGCGGGTTGATCTCGGCGCGCCGCAGGGTGTCCTCGTCCAGGTCGAGGCCGCGCAGGAAGTCCTGGAGCGCGGCCCGGTAGACGGGGCGGCACTCGCGGTCGCCGAGGCTGTTGAGCAGGATGCGGAAGTTCCGCAGGCCCAGCGAGCGGTACGCCTGGTCGGCCAGGATGATCAGCTCGGCGTCCAGCGCGGGGTCCTCGGCGCCGATCGCCTCGGCGCCGACCTGCGAGAAGTGGCGGTAGCGGCCCTTCTGGGGGCGCTCGTAGCGGTAGTACGAGCCCGAGTACCAGAGCTTGACGGGGAGGTTCCCGGTCTTGTGGAGGTTCGCCTCCAAGGCCGCGCGCAGCACGGACGCGGTGCCTTCGGGGCGCAGGGCGAGCTTGTCGCCGCCCTTGGTCTCGAAGGCGTACATCTCCTTGGTGACGATGTCGGTGGACTCGCCGACACCGCGGGCGAAGAGCTCGACGTTCTCGAAGCCGGGGGTCTCGACGTAGCCGTAGCCCGAGTTGCGCAGGGGCGCGGCGATGGCCTCGCGGACCGCCAGATACGTGGCGGAATCGGGCGGGAGCAGGTCGTAGGTGCCCTTGGGGGCCTGGAAGGTACTCACGGAAGGTCTCTCGTCACATTCCTCGTCGGGGAGCCGCGGGGCTCCCGAGGCCGGCGGCCACCTCCCGCAGATACGGGTTGGTGGCGCGCTCGCGGCCGATGGTGGTCTGGGGGCCGTGGCCGGACAGCACCACGGTCGAGTCGTCGAGCGGCAGGCACACGCGGGCCAGCGACGCGAGCATCTCGTCCATGTCACCGCCGGGCAGGTCGGTGCGTCCGATGGAGCCGGCGAACAGCAGGTCGCCCGAGAAGAAGACCGGCGGGATGTCCGCGGCCTCGGGCATCCGGAAGGTCACCGACCCCTTGGTATGGCCGGGCGCGTGCGCGACGGAGAACTCCAGGCCCGCGAGTTCGAGGCGCGCGCCGTCGCTCAGCTCGTGGACGTCGTCCGGCTCGCCGACGGTCAGCTCTCCCATCAGCGGCATGCCGATGGAGCGGCCGAGGGCCTTCTCCGGGTCGCTCAGCATGTACCGGTCGGACGGGTGGATCCAGGCGGGCACGTCATGGGCCCCGCAGACCGGGACGACGGACGCGACATGGTCGATGTGGCCGTGGGTGAGCACGACGGCCACGGGCTTGAGCCGATGCTTCTTGAGCGTCTCCTCGACTCCCTGGGCGGCCTGGTGGCCCGGGTCGATGATCACGCACTCCTCGCCGGCGGCGGGGGCGACCACATAGCAGTTGGTCCCCCAGGCCCCGGCGGGGAACCCGGCAATGAGCACGATCGTCCTTCGGTTCGTCGTCGCCGGGCGGTGGCCCGGCGGAAGAATGCGGCAGATCAGAGCCTACCGGCGCTGCTCATCCCCCGGCCAACCCGTATACGGTACGGGCACACCAGCCCCCGACAGGAACAGACGACCGACAAGGAGAACACCGGTGGTCAGCAGCGATCAGCGGCGGCGGCAGCTCGCCCGGGAGAAGTTCGAGCGGCAGCAGCGCCGGCGGGAGGAGATGCGGAAGAAGGCCAAGCGCCGCAACGCCGTCATCGCCGCCTCGCTCGCCGTGGTCCTGGCGGCCGGCGGCGCCGTGTACGCCTCCGTCCAGCTGACCGGCCCCGAGACCGACCGCGTCGACCCGGCGGCCGAGCCGAGCGCGGTGCCCTCCTCCGGCGCGCCGTCGGCGTCGCCCGAGCCGTCGATGGCCATCGACGCGAAGGCGGGGTACACGATGGCCCTGAAGACGAACGTGGGCGATCTGTCGATCACCATGGACGCCGCGAAGACCCCCCGCACGGTCAACTCCTTCAAGCACCTGGCGGACAAGAAGTACTTCGACGGCACCAAGTGCCACCGGCTGACCACGCAGGGCATCTTCGTCCTCCAGTGCGGCGACCCGCAGGGCGACGGCACGGGCGGCCCCGGCTACAACATCCCGGACGAGCACCTGGCGTCCCTGGGCAAGGCGGGCCCCGACGGCAAGGTCGCCTTCAAGGCCGGCACGGTGGCGATGGCCAACACCGGCGCCCCGGACAGCGGCGGCAGCCAGTTCTTCCTCGTCTACCAGGACACCCGACTCCCCCCGCAGTACACGCCGTTCGGGACGCTCGACGCCGCCGGGCTCAAGGCGGTCCGGGAGGTGGCGAAGGGCGGTGTCGAGGGCGGCGGCTCGGACGGGGCGCCGAAGAAGCCCGTCACCATCGAAAAGGCCACGGTCAGCAAGAAGTGAACCGATGGATTTCGGTCGCGATTGGAGCGGACAGCCGGGCAGCGGTTCGCCTAGATTGGCGTTGTGCAGCGTGGACTGGATGCGCGCTGTGAAGGACGGGCGAGGCCCGTCCAGGAAACTGTGGACGATGCCCGGGGGGACGACCCCCCTTCGACGGCATCATGTGGAGGAGGCGCTGTGAGCAGCGACCCGTGGGGCCGCGTCGACGAGACGGGCACCGTGTACGTGCGTACTGCCGATGGCGAGAAGGTCGTCGGATCGTGGCAGGCCGGCTCTCCCGAGGAGGCACTGGCCTACTTCGAGCGCAAGTACGAGGGCCTGGTTGTCGAGATCGGCCTCCTCGAGCGGCGGGTGAAGACCACCGACCTGTCCGCGAAGGACGCGATGACCGCGATCGACCATCTGCGCCAGCAGGTGGACGAGCACCACGCGGTCGGTGACCTCGACGCGCTGTCGAAGCGGCTGGACAAGCTCGTCGAGACGGTGGAGTCCCGCCGCGAGGAGCGCAAGGCCCAGAAGGCCAAGCAGGCCGACGAGGCGCGGCGCGCCAAGGAAGCGCTGGTCGCGGAGGCCGAGGAGCTGGCGCAGAGCGAGCAGTGGCGGGCCGCCGGTGAGCGGCTGCGCGCCCTGGTCGACACGTGGAAGGGCCTGCCCCGGCTCGACCGGAAGTCCGACGACGAGCTGTGGCACCGCTTCTCGCACGCCCGGTCGGCCTTCTCGAAGCGGCGCAAGGCCCACTTCGCGGCGCTGGACGCGCAGCGCGAGGAGGCCCGCCGGATCAAGGAGCGGCTGGTCGCCGAGGCCGAGTCGCTGTCGAACTCCACGGACTGGGGTGCGACGGCCGCGCGCTACCGCGAGCTGATGGCGGAGTGGAAGGCGGCCGGGCGGGCGCAGCGCGAGCACGAGGACGAGCTGTGGAACCGTTTCCGCGGGGCGCAGGACGTGTTCTTCGCGGCGCGCGGCTCGGTCTTCGCGGAGCGCGACGCGGAGCAGGCGGAGAACCTCAAGCTGAAGGAGGAGCTCGCCGCCGAGGCCGAGAAGCTGGTGCCGGTGACGGACCTGAAGGCGGCGCGGGCCGCGTTCCGGGCGATCAACGAGCGCTGGGAGGCCATCGGGCACGTGCCGCGCGACGCCCGGCCGAAGGTCGAGGGCCGGATGCAGGCCGTCGAGCGCGCCATCCAGGAGGCCGAGGAGGCCGAGTGGCGCCGTACGAACCCGGAGGCGCGGGCGCGTGCCGAGGGTCTGACGGGCCAGCTGCAGGACGCCGTGGACAAGCTGCGCAAGCAGATCGACGCGGCGCGGGCGGCGGGCAACGACGCCAAGGCGGAGAAGCTCACGCGTGAGCTGGAGGGCCGGCAGGCGCTGCTGGACCAGGCGCTGAAGGGCCTGCAGGAGTTCGGCGGCTGAGCCGAGGCACCTGTTTCCGGGGCCGCCGCGGACGGTTCGGCGCGGCCCCGGACGGTGGCGCCCCGGACGGTTCCGGGGGCGCCGTGGACGCGAGGAGGGCCGGTACGGGAATCCCGTACCGGCCCTCCTGCTTGGGCCCCTGTGGCCGGGGCCGCCGTCAGGGGCGGCGGGCCGAGGTGACGCGGTACACGTCGTACACGCCCTCCACCCCGCGTACGGCCTTCAGGACGTGGCCCAGGTGCTTGGGGTCGCCCATCTCGAAGGTGAAGCGGGAGGTGGCGACCCGGTCGCGGGACGTCTGGACGGCCGCCGACAGGATGTTGACGTGCTGGTCGGACAGGACGCGGGTGACGTCCGACAGGAGCCGCGAGCGGTCCAGCGCCTCGACCTGGATGGCGACCAGGAAGACCGACGACTGGGTGGGCGCCCATTCGACGTCGAGGATGCGCTCGGGCTGCTGGGAGAGCGAGTCGACGTTGACGCAGTCCGCGCGGTGCACCGAGACGCCGCTGCCGCGCGTGACGAACCCGATGATCGGGTCGCCGGGCACGGGGGTGCAGCAGCGGGCCAGCTTCACCCACACGTCTTCGACGCCCTTGACGACGACGCCCGGATCGGCCTTGGTGCGGCGCTTGCCGCGGCCCCGGGAGGGCGGTGCGGTCTCCGCGATGTCCTCGGTCGCGGCCTCCTCGCCGCCGAGGGCCTGCACCAGCTTCTGCACGATCGACTGGGCGGTGACATGGCCCTCGCCGATCGCCGCGTACAGCGAGGAGATGTCGCTGTAGCGCATCTCGTGGGCGAGGGTGACCAGGGAGTCGCCGGTCAGGATGCGCTGGATCGGCAGGTTCTGCTTGCGCATCGCGCGGGCGATGGCGTCCTTGCCCTGCTCGATGGCCTCGTCGCGGCGCTCCTTGGAGAACCAGGCGCGGATCTTGTTGCGGGCGCGGGGCGACTTGACGAAGCCCAGCCAGTCGCGGGACGGGCCGGCGCCGGCCGCCTTGGAGGTGAAGACCTCCACCAGGTCGCCGTTGTCGAGGGTCGACTCCAGCGGGACGAGCCGCCCGTTGACGCGGGCTCCTATGGTGCGGTGGCCGACCTCGGTGTGGACGGCGTAGGCGAAGTCGACGGGGGTGGCGCCGGCGGGCAGCGCTATGACATCGCCCTTGGGGGTGAAGACGAAGACCTCGTTGCGCGACAGGTCGAAGCGGAGCGACTCCAGGAACTCGCTGGGGTCCTCGGTCTCCTTCTGCCAGTCGAGGAGCTGGCGCAGCCACGCCATGTCGTTGATGTGGTCGTCCTTGCCGGCCTTCTTCGGCACGTCGGTGCGCACCTTGGAGGCGCCGGCGACGGCGTCCTGCTTGTACTTCCAGTGCGCGGCGATGCCGTACTCGGCGCGGCGGTGCATGTCGAAGGTGCGGATCTGCAGCTCGACGGGCTTGCCGTTGGGACCGATGACCGTCGTGTGCAGCGACTGGTACATGTTGAACTTCGGCATCGCGATGTAGTCCTTGAACCGGCCGGGGACCGGGTTCCATCGCGCGTGGACGGTGCCGAGGGCGGCGTAGCAGTCGCGGACCGTGTCGACCAGGACGCGGATGCCGACCAGGTCGTAGATCTCCGCGAAGTCGCGGCCGCGGACGATCATCTTCTGGTAGACGCTGTAGTAGTGCTTGGGGCGGCCGGTGACGGTGGCCTTGATGCGGGCGGCGCGCAGATCGGCCTGGACCTCGTCGGTCACTATGGCGAGGTACTCGTCGCGCTTGGGGGCGCGCTCGGCGACCAGGCGGACGATCTCGTCGTACATCTTGGGGTAGAGGATCGCGAAGGCGAGGTCCTCCAGCTCCCACTTGATGGTGTTCATGCCCAGGCGGTGGGCGAGCGGCGCGTAGATCTCCAGCGTCTCGCGGGCCTTCTTCTCCTGCTTCTCCCGCTTGAGGTAGCGCATGGTGCGCATGTTGTGCAGGCGGTCCGCGAGCTTGATCACGAGGACCCGGGGGTCCTTCGCCATGGCGACGACCATCTTGCGGACGGTCTCGGCCTGGGCGGCCTCGCCGAACTTCACCTTGTCGAGCTTGGTGACGCCGTCGACGAGGAGCGCGACCTGGTCGCCGAAGTCGCGGCGCAGGTCCTCCAGGCCGTAGTCGGTGTCCTCGACCGTGTCGTGGAGGAGGCCGGCCATCAGCGTCGCCGGGTCCATGCCCAGCTCCGCGAGGATGGTGGTGACGGCGAGCGGGTGGGTGATGTACGGGTCGCCGCTCTTGCGCTTCTGGCCGCGGTGCCAGCGCTCGGCGACCTGGTAGGCGTACTCGATCTGGCGGAGAGTAGCCGTTTCGATCTTCGGATCGTTGCTCCGCACTATGCGCAGCAGCGGTTCGAGGACCGGGTTGTACGGGGAGGAGCGCTGGACGCCGAGCCGGGCGAGGCGGGCGCGCACGCGGTTGGAGGAGCCGCCGCCGCGGGCGGGGACGGGCGGGGCCGGCTTGGGCGCCGTGACGGGGGCGGGGTGGGCGGCGCGGGGAGGCACCTCGGGGGCCGGCTTGGCTTCGGTGGCCTTGCCCGGAGCGTTCTGCCTGGTGGGGGGCGTGGCGGAGGAAGCCGCGGCCTGGTCGGCCCGCTGATCGGGGGTCGCGGCGGAGAGTGGCTGGGCCTCGTCTGGCAAGGGCGCTCCTCGTGCGGGTCCGGGTCCCCCGGTGAGGCCCGGAAATCCCATGGTATCCACCTCGGGCGTCCCCCTCGCCCCGGACGGGACAGCGACAACGCGGAACGGGTACCCGATGTTCCCGGATGCCCCTCCCGTACGTTTTCGGCCGTTCGGCGCCTTTGCGCGGTGGTGGCGGGGCGGGTGCGGGGCCGCGCGGGCTGCCGGGCGAGCGGGCGGCGGGGTGGGTGCGGGGCGGCCGAGCAGGCCGCGGCGGGCTGCGGGGCGGGGGCCGGATACGGCGGAGGGGCCCGGATGGTGTCCGGGCCCCTCGGGGAGGTGTCGGCCGACCGTCGCGAGGAAGGGGTTTGCGGCGGTCAGCCGTCTGTCACTTCCAGTCGAACAGGGCGGCGCCCTTGACCTTCATCTCCTTGGAGGCGAGGACGTTGCCCCACGGCACCTTGATGGCGCCGGTCTTGCCGCAGCCGGCCTTGTACCACTTCTCCTTGCCGTTGACGAAGCCCTTGACCTGGACGCAGATGGAGCTGCCCTTGTAGACCTTCCAGGCGTAGCCCATCTTCATTCCGGGCTTGCCGAAGTGGCCGCACTTGTCGGAGACCTTGCTCCACTTCAGCGGCAGGCTGCCGGCCTTCTTCCAGCCGGTGCAGGTGCCGGAGGCGCCCATGGGCGCCATGACGATCTGCGCCTGCGCGGTCTGCGCCTTGGCCTGGGCGGCGCCGGCCCCGGGGGCCGCGCCCGCCGGGGCGGCACCCACGGCGACGGCCGCGAGAGAGACGACGGAAACCATCCCCGTGGTGATCTTGTTCGAGATCTTCAATTGGATTCCTTCGGTCCGAGACGCCATGGTCAGTGGCGTCACGTTGTTTCGATGCCGTGGTCTGCGGCATCGGGAAGATCCAATCAGAGGCGCCCGCGCCGGCGGGAGTCATTTGAGCTTGTTCAGAGCTAGATCGCGAAGACGGACGAGGGGCGCCCGGCGGATGCCGGGCGCCCCTCGTGCGCGCGTGGGGTGGATCACCTCACAGCTGGATGATCGCCTCCAGCGGGGCGCCGTTCAGTGCGGGCTCCAGCCGGGCGCGCCCCCGCAGGAAGCCCAGCTCCATGAGGACGGCGACACCGACGACCTCGGCGCCGGCCCGGCGGATGAGCTCCAGCGACGCCTCGGCCGTACCGCCGGTGGCCAGGACGTCGTCGATGACCAGGACCCGGTCGCCCGGGGCCAGGTCCTCGGCGTGGACCTCGATCTCGGCCGTGCCGTACTCCAGCTCGTACGCCTGCCGCAGCGTCGCGCCGGGCAGCTTGCCGGCCTTGCGGACCGGGATGAACCCGACCCCGGCGGAGACCGCGACGGGGGCCGCGAGGATGAATCCGCGCGCCTCCAGGCCGACGATCTTCGTCGCGCCGAACCGCTCGCACATCTCGGCGAAGGTGCCGGTGAGCGCGGCGAACGCCTCGGGGTCCGCGAGCAGCGGGGTGATGTCCTTGAAGACGATCCCCGGCTTGGGGTGGTCGTGGACGTCCCGGATGCGGCTGAGCAGGAGCTCGCGGGTGGCGGTCGTGGTCATCGGCGGTGCTCCGTGGAGCGGCCCCGGCGGCCGCGCGGGCCGACGACACCGGCGGTCGCGCCCTCCGGCACCCCGGTGACCGCCTCGTCGTCGCCCGCGGCGTCCTCGCCCTTCGACGCGGCGGCGGCCCGCTTGGCGAGGACGCGCTTGCGCAGCGCCTTCATCTGCGGGTCGCGCTCCTTGAGGTCCGCGACCAGCGGCGTGGCGATGAAGATCGACGAGTAGGCGCCGGCGGCGAGACCCACGAACAGCGACAGCGAGATGTCGTTGAGCATGCCCGCGCCGAGGAAGCCGCCGCCGATGAACAGCAGGCCGGCCACCGGCAGCAGCGCCACGACGGTGGTGTTGATCGACCGGACCAGGGTGCCGTTGAGGCTGCGGTTGGCGATCTCGCTGTAGGTGTAGCGGGTCTGCTTGGTGATGTCCTTCGAGCTCTCCTTCAGACCGTCGAAGACGACGACGGTGTCGTAGAGGGAGTAGCCGAGGATGGTCAGCAGACCGATGACGGTGCCCGGGGTGACCTCGAAGCCGACGAGCGCGTACACGCCGACGGTGATGGTCAGGTCGTGGATGAGGGCGATGAGCGCGGCGAGCGCCATCCGCCACTCGAAGGCGATCGCCAGGTAGAGGACGACGAGCACCATGAAGACGCCGAGGCCCATCCACGCCTTGTTGGCGATTTGCTCGCCCCAGCTCGGGCCGACCAGTTCGGCGGTGATGTCCTTGGCGGGGACGTCGATGCCGGCGGCGATGTCGTCCTTGAGGGAGTTGGCCGCCTTCGTGTCCAGGCCGGAGACCTGGATGCGCAGGCCGCCCGTGCCGAGCTCCTGGACGATCGCGTCGTGCCCGGCGGCGTCCTCGGCGATCTCCTCCGCCTTGGACGCGGACACCGTGGTCTCGGGCGTCGTGTAGACGGCGCCGCCCTTGAACTCGATGCCCATGTTGAGCCCGCGCACGCCGAGGCCGACGATGGCGGTGATGGTGATCAGGATCGAGACGCCGTACCAGAGCATCCGCTTGGCGACGAAGTCGTAGCCGACCTCACCGCGGTAGAGACGGGCGCCGAGATTTCCGAGTCGCGACATCTCACGCCTCCTTCGGTTCGGTCGTGACGGCCACGCGGCGGGTGCGGCGCAGCGGCGGCTGGGCGCCGAGCCGCTTCGGGTCGAGCCCGGACCAGGGGTGCTGGCGGCCGAAGAACTTGCCGCGGGCCAGGATCGTCATCAGCGGCTTGGTGAAGAAGAAGACCACGACGACGTCGAGGAGGGTGGTCAGGCCGAGCGTGAACGCGAAGCCCTGGACCTTGCCGACGGTGACGATGAAGAGCACCGCGGCGGCGAGGAACGACACGAAGTCGGAGACCAGGATCGTGCGGCGGGCGCGCGGCCAGCCGCGCTCGACGGCCGGGCGGAGCGTGCGGCCCTCGCGGATCTCGTCGCGGATGCGCTCGAAGTACACGATGAACGAGTCCGCGGTGATGCCGATCGCGACGATCGCGCCGCAGACGGCCGGCAGGTTCAGCGCGAAGCCGATGGCCGGGCCGAGCAGCGACATGATCGTGTAGGTGAGGACGGCGGAGACGCCGAGCGACAGGATCGCGATGAGCGACAGGCCGCGGTAGTACACCACCAGGTAGATCACGACGAGGGCGAGGCCGATGGCGCCGGCGATGAGGCCCGCGCGCAGCTGCTCGCCGCCGAGGGCGGCGGTGACGGTGGTGACGGACTGCTCCTCGAAGGAGAGGGGCAGGGCGCCGTAGGACAGCATGTTGCCGAGGTCCTGGGCGGACTTCTGGTTGAAGCTGCCGGAGATCTCGGCGCGGCCGCCGGGGATGGGGCTGTCGACGGAGGGGGCCGAGACGACCTCGCCGTCGAGGACGATGGCGAACTGGTTCATCGGCGGGCTCTGCGAGGCGAGCCGGCCGGTGATCTCGGTGAACTTCTTGGCGCCCTTGTCGTTGAACTCGAGCTGCACCTTCCAGATGCCGCGCTCGGGGTCGAGCACGCCGGCGGCGTCGTCGACGTCCTTGCCGTCCACCTCGGCGGGGCCGAGCAGGTACTTCTCCCAGACGCCGCCGTTCTGGCCGCAGGCCACGGTCGGGTCGGCGGGCTTGGCGCCCTTGATGGAGGCGCGCTGCTTGGGGTCGGCGCAGTTCAGCGCGGCGAACTTGGCCTGGAGGCCGGCGTCGGCCGTCGGGTCGCTGCTCGGCGAGAGCGCCGGGGCGGGCAGCTTGGAGTCGCTGGGGCTCGGCGCGGCCGAGGGGGTGCCGGAGGCGCTGGGGCTCGGGGCCTTCTTCAGCGCGTCGGTCAGCGCGCGGCCCTGCGTGGTGGCGCTCGGCGAGGGGGCGGTGGCCTTCTCGCCCTGGCCGCCGGGGGCGGACGCCGAGGGCTTCGGCGACGCGCCCGCGGAGGGGGCGGCGGAGGGGCTGCCGGACGCGGAGGGCTGCGGGTTCGCGGGCTCGCTGAGCGCGATCTGCATGACCGGGCGGAAGTACAGCTGGGCGGTGGTGCCGACCTGCTGGCGGGCCTGCTCCTCGTCGGTCCCCTTGGGGATGTTGACGATGATGTTCTCGGTGCCCTGCTTCTGGACCTCGGCCTCCTGGACGCCGAGACCGTTGACGCGGCGCTCGATGATGCCGATCGCCGTGTTCATGTTGGTCTCGTTGACGGCGTCTTCCTTGCCGGGCTCGGCCTTCGCCTTGAGGGTGATGGTCGTACCACCCGCGAGGTCGATGCCGAGGCGCGGCGTGGTGTGCCCGGACCAGAACATGCCGCCCGTGAGCGCGACCATGGCGATCAGGATCAAGGCCAGGGCGCGCCCCGGCCTCCCCTGGCCCCCCGACGGCCTTTTGCCCTTCTTCGGTGCTGCCACCTTGTCGTATCTCCCTGTCCAACCGCCCCGCGCCGGGTGTGCGTGGGGCGGCCACGAAGTGTGTGTGGGGACCTGCCCCCGCAGATGCAGATGTGACGCGAATCCACGGACCGCCGGACACCCGTGGGCGCCCGGCGGTCCCCGTGTCCGGCTACTTCGCGTCGGCCTCGCCGTCGGTCTTGCCGTCCTTGGGCGCGGCGTCGTCCGCGTCGGCCTTCTTGGTGAGGTCGGGCTTCGCGGTGTCCGCGGTGTCGTCGGCGGGCTCGACGAGCGAGGAGGCGTCGTCCGGCACGACCGGGAGGTCGTCGGACGTCACGTCGTCCCCGGTCTCGGTGCCCGTGTCGCCGTGCACGATCCGGTTGTACTCGTCGTCCTCGAGGACGGCGCCGATCGCGTTCTTCGCGTAGACGGCGTGAACGCCCGGCGCGACTTCCAGGAGGACCGTGTCGTCGCCGACCTCCTTGACCGTGGCGTACATCCCCCCGATCGTCCGCACGCCGGTGCCTGGCTGCATCTGGTTGCGCATTTCCATGGCCTGCTGCTGCTTTTTCTTCGCAGAGCGGGTCATCAGGAACATGGCCCCGATGAGCACGATGAAGGGGAGAAGCACGCCGATGTTATCCACGGGACGGAATTCCTTCGCACGACCGCGCTGGTGAGGCGGCCTGATCTACGGGGGTGGGTACGCCGACCTGAAAGGGCGGCATCGGCGGAGTCTAGGCGAGTCCGCATCGATGGAACAACGCCCAGCATCGCACCGTGGTTCCTGACCGGGCGAGTATCCGCGCCGTCAGGCGGCACGTGTCCGCGCCGTCACGCGTCGAACAGTCCCGGCTGCCCGCCCGCCGGGCCCGCCGCCTGCGGGGGTACGAGTCCGAGGTGCGCCCACGCGGCCGGGGTGGCGACGCGTCCGCGGGGTGTCCGGGCGAGCAGTCCCTCCCGTACGAGAAACGGTTCCGCGACCTCCTCGACGGTCTCGCGCTCCTCCCCGACGGCCACGGCGAGCGTGGACAGGCCGACGGGGCCGCCGCCGAACAGCTTCAGCAGGGCCTCCAGCACGGCGCGGTCGAGCCGGTCGAGGCCGCGGGCGTCGACCTCGTACACGGCGAGCGCGGTCGCGGCGATCTCGCGGGTGATCGTGCCGTCGGCCCTGACCTGCGCGTAGTCGCGGACGCGGCGCAGCAACCGGTTGGCGATGCGGGGCGTGCCGCGGGAGCGTCCGGCGATCTCGGCGGCGCCCTCGGTGTCGATCTCCACGTCGAGGAGGCGGGCGGACCGGTGGACGACGCGCTCCAGCTCGGCGGGGGCGTAGAACTCCATGTGCGCGGTGAAGCCGAAGCGGTCGCGCAGCGGCGGGGGGAGGAGGCCCGCGCGGGTGGTGGCGCCGACGAGGGTGAACGGCGGCAGTTCGAGCGGGATGGCGGTGGCGCCGGGGCCCTTGCCGACGATCACGTCGACGCGGAAGTCCTCCATCGCCATGTACAGCATCTCCTCGGCGGGCCGGGACATGCGGTGGATCTCGTCGAGGAAGAGGACCTCGCCCTCCTGGAGGGAGGAGAGGATCGCGGCGAGGTCGCCGGCGTGCTGGATGGCGGGGCCCGAGGTGATGCGGATGGGGGCGCCCATCTCGGCGGCGATGATCATGGAGAGGGTGGTCTTGCCGAGGCCGGGCGCGCCGGAGAGCAGGACGTGGTCGGCGGTGGCGCCGCGGGCGCGGGCGGCCTTGAGGACCAGGTCGAGCTGCTCGCGGACCTTCTCCTGGCCGATGAACTCGTCCAGGTCCTTGGGGCGCAGGGCGGCTTCGACGGCCTGGTCGTCGCGGTCGGCGGCAGGCCCCACCAGCCGGTCCGCGGCGGGGCCGACGGGCCGCTCGGGCGCGGTCGCGTCGGTCGTCTCGTCCCAGTTCACTGCACGTCTCCTCGCGGGGGTGGGGGGTGGGGTGGGGCCTGGCGGGCCGGGCCGGCGGCGGGTCCGGGGGCTAGCGGGCGCGGTTGAGGGTCTGGAGGGCGGCCTTCAGCAGGGCGCCGATCTGCGGTTCGCCGTCGGCGGCCTCGGCGTGCGGGGTGACGGCCGCCACCGCGTCGTCGGCCTCGCGGGCGGCGTAGCCCAGGCCGACGAGCGCGGCGTGGAGCTGGTCGCGCCAGCCGGGGGCGGCCGCGGCGGTGGGGCGGGCCGAGCCGAGCGGGGCGCCGAGCCGGTCCTTCAGCTCCAGGAGGAGTTTCTGCGCGCCCTTCTTGCCGATGCCGGGGACGGCGGTGAGGGCCTTCTCGTCGCCGGAGGCGACGGCGGCGCGCAGGGCGTCCGGGCTGTGGACGGCGAGCATGGCCTGGGCGAGGCGGGGGCCGACGCCGCTGGCGGTCTGGAGCAGTTCGAAGACCTGCCGCTCGTCGTCGTCGGCGAAGCCGTACAGCGTGAGGGAGTCCTCCCGGACGACCAAGGAGGTGTGGAGGCGGGCCTCCTGACCGATCCTCAGGGTGGAGAGCGTGTCGGGCGTGCACTGGACGGCCATGCCGACGCCGCCGACCTCGATGACGGCGGTGGTCGGGGCGAGGGCGGCGACCGGGCCGGTGACGAAGGCGATCATGCGGTTCGGCCTTTCAACGCGTGCTGGGCGACCGCCTGCTGGAGGCGGTTGTGCGCGGGGGCGCGCCAGATGTGGCAGATGGCGAGGGCGAGGGCGTCTGCGGCGTCCGCGGGCTTGGGCGGCGCGGCGAGCCGGAGGATGCGGGTCACCATGGCGCCGACCTGCGCCTTGTCGGCGCGGCCGCTGCCGGTGACGGCGGCCTTGACCTCGCTGGGCGTGTGCAGGGCGACGGGGATGCCGCGGCGGGAGGCGCAGAGCATGGCGACCGCGCTGGCCTGGGCGGTGCCCATCACCGTACGCACGTTGTGCTGGCTGAACACGCGCTCAACGGCGACCAGTTCGGGCCGGTGCTCGTCGAGCCACTCCTCTATGCCGCGCTCGACGGCGACGAGGCGGTGGCCGATGTCGGCGTCGGCCGGGGTGCGGACGACGCCGACGCCGAGCATGGCCAGCGGGCGTCCCGCGACCCCCTCGACGACGCCGATCCCGCACCGGGTCAGCCCCGGGTCCACCCCTAGCACGCGCACGCGGCCTCCTTCGTCCTCCCCCGGCCGGCGGCCGGGCGATGCCCTGTTCACGCAGGCTATCGGCTGGGACTGACAACGCGACGGGCCGACGGGGGTGTCCCCGTCGGCCCGTGGGCGCGTCCGTCAGGCGGTGCCGCCGCGGCTCAGGCGTCGACCTGCGCCATGACGTCGTCGGAGACGTCGAAGTTGGCGAAGACGTTCTGCACGTCGTCGCTGTCCTCCAGCGCGTCGATCAGCTTGAAGATCTTGCGGGCGCCTTCCTCGTCCAGCTCGACCTGCATGGTCGGGACGAAGCTGGCCTCGGCCGACTCGTAGTCGATGCCGGCCTCCTGGAGGGCGGTGCGCACGGCGACCAGGTCGGTGGCCTCGCTGATGACCTCGAAGGTCTCGCCGAGGTCGTTGACCTCCTCGGCGCCGGCGTCGAGGACCGCGCCGAGCACGTCGTCCTCGGTCAGGTCGCCCTTGGGGACGATCACGACGCCCTTGCGGTTGAAGAGGTACGAGACGGAGCCCGGGTCGGCCATGGAGCCGCCGTTGCGGGTCATGGCGACGCGCACGTCGGAGGCGGCGCGGTTGCGGTTGTCGGTGAGGCACTCGATGAGGACCGCGACACCGTTCGGGCCGTAGCCCTCGTACATGATCGTCTCGTAGTCGGCGCCGCCGGCCTCCTGGCCGGAGCCGCGCTTGACCGCGGAGTCGATGTTCTTGTTCGGAACCGAGCTCTTCTTGGCCTTCTGAATTGCGTCATAGAGCGTCGGGTTACCGTCGGGGTCGCCGCCGCCGGTGCGGGCGGCGACCTCGATGTTCTTGATCAGCTTCGCGAAGAGCTTGCCGCGCTTGGCGTCGATCACGGCCTTCTTGTGCTTCGTCGTAGCCCATTTAGAGTGGCCGGACATCTGCCTGTCTCCTTCGCGTAACCAAATTCAGAACGAACCCCAGAGATCCTACCGGGATCTCATGCGGCCACGGCGCGCACCATGTCGACGAACAGGGCGTGCACCCGGTGGTCCCCGGTCAGCTCCGGATGGAAGGACGTCGCGAGCGCGTTGCCCTGCCGTACGGCGACGATGTGGCCGTCGTACTCGGCGACGACCTCGGCCGACGCGCCGACCGACTCGACCCAGGGGGCGCGGATGAAGACGCCCTCCACGGGGCCGCCGTCGATCCCGGCCATGTCGACGCGGGCTTCGAAGGACTCGTTCTGCCGCCCGAAGGCGTTACGGCGGACGATCATGTCGATGCCGCCCAGGGTCTCCTGGCCCGACCGCGGGTCGAGGATCTTGTCGGCGAGCATGATCAGCCCGGCGCAGGTGCCGTACACCGGCAGGCCGGCGGCGATGCGCTCGCGCAGCGGCTCCATCATGCCGAAGAGGTTCGCCAGCTTGGAGATCGTCGTGGACTCGCCGCCCGGGATGACCAGGCCGTCCACCTCGGCGAGCTCATCGGGGCGCCGGACCGGCCTGGCCACGGCGTCCGCCGCGGCCAGGGCGATCAGGTGCTCCCGTACGTCGCCCTGGAGGGCCAGGACTCCGATGACGGGGGTGGTGCTCATGGCCGTTACCAGCCCCGGTTCGCGTAGCGCTCGGCCTCGGGCAGGGTGTCGCAGTTGATGCCGACCATCGCCTCGCCCAGGTTGCGGGAGGCGTCCGCGATGATCTTCGGGTCGTCGTAGAAGGTGGTGGCCTTCACGATGGCGGCGGCGCGCTTGGCCGGGTCGCCCGACTTGAAGATGCCGGAGCCGACGAAGACGCCCTCGGCGCCCAGCTGGCGCATGAGCGCGGCGTCGGCCGGGGTGGCGACGCCACCGGCGGAGAACAGCACGACCGGCAGCTTGCCGAGCTCGGCGACCTCCTTGACCAGCTCGTACGGGGCGCGCAGCTCCTTGGCGGCGGCGTACAGCTCGTTGTTGTCGTAGCCGCGCAGCCTGGCGATCTCGTTCTTGATCTGGCGCAGGTGGCGCACGGCCTCGACGACGTTGCCGGTGCCGGCCTCGCCCTTGGAGCGGATCATCGCCGCGCCCTCGGCGATACGGCGCAGGGCCTCGCCCAGGTTGGTGGCACCACAGACGAAGGGGGTGGTGAAGGCCCACTTGTCGGAGTGGTTGACCTCGTCGGCCGGGGTGAGGACCTCGGACTCGTCGATGTAGTCGACGCCGAGGGACTGCAGGACCTGCGCCTCGACGAAGTGGCCGATGCGGGACTTGGCCATGACCGGGATGGAGACGGCGTCGATGATGCCCTCGATCATGTCCGGGTCGGACATGCGGGCCACGCCGCCGTCCTTGCGGATGTCGGCGGGGACCCGCTCCAGGGCCATGACGGCGACGGCGCCGGCGTCCTCGGCGATCTTGGCCTGCTCCGGCGTGACGACGTCCATGATCACGCCGCCCTTGAGCTGCTCGGCCATGCCGCGCTTCACACGCGCGGTGCCGGTCTCGGGGGCCTGGGGGGTGGTGGTGGGCGTGGTGGACACGTCAGACCTCACATGGAGAAAACGGGGCGGGTACGGCGACCCGGGGACAACACAGGCAGCAAACACGCGCCGACCAGTCCACAGCAAGGGCCAATGAGGAGCCGGTGGCTCATTTTGAAGTGGCCGAATGGCATCGCCGGCCGCAGGCGGCCTCAGGCCGGCCGGTCGGCCAGGGCGACCGGCGGCTCGTCGTCCATCTCGAACGCCATCGGGAACGGCGCGTGGCCCGCCAGCCGGAACCACCGCACCTTCCGGTGGCGCCGCAGTGCCCGCGCCGCCCGCACCGCGTCGTTGTGGAAGCGCCGCGCCATCGGCACCCTGCGCACCGCCGCGGCCAGTTCGCCGACGGCCTCCTCCCCGCCGGGGGCCTCCCGTACCGCCTCCATCTGCTCCGGCTCGCCGAACACGGCCCGCAGTGCCTGGCTCAGCTCGCTCTCGGCGACCTCCCGGTGCTCCTCCTCGGCCTGCCGCGCCGCGTGCGCGGCCTGGTAGAGCACGATGGACGCGGCCGGGTCGAGGATCCCGGAAGTGGCCAGTTCCTGGGCGACCGAGGCGCGCCGCAGCAGCTGGGCGTCCAGCGCGGCGCGGGCGGCGTCGATACGGGCGTGCAGCCGGTCGAGCCGCCCCGCGGTCCAGCTCAGGTACAGGCCGATCGCGAACAGGGCGACGGCGATCCAGATCAGCGTTTCGGTCACGGGCGCAAAGGCTACCGGGGCGCCCCCGCCGCTCCCCCGCCCGCGGGCATGGCGCCCTCCCACACGGACCGGTCGTGCGCGAACACCACCCGCCCGGGCCCGAAGCCGGCCAGCCGGTCCAGCCAGGGCCGGTACGGGACGGCCGCCCCACCGTCCCCGGCGCCTCCCGCCGGGCCGCCCCCGGAGCCGCCCGGGGCGTCGGGGGCGCCTCCGGCTGCGCGGCCGCGCCCGGGGGCGGCACCGTCGAGCGCCGCCCGCCGGGCCATCTCGTCGGACCCGAACTCGGACGCGAAGTCGTACGCCTGCCCCGCCAGCACGGTCACCCCGTCCCGCCCGGCCACGACCAGTGACTGGTGCCCGTCCGTGTGCCCGGGCGTGGGCACGACGTGGACGCCCGGCCACACCTCGGCCTCGCCGTCCAGCTCCTCGTACCGCGCGCCGGGGAAGTCCACCAGCGCGTCGATGGTGTACCCGCCCGCCCGCGCGGCCGCCAGCTCCCGCCGCTGTACGAGGACGGGCCGGCCGGCCAGCAGCGGGTTGCCGCCGCAGTGGTCGAAGTGCAGATGGCAGTTGACCACCAGGTCGATGTCGCCCGGCCCGGCCCCGGCCGCCGCGAGCGCCTCCCGCAGGTCCCGGCGGCGCGGCCGGTAGTGGGCCTCCGCCTCGGGGTCGCCGCTCCCGAGGCCCGTGTCGAACAGCAGCAGCCCCGCCTCGTGCCGCACCAGATACGCCAGCACCGGCTCCACGCGCGGCCACGGCGTCCCGGCCTCCTCGGCGGGCCGGGTGAAGTACCCCAGGTCCAGCCGCCGCACCGACACCCGCGCCGCCCCCGGCCTCACCGGCGCCGCCCCGCGCCGTACCGGTCCCGCCGTGTCCGCCCCATCGGCCACCCCCTCAGTCGCGCGCCAGCCCCCAGCGGGCCAGCAGCCCCGTCGTCCGCTCGTCCGTCGCGACCGACGCCGCGCCGTCCGTCACCGTCTCGTACACCGCCAGGATGTCCGCGCCCACCGTCGACCAGTCGAAGCGCCGCACATGGGCGCTGCCCCGCGCGCGCAGCCCGGCCCGCCGCTCCTCGTCGCCGAGCAGCCGGATCGCGGCGTCGGCGAGGGCGTCCGCGTCCTCGTTGGCGAACAGCTCGCCCGCCGAGCCCTGGTCCAGTACCTGCGCGAACGCGTCCAGGTCGCTGGCCAGTACCGGCGCGCCGGCCGACAGCGCCTCGACCAGGATGATCCCGAAGCTCTCGCCGCCCGTGTTGGGCGCCACGTACACGTCGACGCTCCGCAGCAGCCGCGCCTTGTCCTCGTCGCTGACCATGCCGAGGAACTCCACGCGCTGCCGCATCCGCGCGGGCAGCGACGCGACCGCCTCCTCCTCGTCGCCCCGCCCCGCGACCAGCAGCCGCGTCTCGGGCCGGGCCTGAAGGATCTTCGGCAGGGCCCGCATCAGCACCGGCAGGCCCTTGCGGGGCTCGTCGATCCGCCCGATGAACCCGAGCGTCTGGCCCTGCCAGGACGCCTTCGGCTCGGCCCGCGCGAAGAAGTCGACGTCGACGCCGTTGGGGATGACCACCGCGTCACCGCCCAGGTGCTCCACGAGCGTGCGGCGCGCGTACTCGCTCACCGCGATCCGGGCGCTGATCTTCTCCAGCGCCGGCTGGAGGATCGGATACGCCGCGATCATCGCCCGCGACCGCGGGTTGGAGGTGTGGAACGTCGCCACGATCGGGCCCTGCGCGGCCCAGCAGGCCAGCAGCCCCAGCGAGGGGGACGCCGGCTCGTGGATGTGGATCACGTCGAACGTGCCGTCGTGCAGCCACCGCCGCACCCGCGCCGCCGAGAGGAACCCGAAGTTCAGCCGCGCCACCGACCCGTTGTACGGCACGGGCACGGCCCGCCCCGCCGACACCACGTAGGGCGGCAGCGGCGTGCCCTCGTCGGCCGGGGCCAGCACCGAGACGTGGTGGCCCAGCCGGATCAGGTGCTCCGCCAGATCGCGGATGTGGAACTGGACGCCGCCCGGCACGTCCCACGAGTACGGGCAGACGATGCCGATCCTCACTTCGGCCCCTTCGCGGGGTCGAGGTCGTTCAGCCACAGCCGCTGCAACATGTGCCAGTCCTCCGGGTGCTCGGCGATCCCGCCGGCGAACGCGTCCGCCAGCGCCTGCGTCATCGAGGACGTCCTCTCCGCCCGCGTACCTGACGCGGGCACCTCGACCGGCGCGTGCACCCGGCCGCCCATGGTCGCGCCGTCCTCGTACCAGAGCGTCACCGGCAGCAGCAGCGCCCCGGTCTGCTGCGCCAGCAGCGCGGGGCCGGCCGGCATCCGCGCCCGCTCCCCGAAGAAGTCCACCTCCACCCCGGAGGCCGACAGGTCGCGGTCCGCGACCAGGCACACCAGACCGCCCGCCCGCAGCCTCCGCGCCAGCGCCCCGAAGGCGGCGCCGCCCGTGTGCGGCAGCACCTCCATGCCCAGCGACTCGCGGTACGCCACGAACCGGTCGTACAGCGACTCGGGCTTCAGCCGCTCGGCGACCGTCGTGAACGGCACGCCCAGCACCCGCGTGGCCCACACCCCGGCCAGGTCCCAGTTGGCCAGGTGCGGCAGCGCCAGCACCACGCCCTTCCCGGAGGCGAGGCCGTCCGTCAGGTGGTGCAGGTCCTTGATGTCCACGGACCGGCCCACGCGCTCCGCGCTCCACGACGGCAGCCGGAACGACTCCATCCAGTAGCGCATGTACGAGCGCATCCCCGCCCGCGACAGCTCCGCCAGCCGCTGCGGCGACGCGTCCGGCACCACCCGCGCCAGATTCGCCTCCAGGCGCAGCACGCCCTGGCCGCGCCGCTTCCACGCCGCGTCGGCGATCCGCCGGCCCAGCCCCGCGGCGACCGGCTCGGGCAGCTTCTTCACCGTCGCCCAGCCCAGCCCGTAGAGGGCGTCCGTCAACCGTTCCCCCGCGCTCACGACGTGGCCTCGCTCCCCCTCGGCGTACCGCCTCCGGGCGCCGCGTCGGCCTCCGCGGCCTCACGCCGCACCGTCACCACCCGCTG
This sequence comes from Streptomyces sp. SudanB25_2051, assembly GCF_964272635.1. Classification (NCBI taxonomy): domain Bacteria; kingdom Bacillati; phylum Actinomycetota; class Actinomycetes; order Kitasatosporales; family Streptomycetaceae; genus Streptomyces; species Streptomyces sp. SudanB25_2051. The sequence goes on from NZ_OZ186787.1 coordinate 951,309, forward strand.
CCCGAGCGTCACCGCACTGCCCACGGCCACCACCCACAGCGCCACCGGCAGCAGCACCTGCACGCCCGGCACCCCGAAGGCGTGCAGCCCGGCCAGGCCCGCGGCGACCAGCGACACGACCAGCCGCTCGGCCCGCTCCACCAGCCCGTTCACCGCCACCGGCAGCCCGATCGACTCGCCGCGCGCCTTGGTGTACGACACGACCTGGCCGCTCGCCAGGCAGAAGATCGACACCGCGCACAGCACGTTGTCGTTCCCGCCGCCCGCGTACCACAGCGCGAACCCGCCGAAGATCGCGCCGTCCGCGACCCGGTCGAGCGTCGAGTCCAGGAAGGCGCCCCAGCGGCTGGAGACCCCCGCCTGACGTGCCATGTTGCCGTCGACCAGGTCGGAGAACACGAACAGCGTGATCACGATCGTGCCCCAGAAGAACTCCCCGCGCGGGAAGAAGACCAGCGCACCCGCCACGACGCCCGCGGTCCCCACGAGCGTCACCGCGTCGGGGCTCACCCCGCGGCGGAGCAGAAACGCGGCGAACGGTGTGAGAACACGCGTGAAGAATGCACGCGCGTACTTGTTCAGCATGGCCTTCCCGAGGGGTCGGTGGTGCCGGGCGGCCCCTTCGGCCGCCGGCTGGCCCATCGTAGCCACGCACCGCCCCTCCCCACCCCCGCACCACCCCCCTGCGACGTCGGCGGATGCCCGACGTATGGACGCCGCCCCCGCACAGTGGAAAGCTCGAAGAACGACCGCGGGCACCGCCGGAGCCCACCCGGCGGGGCCGGAGCCACCGCCCCGCACCCGACCCGCTCCCCCTGCCCGCGCCCCCCACCTCACCGTCCACCAGCGACCGGGAGGAAGAACCATGGGCGACAAGGCGAACACCCACATCGGAGCCGCCGGCAGGGCGGCGGCGGCCGACCAGCCCTCATCCATCAGGAACGTCGTGCTGGTCGGCCACAGCGGATCAGGCAAGACCACCCTCGTCGAGGCCCTCGCGCTCACCGCCGGCGCCGTCAACCGCGCCGGACGCGTCGAGGACGGCACCACCCTCTCCGACCACGACGAGATCGAGCACCGCCGGCAGCGGTCCGTGCAGCTCTCCCTCACCCCGCTCACCTGGGGCGGCTGCAAGATCAACCTGCTGGACGCCCCCGGCTACGCCGACTTCACGGGCGAGCTCCGCGCCGGACTGCGCGCCGCCGACGCCGCCCTCTTCGTCGTCTCCGCCGCGCAGGAGGCCGACGCCGTCCCCGGCTCGACCCGCCTCATCTGGGAGGAGTGCGCCGCCGTCGGCATGCCCCGCGCCATCGTCGTCACCCACCTCGACACCGCGCGCACCGACTACGAGCGGCTCACGCGCGTCTGCGGCGAGATCTTCGGCGGCGACGACCCCGACGCCGTCCTCCCGCTCTACCTGCCCGTCCTCGGCCCCGAGAGCCCCGACGGACACGCCCCCGCCACCGGCCTGACCGGCCTGCTCACCCGGAAGATCTTCGACTACTCCACCGGCGAACGGAAGGAGAACCCCCCGGACGACACCCAGCTCCCCGTCATCGAAGAGGCCCGCAACCGCCTGATCGAAGGCATCATCGCGGAGAGCGAGGACGAAACCCTCATGGACCGCTACCTCGGCGGCGAGGACATCGACCTCAAGACCCTCATCGCGGACCTGGAGAAGGCCGTCGCCCGCGGCACCTTCCACCCCGTGCTCGCCGCGGCCCCCGCCGCCCCCGGCGCCGCCCAGGGCCTGGGCACCGTCGAGCTCCTCGACCTCATCACCCGCGGCTTCCCCACCCCCCTGGAACGCCCCGTCCCCGAGGTCACCACCCCGCAGGGCGCCCCCCGCCCCGCCCTCACCTGCGACCCCGAGGGGCCCCTCGCCGCCGAGGTGATCAAGACCTCCTCCGACCCCTACGTCGGCAGGATCTCCCTCGTACGCGTCTTCTCCGGCACCCTCCGCCCCGACGAGACCGTCCACGTCTCCGGGCACGGCCTCGCCGACCGCGGCCACGAGGACCACGACGTCGACGAACGCGTCGGCGCCCTCTTCGCCCCCTTCGGCAAGCAGCAGCTCCCGATGGGCCACTGCGTCGCCGGCGACCTCGCCTGCGTCGCCAAGCTCTCCCGTGCCGAGACCGGCGACACCCTCTCCGCCAAGGACGACCCGCTCCTCATGGCGCCCTGGGCCATGCCCGACCCGCTGCTCCCCCTCGCCATCGAGGCCCGCAGCAAGGCCGACGAGGACAAGCTCTCCCAGGGCCTGGCCCGGCTCGCCGCCGAGGACCCGACCATGCGCCTGGAGCAGAACCAGGACACCCACCAGGTCGTCCTGTGGTGCCTCGGCGAAGCCCACCGGGACGTCGCCCTCGAACGCCTCCGCACCCGCTACGGTGTCCAGGTCGACGCCGTCCCGCACAGGGTGGCGCTGCGCGAGACGTTCGCCGGCACCGCCACCGCCCGCGGCCGGCACGTCAAACAGTCCGGCGGCCACGGCCAGTTCGCCATCTGCGACATCGAGGTCGAGCCGCTGCCGCCCGGCTCCGGCATCGAGTTCCTGGACAAGGTCGTCGGCGGCGCCGTGCCCCGCCAGTTCATCGCGTCCGTCGAGAAGGGCGTCCGCACCCAGGCCGCCCGCGGGGTCGCCACCGGCCACCCGCTGGTCGACATCCGCGTCACCCTCGTCGACGGCAAGGCCCACTCCGTCGACTCCTCCGACGCCGCCTTCCAGACCGCCGGCGCCCTCGCCCTGCGCGAAGCCGCCGCGAACGCCCCCGTCAACCTCCTGGAGCCGGTCGCCGAGGTGCAGGTGCTCGTCCCCGACGACTACGTGGGACCCGTCATGAGCGACCTCTCCGGACGCCGCGGCCGCGTCGTCGGCACCGACCAGGCAGGCCCCGGACGCACCCTCGTCCGCGCCGACGTGCCCGAACTCGAGATCGACCGGTACGCCGTCGACCTCCGCTCCCTCACCCACGGCACCGGCCGCTTCAGCCGCACGTACGTACGGCACGAGCCCATGCCGTCCCCCGTCGCGGAGCGGGTCCGCAAGGAGAACCAGCCGGCCGCGGGCCGCTGACCTCCAGGCCCGCCCCCCGCAAGGGCCGTCCGCCGAACCCCTCCCGGCGGGCGGCCCGCACGGCTTCCGCGACGCCCTGACGCGCGCCCCCGCTCCCCGATAGGCTGGTGAGCCAGGCTCAGCAGGTGTGCGCCCGCGCCCGGTTGGGAAGGCCGCAGTGCGGGAGCAACGGCTGCGGCACAGGCGTCGATGGGGGCGGAAGACACGATGGACAGTTTCGGTCCCGGGGCACAGGTCCCGCTCCAGGGCTCGTCCGGGCAGACGGTGGCCACGAACGCCCTGGCCTCCGCCGCGTACCGGGACAGCCCGGTCGAGGACATCCTCAAGGCCAACAACGAGTGGTACGAATCCACCGTCAAGAAGGGCAAGTTCTCCCTCTTCGAGCCCAACCTCGGCGAGGCGTTCTCCCGCGCCGTCGTCGTCCGCATGCTCGGCGGCGGCCGCAAACCCGTCATCCAGTCCTTCGGCACCGACCCCCAGCCGGTCGTCGAGCACTGCCTCGCCGCCAACCGCATCCGCAAGCAGCGCGACCTCCGCCTCACCCTCATCACCCTGCTCTGCGGCGTCGCGTTCCTCCCCGGACTGCTCCTGTGGCTGATCGTCTTCCAGATCCGCCGTACCCTCGCGGGCGCCGCCAACAAGCGCGCGGGAGCAGCCGGTACGGCACTCCTCGTCGGCGTCGGCATCCTCGCCGCGCTCGTCATGGTCAAGCTGCCGTTCGCCGGCTTCCTCTCCCTCTACCTCCGCGCCATGATCATCGCGCCGGTGGTGGGCTGGTTCCTCGCCAAGCACGTCTGCGAGACCACCGCCCAGGACCTGCGGGCCCGCTGGGAGGGCCTTCTCAGCGGCGGTGGCGTGGCCGCCAAGATCCCCGAGGCCGTCCCGCAGAACCCCGGCGAGACCGCCGCCGAGGAGCTCCGCCAGTCACTGGAGAAGCTCAACGCCGAGCAGCGCTCCAACGTCGTCTTCTACGCGGGCCCGCGCGGCATACTCGGCATGGGCACCCGCTGGGGCGGCTGGCACCTCGCCCAGGAGCTCAAGCCCCGCGACGGCCGCGAGATCCACGCCTTCCGCACCTGGGACGTCATACGGCCCATCCACGACCAGCTGAAGCTCCTGGAGCGCGGCACCCTCAAGAGCGGCTTCCCGACGCCCTCCGTCAACCACTGGGTCGTCGTCCCCGTCGGCGCCGGTGCCAAGGAGGTCAGCCGCCCCGAGGGCGAGGACATCGTCCACTTCCAGGTGAAGCCGCACGAGATCCAGCGCATCTGCAACGAGAACCAGTTCGGCAAGGGCAACCGCCACTACCTGGGCGTGCAGTTCGTCCTCTGGGACGGCCAGCTCGTCCTGACCATGCTGGTCACCGTCACCGCCCTGCTGCACACCCTGCGCATCGAGGTCTCGGGACACGCCCTCGGCCCGGTCCACGGCCTGTTCACCACCAAGCCGGCCGCGAAGACCAGGGAAGTCGCCAAGACCGTGCGCTTCTGGGAGACCCGCGAGATCAAACTCCCCCTGGTGGAGACCAACGAGGTCGTACGCCTCGCCGTCCGCGCCCCGCTCACCTGGTTCCCGCCGGTCCTCGACTTCCTCGGCGGCAAGCTCGTCCTGCCCGAGCCGTTCGGTCTGCGCCACGCCTGGGCCGAGGCCCCGTGGAAGCACCGCTTCATGGCCGACGACGTCATCCGCGCGTCCACGCCCGTGATGCGCGCCGTGCACGCCGCGATCGTCAAGATGCTCGACGAGCACGGCGTGGACACGACCAGCATCGCCGGCAGCGACTTCACCGCCGACCCGGCCCCGAAGAAGGCCGACGTGTACGACGCGTGACGGGCGGGGCGGGCCGGCCGGGAGGGCGGCCCGTCAGCCGCGCGCCCCGGTCAGGTGGCCGGCCGAACGCCCCGGTCAGGCGGTCGGCCAGGCGTCCGCGAGCATGCGGCGGGTGTCGGCGAGGAGCTGGGGCAGGACCTTGGTCCTGGCGATCACCGGCATGAAGTTCGTGTCACCGCCCCAGCGGGGGACGATGTGCTGGTGGAGATGGGCGGCGATACCGGCGCCGGCGGCCTCGCCCTGGTTCATGCCGATGTTGAAGCCGTGCGCGCCGGACGCGGTGCGCAGCGCGGTCATCGCCTGCTTGGTCAACTCCGCCAGCTCGACGGTCTCGTCGGTGGTGAGGTCGGTGTAGTCGGCGACGTGCCGGAACGGGACGACCATGAGGTGGCCGCCGTTGTAGGGGTACAAGTTCAGCACCGCGTACACGTGTTCGCCTCGGCGGACGACGAGCCCGTCCTCGTCGGGCTTGGCAGGGATCGAGCAGAACGGGCAGCCGTCGTCGGCCCCCGAGCCGGTGGGCTTGTTCTCCCCCTGGATGTACGCCATCCGGTGGGGCGTCCACAGGCGCTGGAACGCGTCCGGCGTCCCGACTCCGATCTGCTGCTCGGGCTCATTCGTCATGCGCCTCAGCATAGGACCACGCCGGCCTCCGAAAACGCCGAGGGGCGGTACCCGGCCGGGTACCGCCCCCGCGTCGACGGATCACACCTGTACGCGTGACTCCACGACCTCGGCCAGCTTCGCGATGGCCTGGTCACGGGGGATGCCGTTCTCCTGCGAGCCGTCGCGGTAGCGGAAGGAGACCGTACCCGCGTTCATGTCGTCGTCACCGACGATGATCATGAACGGCACCTTCATCTTCTGGTGGTTGCGGATCTTCTTCTGCATCCGGTCCGAGGAGGCGTCCACCTCGACCCGCAGGCCCTTCTTCCGCGCGTCGGCGGCGAAGGCCTGGAGGTACTCGACGTGGGCGTCGCCGACCGGGATGCCGACCGCCTGGACCGGGGCCAGCCACGGCGGCATGGCGCCCGCGTAGTGCTCCAGCAGGACCGCGAAGAACCGCTCGATCGAGCCGAACAGCGCGCGGTGGATCATGACCGGGCGCTGCTTGGTGCCGTCGGCGGCCGTGTACTCCAGGTCGAAGCGCTCGGGGAGGTTGAAGTCGAGCTGGATGGTGGACATCTGCCAGGTGCGGCCGATGGCGTCACGGGCCTGGACGGAGATCTTCGGGCCGTAGAAGGCCGCGCCGCCCGGGTCGGGGGTGAGGGGCAGGCCCTGCTTCTCGGCGACCTGCTGGAGGACCGAGGTGGCCTCCTCCCACGCCTCGTCCGAGCCGACGAACTTCTCCGGGTCCTTGGTGGACAGCTCCAGGTAGAAGTCGGTCAGGCCGTAGTCGCGCAGCAGGTTCAGGACGAAGGTGAGCGTCCTGTCCAGCTCCTCCGCCATCTGCTCGCGGGTGCAGTAGATGTGCGCGTCGTCCTGGGTGAAGCCCCGCGCCCGGGTCAGGCCGTGGACGACGCCCGACTTCTCGTACCGGTACACCGTGCCGAACTCGAACAGCCGCAGCGGCAGCTCGCGGTACGAGCGGCCCCGGGCGTCGAAGATCAGGTTGTGCATCGGGCAGTTCATGGGCTTGAGGTAGTAGTCCACGCCCTCGTCGAGCTGCATGGGCGGGTACATGCCGTCGGCGTACCAGTCCAGGTGGCCCGAGGTCTCGAAGAGCTGCCCCTTCGTCGCGTGCGGGGTGTAGACGAACTCGTAGCCCTCTTCCTGGTGCCGCTTGCGCGAGTAGTCCTCCATGACCCGGCGGATGATGCCGCCGCGCGGGTGGAAGACGGCGAGGCCGGAGCCGATCTGCTCGGGGATGGAGAAGAGGTCCAGCTCGGAGCCGAGGCGGCGGTGGTCGCGCTTCTCGGCCTCGGCGAGGAAGTCCAGGTACTGCTTCAGCTCGTCCTTGGACGGCCAGGCGGTGCCGTAGATGCGCTGGAGCATCGGGTTCTTCTCGCTGCCGCGCCAGTACGCGGCGGCGTTGCGCATCAGCTTGAACGCCGGGATCGCGCGGGTCGAGGGCAGGTGCGGGCCCCGGCAGAGGTCCTTCCAGCACAGCTCGCCGGTCTTGGCGTCGAGGTTGTCGTAGATGGTCAGCTCGCCGCCGCCGACCTCGACGTCCGCGCCGTCGTCGGACGAGGCGGAGCCCTTGAGGCCGATCAGCTCCAGCTTGTACGGCTCGTCCGCCAGCTCCTCGCGGGCGGCCTCGTCGGTGACGACGCGGCGGGCGAACCTCTGGCCCCGCTTCTGGATCTCCTGCATCTTCTTCTCGATGGCCTTGAGATCCTCGGGCGTGAACGGCTTGTCGACGTCGAAGTCGTAGTAGAAGCCGTCCTTGACCGGCGGGCCGATGCCGAGCTTGGCCTCCGGGAAGAGCTCCTGGACGGCCTGGGCCATGACGTGCGCGGTGGAGTGGCGCAGGATGTTGAGGCCGTCCTCGGAGGTGATCTCGACGCCCTCGACGGTCTCGCCGTCCTTGAGCTCGTAAGCGAGGTCCTTCAGCTCGCCGTCCACGCGGGCGGCGACGACGGTGCGCTCGCCGGGGAAGAGGTCGGCGGCCGTAGTGCCCGTCGTCACCACGCGCTCTTCCCGCTCGGAATCGCGTTGGATGATCACACGGACGTCTGACACCGGTCTCTCCTGACTGAAGGGGGTGCGCCCGGGAGGGGCGCGCGCGTAATACGGCATGGTACCGAGCCACCCCCTCCCCTCGCGAAGCGGTTGCGGCCGGGTCAGCACTCCTCGTCGAGGGTCTTCAGCAGCCGGTCGCGCTCGGCGTCGTCGACCTGGACGACCGCCACGTCGTGGGTGTCGGTGAGCCTGCGGTGGCCGCCCCGGCTCTCCAGGCGGCCGGATACGCGCAGGGGCAGCCCTTCGACATGGGCGCGGACGGCCGTGCGGTAGGCGTCCTCGTCGAGGGTGACGCGCAGATGGGGGGCGTCGGCGCCGGTGAGGACGCGCAGGCGGACGGTGCCGGGGCCGTGCGGGCCGGGGCGGCGCAGGCGGACGACGGTGCCGGTGACCCTGGCGGGTACGGAGGGCCGGGCGCGGCGGTAGCGGGCGCCCGCCTGGCGGAGGGCGGGGAGGTCGCCGGGGGTGAACTCGACGGGTTCGGGGCGGGTGGCGCAGCCGGCGGGGGCTCCGGTGGCGGGGGCCCAGGCGAGGGTGATGGCGGCGCCTTCGGTGCCGTGGACGAGGGCGATGAGGGCTTCGGTGAGTTCGGGTCCGGCGCCGGTGGCGACGGCGGTGTCGAAGGCGTCGGGGCGGCCGGTGGCGCGCTGGTAGTCGACGGCGGCGCGGGTGGCGTGGAGGGCGTGGTGGAGGCGTTCGGTGACGGGGCGGCCGGGGTCGACGGGGATGTGGGCGGTGAGGGTGCGGGCGGCGTCGGGCGGGGTGGTGACGAGGACGTGGTCGATGAGCGCGTGGTGGCCGTGGAGGGTGTGGGCGGCCGCGAGGAGGACCTGGCGGGCCGCGGTGCGCAGCTGGTCCTGGGCGGTCCAGGGGGCCTGGCCGTGGAGGTGGGGGGAGGGTGCGGTGGCGCGGTGCCAGCGGATCTCGTCGCTGGGGGTGGCCAGGGCGGTGAGGATGTCGCGGGCGGAAGGGGTGGTGGTGCGGGTCAGGGCGGTGAGGGCTTCGCTGAGGAGGTCGTCGCTGTCGGGGAAGGCGCGGCTGGCGGGGATGAGGAGGCTGGTGGGGGTGGCGCCGGGTTCGGGTGGGGTCCAGCGGGTGTAGGGGCCGCGGCTGCCGCCCTTGCGGTGCCAGCCGTGGCGGTGGAGGAGGGCGGCGAGGACGCGCGGGTCGACGCGCCGGGGGTCGGGTGGGGCGGTGTGGGCGCCTTCGCTGGTCGGTCGGTGCATCAGGGGGTGCCTCCCGCCCCTATCCGGTTCATGATCTCGCAGAGTGCGCGGTCGTCGAAGATCCGTGTGGTCGGTATGCGGACGGTGGTGCGGTTGCGGCCGGTGACGGGGTGGCCGGCGAGGTTGGTCCAGTAGCAGCAGTGGCGCAGGTCGAGGCCGTCGTGGCGGGCGCGGAGCCAGTCGTCGCGGGAGCGGGGGACGAGCATGACGACGAGGATCTTGTGGACGGCGACGGGGGTGCGGGCGAGTTTGACGAGGTGGGCGTTGTCGAGGGTGAACGGGAAGGCGGGGCCGGGGGGTTGCGGGGCGATCTGGTAGGTGGCCTTGAGCTGGACCTTGATGGTGACTTCGTCGTCGACGGTGTGGCCGGGGGCGCTGTGGCTGATGTGCCAGTCGATGCCGTTGTCGGGGAAGGGCTGGGAGAGGGTGCATCCGGCGGCGGCCGCGACGGCGTGGAGGTAGGCGACCTGGAGGGTCTCCATGCAGGCGGTGGTGGCGAGTGCGCCGCGCCGGGGCGGGTCGGGCGGGGTGCCGGGGTGGGGTGGGGCGTGCTGGGTGCCGGGGTCGGGCTGGGCGGCGAGCGCCATGCTCCTGGTGCCTTCCGGGCTGTCGGTGCGTCATCTGACGCGCTGCTCATGTGTGTTGTGACCGGGCGGCGTACGGGGCAAACGGTGCGGGTATCACCGTTTCGGGCCGGGGATCGGTCCATCTGCCGGTGATGTGCGAGGAGTTCGGGGATGGCGCGCTGGTTCGAGGGACCCCTGGCCGCATTCGACACGGAGACGACGGGTGTGGACGTCGAACGGGACCGGATCGTCTCGGCGGCGCTGGTGGTGCAGGACGTGGAGGGCGGCCGACTGCGGGTCACGCGGTGGCTGGTGAATCCGGGGGTGCCGGTGCCGCCGGGGGCGACGGAGGTGCACGGCCTGACGGACGATCACCTTCAGCGGTACGGCCGGTGGCCGGCGCCGGTGATGGACGAGATAGGCAGGGTCCTGGCGGACCAGTGCGCGGCGGGCCGGCCGCTGGTGGTGATGAACGCGCCGTTCGATCTGACGCTGCTGGACCGGGAGTTGCGGCGGCACAGGGCGTCGTCGCTGGCGCGATATCTGCGGAACGTGCCGCTGTGCGTGCTGGACCCCCGGGTGCTGGACAAGCATCTGGACCGGTACCGCAAGGGCCGCAGGACGCTGACGGACCTGTGCGCGCACTACGAGGTGGCGCTGGACGGGGCGCATGACGCGGCGGCGGACGCGGCGGCGGCGCTGGAGGTCGTACGGGCGCTGGGGCGGCGGTTCGCCGCGCGGCTGGAGGAGCTGTCGCCGGCGGAGCTGCACACGCGTCAGGCCGTGTGGCACGCGGCGCAGGCGCGGGGGTTGCAGGCGTGGTTCGAGCGGAACGGGTCGGACGAGGCGGTGGACCCGGCGTGGCCGCTGCGGCCGGGCCAGTCGGTGGCGGCGGCCTGAGCGGTACGCGGTCCGGCGCGGCGCTGCGGGTCCGGCCGGGGCGGCGCGGGGCGCGGTGCCGGGGATGCGCGAAGGCCGGTCCGCTGAGGGACCGGCCTTCTTCTGTGGGCGATACTGGGATCGAACCAGTGACCTCTTCGGTGTGAACGAAGCGCTCTCCCGCTGAGCTAATCGCCCGGGAACGCACTGAACCATACAGGTCCCGGCGGGTTTCGTTCAAACCGCTTGAGGTGTGCGGCCAGGGCCCGCCGGCCGGCGCGCATCATCAGGGCGTGGTTGGCGCGCAGGAGCGGCCGGGCGAGGAGGGCGACGCAGCGCGGGAGGGCGGCCCGGAGGTGTACGTCCTGCTCGTACTCGGCAAGGGTGCCGCCGTCGCCGTGGGGTGCCAGGGTCCAGCGGGCCCAGCCTTCGAGGTCCCCGGTGAGGGCGGTTTCGAGGACGCGCGCGGCGGGGTCGCGGCGGCGTCCGACGAGGGTGACGGCGAGGGTGTACGGGGCGGCGGAGCGGACGCGGGCGGTGACGGTGCGGTCGTCGACGCGGCGGGCCTCGCGGACCTGGGGCCACCAGCGGGGGTAGTGCTCGGGGTGTTCGAGGACGGCGAAGACGGCCGCGGGCGGCGCCGGGAGCGTCCAGCGGCTGTGGAAGCGGTAGTGGTTCCAGTCCGTGCGGCTCATGGGGTCCATGGGGGACGTCTGCCGCGCGGGGGGCCGGGTATGCCGAAGGCCCTGGAGATCGTCTCCAGGGCCTTCGGTCCGGGTGGTGGGCGATACTGGGATCGAACCAGTGACCTCTTCGGTGTGAACGAAGCGCTCTCCCGCTGAGCTAATCGCCCGGGCGCACCGCAAACATTACCGCATGTCAGCGGGTGCCCTGACCAGGGTGGGAGCCTGCCCGGATCACTGTGTGATCTTCCAGGGCATGACGAAGCCGAACTTCCACACGTAGACGGCGGCGAGCGCCCCGGCGATGACGAGGCCGGTGGCGGTGAGGATCATGTTGCGGCGCCGGACCCGGGGGTCGAGCGCGCGCTGCGCGGCCTCGGTGACCTTGCGCTTGGTCCAGCGCAGGACGAGCTGCGCCCAGACGAACTCGGTGGCCCAGATGGCCATGCCGGCGAAGATCACGAACCAGCCCGGGCCGGGCAGCGGCAGCATGATCACGCCGACGACGACCACGGCGAGGCCTATGAGGAAGACGCCGACCTGCCAGCTCAGGTGCAGGGTGCGTCGGGCTTTGACGAAGTCGGGCGCCCGTGATCCGAGCGGCCGCTCTCCGTGGTCGGTCTGGTGGGTCACGTCCCCCGTCGCGGGTGCTCCGGCCGCCGACTGGGCGGCCCTGCCCCGCTCGTCACTCTCCGCGCTCATAAGGCCAAACTTACCGGAAGGCAGGCCGGCTGGCCCTTACCGAAAATGACCTATAACCGGCGGTTACCCGCCGCTGATCGAGGTACCCAAGCCCACCCAAAACGGGCAGAGGGGTTTACAACGGCACCGTAGGTGGGATGTCGATTTCGCCGACGTGCGAATCCCCGAGCGCACACTGAGCGAAAGGCCATGGCGCTTATGAACACCACGGTCAGCTGCGAGCTGCACCTGCGCCTCGTTGTATCGAGCGAGTCCTCACTGCCTGTTCCGGCGGGCCTGCGGTATGACACGGCCGATCCGTATGCCGTGCACGCCACCTTCCACACCGGGGCCGAGGAGACGGTCGAGTGGGTCTTCGCCCGCGATCTTCTCGCCGAGGGGCTGCACCGCCCCACCGGCACCGGCGACGTCAGGGTCTGGCCGTCCCGCAGCCACGGTCAGGGCGTCGTCTGCATCGCTCTCAGTTCCCCGGAGGGCGAGGCGCTGCTGGAGGCCCCGGCGCGGGCCCTGGAGTCGTTCCTGAAGCGGACCGACGCGGCGGTGCCGCCCGGCACCGAACACCGTCACTTCGACCTCGACACGGAGCTGTCCCACATCCTCGCGGAGAGCTGAGACCACTACAGGAGCCATCCGGCGCCGTCCGACTCGGGGCGACGGCGCCGGCACACCCTTCCGCGGCCCGGGCCTGCTGTGCGGGGCGGCGGATCGGTGGACAGGGTGGACGGGTACGCCGTCATCGCGCGTCGTCGCGATGGCGGCGTACGCGTGCGCGGACGGGTCCGGAGCTGCCGGGGGCGTGGATTGGCCCGTACGGGTGACAGAAGCGCGCCCACGGCCCCGGAGGGGCCTTCGGGGGGAGCCGCTAGAGTCGACGGAATCCGGCGGGCGCCCGCCCGCGGCAGGCCAGGGAGCGGAAGCGTGCTGATCCCCCACGACACCCGGATCGCCCTCGACACCGTCGTCGACCTGATGAACACCGCCCCGGAGGGCGGACGCGGCGAGACCCTCGCGGACGTGCCGTCGCTGTACGCGTTCGTCGAGAGCCACGAGGTCAGCGGGGTCGGCGAGCTCGGGCCCCGCGATCTGCGGGCCGTACGGGAGGTGCGCAGCCGGTTCGCCGAGGTGTTCGCCGCGCCGGACGCGCGTACGGCCGCCATGCTGATCAACCAGCTGGTCGCGGGCGCCGGGACGACGCCGCAACTGACGGACCACGACGGGTACGACTGGCACGTCCACTACTTCGCCCCCGGCGCCTCCGTCGCCGACCATCTCGCGGCCGACTGCGGCATGGCGCTGGCGTTCATCCTGGTGGCGGGCGAACGCGAGCGGCTGCGACGCTGCGAGGCCCCGGACTGCCGCCGCGCCTTCGTGGACCTGTCCCGCAACCGCTCCCGCCGCTACTGCGACAGCCGCACCTGCGGAAACCGCCTCCATGTGGCGGCGTACCGGGCCCGGCGCAAGGACGCGGCGGCCGGCTGACCCGAGCGATGGCGGGCGGTCCGGCGGCAGGCCGACCCGAGCGGCGGCGGGTGGTCCGACGGCAGGGGGCCGGTCGGAGGGCTCGGGGCCTCCCTCACAGCAGCAGCAGGTCGTGCAGGGACGCCATCAGCAGCAGGACGCCGATCACGGTCAGGAAGATCATGAGCGGTGGCTGGGAGAGCGCGAACAGGCAGCCGCGCGGTTCTTTGGTGGGGGCGGGGTTCTGCTCCCGCGAGGTATCGAGCATCTCGCGGCCGATCATGGCCGAGCCGCTCATGCGCCCGTGACCCAACAGCCCAGGCAAATAGGGGCAGTTCGCTACAAACGTCGACCGAGCGCCATAGGCCCGCCTCCCATCGCCACCCCTCCCGCCACCCCGGGTGTCCCCCACAGGAGTGGCGGGGCGGCCGGCTCTCGGGGCGGGGCCCGTCAGATGCCGTGCTTCTTGAGGATGGCCTCGATCTCGCTGAAGTCGTCGGCGGGCGCGGCCCCGCCCGCACGGCGCTGCCCCGGGTCCAGCGTCGGCCGCTCGGCGCCCCGCGGCACCGCGCCCGGCGCCGCCTCCGGCCGCTGCGCCCCGGACGCCTCGGCGGCACGCCGCTGCGCGCGCTCCCGCCGGCTGACGCGCTCCCCGCGTCCGCCCCTGCGGCGCTCGACGGCCCTGGTGGTGGTGAACAGCAGCCACGACGCCCCGAGCAGTCCGAAGCCGGCCCACGCCACGGGGCTGAACGCCGTGCCGGCCAGCCACTCGACGGCGCCGGTCAGCACCAGGCCGAGGGGCACCAGCGCATAGGCGGCGACGCGGGCCGCGGCGAGGAACCGCCTGCGGTACGCCGTGATCGCCGCGATGCCCAGGCCAGCCGCGGACACCGCGGAACAGATCGTCTCGGCAAGCATCGGGTCCTCCAGCCCTGGGCGTCACGTCCCTTCCATCCTGCATCGGCCGGGTGTGCCCTGGCCATGGGCTCGTCGGCGCGGCGGACGATCTCCGGGAGATCTCCGGGACTCCCCGGGGAGATCTCCGGGAGAAACCAGGGACCCGTCCGACCGCCCCGGGGACGAGCCGGCGGCGCGCGGGCCCCGCGAGGCCGGGCGCGGCCGTCCCGCTTGGGGCGGCGGCGGACCGGCTGGAAGACTGGCCCCATGAACGACTCCACCACCGAACCCACCGCCCGGCCCGTCGTCCTCGACGTCTGGTGCGAGCTCCAGTGCCCCGACTGCCGGACCGCGCTCGACGACGTACGGGCCCTGCGGGACCGCTACGGCGACCGGCTCGACGTACGGCTGCGCCACTTCCCGCTGGAGAAGCACAAGCACGCGTACGCCGCCGCGCAGGCCGCCGAGGAGGCCCTGGTGCAGGGCAAGGGCTGGCCGTACGTGGAGGAGGTCCTCGGCCGGGTGGAGGAGCTGGACGCGAAGGGCGAGGCGTTCCTGCTGGAGGCGGCGCGCGGACTCGGCCTGGACGCCGAGGAGTTCGACACCGCGCTGATCGACGGACGGCATCTGCTGGTGGTCGACGCCGACCAGGCGGAGGGCAAGGCCATCGGGGTCACCGGCACACCGACGTACGTCATCGGCGGGGAGCGCCTGGACGGCGGGAAGAGCCAGGAGGGCCTGCGGGCGCGGATCGAGGAGATCGCCGACCGGCTGCTGGCCGCCAGCGACTGAACAGGCCGTCCCGGCCGCCCGCTCAGTACAGGGTCTTCTCGTAGTGGGTGAGCAGCGGCCGGTAGCCGAGGGAGGCGTACAGGGCGCGGGCCGGGCTGTTGCCGGGGTCCACGCGCAGGGCGAGGCGGTCGCCGCCCGCGGCGCGTACGAGGTCCTCGGCGAAGCGCATCAGGGCCCGGCCGTGGCCCCTGCGGCGCTGCCCCTCGGGGACGGCGAGCTCCCACACGTACGGCACCCGCTCCCCCGTGGGCAGCCGGTGCGGGCCGGTCCACAGGTGGCCGGCCCGGACGCCGTCCCGCAGGGCGACGTGGAGGCGGGTGCCGTCGGTCGCGGGCCCGTCGGGCAGCCGTGCGGCGCGGGGCGGGTCGGCGGCGATCCACTCGGCGGCCTCGGCACCGGTCATGGGCCGGATCTCCAGGCCGGGCGGGAGCGGCGGGGCGGGCTCCGCGGGGGCGGTGAGGTCCTTCACGAGGACGTGGCCGCTCGCGGTGTAGCCGAGCGCGGCGGCCAGGCGCTCGGCGGCGGGCGCGTCGGCGGGTACGCAGACCCGTATCCGGTCGCAGCGCCAGCCGCGCAGCACCTCCTCGGCGGCGAGCGCGGCGACGGTGCCCCGGCCCCGCCCGCGGTCCGCCTCGGCGACGCGCAGGCCGCTGATGGTGCCGAGGGGCCGGCTGCCCTCGGCGGGGAGCGTGCCGACGCGGACGGTGCCGACGGGCCGGCTGTTGACGCACACCTCGTAGGTGCGCGACCGGGTGCCGTCGTCGGCCTGCTGGAGCGGCCCGGACGGCCGCAGGGTGGTGGTCATCACCGGTTACCTACCCACCCCGGGGCCCCGGGCCATCACCCGGTCAGAGGAGGGCGGCCCGCTCGGCGAAGACCCGCATGGCCTTGGCGGTGACCGGGCCCGGCGCGGCCGGGAGCTCCCGGTCGTCGACGCGGTGGACGGCCTGGACGTCGCGGAGCGTGGAGGTCAGGAAGATCTCGTCGGCGGTGCGCAGGACGTCCAGGGGGAGGTCGGTCTCCTGGGCGCCGGTCCACTCGATCACCAGGTGGCGGGTGATGCCCGCGAGGCAGCCGGAGGCGAGCGGCGGGGTGTGGAGGCCGCCGTCGACGACGACGAAGACATTGGAGCCGGTGCCCTCGCAGAGCTGCCCGACCGTGTTGGCGAACAGCGCCTCCGACGCGCCCTGGCGGTGCGCCCAGGCGAGCGCGACGACGTTCTCCGCGTACGAGGTGGTCTTCAGTCCGGTGAGCGCGCCGCGCTCGTTGCGGGTCCACGGGACGGTGACGACGGCGGTGGTGTCGGGGCGGTGCGCGACCTCGCCGAGGGCGACGACGAGGCTGGGGCCGCTGTCGCCGCGGTCGGAGCCGAGCGGGGACAGCCCGCCGGTGTAGGTGACGCGGAGCCGGCCGAGCCGGACCGGATTGGCCTCCACGACGGCGGCGCAGGCGCGGCGCACCTCGTCCAGGTCGGGGTCGGGCAGGCCGAGGCCGCGCGCGGAGCGGACGAGCCGGTCCAGGTGGAGGTCGAGCGCGAAGGGCTTGCCGTCGACGGTCTTGAGCGTCTCGAAGACGCCGTCGCCCACGGTCAGGCCGTGGTCCAGTACGGAGATCGTCGCGGCGTCCGCGTCCCGCAGTCCGCCGTTGACCCACAGCTTCATCGTCAGATGGTCCTTCCGCTCGCCTCGTACACGCCCGACGCTACCGCGAGGAGGCGCGCCGCCTTCAGTTCGGTCTCCTGCCACTCCCGCTCCGGGTCGGAGCCCCAGGTGATGCCGGCGCCGGTGCCGAAGCGCAGGACGCCCCGGTGTTCGCGCCGGTCGATCCAGAAGGTGCGGATGCCGACGGCCAGTTCGCCGGTGCGGCGGTCGGCGTCGACCCAGCCGACGCCCCCGCAGTACGGGCCCCGGGGCGCCGTCTCCAGGGCTTCGATGATCCGCAGGGCGCTGGACTTGGGGGCCCCGGTGACGGAGCCGGGCGGGAAGGTCGCCGCCAGCAGGCCGGCCCAGCCCTGCCCGGCGGCGAGCTCGCCCCGCACGGTGGACACGAGGTGGACGAGGCCGGGGTGCGCCTCGACGGCGCAGAGGCTCGGCACGGTGACGCTTCCGGTGGCGCAGACGCGGCCGAGGTCGTTGCGGACCAGGTCGACGATCATGACGTTCTCGGCGTGGTCCTTCTCCAGCAGGTCGTCGGCGGTCCTGCCGGTGCCCTTGATGGGGCCGGACTCGACGACCGCGCCGTCGCGGCGGAGGAACAGCTCCGGGGACGCGGTGGCTATCTCCACGCCGTGCGCGGGCAGGCGAATCGTTCCTGCATAGGGGGCGGGGTTGCCGCGGGCCAGCAGCGCCGTGAGGGCGTCCACATCGGCCGTGCCGGCGGCGCCGGGCGGGAGGGGCGCGGACAGGACGCGGCAGAGGTTGGCCTGGTAGACCTCGCCGGCCGCGATGTGCTCGCGGATGCGCCGTACGCCGGCGGTGTACGCCTCGCGGTCGAGCGATGACGTCCAGTCGCCGACGGCGGGGCCGCGCCAGCGCCCGGGAACGGGGGCCGGCACCGGGTCGGGGCGGACGTCTCCGAAGCGGGCGCAGGTGAGGCGGCCCTCGAAGTCGGCGGCGACGGCCCAGAACCCGGAGGAGTCCAGGGCCTCCGGGTCGCTGGTGACATCCCGCAGGTCGGTGGCGAGCAGCCCGCCGAAACGGGCCAGAGGAGCGAGGTCGTGCACGGATGCGAGTGTAGGGCGGTCCGGGACACGGGGCGCCTGCGCGGGGCGGGCGCGGGCGGCCGGCGGGCGCTGCGGCTCCACGCGCCTGGCCCTGTCCCTCCAGGTGGCTCCCTCAGGTGGGCTCCCTCCAGGCGGGCACACCCCGACCGGATGCCGTCAGCCGAGCGTGCGCCGCCCGCAGGCCGGGCGGCGCACGTGCCAGGCGGCCCGCGCGCCTGGCTGGCCGCGGACGCGGCGCTCCCCCCTGCTGCGAGGAGCGGATCTTTCGGTGGGCAGCCCTCGCCCCTTCCATGCCCCGGCGGCGCGGGTGACCTGTGGGAGGGCCGGGGGTGGCGCATGGACGGACGGAGGGCTTGGGGGCGCCTGGGGGCCGGCGAGCCGGTCGGCCGCCGTGGGGCCCAGCGGGCGCTGGGCTGGCCGGTAGAGCCGCTGCCCGGGCCCCGGCACCCCCGCCGGTGCTGGAGGCCCGCCGCCTGAGGGGCGCACTTGGGGGCGCCGGGGCCTTCCTGCCTGCGGGTGGCTCGGGGCGGAGGAGGCCCGGGTGGTGCGGTCGTGGCGGCCTCGAGGAGCTGGTGGACGGGGCACGGCGGGGCGGTGTCGGCGGCGGGGCATCCGGGCTGGTGGCCCTCGCCGCCGGGGCCGGGAAGCGGGGCGCGGGCGACGGCGGCGCAGCACGCTGCGGAAACGCGTTTTTGTACTGGCCCGGGAATCCGCTAGAGTTCAACACGTCGCCGGGACGCGCAAGCGAAACGGAAACGACAGGCGGACGTGGCTCAGTTGGTAGAGCATCACCTTGCCAAGGTGAGGGTCGCGAGTTCGAATCTCGTCGTCCGCTCGAAACGTGGGGGATCTTCCCGACCCCCCACACACTCCGGGTGGAGTGGCCGAGAGGCGAGGCAACGGCCTGCAAAGCCGTCTACACGGGTTCAAATCCCGTCTCCACCTCCAAGGACGATTAGCTCAGCGGGAGAGCGCTTCCCTGACACGGAAGAGGTCACTGGTTCAATCCCAGTATCGTCCACTGAAACCGCTGGTAGCAGAGGTTTCCCGCGCGATTAGCTCAGCGGGAGAGCGCTTCCCTGACACGGAAGAGGTCACTGGTTCAATCCCAGTATCGCGCACGCAGTGCCCACAGCTCCGTACTTTCTGTCACGGCCCTGTGGTCCCGAGGACGATTAGCTCAGCGGGAGAGCGCTTCCCTGACACGGAAGAGGTCACTGGTTCAATCCCAGTATCGTCCACAGCCGAGAAGCCCCGTCCGCTCACCGCGGACGGGGCTTCTCCGTCTGCGCCCGCCGAGGCGGACGCCTGGACGAGACCGGTGAAAGAAGTGGCGGCCGACCGGCTCCCCAGCCGGTCGGCCGCCGCTGCCGTCCGCCGCACCCCCGTCCCCACGGGGTTGGCCGGATGTCCCCGGCCCGGGCCGCTCTCCCGGGCCCGGAGCGCCCGCTCAGCGCCCCAGCATCACGCCCACGGACGACGCCTGTGTCACCACCGCTTCCCAGCCACCGAAGGCGACGACCAGGAGGGCGGCGAGGGGGAGGACCATCGCCGTGGCCACCAGGGGGTGGCGACGGCCGGGGCGGCCGCTCAGCGACGCGAAGACCGCTTTGCGCCCTCGCGTACGGATCATCGTCCGCGGTGCCGTGTCCGCCATGGCTCCTCTCCCGTCTGTCTGCGGCGGCGGGTGTGGACCTCGGGGGACGAGTGCTGCACCCGCCGCTCGACAACAACCCTAGGGAAACGGTCCGCCCCCGACGTCATGCCCGCGTACCCATTCCCGGGCCTCCTCCAGGAGGAGGGCCCGCCCGGTGACGTACTCCCCTGGTTGGAGAACGCCCCCCAGGCCCTACGGGTCATCCCTGAGAGGGCCCGTCGACCGGGGCCGGGAACCGGGGCGGGCCGACTCCCGTCAGGCCGGCCGGGGCGGGCACGCGGGGGGGCCGGGTGACTTCGCTCACGTCCCGTACGGGTCCCCCCGGAGGCCCCGCACACTCCCCCACCGACCCCCTGCGGGCGGCGCCCGCGCACCCCCGGAGGGCCGGACGGTGATCGTTCCCAAAGTCCCTGCGGCGCAAGGAGCTTGATCATCCGTCGGGTCCCCGGACCGGGCGGGCGGTGGCGCTGAGGCGCGGTCAGTTGCCGGGCGGGCGGCCGAGAATCGATCGTGGAGAGAGGGCGCGGCCTATGAGCGCACCCGGTTCCGGGTACGTAAGCTGGGCGACGTCAGAAGGACCGCGACGGCGGGGTGGGGAGCTCCCCACGGCAGGTAGGGGACGGACATGGCGATGATGCGGCTCCGGCGCGAGGACCCGCGTGTCGTCGGCTCGTTCAGGCTGCACCGGCGGCTCGGCGCGGGCGGGATGGGGGTCGTCTACCTCGGCTCCGACCGGCGCGGCCAGCGGGTGGCGCTGAAGGTGATCCGGCCGGATCTGGCCGAGGACCAGGAATTCCGTTCGCGTTTCGCGCGCGAGGTGTCGGCCGCGCGGCGCATCCGAGGAGGCTGCACGGCCCGGCTGGTCGCGGCCGACCTGGAGGCCGAGCGCCCCTGGTTCGCCACGCAGTACGTACCGGGCCCGTCCCTCCACGACAAGATCGCCGAGGAGGGGCCGCTGCCCGCGGCCGACGTCGCCGCAATCGGCGCCGCCCTGTCGGAGGGGCTCGTCGCCGTCCACGAGGCAGGCGTCGTCCACCGCGACCTGAAGCCGTCGAACATCCTCCTGTCCCCCAAGGGCCCCCGGATCATCGACTTCGGCATCGCCTGGGCGACCGGCGCGTCCACCCTCACCCACGTCGGTACGGCGGTGGGCTCCCCCGGCTTCCTCGCGCCCGAGCAGGTGCGGGGCGCGGCCGTCACCCCGGCGACGGACGTGTTCGCGCTGGGCGCGACCCTGGCGTACGCGGCGATGGGCGACTCGCCGTTCGGGCACGGCAGCTCCGAGGTGATGCTGTACCGCGTCGTCCACGAGGAGCCGCAGCTGCACGGCGTGCCCGACGCGCTGGCCCCCCTCGTACGGGCCTGCCTGGCCAAGGAGCCCGAGGACCGGCCCAGCACCCTGCAGCTGTCGCTGCGGCTGAAGGAGATCGCCGCGCGCGAGGCACAGGGGCTCGGCATGGCGCCGCCCGCGCCCGACGCGCGTCCCACCGTCCCCCGCCCCGACCGCGCGGAGCGCCTGGAGCGTGCCGAGCGGGCCACGGGCGGGCGGCGGTCCGGGCGTCCGGCGCCCCGGCCCACGGAGCGGTACACCGAGCGGACCACGCACGGCCGGGCGCAGGGCGTCCCCGTGTCCGGCGGCCGGGGGCCGCAGTCGGTGTCGCCGTCCCGGACCGGCGGGTCGCGCGGGCCCCGGCACCCCTCGCAGGCCGGCGCCCGGACCGGTCCCCGTACGGGCCCCCGGACCGGCCCGCGCCGCACGGGCGCCGGCGGGGGCACGGGTACCTCGCCGCGGCTTCGGCGGCCCGCCAACCCCCGGCTGCTGCGCCAGCGGCTGTTCGTGTTCGTGGTCGTGACGCTGATCGTGCTGCTGGGGATCGCCGCGGCGCAGGCCCTCCAGGGCTGAGGGCCGACGCGGGGCGCGGGCCCGCCCCGGCCGCCGTGGGCGGCGGCTCTCCCGGCGCGGGGAGGATGACCGGACGTCGGTCAGGACTGCGTACGGGGCGCCTCTGTGTGCAGGACTGCGGGCGGGCGCCTCGGTGTGCGGTACCGCGGGTAGGCGCCTCTGTGTGAACCACTGCGGCTGGGCGCCTCTGTGTGCGGTACCGCGGGCGGGCGCCCCGGCCTCCGGGACTGCGGGCGGGGCGTCGTGGCGTTCAGACCGCGGCGGACGTCCCGGCGTTCAGGACTGCGGGCGGCCCGCTGTCACCGCGTAGAAGGCGACGGCCGCCGCGGCGCCCACGTTCAGCGAGTCGACGCCGTGGGCCATCGGGATGCGCACCCACGTGTCCGCCGCGCGCAGGGCACGCGCCGACAGGCCCTCCCCCTCCGCGCCCAGCATCAGCGCCACCCGCTCCAGGCGGTGCGGCGCCACCTCGTCCAGGACGACAGCCTCCTGGGCGGGCGTCAGCGCCAGCAGCCGGAAGCCCGCCTCCCGTACGGCCTCCAGGTCGTGCGGCCAGCTGTCGAGCCGGGCGTACGGGACGGAGAACACCGCGCCCATCGACACCTTCACCGAACGCCGGTACAGCGGGTCCGCGCAGTCCGGCGACAGCAGCACGGCGTCCATGCCCAGGGCGGCGGCGCTGCGGAAGATCGCACCGATGTTGGTGTGGTCGTTCACGGACTCCATGACCGCCACGCGGCGGGCCGTCGCCAGGAGCTCCCGCGCCGCGGGCAGCGGCTCCCGGCGCATGGACGCCAGCGCGCCGCGGTGCACGTGGTAGCCGGTGACCCGCTCGGCGAGCGCCGGCTGCACCACGTACACCGGTGCCGGGCTCGCCTCGATGACGTCCCGCATGACGTCGACCCACTTCGCGGAGAGCAGCATCGACCGCATTCCGTAACCGGCCTGCACGGCCCGGCGGATGACCTTCTCGCCCTCGGCGATGAACAGGCCCTCCTCCGGTTCCCGGCGGCGCCGGAGCTCCACGTCGGTGAGGCCCGTGTAGTCGTGGAGGCGCGGGTCGTCGGGGTCGTCGATGGTGAGGAGTTCTGCCACGGGGTGCTGCCTTGTCCGGAGAGGTGGGGTGAGGGGAGCGGGTCAGCGGGCGTGCTTGTCCGGGGCCTCGTGGACCACGTCGCCGATCACGATGACGGCCGGCGGGCGGACGTCCTGCGCCCGTACGGTCTCCGCGACGGTGGCCAGCGTGGCGTCCACCCGGCGCTGCGCGGCGGTCGTGCCCTCCTGGACGAGCGCGAGCGGCGTGGCCGGGTCCTTGCCGTGGGCGACGAGCGCCTCCGCGATCTTGCCGATCTTGTCGACACCCATGAGGATCACCAGCGTGCCGCGCAGCTTCGCCAGCGACGCCCAGTCCACCAGGGAGCGCGGGTCGTCCGGGGCGACATGGCCGCTGACGACGGTGAACTCGTGCGCCACGCCCCGGTGGGTGACCGGGATGCCGGCGGCGCCGGGCACGGAGATCGAGCTGGAGATGCCGGGCACGACCGTGCAGGGGATGCCCGCCTCGGCGAGCGCCTGCGCCTCCTCCATGCCGCGGCCGAAGACGAACGGGTCGCCGCCCTTGAGGCGGACCACGGACTTGCCCTGCTTGGCGTGTTCGATCAGCGCGTTGTTGATGGCCTCCTGGGCCATGAACCGGCCGTACGGGATCTTCGCCGCGTCGATCACCTCGACGTGCGGCGGGAGTTCGTCCAGCAGGTCGCGCGGGCCCAGCCGGTCGGCGATGACCACGTCGGCCTCCGCGAGGAGGCGGCGGCCGCGCACGGTGATCAGGTCCGGGTCGCCGGGGCCGCCGCCGACGAGGGCGACGAACGGGGCGCGGTCGCGGTGCTGGGGCGCGGTGAGCGTACCGTCGCGCAGGCCCTCCACGATGGCGTCGCGCACGGCGGCCGAGCGGCGCGGGTCGTTGCCGGACAGGACGGCGACGGTGACGCCTTCGATGCGGCCGGTCGCCGGGGTCCAGGCGGTGGCGGCCTCGGCGTCGTCGGCCCGCACGCACCAGGTCTTGGTCCGCTCGGCCTCGGCGGACGCCCGGGCGTTGGCCTCCGCGTCGGTGGTGGCGATCAGCGCGTACCAGGCGTCGGCGATGTCCCCGTCCTCGTAGCGGCGGCGCTCCCAGCGGATCTCGCCGGCCTCCGCCATGGCCTCCACGGAGGCGGTGGCGGACGGCGAGACGAGGGTGATGTCGGCGCCCGCGGCGATCAGCGCCGGGAGGCGGCGCTGCGCCACCTGGCCGCCGCCGATGACGACGACACGGCGCCCGGAGAGGCGGAGTCCGACGGGGTAGGCGGGCTGCTCGGCGTGCTCGACCATGGCGGTGTGGTCTCCTCGGCGGGTGGTGCGGTGCGGGGCCACTGCGACGGTGAAGTGGCTGGTGAGACGGGGCGAAGCGCTGGCGACCACGATACGGGGCGGGGGCACGCGCGCTCATGGCCGGGCACGTTGCCCTCGTCACGCCGGGGGCGGGTTGCGGGGTCGGCGGCAGGGGGCCTGTGGCGGCTTCCGGCCGGGGGGGGTGGGGCGGGGTCGGCGTGGGGTGCGTGGGCGTGGCGGGTCGGGTGGCTGTGGCCGGTGGGGTCCGCGTGGAACGGGTGTTCCGCGCGGAGCCCTACCTGCCGGGGCCTTACGGGCCGGGGCCCTGTGGCCTTCGGGACCCGCGCCCGGCGGGCGGGCCCCTCGGGGCTGGGCCGCCGCCGGGCCGGTGGCTTGCGAGGCCGGGCCTCCCCGGATGGCTTGGCCTCCATGGCCGGGGCCTTCCGGGGCTGGGCTGCGGCCGGGCCTTGCGGCGGGCCGGCCTCGCGGCCGGGGCCTTCCGGGGCTGGCCTGGGGCCGGGCCTTGCGGTGGGCCGGCCTTCGGGGGCGGGAGCCCTCCGGGGCGGTGGCCTGGAGCGCCGGGGCCTTCCCCGGAGGGCCCGGCCTCGCGGCCGGGGGCCTTCCGGGGGCCTGATGCTACTTCTCCGTGACGCCCGCCGAGTCGAACGTCGCCACCTCGTGCATGGCCCGCGCCGCGCTCTGCACCAGCGGCAGGGCCAGCAGCGCGCCCGTGCCCTCGCCGAGGCGGAGGTCCAGGTCCACCAGCGGGCGCAGGCCCAGCTTGTTGAGCGCCGCCATGTGGCCGGGCTCGGCGCTGCGGTGTCCGGCGATGCAGGCGGCGAGCGACTCGGGCGCCACGGCGCGCGCGACCAGTGCGGCCGCGCCCGCGCTGACGCCGTCGAGCACCACCGGCGTACGGAGCGATGCGCCGCCGAGGATGAAGCCGACCATCGCGGCGTGCTCCAGACCGCCCACCGCGCCGAGCACGCCGATCGGGTCGGCCGGGTCCGGCTTGTGCAGGTCGAGGGCGCGGCGCACCACGTCGACCTTCCGGGCGTGCATCTCGTCGTTGATGCCCGTGCCGCGGCCCGTCACCTCGGACGGGTCCACGCCGGTGTAGACGGAGATCAGCGCGGCGGACGCCGTGGTGTTGGCGATGCCCATCTCGCCGGTGAGGATCGCCTTGTTGCCGGCGGCCACGAGGTCGCGGGCCGTCTCGATGCCCACCTCGATCGCGGCGAGGACCTCATCGCGGGTGAGGGCCGGGCCGGTCGTGAAGTCCGCCGTGCCCGCGCGCACCTTGCGCGGCAGCAGGCCGGGCGTGGCCGGCAGGTCGGCGGCGACGCCGACGTCCACGACGCACACCTCGGCGCCCACCTGGTTGGCGAAGGCGTTGCACACCGCGCCGCCGCCCAGGAAGTTGGCGACCATCTGCGCCGTCACCTCCTGCGGCCACGCCGTGACGCCCTGGGCGTGCACCCCGTGGTCGCCCGCGAAGATCGCCACGGCGGCGGGCTCCGGGATGGGCGGCGGGCAGGTCCGGGACAGGCCGCACAGCTGCGCGGAGATGATCTCCAGCATGCCGAGCGCGCCGGCCGGCTTGGTCATGCGCTTCTGCCGCTCCCACGCCTCGCCGAGCGCCTTGGCGTCCAGCGGGCGGATGTTGGCGACGGTCTCCTGGAGGAGGTCGTGCGGCTCCTCGCCCGGCAGGGCCCTGCGGCCGTACGTCTCCTCGTGGACGACCCACGACAGGGGACGCCTCTTGGACCAGCCCGCCTGCATCAGCTCCGGCTCCTCGGGGAACTCGTCGACGTAGCCGACGCACAGGTACGCGACGACTTCGAGGTGCTCGGGCAGCCCGAGGGCGCGGACCATCTCGCGCTCGTCGAAGAAGCTGACCCAGCCGACGCCGAGGCCCTCGGCGCGGGCGGCGAGCCACAGGTTCTCCACGGCGAGCGCGGAGGAGTACGGGGCCATCTGCGGCTGCGTGTGGCGGCCGAGGGTGTGGCGGCCGCCCCGCGTCGGGTCGGCGGTGACGACGATGTTCACCGGGGTGTCGAGGATGGCCTCGATCTTCAGTTCCTTGAACTGCTTCGCCCGGCCCTTGGGCAGCGACTTGGCGTACGCCTCACGCTGCCGCTGCGCGAGCTCGTGCATCGCGCGGCGCGTCTCGGCGGAGCGGATGACGACGAAGTCCCACGGCTGGGAGTGCCCCACGGACGGCGCCGTGTGGGCGGCCTCCAGGACGCGGAGCAGCACCTCGTGCGGGATCGGGTCGCTGCGGAAGCCGTTGCGGATGTCCCGCCGCTCCCGCATGACCCGCAGGATCGCCTCGCGCTCCTCGTCCGCGTAGCCGGGCGCGGGCGGGCCCGCCGGAGCGGGCTCCACGCCGTCCTCCGGCTCTGCGGGCTGCGGGGAGTCCGCGGGCGCCGCCGCTGCTGCGGGCTGCTCCGGGTCGGCCGCTGCTGCGGGGGCCTCCACAGCTTCCTGGTCGGCCGCCGCCGCGGGGACCTGGGCCTGCTCGGGAGCCTCGGGGGCCTCGGGCGCCTCGGCCGCTTCCGCGGGGGTGTCGCCCGGGATGGCGTCGGGGGCCTGGGCTTCGGCGTCGATGGGGGACGCGGTCGGGGCCGGGGCCGCCGCTTCCGGGGCGGGCTGCGCGGCGGTCTCCGGAGCTGCCGGTACGGCTTCCGGGGCGGGCGCGGCGGCAGGCGTCCCGTCGGTGGCCTCGACCGGGGCGGCCTCCAACGGGGCTTCCTCGGCGGTCTCCACCAGGGCTTCCTCGGCGGCCTCCACCGGGGCCGGGGCGGCCTCCGGGGCCTCCGCGGAGGTGGGCTGCGGGGCCGGAACCGGTGCCGGTGCCTCGGCGGGCGCCGCCTCCGGGGCCTCTGCCACGGGCTGGACGGCGACCGGCGGTTCCCCGGCGGCGGGGGCGGGCGCGGCGGCCTCCTGGGCGGCTTCGGCCGGGGCCGTGGCCTCCGCCGGATCCGCCGCCTCCTGGACGTCCTCGGCCTGCGCGGGCGCGGCCTCCTCGGGGGCGGCCACGGGGGCGGGGGCCTCGGCCGGCGTCTCGGCCGCTGCCGGGGCCGCGGGAGCCGGAACGGCGGGCGCCGCGAGGGCGGGCTCGGCCTCGGCAAGCGGCAGTCCGGCGGGCTGGGCCACCGCGACCGGCTCCGCAGGCGCCGCCTCGGCCGCCTGCGCCTCGACCGCCGGGGCCTCGACTGCCTGCGCCTCGGGCTGGGCCTGCTCGGCCACGGGCTGGGGGGTCGGCTGTGCGACCGGCTCGGCGGGCGCCTGGGCGACGGCCTGCTCGAGGGCCGTCTGCTCCGGGGCCGTCGGCTCGGCGGGCTGTGCCTGCGCCTGCTGCGGCTCGGCGGGCTGTGCCGGGACCGGCTGGGCCTCCACCGGCTCTGCGGCCTGGGCCTCCACCGGCTGGGCCGGGGCGGCGTGCGCGGGCGCGGTCGCGGGCGTCTCCGTCACGGGAGCGGGTGCCGGGGCCTCGGCGGGCGCGGGCTGGGCGGCCACGGGAACCTGTGCCTCGGCCGCCTGCACCTCGGGGGCCTCGGCTGCCGGTGCCTCGGCTGCCGGTGCCTCGGCGACCGGCTCGGCGGGGGCCGCCGGGGCCGGGGTGCCGTGGGCCGGGGTGGCCTGGGGTGCGGCCTCCGGGGCCGCCTCGGCCTGCGGCGCCTGCGGGGGCTCCGGGGCCACGGGCTGCTGCGCCTCGGCCGGAGCGTCCTGCGTCGGGGCGCCCTGCACCGGGGCGTCCTGCGCCGGGGCGGGCTGCGCCGGGACGCCCTGCGCCGGGGTCTGCCCGGGCGCGGGCTGGGGCGTGCCGTGGCGGGGCGACGGGACCGTGGGCGCGGCCGGCTGCTGGGCGGCCGGGGCGGCGCCCTCATCCGTGGCGAACTGGCCCGTGGCGTCCTGCGGGACCGTTTCCGCCGGGGCCTGCTGCTGCGCCCAGGGCTGGCCGCCCTGCGCCGCCGAGCCCGGCACGTCCAGGTACTCGGGGCCGAGCGTCGGCGGGCCCTGCACCGGCATGGGCGCCGGGGCCGGGGCCGGGGCCTGGGACGGTGCGGGGGTCACGGGCGCGGGGCCGCGGTCGGCCAGGGAGCGTACGACGCCGCCCGTGTCCGGCATCGGCGGGCCCATGTGGAGCGGACGCCGCGGGGCCTGGTGCGGGGGCTGGGGGGTGGGGGGCGGCGTGGGGGTGTGCACGGTGCCGTGGCCGTCCGTGCCCGCGCCTGGCGCGGCCGCCTCCTGCGGGGTGTGCTCGTATGGCATCTGCTCACCGGTGGGCGTCTGCGGCATCGGTACGGTCACGGGCGGGGCCGGGGCGACACCGGGCTGGGGCTCCGTCCACGCGCCCTGGGCGCCCGGCATCAGGAGCAGATCGTCGTCGTCGGCTGCGGGGCCGGAGGGGTCGAGGAAGGTGTAGGCGTCCGGGGCGGGCGTGCCCGGCTGCTCCACCATGCCTGCGTTCTCCGGCTGCCCCTCGCCCGGGACCTGGCCGGTGTCAGTCATGCGTACCCCTCGCCCATCGGTTGTGCTCCTTCAGACTTCCGCCCGCCATCAACAACGAGCGTGCGCGCCGCGCGGCACGAACGCGTGCGGACAACGAGCATTCTCGCCGCGTTCGGGCCCCGTGGCAGTGGCATTCCGCCACGGTCGGCTGTGGACTGCGCCACGTCGCGCGTCCCCCCCAGTCGTGTTCTCCCACGTGGTGCCCCCTGGAGGGCGCCCGCGGCGGGTGGCGGCGAACGAAACGCCGAACACCCGGCTGTGGTCGAACGGTCGGCCAGCCTACCTGGCCTTCCGTAGCGGGGAGATCACGGGGCGGGCCTGCGGCCGGCGATGAGGAAGGCCACCGAGCGGTCGCGTTCGGACCAGGCGGCCGGGTCGAGGTCCACGGACTGGAGGAGGACGCATTCGACCGTGTAGCCGCCCGCGGCGAGGGCGGCGCCGACCGCCTCCGCCTCGTCGCGGGTGCCGGCGTGGGTGACGATCCGTTCGGGGCGGCGGTCCGCGCAGGCGGCGACGACGTCCGCTCCCCCGCCGCCGACGCGGACCACGTCCGGCTCCGGGAGGCGTTCCAGTACGTACGGGGCGCGGCCCGCGACGGCCTGGAGCTGGACGCCGAAGCGGCGGGCGGCGGCCTCGGCGCGGGCGCAGGCGGCCGGGTCGGCGTCGACGGCGATGACGGCGGCGCCGAAGCGGGCGGCCTCGGCGGCGAAGGCCCCCGAGCCGGTGCCGATGTCCCAGACGAGGTCGCCGACGCGCGGGCCGAGACGCGCCAGTTGGGCGGCGCGCAGGGCAGGCGATCCGCCGGTGCCGGGCGGCCGGCCGGCGTCGTCCTCGTACGCGTCGGGGGTGAGGCCCCAGCCGCGTACGGGGCCGGGGTCGGGGCCCAGGAGCCAGCCGCCGCCCGCCGGTGCGGGGGCGGATCCGCCGATGGCGATGACGACGTTCGGGTCGCGCCAGGTGAGGTCGGCGGCCTTGTCGGAGGTGAGGACGGTGACCTGCTCGCGTTCGGTGCCGAGCGCCTCGCAGATGACGAAGGTGCGGTGGACGCCGTCGAGCATGAGGGCGAGTTCGGCGGGGCCCGCGCCCGGGGAGGTGAGGACGGCGACCTTCGGGTGGGCGCGGCAGACGTTCACGGCGCGGCGCAGCGTACGGGTGTGGGCGACGACGACGCGGGCGTCGTCCCAGGGCATGCCGGCGCGGGCGAAGGCCGCGGCGACGGAGGACACGGCGGGGACGACCTCGACCTCCAGGCCGTGGGCCGGGTCGCGCAGGGTGCGGACGACGCCGAAGAAGCCGGGGTCGCCGTCGGCGAGGACGACGGCCGTGCCGCGGTGTCCGGCGATGCGGCGGGCGGCGAGGTCGACGCTGCCGAGGCGGATGCGTTCGGCGCGCTCGGGGACTTCGGGGAGGGCGAGGTGGTGCGCGGCGCCGGCGACGAGGGTGGCGGCCGAGAGGGCGGACCGCGCGGCAGCGGTGAGGGGTGAGCCGTCCCATCCGATCACCGTGACCCGGTCGGCCATCTTCGTCTGTCTCCCTGGGGGTGTCGGTGCAGGTCGGGGCTGCTGCGAGCGTACCGGCTAGCGGGGCGTCCCGGCGGGTGGCGGGGCGGTCGGACACAGGCCGGGGCGGTGCGGGTGGCGGGGGCGGGTGGCTGCGGGCGGTCGGTCGCGGGCGGGGCGGGTGGCCCTGGTCGGGTCGGTGCGGGTGGTGGGGCGGTCGGCCCGCGTCGGGGGGAGGCGGCGGGGCGCTGCGCGGCGCGTGCGGCGGGGCGGTCAGTCGCGGGCGGGGCGGTAGCCGCTGTACGTGCCGTAGTCGGCGTACGAGGGGTGCTGCGCCCCGGCGTACGGGTCGTCGGCGCCTTCGAGGTCCTCGGGGAGCAGGCTCCAGACGATGAGGTCGGTCCTGGTGTCGGTCCAGGTGCCGTCCTCCGTCTGGACGCGGGCTATCCAGGCGTTGCGCAGGACGCCCTCGCTGACGCAGCCGATCTTCTGGGCGACTTGCTGGGAGGCGGTGTTCCCGGCGGCGGTGCGCAGTTCGAGGCGTTCGAAGCGCTGCTCGCGGAAGAGCCAGCGGGCGACGGCGAGCACGGACTCGGTGGCGTAGCCCTCCCCGCGCGCCCAGGGCGCGGTGATGTAGGCGATCTCGGTGGAGCGGGCCCGCCAGTCGGTGTGCCGGAGGCGGACGGTGCCGACGAGGCGCTGGGTGAGGAACTCGGTGACGGCCAGGGCGAGTCCGCGGCCGCTGGTGCGTTCGGCCGGGGCGGTGCGGTGGACCCAGGCGTCGGCGTGGGCGGCGGTGTACGGGTGGGGGGCGGAGGTCCAGGCGACGACGAGCTCGTCGTTCATCATCTCGATGTGGGCGGGGATGTCCGTGTCGTCGTAGGGGCGCAGCACCAACCGTTCCGTGCTGATGGAGATGTCCGGAAAGGTGGTGGTCATGCGCAACTCCATGCCGTTGGGCGGGGACTGGTGGTGAGGGGCCGTGAACGACCAGCATGCAGCATGAGCGGCCCGGCGTGCAGGGTGGGACGGGAAGGGCCCCGCGCACCGGATGGTGTGCGGGGCCCTTGGCGGGTCCGGGGTGGCGCGGGGGGCCGCCGGTGCTACTTCGCGGCGCCGAAGGCGGCGACGACGGAGCCCTTGTAGGTGTCCTCGATGTACTTCTTGACCTCGGGCGAGTTGAGGAGGCCGGCGAGCTTCTTCACCCGCGGGTCGTCCTCGTTGCCGGCCTTGACGGCGAGGAAGTTGGCGTACGGGTTGCCCTCGGACTTCTCCAGGGCGATGGCGTCCTTCGCGGGCGTGAGCTTGGCCTCGATGGCGTAGTTGCCGTTGATGACGGCCGCGTCGACGTCGGTCAGGGCGCGCGGCACGGTGGCCGCCTCCAGCTCCTTGAACTCCAGGCCCTTCTTGTCGGTGATGTCGGAGAGCTTGGCGTCGGCGCCGACACCGGACTTGAGGGTGATCAGGCCGTTGTCGGCGAGGAGCTTGAGGGCGCGGCCCTCGTTGGTGGTGTCGTTGGGGACGGCGACGGTGTGGCCGGGCTTGATGTCCTTGAGGGACTTCAGCTTCTGGGAGTAGAGGCCGAGCGGCTCCAGGTGGACGTTGACCACGGGGACGATGGTGGTCTTGTTCTTCTTGTTGAAGTCGTCCAGGTACGGCTTGTGCTGGAAGTAGTTGGCGTCGGCCTGGCCGTCCTGCGTGGCGGTGTTGGGCAGGACGTAGTCGGTGAACTCCCTGACCTCCAGCTTGAGGCCGGCCTTCTCGGCGAGGTTGTCCTTGACGAAGGTGAGGATGTCGGCGTGCGGCGTGGGGGACGCGGCGACGACGAGCGGCTTGGACGCCTGGTCGCCCGAGCCCGAGCCGGAGGCGGCCGGGTCGGAGGCCGTGCCGCAGGCGGTGAGGCCGACGGCGAGGGCGGTGATGCCGGCGAACGTGGCGATGGTCTTGAGGTTGTTACGCACGAAGAGTGCCTCTTTCTGGTGGTGCGGATGACGCCCGGACAAGGAGTGCGGGCTCTTTCTTCGGTGGCGAGCGCAAGGGTCGCGCGAAGTCTTCGGGGGTGCGCCGGCCGGCTCGGGGGCCGTTCGGCGCGGTCGGGCCGGCGGTGGTGCCGGTCGGTGCCGGTCGGTGTCGGTCGGCGGGGATCGGTCGGTGCCGGTCGCCGGGGGCGGGTCAGGACGTGGTGCGGCCCCGGCGGGCGAGGAGTCGTACGGCGCCGTCGCCGATGAGCTGCACGACGGAGACGACGACGATCAGGATCGCCACGGTGACCAGCATGAACGTGGTGTCGAACCGCTGGTAGCCGTAGGTGATGGCCTTGGAGCCGAGGCCCTCGCCGCCGACCGCGCCGGCCATGGCCGAGTAGCCGATGAGGACGATCACGGTGGTGGTGACGGCGGAGACCAGCGACGGCAGGGCCTGCGGGAGGAGCACCTTGCGGATGATCGTGGGGATGGAGCCGCCCATGGACTGGACGGCTTCGACGAGGCCGTGGTCGACCTCGCGCACGGCGGTCTCCACCAGGCGCGCGAAGAAGGGGATCGCGCCGACGGCGAGGGGGACGATCATCGCGGTGGGGCCGATGAAGGTGCCGACGACGAGCTTGGTGAACGGGATCAGCGCGATCAGCAGGATGATGAACGGCAGCGAGCGCCCGATGTTCACGATGACCCCGACGACCTTGTTGACGGCCGTGTTCTGGAGCAGGCCGCCCTTGTCGGTGAGGACGAGCAGCAGGCCGAGCGGCAGTCCGCCGAGTACGGAGACGACCGTGGCCCACAGGACCATGTAGAGGGTGTCGAGGGTGCCCTGGGTGAGCAGGGGCTGCATCTCCGACCAGGTCACTTGGCGGTCTCCTTGGCGAGCGGCGTACCGGTGGTCCCGGACGTACCGGTGGTTTCGGCGGTCCCATCGGCGGCGCCGGGACCGGTCGCCACGCCGTCCGCGGCGGAGGCGGGCGCCGGCGCGGCCGCGGTCTCGGGGTCCACGACGGTGACCTGGAGGCCCTGTTCGCGCAGGAAGCCGACGGGGACGACGTTGTCGTCGTAGCGCCCAGGCAGTTCGATGCGCATCCGGCCGATCTGCTTGCCGCCGACGGTGTCCATGGCCGCGCCCAGGATCGATATGTCGACGTTGTAGGTGCGGGCCAGCTGGGAGATGACCGGCCGGGTCGCCGCCTCGCCGTGGAAGGTGACGTCGACGACGGTGCTGTCCGGGCCGGTGGGGTGGCCGCCGACCGGGAAGAGCTCACCGGCGAGTTCGGAGCCGGGGGTGGCGAGGAGCTCGGCGACCGTACCGGACTCCACGACGCGGCCCTTGCGCATCAGCGCGGCGGAGTCGCAGACCGTCTTGACGACGTCCATCTCGTGGGTGATGAGGAGGACGGTCAGGCCGAGCTGCCGGTTGAGGTCGCGCAGCAGCTGGAGGATGGAGCGGGTGGTCTCCGGGTCGAGGGCGCTGGTCGCCTCGTCGGACAGGAGCACCTTGGGGTTGCCGGCGAGGGCGCGGGCGATGCCGACGCGCTGCTTCTGGCCACCGGAGAGCTGGCCGGGGTACGCCTTGGCCTTGTCGGCGAGCCCGACGAGGTCGAGGAGCTCCAGGGCGCGGCGGGCGCGCTCGGCCCCGGAGACGCCGAGGATCTCCAGGGGCAGTTCGACGTTGTCCTGGACGGTGCGCGAGGACAGCAGGTTGAAGTGCTGGAAGACCATGCCGATGCGGCTGCGGGCGCGGCGCAGGTCCTTGCCTGCGCGCCGGCCGCGGCCGGCGAGGGCGGTGAGGTCGGTGCCGTCGACCGTCACGGTGCCGGACGTGGGGCGTTCCAGGAGGTTGACGCAGCGGATAAGGGAGGACTTGCCGGCGCCGCTCTGGCCGATGACGCCGAACACCTCGCCTTCGCGGACGTGCAGGTCGACGCCGTCCAGAGCGGTGACCTGGCGGCCGCGCGACTCGTAGACCTTGGTCAGGCCCTTGGTGGTGATCACAGGGATTTCCGTCACTGTCGAGTGCACGGCGCGGTGTCCGCCGGGCACGGGGCATTCGTCATTCCGACGCGCGGCACGGCTGCCAGGGGGAGGCGTGCGCGCGGGCGGGCACGGTCCGCGGTCACTTCCACGCGGACGCGGCCGACTGCTCTGCCGTCGGGTCTCGCTTCGGGGCGCGAGGCTCGTCAGGGGCCCTCTAGAAGGCGCACATTCGACACATACAACGAGCACCGGGCGTCGTCATCGCCTCGGTCGCAAGGATGCGGGTGCTCGTCGTGGTCATGGCGCCAGTAAAGCAGACCGGTCCCGCGAACCCCTCAAGCTGTCCGAATAGCGGACGCCGAGGGGGCGGAATATGGACGTCCAGGTCTCGGCGCGAGGAGCGGTCCGGACCGGCTCACCCACTCTGGCCTGCGCGGACGCCTCTGGCGACCCGAGGGGACGGGGCGCACCCCTGGGCGCCGGTCGGCGCCGACTGTGGTCAAGACCACTCGTACGCCGCGCGGGGCGCGGGGCCCGGCGCGCGGTGCGGCGCAGGGGCCGGGGCCCGGTGAGGCGCGGGGGCGGGCGCGGCGGGGGTTTTCGTCCGTAATAGTCTCGGCCCATGCTCAACGCCCTCACCCTCACGGTGTCCCTCGCCGCGCTGGCCCTCGCCGGGTGGTGCGGGTTCGCCGCGTACCGGGACCAGCCGACCAAGGACTGGCACTTCATCGGCATGGCCGTGGTGTCCGTGCTGGCCCTGGCCCAGCTGGTGGTCGGCGTGGTGCGGCTGGCGCAGGGCGGCGAGCCCGACGAGGGCACCGTGATCTTCGTTGCGTATCTGCTGGGGGCGCTGCTCTCCGTTCCGGCCGCCGGCTTCATGTCGCTGGTGGAGCGGAGCCGGTGGGGCTCGGCGACGGTCGCCGCGGGCGCGCTGCTCCTGGCCGTGCTGGAGGTACGCCTCCACGACATCTGGTGGAAGGGCTGAGATGACCGCCGATCAGCTGGTCAAGGGACCCGGCATGCTGCTGGTGTGGCTGTACGGGGTGATGTCGGTCGGCGCGGTGTCGCGCTCCGTGTACGAGATCGCGACCAGGTTCGATGAGGCGCCGCTGCCGTACGCGCTGTCCGCGGTGGCGGCGGTCGTCTACGTGTTCATCACCTACACGCTGGTGCGCGGCGGCGAGACGGCCCGCAGGGCGGCGTTCGCGTGCTGCGCCGCCGAGCTGGTGGGCGTGCTCACCGTCGGCACGTGGACGGTCCTCGACCCGGCGGCGTTCCCCGACTCCACGGTGTGGTCGCAGTTCGGCTACGGCTATGTGTTCATCCCGGTCCTGTTGCCGGTGACCGGGATGATGTGGCTGCGCCGTGCCCGCCGGGCCGCGCCGGTCTCGTCGTAGCCGGCCCGCTTAGGGCCTGTCTTTCGGGTCAGCCCGACTCCGTGGCGCGGTGTCTTTGCCTGTGGGTGAGCGGGGCATGGTGCGCGCGGATGCAAGGCGGAGGAGGGAGCCATTGCGGAGCACTGGCGACCGACGACAACGCCGCAGACGTGCGTGCCAGGCCCCGCGGCCCCGGGAAGATCCGAAAGACAGGCCCTAGGCGGCCTTCTCCAGGGTGACGACCGTGAGGCGGGGGTTGATCCGTTCGGTGCCCACCGTCTCGTAGCCCTTGCGGCGGTACAGGCGCAGATTGCCGTCGCTGCGGTGGCCGGTGAACAGCCGGAAGCGCTTGGCGGCCGGGCCGGTGTCGCGGGCGAAGTGCTGCTCGATCGCGTCGAGGAGGCGTCCGCCGAGGCCGTGGCCCTGCAGCCGCGGGTGGACGATGAGCTTGCCGATGCGGGCCGTGCCGGTCTCGTCGACCTCGCCGCGCACGGAGGCGACGACCTCGTCGCCGAGGCGGGCCACGAGGGCGTGGCCGCGTGCGATCTCGGCCTTCAGGTCGTCCAGCGACTGGGTGAGCGGTTCGATCGAGTAGTCGCCGTACAGCTCGGCTTCGCTCTGGTAGCAGAGGTACTGCAGCTTGAGGATGTGTTCGGCATCGTCCGCGCTTGCCGCTGAGATGGTCACGCTCATGCCCATGTGTGCATGCCTCCGGCTCACCTGATACGCCCTGTCGGTCTACCGCACCCTTCCCCGATGGGTGGGAACGGCAACCTCCGCCGTGAGCATTCTGCGCGGGCATCCCAGGCAACAAGAACGCATAAACCCCAAATGGCTCTGTGAGATAGCCAACTTCCCTGCGATTTGCTGGTGTGTGCGCTCCTTCAGCGAGGCGATCGCAGCCGGATCCGGTGCGGACCAGGCCCGTGAGGCGGCGAGGACCGGCACCGGCCCGGGGGTGACTCGGGGAGCGGCGGGGCGGTGAGGACCGGGTGGGGCACACGGCGGACGGGCCGTGTGCCCTGGACGGTTTCGGGCCGAGGGCCGGACCGCCGCGGACCCCTGCGGACCGCTCCGGGGCAGCCGGTGCGGTCGGTCCCGGCCGGCCGGCCGGCCCGGCCCCTCGGATCGGCCGGCCCGGCCCGTCAGCCGGCGCGGGTGCTGCGGCTCAGCGGGCGCGGTGGTCGGCGGCCGCGAGCAGGGCCGTGTCCGGGTGGTCGGTGAAGATGCCGTCGATGCCGGTGGCGAAGTACGCCCGGTACGCGCCGAAGACGTCGCCGTACGCGTTCGGGTCCGTGCCGCGACGGAAGTCGGCGGGCAGGAAGCTGTTCTCGTTGCGCAGGGTGTACGGGTGGAGGACCAGGCCCCGGGCGTGCGCGTCGCGCACGAGGGTGGTCGGCTCGCCCAGCCTGCCGTCGGGGCGCTTGGGGATGACCAGGTCCAGGAGCGGGCCGATGCCCTGGGCGTACGAGGCGATCCAGTCCAGGCCGCGCGGGGTGACCAGGTCGGCGACGGTGCGCGGGTCCCCGGCCTCCACGAAGTCGTACGGGCGGTCGTCGGGCGTCCACAGCAGCACCACGCGCGGGGTGTCCACCAGCCGCGCCATCCGCCGCATGCTGGTCGGCTCGAAGGACTGCAGGAACGTGGGCGAGTCGGCGCGGTGGCGGCCGTAGCGGCGCAGCAGCTTGGCGAGGCGCTCCTCCAGGCCGAGGCCGAGCTTGCGGAAGTACGTGGGGTGCTTGGTCTCGACGTGCAGCCACACCGGCTGCCCGCGGCGGCGGCCCTCCTTCTCGGCCCAGCGCAGCACCTCCTCGAAGCTGGGGACCGTCCAGCGGCCGTCGTACAGGGTGTTGTTCCCTCGCGTGCCCGGGATGCGCTCCTTGGCGCGGAGGGTCTTCAGCTCGGCGAGGGTGAAGTCCTCGGTGAACCAGCCGGTGATGGCCGTGCCGTCGACCGTCTTGGTGGTGCGGCGGGAGGCGAACTCGGGGTGGTCGGCGACGTCCGTGGTGCCGGAGATGTCGTTCTCGTGACGGCACACCAGATGGCCGTCGCGGGTGGGCACGAGGTCCTGCTCGATGACGTGGGCGCCCATGTCGAGGGCGAGCTGGTAGGAGCCGATGGTGTGCTCGGGGCGGTAGCCGCTGGCGCCCCGGTGGGCGATGACCGTCGGGACGGGCAGGCCCCGGTGGGCGCCGCCGCGGGCCGCGGCCGTCCCCGCCTCGGGGCTCCGGCCGGCGGGGGCCGCGGTGGCGGTGGCCGCACCGGCGGCGGAGACCGCGGCGGCCGCGGTGGTGAGGGCCGCCGCTCCCAGTACGGTCCGGCGGGCGGGACTCCTGCGCGCACCCTGAGTCATGAAGGCTCCTCCACTGAACGTGTCTTCGGTTTTCGGCCTGTCGGGCGCGGCCGATCGTAGGGGTGTTCGCCCTCGCTCCGGCAGACCTCGGGCGAACGGGCGGAAAACGCGGGTCAACGTCGCGTATCGACTCGGTCAACCCGATGTGCGGCCGGGGGTGACCCGCGAGTATGGTCCTCACCTGCCCAGACTTCGTCGGCCGTGTCAGGATCGCGACCGCTCAACGCCCCGGAGGACTCGTTGTCCCGCTTCGCGCTCATCAAGTCAGTGATCGGCCCGGTCATGCGGCTGATGTTCCGCATGCGGGTGGAGGGCGCCGAGAAGATCCCCGGAACGGGGCCGGTCATCCTGGCGGGCAACCACCTCACGTTCATCGACTCCATGATCCTGCCGCTGGTGGTGGACCGCCAGGTCTTCTTCATCGGCAAGGACGAGTACGTCACGGGCAAGGGCCTGAAGGGCCGGCTCATGGCGTGGTTCTTCACCGGCGTCGGCATGATCCCGGTGCAGCGGGACGGGGCGGGCGCCGCCGTGGCCGCGCTGCACACCGGCCGCCGCGTGCTGGAGGAGGGCAAGGTCTTCGGCATCTACCCGGAGGGCACCCGCTCCCCCGACGGGCGGCTGTACCGGGGCCGTACGGGCATCGCGCGGCTGACGCTGATGACGGGAGCGCCGGTGGTGCCGTTCGCGCTGATCGGCACGGACAAGCTGCAGCCGGGCGGGGCGGGGCTGCCCCGGCCGGGCCGGGTGACGGTGCGCTTCGGCGAGCCGATGGAGTTCTCCCGCTACGAGGGCATGGACCGCGACCGGTATGTGCTGCGGGCGGTGACGGACTCCGTGATGGCGGAGGTCATGCGGCTGTCGGGGCAGGAGTACGTGGACATGTACGCCACGAAGGCCAAGGCGGCCTGAGCCGGCCGGCTTCGGACCGTACGCGAAGGGCCGCGCCCCCCCCGGGGGGGCGCGGCCCTTCGCATTGCGCCAGCGGCGACGGCCCGGCGCGCGGCTCGACTCCGGCCGTGCGGTCCGACGGCTGCCGTACGGCTCGACGGCCGGTCCTACGGCTCGACGCCCGTCCTACGGCTCGACGCCCGTCCTACGGCTCGACGCCCGTCCTACGGCTCGATGCCCGGTCCTGCGCTGCGCGCCGCGTCGCTCACGGGTGTCCGGCGTCGTGCTCGGGCTTCCGGCCGCCTTCCAGCCGCTGGCCGCGCAGCAGGAGCCAGGCCGCGGCGGCCGTCACCAGGAGGACGGTCGCGCCGACGGACGCGGCGATGCGCAGGCCGTCCACGAAGGCGTACTGCGCGGCGGTGACGAGCGCGTCGGCGGATCGTTCCGGCAGCGCGGACGCCGCCTCGACGGCGCCGCCCAGCGACTCGTGCGCGGCGGCGGCCGCCTCGGCGGGGACGCCGCCCGGGGTGGGGAAGTCCCGGTAGACGCCGGTCACGATGGAGCCGAGCAGGGCGATGCCGAGCGCCGCGCCGAGTTCGTACGCGGTCTCGGAGACGGCGGAGGCGGCGCCCGCCTGCTCCTTGGGCACGCTCGACAGGATGACGTCGGCGGTGACGGTGAACGCCAGGCCCGCGCCGAGGCCGACGACGAGCAGCGATGCGCCCAGCACGGGGTAGCCGGTGTGCGGGTCCAGTACGGTCAGCGCCGCCAGGGCGAGGCCCACCGCGGCGAGCCCGCCGGAGACCACCGACCGTACGGAGAACCGCCGGGCGGCGGCGCCCGCGACCAGGCCCGCGCCCACGGCGCCCAGTGCGGCGGGCAGTTCGGCGAGGCCGGCCTGCAACGGGCTGCGGCCCTGCACCAGTTGGAGGAACTGGGACAGGAAGAAGATCAGCCCGGCCAGCCCCAGGATGGTCAGCAGGTCCGCGAGGACGGCGCCGGAGAAGCCCCGGTGGCGGAACAGCCGCATGTCGAGCAGCGGTTCCGGGAGCCTGAGCTGGCGGCGTACGAACGCGAAGAGCGCGGCCACGCCGACGGCGGCGGCGGCGAACACGTCGGGGCGGGCGCCGTGCGCGGCGGCCTCCTTCACCGCGTAGACGACGCCGATCATGCCGACCAGGGAGAGGGCGACGCTCGGCAGGTCCCACGGGCCGGGTGCCGGGTTCTTCGACTCGGGGATGAGCCGGATGCCGACGACGACGAGCACGGCCATCACGGGCAGGTTGATCAGGAAGACCGAGCCCCACCAGAAGTGCTCCAGCAGCACACCGCCGACGACCGGGCCGACGGCGGCGCCGGCCGAGGCCATGGCGCCCCAGACGCCGATGGCGAGGCTGCGCTCGCGCGGGTCGTGGAAGAGGTTGCGGATCAGGGCGAGGGTGGACGGCATGAGCGTCGCGCCCGCCACACCGAGCAGGGCGCGCGCGGCGATCATCATCTCGGGCGTGGTGGCGTACGCGTTGAGGACGGACACCGCGCCGAACGCGGTCGCGCCGGTGAGCAGCAGCTTCTTGCGGCCGATGCGGTCGCCGAGGCCGCCCATCGAGACCAGGAGGCCCGCGATGACGAACGAGTAGACGTCGCCGATCCACAGCAGCTGGGTGCCGGACGGCTTGAGGTCCTCGCTCAGATAGGGGGTGGCCAGGCCGAGCACGGTGGCGTCGACGGCCACCAGCAGCACGGCCAGGGCCAGGACGGCGAGCGCCAGCCAGCGGCCGGGCCTGCGGACGGTCTCGGTGTCGTGCGCCGACGGTACGGAGGGGGTCATCGTTCCACGCTCCTGCGGGCTCCGCCGAGCAGCAGCTCGACGACCATGTACTGGAAGTCCTTGCCCGCGACCCGGCCGTCCTGGACGGCCCAGGCGCAGGCGCCGACGAGGCTGTAGAACGCCTCGGTCAGCCAGGCGGGGGTCAGGTCGAACCGGAACTCGCCGCGTTCCTGGCCGCGCCGGAACAGGGCGGAGACGCGGGCGTCGAGCCGGGCCCAGCCCTCGTTGACCTCGCCTTCGAACAGCTGGTTCTCACTGACCAGGAAGGACAGGAGGCCGGCGACGCCCTCCGACTCGGCGACCAGTCTGCGTAGCGCCTCCTCGGCGGTGCCCTCGTCCAGGCGGGCGGCGTCCAAGGCGGCCTCGAACGTCCGGATGCCGAGGTCCTCCAGCGCTCTGACCAGGGCGTCCCGCCCGGCGAAGTGCCGGTGCAGGGTCGCGCGGCCGATCCCGGCGGCGCGGGCGACCTCGTCCATGGTGGCGGTCGCCTTCCGCGACAGGAGCGCGGCGGCGGCACGCAGTACTTGGTCTCGATCCACACTCATGAGACAACCATAACCTGCATGAGACAAGGATGTCTCATACGGAATGTCTGCGGCTCGCGCATGACCCTCCCGACATGACGAAAGGCCCCCATAAGGGGGCCTTCCGCTTCAGACCGGGAGGGTTCAGTTCTTCTTCGCGTCCGCCCAGGCGTGCTGGATGACCAGGTCCGCCTTCAGCTCGGCCAGCTGGGTGGCCACCGCCGAGGGGGCCGTACCGCCCCGCCCGTCGCGGGACGCGAGGGCGCCGGGCACGTTGAGGACCGTGCGGACCTCGGGCGTCAGATGCTCGGAGATCTTCGCGAACTGCTCGTCCGTGAGGTCGTCCAGCTCCTTGCCCTCCGCCTCGGCCGCCTTGACGCACTCCCCCGCGACCTCGTGCGCGACCCGGAACGGCACGCCGCGCCTGACCAGCCACTCGGCGATGTCCGTCGCCAGCGAGAACCCGGCCGGGGCGAGCTCCTCCATCCGCTCCCGGTGGACCGTGAGGGTGGCCATCATGCCGGTGAAGGCGGGCAGCAGCACCTCCAGCTGGTCGCAGGAGTCGAAGACCGGCTCCTTGTCCTCCTGGAGGTCCCGGTTGTAGGCGAGGGGCAGCGCCTTCAGCGTCGCCAGCAGGCCCGTCAGATTGCCGATGAGGCGGCCGGACTTGCCGCGCGCCAGCTCCGCGATGTCCGGGTTCTTCTTCTGCGGCATGATCGAGGAGCCGGTGGAGAAGGCGTCGTGGAGGGTCACGAAGGAGAACTCCTTCGTGTTCCAGATGATGACCTCCTCCGCGATGCGGGACAGGTTCACCCCGATCATCGCCGTGATGAAGGCGAACTCCGCGACGAAGTCCCGCGACGCCGTGCCGTCGATGGAGTTGCCCGCGCTGCCGTTCTCGAAGCCCAGGTCACGCGCCACCGCCTCCGGGTCGAGCCCGAGGGACGAGCCCGCGAGCGCCCCGGAGCCGTACGGGGAGACCGCCGTGCGCTTGTCCCACTGGCGCAGCCGCTCGGCGTCCCGCGACAGGGCCTGGACATGGGCGAGGACATGGTGGGCGAACAGCACCGGCTGGGCGTGCTGGAGGTGCGTACGGCCCGGCATCGCGACGTCCGGGTGCGCCTCGGCGAGGCCCACGAGGGCGTCCTGCAGGTCGGCGAGGAGGCCGCCGATGATCCGGGCGTGGTCGCGCAGGTACATCCGGAACAGCGTGGCGACCTGGTCGTTGCGGGACCGGCCCGCGCGGAGCTTGCCGCCCAGCTCGGGGCCGAGCCGCTCCAGCAGGCCGCGCTCCAGGGCGGTGTGGACGTCCTCGTCGGCGATGGTGCCGGTGAAGGCGCCGGAGGCGACGTCCCGCTCCAGCTCGTCCAGGCCGGCGAGCATCCGGGTCAGCTCGTCCTCGGTGAGCAGCCCGGCCCGGTGCAGGACGCGCGCGTGGGCACGGGAGCCCGCGATGTCGTAGGGGGCGAGCCGCCAGTCGAAGTGGACGGACGCGGAGAGTTTCGCCAGCGCCTCGGCCGGGCCGTCGGCGAACCGGCCGCCCCAGAGCCGGACGTCACCGTTGTTGCTGCTCACTGTCGTCAAGCTCCTCGGGTCCTCGGGTTCGGGTGTGGTGGTTGCGGATGCGCGTCCGCCTCCCCGCGCACGGGACGGCGGGGAGGCGGACGCGGGTGGTGCCGGTGGCGCGCCGGGCCGGGGTCCGGCCGGGACCGGGGATGCCGGTGGGCGCGGAGGGTGCCGGTGCGCTGTCGAACGAGCCTCGGTCAGGCGAGGTCACGCTTGGCGGCGATCTTCGCCGACAGGCTGAAGATGTCGATGAAGCCCTGCGCCTTGGACTGGTCGAACGTGTCGCCCGTGTCGTACGTGGCGAGGTTGAAGTCGTACAGCGACTGCTCGGAACGCCGGCCCGTGACGACCGCGCGGCCGCCGTGCAGGGTCATCCGGATGTCGCCCGTGACGTGCTGGTTGGCCTCGTCGATGAAGCCGTCCAGGGCGCGCTTGAGCGGGGAGAACCACAGGCCGTCGTAGACCAGTTCGCTCCAGCGCTGCTCGACCTGCCGCTTGTAGCGGGCGAGTTCGCGCTCGACGGTGACGTTCTCCAGCTCCTGGTGGGCGGTGATCAGCGCGATCGCGCCGGGCGCCTCGTACACCTCGCGGGACTTGATGCCGACGAGCCGGTCCTCGACCATGTCGATCCGGCCGACGCCCTGGGCGCCCGCCCGCTCGTTGAGCTGCTGGATCGCCTGGAGGACCGTGACCGGCTTGCCGTCGATGGCGACCGGCACGCCCTCCTTGAAGCTGATGACGACCTCGTCCGGCTCGCGCGGCACGGCCGGGTTGGAGGTGTAGTCGTAGATGTCCTCGATCGGCGCGTTCCAGATGTCCTCCAGGAAGCCGGTCTCGATGGCCCGGCCGAAGACGTTCTGGTCGATGGAGTACGGGGACTTCTTGCTGGTGGCGATCGGCAGGTCGGCCTTCTCGGCGAAGGCGATGGCCTTGTCGCGGGTCATCGCGTAGTCCCGGACCGGGGCGATGCACTTGAGGTCGGGGCCGAGCGCGGCGATGCCGGCCTCGAAGCGGACCTGGTCGTTGCCCTTGCCGGTGCAGCCGTGGGCGACGACGGAGGCGCCGTGCTTCTTGGCGGCGGCGACGAGGTGCTTGACGATCGTGGGCCGGGAGAGCGCCGAGACCAGCGGGTACCGGTCCATGTAGAGGGCGTTCGCCTTGATCGCCGGGAGGCAGTACTCGTCGGCGAACTCGTCCTTGGCGTCCGCGACCTCGGCCTCGACGGCACCGCAGGCGAGCGCGCGCTTGCGGATCACGTCCAGGTCCTCGCCGCCCTGGCCGACGTCCACGGCGACGGCGATGACCTCGGCGCCCGTCTCCTCGGCGATCCAGCCGATGGCGACGGAGGTGTCAAGGCCGCCCGAGTAGGCGAGTACGACGCGCTCGGTCACGGGTTTCTCCTTAGCGGTGCATTCAACGATGGGTATAACTATGCAGACCTCCGTATGTTTTGTCAACGCGGCTGGTCCTGGCCCCGCACGTAAGCCGCCGGCCTCGACGGCGAGCCGTTCAGCGGCCCGCCGAAGGCGCGGGTCAGCCGCGGCCTCGTACGGGTTCGCGGGGGGAGGGGTATGGGCGCACCCGTACGGCCGCCGGGTCTGACCCGTACGGGTCCGCTGCGGCCCCGTACGGGTTCGCCGGGGGCGCGGGAGGGCGCGGGCGCGGCTTACGGTCGGGCCATGCGCCGTCCCGCTCTCGTGCTCGCCGCCGCCCTGCTCGCCTGCGCCGCCCACTCCCCCGCTCCGGCGCTGGCCGCCGGCGCCCGCGCCGGGGAGCCGTCCCCGCCGGCCGTCGGCGGGACCGGCACGCAGCTGATCACCGCCGAGGCCCCGGGTCCGCGCGCCACGACCGGCACGGTGACCTGGTGGGAGCGGCGCGGCGGCCGGGGCTGGACCCGCGTCGGCTCGGCCCCGGCGCGGTTCGGGGCGGGCGGGCTGGTGCGCGGCGACCGGCGCCGGCAGGGCACGTCAACGACGCCGACCGGGGTGTACCGGCTGCCGTTCGCGTTCGGCATCGAGGCCGCGCCGCCCGGCACGGCGTACCCCTACCGGCGGGTGACGCGCGCCTCGTGGTGGTGCCAGGACAACGCGTCCCGCTCGTACAACCGCTGGGTGGAGCCGCTGCCGGCGGACTGCCGGGCGGCGGAGGCGGAGCACCTGATCACGTACCGGGCGCAGTACGCCCACGCCCTGGTGATCGGCTACAACTACGACCGGCCGGTGCGGGGCCGGGGCGCCGGGATCTTCCTGCACGCGAACGGGAAGGGCGCGACGGCCGGGTGCGTGTCGGTGCCCGAGGCGGCGATGGAGCGCATCCTGCGGTGGGTGCGCCCGGACGCGCGCCCGCGCATCGCGATCGGATGGGCGGGCGCCTGAGCGTCGGGGTGCGGGCCGGGGTCAGCGCTCCTTCTGCGCGAGGCGCAGCAGGTGGTCGGCGAGGGCCTGGCCGCCCGCCGGGTCGCGGGAGATGAGCAGCAGCGTGTCGTCGCCCGCGATGGTGCCGAGGATGTCGTGCAGTTCGGCCTGGTCGATGGCCGAGGCGAGGAACTGGGCGGCTCCGGGCGGGGTGCGCAGCACCACCAGGTTGGCGGACGCCTCGGCGGAGATGAGGAGTTCGCCGGAGAGCCGCCGCATCCGCTCCTCCTTGGCGGATTCACCCAGCGGCGCCTGCGGGGTGCGGAACCCGCCCTCGCTCGGCACGGCGTAGATCAGCTCGCCGCCGGTGTTGCGGATCTTCACCGCGCCGAGCTCGTCGAGGTCGCGGCTGAGCGTCGCCTGGGTGACGCTCAGCCCGTCGTCCGCGAGGAGCTTGGCGAGCTGGCTCTGCGAGCGCACCGGCTGCCGGTTGAGGATGTCCACGATCCGGCGGTGCCGTGCCGTGCGGGTCTGCGGTACGGATGGGCCGCCGTGGCCGTTGTCCTGCGCCTCGGTCATCGCTGTGTCATTCTCCGGCTCGTCTCTCCCCGTCGGCCCCGTTGGCCGCTTCGGC
This sequence comes from Streptomyces sp. SudanB25_2051, assembly GCF_964272635.1. Lineage (NCBI taxonomy): Bacteria > Bacillati > Actinomycetota > Actinomycetes > Kitasatosporales > Streptomycetaceae > Streptomyces > Streptomyces sp. SudanB25_2051. The sequence goes on from NZ_OZ186787.1 coordinate 996,260, forward strand.
CCCGTCGGCCGCCGCGGCCTTGTGGGCCCGGTCGGCCCCGGTGGCCAGGTCGGCCCCGCGGGCGGCGTCCAGGACGCCGGGCAGGGCCCGGATGAGCGCGTCCACCTCGTCGTCCCCGACGATCAGCGGCGGCATGAGCCGGATGACGTCGGGCGCGGGGGCGTTCACCAGGAAGCCGGCGTCCTGAGCCGCCTGCTGCACCTGCGGTGCGAGGGGCTCGGTGAGCACGATACCCAGCAGGAGGCCCGCGCCGCGGACGTGGGAGACCAACGGGTGCCCGAGGCCCTCGATTCCGTCGCGCAGCCGCTCGCCGAGGCGCTTGACCTGGTCGAGGACTCCCTCGGCGGCGAGGGTGTCCAGTACGGCGAGGCCGGCGGCGCACGCGACGGGGTTGCCGCCGAAGGTGGAGCCGTGGTGGCCGGGCTTCAGCAGGTCGGCGGCGTCCCCGAAGGCGAGGGCCGCGCCGATGGGCAGCCCGCCGCCCAGGCCCTTGGCGAGGGTCACGACGTCGGGCTCGACGCCTTCCGCCTGGTACTGGAACCAGTGGCCGCAGCGGCCGATGCCGGTCTGCACCTCGTCGAGCACCAGGAGGGTGCCGGTGGCGCGGGTGATCTCGCGGGCGGCCCGCAGGTAGCCCTTGGGCGGGACGACGACGCCGATCTCGCCCTGGACGGGTTCGATGACGACGAGCGCGGTGTCGGTGGTGACGGCGGCGCGCAGCGCGTCCACGTCCCCGTACGGCACGTGGGTCACGTCGCCGGGCAGGGGGTGGAACGGCTCGCGCTTGCCCTGCTGGCCGGTGAGGGCGAGGGCGCCCATGGTGCGGCCGTGGAAGCCGCCGGTGGTGGCGACCATGTGGCGGCGGCCCGTCAGGCGGCCGATCTTGAAGGCGGCTTCGTTCGCCTCGGCGCCGGAGTTGCAGAAATAGACCCGGCCGGGGCGCCCGGACAGCTGGATGAGCCGTTCGGCGAGGGCGACGGGCGGCTCGGCGGCGAACAGGTTGGAGACGTGGGAGAGGGCCGAGATCTGCTCGGTGACGGCCCGGACGATCGCCGGGTGGGCGTGGCCGAGGGCGTTCACGGCGATGCCGCCGACGAAGTCGAGGTACTCGTTGCCGTCGGCGTCCCGGACGCGCGCGCCCTCACCGCTGACGAGCGCGAGGCGGGGCGTGCCGTAGTTGTCCGTCAGCGCGGACCGCCAGCGCTGCGTGAGCCGTTCGTTGCTCATGCGGTTGCCTCCGGTTCGTCGGGCACGACCATGGTGCCGATGCCCTCGTCGGTGAAGATCTCCAGCAGGATCGCGTGCTGGACGCGTCCGTCGATGACGCGGGCGGTGCGCACGCCGTTGCGCACGGCGTGGAGGCAGCCCTCCATCTTGGGGACCATGCCGCTGGACAGCTCCGGCAGGAGCTTCTCCAGTTCGGTGGCGGTGAGGCGGCTGATGACCTCGTCGCTGTTCGGCCAGTCCTCGTAGAGGCCCTCGACGTCGGTGAGGACCATCAGCGTTTCGGCGCCCAGCGCCGCAGCGAGTGCCGCAGCCGCCGTATCAGCATTGACGTTGTAGACATGTCCGTCGTCCTCCGAGCGGGCGATCGAGGACACGACGGGGATGCGCCCGTCGGCGAGGAGCGCCTCGATGGCGCCCGTGTCGAGGGCGGTGATCTCCCCGACGCGGCCGATGTCGACGGGCTCGCCGTCGATGAGCGGCTGGTGCCGGGTGGCGGTGAGGGTGTGGGCGTCCTCGCCGGTGAGGCCGACGGCGAGCGGGCCGTGCTGGTTGAGCAGCCCGACGAGCTCGCGCTGGACCTGGCCGGCGAGGACCATCCGTACGACGTCCATCGCCTCGGGGGTCGTGACGCGCAGGCCCGCCTTGAACTCGCTGACCAGCCCGTACCGGTCGAGGGCCGCGCTGATCTGCGGGCCGCCGCCGTGCACGACGACGGGCCGCAGCCCGGCGTGGTGGAGGAAGACGACGTCCTGGGCGAAGGCGGCCTTCAGGTCCTCGTCGACCATGGCGTTGCCGCCGAACTTGATGACGACGGTCCTGCCGCGGTGGCGGGTGAGCCAGGGCAGCGCCTCGATGAGGATCTGGGCCTTGGGGAGCGCGGTGTGCTTGCGGGTGCTCATGAGCTGTAGGCGCTGTTCTCGTGGACGTAGTCGGCGGTGAGGTCGTTGGTCCAGATGACGGCGGACTCGCTGCCGGCGGCGAGGTCGGCGGTGATGGTGACCTCCCGGTAGCGCATGTCGACCAGGTCTCGGTCCTCGCCGACGGAGCCGTTCCGGCAGACCCAGACGCCGTTGATGGCGACGCTCAGCCGGTCCGGTTCGAAGGCGGCGCTCGTGGTGCCGATGGCGGACAGGACGCGGCCCCAGTTGGGGTCCTCGCCGTGGATGGCGCACTTGAGGAGGTTGTTGCGGGCGATGGACCGGCCGACCTCGACGGCGTCGGCCTCGCTGGCGGCGTTGACCACCTCGACCCGGATGTCCTTGGACGCGCCCTCGGCGTCGCCGATGAGCTGGCGGCCGAGGTTGTCGCAGACCTCCCGTACGGCCTCCGCGAAGTCGTCGTACGCGGGGGTGACGCCGGACGCGCCGGAGGCGAGCAGCAGGACGGTGTCGTTGGTGGACATGCAGCCGTCCGAGTCGACCCGGTCGAAGGTGACGCGGGTGGCGGACCGCAGCGCCTTGTCCAGCTCGGGGGCGCCGAGGTCGGCGTCGGTGGTGAGGACGACGAGCATGGTGGCCAGGCCGGGGGCGAGCATGCCCGCGCCCTTGGCCATGCCGCCGACGGTCCAGCTTCCCCCGGACTCCGTCCCGGCCCCCCGGGTGACGACGGCGGTCTTGTGGACGGTGTCGGTGGTCTTGATGGCGATGGCGGCCTTCTCGCCGCCGTGCTCGGACAGTTCGGCCGCGGCCTTCTCGATGCCGGGCAGGAGCTTGTCCATGGGCAGGTGGACGCCGATGAGGCCGGTGGAGGCGACGGCGACCTCGCCCGCGCCGACGCCGAGGACCTCGGCGGCCTTCTCGGCGGTGGCGTGGGTGTCCTGGAAGCCCCGCGGGCCGGTGCAGGCGTTGGCGCCGCCGGAGTTGAGGACGACGGCGGCGAGTTCGCCGGTCTTGAGCACCTGCTCGGACCACAGGACGGGAGCGGCCTTGACGCGGTTGGAGGTGAAGACTCCCGCGGCGGCGCGGCGCGGGCCGTTGTTGACCACGAGGGCCAGGTCCGGGTTGCCGTTCTGCTTGATCCCGGCGGCGATGCCCGCCGCCGTGAATCCCTTGGCTGCCGTGACGCTCACGGTGCGACTCCGATCGTGGAAAGGCCGGTCTCCTCGGGGAGGCCGAGGGCGATGTTCATGCTCTGCACCGCGCCGCCCGCGGTGCCCTTGGTGAGGTTGTCGATGGCGCTGACGGCGATGACGCGGTCGGCGGTCCCGTCGTACGCGACCTGGACCTGGACGGCGTTGGAGCCCTGGACGGACGCCGTGGCGGGCCACTGGCCCTCGGGCAGGAGGTGGACGAACGGCTCGTCGGCGTACGCCTTCTCGTAGGCGGCCCGCAGGTCGCGCGCGGTGGTGCCGGGCTTCGCCTTGGCGCTGCACGTGGCGAGGATGCCGCGGGACATGGGCGCGAGGGTGGGCGTGAAGGAGACGGTGACCGGCTGCCCGGCGGCGGCGCCGAGGTTCTGGGCCATCTCGGGGGTGTGCCGGTGGCCGCCGCCGACGCCGTACGGGGACATGGAGCCCATGACCTCGGAGCCGAGCAGGTGCGGCTTGGGCGCCTTGCCCGCGCCGGAGGTGCCGGACGCGGCGACGATCACCGCCTCGGGCTCGGCGAGGCCGTGCACGTACGCCGGGAAGAGGGCGAGCGACACGGCGGTGGGGTAGCAGCCGGGCACCGCGACGCGCTTGGACCCCTCCAGCGCGGCGCGCGCGCCCGGCAGCTCGGGCAGGCCGTAGGGCCAGGTCCCGGCGTGCGGGGAGCCGTAGAACCTCTCCCAGTCGGCGGGGTCCCTCAGCCGGAAGTCGGCGCCCATGTCGATGACCAGCACCTCGTCGCCGAGCTGCTCGGCGACGGCGGCGGACTGGCCGTGCGGCAGGGCGAGGAACACGACGTCGTGCCCGGCGAGCACCTCGGCCGTGGTCGGCTTGAGGACCCGCCCGGCGAGCGGGAGGAGGTGCGGCTGGAGCGCGCCGAGCGGCTGCCCGGCGTTGGAGTTGCCGGTCAGCGCGCCGATCTCGACGCCGGGGTGCGCGAGCAGCAGCCGCAGCAGCTCCCCGCCCGCGTACCCGCTCGCTCCCGCGACTGCCACCCGTACCGTCATGGACCCTCCTTCTGGATGGCATGACTATACGTACCGATGCAGTTTTATGCAATGAGGGGTCCGGGGGGTGCGCGGGGGCCGGCGGACGGCTCGCCGGGGCGGCGACGCGGGCCGCGGCGGTTTCACCTCCGAGCCACGACCAGCCCCGGAGAGGAGCGCCGCCGCGCCGGAGGTCGGGGCGGTCGCCACTTTCCCCGCCGCGCTCCACCCGCCGACCGGCGACCGAACGGCGACGTCCGCGAACCGCGCTGTCCGGCGACTGAGGGCCCCTCGGGCCGCTATCCGGTCCGGACGTCGGCAACCGGCCATGGCCGACGAGGCGTCACATGCCAGACTGACGAACACACTTTCGTGTGGCGAGTGGAACGGGGGCTGCCGAATCGTGGGGTATGTGATACCTGAAGGCGTCGACACGATGCTCGACGTCATCGGTGTGGGCTGGCCGAACGTGGACGAGGACGCGTACCGCGACATGGCCGACGCGTTGCGGGAGTTCGCGGACGACGCCGACGACGACGCGGGCACCGCGTACGCCCACGTACAGACGCTGCTGTCCAGCGGGCAGAGCGAGTCGCTCACCGCCCTGGACGACCACTGGTCCAAGGTGCAGGGCAAGCACAAGGATCTGGCGAAGGCGGCCCGCCTGGTGGCGGGTGCCCTCGACCGGGTCGCCGACATCATCGTCGCCCGGAAGATCGCCGCGGTGGGCGAACTGGCCGATCTGTGCGCGACGGTGGGAATCACGCTGGCGTTCGCGCCGGTGACGGCCGGCCTGTCGACGTTGCTGGCCGGAGCGAAGATCACCGCGACGCGCATCGCGTTCAAGCGGATCATGAAGGAGATGGCGGACGCGGCCGTCGCCGAGATCGTCGCCACGCTCACCGCGCCCGCGGTCGCCGCGATCGAGAACATCGTCGCCGACCTCGCGATCCAGACCGCGCTCAACGCGGCCGGGGTCCAGAACGGGTACGACACCGGCCGGACCGCGCAGGCGGGCGAGGACGGACTGCGGCTCAATTCCGCCGGCCCGGGCGCCGGCCCCGGCGGCGGCCCGAAGATCGACCACGACGCCCACGGCAACGCCGCGACGCATCTGGCCTCCGTGCAGATCACCATGAAGTCCAGGGCCGGCAGCAAGCTCGGCAGGGCCAAGGGACACCACGGGCGCGCCAAGGGCAAGGACTCTCTGACCGCCGTGCTCGACACGTCCATCGAGGGCATCACGGAGAAGCTCACCAAGGCGCTGGACGATCTCGGGGACCACATCGGCAAGAAGGTCCCGGACGCGATCAAGGGCGGATCGAAGACGCACAGGGAGACGGACGGCGATGTCCGCGACCGTCTGCGCGCCATCGCCGCGAGGGACCGCAAGGACGGGGACGACGGCCCGGGCCGTCGCCACGGCGGCTCCGAGCCGGTACGCCGGCGTCGCCCCACATCGATGCGCGAGGCACTGGACCGCCTGCGCGAGGTCGCGATGTCCCTGCTCAACCGGCGGTGCAAGACCGACCCGGTGGACGTGGCCACCGGGGAGATGGTCATGCCCCAGACGGACCTCGTCCTGCCCGGGGTCCTCCCTCTGGCGCTGCGGCGCACCCACATATCCGGTTATCTCTTCGGCCACTGCTTCGGCAGCAGTTGGGCCTCCACGCTCGATGAGCGCCTGGAGATGACCGGGGCGGGCGTCGCGTGGGCGCGGGAGGACGGTTCCGTCCTGTTCTACCCAGCGGTGCCGACCGAGCCCGGTCAGGAGCTGCTGCCGGTGGAGGGCGAACGGCTGCCTCTCGTCCTCGCCGGGCGGGGCGTCCTCGGTGACGTCACATACGCGGTCACCGATCCGCGTACGGGGCTCACCCGGCGCTTCGCCGGCAATCCTTACCACTCGGGGCTGTACTGGCTGACCGACGTCGAGGACCGCAACGGCAACGCCTACCGGATAGACCGCTCCGAGGACGGCCTGCCCGTGCTGGTGAGCCACGACGCGGGCTACCGGGTGCGTGTCGGCACCGACCGGCAGCGCGGGGTGGTCACCACCCTGGACGTGGAGACTCCCGAAGGGCCGGTCCGCGTCGCCTCCTTCGGATACGACGCCGACCGGAACCTGGAGTCGGTCGCCGGTTCGTCCGGTGTGCCCCTGCGCCTCACCTACGACGGACACCGGCGGGTGACGTCGTGGACCGACCGGAACGGGCACACGTACACCTATGTGTACGACGCCGCCGGGCGCGTGACGGAGACGATCGGCCCCGGCGGGGCGCTGTCGTCCCGCTTCTCCTACGACACCGAGGCCCGCGTCACCCGGTTCACCGACTCCACGGGCGCGGTGACCGTCACACGGTTCAACAGTCTCGGCCAGACGGTCGCCGAGACCGACGCCCGCGGCCACACCGTGTACTTCACCTGGGACCGGTACGACAACCTGCTGTCCCGCACCGACGAACTCGGCAACACGGCCGAGTTCGGTTACGACGAGCACGGCGACCTGGTCTCGATGGTGCTGCCCGACGGGCGGCGCGCGTCCGTCGTCTACAACGAGATGCACCTGCCCGTGGCGGTGACCGGCCCCGACGGATCGGTCTGGCGCCAGACCTTCGACGACCGGGGGAACCGGCTGTCGTTGACGGCCCCGGACGGGACGTCCACCCGCTACACGTACGACGCGGCGGGCGCCACCGCCACGGTGACCTTCCCGGGCGGCCTGTCGGAGCGCCGGGTGAACGATCCGGCGGGGCTCACCCTGTCGGTCACGGACTCCCGGGGCGCCACCTACACCGTGACCCGGGACGCCTTCGGGCGGCCCCGCGAGTCGGCCGACCCGGCCGGATCGGTCACCCGGCTGCAGTGGACACCGGACGGCTCGCTGTCCCGGCGCATCGCCCCGGACGGGACGGCCGAGTCGTGGACCTGGGACGAGGAGGGCAACTGCCTCTCGTACACCGACCCCCTGGGCGGCACCGCCCGGTTCGAGTACACCTGGTTCGACCTCCTGGCCGCGCGGACCGGTGTGGATGGGGCCCGGTACGAGTTCACCTACGACACCGAGCTGCGGGTCACCGGTGTCCGCAACCCCCAGGGCCGGACCTGGACGTACACCTACGGCCCCACCGGACTGACCACGTCGGAGACGGACTTCGACGGCCGCACCACCCGCTACGAGCACGACGCGGCCGGCCGGCTCGCCGCCCGTGTCACCCCGGCCGGCCACCGCTTCGCCCTGACCTACGACGCCGTCGGCCGGCTGCTGGAGAAGGACGCCGCCGGGACGGTCACCCGGTTCACCTACGACGCGGCCGACCGGCTGGTCCGGGCCGAGACACCGACGTCCGTCCTCGCCCTGGAGTTCGACCTGATGGGCCGCCTGCTGGCGGAGACCGTCGACGGGCGCACCATGCGGTTCGGTTACGACGCCCACGGGGAGTTGGTGTCGCGGACCACGCCGACCGGCGCCGTCACCACGTACGGGTACGACGAGAGCGGCAACCGGACCCGCGTCGCGGTGGCCGGCCACGCCCTCGACTTCTCCCGCGACCTGCTGGGCCGCGAGCTGGCCCGCACCTTCGGGCCCTCCGCCGCCCCGGTGACGATCGCCTCCACGTGGGACGCCATCGGCCGGCTGGCGTCCCAGACGGTGTCCACGGGCCGCCGAAGGGTCCGCTCCCGGGCGTTCGGCTACCGCGCGGACGGACTGCTCGTCTCCGCCACCGACGAGCTGAGGGGGCTGACCGCCCGGTTCGACCTCGACCCGCTGGGGCGGCCGCTCGGCGTCGCCGTGGACGACTGGTCGGAGCGGTACAGCTACGACGCCATCGGCAACCAGACGGGCGCCCAGTGGCCTGCCCGGGCCCAGCACGTGGAGAGCCGCGGGGAGCGGGTGTACGAGGGGACGCGACTGGTCTCCGCGGGCGGGCTGCGCTACGCGTACGACGACGCCGGCCGGGTCGTCACGCGCCGGAAGAAGCGCCCGTCCCGCAAGCCGGACACCTGGCACTACACCTGGGACGCCGAGGACCGGCTCACCTCCTGCACCACCCCGGACGGCACGGTCTGGCGCTACTCCTACGACCCCCTCGGCCGCCGCACCGCCAAGCACCGCATGGCCAGCGACGGCACCGCGGTCGCCGCCACGGTCCTCTTCTCGTGGGAGGACACCCGGCTGGCCGAGCAGACCGACATGGCCTCCGGGGTCACCCTGACCTGGGACCACGAGGGTTACCGTCCCTTGTCCCAGCTGGAGCGTCGTACCGTCGGCGAGGGTTTGGGACCGGAGGAGGTCGACAGCCGCTTCTTCGCGATCGTCACCGACCTGGTCGGCACGCCCACGGAACTCGTCGACGAGCGGGGCGACGTCGCATGGCACAACCGCTCCACCGTCTGGGGGCTCACGGCGTGGAACCGTGACGCCACCGCCTACACACCCCTGCGCTTCCCGGGCCAGTACGACGACCCGGAGACCGGTCTGCACTACAACGTCCACCGGCACTACGACCCGGAGACCGCCCGCTACGTGTCCGCCGATCCCCTCGGGCTCGCTCCCTCCCCCAATCCGGCCGGCTACGTCACCAACCCCTACACGCTGATGGACCCCGAGGGGTTGATCGCCAAGGGCTGCACGTCGAGGGCCGGCTGGTACGGGGGGCTGCTCCCGGCGAACCAGAAGGTGAACGGGAGGCGGGTCTCCACCGTCGACATGGAGGTCAACCACATCCCGCCCAAGTCGGCCTGGAAGGACGTCATCGAGCCCGGCTTCTACATCGCGAACCGACCGCACAAGAAGCAGAAGGTCAACAACGGTCCGGCGATTCGCATGGATCTCGACGACCACCAGAAGCTGTACAGCTCGGGCTCCAGCCTGGAGGCGCAGGCATGGCAGCAATGGCAGCGTGAGTTGATCAACCAGGGGAAGCTCACGGAGGCCATGCGCATGGACATCGACGACATCAAGACACGATTCCCCGGAAAGTACGACGACCACATCAAGGAGATGGTCGAGAGCCTGAAGGACAACAAGAACTTCCAGGCGATGCTCGCCAAGCGAGGGTGGACGGTCGACGAAAACGCCCTGCTGGTATGACGGAACCTGACGCACCTACGAAGGAGTGGACGTGGACGTGGAACTGCTGCCGCACATCGGCTTCGCGACGTTCCGGTTCGGCATGTCGGCCGACGAGGCCGGTCAGGCCGCGCGCGAGCTGGGCCTGACCGTCCCGGACGCGGACGCCGAGGCCGAGCCGGGACAGATCCTCTGCAAGCACGAGGGCTACCGGGCGAACGTCATGCTCGGCTTCCGCAAGGGCGAGCTGACCAACGTGGAGGTGTGGCGGTTCCGCGACGAGGACGCGGACATGAGGGTCACCCTCGACGGTGTCGACGTCTTCCGCACCCCGAGTGACGAGTTGCTGGCGCGGCTCGAGGAACGGGGCCATGTCGTCGAGGAGAACGACCTCGGTTTCGACGTCCTGCCGGAGCTCAAGGTGATCTTCGCGAACAACAGCAGCTTCGAGTACCCGGTGGACGAGGAGGGTGACCCCCTCTATTTCGACTACGTGCTGGTGACGACGGACCCTGTGGGCTGAGGGGGTTCACCGGGTTCACGGACGTTCGGGGTCCCAGCGGCTTGCGCGCGCACCCCGTCGCGGTCCGCGGAGGCGTCCCGGCGGGCGACGGCGCGGGGCACGGGCGTGGGATGCGGGGGGCACGGGCGCGGGGCACGGGCGTGGGATGCGGGGGGCACGGGCGTGGGACGCGGGGCAGGGGACGCGGGGCACGGGCGCGGGACGCGGGGCAGGGGACCGCAGGACGCGGGTGGGAAAAACCCAAGTGCGGTCGGCAGGCACGCCGTTAAGGTGGCCGGATGACCGCGATCAAGCAGTTCCAGGTGACCTTCGACTGCGCGGAACCGGAGCGTGTCGCCCGGTTCTGGTGCGAGGTGCTGGGGTACGTCCTGCCGCCCGCCCCGAAGGGGTTCGCCACGTGGGACGACTACCAGCGCTCGCTGCCGGCCGGGGAGCGCGGCTCGTGGTCCGCCTGCGCCGACCCGTCGGGGGCGGGTCCGCGCCTGTACTTCCAGCGCGTGCCCGAGGGCAAGGCCGTCAAGAACCGGGTCCATCTCGACGTGCGGGTCGGCACCGGCCTGGTGGGTGAGGAGCGCCTCGCCGTGCTGGAGGCCGAGTGCGCGCGACTGGTCGCGCTCGGGGCCGTACGCGTACGGCTGCTGCGGGCCGACGGCGAGAACGAGTCGTGCATCGTGATGCAGGACGTCGAGGGCAACGAGTTCTGCCTCGACTGAGGGAGGCGCACGACCCCGGTGCCGCGTCGGCCGCCGGGCCGGGCGGGTACGGAAAATCAGGCGAGGCCGCACGGCCGCTGTGCCAGGCTGACGCGGGATCCACTCCGCAACGGCCCGAGGCCCCAGCCGACTTAGGGCCCTCGACAGCCCCGGGAGCGCCATGTCCACGCCGCCACGCCTGATCCCGCTGCTCGACCAGTTCGACTTCGCGCGCGAGCGGCTGGCCGACCGGTTGACGGGCCCCGTCGTGGACAGCGGCAACGGTACGGCCGTCGAGGTCGGCCCCCTCACGGACGAGGAGTACCTGTGGGAGCCGGTGCCGGGCTGCTGGTCGGTCCGGCGCCGCACGGACGGGCCGGGGCCGCGCGCGACCGCCCTGAGCGGCACGGGCGACTGGGGGCGTGACACCGCGCCCGCCCCGCACCCGGTCCCGCCGCCCTTCACCACGCTCGCCTGGCGGCTGAGCCACCTCAGCGAACTGCTGGCCCTGCGGGCCGACCACACCGCGGGCACCCACACCCTGACCAGGGACGACTACCGCACGAGCGGAGACGCGGCCGGCGCGATCGCCGAGTTCGACGCGGCCGCGACGGCCTGGCGGAACGCCCTGCTGGCCGCCGACGACCGCGCCCTGGACACGGTGGGCCACAGCACGTACCCCCACGGCAGCGACCCCGAGGACCCGTTCGTCGACATCGTCTGGTGGGTCAACCAGGAGCTGCTCCACCACGGCGCGGAGATCGCGCTGATCCGCGACCTGTACCGCTCCCGCCACGCCTGACGGCCCGCAGCCGGCGGGGCGGGAGGGGGCCGCAGTCGGCGTGGCAGGGCGGGACGGGGCGGGGCGGTCTCAGCCCTGCGGCCGCAGCCGGAAGGCGGGGCAGACGTCCGGGTCGCCTTCCGCGTACAGGTGAGTGCGCCCGTCGCCCTCGGCGATCGACAGCGAGTCGAGGGTGTCCCCCTCCAGGAAGCGCTTCGGCGCGGTGAACGAGAGGGACAGGCGCGCGAACTCGGTGGCCGCGGTGCCGCCCTGCACCACGGACCAGGTGCCGGACCCGTCGAAGGTCTCGCCGAGTTCGCCGCGGTGCCAGTCGCCGGTCGGCCAGCCGCGCACGGTGACCGTGCCGCTTCCCGGCTTGCTCTCCGACGCCTTCAGGGTGAGCGTCACGCCCTCCGCGTCGCCCTCCCCCCGGTAGGTGCCGGCGAGCTGCGCGGAGGTCGCGCCGACCGCCCGCTCCCCCATGCAGCCCTCCAGGGCGGTGGGCGCGGGCGAGCAGCCCGGCAGGCAGCTCAGCAGGGCGAGCACGGCGGCGGCCGCCGTCAGGATGCGTCCTCGGGACACCGGCTCACTTCTCCTTCGCCGGAATGCGCTCGGTCCAGACGATCTTCTGGTCCACGGACGAGAAGACGCCTTCCTCGCGGTTGAACTTCTCCAGCCAGTCGTAGTAGCCGACATAGTGCAGGAACGACTCGTTGCTGGTGTTGTTCTTCAGGGTGTACTCGACCACCAGGGAGCCGTCGGGGTCCTGGCCCTTGACCGTGTAGTTGAGGTTGTACGAGCCGGTGAACGCCTCGCCGAGGTGGTCCTCGTCGCCGGTGACGATGGCCGGCAGGTCCGTGGTGACGAGCTTCTTGAACGCGCCGAGCTTGCCGCTCTCCGAGATCGAGTACGCCACGCTGCCCTGCGGCTGGCCGGTGGACCGCCACTGCTCCAGCGTGTCCAGCCGCAGCTGCTCCATGCTCTCGCTGGACCTGATCAGCTCGGTCATCTCGTCGCCGTGGTAGTAGTCGCGGTGGCGGGCGCCGTCGCCGGTCACCCAGTCCCATCCCAGCGAGTACGGGTCGTCCGAACTGAGGCCCGGGTAGGGATCCTTGCCCTGGAGGGCGAGGCCCACCGCGTTGTACACGTCCTCACCGATGCTCTTCGTCGAGTCGATGTCGGTGAGCCCGGGCGCCTTGTTGAACCACTGGCCCAGGCCGATGTCGGCCATCAGGCTGTAGGCGAGGTTGCGGTCGGCCGTCACCCCGCGCTTGAGGATCTGCGCGATCTCCCGGTCCGCCGCCTCGATGGTCTTCTTCTCCTCGGCGGTCAGCTCGACCTTGCAGACGTTGCCGATGACGTCCGGGGACAGCGTCCCGTCCTGTCTGATGTACAGGCCCTTCTCCCTGGCCCGCCGGGTGGCGTCCTTCAGGTCCCTCTGGGCCGACTTCAGATCGCCCACGCCGTCCTCGACGACGCGCCGGGCCGCGTCCGCCACCTTCGCGGCGTTCTCCAGCTGGCGCTGGATGTCGTCGATCATCTTCCAGGCGTACGGGGCGGCCGCCCCCTCCCAGTAGCCCTTGTCGCGCAGCGGCGTGAGCACCTCGTCGTGCATGCGCTTGCCGAGGCCCTTGATGTCCCGGTGGATGCCCTCCCAGCGGTCCGCCAGGCCGTCCAGCGCCGACAGGTCCGCGGCCAGCAGGGTGAGGTAGAAGGTCTCCGCCATCAGTAGTCCTCCAGCGCGGAGCGGACCCGCACCCGGTCGACGGCCTGGCCCGCCTCCATGTCGGCCCGGGTGTAGGTGCCGTCGCTGGCCCGCAGGCTCGCCGCGATGTGCGCGAGCCATGCCGTGACCGTCCCGGCCTGCCGCTCCCACTGCCGGTGGGCGAGCCGGACCGCGCGCGCCGACTCCAGCCCCTCCAGCGCGCTCACCGCCTTCAGCGCCGGCTCCTCCAGCGACGCGGCCGGCTTGTGGAAGTGGTCGTAGATGTCGTCGATCCGGCCGGCGGCCTTCTTGAGCACACCGGGCGCGATCTTCAAGTCGACCGACCGTCCGCCGGGGGGCGGCGGCCGCAGCAGGCCGGGAGGGTCCGGGCGCAGTTGCGGCCGGGCCAGCGGGTCGGCGGTGCTGTCCGCGGGCGGCGCGGTGTAGTGGCCCTCCCAGCCGGGGAGGACCTCGTGCCGTTCCAGCTCGTCCGGGGACAGCGGCAGCTTCGCCCCGTCCGGCTCCGGAAGCCGGTCGTCCCCGGTGGCTTTGCCCTCGCTGACCGCGGTTGTTCCCTCGCTCATGTGATCCCCCGTTCGATGTCTCCCCTCAGATAATCATGACGGCGGCCGGATGATCACATCCGGGATACGGAAAGCGATGCCGGTCGGGCCGACGCCGGTACCGGGGCCGCCGAGGCGGTCCCGGCACGCGCGGCGGTCCCGGCAGGCGCGGCGGGTGCGGCACGGCGGCTCCTGCCCCGCCCGGCCGGGAGCCGCCTCAGGTGCCCGCACCGAGAGCCCGTACGAGCTCCCGCATCGCGGCGGGCGGCAGCGCGGGGTTCGCGGCCGCCGCTTCCGCCACCTCCCCGTCGCCGTCGCCCAGAAGCCCGACGAGGACGCGCGGGGGCAGCGCAGGGTGAGCGGCCACCGCACGCCGCGCCCGTGGGTCGGGCCGGGTTGGCGGCGAGGCCGGGGAGGGCGGCGTCGGCGCGGGTGAAAGGGTGCACGGGGGCATCCTGCCGGGGGCGTGGCGCGGCGGGCTCGTGGTTTTCACCGGGTGGATAGCGTGGACGCATGGACGAGCTGAACGGGGTGGAGGTCGTCGCCTTCCGCGACGCAGGGGCGTTCGAGGAGTGGCTGGAGCGGCATCACACGCGCCGGGAGGGCGTGTGGGTGAAGGTCGCCCGGAAGAAGTCGGGCGTCCCGTCCGTCACGGACGGCGAGCTCGTGGACGTGGGGCTCTGCTACGGCTGGATCTCCGGGCAGCGCAAGGCGTACGACGAGACGTACTACCTCCAGAAGTACGTGCCGCGCCGCCCGCGCAGCCTGTGGTCCCGGGTCAACGTGGAGCGGGTCGCCGAGCTGACCGCCGCCGGGCGCATGCGGGAGCCGGGCCTCGCCGAGGTGCGGCGGGCGCAGGAGGACGGGCGGTGGGACGCCGCGTACGAGTCCCAGCGGACGGCGACCGTGCCGCCGGACCTGGCGGCGGCGCTCGACGCGGCGCCGGGGGCGCGGGAGGCGTTCGAGGCGCTCGACCGGACGGCCCGGTACCAGGTGATCCTGCCGCTGCTGCAGGCCCGCACCCCGCGGGCGCGCCGCGAGCGGCTGGAGAGGGCGGTGCGGGCGCTGGCCGCCGGGGCGCGCTGACGCTGCCGCGTGTCGGGGGCGGCGACTCGCTACGATCCGGTGGCCCTCACCCCGCCGGTGTTCTCGGGAGGAACAACGTGGCAGTGCCCCCGGAGGCGAGCGTGCTCGCCCGGATGTCCGACCTCGTCCGCGCGATGCCCGCCGAACGCGGCGGTGCCCTGTGGCGGCTCGCCGTCCAGGAGCGGCAGCTCGACGCCAACGTGGTGCGGCTCGCGCCCGGCGCGGGGGTGGCCGTCCATGTGGAGGCCGACCTCGACGTGCTGGTGTTCGTGGTGAGCGGCCAGGGGCGGCTGGAGACGGGCGACGCGGGGTCGGAGGCGCTGGAGGCCGGGTGCGTCGTGTGGCTGCCGCACGGGGCGCGGCGGGGGCTCGTGGCGGGGCCGCACGGGCTGGACTACCTCACGGTGCACCGCCGGCGTCCCGGTATGACGATCGGCCGGCCGACCGCTGCGGGGCGCGAGCAGGGCGGTGAGCCGGCCTGCCTGCTGGACCGGGTGTGCCCCGAGTGCGGCCGGCTCGCTCCCGAGGGCGCCGAGGTCCGGTACTGCGCCCGCTGCGGGACGGCCCTGCCGGAGCGCTGACGGCCACCGCGACGAGCTGTACGGCGGCGGCCCCGAGCAGCGCCCCCGGCAGCGAGGCGTCCGCGAGCGGCCCGGCGACGGCCGCCCCCAGCGCGAAGCCGCTGATCTTCAGGCTGGCGCCGGTCGTGAAGACCTGGGCGCGCAGCCGGTCGGGCGCCTCCCGGTGCCGGACCGCGAACAGCGCCGTCAGCTGTGGCCCCTCCCCGAGCCCCGCGAGCACCACCGCCGCCAGCAGGACGGCGGGGTGACCGGCCGCGGCGGCGAGCAGCAGGGCGGCGCCCTGCAGGAGGGTCGCCGCCCGGAACACCGCCTCCGGCGCGGGCGCTCCGGACAGGCGCGCGAGCAGGGCGTTCCCCACGAGGGCGGCCGCCGCGACGACGGCCAGCAGCAGCGCCCCGTACCCGGCCCCGCCCAGATGCCGCTCGCCCAGCAGGGGCGTACAGGCGACGAGGACGCCCTGCCCGGCGCACGACACCACGGAGGCCGCCGTCACCCGGCCCAGCACCGGGGCACCCGCCAGCGCCCGGAACCCGGCCCCGACGTCGGCGGCCAGCCGCCGGGAGCGCGGCACGGGCGCGGCGGGGCCTGAGGGGGCGGGGGTCGCCGGCTCGGGGGTGCCGGGGACCGCCACGGGGCCGGAGGGTGCGGGGGTCGCGGGCCCGGAGGTGCCGGGCGCGCCGCATGCCGAGGGGTCTGCGGGGCCGGAGCTCCCCGGCCGGAAGATGCCGGGCGCGGCGGGGGCCGCCAGGGCGAGAAAGGCCGCCGCCGCGACGACGGCCGGCCCGGAGCCGTACGCCACGGCCACCGCCGCGGTCAGGGCCGGGCCCGCCAGGGCCGCCGCGTGGAAGGTCATCGCGTCCAGGGCCGTGGCGCGGGGCAGCGCCGCCCGCTCCACCACCCCGGGGAGCTGGGCCGTCCAGCCGCCCGACAGGGCCGGGGCCAGCAGCCCGGAGCCGGCCGCGATCAGCAGGGGCACGGCGGCCGGTGCGCGCCCCAGGCACACGGCCACGGCCAGCAGGCTCGCCGCGTAGCCGGTGACCGACCAGGCGAGGAGCCGCCCCGGGCGTGCCGAGCGGTCGAGCAGCGCGCCCAGGACCGGTCCGCCCACGGCCGCGGCCGCCGTGCTCGCGGCGAGCAGGGCGGACGCGGTCGCGGACGACCCGGTGGCGGCGAGCTCCGCCAGGAGCAGCGCGGGCCCGGCCATCTCGTCGCCCGTACGGGCGAGTGCGGCGCCGGTCGTGTACCGGAGGAGCGGGTAACGGTCTCTCACGCACGGCACGTTACGCACGTAACGGAAAACCACACCAGATGCGTTACATTGCCGGGGTGTACGCCGACGACCGCTCGTCCCACCACTCGGTCAGGGCGGTCGCCCGCCGCACCGAGGCCCTCGTCAACGCGCTGACCCGTGACGACCCGACACCGGACGGGATCGCTCGGCTGCTGCGGGAGCACGGCGAGATCGAGCCGGTCAGTGTGTCGGAGCGGGATGTCGCCGAACTGCGGGACGCGGCGCTGGCGCTGCGCCGGGTGTTCGCCGCCGAGGGCCTGGACGCGGCGGTCGCGGAGCTGAACGGGCTCCTCGCGCGGGGGCCGGGCCCGCTGCGGCTGACCGCGCACGGCGGCGACAGCCCGTGGCATCCGCATCTGGACGCGTCGGACGACGCGCCGTGGGGCGAGTGGTTCCTCGCGTCGTCGTGCCTGTGCCTGACGGTCCTGGTCTGGGACCGGCAGCGGGCGCCCGGCGGGCTCTGCGCGGCGCCCGGCTGCGGGCGGGTGTTCCTGGCGCTGGGCAGCGGGGTCCCGCGCCGCTACTGCTCGCGGCGGTGCGCCACCCGCGAACGGGTGGCCGCGCACCGCCGCGCCAAGGCCGCGGGGGCGGCCCCCCGGGCCGGCCGGACCGGTCGGGCGGGCCCGGACGGGGTCAGCGCTTGACGGCGCGCAGCACCACGAACTTCGGGTCGCTGCCGACGACTTCGCAGTTGCCGAACACGCGGCGCAGCGTCACGTGGTAGCCGAGGTGCCGGTTGCCGACGACCCGCAGCTCGCCGCCGCTGCGTAGCACGCGGCGCGCGGCGGTGAACATCCGGCGGGCCGTCGCGTCGGTGACGGCCTGGTGGCTGTGGAACGGCGGGTTGTTGAGGACCACGTCGACCGAGCCGTCCGGTACGTCGGCGGTGCCGTCGCCGACGACGAAGCGGGCCTTCGCACCGGGCGGGGCGGAGGCGCGGAACGTCTCCTCGGCGGAGGCGACCGCCTGGTACGACTCGTCGGTGAGGATCACCTCGGCGTCCGGCTCCGCGACCGCGACGGCCAGCCCGACCACGCCGTTGCCGCAGCCCAGGTCGAGGACGCGGGCGGCGCCGAGGCCGGTCGGCAGGTGCTTCAGGAACAGGCGGGTGCCGATGTCGAGGCGGTCCGCGCAGAAGACGCCCGCGTGGTTGACGACGGTCCTGCCGGCGACCGCCGGGGCGTCGCCGGGCAGCGCGTACCGGTGCGGCCAGGGGTTGGCGGGGCGGTGGAGGTCCGGGTCGGGGACGGTGTGGATGAGCCGGGCCTTCTTCACCGCGAGGGAGGTGCGGGTGGGGCCGACGAGCCGTTCGAACAGGGTGAGCGTGGAGGTGTGGATCTCCTTGACCATGCCCGTGCCGATGACGGCCGTCCCGGCGTGCAGGGCGGGCGCGAGGCGGTGCAGCTGGTCCTCCAGGAGCGCCAGGCTCTTGGGGACGCGGACCAGCAGCACGTCGATCCGCTCGGGCGGGGCGTCGCGCGTGGTGAGGAGCCGTACGCGGTCATCGGCGCGGCCGGCCCGGGCGAGGTTGGCGCGGGTGGCCTCGCGGCCCAGGTACGAGTCGGTGATCTGGACCAGTCCGGCGGGGCCCGGGTGGCCGGCGAGGGCGGTGGCCAGGGCGCCCCAGCGGTCGCCGACCACGGCCACGGTGCCCCGGAGCGCGGGGCGTCCGGCTCGGCGAGGTGCCGCAGCAGGTACTCGTCGGCGGCGTCCCAGGCGCGCAGCGGGTCGCGGGGATGGTCGGGGAAGCGGGTGAGGGCGAGGTCGCCCCAGGCCGTGGACAAACGGTTCATCGTGAGGTTCAGGCTAGCGGGTGCCGCGCGGCGCGGACGCCGTACGGGGACCCGGCCGGGCCGCCGTACGGCAGGAGAGCTCCCTGGCCACCGGTCCGGCGGGCCGCCACCGGGGCCACCGGTCACCGCCGGCCCGGGCCACGGGCGGTCCCGGCCACGGGCAGCCCCGCTCCCCGGCCATGGGTGGTCCCGGTCACCGCCCGCCCCAGCCACGGGCCCGGGCCAAGAGCGGCCCCGGTCACCGCCCGCCCCGGTCACTGCCGGTCCCCGCCGCCTGGTGGCGTCGGACTAGCCGAAGTCGAGGACCATCCAGCGGTCCGCGTCGTCGATGCGCCGGAAGCCGAGCTTCTCGTACAGGCCGTGCGCGTCCGCCGTGGCGAGCATGACGCGGCTCAGGCCGTGCGGGGCGAGGTGGTCGCGGACCGCCGCCACCAGCGCCGTGCCGAGGCCGGCGCCGCGCGCCGCCGGGTCGACGTACACGTCGCACAGCCAGGCGAAGGTCGCGAGATCGGTCACCACGCGCGCGTAGGCGGCCATGTCGCCGCTGCGCGTGTCGTACGCGGCGAAGTTGAGGGAGCCGTCGACGGCGCGGTCCTGCTTCCCGCGGCTGCGCCCCCGCGCCCAGTACGTGTCGGTCGACAGCCACATGTGGAGCCGTTCCCGGTCGACTCGGGCGGGGTCGGTCGAAATCTCGTACGAGCCGAAAGCGTTCGTTTCCGTCATGGTCGAACGTTCGCAGGGGAAGGGCCCGTTGTCAGTGGCGGGTGCCACGATCGGAGGTATGAACGCGACTGCTGCCGACTACCGCTGGCTCGGTGACCACTGCCCGGAGCTCATCGAGGCGTACTGCCTGACGCTGGTGCACGCGGTCTCCCCCGACGAGGCGCTGGAGCGGCTGCGGGGCCGTGCGGACGGCCGGGTGACGGGCATAGCCCCGCTCGTCGAGGCCGCGGCGGCGGCGTGGAAGGAGTCCGGCGGCGACCGGCACTTCCTGGGCGTCTGCGAGGTGGACGGCTGGACGCTGATGATCGAGCCGAACGGCTATCTGGGCACGCTCGACGAGGCGGCCGTGCCCCTGTCCCGGGGGACGGAGCTGGTCACGCACTTCCGCAATGTGAACGCGGTGGACCACTTCAGCCGGTACGCGGACGGCGAGCTGCGGCTGCACTTCGAGCCGCTGTTCCCGTACGCGCGGGACGGCGCCGACCCGGACGGCGCCGTGGCCCTGATGCGGGAGGTCGGCTTCGGCCTGCGGGAGGACGACGAGGGGCCGGAGCCGACGACGGAGGCGGCGTTCGCCCTGGCGGAGCGGATGACGGGGGTGCGGCTGACGCCGGAGCTGCTGGACGGGGCGGAGTTCCGGACGGGTTCGGTGCCGGTCTTCTGAGCCCCGCCCGGCGCGGAGGCACCGCACGGAGGTACCGCACCGAGGCACCGCACGGAGGCACCGCGGGGCCACTCTCCCGAGTGACGCGGAGCACAGGTGCGGACGTAGACTCCCAGATACGGAGAATCCGGTGCGAGGAGGTCACTCCCGATGGAAGCAACCGTGGGCGACAAGCTGCTGGTGCACGGCCGGGTGGTCGGACAGCACGACCGGACGGCCGAGATCGTCGAGGTCCTCGGCGAGCACGGCCACCCGCCGTACCGCGTCAAGTTCGACGACGACGGGCACGAGGCCGTCGTGTCCCCGGGCCCGGACGCCGCCGTTCGTCACAAGGGGGAGTTCAAGGCGCGCCCCTGACCGCGCCCGCGCATCACCAGCCCGGCGGGCGGACCGGTGTCGGGTAGTGGTCGGCCACGACCCTGGCCATCGCCCCGATCCGGTCCGCGACCACGTCCCGCGCCCCGAAGAAGGCGTGCCCCAGGACCTGGTCGTGCTCGGCGGCGAAGGTGAGGTGCCGGGACAGCTCCGCGGGGTCCTGCCAGGGCGCGGGCGCCGCCGGGTCCCCCGCCCGGTACAGGCCCTCCCCCACGTACAGATGGACGTCCGTGCCGCGCACCACGTCGTTCCACCACGGCACCAGCGCGGCGTAGTCGGCGGCGGCGAAGCCGATGTGCCAGTACAGCTGCGGGACGACGTAGTCGATCCAGCCCTGCTTGATCCACTTGCGGGTGTCGGCGTGCAGGTCGTCGTACGTCTGCAGACCGCGCGTGTCGGAGCCGAGCGGGTCGGTCGCGGCGTTGCGCCAGATCCCGAACGGGCTGATGCCGAACCTCACACCGGGCTTGACCGCCTTGATGCGGGCGGACATCTCCCGGACCAGCAGGTCGATGTTGTCCCGCCGCCAGGCCGCCCGGTCCGGGAAGCCGCCGCCGTGCGCCTCGTACGCCGCGTCGTCGTCGAAGACCTGCCCGGCCACCGGGTACGGGTAGAAGTAGTCGTCGAAGTGGACCGCGTCCAGGTCGTAGCGGCGTACGGCGTCGAGCATGGCGTCCTGGACGAACCGCCTCACCTGCGGCAGGCCCGGGTTGTAGTAGAGCTTCCCGCCGTACGGGACGACCCAGTCCGGGTTGCGGCGCGCCGGGTGGTCGGCGGCGAGCCGCGTCGGGTCGGCGTGGGTGGCCACCCGGTACGGGTTGAACCAGGCGTGCAGCTGCAGGCCGCGCCGGTGGGCCTCGGCGACGGCGGTGCCGAGCGGGTCCCAGCCGGGGTCCTTGCCCTGGACGCCGGTGAGGCACTGGGCCCACGGCTCGTACGGCGACGGCCACAGCGCGTCGGCGGTCGGCCTGACCTGGAGGATCACCACGTTGAGGCGCCGCTTCACGGCCTGGTCGAGCAGGGCGGTGAGCTCGGCGCGCTGCTGGGCCGCGGACAGCCCGGTGCGGGAGGGCCAGTCGCGGTTGGTGACCGTCGCCACCCACATGCCGCGGAACTCCTCCGCGCGCAGGCCCCCGCGCCGCCCCTTGGCGTCCCCGCGCCCGCCGCCCTCTCCCCGCCGGCCCCCGTCGCCGCCCCGGCCACCGCCCCGGTGGCCCGCCGCGCCGACCGCGTCCCCGCTGACCAGCAGGGACGCCACCAGTCCCGTCGCCGCCGCGACCATTGCGCGCCGCCCGACGCCGCCGCCGCCCTTGTGTCCCATGTGTGCCCCAGCCTTCCCGTCGTACCCGGCCCCGCCCGTGCGCCGTGATCGTTTCGGGCGCTTCGCGCCCTTCGCGCTCTAGGAGACGAAAGCGGGTGCCCCGGACCGTATGACCGTCTCCGGGGGAGCATGCCCGGCCCGGAGGACCGCCGATCCGCGCGAACGGAGTAACGTCGTGGGGTCGAGGCGGGAGAGCCGGAACCATACGGACGCCCCGCCACCCGAAGATCAGCGAAAGGCACGAGGTGACGGACTCAATGGCCGACATTGCACGCGTCGGAGTGGTGGGCTGCGGTCAGATGGGCGCGGGCATCGCGGAGGTGTGTGCCCGCAGCGGCCTCGAGGTCAAGGTGGCCGAGACCACCGGCGAGGCGCTGGAGATCGGCCGTACCCGGCTGTACAACTCCCTCGACAAGGCCGCCCAGCGCGGCAAGATCAGCGAGGAGGAGCGTGACGCGACGCTCGCCCGGCTGAGCTTCACCACCGACCTCGGGGAGTTCGCCGACCGCGATCTGGTCATCGAGGCGGTCGTCGAGAACGAGCAGGTCAAGACGGAGATCTTCCAGGTCCTCGACCAGGTGGTCACCCGGCAGGACGCCATCCTGGCGTCCAACACGTCCTCCATCCCGCTGGTGAAGCTGGCCGTGGCGACCTCCCGCCCCGACCAGGTCATCGGCATCCACTTCTTCAACCCGGCGCCGGTCCAGCAGCTGGTCGAGCTGATCCCCGCGCTGACCACGTCGGAGGGCACCATCAGCCGTGCCCAGGCCGTGGTCGAGAAGGTCCTCGGCAAGCACGCGATCCGCGCGCAGGACCGGTCCGGTTTCGTGGTGAACGCGCTGCTGATCCCGTACCTGCTCTCCGCGATCCGGATGTTCGAGTCGGGCATCGCCAGCCGCGAGGACATCGACAACGGCATGGAGATGGGCTGCGCCCACCCGATGGGCCCGCTCAAGCTGTCCGACCTGATCGGCCTGGACACGGTCGCCTCGGTCGCCGACTCGATGTACGCCGAGTACAAGGAGCCCCTGTACGCCGCTCCCCCGCTGCTCCAGCGCATGGTCGACGCGGGCCGCCTGGGCCGCAAGACCGGCTCCGGCTTCTACGTCTACTCCTGAGCCGCCGGGGGTCGGCGCACCGCTCCGGCCCCCGCGCTCACGCCCGCCTGTCAGCCCAGCCGCAGGTGGTGGAGCATCAGCAGGCCGGCCGCCATGTTGGCGGCCGGGACCTCGCCCCGGGCGATCAGGTCGGGGACGAGCTTCAGCGGTATCCACGCGCGGCGGCTCGACTCGACGGCGTCCTCGGGCTCGCCCACATACGTGGCCTCCCGCGACCAGTACAGGTGGTGGCGGGCGTCGGTCAGCCCGTTCGACGGCTCGACGGTCATCAGGTGCCGCAGCGGGCCGGGACGCCAGCCGGTCTCCTCCTCCATCTCGCGCGCCGCGGCCGCCTCGACGTCCTCGCCGTCCTCCACCACCCCCGCGGCCAGCTCCCAGCCCCAGGTGTCGGTGATGAAGCGGTGCCGCCACAGCAGCAGCACCTCGTCCGCGTCGTTGACGGCGGTGGCCACGGCGACCGGGCGGAGCCGGATGAGGAAGTGGTCCAGGCGCCGCCCGTCCGGGAGCGCCACATCCGCCAGGTTGACCCGGAACCAGGGGTTCTCGTACACGGTCGTCTCGCCGAGGTTCGTCCACCGCACTGCGCTGCCACCTTCCTGTCGGAGGCAATATCGCAGCTGCCGGCCCGTCAGAGGGGAACGCGCAGGGCCGCCTCGATCTTTTCGGCCGCCTCGCCGGCGTCGCCCGAGCCGCTGGCCATCAGGTGCTCCCGCACCTCCCGCAGACGGCCCCTGAGCCGCCGCGACTCCATTCCGCGGGCCCGCTCGGCCATCTCGGCGGCCGTCCGCGCGGCCCGGTCCGGCTCGCCCTGGCGCAGCTGGATCTGGCTGAGAATCGCCAGCCGGTGCACCCGCCCCCGGTCGTGCGCGGGCGTGCGGACGGCGGCGGCGGCGTTCTCCCGCGCGCCGGACAGATCGCCCAGGCTCAGCAGCGCCTCCGCGGCCCGCACGTTGACCAGGCCCGGCTGCACATAGCCGGTCTCGTCCGGCTCCTGGCCCGGCCGGATCCGCTCCGCCTCCCGCTCGGCCCGCCGGACGCAGCGCAGCGCCGCCGCACCGTCGCCGAGGTGCGCGTACGCCTGCGCCTGCATCGCGTACAGGTCGGCGGTGAGCGCCGGGGTGAGGCACGCCCCCGCCGACCTCAGCGCCGCCTCCGCGAACGCCACGGCCTCGCGGTACTCCCCTGTGAACAGCGCCTGGTTGACGAGCAGCGCGATCACATAGGCGCCCAGGCCCCGGTCGCCGCTGGCCTTCGCCAGGCGCAGGGCCTGGTGGAAGTAGCGCTGGGCGAGGCCCAGTTCGTCGGAGTCGTACGCGCAGATGCCCGCCACCGCGACCAGGCCGCCCGCCGCGCGGTGCAGCCGCCGCCCCAGGGCGTCGCCGTAGGAGCCGCGCAGCAGCGGGGCGGTACGGGCGTTGAGGAAGCCGACGATCCGGGCGCGGGTGGCGATGCCGCCGGCCCTGCGGTACATCAGCTCGTAGTGGGCGCGGGCCGCGCGGAGCGTCTCGATGTCCACGGCGCTGACGTCGGTGGTGCCGCGGCGGGACACGTCGGCGTCCTCGGGCGGGTTCTCCCACTCCCAGACCGGCATCACGGCGGGGGTGCCGGTGACCGCCGCGACGCCCAGGAGGTGCGGGCGGCGCTGCTCGTCGGACCGCCACAGGGCCGTGGCCCGCTCGACGAACCCGGCCAGCGGCGTCCCCTGGCCGGGCGCGGCGCCGCCGTCCGGTACGCCGAGCCCGACGTCGTCCAGGGTGACCGGGCGGCGCAGCCGGGCGGCCAGCACCTCGCAGATCAGGTCCGGGACCCGGCCGCGCGGGCGCTGCCCCTTCAGCCAGCGGGCGACGGCCGTGTGCTCGTACCGCAGCGTCAGGCCGTGTGCGCGGCCCGCCCGGTTGACGTGGGCGGCGAGGCCCGCGTGGGACATCCCCGCCTCGTCGAGCAGGGCGTCGAGCAGGGTGTTGGGCTGCATGGGGTCCCTCAGCGTGCCGTGCGGTGTGCCGTCTGCCGTGTGTGCCACCGGGCGGCCCGCACGGGTGCCCGATTCGCACGGGGTGTGAACGAAGTGCCGGTATCCGTGCCCCGTGCGCGCTTCCGGCATGCGGCGGGGCCCGGTTGACTTGATGCCTCTCAGGAGGCGGCCGGGCCGCCGGCTCCCCCCTCGTACAGGCGGCGGCCCGGCCGCGCACCGCCCGCCCCGCCGGTCCGCCCGACACATTTCGGCGGGGGCGGGTGGTGCCGGTCCGCACCGTCCGGTCCAGCCGCTATCGGGAGGACGGTGCGGGCCGGGTCGGGCGCGGGCCCGGATCGCCGGGCTGCACGGGGACGAGGACGCGGTCGGCGGGCACGCGGTCGTTGCGCACGACGACGAACGACACGTCGTCGCCGAGGCGGCCGTCGGTGTGGGCGAGCAGCGCGGCGCGCACGTCGTCGATGACGGCGTCCGGGGCGAGGGCCGTACGCCGCGCGATCGTGCCGAGCACGGTCTCCAGCGGGAAGAAGCGCCCGCCCGCGTCCCGTGCCTCCGCCGCGCCGTCCGTGTGGAGGAACAGCGCCTCGCCGGGCAGCAGCCGGTCGCAGCGCCGTACGGGCAGGGTGTCGGGCAGCGGGAACGCGCCGAGCGGCGGCAGCGGCACGCCGGTGGCGAGCGGCTCCGCGTCGTCGTGCCCGAGCCGGTACGGCCAGGGGTGGCCGCAGTTGAGGACCAGCACGTCGCCGTTGTGGCGGATGTCGAGCAGCAGGACGGTGACGAACTCCTCGGCGGGGCCGCCCGCCACGGGGTGCGCGGGGTCCTCGTCGCGGGTCCGCTCCCCCGCGTACCGCTGGAGGGCCCGGTCGAGCCGGCGCAGCAGTCCGCCGAGCCCCGGCTCCTCGTACGCCGCCTCCCGGAAGCTGCCGAGGACGGCGGCGACCGCGCCGAGGCCGGTCAGCCCGTGGCCCCGCACATCGCCGATGATCACGCGGACGCCGTACGGGGTGGCGAGCGCCTCGTACAGGTCCCCGCCGACGACCGCGCCGGGCACGGCGGGCAGTTGCCTGCCGGCGAGGGCGAGCCCGTCGAGGCGGGGCGGCAGGGGGCGCAGGAGGACCCGCTGGGCGGCGTGGGCGATCGCCTCGATCTGCCGCAGCCGGCGGCGCAGGCTCCGGCAGACGCCCATGGCGAGGCCGGTCCCGACGGCGAGGAAGACGGCGCTGCCGGCCATCCGCGCGGCCAGGTCGTCCTGGCGGGCCAGCGGGCACGTCATCTTCCACGTCACGGCGACGGCACCCCACAGTGTCGGCAGGGCCAGCGGGGCGAGCGGGCCGGCTCTCCGCGCGCGGGGCCTCCGGGACCAGCAACGGATCATGCGGACCGCCCTTCTTCAGGCCCCTTGTCGCGGTCGGGACGATTCTGTCGATCGTCCCTTCTCGCGGGGAACGTCCACCAGGCTTCTCACTCGAATGAGTGAGCAACCGCGCGCACGCCCCCAGCGCGCCCGGGGCTTTCCGCCACCAGGAAAGGGGAAGGGGCGCGTCCGGTGGTCCGGACGCGCCCCTTCTTCCGTGGGCGGGGGTGGTGTGCGGGGCGTCAGGCGCCGCGCAGGACCGCCCCGGTGCGCTCGGCGGCGAGCGCCACGGCGGCGTCGCGGGCGGCGGTGGCCTCCTCGACGGTCAGCGTGCGGTCCGCGGCGCGGAACCGCAGCGCGTACGCCAGGGACTTCTTGCCCTCGCCGATCTGCTCGCCGGTGAACGTGTCGAACAGCCGGATCGACTCCAGCAGTTCGCCCGCGCCCTCGGTGAGGTGGCGCTCCACCTCGGCGGCCGGCACGGCCTGGTCCACGACCAGCGCGACGTCCTGCGTGGCCACCGGGAAGGTGGAGATGCGCGGGGCGCGCACCGGGCCGGTGGAGGCGCGCTCGACCAGGTCGAGGTCGAGCTCCATGGCGCAGGTGCGGGCGGGCAGGCCGAGCGCCTTGACGACGCGCGGGTGCAGCTCGCCGGCGTGGCCGGCGGTCCGCTCGGCGCCGTCCACGACGACGACCAGCTCGGCGCAGCGGCCGGGGTGCCAGGGGCCGTACTGGCCCTGCCGGACGATCAGCTCGGCGCCGGCCTCGCGGGCGACGGTCCGGGCGGCCTCGACCGCGTCGGCCCAGTCGGACGGGCGGCCCTTGCCCCACCAGCCGGCCTGCTCGCGCGCCCCGGCGAGGACCACGGCGGCGTGCCGGGGCTGCTCGGGCAGGACGGCGTCGACTCCGGCGAGCTCCGCGTCGGTCGGGCGGCGGTCGACGGGCAGCCGGACCGCGACACCCGGCTCGGCCGGGGCGTGGAAGACGAGGCCGGTCTCGAAGAGGGCCAGGTCGTGGCTGCCGCGGCCGTCGTTGCGGCGCAGGGCGGCGAGGAGGCCCGGCAGCAGCGTGGTGCGCAGCGCGGGCTCCTCGTCGGAGAGCGGGTTGACGAGCTTGACGACGCTCCGGGCGCGGTCGTCCGCCGGGATGTCGAGCTGGTCGAGGACCTGCTCGCTGATGAACGGGTAGTTCAGCGCCTCGACGTAGCCGGCGCCGGCCAGGGCGCGGCCCACGCGGCGGTGGGTGCGCTGGCGCTCGGTGAGCCCGCGGCCGGCGGGCGGCTTGGGCAGGGTCGAGGGGAGGTTCTCGTAGCCCTCCAGGCGGATGACCTCTTCGGCGAGGTCGTTGGGCTCGTTGAGGTCGGGGCGCCAGGACGGGACGGTGACGACCAGCTCGTCCTGCCCGTACACGTCGCAGCCGACCTCCTGGAGGCGGCGGACGACGGTCTCGCGGCCGTAGGAGACGCCGGCGACGCGGTCCGGGTGGTCGGCGCGCATGGCGATGGTGCGGGGCGCGCTCGGGGCGACGATCTCGGTGACGCCGGCCTCGGCGGTGCCGCCCGCGAGGAGGACCAGCAGGTCGACCGTGCGCTGCGCCGCGGCGGCCGCGGCCTGCGGGTCGACGCCCCGCTCGAACCGCCGGGACGCCTCGGAGGACAGCTTGTGGCGGCGGGCGGTGCGGGCGATGGAGATCGCGTCGAAGTGCGCGGCCTCGATGACGACCTCGGTGGTGCCGCGGACCTGCCCGGTCTCCGGGTCGGTCCCGGCGTCGGCGATCTCGGTGTTGGCGCCGCCCATGACACCCGCGATGCCGATGGGGCCGCGGCTGTCGGTGATGACGAGGTCGGCCGGGTCGAGGACGCGGACGGTGCCGTCGAGGGTGGTGATCTTCTCGCCGGGCTCGGCGCGGCGCACGCCGATCGGGCCGTCGAGGCGGCTGCGGTCGTAGGCGTGGAGCGGCTGGCCCAGTTCGAGCATCACGTAGTTGGTGACGTCGACGGCGAGGGAGACCGGGCGCATGCCGGCCTTCTGCAGGCGGCGCTGGAGCCAGATCGGGGACCGGGCCTCGGGGTCGAGGCCGACGACGGTGCGCGCGGTGAAGCGGGAGCAGCCGACGGGGTCGGTGACCTGGACCGGGTAGCCGTACGAGTTCGGCGCGGGCACGTCGAGGAGGGCCGGGTCGCGCAGCGGCAGCCCGTACGCGATGGCCGCCTCGCGGGCGACACCGCGCATCGACAGGCAGTAGCCCCGGTCGGGGGTGACGGCGATGTCGAGGACCTCGTCGTACAGCTCCAGCAGGGCGGTGGCGTCGGTGCCGACCTCGTGCTCGGGCGGCAGGACGATGATGCCCTTGGTGCCGTCGTCGCCCATGCCGAGCTCGTCGGAGGAGCAGATCATGCCGCGGGACATCCGGCCGTACGTCTTGCGCTCGGCGATGCGGAAGTCGCCGGGCAGCACGGCGCCGGGGAGGGCCACGACGACCTTGTCGCCCTCGGCGAAGTTCCGGGCGCCGCAGATGATCTCCTGGGGCTCGCCGGTGCCGTTGGCCTGGCCGACGTCGACGGTGCAGTAGCGGATCGGCTTCTTGAACTCGGTCAGCTCCTCGATGGTGAGGACCTTGCCCACCACGAGCGGGCCGGTGAGGCCGGCGCCGAGCTGCTCGACGGTCTCGACCTCCAGACCGGCCGAAACCAGCTTGGCCTGTACGTCTCGGCCGGTCTCCGTCGCCGGCAGGTCGACGTACTCCCGCAGCCACGAAAGCGGGACCCGCATCAGATCTCCATCCCGAACGGCCGGGTGAACCGGACGTCACCCTCGACCATGTCTCGCATGTCTTCGACGTTGTGGCGGAACATCAGCATCCGCTCGATGCCGAACCCGAAGGCGAAGCCGCTGTACTTCTCCGGGTCGACGCCGCAGGCGATGAGCACCTTCGGGTTGACCATGCCGCAGCCGCCGAGCTCGATCCAGCCCTCGCTGCCGCAGGTGCGGCAGGGCCGGTCCGCGTTGCCGACGGACTCGCCGCGGCAGACGTAGCAGAGCATGTCCATCTCGGCGGACGGCTCGGTGAACGGGAAGAAGTTCGGGCGGAGCCGGGTCTTCATGTCCGGGCCGAACAGGGCCTGGACCATGTGGTCGAGCGTGCCCTTGAGGTCGGCCATGGTGAGGCCCTCGTCGACGGCGAGCAGCTCGATCTGGTGGAAGACCGGGGTGTGCGTGGCGTCGAGCTCGTCGGTGCGGTAGACGCGGCCGGGGCAGACGACGTACACGGGCGGCTCGCGGTCCACGAGCGTGCGCGCCTGCACCGGGGAGGTGTGGGTGCGCAGCACGATGCCGGACTCGTCGCCGCGGGTCCCTTCGGGGCCCTCGACGAAGAAGGTGTCCTGCATCTGGCGGGCCGGGTGGTCGGGCACGAAGTTGAGGGCGTCGAAGTTGAACCACTCCGCCTCGGCCTCGGGGCCCTCGGCGACCTCGTAGCCCATGGAGACGAAGACGTCCGCGACGCGCTCCATGAGGGTGGTCAGCGGGTGGCGGGCGCCGGCCGGGGTGCGGTCGTAGGGCAGTGTGACGTCCACCGCCTCCTCGACCAGCACCCGGGCGTCGCGCTCGGCCTCCAGCTCGGCCTGGCGGGCGGCCAGGGCCTTGGCCACCGCGCCGCGCGCCTGCCCGACGCGCTTGCCCGCCTCGGCCTTGGCCTGCGGGGGCAGGGCGCCGATCTCCCGGTTGGCGAGGGCGAGGGGCGAGGTGCCGCCCGTGTGGGCGACCTTCGCGTGGGCGAGCTCGTCGAGGTCGCCGGCGGCGGCGAAGGCGGCGAGCGCCTCGTCCCGCATGCGCTCGATCTCTTCCGGTTTCAGTGCCTCGACCTCGACTGGGTCGTACGACTTGTTGGGTGCCGACATCTCTTCCCGTACTTCCGAATGGGCTGGCTGGGGCCCCCGCTCGACGACCGAGGACGCAAAGGTGCCAAAGCTTGAGTCTAACGGGGTATGGCTGTCGCGGATGAGCCCGTGGGGCCGGGCCGGGTCCTCGCCGGCGGGGTCAGATCCCCTGGGTGAGGTACGCCGGGGCGCCCACGGGCAGGACGAATCGGAACCTGGCGCCGCCCGAGGGGGCGCGTCCGACGGTGATGGCGCCGCCGTGGGCCTCCACGAGGCCCTTGACGATGTAGAGGCCGAGACCGGTGCCGCCGCGGGTGCTGCCCCGCCAGAAGCGGGTGAAGACACGGCCCATCGACTCCTCGGGGATGCCGGGGCCTTCGTCGCTCACGGTGACCGCCGTTCCTTTCTCGCCGTCCTGTGCGCCGGTGGGTGCCACTTCGATGGTGACGGTTCCGGCGCCGTGGCGCACCGCGTTTTCCAGGAGGTTCCCGAGGATCTGGTCGATCTTGTCGGGGTCGGCCCACAGATCGGGCAGGGGGCGGCGGACGCGGACGAAGAAGCGGTCGGGAGCCAGGCCTCGGGCGGTGAGGCCCTGGACGTGGCGGCCGACGGCGGCGGCGATGTCGACGGGCTGGCGGCGCACCTCCAGGCGGCCGGCGTCGATGCGGGAGATGTCGAGCAGTTCGGAGATGAGCCGGGTGACGCGGTGGGCGTCGTTGTGGACGGTCTCCAGGATGAGCCGCTTCTGCTCGTCGGTGAACCGCTCCCACTTGGTGAGGAGGGTGTGGGTGAAGCCGCGGACCGAGGTGAGCGGGGAGCGCAGCTCGTGGGCGACGGTGGCGATCAGCTCGGCGTCGCTGCGTTCGTTGCGGCGGCGCGCCTCGGTGCCGCGGAGGGTGACGACGACGCGGCGGACCGGCCCGAGCGGCTGGTCGCGCACGTACCGGGCGGCGACGAGGAGCTCGCGGCCGCCGGGCAGCAGCAGGTTCCGCTCGGGCTGGCCGGTGCGGGTGGCGAGGCCGCCGTACGGGTCGGTCAGCGGCCACCAGCGGTTGCCCTTGATGTCCTCCAGCGGGAGGGCGTCGTCGAGGCGGCTGCCGATGGCCCGCTCGCGGGGTACGGCGGTGAGGCGGGCGGCCTTGGCGTTGAAGCAGACGATCCGCCCGTCGGCGTCGGCGACGACGAGCCCGTCGGGCAGGTCGTCGGGGTCGTACCCGGGCGGGGTCGGGCCGGCGGGGGTGTGCCGGGGCGCCGGCGCGCGCGTTAAGGCGGCGCGGCCCTCCGTGTGGCCGCTCGTGCCGAGCGTCATCCCCGTACCCCCACCCCTCAGTGCTGCGCGACGGGCCCCGAGCCCGTCACCTTACTAGCTCTGGGTGACGGAGCGGCACCCTCCGGTGGCGCGCTGGGCCCGCGCGGACGCGTAGAGGCATACGGCCGCGGCGGTCGCGAGGTTCAGGCTCTCGGCCTTGCCGTGGATGGGGACGCGGACGACGGCGTCGGCGAGGGCGCGGGTCTCCTCGGGCAGGCCCCACGCCTCGTTGCCGAAGATCCAGGCGGTGGGGCCGCCCATGGTGCCCGCGTCGAGTTCGGCGTCGAGGTCGTCGTCGCCGGCGCCGTCGGCCGCGAGGATGCGCACACCGGCGGCCTGGAGCCCGGCGACGGCCCGTTCGACGGGGACGCCCACGGCGACGGGCAGGTGGAAGAGGGAGCCGACGGAGGCGCGGACGGACTTGGGGTTGTACAGGTCGACGGAGGCGTCGGTGAGGACGACGGCGTCGGCGCCCGCCGCGTCGGCGCAGCGCAGCACGGTGCCGGCGTTTCCGGGGTCGCGTACGTGGGCGAGGACGGCGACCAGCCTGGGGCGGGCGGCGAGGATGTCCTCGAACGGCGAGTCGAGGAAGCCGCACACGCCGACGATGCCCTGCGGGGTGACGGTCTGGGAGACCTCGGCGAGGACGGCGTCGGAGGCGTGGTGGACGCGGGCCCCGGCGGCGCGGGCGGCGTCGACGATGTCGGCGTACCGGGTGGCGGCCTCGGTGGTGGTGAAGAGTTCGAGCAGGGTCGGCTCGCCGCCGGGCCCTCGGTGTTCGGCGGCCTCGCGGACGGCCTGCGGACCCTCGGCGATGAACCGGCGCTCCTTGCTCCGGAAGTTCCGCTTGGCGAGGCGCCGCGCCGCGGCGACGCGCGGGGAACGCGGGGAGATCAGCTCGGGGGTGCCCATGGTGCTCGGCGACTCTTTCTGGCTGCGGGGTCGGGGGCTGCGTGGCGGGACGGCGAACGCGCCGGACCCGCAGGCGCGGGGCCTGCGGGTCCGGTCGGAAGATCGGCGGCCTGGGGGATCAGGCGGCGGCCTTCGGGGCGTTGACGTCGCTCGGGAGGGCCTTCTGGGCGACCTCGACGAGGGCGGCGAACGCGTTCGCGTCGTTGACCGCGAGCTCGGCCAGGATCTTGCGGTCCACCTCGACGTTGGCGGCCTTCAGACCCTGGATGAAGCGGTTGTACGTGATGCCGTTGGCGCGGGCAGCGGCGTTGATGCGCTGGATCCACAGCTGACGGAAGTCGCCCTTGCGCTTCTTGCGGTCGTTGTAGTTGTAGACCAGCGAGTGGGTGACCTGCTCCTTGGCCTTGCGGTACAGGCGCGAGCGCTGGCCGCGGTAACCGCTGGCCTGCTCGAGGATCGCACGGCGCTTCTTGTGAGCGTTGACTGCGCGCTTGACGCGTGCCACTTGTTAACTCCTTGTAGCGGGGCCGCGGGGGTGTTCACACGGCCCGGAAACGAATGGGTCCCGGAATCCGGGGCTTCGGATCAGGCGGTCAGGATCAGATGCCCAGCATCTTCTTGATCTTGGCGCTGTCACCCGGGGCCATCTCGGCGTTGCCAGTGAGGCGGCGCGTCAGCTTGGACGACTTGTGCTCGAGCAGGTGGCGCTTGCCGGCGCGCTCGCGGAGCACCTTGCCCGAGCCGGTGATCTTGAAGCGCTTCTTGGCACCGCTGTGCGTCTTGTTCTTCGGCATAGCGCCGTTATCTCCTCGTCAGTGGCGCTCCCAGCCGGTCCGGGGACCGGCGCGCGGGAGCGTCAGGTGGATCGGGTTTCGAGTCCTGGGCGGGATTGCCCGGACACGGCCTTGCGGGCTACTCGGCGGACGTTTCCGCCTGCGGCTCCGCCTGGGCGGGCTGGCCCTGGCGCTCCGCCTTGCGGGCGGCCTGCGCCTCACGGGCCTCGGCCATGGCCTCGGTCTTCTTCTTGTGCGGACCGAGAACCATGATCATGTTTCGGCCGTCCTGCTTCGGGTTCGACTCGACGAAACCGAGGTCCTGGACGTCCTCCGCGAGCCGCTGCAGGAGCCGGTAGCCGAGCTCCGGCCGGGACTGCTCGCGTCCACGGAACATGATCGTGATCTTGACCTTGTCGCCCTGCTTGAGGAACCGGACGACGTGACCCTTCTTGGTGTCATAGTCGTGCGGGTCGATCTTCGGCCGGAGCTTCATCTCCTTGATGACCGTGTGCGCCTGGTTCTTGCGCGCCTCACGGGCCTTCATGGCCGACTCGTACTTGAACTTCCCGTAGTCCATGAGCTTGCACACGGGCGGACGGGCGTTCGCCGCGACCTCGACCAGGTCGAGGTCGTACTCCTGGGCAAGCTCCAGGGCCTTGGCAAGCGGGACAATCCCGACCTGCTCGCCGCTGGGACCGACAAGTCGCACCTCGGGAACGCGAATCCGGTCGTTGATGCGGGGCTCGGCGCTGATGGATCCTCCTCGGTAGCACCACGCGACCGCCTGGCGGACGGACGCGTAACGTCTGTTTAGCGAGACCAACCGCGCCGGCGCATGAAAAATGCCCCGGACGGGACACAGGCGGGGCTCCTGGTGATACCGGAGCACCGCCACGGCGTACCGCGGGGCGCTGAGCTCGGGCGGGTCCATCGTCCGTACGGAACGATGGGCGCCGCCTGACCGGTGACCCGCCGTCCCGGAGGACGGTCAGGTGGGAGACGGAGCCTCCACTTGTGGGCCGGAGCTCATGGGTTCCGGCCGGTCGTCACACCAGGCTACCAGCTGGCCGCCGGTGCGCCCAACCGGGCGGGCGGCGCGGGACGGCTCGGGCGACCGCCTATCGTGTGGGGCATGAGTGACGCGACACCCCCCGAGCCCGGCCCCGACTTCGACGCCATGACCCGCGACATCGCGGAGGTCCCCGCGGTCGAGGTGATCGTCACGGTCGCCGTGAACCTGATGAGCGCCGCGGCCGTGAAGCTCGGGCTGACCGAGGAGGGCGACGCGCACAAGGACCTCGACGAGGCCCGCAAGCTGGTGCACGCCCTGGCCGGTCTGCTGGACGCGAGCACCACGGAGATCAGCTCCTTCCACGCGGCGCCGCTGCGGGACGGGCTGAAGTCCCTGCAGCTGGCGTTCCGCGAGGCGTCACTGGTGCCGGACGAGCCGGGCCAGGGGCCGGGCGAGAAGTACACGGGCCCCGTCTACGGCTGACCGGTCCCTCATCCCTGTTCCCTCACGTGGAAGGGCTCGCCCGGCGGGGCGGCCTCGGGCGGCAGCAGTGCCAGGTCGAGGCCCCGCACCAGGCGGGCCCTCAGTGTTTCGTCGCCCGCCAGGGCCGTCGCCACCCGGCGGGCCGCCTCGGCGGGCGCCGCGTCCGGGGCGAGGACCAGCGCGAGGATGCCGTCCGCGCCGCCGCCCCGGCCCAGGTAGGCGCGGAGCACCGCCGGCTCGGCGGCGAGGAGCGCGCGCACGGCGCCGGTGACGGCCGGGTCCGCCAGGGGGTCGGTGCTGGTGCGGCCCTCGGCGAGGGCCAGCAGCGCCCGGCCGGTGACCTCGAACGGCACGGGTCCCGCCATGTCGAGGACGAGCGTGTCGGCCTTCTCGTGCGCGACGGCCTGGAGCGCCTGGCGCAGCGGCACGGCGACGGGGCGGGCGGCGGGGTCCCAGCGGGCGAGCGACGCCGTGGAGGTGAAGGCGGGCAGCGCGCGGCGGTCGCCCGCGGTGAGCGTGGGCACGGCCATGTCGCTGGTCTTCTCGCGGCGCAGGCCGCCCACCCGTCTCCCACCACCGCCCTTCCCCGGAGCTTCGCGCCCCTCCTGATCGTCCTCCTCGACCTCTCCGAGTACGGCGACGACGGGGACGAGGAGTCGCGCCCCCTGGAGGGCCTCCAGCACGCGCGGCTCGGCGCCGCGGTCCTCGGCCCAGGCCGCGAGGGCCTCGCTGAGCCTCGGGTCGGCGGAGCCGTCGTCGTCGGAGAAACCGGGGTCGGGAATGTTCTTGAGCGCCACGGGACCGAGCCTATCGGGACGGTTCGGTCACTTCGCACGGCGGTGCGGGGAGGCGTACGGGGCCGCGGGCCGGCCGGTGCGGCGGTGCGCGGAGGCTGCCGCGGTGCGGGGCGCGCTTGGGTCAGCCGGTGCGGCGGTGCGCGTGGGTGGGCCGGCTCGTGGGGCGCGGGGTCAGCCGGTGCGGCGGCGCTCCGCGCGCCAGAGGGCGGCGGCGGTGACGACCAGCAGGGCGCCGGCGCCTCCGGCGAGCGGGGCGACGAGGCCGGCCGGTTCCTCCGGGTCGGGTTCGCGGCGCGGCCCCGGGCCGAAGTACCGGCGGTCGTAGCCGGCCGCGGCCGCCTTGGGGTCGCCGGGGCGCA
This sequence comes from Streptomyces sp. SudanB25_2051, assembly GCF_964272635.1. Taxonomy (NCBI): domain Bacteria; kingdom Bacillati; phylum Actinomycetota; class Actinomycetes; order Kitasatosporales; family Streptomycetaceae; genus Streptomyces; species Streptomyces sp. SudanB25_2051. Next base: position 1,031,697 of record NZ_OZ186787.1, read on the forward strand.
GTGCGGCGGCGGCCTCGATGGCGGCGGCGGGGTCGACCGTCCCGTACCCCTTCTCGTCGTCCCGGCCGCCCTCGGGGGCGTCGCGGGCCGTGTCGGCGAGCAGCTTCTTGATCTGGGCGGGGGTGAGCGCGGGGTGCGCGGCGCGGACGAGCGCGGCCGCGCCGGAGACGAACGCGGCGGCGGCGCTGGTGCCCCAGCCCTCGTAGTACTTGCGGTCGGGGTCGGCGATGACGACGTCCACGCCGGGGGCGCTGACGGTGGCGTACCAGCGGCTGGTGGAGAACGAGGCGTGGGTGCCGTAGCGGTCGACGGCGGTCACGGCGATCACGCCGGGGTAGGCGGCCGGGTACGAGACGCGGTCGCCCTTCTCGCCGCCGTTGCCGGCCGACGCGACGACGACGGCGCCCTTGGAGAGGGCGTACTGGACGGCGGCGTCCTCCGCGGCCTCCGGGTGGGCGGACTCGCTGTCGTCGCCGAGCGAGAGGTTGATCACGTCGGCGCCCTGGTCGGCGGCCCAGCGGATGCCCTGGGCGAGGGCGCCGCCCCGGGTGTGGCGGGCGCGGGAGCGGGCCTTGTCGGCGCCTTCGAGGATGACCCGTACGGGCAGGATCTTCGCCTCGGGGGCGACCCCGATGACCCCGTCGCCGTTGCCGGGGCCGTGGCCGTGGCCCGCGATGATCCCGGCCATGGCGGTGCCGTGGCGGGCCCAGGCCCGGTCGCCGCGCTGGGCGCCGAAGCCGATGAGGTCCTTGCCGGGCAGGACGTTGCCCGCGAGGTCGGGGTGGGTGTCGTCGACGCCGGTGTCCAGGACGGCGACGGTGACGCCGCGGCCGCGGGTGGTGTCCCAGGCGCGGTCGGCGTTGATGGCCTCGTTGCCCCACTGGCGGGCCCGTATGCCGTCCGCCCGGGCGGGGGCGGCGGGCAGCAGCGCCAGGGCGGTGGCGGTGAGGGCGGCCAGCAGGAGCCGGGCGGGGGTGCGCGCGGGGCGGAACGGCACGGGGGTGACTGTGGTGCGGGTGGTGCTGGTGTGCTTCACCGGTTCCCCTTCCGCGCGGGACCCTGGGTCGCCCGGGTGACCGTCGCGCGCAGGCCCTTCTCGATCCGGTCCGCGATGCCCCGCGCCTCGTGGCCGAGTCCGGCCTGCGCGGGGGCGGTCGTCTGGCCCTTGGCCATCGCCTCGGGGGCGGGCTGCGGCCGGATGACGGCGCGGCCGTCGGCGAAGCCGGAGACGCCGTACACGATGACGGGGGCCTCGGTGAGGACGTTCACGTACCAGCTGGCGCGCTGGGCGTTGCCGAAGCGGGAGGCGACGGTGCCGGGGGCGGCGTGCGCGGGCGGTATGAGGTCGGGGCTCCGGTCGAGGCCGCCGGTGGTGAAGCGGGTGCGCAGGGCCTTCATGGCGGTCGCGTCGGTCTGCAGGAAGACCAGGCCGACGGTGGTGACGCTGCTGGAGGTGGCGTCCGTGTACGTGGCGCGGAGCACCCGCAGGCAGCCCACGGGCGCGAGGGTGGCGGCCAGCTGCGGCTGGAGGGCCTCGGCGCAGGGCGCGTCGGGCGCGACGGCGACGCGGGTCCAGGCGCGGTCGGCTCCGCCCGGACCGGCGCCGTCGCCCCGCACGGTGCGCGGGAAGAGCGTGTCGACGGGCGTGCTGTGCCAGAGGGTGGCCGCCTCGGTGTAGGCGGTGCGCTGCCCGGCGTCGCCGGTGCCCTGGAGCAGCCATGTGCCGGCGGCGGCCCCGGCGAGGAGGCCCAGACCGAGGACCAGGCAGACGACGGCGGCGACGAGGCGGCCGGTGCGCTTCGGCTCGGTGATCGGCCGAAGCCGCACGGTCGTCTCGCGGGACGTCTCGGGCGGGACGCCCCAGTACGCGGGCGGGTGCGGGGCGGCGGTGTGGGGGGCCCGGGGGTGCGGGGCGGCGGCGTGGGGCGGCTGGGCGGGCGGATGCGGCGCCGGGGCTGTGGAGCGGGCCTGCGGGGCCGGGGCCAGCGGCGACCGGGCCGGCGGGGTCTGCGCCGATGAGCGGGCCTGCGGGACCGGGGCGGGCTGGTCGCCGGGGGCCGTGGCCGGCTGGGCGGGCGGACGCGGTGCCCCGGCCCGCGGCGACCGGACCTGCGGGGCCTGCGGGGCCGGGGCCGCCGGGGTGTCGGCGGTCGGGCGCGGCGGTGCGGTGGGCGGCGGGGGGACGGCGGGGGCCGGACGGTGCGGGGGCCGCGGGGCGGCGGCACGCGGGGCGGTGTCCGCTCGTACGCCCGCGTCGGGCGCGGGCGTCCGCTCGTCGGGCGCGGGCCTCGGCCCGTCCGTCTGCGGAGGTGTGGTCCGACGCGGGGCGGCCGGCCGGGGGGCGTCCTCGCCCGCGGAGGGCTGCCGCGGGGTCTCCTGGCGCGGGGCGGGCTGCGGGCCGGTGGGGGCCGGCTGGGGCGGGATGGGGCGGAGGCGGGTGGTGGTCTCCTCCGGGGCTTCCGGCTGCGGGGCCGGGGCCGGGCGCCGTGCCTCGGTGCTCATCCGCCCCCCTCGTACGCGTACCGGAAGACGCCGTCGGGGCAGGCCCGTTCGCCGGCGTGTAGCCGTCACTCTAAAGGCTGTCGGCGGGCCCACGGGAACGCGACCGCAGGCCGGGACGGATCTGACCGGAACGTCCCGTCCACCACCCCTACCCCCCGGTAGCGGGGTCTGGCACCCTCTGGCGCATGACTCCCCGTGCCGCTGACCGCGCCCGTTACGACCGGGCGACCGCGCATCTCGACGCGCCCCTCGCCCTCGTCGATCTGGACGCCTTCGACGCCAACGCCGACGACCTCGTGCGCCGTGCCGGGGGCAAGCCGATACGCGTCGCGAGCAAGTCGCTGCGCTGCCGGGCGCTGCTGGAGCGGGTGCTGGCGCGGCCGGGCTTCGCGGGCGTCATGTCGTTCACGCTGGACGAGTCGCTGTGGCTGGCGCGGGCCGGCTTCGAGGACGTGCTGCTGGCCTACCCGTCGGCGGACCGCGCCGGCTTCGCCGAGCTGGCCGGCGACGCGAAGCTCGCGCGGGCCGTCACGGTGATGGTGGACGACCCGGCGCAGCTCGACCTGATCGACGCGGCGCGCGGCGGCGGCCGGGAGGAGGTGCGGGTCTGCCTGGAGCTGGACACGTCGCTGCGCCTGCTCGGCGGGCGGATACGCGTCGGCGCCCGGCGCTCGCCGCTGCGGGAGCCCGCCGAACTGGCCGAGCTGGCCCGCTCGGTGGCGCGCCGGCCGGGCTTCCGGCTGGTGGGGCTGATGGCGTACGAGGGGCATGTGGCGGGCGTCGGGGACGCGGTGGCGGGCCGTCCGGTGCGGTCGCGGGCGGTGCGGGTGATGCAGGCGGTGGCGCGGCGCGAGCTGGCCGGGCGGCGGGCCGCGGTGGTGGCCGCCGTACGGGCGGTGGCGCCGGACCTGCGGTTCGTGAACGGCGGCGGGACCGGGAGCGTGCAGCACACGGCGGCCGAGGCGGCGGTGACGGAGGTGGCGGCCGGTTCGGGGCTGTACGTGCCGCGGCTGTTCGACGACTACACGTCGTTCAGCGGCAGGCCCGCGGCCCTGTTCGCGCAGCCGGTGGTGCGCCGGCCGGGGGTGGGCGTGGTGACCGTGCTGGGCGGGGGGTATCCGGCGTCCGGCGCGGCGGGCCCGGACCGGCTGCCGGTGCCGTATCTGCCGGAGGGGCTGCGGTACGACCCGATGGAGGGCGCCGGGGAGGTGCAGACGCCGCTCCTGGGCTCGGCGGCCGACGATCTGCTGATCGGCGACAAGGTGTGGTTCCGGCACGCGAAGGCCGGCGAGCTGTGCGAGCGGTTCGACCGGCTGCACCTGCTGGAGGGCGACCGGGTGACCGGGGCCGTCCCCACGTACCGGGGCGAGGGGCGGACCTTCCTGTAGCCCTGCGCCGTGCCTGCCCTTGCAGCCCTGCGCCGGGCCCGTCCCTGTAGCCCGGCGCCGTGCCCGTCCGTCCGGCGGGAGGGTGCGTCCCGGCGCCCGGCCGCGGGTGGGTCCCAGGCCCCGTCGCGGTCCCGCCCCGGTGCCCGGCGGGGGCGCGTCAGCCGTGGCCGGGCGGGGCGATGCTGCTGCCCACGCCGCCGCCCGTGGAGCTGCCGATGGGGCGGATGCCGCGGACGATCTCGTCCATGAGCGCAGGCCGCGGCCCCTGGGGTACGGCGTCGAAGGCGAACCGCACGGCGACCGGCTGCTCCGTGCCGCCCGGCGACGGGAAGACCAGCGACTGGACGTATCCGCCCGGGCCCTTGCCGGTGGTGACCCGCCAGCGGACCAGATAGCCCGTACGGCCCGCGACGGCCGTCTCGCGGGCGGCGACGACCTGGTGGGAGACGACCCCGCCGTACGGGCTGTGGCCGAGCGTGTCGGCGCCGTACAGCCGCTCGGCGGCCTCCGCGACGTCCGCCTTGGCCATCGCCTTGAAGGTGGGGGCCGCGGAGGCGAGGCTGCGGGACGTGACGCGGCCGGGCGGGCACTGCCGGGTGCCGGCGGGGCACTGGTACCGGTCGGTCGTGACCATGGTCGGGGCCTGGTCGACGCCGATCCGGTCCTTCTCCCAGCCCTTGGGCAGCGGCAGGGTGATGCCGTTGAGCTGGTCGGTGAGGACGCCGCCGTCCTCGGACGGGGCGGCGGACGGCTCGGCCGCCGCGCTCGGGGTGGCGGGTGCCGCCGGGGCCGGGGCCGCGGCGCTCGCGGAGGCGGGCGGGCGCCCGGCCTCCGGCGCCTCGCCGCCGCCGGGGCGCAGGAGGACGGCGCCGGCGACGACCGCCGCGACGACCAGCGCCGCGACGGCGATCCGGGCGGGGCCGAACCGCTTCGGGGGGACGACGACCGCCGCGGGCTGGGTGACCGCCCCCGCCGGGCGGGTGTGCGCGGTCCACGCGGTGCCGTCCCACCAGCGCTCCACCGCGGGCAGGGACGGGTCCGGGTACCAGCCCGGCGGGGTCGTCATGCTCATGCGGTCCAGCCTAGCCAGGGGTCACAGGGGGGTGACGTAGGCGCCGGAGATCCCGCCGTCGACGAGGAAGTCGGTGGCGTTGACGAAGGAGGCGTCGTCGCTGGCGAGGAAGGCGACGGCGGCGGCGATCTCCTCGGCCTCCGCGAACCGGCCGAGCGGGATGTGCACCAGGCGCCGCGCCGCCCGCTCCGGGTCCTTCGCGAACAGCTCCCGCAGGAGGGGGGTGTTGACGGGGCCGGGGCACAGGGCGTTGACGCGGATGCCCTCGCGGGCGAACTGCACGCCCAGCTCCCGCGACATGGCCAGCACCCCGCCCTTGGACGCGGTGTAGGAGATCTGGGAGGTCGCGGCGCCCATGCGGGCCACGAACGAGGCGGTGTTGATGATGGAGCCCCGTCCCTGGCGGCGCATGTACGGCAGGGCGGCCTTGCAGCAGAGGTAGACGGAGGTGAGGTTGACCTCCTGGACGCGCTTCCACGCCTCCAGTCCGGTCTCCAGGATCGAGTCGTCGTCGGGCGGGGAGATCCCGGCGTTGTTGAAGGCCACGTCCACGCTGCCGTAGGTGTCGTACGCGGCGCGGAACAGCGCCTCGACCTGCCCGGGGTCGGTGACGTCGACCCGTACGAACAGCCCCCCGACCTCGTCGGCGGCGGCCTTGCCCGCGGTCTCGTCGATGTCGCCGCACACGACGTGGGCGCCCTCCGCGGCCAGGCGGCGGGCCGCCGCCAGACCGATGCCGCTGCCCGCGCCCGTGACGACGGCGGTGCGGCCGACGAGCCGGCGGCAGACGGGCGCCTCGGGGGCGGCCGACTCGGGGGCGGGCGCGACGGGAGGGGGAGCGACGGGGGCGGGAGCGGTCGTCGGGTCGATGGCGTCGGTCATGGGGTCACCCTTCCGTGCTGATGAAGACGTTCTTGGTCTCGGTGAAGGCGGTGAGGGCGTCCGGGCCCAGCTCGCGGCCCACGCCGGACTGCTTGAAGCCGCCGAACGGGGTCCAGTAGCGGACGCTGGAGTGGGAGTTGACGGAGAGGTTCCCGGCCTGGACCGCGCGGGAGACCCGCAGGGCGCGGCCCACGTCGCGGGTCCAGATCGAGCCGGACAGGCCGTACTCGGTGGCGTTGGCGAGGCGTACGGCGTCCTCCTCGTCCTCGAAGGGCAGGACGGCCGCGACGGGGCCGAAGACCTCCTCGGTGGCGGCGGGCGCGTCGGGTGCGAGGCCGGTGAGGACGGTGGGCGGATACCAGAAGCCGGGGCCCTCGGGGGCGCTGCCGCGCAGGGCTTCGGCGTCGTCGGGGACATAGGACCGTACGCGGTCGAGCTGGGCGCGGGAGATGAGCGGGCCCATCTGCGTCCGCTCGTCGGCCGGGTCGCCGACGACGACCTTCTCCAGCGCGGGCGCGAGGAGCTCCAGGAAGCGGTCGTACGCGGTGCGCTGCACGAGGATGCGGGTGCGGGCGCAGCAGTCCTGGCCGGCGTTGTCGAGGAAGGACATCGGGGTGGAGAGCGCGGCGGCCTCGATGTCGGCGTCGGCGAAGACGATGTTCGGGCTCTTGCCGCCGAGTTCGAGGGTGACGCGTTTGACGCGTTCGGCGCAGCGGGCCATGACGCCCTTGCCGACGCGCGCCGAACCGGTGAAGACGATCTTGGCGACGCCGGGGTGGTCGACCAGGGCGGCGCCCGCGACGGGGCCCTCGCCCGGGAGCACCTGGAAGAGGTGCTCGGGCAGGCCCGCCTCCAGGGCGAGTCGAGCGAGGCGGAGCGCGGTGAGGGGCGTGGTCTCGGCGGGCTTGAGGAGGACCGCGTTGCCGGCGGCGAGCGCGGGGGCCGCGCCCCAGGCGGCGATCGGCATGGGGAAGTTCCAGGGGGCGATGACGCCGACCACGCCCAGGGGTTCGAGGAAGGTGACGTCGACGCCGCCGGGTACGGGGATCTGGCGGCCGTTCAGCCGCTCCACTCCCCCGGCGGCGTAGTCGAGGAGGTCGCGGACGTTGCCGGCCTCCCAGCGGGCGTTGCCGATGGTGTGGCCGGCCTCCCGGACCTCCAGGCGGGCCAGTTCCTCCAGGTGGGCGTCGACGGTGGTGGCGAAGCGCCGCAGGAGGCGGGCCCGGTCGGCGGGGGCGGCGGCGGCCCAGGCGCGCTGGGCGCGGGCGGCGCGGGTGACGGCGGCGTCGACGTCCGCGGCGGTCGCGGCGGGGACGGTGGCGATGTGCTCGCCGGTCGCGGGGTTCAGGACGGCGAGCCCGGCGGCGGGGGTCGCGGGCCCGGCGGTTCCGGAGGGCGCGGGCTTGGTCGCCTCGGGGGTCGGGGGCTTGGTCGCCTCGGGGGTCGGGGGCGGGAGCTCGGTGGTCAACTCGGCCTCACATGCGTTCGAAGGAGCGGCGCAGTTCCCAGTCGGTGACGGCGGCGTCGAAGGCGGCGAGTTCGACGCGGGCCATGTTCAGGTAGTGGGCGACGACGTCGTCGCCGAAGGCGGCCTTCGCGAGGGTGCTGGACTCCCACAGTTCGGCGGCCTCGCGCAGCGTGGTGGGGACGTGCGCGTGGTCGCCGGCGTAGGCGTTGCCGGTGCAGGGCGGGGGGAGTTCGAGGCGCTGCTCGATGCCGTGGAGGCCGGCGGCGACGAGTCCGGCGACGGCGAGGTACGGGTTCACGTCGCCGCCGGGGAGGCGGTTCTCGAAGCGGGTGGAGCGGCCGTGGCCGACGACGCGGAGGGCGCAGGTGCGGTTGTCGTGGCCCCAGGCGACGGCGGTGGGGGCGAACGAACCGGGCTGGAACCGCTTGTACGAGTTGATGTGGGGCGCGTACAGCAGGGAGAACTCGCGCAGCGCGGCGAGCTGTCCGGCGAGGAAGTGCCGCATGACGGGCGAGAGGGCGGCCGGGCTGCCGGGCGGGCCGTCCCCGGCGAGCGGGTTGCGGCCGTCGGCGTCCTGGAGCGAGAGGTGGATGTGGCAGGAGTTGCCCTCGCGCTCGTTGTACTTGGCCATGAAGGTGAGCGAGACGCCCTCCTGGGCGGCGATCTCCTTGGCGCCGGTCTTGTAGACGGCGTGGTGGTCGCAGGTGGTGAGGGCCTCGTCGTAGCGGAAGGCGATCTCGTGCTGGCCGGGGTTGCACTCCCCCTTGGCGGACTCGACGGTCAGCCCGGCGCCGGCCATCTCGTTGCGGATGCGGCGCAGCAGCGGCTCGACGCGGCCGGTGCCGAGGATCGAGTAGTCGACGTTGTACTGGTTGGCGGGGGTGAGGCCGCGGTAGCCGGCGTCCCAGGCCTGCTCGTAGGTGTCCTTGAAGACGATGAACTCCAGCTCGGTGCCGACGTGGGCGGTGTAGCCGTGCGCGGCGAGGCGTTCGAGCTGGCGGCGGAGGATCTGGCGGGGCGCGGCGGTGACGGGGGCGCCGTCGTGCCAGGCGAGGTCGGCGAGGAGGAGCGCCGTACCGGGGTGCCAGGGGACGCGGCGGAGGGTGGCGGGGTCGGGGCGGAGGGCGAAGTCGCCGTAGCCGGTGGACCAGGAGGACATGGCGTAGCCGTCGACGGTGTTCATGTCGGCGTCCACGGCGAGCAGGTAGTTGCAGCCCTCTGTGCCGTGCTCCAGCACCTCTTCGAGGAAGAAGGGGGCGGCGAACCGCTTCCCCTGGAGTCTGCCCTGCATGTCGGGGAAGGCCAGGACGACGGTGTCGATCTCGCCGCTCGCGACCAGGGCGCGCAGGTCGCCCACGGAGAGCGGGGGTGTTCGGTCTGCCACGGGGTGGGTCCTCCTTGGGTCAGCCGGGAGCCATAAGGTATTGCTGAAGACCTTTGAGGGGAAGGGGGCGGCCGCATGGCGAGCGGGCGGACATCCGATCGGCTGACACCGGTGCTGCGGCCGGTGCGGGCGGGCAACGGCTTCGAGGAGGCGCTGGAGCAGATCCTCCAGGTGGTGCGGCTCGGGCTGGTGCCGGCCGGGGAACGGCTGCCGGCCGAGCGGGAGCTGGCGGAGCGGATGGGGATCAGCCGGGTCACCCTGCGCGAGGTGCTGAAGGTGCTCCAGGAGCAGGGCCTGCTGGAGAGCCGGCGCGGCCGGTACGGGGGGACGTTCGTGCTGCGCCCGCCGGACCGGGGGGCGGGCGCGGCGGAGGAGCTGCGGAGGCGCACGGCGGAGGTGGACCTCCAGGACGTGCTGCTGTTCCGGGAGGTGCTGGAGACCGGCGCCGCGGGGCTGTGCGCGGCCCGCGGCCTGGACGCCGAGGAGGCCGGGCGGCTGCGCGCGGCGCTGCGGGCCACGCACGACGCGCCGCTGGACGACTACCGGCGCCAGGACACGCTGCTGCACCTGACGCTCGCGGAGCTGTCCGGCTCGCCGACGCTGACGGAGCGGTACGCGGCGGTCCGGGCGACCGTGAACGACCTGCTGGACTGCATACCGCTGCTGGTGCGCAACCTGGAGCACGCCCAGCACCAGCACGACGCGCTGGTGGAGGCGGTCCTGGAGGGCGACGCGGAGGCGGCGCGGGAGGTGGCCCGCGAGCACTGCGCGGGGACGGCGGCACTGCTGCGGGGCTTCCTCGCGTAGGCGGGGGCTGCTGCGGGGTGCTTCGGCGCGGCGGGTGCTTCGGCGCGGCGGCGGGCCGGGGCGCTGCTGCGGGGTGCTTCCGGCCGGCGGGCGGGGCGCCTCCGGGCGCTCTGGCGGGGCGCCTCGGGGCGGGCGGGGGTGCGCGGTGGTGCCGCAGGGCGCTTCGGCGCGCGTGGGCGGTGCGCCGGGCGGGGCGTTTCCGTGAAGGTGGCGTACGGGGGCTTGCGCGGGACGTACGGCACCGCAAAGGTATGGGGCCATTCCATTGGGCTCGACCCGACGCGGGGAGCTGACGCCATGACGCTGGAAGACACCTCGGGCACCTCACCCGGTGAAGCGGCACCCCCGCGCGCCGGCGCCGAAGCCGACGACTACCTGAAGCGCCGCGCGCTGCGGCGGGGCAGCGCCGGCTGGCTGCTGCTCACCGGACTCGGCGTGGGCTACGTCGTCTCCGGCGACTACTCCGGCTGGAACATCGGCCTGGCGGAGGGCGGCTTCGGCGGCCTCGCCGTCGCCACGCTGCTGATGGGCGTGATGTACGCGTGCCTGGTCTTCGCGCTCGCGGAGCTGTCCGCCATCCTCCCGGCCGCGGGCGGCGGCTACGGCTTCGCCAGGCGGGCGCTCGGCACCTGGGGCGGGTTCCTCACCGGCACGGCGATCCTCATCGAGTACGTGCTCGCCCCCGCCGCGATCTCCCTCTTCATCGGGGACTACGTGGAGTCGCTGGGCCTCTTCGGCCTGGAGTCCGGATGGCCCGTCTACCTGGCGTGCTTCGCCGTCTTCATCGGCATCCACCTGTGGGGCGTGGGCGAGGCGCTGCGCTTCAGCCTGGTCGTGACGGCCGTCGCGGTGGCGGCGCTGCTGGTCTTCGCGGTGGGCGCGTTCACGGAGTTCCGGGTGGACCGGCTGGACGACATCCCGGTCGACGCGGGCGCGTTCGGCGCGAGTTCCTGGCTGCCGTACGGGCTGCTGGGCATCTGGGCGGCGTTCCCGTTCGGGATGTGGTTCTTCCTCGGCGTGGAGGGCGTGCCGCTCGCCGCCGAGGAGGCGAAGGACCCGGTCCGGTCGATGCCGAGGGCGCTGGCGCTGTCGATGGGCGTGCTGGCGGTCCTGGCCGTGGTGACGCTCCTCGCGGCGACCGGGGCGCGCGGCGCGGCCGCCGTCCAGGACGCGGGGAACCCGCTGGTGGTGGCGCTGGAGGGGGACGGCGGGCCCACCGCGCTGAGCCGGTTCGTGAACTACGCGGGGCTCACGGGCCTGGTCGCCTCGTTCTTCTCGCTGATCTACGCGGGCTCCCGGCAGCTGTTCGCCCTGTCGCGCGCCGGGTACCTGCCGCGGTTCCTGTCGCTGACGAGCCGCCGCAAGGCGCCGTACCTGGGGCTGCTGATCCCCGGCGCGATCGGCTTCGCGCTGGCGGCGGGCTCGGGGAACGGGGCGCGGATGCTGAACGTCGCCGTCTTCGGGGCGACCATCTCGTACGCCCTGATGGCCCTGTCCCACATGGTGCTGCGGCGCCGCGAACCGGGCCTGGAGCGGCCGTACCGCACGCCCGGCGGGGTCCTGACCTCCTCGGTGGCGCTGGTCCTGGCGCTCGCCGCGCTGGTGGCGACGTTCCTGGTGGACGTGGTCGCGGCGGGTCTCGCGCTCGCGGTGTACGCGGTCGCCGTCGCCTACTTCGCGCTCTACAGTCGGCACCGGCTGGTGGCGAGCGCGCCGGAGGAGGAGTTCGCGGCGCTGGCCGCCGCCGAGGCCGAGCTGGGCCGGGGCTGAGAGGGAGCGCGCGTGGACAGGCCGCTGATCGGTGTGACGACGTATCTCGACTCGGCGCGGTGGGGGGTGTGGGAGCTGCCCGCGGCGCTGCTGCCGGCCGCGTACCCCAGGCTCGTGCAGTCGGCGGGCGGGATCGCCGCGCTGCTCCCGCCGGACGGCCCGGACGCCGCCGCGGCGGCCGTGGCCCGGCTGGACGGTCTGGTGGTGTCGGGCGGCGCCGACGTGGAGCCCGCGCGGTACGGGGCCGCGCGGGACCCGAGGACCGGGCCGCCCGCGCCGGAACGGGACGCGTGGGAGCTGGCCCTGATCGGCGCGGCCCTGGCGGCGGGCGTCCCGGTGCTCGGCATCTGCCGGGGCATGCAGCTGCTGAACGTCGCCCTCGGCGGGACGCTCGTCCAGCACCTGGAGGGCCACACGGGCGGGGTGGGCGTATTGGGGCGGCACACGGTGAAGCCGGTGCCGGGGACGCGGTACGGGACGCTGGTGCCGGAGGCGGTGGAGGTGCCGACGTACCACCACCAGGCGGTGGACCGGCTCGGCGCGGGGCTCGTGCCCGGCGCGTACGCCGAGGACGGCACGGTGGAGGCGGTCGAACTGCCGGACGCCTGGGCGCTGGGCGTGCAGTGGCACCCCGAGATGGGCGACGACCCGCGGGTGATGGAGGGGCTGGTGCGAGCGGCGTCGGGCTGAACCCGGCGCCCCCGCACGGGACCTGGTCGGGTCGGTGGGGCCCGTACGCCACAGGACCGGGGCCGGGATGGGTCGCGGGCGCGAGGCCATGGGGCCGACCGGCACCGCCGTACGAGGCGCGGGTGCCCCGGCCCGGACGCCCCGTCAGCGCGCCCGCGACAGGGTCAGCAGGTCGCGCGCCGGGCCCGTGGGGCGCGGGCCCGTCGGCCACACGGCGCGCAGCGCGCGGCGCAGCTCGACGCCCTCGACCGGCACCTCCGCCAGGCGGCGGGACGCCAGCTCCTCGCTCACCACCAGTTCGCTCAGCACGGCCGGTCCGGCACCGCTCACGGCCGCCGCCTTCACCGCCGTCGTGGAGGCGAGCTCCATGAGCGGCGCCGCGAGGCCCCCGTGCGCCGCGAGCGCCGAGTCGAGGACCTGGCGGGTCCCCGAGCCGTACTCGCGCAGCACCAGCGGCGTCCCGGCCAGTTCGGCGGGCGTGACCGGGGCGCGGCGGCGGGCCCAGCGGTGGGACGGCGCGACGACCACCACCAGCCGGTCGCGGGCGACGACCACGCCGTCCAGGCCCTCCGGCACGGCGAGGCCCTCCACGTAGCCGAGGTCCGCCTCGCCCGCCAGCAGCAGGGCGGCGACCGCGGCGGAGTTCCCGGCCTGCAGCGACACGGCCGTGTCGGGCCGCTCGGCGCGCAGCGCTATCAGCCAGCCCGGCAGCAGGTACTCGGCGATCGTCATGGACGCGGCCACGCGCAGCCGCGAGTCCCTGCGGTCCCGCAGCGCCTGGGCCCCCGCGTCGAACGCCTCCGCCGCCTCCACGATCCGCCGCGCCCAGTCGGTCACCAGGGCGCCCGCGTCGGTGAGCCGGGAGCCGCGCGGCGACCGGTCGACGAGGGCCACGCCGAGCTGCCGTTCCATGGACCGGATGCGGCCGCTGGCGGCGGGCTGGGTGATGCCGACCTCGCGCGCCGCCCGGCCGAGGCTGCCGTGCCGCGCGACGGCGAGCAGCAGCTCCAGGGCTCCGAGGTCGGGCACACGATGCGACAGGCTCATAAATCCAGCTTATGGGGCCATAGAGGCAAGGTCCCTGGTCGGGGGTGTTGTTCCGGACCAGGGTGGGCCCATGGCCACCGTCGTCCAGCCCGCGCACCGCCCGCTCCCCGCACCCCGCACCGCCGTCCCGCGCCTCCTCGGCCCGCAGTACTACTCCGCCGTGATGGGCACCGGCATCCTCGGCACCGCGGGCGCCGGGCTCGACCCGCACGGCGCCGTGCCGGGCCTGCGCACGGCCTGTACGGCGCTGTGGGCCCTGGCCCTGCTGACGCTGGCCGTCCTGCTGGCCGCCAGGACCGCGCAGTGGGCCCACCGCCCCGGCCGGACGCGGGAGCAGCTCCTCGACCCGGCCGTCGCGCCGTTCCAGGGGTGCCTCGCCATGGCGCTGACCTCCGTCGGCGGCGGGGCGCTCGTCGTGGGCCGGGACTGGCTGGGCGCGGGCCCCGCCGTGGCGCTGGGCACCGTGCTGTGGACGGCGGGCACGGTGACCGGCCTGGTGGTCGCGGTCGGCGTGCCGTATCTGCTGGTGGTGCGGCACCACATGGAGGGGCCGTCACCGGTGTGGCTGCTCCCGGTCGTCGCGCCGATGGTGTCGGCGGCGACCGGTCCGCTGCTCGCCCCGCACGTCCCGGAAGGCCAGGCGCGCGGGGCCCTGCTGGCGGCCTGCCACGGCATGTTCGGGATGAGCCTGCTGGCGGCGCTGCTGATCCTGCCGCCGGTCTTCGCCCGCCTCGTCACGGCGGGCCCGCCCCCGGCCGCCGCGACCCCGGCGCTGCTGCTGGTCCTGGGCCCGCTGGGCCAGTCCGCGACGGCGGCCGCCGCTCTCGCCGGGGCCGCGCCGGAGGTGCCGTACGGGCGGGGTCTCGCCGTGGCGTACGGGCTGCCGGTGCTGGGGTTCGCGCTGCTGTGGCTGGCGCTGGCCGGGGCGCTCGTGGTCCGGGCGCGGCGGCGCGGGATGGGCTTCACGCTGTCGTGGTGGGCGTTCACCTTCCCCGTCGGCACCTGTGTGACGGGGCTGGAGGGAATGGCGCGGCTCACGGGGCTGGTCGTGCTCGACGGGGCGGCGGCGGCGCTGTACGCGCTGCTCGTGGCGGGCTGGCTGGCGGCGGCGTCCGGAACCGTACGGGCGCTGCTCGGCGCGGCCCCGCCCGGCCCCGTGTCCGGAGGGCCGCCGCCCGCTGCCGGAGCCGGCCGTGCGCCCGCGCCACCGGCCGGCGGGACGCCCGCGCCACCGGACGCCGGGACGCCCGCCCCGGCGTCCGCGCCGGCGGTCAGCGGACCACCGCGCCCAAGGCCCGGCCCAGCACCTGCGGCGCCCGGACCAGCGAAGGCCCGTACCAGGTGAGGTGGCGTCCGTCGACGAGCGCGGCGGGCAGCCCGCCGAACGCCTCGGGGCCGTCGTCGGCGGTGAACCGGTACGGCTCGTCGGGCAGGACGACCAGGTCGGCGCCCGCGGCGCGCAGCTCGTCGAGCGGGACGCGCGGATAGCGCTCGGGGTGGTCCGCGTACACGTTGGCGACACCCAGCCGGGCGAGCAGGTCGCCCGCGAAGGTGTCGCGGCCCAGCACCATCCAGGGCCGCCGCCACACGGGGACGACCGCCCTGCGGGGCGGCCGTCCGGAGGGGGGCGAGGCCCAGGCGGCCTCGGCCTCGTCCAGCCAGCGGGGCCGGGAGGCGACGCCGCAGGCGCGCAGCACCCGGTCCAGTTCGCGCAGCGCCCCCTCCAGGTCCCGGATCTCGGTGACCAGCACCTCCAGGCCGGCGGAGCGCAGGGCGGCGAGGTTGTCGGGGCGGTTCTCCTCCTCGTTGGCGACGACCAGGTCCGGGCGCAGCGCCGCGACGGCGGCCACGTCCGGGTTCTTCGTACCGCCGATCCGGGGCACGTCGAGGCCCTCGGGGTGCGTGCACCAGTCCGTGCACGCCACCAGGGCGCCGGGCGCGCTCACCGCGACGGCCTCGGTGAGCGACGGAACCAGCGACACGACCCGGATCACTGCTCCGTCGCCTCCATGTGCGGCGCGACCGACACGACGAGGACGCGCGTGCCGGGCCCGGAGGCGCGCCAGCGGTGCCGGACCCCGCCGGAGAGGTACAGGGTGTCGCCGCGCTCCAGGCGGTAGGCGCGGCCCTCGGCCTCCACCTCCACGGTGCCGTCGGCGACGTACAGCAGGGCGTCGTTGCGGAGGACCAGTTCGCGGCCCGCGTCGTGCTCGCCGGTGAACTCGTCGGCGTGCATCTGGTGCTCGCCGCGCACCAGGGCGCGCACACCGGCGGGGGCGCCCGGGTCGTCGGCGTACGCGGCGGCCCGTACGACGTCGACGGTGCGGGCGGCGTCACCCGCGTCGAGCAGCTCGACGGCGGTCGTCTTCAGCGCGTCGGCGATGCACTCGAGTGAGCGCATGCTGGGGCGGGCGCGCTCGTTCTCGATCTGGCTGAGAAAGGGCACGGACAGACCGCTGCGCTCGGCCACGGCGGCCAGGGTCAGCGACAGCGCCCGGCGCCTCCTGCGCACGGCCGCGCCGACCCTCGGGGTTTCCTTGTCGTCCATGTCTTCCCTCCCTTCCCTCCCTCTCCCGACAACCTTACGCAGCGCGAGAACCGCCGAGTAGCGCAAACGGCGCAACCATTGCGGCGCGTGGCCTGTCGGTGACGTACGGCATCATGCGAGGTGTGACGCGACGCCTGATGCTCCTCGACACCGCTTCCCTGTACTTCCGGGCCTATTTCGGGGTCCCCGACTCGGTGCGCGCCCCGGACGGCACCCCGGTGAACGCCGTGCGCGGGCTCCTCGACTTCATGGCCCGGCTCGTGCAGGACCACCACCCGGACGATCTCGTGGCCTGCATGGACGCCGACTGGCGGCCGGCCTGGCGGGTCGAGCTGATCCCGTCGTACAAGGCGCACCGGGTGGCGGCGGAGACCGGTCCCGGCGTGCCGGACGAGGAGGAGGTACCGGACACGCTGTCGCCGCAGGTGCCGGTGATCGAGGCGGTGCTGGACGCGCTGGGCGTGGCGCGCGTCGGGGTCGCCGGGTACGAGGCGGACGACGTGATCGGCACGCTCGCCGGACGGGCGGCCGGCCCGGTGGACATCGTGACGGGCGACCGGGACCTGTTCCAGCTCGTGGACGACGCGCGCGGCGTGCGGGTGCTGTATCCGGTCAAGGGCGTCGGCACGCACCAGGTGGTGGACGAGGCGTGGCTGCGCGGCAAGTACGGCGTGGACGGGCCGGGGTACGCGGATCTGGCCACCTTGCGGGGCGACCCGAGCGACGGGCTGCCGGGGGTTCCGGGCGTGGGCGAGAAGACGGCCGCCAAGCTGCTGGAGGCGTACGGCGACCTGGCGGGGATCGTGGCCGCCGTGGACGACCCCGCGTCGAAGCTGACCCCCGCGCAGCGGCGGCGGCTGACGGAGGCGCGGGCGTATCTGGAGGTCGCGCCGAAGGTGGTGCGGGTCGCGGACGACGTGCCGCTGCCGCCCTTCGACCCGGCGCTGCCTACCGGGCCCAAGGCCCCGGAGGCGCTGCGGGAACTGGCGGAAACATGGGGGTTGGGAGGGTCGTTGCAGCGGCTGCTCGCCGTTCTCCCCCGATGAAGTGTTAGCTTAGGCATGCCTAAGCAACCAATCTCCCCGGGAGTACGCAGTGGCGGATGAGCCGTCCCGCAGGACACCGAAGGCCCACGAGGCGCGGGTGGTCCGCACCGAGCGGATCGCTCCGCACATGGTGCGGATCGTGCTCGGCGGCGACGGACTGGACTCCTTCGCCACGAGCGGTTTCACCGACCACTACGTCAAGATCCTGTTCGCCCCGGAGGGGGTGGCGTACCCGGAGCCGTTCGACCTGGACCGCATCCGCGCGGAGTTCCCGCGCGACCGGTGGCCGGCGCAGCGCACGTACACGGTGCGCGCCTGGGACCCCGTGCAGCGGGAGCTGACCATCGACTTCGTGGTGCACGGCGACGAGGGCCTCGCCGGCCCCTGGGCGGCGCGGGCGCGGGTCGGCGAGACCGTCCGCCTCCTGGGCCCGGGCGGCGGGTACGCACCGGACCCGGCGGCCGACTGGCATCTGCTGGTGGGCGACGAGAGCGCCCTGCCGGCGATCGCCGCGGCCGTCGAGGGCCTGCCGGAGGGCGCCGTCGCGCACGTCCTCATCGAGGTGGGCGACGAGAACGACGAGCTGAAGATCGCCGCGCCGGCCGGCGCGGAGGTCCGCTGGCTGCCCCGGCGCGGCCGTCCGGTCGGCGAGGCGCTGGTCGAGGCGGTGCGCGGCCTGGACTTCCCGGAGGGCACCGTCCACGCGTTCGTCCACGGCGAGGCGGGCGCGGTCCGCGAACTGCGCCGCCACCTGCGCCGGGAGCGCGGCGTCCCGCTGGAGCGGCTGTCCATCTCCGGCTACTGGCGGCTGGGCAAGTCGGACGAGGCGTGGCGCGCGGTCAAGCGCGAGTGGAACGCCGAGGTGGAGCGCGAGGAGCAGTCCGCGTAACGCCGTGCCGGACGCCCCGCCCCTTCCCGGGGCGGGGCGTCCCGCGTTTTCCGGACCCGGCCCCGGCGAGGGCCTGGTCCGGTGCGTGGCCGACGAGTCCCGCTCGCCGCGCGCGTGTCACCCGTACGGCTCGGCTATTGGGCCGCGGTAACCCGTCCGCCCTTCCCGGATGGCGCAATCGTCCGGCGCGCCTCTTACATGGAGCAGACCGCGCGCCCCAGTCGGCGCAGGACGACCGACACGGTGTGTGCCTCACCGGAGTCCGGCGAACGGAGCCACGCCATGACAACCGACGACCCTACGACCCACGCCGCGGGCGCCGCTCCCGCACCGGGACGGCGACCGCCCGGCGCCGGCATGCCCATAGTCGGCGCGCCGACCGCGGGCGTGCCCGTCGAGGCCGCGCCCCTGGAGGCGCCCCGCCTCGCCGTCGCGCCGCCCCCGCCCACGGCCGGGGCCACCCGCAGGACGGGCGGGTTCACTCCGCTGCGGCCGGCCGCGCCCTCGTACCCGAGCGGCACGCCCGCCGCGCACCGGCCCGACGCCACCCGCGACGGGAACGTCCCGCCCGCGGAGGCGGCGCCCGCCCCGCGCGCCCTCCCCGTCGGCCACGGCGCCGGAGCCCCGCGCCTGGGCAGCGCCGACATCGGGGCGGCACCGCAAGGCGCCGCGCCGAACGCCGCCGAGCCGTCGCCCCCGGCGTCCGCGCCGCCCGCCGCCGCGCCCGCGGTGACGGAGCACCCGTACGCCACCCGGCCCGCCGCCACCGTCCGGCAGGACGGCCCCGGCCCCGAGGACACCGGCACGGACGTGTCCGAGTCCGCGTACGACCACCTGTCCGGCGACGTGACGACCGTGCCCGGCCACGTCGTGGCGAACGAACCCGCGCCCGGCGACGACCGCCCCCCGCCCGACCAGGACGCGGCGCCGGGTCCGGAGGACCGCGCGGCGACGGACGCGGCGCTCGTGGAGGCCGTGCTCGGCGAGACGTCGGGCACGGAGCAGGCCGACGGGGACGAGGACGCCGACGAGCGCATGCGCACCCTGATCTGGACGGCCGCCACGTACCGCCCGCTGGACGAGGTCGTCGCGCTCGTCACCCAGCTCAAGGAGGCCAAGGCGGTCGACAGCCCCGCCGACGAGGCGCTGCGCGCCGCCGCGGTGGCGCGGCCCCTCGAGGAGGTCCGGCAGCTGGTCGCGATGCTGAACGAGGCCGGTCACACGCTCGACGAGAACGACACGGCACTGCGCGCCGCGGCGGTGGGACGGCCCATCGAGGACGTGGTCGAGCTGGTCGGCATCCTGGGCCCGGCGCAGGGCTCCCCGGCGCCCTCCCGCGGCGCGGGCGCGGCGGCGTCCACCGGTTCGTCGCCGGTGCCGGAGGACCCCCGGCTCCGCCCGCCGCGCACGGCGGCGGTCGCGGCGGCGCCGGCCCCCACCCTGGAGGTGAAGACCCTCACCCCGCCGTCGGACGGCGACGCCGCCGCCCCGGCCCGCAGGTCCGTCCTGCGCTGGCCCGCGGCCGCCGCGCTGTTCGCCTGCGGTGCCATCCACCTCCCGACCGACCTGGCCGCGCTGTGGACCGGCGGGTACACGGACGGTCTGGCCCTCGCGGTGGCCGTGCTGTGCCTGGTGGTCGGCGAGTGGCTGATCGTGCGCGAGAGCGTACGGGTGTGGGGTTCGGTCGCGGCGCTGGCCCTCGGTGTCGTGGCCCTCCACGGCATGACGGGCAGCAGCGGCGTAAACCTGCTCCGCAACAGCCTGGGCCACGGCTGGCCGCTGGCGGGCGCGGCGGCGGTCGCCCTCGCCATGGTCACGGCTCTGCTGGCGGCCTCCGCGCTGCTGCGCCGGCAGAGCAAGCCCGCCACCGCCGAGGACACCTGACAGCGGCGCCCCGCACCGCACGGCGGCGGCGCGCCCCCTCCGGACGGCGGGGGCGCGCCGCCGCGTTCCCTCCGCCCAAGAGGCTCGCCGTCCGGCCCAGGGCCGGTCCGCCCTACTCGCCCGACTCGTACGTCCGGCCCGACTCGTACGTCCCGCCCGACTCGTACATCCGGCCCGACTCGTACATCCGGGCCGACGCGTCCACCTGGGCGAGGCGCCGCAGCGCGGTCAGCACCGCGTCGCCCAGGACCGTGCCGACCACGGTGCTCTCGACCAGGTCCTCCCGCGCGACCTCCCGCGCCACATACGCCACGTCCACCGCGGCGACCCGCTCCGCCGCCTCCGCGTACGTGTCCAGCGAGACCTCCGTGAACCGCTCGTGCCCCAGCCGGACCAGCGCCGCCAGGGCGTCCGCCAGCGACCGTACCGCCGGGTTCCCCGCGTCCACGAGCCATCCCCGGCGGGCGATCAGCTCGACGGCCTGCCGGTCCGCCACGTCCCGCGCCGCGTCGTCCGGCCCGGCCTCGCGCGGCGCGATGCGCCCGTGCGCCGCGCCCAGCAGGTCGTGCACCGAGCGCCCGGGGTCGTCCACGGCGTCCAGTACGTCGCGGATGGCGGCCACGGACAGGCCGCCGACGTCCATGAGCGCCCGCACCAGCCGCAGTCTGCGGACGTGCGACTCGTCGTACCGGGCCTGGTTGGGGCTGCTCAGCTCGCCCGCGTGCAGCAGCCCCTCCCGTACGTAGTACTTGATCGTCGGCACCGACACCCCGGTCCTGCGGCTCAACTCACCCACGCGCACGCACGCTCACCTCTTCGCTCAGTTCCGGTGCCCCGCCCTTGCCAAGGCACGACCCATCTTAGATAGTGGCGCTATCGGATAGCGGTCAGCACCACTATCCATACTTGATCCGGGGGTATCCGCATGTCGTCAAGCCGACTCCACCGCCCGCTGGTCGCCGTCTCCGCCGCGATGGCCGGCATGGCCGTCGTCTCGGTCCTCGGTCTCGTCCTGGACGACCGCCTGCTGGCCGGGGAGCCGATGTGGGCGAAGCCGTTCAAGTTCGCGGTGTCGTTCGTCGCGTACTGCCTCTCGCTCGCCTGGATGCTGTCACTCCTCCCCCGGCAGAGCCGTGCGGGACGGCGGGCCGCCTCCTGGGCGGGCACGGTCGTCGCGGTGGCCTGCGCCGCCGAGATGGCCCTCATCGCCGGCCAGGCCGTACGCGGCCGGCGCAGCCACTTCAACTACGCCACCCCGCTCGACTCGGCGGTCTTCGCCGCGATGGGCGTCATGGCGATGGTCATCTGGTGCGGCACCCTCGCGGTCGCGGTGCTCCTCTTCCGCGCCCGCATGGCCGACCGCGCGACCGTCTGGACGATCCGGCTCAGCACCGTCCTCGCCCTGGTCGGCGCGGGGTTCGGCGTCCTCATGACCCGGCCGGCGCCCGGGCAGCGGCGCGGCGTCTCGGATGTCGTCGGCGCGCACAGCGTCGGCGTCCCCGACGGCGGCCCCGGCCTGCCGCTCCTCGGCTGGTCGACGACCGGGGGCGATCTGCGCATCCCGCACTTCGTCGGCATGCACGCCCTGCAGGTGCTGCCGCTGCTGCTGCTCGCCCTGCTCGTGCTGGCCCGGCGCCGGCCCCGGCTCGCCGACCCGGCGACGCGGCTGCGCCTGATGCTGGTCGCCTCGGGCGCGTACGCGGCGGTCGTCGCCCTGCTCGGCTGGCAGGCGCTGCGCGGCCGGCCGCTGGTCCACCCCGACGCGGCCACCCTCGCCGCCGCGGCCGCCATCGCCGCCCTCACCGCCGCCGGGATCGTCGCCGCGCTCCGCACCCGCGCCCCCGTGGCCGACCCCCTGGCCCGACACCACGAACCGGAGCCCGTCCGATGACCGTGATCCTTTTCGAGCTGGCGTTCTCCCTCGCCGCCCCCGTGTGGCTGCTGATGATCCTCGCCCCCGGCTGGGGAGTGACCGCCCGGATCGCCGCGTCCCCGCTGACCGCCGTCCCCGTCCTGCTGGTCTACCTCGCGCTGGCCGCCTCCGTGGCGCCGGAGCTGTGGACGGCGGTACGGGAACCGGACCTGGAGGCGTTCCGCGCGCTGACCGCACTCGCGGACGGGGCGGGAGCCATCTGGGCGCAGGTCATCGCCTGGGACCTGCTGATCGGCCAGTGGATGTACCTGGAGTCCCGCCGCCTCGGGCTCCACCCGCTGGTGACGGGCCCGCTGCTGGTGCTGACGATCCTGCTCTCGCCCGTCGCCCTGCTGCTGTTCCTCCCCCTGCGGGCCGCCCTCGACCGCCGCCGCGGCCCCGCACCCGCTCCCGCGCCCGCCCGGTGAGACGGCGAAGGGCCCGGCCGGTCGTCCCGGCCGGGCCCTTCCGCACACCCGGGGCCGCTAGGCACGCCCCGTACGGCTCCGGCAGGCTTCCGCGAACCGTGCCCGTACGGGCCTCGCCCCGTCGCACCACGCGCGCACGCCTCAGCCCCCGGCGGACCCGGCCCCGCGGCGCGCGACGGCCCCCGGAGCCCTCAGCCCACCGAGCTGTAGGCGACGACGCCCCGCAGCAGCCCGTCGACCGCCTTGCGGGCGCTCTTGGCGACCGTGCTGTCCTCCTGCGGCGCGGCGGCCGCGATCTGGCCCAGTACGTCGATGAGCTGCTTGCACCAGCGGACGAAGTCGCCGGCCGGCATCTCCGCCTCGCGCAGCACCTCGTCCAGGCCCTTGCCGGACGCCCACTGGTACGCCGCCCAGGCGAAGCCGAGGTCCGGCTCCCGCTGCCCGACGCCCTCCGCCTGCTTGACCCGGAACTCCTCCTCCAGCGCGTCGAGGCGGCCCCAGATGCGGACCATCTCGCCCAGCGCGGCCTTGGACCGGCCCGTCGGCACCTTCGGCGCGACCGCGTCGTCCGCCTGCCGGGCCTCGTAGACCAGCGCGGACGCGCACGCGGCGAGCTCCGCCGGGTCCAGGCCCTCCCAGACCCGCTCCCGCAGGCACTCGCTCGCCAGCAGGTCCAGCTCGCCGTAGAGCCGGGCCAGCCGCTTGCCGTGCTCGGTGACCTCGTCGGCGCGCAGATAGTCCAGCTCCGTCAGGAGCGCCACGATCCGGTCGAAGGTGCGGGCGATCGTGTTGGTGCGGCCCTCGATGCGCCGCTCCAGCTGCCGCGTGTCCCGCTGGAGCCGGTAGTACCGCTCCGCCCAGCGGGCGTGGTCCTCCCGCTCGTCGCAGCCGTGGCACGGGTGCGCCCGCAGCGCGGCCCGCAGCCTGGCGATCTCGCGGTCGTCGACGGCCCCGGACCGCTGCTTGCGGTGCCGCTCTGGCACGATGTGCCCCGCCTTGGTGCGCAGCGCCGACGCGAGGTCCCGGCGGGACTGCGGGGAGCGGGGGTTGAACGAGCGCGGGATGCGCATCCGCTCCAGCGGCTCCACCGGCACGGGGAAGTCCATCGACGCCAGCCGCTTGACCTGCCGCTCCGCGGTGAGGACCAGCGGGCGGGGCCCGTCGTGGTAGTCGAGGCCCCGGTGCCCGTTGGACCGCCCGGCGGGCAGCCCCGGGTCCAGCACCAGCGCCAGCCCGGCGAACTTGCCGGTCGGCACGTGGATGACGTCACCGGGCTTGAGCCGCTCCAGGGAGCTGGCCGCGGCGGCGCGCCGCTGGGCGGCACCCTGCTTGGCCAGCTCGTTCTCCCGGTCCTTCAGCTCGCGGCGCATCCGCGCGTACTCCTCGAAGTCCCCGAGGTGGCACGTCATGCCCTGGCGGTAGCCCTCCAGCCCCTCCTCGTTGCGCTGGACCTGGCGGGAGATCCCGACGACGGACCGGTCCGCCTGGAACTGGGCGAAAGAGGTCTCCAGCAGCTCCCGCGAGCGGTGCCGGCCGAACTGGTCGACCAGATTGACCGCCATGTTGTACGACGGCTTGAAGCTGGAGCGCAGCGGATACGTCCGCGTGCCGGCCAGGCCCGCGAGGTGGGTCGGGTCCATGCCGCGCTGCCAGAGCACCACGGCGTGGCCCTCGACGTCGATGCCGCGCCGGCCCGCGCGGCCGGTCAGCTGCGTGTACTCGCCGGGGGTGATGTCGGCGTGCTGCTCGCCGTTCCACTTGACGAGCTTCTCCAGGACGACCGAGCGGGCAGGCATGTTGATGCCGAGCGCCAGCGTCTCCGTGGCGAAGACCGCCTTGACGAGGCCGCGGACGAACAGCTCCTCCACGACCTCCTTGAACGTCGGCAGCATGCCCGCGTGGTGCGCGGCGATGCCCCGCTCCAGCGCCTCCAGCCACTCGTAGTACCCGAGGACGTGCAGGTCCTCGGTGGGGATGGACGCCGTGCGCTCCTCGACGATCTCGCGGACCCGGGCGCGGGCGTCCTCGTCGTTGAGCCGCAGGCCCGCATAGAGGCACTGCTGGACGGCGGACTCGCAGCCGGCGCGGCTGAAGATGAACGTGATGGCCGGCAGCAGGCCCTCGGCGTCGAGCCGCTCGATGACCTCGGCGCGGCCGGGCGTCCAGATCCGCGAGCGCTGGCGGCGCTCCCGCTCCCGGTCGGCCTCGCGGACCATCTTGCCGCGCCGCCGGTCGCGCGGGTTGTACGTGCGCGAGTTCTCCATGCGGGCGAGGCGGACCAGGTCGGGGTTGACCTCGCGCCGGGCGACGCCGCGGCCACCGTGGTCGGTCTCCTCCTCGAAGAGGTCGTAGATCCGGCGTCCGGCCAGGACGTGCTGCCACAGCGGGACGGGGCGGCTCTCGGAGACGATCACCTCCGTGTCGCCGCGGACCGTGTCCAGCCAGTCGCCGAACTCCTCCGCGTTGGAGACGGTCGCGGAGAGCGAGACGAGCGTCACGGACTCGGGAAGGTGGATGATCACCTCTTCCCATACGGCGCCTCGGAAGCGGTCGGAGAGGTAGTGCACCTCGTCCATGACCACATAGCCCAGGCCGCGCAGCGACTGGGAGCCGGCGTACAGCATGTTGCGCAGGACCTCGGTGGTCATGACGATCACCGGGGCGTCGGCGTTGACGCTGTTGTCGCCGGTGAGCAGGCCGACCTTGCCGGGGCCGTAGCGCTTGACGAGGTCGGTGTACTTCTGGTTCGACAGGGCCTTGATCGGCGTCGTGTAGAAGCACTTGCGGCCCTGCTCCAGGGCGAGGTGGACGGCGAACTCGCCGACGATGGTCTTGCCCGAGCCGGTCGGCGCGGCGACGAGCACGCCCTTGCCCGTCTCCAGGGCCTGGCATGCCTCGATCTGGAACGGGTCCAGCTCGAAGTCGTAGAGAGCGCGGAAGGCGTGGAGCGCGGTGGCCTCCTCGGCGGCCCGGCGCCGGGCCGCCGCGTACGCTTCCGCGGGTGTGAGGTCGTCTGTCATCTTGTTATCGAGCCTACCCGCCGGTGCTGACAGTCAGCTCAGCGTTTATTCGACCTCGTCCCGGCGGGCCCACCGCGGGCTTGTACGGGTGGAGAGCCGGGCCCCGTACGGTGAACGGCCGGCCACGCGCTGTGCGTGGCCGGCCGTCCGGTGTCCGCCGCTCCGGGGCCGGGGCACCGGAGCGGACGGGTGGGTTCAGGTGACGTCGTCGTAGCCGTTGACGCGGTGCGCGGGCGCGGTGTCGGGGGCCGCGGACGCCTGCTCCGGCAGGGCGGGTGCGGCGACCGGTTCGACGGGGGCGATCGGCTCGGGCGTGAGGTCCAGCGGGGCGGCCTCGTCGTCGTCCAGCTCGGGCTCGCGGCGGCGCCTGCGGCGGTCGTTGAGCAGGGCGAAGCCGACGGCGCTGAAGTAGAGCGCGGTGAGCGGCACCTGAAGGGCGATCATGGAGAGCGGGTCGGTCGGCGTGACGACCGCCGAGAAGATCGCGATGCACATCACCATGCCGCGCCACCAGCCGAGCATCTTCTTGCCGCTGACGACCCCGCCCAGGTTGAGCAGGATGAGCAGCAGGGGCAGCTGGAAGGCGAGGCCGAAGGCGAGGACCAGCTTCACCGTCATGCCGATCATGTCGTCGACGGTGATGTAGTTCACCGAGCCCTCGACGCTGAAGCTGAGGAGCAGCGGCACCGCGTGCGGCAGGATCCAGTACGCGAGGTAGGCGCCCGCGAGGAACAGCGGCGTGCCGATCACGACCGTGGAGATCGCGTACTTCTTCTCGTTCTTGTGCAGTCCGGGCGCGATGAACGCCCACAGCTGGTACAGCCAGACCGGGGCGGACGCGACGAGGCCGGCCATGATGCCGACCTTGACGTACGTGGTGAACGGGGACGTGATGCCGATCTGCGACAGCACGGCGCAGCGGCCCTCGCGCGCGGCCGCCTCGAGCTCGCTCAGGCAGCGGGGTACGGGGGCGCTCAGGAACTCGGCGAGGTCCTTCGAGAAGAACAGCGCCACGATCATCAGCGGGATGAAGGCCAGCAGGGACTTGACCAGCCGGTTGCGGAGCTCACGCAGATGCTCGACGAGGGGCATCCGCCCCTCGGGGTCCTTGGGCTTCTTGCGGGCAGACTTGAGCAACCCACGTCCTTCTCTCCGAGGGCCGTCCGCCGGGCGGCCGGCCGCGTGCCTGTGGTGAACCGTGAAGCGCGTGCGCCGGGTCAGCCCTGGGCGGTGCGCTTGGGCTCTTCCACCGGGCGGGCGGACGCGGCGTCACCGGGCGCGGCCTGGATGATCCGGGGCGCGGCGGTCTGCTCGGCGGTGCCCGCCTGCGACGCGTCCTTGGCGCCCTCGTTCTTCATCGCGGCGGCCTCGCTCTTGAGGATGCGGGCCGACTTGCCGAGCGAGCGGGCCACCTCGGGGAGCTTCTTGGCCCCGAAGAGGAGGACGATGAGACCCACGATGATGGCCGCCTGCCAGATGCCGACCTGACCCATGACTGCCTACCTTCTGACCGAGGTCACCTGTACCGGAGCGGTGCGGACGCACGACTGCGGGCCGCCCGCGCGGGCATTCATCGTAACCCTCGCCGGTGAACGCCCGGCAATCCCCCGGCGTACCCCCGGTGAGCGGGTCAGGCGCCGGGTGTGCGGGGGGTGCCGGCCGGTTCGGAGGCCGGTGCGCGGCCCGGCAGCGCCTCACCAGTGCGGGCGAGGTTGACGGCCGCCCGCTCCAGCTCCTCGGCGGCACTGTTGATGCGCTGTGTGGTGCGCGTCACTTGACGGCCGAGGCGCTGGGCCTCGATGAACACCCGGATGCCGAGGACGCCGAGTACGGCGATCCCGAGGAACCCCAGGGCGACGGCGAGCATGGGCCAGAACATGGGCAGAGCCTAGACGGTGTCAGACGGTGGAGTGGAGGCGCAGCGTCCGCACCCCGCCGCCGGTGAGCAGTTCGACGATGCGCTCGCCGGCGGGCTTGCGGACCGCCGAGCCGCACTCGGGGCAGGTGAAGGAGTAGAAGGTGGTGCGGCGGCTGGCGCCGATGGCCAGCCGCAGCGAGCCGGGGGACAGTTCGAAGCGGGCGCGGCACTCGGGGCAGGCGGCCTTGAAGAGGACCGTGCGGCGCGGCTGCGGGATGCCGGGCAGCAGCGACGTGTTCCCCGTGTCCCCCATGGCTTCCTACCTTTCCGGTGTGCGTGGTTCGGCGTGTCGGGCGCCCGGGTGTCAGTCCCGCGGGTCGTCGTACGCGGCGAGCGCCTCGCGCGCCGCGCGGCGGGCGCTCTCGGCGAGGCCGTCCGGGGAGACGATGCGCCCGTCGCGCCCGAGGCGCAGCGCGAGGCGCCGCAGCGAGGCCGGGTCGGGGGTGCGCAGGGTGATGCGCAGCCCGCCGTCGGGCAGCTCCTCGGCGCTGTCGTGGGGGTAGTACTCGGCGACCCAGCGGCCACCGGGCCCGACCTCGATCACGACCTCCGGGTCGTCGGCGGACGGCTGGACGAGGCCCTCGGACAGGTCCCGCAGCTCGATCTCCGGGGGCGCGGACGGCTCGTCCAGGATGCGGATCTCCGCGACCCGGTCGAGGCGGAAGGTGCGCCGCGCCTCGGACAGCCGGCACCACGCCTCCATGTAGGTGTGGCCGACGGCGAACAGCCGGATCGGGTCGACCTCACGCTCCGTCAGCTCGTCGCGCGCCGGGGAGTAGTAGCGCAGCCACAGCCGGCGCCGCTCCGAGATGGCGCGGTCGACCTCGGCGAAGACGCCGCCCTCGGATTCGAAGGTGACCGACAGCCGGGAGCTGGCGCCGGCCGCCTCCCCTGCGGCGGCCTCCAGCTTGGCGGTGGCGCGCAGCAGTGCCTCGCGGTCGCTCTCGCGCAGGCCGGGCAGGGTGGCGACGGCGCGGGCGGCGACGAGCAGGGCGGTCGCCTCGTCGGCCGCGATGCGCAGCGGCTGGGCGACGTCGTCGGCGTTGTGCCACCAGATCTGCTCGCCGTCGGTGTCGATGTCGAGCAGGTCGCCGCCGCGGAAGCTGGTGCCGCACATGGGCAGGACGTCGAGGTCGGCGATGAGCTCGGCCTCGGTGATGCCGAAGGCGCGGGCCACGTCGCCGACGTGGGCGCCGGGGCGTTCCCGCAGGTAGGTCACCAGGGAGAGCATCCGCCTGGTCTGGTCGATCGCGTTGGTGGCCATCGCTCGCTCGGTCCGTCCGTTTCCTCGTGTGCCCGCGGTCAGCTGCCCTTGGCGACGGCGCGCAGCCGGTCGACCACGTCGGCGCGCAGGTCCGCCGGCTCCTGTACGACGACGTCGGGGCCGAACTCGACGAGCCAGGCGTCCAGGCCGTGGCCGTAGGGGATCTCCAGCTCGTCCCAGCCGTCGCCGCGGTCCCGTACGGTCAGGGCGCGGGCGCGCAGCGGGTAGCCGCAGTCGGCGCGCAGCCGGATCAGCGCCGTGCGGGTGGCGCTCTCGCCGGCCCAGCGCTCCACGGCCTCGCGGACGGTGGACACGTCGGGCACGGGCGCGGTGAAGGCGCCGGCGCGGGAGCGGACCTTGCCGGTGATGCGGGAGAGGCGGAACACCCGCTGGGCGCCGCGGTCGCGGTCCCAGCCGGCCAGGTACCAGTGGCCGCGCCAGCACTCCAGGGTCCACGGCTCGACGTGCCGGGTCTCGGCGTGCGCGGAGTTGGACTTGCGGTACTCGAAGACGACGGGGCGGCGGTCGCGGCAGGCGAGCATCAGCGGTTCGAAGGCGGCCTCGTGGACCGGGATGCGCGGTTCGAGGGCGCCGGGCCGGTCGTCGTACGGGTCGTCCGCCTCGGGCATGCCGGCGGCGCGCAGCTTCTGCAGGGCTCCGCTGGCGGCGCCGGCGAGGCGGGCCTGCTGCCACACCTTGGCGGCGAGGGTGAGCGCGGCGGCCTCTTCGGCGTCGAACTGGATGGGCGGGAGCCGGTTGGAGTCGCGGCGGGCCAGGTAGCCGGTCTCGCCGTCGAGGTTCTCGACGGTCTCGATGACCAGTCCGAGCTCGCGCAGGTCGTCCTTGTCGCGCTCGAACATGCGGTTGAAGGAGTCGTCGGCCGGGGAGGGCCCGCCGTCACCGGGGCCGAACGCCTCGACGTACGCCTCGATGGAGCCGCGCAGCTCGCGCTTGCTGAGCGGCCGCCGCGTGCCCAGCAGGCACAGCGCGAGATTCATCAGCCGCTCGGCCTTGGCAATGGCCATCGACGCCCAGCACCTCTTCGTATGGAGTCCGTATCGCCCGATGACCGTACCGCTCCGGGCACTCCGTCACCAAGTGGCGCCGGATTCGCCTCGAACGTCCGCAAGGCGACGGGGCGAGGGCCCGCACCTGGGGTGCGGGCCCTCGGGACGCGCGGGGCGCGATCAGACCGCGACGAGGTCGCAGACGAAGATCAGCGTCTCGTTGGGGCCGATCTTGCCGCCGGCGCCGCGGTCGCCGTAGGCCAGGTGCGGCGGGATGATCAGCTGGCGGCGGCCGCCGACCTTCATGCCCTGGACGCCCTGGTCCCAGCCGGGGATGACCTGGCCGACACCGAGCTGGAACTCCAGCGGCATGCCGCGGTTCCAGGAGGCGTCGAACTCCTCGCCGGAGGAGAAGGACACACCGACGTAGTGAACCTTCACCTTGTCGCCGGCCCTGGCCTCGGGGCCCTCGCCGACCCAGATGTCCTTGATCTCCAGCTCCGCCGGCGGCTCGCCGCCCGGGAAGTCGACCTCGGGCTTCTCGATGTTCACGTCAGTGCTCCTGTTGATCGTTTGTGCACAACCCGCACAGTCTTACATCTTCGCCAGGATGTCGAGCGTGAACACCAGCGTGGAGTTGGCCGGGATCTCGCCGGAGGCCTGGTCGCCGTAGCCCTTGTCCGGGGGAACGACCAGCATGACGCGGCTGCCGACCTTCTTGCCGGCGAGGCCCTCCTGCCAGCCCTTGATCAGCTGCTGGAGCGGGAAGGCGGCCAGCTGCTGGCGGGAGTAGCTGGAGTCGAACTCCTTGCCGCCGTTCCACAGGACGCCCTTGTACTGCAGGAGCAGCCGGTCGGTCGGCTGGACCTCTTCGCCGTCGCCCTCCAGGACGTACTTCGCCACGAGCTTCTTGGGCGCGGCGCCCTTGGGGACGGTGACGCTCGGGGCCTTGCCGTCCGTGTTGGTGCCGACCTTGGGCAGGGCCGCGTCGTCCTGCGGCACCTCCTTGCCCTTGGCGGAGGACTTGCCGTTGAAGGTCTCCTCCAGGTCGATGACGAAGACCATCGTGTCGGTGCCCTTGATGTCGCCGCGGCCCTCGGAGCCGTAGCCCAGGGCCGGCGGGACGGCCATCTCGACGCGGCTCCTGGTCTTCTTGCCGACCAGGCCCAGGCGCCAGCCGTCGATGACGCCGCCCTGCTGGAGCTGGATGACCAGGGGCTGCTTGCGGTCGTAGGAGTTGTCGAAGACCTTCGCGGTGTCCCAGATCTGGCCCAGGTAGTGGGCGCGGACGTAGTCGCCCTCGGCGACCGTCGTGCCGGAGCCGGCGATGAGCGTCTTGACCGCCAGGTCGGTGGAGGGCTTCCCGGTGCCCTTGGCGACGGTCGGCTTCTCGCCGAACTTCTGCCCGTCCGTGACGGCGGGCAGCGGCCCGTCCACGATCTTCGCGGACGCACCCGGCTCCGGTGACGCCGACGGGCTCTCGGCGACCTTGTCCTTGTCCTGGTCTGACTTGTCGTCGCCGCAGGCCGACAGGGTGAGAAGGCCGGCGGGCACGGCGAGAAGGAGGGAGCGACGACGCACGGGAAGCCTCGTAATCTGGTCGGGGTCGATCTTGTGTTGGGTGCGCGCCACTCTACGGCGTGCGGACGGTGCCGCACGAGGAACGTGCGTACCCCTGCGCAACGTTCCCCCCGAGGGGGAACCGGCGCCCCACGCGCCGGGCCCCGCACCGCCGGAGCGGTGCGGGGCCCGGTTCGGCGGGACGCGGTCACATCCCGGCGATGAGCTTCTCCACCCGGTCGTCCACCGACCGGAAGGGGTCCTTGCACAGCACCGTGCGCTGCGCCTGGTCGTTCAGCTTCAGATGGACCCAGTCGACCGTGAAGTCCCTGCGCTGCTCCTGGGCGCGCCGGATGAAGTCGCCCCGCAGCCGGGCCCGGGTGGTCTGCGGCGGGACGGACTTGCCCTCGAAGATCTTCAGGTCGTTGCAGACGCGGGCGGCCTGCCCCTTCTTCTCCAGCAGGTAGTACAGGCCCCGCCGGCGGTGGATGTCGTGGTACGCGAGGTCTATCTGCGCGATCCTCGGGTGCGACATGGTCATGTTGTGCTTGGCCCGGTACCGCTCCAGGAGCTTGTACTTCATGACCCAGTCGATCTCGGTGCCGATCCGGTCCAGGTCCTCGGCCTCGATGGCGTCCAGGGTGCGGCCCCACAGCTCCAGGACCTGCGCCACCGTGCCCGTGCGGATGCCGCGCCGGTCGACGAAGTCGGCGGCCTTCTCGTAGTACTCGCGCTGCACCTCCAGCGCGGACGCCTCGCGGCCGCTGGCGAGGCGGACCTTGCGGCGGCCGGTGATGTCGTGGCTGACCTCGCGGATGGCCCGGATCGGGTTCTCCAGGGTGAGGTCGCGCATGACGGTGCCGGCCTCGATCATCCGCAGCACCAGGTCGGTCGCGCCGACCTTGAGCAGCATCGTCGTCTCCGACATGTTCGAGTCGCCGACGATGACGTGCAGCCGCCGGTAGCGCTCGGCGTCGGCGTGCGGCTCGTCGCGGGTGTTGATGATCGGCCGGGAGCGGGTCGTCGCCGAGCTGACGCCTTCCCAGATGTGCTCCGCGCGCTGGCTGACGCAGTACACGGCGCCGCGCGGGGTCTGCAGCACCTTGCCCGCCCCGCACAGCAGCTGGCGGGTGACGAGGAACGGGATGAGGATGTCCGCGAGCCGCGAGAACTCCCCGTGCCGCGCCACGAGGTAGTTCTCGTGGCAGCCGTAGGAGTTTCCCGCCGAGTCGGTGTTGTTCTTGAAGAGATAGACGTCGCCCGCGATTCCCTCCTCGTGCAGGCGGCGTTCGGCGTCCACGAGGAGACCTTCGAGAATGCGCTCGCCGGCCTTGTCGTGCGTGACCAGTTCGGTCACGTTGTCGCATTCCGGCGTCGCGTATTCCGGATGCGAACCCACGTCGAGGTAGAGGCGGGCGCCGTTCCGCAGAAAGACGTTGCTGCTGCGGCCCCATGACACGACACGGCGGAAGAGGTAGCGCGCCACTTCGTCAGGAGACAGTCGGCGCTGTCCCCTGAACGTGCACGTGACGCCGTACTCGTTCTCCAGCCCGAAAATGCGGCGGTCCATGACAGAACATTACGCCTGACGGCCCTCGCTGAAACCGGGTTCGACCGTACCGTTTCGATCATTTTCCGATACACGCACCGGTTCTCCCGCTTCCGGCCGGTCCGCGGCGGCCGGAACGGCCAGCACCCGGCGGGTCGCCACCAGCACCAGCAGCGCCGCCGCTCCCCCGGCCCCGGCGACCGCGAAGCTCCACGGCACGCCCGCCAGCTCGACCGCCGGTCCGGCCGCCGCCGAGCCGGCCGCCGCGCCCACGCCGAAGGTCGTCACCAGCCACGAGAACGCCTCCGTGACCGTGCCGCGCAGCGCGTGCCGGTCCACGACGATGAACGCGCAGGCGATGGCCGGGGCCAGGAAGACCCCCGCCACGGCGGCCAGCGCGGTCATCGCGACCACACCGGGCACCAGCACCAGCGGCAGATAGCCCAGCGCCAGCAGCCCCACCAGCAGCCGCAGCCGCGCCTCGGGCTCGCCCGCCCACGGCCGCGCGCCGTACACCAGGCCGCCGGCCAGCGCGCCGACCCCGAGGGCGGCCATCAGCGCCCCGTACACGGTGTCGCCGCCGTGCAGGTCGGAGTAGGCGAGCGCGGCCACCGTGATCGATCCCATGGCGAGGCCCACGAAGAAGAACGCGGCCAGCAGCGCGAGCAGCCCGGGCGAGCGCAGCGCGCCCAGCCAGTGCGCCTCGCGCGGCTCGGAGCGCCAGGCGCGCGAGGGGGCCGACGCGACCACCGACAGGGCGCCCAGCACACCCGCAACGTTGATCAGCAGCAGCGCGGCCGCCGGGGACCACAGCCAGACGAGGACGGTCACCAGGAGCGGGCCGACCGTGAACATGACCTCCTGCGCCACGGCGTCCAGGGCGTACGCGCGGTGCACCCGGTCGCCGCCTCCCAGGACGCTGGGCCACAGGGCCCGCAGCCCGCCCTCCAGCGGCGGGGTGAAGAAGCCGGCCACGACGACCGCGGCGAACGCGACGGGCAGCGAGCCGATCCCGGCCGCCGCGAGCCACGCCATGCCGAGCGCCGAGACGAGCGCGGCCGGCAGCTGGACGCGGGGCTGGCCGTGCAGGTCGACGGCGCGCCCCAGCAGCGGCTGCCCGGCCGCCGTCGCCAGCCCGTACACCGCGGCGAGGGCGCCGGCGAGGCTGTAGCTGCCGCCCTCCGCGCGGGTGAATAGGGCGATCGCGATGTGCGCCGTGCCGCTCGGCAGCCGGCCGACGAGCGTGCCGGTCAGCAGCCGCAGCGCGTGCGGCGCCCTGAGTATGTCGGCGTACCCGCCGCCCGCCGCAGCCATCGCCCACTCCTTCTCCCTCGCGGCTCCGCGAGGTTTTACGTATAACGTCCGACGTCATACGTACCATGTCCGCAAGCCGCGGGTCCACCCGCGCACCTGGCCGGCCGCCCCGCGCGGCCCTGGAGAACACCCACGGAGGCGGACGCGCGTGAAGGCGCAGGAACCCGGCGGCGGGCCCCGCCCCACCAGCCGCGACGTCGCCGGCGCCGCCGGCGTCTCACAGGCCACCGTCTCCCTCGTCATGGGCGGCAAATGGCGCGGCCGGGTCTCCGAGCGCACCGCCGACCTCGTCCGCGACACGGCCCGCCGCCTCGGCTACCGCCCGAACCTCGCCGCCCGCAACCTCCGCCTCGGCCGTACGCGCACCGCGCTGCTCGTCGTCCCGGCCCTCACCAACGAGTTCTTCGCACGCGTCTACACCGGCGCCTCCGCCGTCGCCGCCCGCCACGACTTCGGCGTCGTCCTCTACCCCTCCCCCGAGGGAGTCGGCCCCGCCAGGGACCCCTTCGCCTCGGCCCGCGCCGCCCTGGACGGCATCATCGCCTCGTCCATGGCCACCGACGCGCTGCACGCCTTCCGCGACACGGACCTGCCGCTCGTCATGCTCGACAGCGACCCCGCGGACCCGGGCTCCGCCGCGCAGGTCAACCTGGCGATCGCCGACGGCATGCGGCAGGTGACGGACCATCTGCTGGGCCTCGGACACCGCCGGTTCGTCCACCTCGCGTCCGCCGTGCCCTCCTGGACCTTCGACGTCCGCGCCCGGGCCCTCGCCGCCGCCCTCGACCGCCCCGGCGTCACCGTACGGACCGTCCCCGCGCCGCTCGACGTGCCCGGCGCCCGCGAGGCCGCCACCCGCGCCCTGGCCGCGCCCGGCCCCCGCCCGACCGCCCTGGTCTGCGACGACGACCTCATCGCGGCCGGCGCCTGCAAGGCCGTACGCCGCCTCGGACTGCGCGTGCCCGAGGACGTGTCCGTCACCGGCTTCGACGACCTGGCCCTCGCCACGGCGGTCGAGCCGGAGCTCACCACCGTCTCCCTGCCCGCCGAGCGGGTCGGCGAACGCGGCATGGAGGCCCTCCTCGCCGTCCTGGAGGGCGGCACCCCGCCCACGGGCGATCTGCCCGTGACCCTGCGCGTGCGCGCCTCCACCGCCCCGCCCCCGGCCGGCTGACCCCGCGCGCCTCCGCCCCGGGACCCGCGCCCGGGTACGGCGAAGCCCCGGCCCGCCCCGCCAGGGGGCCGACCGGGGCTTACGGCTCGCGCGCGGGCGCCTACTCCTCCGAGCCGTCCGCCTCGTCGTCCGCCGCGTCCGTCGGGGCCGTCGCCGGCTCCTCGGCCGCCAGCAGCCGCGACAGCTGCCGGCCCACGATGCGCTTGAACTTCCGCGACTGCGGACGCGTGCGGTCCAGCACGGCGACCTCCAGGCGCTCGGCGGGGATCTCCCGCTCGCTGCCGTTCGTGTCGCGCGACAGCGCCTGCACGGCCAGCTTCAGCGCCTCCGCCAGCGACATCCCGTCCCGGTGCCGCTGGTCGAGGAAGCTGCTGATCTGCTCGGCGTTGCCGCCGACGGCCACCGAGCCGTGCTCGTCCACGATCGAACCGTCGTGCGGCAGGCGGTAGATCTGGTCGCCCTCCGGTGACGTGCCGACCTCGGCGACGACCAGCTCCACCTCGTACGGCTTCTCACCGGCGCTGGAGAAGATCGTGCCGAGCGTCTGCGCGTACACGTTCGCCAGCCCGCGGGCCGTCACGTCGTCGCGGTCGTAGGTGTAACCGCGCAGGTCCGCGTAGCGCACACCGCCGATGCGCAGGTTCTCGTACTCGTTGTACTTGCCCGCGGCGGCGAAACCGATCCGGTCGTAGATCTCGCTGAACTTGTGCAGCGCGCGGGACGGATTCTCGCCGACGAAGACGATGCCGTCGGCGTACTGCATCACAACAAGGCTCCGGCCCCGCGCGATGCCCTTGCGGGCGTATTCCGCCCGGTCGGCCATGGCCTGCTGGGGTGAGACATAGAACGGCGTCGACACCGGCTATCCGTCCCTTTCTGTCAGTGGCGAGAACATCGGGAGCAGCATCAGAGCAGCTCGGCGCGCGGGCCGTCGGGCTGGTTCATCCGGCGCTCCAGCACGGAACGGGACACGTCCGACGCCTCCGCGTCCGTGAGGCGGCGGAAACCGTCCTCCGTGATGACCGTCACGATCGGGTAGATGCGGCGCGCCACGTCGGGGCCGCCCGTCGCCGAGTCGTCGTCCGCCGCGTCGTACAGCGCCTGCACCACCAGCGTCACGGCCTGCTGCTCGGTGAGGTCCTCGCGGTAGAGCTTCTTCATCGATCCGCGCGCGAACAGGGAGCCCGAGCCGGTCGCCGCGTACCCCTGCTCCTCGGAGCGGCCGCCGGTGACGTCGTACGAGAAGATGCGGCCCTTCTCGCGGTCCACGTCCCAGCCGGCGAACAGCGGGATCACGGCGAGGCCCTGCATGGCCATGCCCAGATTGCCGCGGATCATGGTGGACAGGCGGTTGGCCTTGCCCTCCAGGGAGAGCTGGGCGCCCTCCACCTTCTCGAAGTGCTCCAGCTCCAGCTGGAACAGCTTCACCATCTCCACGGCGAGGCCCGCCGTGCCGGCGATGCCCACCGCCGAGTACTCGTCGGCCGGGAAGACCTTCTCGATGTCGCGCTGCGCGATCATGTTGCCCATGGTGGCGCGCCGGTCGCCGGCGAGGACGACGCCCCCCGGGAACGTGGCGGCGACGATCGTCGTGCCGTGCGGCACCTCGATCGCGCCCTGCACGGGAGGCAGGTTCCGGCGCCCGGGCAGCAGCTCCGGCGAGTGCTCGGCGAGGAAGTCCATGAAGGACGAGGACCCGGGCGTCAGGAAGGCAGCCGGCAGACGCCCGGTGCTACGGGTGTTGGCTTCCACGAGTTCCCCTCCACAGATGCGACGGCCCGCCTGATGACGCCTGGGTCATCTGTCAGCTTGCCGATGGCCGATTGCAGTTGAAGCACAGTACGCCACGGACCTTACCCGCACCGCGGCGAAGATCCACATGCTGTCCGGGGATGCCGGGGCCGGGCCGTGCGGGCACGTCGGCAACCCCCCTGAGCTGCGGCTTCGATTCTCCCGGGCGTCGTCGGCCGGCCCCGGGGCGCACCGCCGGACGCGGTGCGCCGCCCCGGGCGCGGGGAGAGCGAACGCCGCGCGCGGCCCGGTCGTGCCGCACCGCGCGCGGCGCCTCGCCCCCGCCTCTCGCCTGCACCCCCCGGCGGTCGGTGTCGCAGGTCAGGCGGCCGTCACTGGCCGCCCTTCTGCACGAAGGACCGCACGAAATCCTCCGCGTTCTCCTCGAGGACGTCGTCGATCTCGTCCAGGACGGAGTCGACGTCGTCGCTCAGCTTCTCGTGGCGCTCCTTGAGGTCCTCCGAGGCCTGTGCCTCGGGTGCCTGGTCCTCGACCTCCTCGGTGGAGCGCGTGGCCTTCTGCTGGCCGCCGCCGGTGTCCTTGGTCGCCATATCCCTCACCCCGCTCGGAATTGCCCGCTTGGTCAGGTGTCTCAAGATCAGACCCTACAAGCCCGGTCTGACATCGGCCCTGTCTTTCTCGACGTCCGGGGCCCACTTTCATGATTCCCCGCGACGGCCTTCCGAAAGCGCTTCTCAGCCGCCCG
This sequence comes from Streptomyces sp. SudanB25_2051, assembly GCF_964272635.1. NCBI lineage: Bacteria > Bacillati > Actinomycetota > Actinomycetes > Kitasatosporales > Streptomycetaceae > Streptomyces > Streptomyces sp. SudanB25_2051. The sequence continues at coordinate 1,068,717 of NZ_OZ186787.1, forward strand.
AAAGGACCCGGACCAGCTCCTCCGCCGTGCGGCAGCGGTCGAGCAGCTCCTTCACGTGCGCCCGGGTGCCCCGCAGGGGCTCCAGGGTGGGCACCCGCTGGAGGGTGTCGCGCCCCGGCAGGTCGAAGATCACCGAGTCCCAGGAGGCCGCGGCCACGTCGTCGGCGTACTGCTCCAGGCAGCGGCCGCGGAAGTAGGCCCTGGTGTCCTCCGGGGGCTGCTTCTCGGCCCGCTCCACGTCCGCCTCGTCCAGCAGGCGCTTCATCCGCCCGCGGGCCGCCAGACGGTTGTACAGGCCCTTGTCGGGGCGTACGTCGGCGTACTGGAGGTCCACCAGGTGGAGGCGCGCGGCGTCCCAGCCGAGGCCGTCGCGGCGCCGGTAGCCCTCCATGAGCTCCAGCTTCGCGACCCAGTCGAGCTCGCCCGCGAGGCTCATCGGGTCGTTCTCCAGCCGGCTGAGCGTGTCCTCCCAGCGGGTGAGGACGTCGGCCGTCTGCTCGTCCGCGTCGGCGCCGAAACGGTTCTCGACGTACTTGCGGGCCAGCTCGCAGTACTCCATCTGGAGCTGCACGGCGGTGAGTGTCCGGCCGTTGCGCAGCGTGATCACGTGCTGGAGCGTCGGGTCGTGGGAGACCTGGTGGAGCGTGCGGACCGGCTGGTCGACGGCGAGGTCGACGGTGATGAAGCCGTCCTCGATCATCGACAGGACGAGCGCGGTCGTACCCAGCTTCAGATAGGTCGAGATCTCCGAGAGGTTCGCGTCGCCGATGATCACATGGAGGCGGCGGTATTTCTCGGCGTCGGCGTGCGGCTCGTCCCGGGTGTTGATGATGGGCCGTTTGAGTGTCGTCTCCAGGCCGACCTCGACCTCGAAGTAGTCCGCGCGCTGGCTGATCTGGAAGCCGTGCTCCTGGCCGTCCTGGCCGATGCCTACGCGGCCGGCGCCGGTGACGACCTGGCGGGAGACGAAGAAGGGCGTGAGGTGGCGCACGATGTCCGAGAACGGGGTCTCCCGCTTCATCAGGTAGTTCTCGTGCGTGCCGTAGGAGGCGCCCTTGTTGTCGGTGTTGTTCTTGTAGAGGTGGATCGGCTGGGCGCCGGGCAGCTGCGCGGCCCGTTCGGCGGCCTCGGCCATGATCCGCTCGCCGGCCTTGTCCCACAGGACGGCGTCGCGGGGATTGGTGACCTCGGGGGCGCTGTACTCCGGGTGGGCGTGGTCCACATAGAGCCGGGCGCCGTTGGTCAGGATGACGTTGGCGAGGCCGATGTCCTCGTCGGTGAGCTGGCTGGAGTCGGCGGCCTCGCGGGCGAGGTCGAAGCCGCGGGCGTCCCGCAGCGGGTTCTCCTCCTCGAAGTCCCAGCGGGCGCGGCGCGCCCGGTGCATCGCCGCCGCGTAGGCGTTGACGATCTGGGACGAGGTGAGCATGGCATTGGCGTTCGGGTGGCCGGGGACGGAGATCCCGTACTCCGTCTCGATGCCCATTACTCGCCGTACGGTCATGCGGCCCTCCTTGCCCGGCGGCGTCCCCGCGCGGAAACGGCGCCCGAGTACCGGTTCTCCGATGCGTGTGCGGTGCCCGACCCCGCACTGCGCGAATCGGCGGTACGGATGAGCCTAGAGCGCCTTTGCGCTGAGGGGGAGATCGATTGCGTCATTGCTGGGGTGTGGTCCGTATCTGGCGGTACCCCGGAATGCGGCCGGCTGCGGATGCCCTTCCCCCTTTCGGGGGTCGTCCTCCCCTTTTCGGAGGTCCGGGGACATCCGCAGCCGGTTCTGCGCGCTCCTACAGGTACTGGCCGGTATTCGCCACCGTGTCGATGGAGCGACCGGTGTCCGCGCCCTGCTTTCCGGTGACGAGTGTGCGGATGAAGACGATCCGCTCGCCCTTCTTTCCGGAGATGCGGGCCCAGTCGTCCGGGTTGGTCGTGTTGGGCAGGTCCTCGTTCTCCTTGAACTCGTCCACGCACGCCTGGAGGAGGTGGGAGACGCGGATGCCCTTCTGGTTCTGGTCGAGATAGGCCTTGATGGCCATCTTCTTCGCCCGGTCGACGATGTTCTGGATCATCGCGCCGGAATTGAAGTCCTTGAAGTACAGGACTTCCTTGTCGCCGTTGGCGTACGTGACCTCGAGGAACCGGTTCTCCTCGGATTCCGCGTACATCTGCTCCACGACCGACTGGATCATGGCCTGCGCCGCGGCCTCCTTGGAGCCGTTGTGCTCGGCGAGGTCGTCCGCGTGGAGCGGCAGCGACGGGGTGAGGTACTTGGCGAAGATGTCCTTGGCGGCCTCGGCGTCCGGACGCTCGATCTTGATCTTCACATCGAGGCGGCCCGGGCGGAGGATCGCCGGGTCGATCATGTCCTCGCGGTTGGAGGCGCCGATCACGATGACGTTCTCGAGGCCCTCGACACCGTCGATCTCGGCGAGCAGCTGCGGGACGATCGTGTTCTCCACGTCCGAGCTGACGCCGGAGCCCCGGGTGCGGAACAGGGACTCCATCTCGTCGAAGAAGACGATGACGGGGGTGCCCTCGGACGCCTTCTCGCGGGCCCGCTGGAAGACCAGGCGGATGTGCCGCTCGGTCTCGCCGACGTACTTGTTGAGCAGCTCGGGGCCCTTGATGTTGAGGAAGTAGCTCTTGCCTGCGGGCTGCCCGGTGACCTCCGCGACCTTCTTGGCCAGGGAGTTCGCGACGGCCTTGGCGATCAGCGTCTTGCCGCAGCCGGGCGGGCCGTACAGCAGGATGCCCTTCGGGGGCCGGAGCTCGTGCTCCTTGAACAGGTCGGGGTAGAGGTACGGGAGCTCGACCGCGTCGCGGATCAGCTCGATCTGGTTGCCCAGGCCGCCGATCTTGTCGTAGTCGACGTCCGGGACCTCCTCGAGGACGAGTTCCTCGACCTCGCTCTTCGGGATGACCTCGTAGACGTAGCCGGAGCGGGGCTCGAGCAGCAGGGCGTCGCCGGGCCGGATGGTGGCGTCCAGCAGGGGCTCGGCGAGCCGTACGACTCGTTCCTCGTCGGTGTGGCCGATGACCAGGGCGCGCTCGCCGTCCTCGAGGATCTCCTTGAGGGTGACGATGTCCCCGGCGCGCTCGAACTCCATCGCGTCGACCACGTTGAGCGCTTCGTTGAGCATCACTTCCTGGCCCCGCTGGAGCTGGTCGAGCTCGACGCTGGGGCTCACGTTCACCCGGAGCTTGCGGCCCCCGGTGAAGATGTCGCACGTGCCGTCCTCGTTGGCCTGCAGGAAGACGCCGAAGCCGGCCGGGGGCTGGGCAAGACGGTCGACCTCCTCCTTGAGGGCCACGATCTGGTCGCGGGCCTCACGGAGTGTGTTGGCGAGCCGCTCGTTCTGCGCGGACACGCCGGCCAGGTTGGTCTGCAGCTCGACGATCCGCTCCTCGAGAATCCTCGTGTGTCGCGGAGAGTCGGCGAGCTTGCGTCGCAGGACGGCGATTTCCTGCTCGAGATAGGCAACCTGGCCGGCGGGGTCTTCAGACCCCCGCCCCGGCCGGATGCCGCGGTTGATGTCGTCGTCGTGGGCTGCCACGGTCCTCACCTCCTCCAAGGGGAGCTGGACGCTTCCAGACCCTACCTGCGTGGGTGGTGATTGAAACCCCTAGATCACAAAGACTCTCGAGGTGTGTCCGATCTTCACCCTTGCGCTCTCCCCCACGTCAAGGGAATACCCACCCATCAACATCGGAAAGCGGGCCGGTTGTATCGTCGTCAGTGGCCAACACCCGTCAGGGGTGGCCGGACTTACTTCTCGACGCTTCACCCGACGCAGGAAACGGCAGGGCATATGACCGCGCAGCACGAGGCTCCCACCACGGCCGCCGGAGAGGCTCTGGAGGTCTGGATCGACCAGGATCTCTGCACGGGGGACGGCATCTGCGCGCAGTACGCGCCCGAGGTGTTCGAGCTTGACATCGACGGTCTCGCGTATGTCAAGAGCGCCGACGACGAACTGCTGCAGGAGCCGGGCGCGACGACTCCGGTTCCGCTGCCGCTGCTCCAGGACGTGGTGGATTCGGCCAAGGAGTGCCCCGGCGACTGCATTCACGTACGGCGCGTTTCGGACAGGGTCGAGGTGTACGGCCCGGACGCGGAGTAGCCGCGGATCAGCGGTCGGTGGCGGTGGCGCGCAGGAACGTGCCGCCGCTCCACCGCCATTCGACGGTCTCCCGCTTGTCGGGGCAGCAGCGGGGTACGTCGGTGGACGAGTAGCCGAGCAGGGTCGCGGTGACGACGCCGTCACGGATGGCGAGGCCGCCGACGGTGAGGGCGTCCGCGGGGTCGACGAGGGTCGCCACGACGCGGGCGCCCTTCGTGTCGCCCTTGGCGTGGGTGAGGACGTAGAGGCCCTGCGGCGGGGTGCCGGAGCCGGCGCGGCAGTGGGCGGCGGCGACTGTCTCGGGCCGGCCGTCCCCGTCGAGGTCGCCGGTGGCGGTCCTGGGGGTGGCCGTGGGGATTCCGGCGCAGTTCAGCGGGTATGCGGCCGTCGCCGCGTCGGGTGCGGGCGCGGTGGCGGCCCGGGCCGCGGCGGTGCCGGCCGCGGGGTCGGTGGCGGTGGCCGCGTCGGGCTGGGCGAGGCCGGCCAGGGCGATGACCCCGGCCATGGCGGCGGCGGTCGCGAGCCAGTGCGTGGGGCGGGCGTGGGTGTGCGCGAGGTCCGGGAGCTCGGAGGTCTGCACGCGGGCTGTCTCCTGTGGTCGTGCGGTGGCGGTGGGTGTCGCCGGGGGGAGTGGCCAGCATCGTGCCACACGTCACAGGCGGCCGGTAGCGGGGGGTGGGGGCTGTCATCTGCCGGGGCCGGCAGGGGTGTCGGGCGGCGCCCGTGCGAACGCGGCAGCGCCGCCCTGGAGTTTCCCGTGGCACGGGGGAACTCGCGGGCGGCGCTGCGGCGTTGCGGGGGTGTCAGCCCTTGTTGGGGCCTTCGTAGTCCTCGCCGTAGGCGCCCTTGGCGGGGCGGCGGCGGCGCATGGGCGGCTCGACGCCGTCCGCGAGGCGGCGGGCGGTGACCAGGAAGCCGGTGTGGCCGATCATGCGGTGGTCCGGGCGGACCGCCAGGCCCTCCACATGCCAGTTGCGGATCATCGACTCCCAGGGCTGCGGCTCGGCGTAGCAGCCGATCTCGCGGATCGACTCGACGGTCCGCGCGAGCTGGGTGGTGGTCGCCACGTAGCAGCAGAGGATGCCGCCGGGGACGAGGGCCTTGGAGACGGCCTCCAGGCACTCCCAGGGGGCGAGCATGTCGAGGATGACGCGGTCGACATCGGTGTCCGACAGGTTGTCCTGGAGGTCGCCGACGGTGAGCTGCCAGGCGGGGTGGGGGCCGCCGAAGTAGCGCTCCACGTTGGCCTTGGCGATCTCCGCGAAGTCCTCGCGGCGCTCGTAGGAGTGGAGCATGCCGCTGTCGCCGATGGCGCGGAGCAGGAAGCTGCTCAGCGAGCCCGAGCCGACGCCGGCCTCCACGACGCGGGCGCCGGGGAAGATGTCGGCGAAGGCGAGGATCTGGCCCGCGTCCTTCGGGTAGACGACTGCGGCCCCGCGGGGCATGGACAGGACGTAGTCGGGGAGCAGGGGGCGCAGCGCGAGGTAGGCGACGTTTCCCGTGGTTCGGACAACACTGCCCTCGGGGGCGCCGATCAGCTCGTCGTGCGGGAAGGAACCCTTGTGGGTGTGGAAGTTCTTCCCGGCCTCGAGCGTGAACGTGTAGTGGCGTCCCTTGGGGTCGGTGAGCTGGACCTGGTCCCCGACCTTGAAGGGCCCGCGACGGCGGGCGGCACCGGTCGGTTCGGACATGTGACCAGGGTACCCGGCGGCGGCGCGGGCCCCGACCACGGGCGGGCCGCGGGCGGCTACGCGCGGGTGGTGCCGGGGCGGGCCATGGCCTGGACGAAGGCGCGCTCGACGTCGGCGGTGGACAGCACGCCGTACACCTCGCCGGTGTCCTCGACGACGAGGTACTCGGTGGCGGGGGTCTCGCGGAGCCGGTCGAGGAGCGGCTCGCCCGCGAGGTCGGCGGGGACGCGCATGCCGTCGGTGAGGTCCTGGGCGAGGCCGCTGACCGCGACCCAGGGGCGGCGGTGCTGGGGGACGCCGACGATGGCGGTCTCCCGGACGAGGGCGGTCGGCTCTCCCTGGCCGTCCACGACGACGAGGGCGCGGGCGCCCGCCTCGTTGGCGCGGCGGAGGGCCTCGGACAGGGGCGTGTCGGGCGGTACGGGGACGGCGCGGCGGGTCAGGGCGCGGGCCGTCAGCTCGGGCAGGCGCTCGCGCAGGCGGGCCATGCGCAGGCTGTTGCCGGCGCCGGTCCAGATGATCGCGGCGAGGATGGCGGCGAGGAGCGCGTCCATCATCGTGTCCATGCCGCTGAGGTCGCTCGTGTCGCCGAGGGCGCCGGTCCGGGTGAGCAGCGGCAGGCCGATGAGGACGGTGACGGCGAGGGCGCGGCCGGCCCAGGCGGCGGCGACCGTGCCGCTCATCGGCTTGCCGGTGATCTTCCAGACGACGGCGCGGAGCATGCGGCCGCCGTCGAGGGGGAGGCCGGGCAGGGCGTTGAAGGCGGCGACGATCAGGTTGGAGATCGTCAGTCCGGCCAGGAGCACGGCGGGGACGGTGCCGGGCTCGACGGCGTGCAGGCCCGCGTAGAAGACGCCGGCGAGGACGAGGGAGAGGAGCGGGCCGACGAAGGCGAGGACGAACTCGCGGCCGGGTGTCTCGGACTCCTTCTCGATCTCGGAGACGCCCCCGAAGAACTGGAGCTGGATGCGCCGGACCGGCAGCTTGAAGCGGAGGGCGGCGACCGTGTGGGCCAGCTCGTGGACGAGGACGGAGGCGTAGAACGCGACGGCGAAGAAGAGGGAGACCAGGTAGCGGGCGTTGCCGAGCTCGGGCAGGACGCGGTCGAGCTGGCCGCCGAAGACCCAGGTGATGAGGGCGGCGACGAGGAACCAGCTGGGGGCGACGTAGACGGGCACGCCGAAGATCCGGCCCATGAGGAGGCCGCCGCCGTGGCCGTCGGCGGGGCGCCGCTTGCCGGGGCCGGGGTTCTTTCCGGCGGGCTCGGACCGCGGGCGCGTGCTCTCGCCGCTCTCGTCGTCCTGGTTCACGGGTTCCCTTCGGCGTGGGGGGTGGGGTGGGTGTTTCCCGCTCGATCATGCAGTGTGTGGTGGTCTGCCGTCGATGGTATGCCGACGGCTGTCGGTGGCGGGTCGTAGGGTCTGGGACATGACTTCGAGCCCGCAGCCTTCCGTGTCGAGCCCGCAGCCGCCCGTGTCGCTCTCGCCGTCCCGTGCCGGCGACTTCATGCAGTGCCCGCTGCTGTACCGGTTCCGGGTGATCGACAAGCTGCCGGAGAAGCCGAGTCCGGCGGCGACGCGGGGCACGCTGGTGCACGCGGTGCTGGAGCGCCTCTTCGACGATCCGGCGGCGGAGCGCACGCCCGCGAAGGCGCGGGCGATGGTGCCGGGGCAGTGGTCGCGGCTGCTGGAGTCGCGGCCCGAGCTGCGGTCGCTGTTCGAGGACGACGCGGACGGGGAGCGGCTGGCCCGCTGGCTCGGGGAGGCGGAGGAGCTGGTCGAGCGGTGGTTCACGCTGGAGGACCCGACGCGGCTGGAGCCGGCGGAGCGTGAGCTGTTCGTGGAGACGGAGCTGGAGTCGGGGCTGCGGCTGCGGGGCGTGATCGACCGGGTGGACGTGGCGCCGTCGGGCGAGGTGCGGATCGTCGACTACAAGACGGGCAAGGCGCCGCGTCCGGAGTACGGGGACAGCGCGCTGTTCCAGATGACGTTCTACGCGCTGGTGGTGTGGCGGCTGAAGGGGGTGCTGCCGCGCCGGCTGCAGCTGGTGTACCTGGGCAGCGGGGACGTGGTGACGTACGACCCGGTGATGGCGGATCTGCGGCGGGTGGAGCGCAAGCTGCTGGCCCTGTGGGACGCGATCCGCAGGGCGACGGAGACGGGCGACTGGCGGCCGCGGCCGACGAAGCTGTGCGGCTGGTGCGATCACCAGGCGTTCTGTCCGGAGTTCGGCGGGACTCCCCCGGTCTACCCGCTGCCGGTGCAGTCGACCGGGTCGGGGCAGAATGGGCCGGGTCCAGCGATCTCTTGAGGAGTGCCCGTGGCCATCCGCGTCCTACTGGTCGACGACCAGCCTCTGCTGCGTACCGGTTTCCGGATGATTCTGGAGGCGGAGCAGGATCTGGCCGTGGTGGGTGAGGCCGGGGACGGCCTCCAGGCGCTGGAGCAGGTGCGGGCGCTCCAGCCCGATGTGGTGCTGATGGACATCCGGATGCCGCGCATGGACGGGGTGGAGGCGACCCGGCAGATCACCGGTCCGGGGCGCGACGGGCCGGCGAAGGTGCTGGTGCTGACCACGTTCGACCTGGACGAGTACGTGGTGGAGGCGCTGCGGGCGGGGGCGAGCGGCTTCCTGCTGAAGGACGCCCCGGCGAACGAGCTGGTGCAGGCGATCCGGGTGGTGGCGGCCGGTGAGGCGATGCTGGCGCCGAGCATCACGCGGCGGCTGCTCGACAAGTACGCGGACCATCTGCCGTCGGGCGACGAGCCGGTGCCGGACGCGCTGAACACCCTGACGGACCGCGAGGTGGAGGTGCTGAAGCTGGTGGCGCGCGGGCTGTCGAACGCCGAGATCGCGGCCGACCTGTTCGTCTCGGAGACGACGGTGAAGACGCATGTGGGCCATGTGCTGACCAAGCTGGGCCTGCGGGACCGGGTGCAGGCGGCGGTGTACGCGTACGAGAGCGGTCTGGTCCGGCCGGGCGCGCAGTAGCCCGGCGGCGGTGGCGCCGCCCCCGCGGGCCGCCGCGCCGGTGCCGTGCGGGACGCGTAAAGCCGGTGCCCCCGTGGTGGACCACCACCACGGGGGCACCGGCTTCCTGCTGCGGCGGCGCGGGGCGTCCGCTGCGGGGCGTCAGCTGCCGGGCGTCCGCTGCGGGGCGTCAGCCCTTCTTGATCTCCCAGAACCGGAACACGGTGGAGGCGTCGAGCGTCCACTCCAGGCCGGTGATGGTGTTGTAGGCGACGGCGTACTGCTTGGCCTGCCACAGCGGGAGGAGCGGGACGTCCTCGGCGACCATGTTCTGCAGCTGGTCGAAGTCGTCCTGGGCGGCGCTGCGGTCAGCGGCGGCCGCGGTGTCCGGGATGATGGTGCCGGTGATCTTGCTGTTCTCGTAGTGGTTGCCGAGGACGTTGTCCTCGCCGAAGAACGGCTGCGTGAAGTTGTCCGGGTCCGGGTAGTCGGGGACCCAGCCCTTGACGTACACGCCGTACTTGCCGGCCTGGATGTCCTTCTCGTACTGGTCGTACTCGACGGACTTCACGTCGGCCTGGAACAGTCCGCTGTCGTTGAGCTGCCGGGCGATGGCGCGCAGCTGCTCGTCCGTGCCCGGGCCGTAGCGGCTGGGCGTGGAGTACAGCGTGATCTTGACCGGCTCCTTGATGCCCTCGTCGCGCAGGGCCTTCTTGGCGAGATCGGGCTGCGGGCGGTCGCCGTAGCGGTCGAAGAAGGCGGTGTTGTGGCCGAGGATGCCGGCCGGGACGATCGAGTACAGCGGGGTCGCCGTCGACTCGTAGACGTCCTGGACGAGCGCCTGGCGGTCCACCAGGTGGGCGATGGCCTTGCGGACACCGAGCTTGCCCGCGACCGGGTCCTTCATGTTGAAGACCAGGTGCTGCACCTCGGCGCTGGAGCCCTCGATGACCTGGATGCCCTTCTGGCCGGCGGTCGGCGAGCCGTTGAGCTTCTGGATGTCGTCGGAGGCGAGGCCGCGGTAGGCGATGTCGACCTGGCCCTTGGTGAGGGCGTCGGCGAGGGCCTTGCGGTCGCCCTTGTAGAACTTCAGGGTGACGCCGGTGTTCTTGACCTTGGCGGTGCCCTTGTACTCCGGGTTGACGGAGAAGACGGCCTTGTCGTCGCCGAAGGACTCCAGCTTGTACGGGCCCGAGCCGACGGCCCTGCCGTCCGTGCGCAGCCCGTCGGCCTGGTACTCGCGGTGGTCCACGATGGAGCCGGCGCCGGAGGCGATCTTGCTGGGGAAGGTGGCGTCGGGCACCTTCAGGGTGAAGACGACGGTCCTGTCGTCCGGGGTCTCGATCGTCTCGATCGTGGAGAGGAGCGGGCCGGGCCCGTTCGGGTCGTTGATCTTCAGGGCGCGCTCGAAGGAGAACTTGACGTCCTTCGAGGTGAGCGGGTTTCCGTTGCTGAACTTCAGGCCGTCGCGGAGGGTGCAGCGGTAGACCCGGCTGGCGCCCTTCTCGAACTCGCAGCTCTCGGCGGCCTCGGGCTGGGGCGTGGTGGCGCCCTTGGGGAAGCTCAGCAGGGACTGGAAGACGTTGTTGAACAGCAGCCAGGACCCGGGGTCGTACCCGGTCGCGGGGTCGGTGGCCAGGACCTCGTCGGACATGCCGACGACGATCGTCCCGGCGTCACCGGCGCCCGCGTCCTTGTCGGTGCCGCAGCCGCTGAGCGTGGCGGCGGCGAGCCCCGCGGCGAGCGGGGCCGTCAGCCACTTGTTGTGTGCCTTCACTGGAACCTTGCCTCTGGATCTCTTGGTACAGCAGGGGTCAGGCGTTTCCTCGGCCGAGCTCCCAGAGCTGCAGGTCCGAGGAGGTGTTGAGGGCCCATTCGACGCCGGTGAGGGTGTCGCGGGAGGCGACGTACTGCTTGCCCTGCCAGAGCGGGAGGAACGGGACGTCTTCGGCGACGATGTCCTGGAGTCGCTGGAAGGAGGGGGCTGCGGCGGCCCGGTCGGCCTCCCGGCGGGAGGCGGGGATGAGCCGTTCGCGCGCCTCGTCGTTGACGTAGGGCGTGTTGAGGAAGTTGTCCGCGTCGAGGAACGGCGCGATGAAGTTGTCCGGGTCGGGGAAGTCGGGGAACCAGCCCAGCCCGTAGACGGCGTAGTCGCCGCGCTTCTGCGCGGGGCGGAAGGCGGACCACTCGGCGCCCTCGACCGTCACGTCGAACAGGCCGCTCGCGTTGAGCTGGTCGCGCAGGGCGGCGAACTCCTTGGCGGTGGCGGCGCCGTAGTGGTCGGTCGTGTAGTGCAGGGTCAGCTTGACCGGGGTGTCGACGTGCGCCTCGCGCAGCAGGGCGGCGGCCTTGTCGCGGCTGGGCTCGCCGTACTTGTTGAAGAACGAGTTGCTGTGCGTGGCGATCGTGGAGGGGATCAGCGAGTAGAGCGGCTTCGCCGTGGGGCCGTACACGTCGCGCGTGATGCGGTCGCGGTCGACGAGGGCGGCGACGGCCTGGCGTACGGCCTTCTCCTTGACGACGGGCGCCTTGGTGTTGAAGGCCAGGTAGCGGATCTCCAGGGCGGGGACCTCGGTGAGCCGGACGCCTTCCTGCGGGTCGGTGTCGAGCTCCTTGATCTGGCCGGGCTCCAGCGTGCGGGTCATCATGTCGATGTCGCCGGACGTGAGCGCCTTCGCCATGGAGTCGGCGTTGTCGAAGGTGCGCAGTTCGACGCTCTCGTTGCGGACCTTCACGCCGCCCTTGTAGTGCGGGTTGCGGGTGAAGGAGACGCTGACGAGGCGGTCGCCCTGGACGTGGGGCCGCATGGTGTACGGGCCGGAGCCGTCGACCTGGAAGCCCTCGCGGAGCTCGGTGGCGCCGTACTTGTCGCTGCTGACGATGCCGGCGACGGGCGTGGCGAGCTTGTACGGGAAGGTGGCGTCGGGGGTCTTCAGGTGGAAGACGACCTCGTGGTAGCCCTTGGCCTCGATCGTGTCGATGTTGGACAGCAGGCCCGAGGCGCCGTTGTCGGACTTGATGGCCAGGACGCGCTCGATGGAGTACTTGACGTCGCGGGCGGTCACCGGCTTGCCGTCGGAGAAGACGAGGTCCTCGCGGAGCACGCAGCGGTAGCTCTTGCTGACGCGGTCGGTGAACTGGCACTGGGAGGCCGCGTCCGGGACGGGCAGGCCGCCGCCGCGCGGGATGCGCGTGAGGGTCTGCAGGGTCTGGCGCAGCACGTTCCACACGCCGGTGTCGTACGCGTAGGCCGGGTCGAAGGGCGCCGGGGACTGCGCCGACGAGGCGAACCGGTCGGTCGTCCCGACGACGATGTCGCTGCTTCCGGAGGCGCCGCTCGTGTCGCTGCCGCAGGCGGCGAGGAGCGGGGCCAGCAGTCCGGCGATGGCCGGCAGCGCCAAGGTCTTGCGGTTCATGGGGGTCGGTACTCCTGGTCCGGCACGGGGGTGTTGCGTGTGCGGAGCTCCGCCGCGGGCGCCCGGTGAGGCGCGGCGATCGGGCCGGGATACGAGCGATCGACCCCGTGGCGCCGGGCCGTTTCGTGGCGGCCTGGAGCCCGGGGGAAAGAGCGGCGGGGTGCTCGGCGAAAAGATTAATGGCACCGCCACTCATCCTTGACCGGGGTGAAGTTGAGTGACTGTCAGAAATTGATCTCCGAACGTGACCGTACCCCTCGGTAACGGAGGAACGTTTGGGAACATGCCCATGGAATCCGGACACATCAGCACGCCCGAAGCGGCCCGATCCGGGCATGTGTGCGGTTGCGGACGCCCCTCGCGCGCCACGCTGAGTGAGCAAGGTCACGCGAAACGGACGCCGTGGAGCGTGCGGGCGACGGGGCGGCCGTCACGGAAAAGGCACACTTCGGCGCCGAGAGTTTTTCCCCAATTCAACGGGACACGCTGGGTGCGCGGTTCAGTCCATTCCGGTGATCAAAGCGCGCAGAAATCCGAGATCGACTTCTTCGAGCGAACCCACCACCACACGGCCGTCGGCGGGTGCGATGGGAGCCAGCGACGGTACGGCGACGACCCGGCAGCCGGCCGCCTCCGCGGCGGCGACACCCGTGGCGGTGTCCTCGACCACGGCGCACCGGGCCGGGTCGGCGCCCACCCGGCGGGCGGCGAGCAGATACGGGTCGGGGTGCGGCTTCGTACGGGGCACCTCGTCCCCTGCCACCGTGAGGGTGAAGTGCTCGGCGCCCAGGCTGCGCAGGACACGGTCGATGATGCGGCGGTGGGAGGCGGACACCAGCGCCGTGGGCACGGCGTGCTCGGACAGCTCGGCCAGCAGGCGCGCGGCGCCGGGCATCAGGGGCACGCCGTCGTCGATGCGCTCCTCGAACCGGTCGTTGAGCAGCGTGGTCAGCTCGGGGAGCGTGATGGAGGCGCCGGTCGCCTCGATGAGGTAGCCGGCGCTGCGGGTCATGGGGCCGCCCACGACGATGTCCCGCCAGGACTCGTCCAGCTCGTGCCCGAGGTCCCGGAACACCGCGACCTCCACGTCCCACCAGAAGCCCTCGGTGTCGACCAGGGTGCCGTCCATGTCGAGGAACACGGCCTGCAGGGCCGACCCGTCGGCCGTACGGGTCAGGGACGCGGGGACCGTACTGGTCATCCGGCACACCTCCATGGGGGACGAGAAGGCCGGCCGCCCTCCCCCGCCGGGAACTCCCGGTGGAGGTACGCGACCGGCCTGCACTGGACCGACCAGTGTACGACCCCCGGCTCCGGCGTGCGCCCCCGCGCGCCGCGACGCGCCGGACGGGGCGCGGCGGGGCGCGCCGGGGCGCCCTCCGACGGGCCCCGCGCCGCCCTGCGGGCCGCCTCCGCTGTGCGGGGGTCCCGCCCGGGCGGCCGGGCGCCGTGCAGCGGCCGGGGGCCGTACAGGCGCCGGGCGCCGTACCGGGGCTCAGCGGGCGTTGAAGTACTTGGCCTCCGGGTGGTGGATCACGATGGCGTCCGTGGACTGCTCCGGGTGGAGCTGGAACTCCTCCGACAGCTGGACGCCGATCCGCTCGGGCTTCAGCAGGTCCGCGATCTTGGCGCGGTCCTCCAGGTCGGGGCAGGCGCCGTAGCCGAGGGAGAAGCGCGCGCCGCGGTACTTGAGCGCGAACATGTCCTCGACGTCGGCCGGGTCCTCGCCGCCGAAGCCGAGCTCGGCGCGGACGCGGGCGTGCCAGTACTCGGCGAGCGCCTCGGCGAGCTGGACGGACAGTCCGTGCAGCTCCAGGTAGTCGCGGTAGGCGTTGGCCTCGAACAGCCGGGCGGTCTCCTCGCCGATGCGGGAGCCGACCGTGACGACCTGGAGGCCGACGACGTCGGTCTCGCCGGACTCCTCCGGGCGGAAGAAGTCCGCGAGGCACAGGCGGCGGCCCCGGCGCTGGCGCGGGAAGGTGAAGCGGGTGCGCTCGTGGCCGGCCTCGTCCAGGATGATCAGGTCGTCGCCCTTGGACACGCAGGGGAAGTAGCCGTAGACGACGGCGGCCTCCAGCAGGTTGTCCGTGTGGAGGCGGTCCAGCCAGCCGCGCAGCCGGGGCCGGCCCTCGGTCTCGACCAGCTCCTCGTACGAGGGGCCCTCACCGGTCCGGTTCTGCTTGAGGCCCCACTGGCCCTTGAACAGCGCGCCCTCGTCGAGCCAGCCCGCGTACTCCTTGAGCTGGATGCCCTTGATGACGCGGGTGCCCCAGAACGGCGGCTCGGGCACGGGGTTGTCGACGGCCACGTCGGAGCGGACGCCGGTCTCGGGCTCGCGCTCCTCCACCGCGGTGTCGGCGCTCGCGCGGACGCGGCGCTGGCGCAGTTCGGGCAGGCTCGCGCCGGGCACGCCGCGCTTGACGGCGATGAGGGCGTCCATGAGGCGCAGGCCCTCGAAGGCGTCACGGGCGTAGCGGACCTCGCCCTGGTAGATCTCGTGGAGGTCCTGCTCGACGTAGGCGCGGGTGAGGGCGGCGCCGCCGAGGATGACGGGGTACTTGGCGGCGAGGTCGCGCTGGTTGAGCTCCTCCAGGTTCTCCTTCATGATCACGGTGGACTTGACGAGGAGTCCGGACATGCCGATGACGTCGGCCTTGTGCTCCTCGGCGGCCTCCAGGATCGCGGAGACGGGCTGCTTGATGCCCAGGTTGACGACGTTGTAGCCGTTGTTCGACAGGATGATGTCGACCAGGTTCTTGCCGATGTCGTGGACGTCGCCGCGGACGGTGGCGAGCACGATGGTGCCCTTGCCCTCGTCGTCCGTCTTCTCCATGTGGGGTTCGAGGTGGGCGACGGCGGTCTTCATGACCTCGGCGGACTGGAGGACGAAGGGCAGCTGCATCTGGCCGGAGCCGAACAGGTCGCCGACGACCTTCATGCCGTCCAGGAGCGTGTCGTTGACGATGTCGAGGGCCTTGCGGGTGCGCAGCGCCTCGTCCAGGTCGGCTTCGAGGCCGTTCTTCTCGCCGTCGATGATGCGGCGCTTGAGGCGTTCCTCCAGCGGCAGCGCGGCCAGCTCCTCGGCCTTGCCGGCCTTGAGGGACTTGGCGGTGGCGCCCTCGAAGAGCTCCATCAGCCTCTGGAGCGGGTCGTAGCCCTCGCGGCGGCGGTCGTAGATGAGGTCGAGGGCGGTGGTGACCTGCTCCTCGTCGAAGCGGGCGATCGGGAGGATCTTGGAGGCGTGGACGATCGCGGAGTCGAGGCCCGCCTTGACGCACTCGTCCAGGAAGACGGAGTTGAGCAGGATGCGGGCGGCCGGGTTGAGGCCGAAGGAGATGTTCGACAGGCCGAGCGTCGTCTGCACGTCGGGGTGGCGGCGCTTCAGCTCGCGGATGGCCTCGATGGTGGCGATGCCGTCCTTGCGGGACTCCTCCTGGCCGGTGCAGATGGTGAAGGTGAGGCAGTCGACGAGGATGTCCTCCTCGCGGATGCCCCAGTTGCCGGTGAGGTCCGCGATGAGCCGCTCCGCGATCTCCACCTTCTTCTCGGCGGTGCGGGCCTGGCCCTCCTCGTCGATGGTGAGGGCGATGAGCGCGGCGCCGTGCTCCCGCGCGAGGGAGGTGACCTTCGCGAAGCGCGACTCGGGGCCGTCGCCGTCCTCGTAGTTGACGGAGTTGATGACGGCGCGGCCGCCGAGCTTCTCCAGGCCGGCGCGGAGCACCTCGACCTCGGTGGAGTCCAGCACGATCGGCAGGGTGGAGGCGGTGGCGAAGCGGCCGGCCAGCTCCTCCATGTCGGCGACGCCGTCGCGGCCCACGTAGTCGACGCACAGGTCGAGCATGTGGGCGCCCTCGCGGATCTGGTCGCGGGCCATCTCGACGCAGTCGTCCCAGCGGCCTTCGAGCATGGCCTCGCGGAACTTCTTGGAGCCGTTGGCGTTGGTCCGCTCGCCGATGGCGAGGTACGAGGTGTCCTGGCGGAACGGCACCGTCTGGTACAGCGACGCGGCGCCCGGCTCGGGGCGCGGCTCGCGGGGCGCGGGGGTGAGGTCCCGTACGCGCTCCACGACCTGGCGCAGGTGCTCGGGGGTCGTACCGCAGCAGCCGCCGACGAGCGACAGCCCGTACTCGCGGACGAAGGTCTCCTGGGCGTCCGCCAGCTCGGGCGCGGTGAGCGGGTAGTGGGCGCCGTTCTTGCCGAGGACGGGCAGGCCGGCGTTGGGCATGCAGGAGAGGGGGACGCGGGAGTGGCGGGCGAGGTAGCGCAGGTGCTCGCTCATCTCGGCGGGGCCGGTGGCGCAGTTCAGGCCGATCATGTCGATGCCGAGCGGTTCGAGCGCGGTGAGCGCGGCGCCGATCTCGGAGCCGAGGAGCATGGTGCCGGTGGTCTCGACGGTGACGGAGACGATGAGCGGCACGTCCGCACCGAGCGCCTCCAGCGCGCGGCGGGCGCCGAGGACGGCGGCCTTGGTCTGGAGGAGGTCCTGCGTGGTCTCGATCAGCAGGGCGTCGGAGCCACCCGCGACGAGGCCCTCGGCGCTGCTCTGGTAGGCGTCGCGGAGGGTGGTGTACGGGGCGTGGCCGAGGGTGGGCAGCTTGGTGCCGGGGCCCATGGAGCCCAGGACCCAGCGCTGCCGGCCGTCCGCGGCGGCGTGGGCGTCGGCGGACTCGCGGGCGATGCGGGCGCCGGCCTCGGACAGCTCGTGGACGCGGTGGGCGATGTCGTACTCGGCGAGCGCGGAGAAGTTGGCGCCGAAGGTGTTCGTCTCGACGCAGT
Source organism: Streptomyces sp. SudanB25_2051 (assembly GCF_964272635.1). NCBI lineage: Bacteria > Bacillati > Actinomycetota > Actinomycetes > Kitasatosporales > Streptomycetaceae > Streptomyces > Streptomyces sp. SudanB25_2051. The sequence continues at coordinate 1,085,688 of NZ_OZ186787.1, forward strand.
CGACGCCGACGGCGAAGTAGGCGTCGTGGACCGAGCGGACGATGTCGGGGCGGGTCAGGTTGAGGATCTCGTTGCAGCCTTCGAGGTTCTCGAAGTCGTCGAGGGTCGGTTCCTGTGCCTGGAGCATCGTGCCCATGGCGCCGTCGGCGACGACCACCCGGCTGGCGAGTGCGTCGCGGAGCGCGGCTGCTCGGGCGGCGCTGTCGGCGGGCGTGGGGGAAGGGGTCGGCAACGAGGCCATGGAGGTGCTCCCTGGGGTGCGACGGCTGTCGGCTTTGCGGCTCCTTGGGGAGGCCGCACGTCGTCAGCCTAACCGCCCCGCTCCGGGCCGGACACGGCGTCCCACGTGGCGGACGGCATGCTTGGCGGGGGCGAAGTCCGGCCAAGTGGCGTGTACGGCGTTTCACGATGTGGCCGGAGGTCGGCAACGACCGATAGTGTTCAGCATTGTCGAACCGTGGAGTGAAGGAGCAGGCCGGGGATGGCGAAGAACATCCAGTCGCTTGAGCGGGCGGCGGCGATGCTGCGGCTGCTCGCGGGCGGAGAGCGCCGACTGGGTCTCTCCGACATCGCGTCGTCACTCGGGCTGGCCAAGGGCACGGCGCACGGCATCCTGCGCACCCTCCAGGCGGAGGGGTTCGTCGAGCAGGACGCCGCGTCGGGCCGCTACCAGCTGGGGGCGGAGCTGCTCCGGCTCGGCAACAGCTATCTGGACGTGCACGAGCTGCGCGCGCGGGCCCTAGTGTGGACCGACGACCTGGCGAGGTCGAGCGGCGAGAGCGTCCACCTCGGCGTGCTGCACCAGCACGGGGTGCTGGTGATCCACCACGTCTTCCGCCCCGACGACAGCCGCCAGGTGCTGGAGGTCGGCGCCATGCAGCCGCTGCACTCCACGGCGCTCGGCAAGGTGCTGTCCGCGTACGACCCGGTGGCGCACAGCGAGGCCGTGGAGGTGGAGCGCAAGGCGTTCACGCCCCGTACGGTCACGGCGCTGGACGAGTTCGAGGAGCTGCTCGACCTCACCCGGGCGCGCGGCTGGGCCGCCGACGTGGAGGAGACCTGGGAGGGCGTGGCGTCGGTGGCGGCGCCCATCCACGACCGGCGGCGGATGCCGGTGGGCGCGGTGGCCATCACGGGCGCCGTCGAGCGGGTCTGCGACCGGGGCGAGCTGCGGTCGGAGCTGATCGCCGCGGTACGGGAGTGTGCGCGGGCGGTCTCGCGGGACCTGGGCGCGGGGCGCTTCTGACCCTCGCCGCCCTCCCGGCCCCCGCGCGCGGCCCAGGCCGCCGGACGCGGGGGCCTTCGCGTACGCCGTGAGCGCGGCGCACGGACGCCGGGTACCGCCCTGGGGCCCAGCGCCCCGGCGGGCCCCGCGGAGCACCGCCGCCCGGCCGCGGAGCACCGCCGCCCGGCCGCGGAGGCCGCCCCGGCCGCGCCCCCTCGCGCCTGCCCGGGCCGCGCCCCGGGAAGCCCGTCGGCCGCCCCCGGAGCCGCTGCGCCACGGCGTGGTGGCGGAGGGCCGGAGCGGTGCGGGGTCAGCCCCGCGGTAACGATCGGGTTTCTCGCCTTCGAAGCCTTGACTGGCTGTTCACCTGGGGGCAAAACTGCCGTCCATCGGTCGGCATTGTCGAACACCTACCGGGATTACGCGTTAGAGTGTGACAACGCCAGGAGGCCGGCACCGCCCTCATCCGAGGGCACGGACCACCGGAGGGACCCGGGGTTCGCCTTTCCCCTGGACGAAGGACAAAGGAGTCGCGGGTGTCCAGCTCCGACATCTTCATCGGCGAGATCATCGGTACCGCCGTACTCATCCTCCTCGGCGGAGGCGTCGTCGCCGCCGTCGTGCTCAAGCGCTCCAAGGCGCAGAACGCCGGCTGGCTGGCCATCACCCTCGGGTGGGGCTTCGCGGTCATGACGGCCGTCTACATGACCGGTTCCCTCTCCGGCGCCCATCTGAACCCGGCGGTCACCGTCGGCATCGCCCTCAAGGACGGGGACTGGAGCAACGTCCCCTACTACTTCGCCGGCCAGTTCCTCGGCGCCATGATCGGCGCGGCGCTGGTCTGGGTGGCCTACTACGGCCAGTTCCAGGCCCATCTGACCGACCCGGAGACCGCCTCCAAGCCCGCCGTCGAGGGCCCCGGCCCCGTCCTCGGCGTCTTCTCCACCGGCCCGGAGATCCGCAACGTCTGGCAGAACCTCGCCACCGAGATCATCGGCACCCTGGTCCTCGTCCTGGCCGTGCTCACCCAGGGCCTCAACGACAGCGGCAAGGGGCTGAACGTCCTCGGCGGTCTGATCGTCTCCTTCGTCGTCGTCGGGATCGGCCTGTCGCTCGGCGGCCCGACCGGCTACGCCATCAACCCGGCCCGCGACCTCGGTCCCCGCATCGTGCACGCGCTGCTGCCGCTGCCGAACAAGGGCGGCTCCGACTGGGGGTACGCCTGGATCCCCGTCGTGGGCCCGCTGATCGGCGGAGCCGCGGCCGCGGGTATCTACTCCCTCGCGTTCGCCGGCTGAGCCCAGTCGACCCGATCCGTCCACAGACCCCGAGGAGCACCTCCCCATGACCGCCACGACCTCCCACGGCACCGGCCCCTTCATCGCCGCCATCGACCAGGGCACCACCTCCAGCCGCTGCATCGTCTTCGACCGCGACGGGCGCATCGTCTCGGTCGACCAGAAGGAGCACGAGCAGATCTTCCCCAAGCCCGGCTGGGTCGAGCACGACGCCGCCGAGATCTGGACCAACGTCCAGGAAGTCGTCGCCGGCGCCATCGAGAAGGCCGGCATCACCGCCGCCGACGTCAAGGCCATCGGCATCACCAACCAGCGCGAGACGACGCTGCTGTGGGACAAGAACACCGGCGAGCCCGTCCACAACGCGATCGTCTGGCAGGACACCCGCACCGACGCGCTGTGCAAGGAGCTCGGCCGCAACGTCGGCCAGGACCGCTTCCGCCGCGAGACCGGCCTTCCCCTCGCGTCCTACTTCGCCGGCCCCAAGGTCCGCTGGCTGCTGGACAACGTCGAGGGCCTGCGGGAGCGCGCCGAGGCCGGCGACATCCTCTTCGGCACCATGGACTCCTGGGTCATCTGGAACCTGACCGGCGGCACGGACGGCGGCCGGCACGTCACCGACGTCACCAACGCCTCCCGCACCATGCTCATGAACCTGCACACCATGCAGTGGGACGAGAAGATCCTCCAGTCCATGGAGGTGCCCGCCGCGGTCCTCCCGGAGATCCGCTCGTCCGCCGAGGTGTACGGGCACGTCAAGGGCGGCGTCCTCGACGGCATCCCCGTCGCCTCCGCGCTCGGCGACCAGCAGGCGGCCCTGTTCGGCCAGACCTGCTTCGCGGAGGGCGAGGCCAAGTCCACGTACGGCACCGGCACCTTCATGCTGATGAACACCGGCGACAAGGTGATCAACTCCTACAGCGGGCTGCTGACCACCGTCGGCTACCAGATCGGCGACGCCAAGCCGGTCTACGCGCTGGAGGGCTCCATCGCCGTCACGGGCTCGCTCGTCCAGTGGATGCGCGACCAGATGGGCCTGATCAGCACCGCGGCCGAGATCGAGACGCTGGCCCTGTCCGTCGAGGACAACGGCGGCGCCTACTTCGTGCCGGCCTTCTCCGGCCTGTTCGCCCCGTACTGGCGCTCCGACGCCCGCGGCGTGATCGCCGGCCTGACCCGGTACGTCACCAAGGCGCACATCGCCCGCGCCGTGCTGGAGGCCACCGCCTGGCAGACCCGCGAGATCACCGACGCCATGACCAAGGACTCCGGCGTCGAACTGGCCGCCCTCAAGGTCGACGGCGGCATGACCTCCAACAACCTGCTGATGCAGACCCTCTCGGACGTCCTGGACGCACCCGTCGTGCGCCCGATGGTCGCCGAGACGACCTGCCTCGGCGCGGCCTACGCCGCCGGCCTGGCCGTCGGCTTCTGGCCCGACACCGACGCGCTGCGGTCCAACTGGCGGCGGGCCGCCGAGTGGACCCCCCGCATGGACGCGGAGACCCGCGACCGCGAGTACAAGAACTGGCTCAAGGCCGTTGAACGCTCCATGGGCTGGCTCGAAGAAGAGAACTGACGAGGAGTAATACGACATGACCACCCTGCAGAGCGTCCCCGCCCTCGGGACGCACCCGGCTGCCGGTTCCCTGCCGAGCCGCGCAGAGACCCGGGAGCTGCTGTCCAAGGCGACGTACGACCTGCTGGTCGTCGGCGGCGGCATCCTCGGAATCTCCACCGCCTGGCACGCCGCCCAGTCCGGGCTGCGGGTGGCCCTGGTGGACGCCGGCGACTTCGCCGGCGCCACCTCCTCCGCCTCCTCCAAGCTCCTCCACGGCGGTCTGCGCTACCTGCAGACCGGCGCGGTGAAGCTGGTCGCGGAGAACCACTTCGAGCGCCGTGCGGTCTCCCGGCAGGTCGCCCCCCACCTGGCGAACCCGCTCACCTTCTACCTCCCGGTGTACAAGGGCGGGCCGCACGGCGCGGCGAAGCTCGGTGCGGGCGTCTTCGCGTACTCGGCGCTCTCCGCCTTCGGCGACGGCGTAGGCCACCTGCTCAGCCCCGCCAAGGCCGCGCAGGACGTGCCGGAGCTGCGCACCGACAACCTGAAGGCCGTCGCGGTCTACGGCGACGACCAGATGAACGACGCCCGCATGGCGCTCATGACGGTCCGCGCCGCCGTCGAGGCCGGGGCCACCGTCCTCAACCACGCCGCCGTCACCGGACTGCGCTTCACCCAGGGCCGCGTCACCGGCGCCGACCTGGTCGACCGGCTCGACGGGACCGAGTTCGGCGTCGACGCCCGGCTCGTGCTCAACGCCACCGGCCCGTGGGTCGACCACCTGCGCCGGATGGAGGACCCCAACGCGGCCCCGTCCATCCGCCTGTCCAAGGGCGCGCACCTCGTCCTGAAGCGGACCTCCCCGTGGAAGGCGGCGCTCGCCACGCCGATCGACAAGTACCGCATCACCTTCGCCCTGCCCTGGGAGGACATGCTGCTCCTCGGCACCACCGACGAGGAGTACGAGGGCGACCCGGCGGACGTCGCGGTCAACGAGAAGGACATCGCCCAGATCCTGGACGAGGCCGCCTTCTCCATCCGCGACCAGCAGCTGGACCGCGACCTGATCACCTACGCGTTCGCCGGCCTGCGGGTGCTGCCCGGCGGCCCCGGCGACACGTCGAAGGCCAAGCGCGAGACGGTCGTCACCGAGGGCCGCGGCGGGATGCTGTCGGTCGCCGGCGGCAAGTGGACGACGTTCCGCCACATCGGCCGCACGGTCATGAACAAGCTGGCCGCGCTGCCCGGCCGGCCGCTCGCCGACGACATGGAGCCGATCGCGCGGCTGCCGAAGAAGCTCCCGCTGCCGGGCATCGCCAACCCGAACGCGGTCGCCCACCGGCTCCTCGTGGACGGCGGCACCCCCGGCCCGCGCATGGCCGCCGACACGGCCCGCCACCTCGCCACGCACTACGGCTCGCTGTCCTTCGACATCGCGCGCATGGCGTACGAGAACCCGGCGCTCGCCGAGCGGATACACCCCGACGCCCCGGAGATCTGGGCGCAGGTCGCCTACGCCCGCGACCACGAGTGGGCCGAGACGGCGGACGACGTGCTGCGCCGCCGTACGACGCTGACGATCCGGGGCCTGGCCACGGACGAGATCCGCGGCAAGGTCGAGGCCATGCTGGCCGACCGGGCCTGACGGGCCGGGCCCGGCGGGTACGGGCGGGCGGTGAGGGCGGCTCCTTCGGGGGCCGCCCTCCTCGTGCGTACGGCCCCGGCGCAACGCCGCCCGCGACGGGCGGCCTTGGCCGCGCCGGGCGGTGCGCGAAGGGGCCGGAGGGGGCGTCGGCGGGGGCCGGACGCGGAGTGTTCCGGGGTTCGGGCCGGGGTAGTCGTGTGGGGCCGGTACAGCACCCGGACGTGTACAAACGGCTGCGGGCAGGGGCCCTGGACGCCGTAAGGTTGGTCCGTACGGACGGAACTTCGGAAGGAGGCCTGGGTGATCGAGCTCGAGGGGGTTCCCGAGCTGATCGACCCGGTCATGGTGGCCGCGTTCGAGGGCTGGAACGACGCCGGCGACGCCGCCTCCACCGCGGTCGCGCACCTGGAACGGGAGTGGAAGGGCGAGGTGTTCGCGGCGCTGGACGCCGAGGACTACTACGACTTCCAGGTCAACCGGCCCACGGTGTGGCTGGACGGCGGGGTACGGAGGATCACCTGGCCCACCACCCGCCTGTCCGTGGTGCGCGTCGGCGGCGAGAAGCCGCGCGACCTGGTGCTGGTGCGCGGCATAGAGCCGTCGATGCGCTGGCGCTCGTTCTGCAACGAGCTGCTCGGCTTCGCCCACGAGCTGGGCGTGGAGATGGTCGTGATCCTGGGCGCGCTGCTCGGCGACACCCCGCACACCCGGCCCGTCCCGGTCAGCGGCGTCACGTCCGACCCGGACCTGGCGCGCCGGATGGAGCTGGAGGAGACCCGGTACGAGGGGCCCACGGGCATCGTCGGCATCCTCCAGGAGGCGTGCACCCACGCGGGCGTCCCGGCCGTCAGCCTGTGGGCGGCCGTCCCGCACTACGTGTCGCAGCCGCCCAACCCGAAGGCCACGCTGGCCCTGCTGAACCGGCTGGAAGACCTGATCGACCTGCGCATTCCGCTCGGCGAGCTCGCCGAGGACGCCCGCGCCTGGCAGCTGGGCGTGGATCAACTGGCTTCCGAGGACAGCGAAGTGGCCGAATACGTGCAGACGCTGGAGGAGGCGCGGGACACCGCCGAGCTGCCCGAGGCGTCCGGCGAGGCCATCGCCCGCGAGTTCGAGCGGTACCTGCGGCGCCGGGACGGCGGCCCGGGCACGGCGGGCGGTCCCGGTACGCCCCAGGGCGGGCTGCCCGGCGCGGCGGGGCACGCCGCCGAGGGCGGTGAGGGCTCCTCGTACCTGCGCGACCCGGCGAGCGGCCGCACCCGCCCGCCGAAGCCCCCGGGCCGGGGCGCCGACGACAAGGCGGCGGAGAGCCGCGCGGACGAGGCACGGGCGGACGAGGCGCGCACCGGCGACGCGCGGGCCGACGAGGCGGGCACGGGCGAGGCCCCGGCGGACCCGGAGCAGGAGCGGGCGGCCGGCGAGACGCAGCCCGGCGAGGGGCGCGCGGACGGCCGTGAGGACGGCGACGACGGGGCTCCCGGCCAGGACGGCGGCCGGGCGGACGGCTCCGGGGAAGGCCCCGAGAGCGGCGGCACCCGGCGCGACGGCGGCTCGGACGCGGAGTCCGGCGGCCGGGAGGACTGAGCACCGGCACCGGCCGGTCACGGCTGCGGGGCGGCACCGTCACGGCGGTGCCGCCCCGCAGCCGTATGCCCGGAAGCACGCCGTACCCCCGGAGCACGCCGTACGCCCAGAGCAGGTCCGTACCCCCGGAGCGGGGCGTACGCCCCCGGACGGCGCGCCCGGCAAGAGGCGCACGGGCGCGCGTGCCAGGGCGCAGGCGGTGGTGAACGCGGCCGCCCCCGGGGACGCGGGTCCCCGGGGGCGGCCGTCAGCCGGTCCTCACCGGTCGGGTCAGAGCGCCACGCCCATCAGGGCGTCGACGGCGCGGGAGACGAGGCCGGGCGCGCCCTCGTCCGTGCCGCCCTCGGTGCGCTGGAGCTCCACCCAGCGGTCGACGGCGGCCAGCGCCGACGGCGTGTCCAGGTCGTCGGCGAGGGCGTCGCGGATCTCCTCGACGAGCTGGTCGGCCGAGGGCCCGTCGGGGCGGGAGACGGCGGCGCGCCAGCGGCCGAGGCGCTCGACGGCCTCGTCCAGGACCTGGTCGGTCCACTCCCAGTCGGCGCGGTAGTGGTGGGCGAGGAGGGTCAGGCGGATCGCGGCCGGGTCGACGCCCTGGCGGCGCAGTGCCGAGACGAAGACCAGATTGCCCTTCGACTTGGACATCTTCTGGCCGTGCAGGGCGACCATCCCGGCGTGGACGTACGCCTTGGCGAAGGGGAACTCGCCGGTCAGCGCGTGGGCGTGGGAGGCGCCCATCTCGTGGTGCGGGAAGATCAGGTCGGAGCCGCCGCCCTGGACGTCGAAGCCCATCCCGAGGTGGTCGAGCGCGATGGCGACGCACTCGATGTGCCAGCCGGGGCGGCCGGGGCCGAGGGAGCCGCCGTCCCAGCTGGGCTCGCCCTCGCGGGCGGCCATCCACAGCATCGGGTCGAGCGGGTTCTTCTTGCCGGGGCGGTCGGGGTCGCCGCCGCGCTCGGCGGACAGCGCCCGCATGACCTCGGCGTCGTAGTGGGAGACCTCGCCGAAGTGGCGGTCGGACTCGACGGAGAAGTAGACGTCGCCGTCCAGCTCGTAGGCGGCGCCCATGTCGCGCAGCCGCTCCACCAGCGGGACGATGCCGGGTATCGCCTCCACCGCGCCGATGTAGTGCTTCGGCGGCAGCATCCGCAGGGCCGTCATGTCCTCGCGGAACAGGGACGTCTCGCGCTCGGCGAGGCCGGTCCAGTCGATGCCGTCACGGGCGGCCCGCTCCAGGAGGGGGTCGTCCACGTCGGTCACGTTCTGCACGTAGTGAACCTGCCGCTTGGTGTCGAGCCACACGCGCTGAACGAGGTCGAACGCGTTGTAGGTCGCCGCGTGACCCATGTGGGTCGCGTCGTACGGCGTGATGCCGCAGACGTAGATACGGGCGACGGGGCCGGGGTCGAGGGTCACTCGTCCGCCGGTCGCGGTGTCGTGGATCCGGAGGTCGCGGCCCTTGCCGGGCAGGGCGGGGACCTCAGAAGCGGGCCAGGCATGCATGCTTCGAGCGTAACCGGACGGGTGTTCCGGATACGAACCGGATGCAGGTTCATGACCGGTTACGCGCTCTTGCGCGCGGCGCCCGGATGTGCCTCCCCGCCCGGCGGGCGGTGCCCCGGCCGCGGCGGGTCAGACGGGCGGCCAGGGGATGGGCGGCCAGGTGCCGGACGGCTCGGGGTGGCGGGCCGTGGTGCGCAGGGCCGTGACGCGAGCGCGCAGGGCGTCCAGCTCGGCGGGGGTGACCAGCTGCTCCATCCGGGTGGCGAGCGGGGCGCCGGGCGCCAGCTCCGCGTCGAGGACGGCCAGCGCGTCCAGCGCCTCGGCGGGGAGCGGCTCCCCCGCCCAGCCCCAGAACAGGGTCCGCAGCTTGTCCTCGGCGTGGAAGGTGACCCCGTGGTCGATGGCGTAGAGGCGTCCGTCGGCGGCGGGCAGCAGATGGCCGCCCTTGCGGTCGCCGTTGTTGATCACGGCGTCGAGCACCGCGAGCCGCCGCAGCCTCGGGTCGTCGGCGTGCACCAGCAGCGCCGTACGCCCGCCGCCCACGTCGGCGAGGCCCACGGGACGCCAGCCGTCGCCGGGCTCGTCGCCGTCCACCAGCGACAGCAGCGGCGGCGCCGAGGCGTCCGCGTCGATCCACTGCTGGACCATGCCCGGCCCGTACGGCCCCTCGCGGAGCACGGTCGGCGGGACGAGGCCCCAGCCGGTCGCGTCCGAGACGGCGTACGCGGCGGCCTCCCGCTGCGCGAGCGTGCCGTCCGGGAAGTCCCACAGGGGCCGCTCCCCCGCGACGGGCTTGTACACGCACTCCGCCTCGACGCCCTCGTACGCGACGGAGCAGAGCAGTACCGCGTTGGACGCCTGGGGGATCCGGCCGCGTACCGTCAGCTCGCCCTCGGCGAGCAGCTCCAGCACGTCGGCGGTGGCCGTCAGGCCCCGCGGCGGTATCCGTTCTGGCGCGGACATACGTGTCCTTCCGGGTCGAGCGGCAGGCTGCACAGGGGGCACGGGGGGCGGCCGGCGTTGACGACGTCGAGGGCGCGCTTGGCGAAGGCCCGCGCCTGGGCGCCGGTGAGGCGGACGCGGAGCATCGGCGGGCCGTTCTCCTCGTCCTGGAGGAGACGTTCCTCCGCCTCGGCGAGGTCCTCCTCGGAGTCCGCGTCGAGCTCGACGAGCGCCTGAGCCTCGACGACGAGCCGCTGCTCCTCGCCGTCCCAGGCGAGGGCCATGGTGCCGACCCGGAACTCCTCCTCGATCGGTGTGTCGAGCGGCGCCGTGTCGGTGACGTCGGCGGGCGCGACGGCCGGGACGGGGGCGTTGCCGCCCGTGCGGCGCACGACCTCGTCCAGCAGCTCGTCCATCCGCTCGGCGAGCGCGGCGACCTGGGTCTTCTCCAGTGCGACGCTGGTCACCCGGCCGCCCGCGGACGCCTGGAGGAAGAACGTCCTGCGGCCAGGCAGCCCGACCGTACCGGCCACGAAGCGCTCCGGTGGGTCATAGAGGAACACCTGACGGGACACGTTCCCTCTCCCTTGGTCTCGTGGTGGGGGCCGGACTACGGCCGTCTCGGCAGCGCATCCACCCTACTGTGCGGAGCGATCACGGTGCGCCCGCGCCGCCGCCGACCTGCGCGGCGCCCCCGTCGGCGTATCCGTTGCCGCCGTCACCGCCGCCGTCGCGGGGGGCGAGCGCGGCGAAGTCGCCGGTGTCGCCGAGGCGGATCAGGAAGGGCCGGGTGCGGGTGTAGCGGATGGCGGTGACGGAGCACGGGTCGACGTGCAGCCGCTGGAACAGGTCCAGGTGGAGGCCGAGGGCGTCGGCGACGAGCGCCTTGATGATGTCGCCGTGCGAGCACATCACGTACGCGGCGTCGTCGCCGTGCCCGGCCTCCACGCGCGCGTTCCACTCCCGTACGGCGTCGACCGCGCGGGCCTGCATGGCCCGCATGGACTCCCCGCCGGGGAAGGCGGCGGCGGACGCGTGGTGCTGGACGACGTCCATGAGCGGCTCGTCGGCCAGCTCGGCGAGCTTGCGGCCGGACCAGTCGCCGTAGTCGCACTCGTTGATCCGCTCCTCGGTGTGGAGGGCCAGGCCGGGGCGGGCGGCCAGGAGCGGGGCGAGGGTCTCCCGGCAGCGCTCCAGGGGGCTGGTGACGGCCAGGGCGAGCGGCACCCCGTCGAGCCGGGCGGGCAGCGCGGCGGCCTGCGCGGCGCCCCGCTCGTCGAGGGTGACACCGGGGGTGCGGCCCGCGAGGACGCCGGCGGTGTTCGCGGTGGACCGGCCGTGTCGTACGAGGATCAACGTCGCCATGCCCGCAAGGGTAGGCGGCGCTGGGCAGGCGTGGGGCGGGCGGTCCGGGGAAGAATACGCGCCGTGATCGTGGACTGTGCCATCTACCGGGACGGGCGCCGCCGCCAGGGCCCCTCCGACATCGTCGCCGCTCTGGAGGAGGCCCGCGACGCGGTCGACGCGTTCGTGTGGATCGGGCTGCACGAACCGACCGCCGAGGAGTTCGACCGGGTGACGGAGGAGTTCGGGCTGCACCCGCTGGCCGTGGAGGACGCGCTGAAGGCGCACCAGCGGCCGAAGCTGGAGGTGTACGACGACTCGCTGTTCCTCGTGCTGAAGCCGGTCATGTACGAGCCGGAGAGCGACACGGTGAGCACCGGCGAGCTGATGGTGTTCATGGGCGACTCGTTCGTGGTGACCGTCCGGCACGGCGAGGGGTCGCCGCTCGGGGCGGTGCGGCGGCGGCTGGAGGCGGAGCCGGAGGTGCTGCGGCAGGGCCCCACGTCGGTGCTGTACGCGGTGAGCGACGCCGTCGTGGACCGGTACATAGAGGTGGCGGCCGAGCTCCAGCTGGACCTGGAGGAGCTGGAGGCGGAGGTCTTCCAGCCGGCGGGGAGCGACGCGAAGAACACCGCGTCGCGGATCTACCGGTTCAAGCGGCAGGTGCTGGAGTTCCGGCGGGCGGCGGGGCCGCTGGGCGGGCCGATGGAGCGCCTGGCCGGCGCCGGGGTGCCGTATGTGAGCGAGGAGTCGCGGCCGTTCTTCCGGGACGTCAGCGACCATCTGACGCGGGCCGGCGAGCAGGTGGAGGGGCTGGACCGGCTGCTGTCGGACATCCTGTCCGCCCACCTGGCGCAGATGGGCGTGCGGCAGAACGACGACATGCGGAAGATCTCCGCCTGGGCGGCGATGGCGGCGGTGCCGACGATGGTCGCGGGCGTGTACGGGATGAACTTCACGCACATGCCGGAGCTGGGGTGGGTGTGGGGCTATCCGGCCGTGGTGGGCGTGATGGTCGTCGCGGTGATCGGCCTGTACCGGCTGTTCAAGCGGCGCGGCTGGCTGTAGCGGTACGGGCGCCGGCGGCCGGTGGCGGACGCCCCGGCGGACGGCGGCGCGGTGGGGCGCCGCCCCGCGGCCGGGGGGCCGGGCCGGTGCCCGGTGGCCCGGTGTCCCGGCGGCGTCAGAAGGCGGGGGCGGTCTCGGCGGGGCCGCCGAGGGCGCCCAGGCGCTCGGGCATGGAGAGGGTGACCATGCGCCGCCAGCCGCCGGCCCGTTCGTACGCGTAGACGGCGTGGATTCCGGCCGCGAGGACCGCCGACTTGGCCCGCGGCCACTGCAGTACGCGGCCCATGTGGTCCATGACGGCGAGGCTCACGTCGCGGTAGACGGCGATCTCGGCGAGGGCGCACTCGCGCAGGGTGCGCTGGATGGTGCGGCCGTGGCCGGCGCGGGCGAGGCGCAGCAGCTCCTCGTGGCAGTACGCGAGGTGGTTGTCCTCGTCGTTGCTGATGATCCGGATGGCCTTGCCGACCTCCGGGTGGCCCCCGAAGTGCCGTACGAGCATGTCCATCTGGTCGGCGGCGCGCTGCTCGGTGACCCGGCTGTGCGAGAGGTAGACGACGATGTCGTACTCGGTGAGCGGCTCGTCGCGGCGCAGCTTCTCGTGGGCGAGGCCGATGCCGGAGCGCTCCAGGAGCATCGTGTAGTCGGTCTCCGGCGGGACCGGCACGGGGCTCAGGCCACGCTTCTTCAGCAGTCCGTTGAAGATGCGGCCGTGCTTGTCCTCGTCGGCGCCGTGCCGGGTGATCTTCGGCGCGAGGTCCGCGAGGGACCGCGGGACGAGCGCGGCGATCCGGCCGTTCTCCCAGCCTCCCTGGGCCTCGCCGCTGGCCGCGATCGAACAGAACAGCTGGAAGGCCTCGTCGCTGTCGACGATTTCCTGGAACAGGCTGCGGGCCGAGAGCATGGCTGTCACCTCCACGTGTCGGACCCGAGTCAACTGCCGGGAGGCGGGGGCGGCAACAGCACACCGCTACCGCTGCGCCGAACGGCTCAGCGAATCACGGGGGAACCGCCGCGGGGGCGTAACCGACGGGGTGGGTGGCGCGTTGTGCTGCGTGACGGCCGTGGCGGGGATGACCCCGAGCCCCCACCACGGCCGCAGACTTGCCCGGGGCGGCGCCCCGGTGCCGCGGATCAGTCGACCAGGCCGGCGCGCTCCAGCGCCTCGGTGCCGGCGCGCAGGGCGGCGATCCGCTCGTCGAGGGTGAAGCCGGCCGGGGCCAGGGTCAGGGTGGTGACACCGGCCTCCGCGTACGCCCGCATCCGGTCGGCGATCCGCTCGACGGAGCCCAGCAGCGTCGTGTCGTCGATGAGCCGGTGCGGTACGGCCGCGGCGGCGCCGTCCTTGTCGCCCGCCAGGTACTTGTCCTGGATCTCGGTGGCCTCCTTCTCGTACCCCATGCGCTGCGCGAGCCGGTTGTAGAAGTTCTGCTTCCGGCTGCCCATGCCGCCGACGTACAGGGCGGTGTACGGGCGGAACATGTCGGCGAGCGCCCGCACGTCGTCGCCGACGGCGAGCGGGACGGTCGGGCACACGTCGAAGCCGTCCATGGTCAGCCCGGCCTTCTCGCGCCCGGCGCGGATGTGCCGCAGGGCGGTCTCCTCCAGGTGCGCGGCGGAGGGGAAGATCAGCAGGGCACCGTCGGCGATCTCGCCGGTCTGCTCCAGGTTCTTGGGGCCGATGGCGGCGATGTACAGCGGGATGTGCTCGCGCTGCGGGTGGACGGTCAGCTTGATCGGCTTGCCGGGGCCGCCGGGCAGCGGCAGCGTCCAGTGCTCGCCTTCGTGGGTGAGGCGCTCGCGGGCCATGGCCTTGCGGACGATCTCGACGTACTCGCGGGTGCGGCCCAGCGGCTTGTCGAACCGGACGCCGTACCAGCCCTCGGACACCTGCGGGCCCGACACGCCGAGGCCGAGGCGGAAGCGGCCGCCGGACAGCGAGTCGAGGGTGGCGGCCGTCATGGCGGTCATCGCCGGCTGGCGCGCCGGGATCTGCATGATGGCCGAGCCGACGTCGATGTTCTCGGTCTGGGCGGCGACCCAGGCGAGGACGGTGGGCGCGTCGGAGCCGTACGCCTCGGCGGCCCAGCACACGTCGTAGCCGAGGCGGTCCGCCTCCTGGGCGACGGCGAGGTTGTCGCCGTCCATGCCCGCCCCCCAGTAGCCGAGGTTGATGCCGAGCCGCATGCCGATCCCCTTTTACTGATCAGTAACGTGTGTGGTGTGCGGACTCTAGCGCGCGGGCGGGTCCGGCGGCAGTGGGCCTGCCGGGCGGGGTTGTCCACAGGGTCACTCGGCGTGGGCTTCCGGCCAGTAATCTCGCCGCCATGGAGCAGAGGCATCTCGGCAGCACCGGCCTGCGCGTGTCCCGGATCGGGCTGGGCACCCTGACCTGGGGGCGGGACACGGACGAGCACGAGGCGGCCGAGCAGTTGAAGGCGTTCTGGGAGGCGGGCGGGACCCTCGTCGACACGGCGGACGTGTACGGCGGCGGCGAGGCCGAGTACCTGCTGGGGCAGCTGGTGGAGCGGCTGGTGCCGCGCCGCGACCTGGTCATCTCGACCAAGGCGGGCAGTGTGGCCGACCCGGACCCGGAGCGCCGCTTCGACGGTTCGCGCGGCCATCTGCTGGCCGCCCTGGACGCGTCGCTGGCACGGCTCGGCACGGACCACGTGGACCTGTGGCAGGTGCACGCCTACGATCCGTGGACGCCGCTGGAGGAGACGCTCCAGGCGCTGGACATAGCGGTGACCAGCGGCCGGGCCCGGTATGTGGGCGTGGCGAACTTCTGCGGCTGGCAGCTCGCCAAGGCGGCGACCTGGCAGCTCGCCGCGCCGGGCACGAGGGCGCGGCTGGCCGGTACGCAGATGGAGTACTCGCTGCTCCAGCGCGGTGTGGAGCGGGAAGTGCTGCCCGCCGCCCGGGACCTCGGCGTCGGCCTGCTGCCCTCGTCGCCGCTCGGGCGCGGCGTGCTGACCGGCAAGTACCGCAGCGGCGTCCCGGCCGGCTCGCGGGGCGCGTCGGACCACATGGCGCCCTTCGTGGAGCCGTACCTCGACGAGTCCGCGCGGCGCATCGTGGACGCCGTGACGACGGCCGCCGACGGGCTGGCGGTGACCCCGCTGCAGGTCGCGCTGGCCTGGGTGCGGGACCGGCCGGGCGTGACCGCGCCGGTGGTGGGCGCGCGGACGGCGCGGCAGCTCACGGCGGCGCTGTCAGTGGAGAGCCTTAGTCTTCCTGACGAGATCCGCAGGGCGCTGGACGATGTGTCGGCGCCCGTGCACCGCTACCCCGACCAGGACTGGAGCACGCTGTGACCGCGCACCCCCGGGGGGAGAACCCCGACTCCCCGGCCGCCGAGCCCGCCGCCGCCGTCGCCACGGAGGCGGAGTCACCGGACACCGCGGCGCCGGAGCCGGAGGGCGCGCCTCCGGCGCGGGACGAGGACGCGGCGGAGGCCGGGGACGCGCCTTCCGCGCCAGACGGGGACGCGCCGGACGCCGGGGAGGACGCGGACGCCGCTGCGGAGACGGCCGGGGAAGGCGCCGCCGACGGCGAAACCCCGGGCGGCGACGCGGCCGGGGTGTCCGAGGCCGAGGCCGAGCTGGCGGCCCAGCGGGAGCTGCGGGAGCGGATCGAGCGGCGCAAGGCCGAGCGCGGCGGCCCCATCGCGAGCGGCGCCAAGCTGAGCGGGCCGGCCGCCGACCTGCTGGCGGCGGTACGGGCCGTGGAGAGCGGCGAGAAGCCGGCCGTCACGTTCCCGGAGTCCCCCGCGCCGGTCGCCGCGCCCCGCCGGGTCGCTCCCCCGCCGGCCGCGCCGCCCCGGACCCCCCTCGCCCCGCCCCCGCGAGCTCCGCGCGTGGCGGCGCCCGAGGCCGTCGCCGCCGTACGGGCGGTGCTCGCCGAGGGCGGTGCGCCGGAGGCACTGGCGGCGCGGGTCGCGGACGTGCTCGGTGACGCGGCCGGCGAGCTGCTGCGCGAGGACCCGTGGCGGCTCCTCGCCGTGCCGGGCGTGCGGCCCGAGCAGGCGGACGGCTTCGCCAGGGCGCTGCTGGGCGCGGGGTGCGGGCCCGGTGACCCGCGGCGCACGGACGCGCTCGTGGTGTGGCTGCTGGAGCGGGCCGCCCTGCAGGGGCACACGGCGCTGGACGCGGCCGCCGTGCGGGCCGCGCTCGCGGAGCGTTCCGTGCCGGACCCGGAGGAGGCCGTGCGGCACGCCGTCGCGGAGGGCGCCGTGCTGGTCTTCCACGACGAGGACGAGGAGCCGGCGGAGCCGGACGGCGAGGAGGCGGAGGAGACCGCGGCGTCGCCGGTGCTGCTGGGGCTGGACCGGTACGCCATGGCGGAGGAGAGCCTCGCGGACGGACTGGCGCGGCTGGCGCGCTCCGGTCCCGACCCGCGCTGGGCGGGGACCGCGCCGGGGGAGCTGGCGCGGGCGGTCGCCGCGCAGGGCCTGGTGCTGCACACGGGCGGTGAGGCGGCGCGCGCCGAGCCGGTCGCGCTCGCGGAGGCCGCGCGCGCCGCCGGGCTGCGCGCGGCGGTGGCGGTGCACAGCGAGAACGGCCGCCGCAGGCTGGGCCCCGGGACGGACGCCGTCACGGTGGCGGCGCTGCTGTCGGGCGCCGCCGGTCCCGGCCGGGACGAGGAGGGGGCGTTCGCCCTCGACCTGCTGGTGGTGCTGGACGCGCCGCAGCTGGACGTGGAGACCGCGGCGATGCTGGTGGAGTCCGTACCGGACGGCTGCCGGCTGGTGCTGAGCGGTGACCCGCACGTCCTGCCGTCGGCGGGCGCCGGGCGGGTCTTCGGGGACCTGCTGGCGGCGCGGGTGTGCCCGCAGGTGGCGTCGCGCACGCCGGACCCGGGGCCGGTCGGGGAGCTGGTGTCCGGGATCGGCGCGGGCGAGCTGGCGCAGGTGGACGCGCCGGGCCGGGAGGTCGTGATCGTCCCGGTGCGGGACGCGGGCGAGGCGGTGCACCGGACGGTGCAGCTGGTCGCCGACTCCGTGCCGAGGGCGCTGGGCGTGCCGGTGGAGCACACGCAGGTGATCACGGTCGGCCATGGCGGCTCGGCGGGCACGCGGGCGCTGAACGCGGCGCTGAAGCAGCGGCTGAACCCGGGGCCCGGCCGGTTCGGCGGCTTCGACCCGGGCGACCGGGTGGCGTACGCGGAGGCGCCGGGGCGGACGCTCCAGGGCACGGTCGTGTCGGCGGACGCGCAGGGTCTGCACCTCGACTGCGAGGGGCGGCGGGAGCGGGTCGTCGTGCCGAAGGAGCGGGTGGAGTCCACCGTGCGGCACGGCTGGGCGCTCACCGCGCACCAGGCGGCAGGCATGCGGTGGCCCGCGGCGGTGGCGGTGCTGCCGGGCGACGCGGTGGGCGGGCTGAGCCGGGCGTGGGTGTACACGGCGTTCAGCCGGGGCGAGCGGCATCTCTCGGTCGTCCACGGGGTGGACCAGGCGCTGGCCCGCGCGGTGGCCGGGCCGCCCGGCCCGGACCGTGTGACCCGGCTGCGCGGCCTGCTGGAGGCCGTACCGGAGCCCGTGGAGGAGTAGCGGGACCGCGGGCCCGGCCCCCGTGACCCGTGCGGCACGGGGGCCGGGCCCATGGCGGGGACGGGGCCGGGCCCATGGCCCGTGTCGGCACAGGTGTGCCGGGGCTGCCGGCCGGGGCGGGCACCGGAGGGCCCGGGGCCCGTGCCCGCTGCCGGGGTCAGGGGTGCTCGTGGGAGCGGCCGGTCGGGTCCTCCTCGTACAGCTCGTCCTCGTCGAAGACGGCGCTCACGTCGAAGCGGCAGATGACGCGGCTCGGGTCCGCCTGGTCGAAGGGCGTGGCGAGCCACTCCCCCGCTTCGGGCAGCTCGTCGGCGGCCGCCACCCACAGGGTGGAGTCGCCCTCCTCCAGTCCGAACTCCTTGTGCCGGGAGGCGATCTCGTCCGGCTCGTACTCGCCGAACAGCATGCCGATCGCCGCGTGGACGCTGGACCCGACGGCGGCGGCCGTCCCCGGCTCGTCGTCGTCGCGCTCGGCGTCGGCGATGCGCTGGGCCTGGGCGAGCAGCCGCTGGGGTTCCGCCACCGCGTAGTCGCGGCGGATCAGTACGCTCAGCGCGTTCGGCTGGTCCGGCC
The DNA here is from genome assembly GCF_964272635.1 of Streptomyces sp. SudanB25_2051. Classification (NCBI taxonomy): domain Bacteria; kingdom Bacillati; phylum Actinomycetota; class Actinomycetes; order Kitasatosporales; family Streptomycetaceae; genus Streptomyces; species Streptomyces sp. SudanB25_2051. Next base: position 1,103,976 of record NZ_OZ186787.1, read on the forward strand.
CCGCGTACGGGGGCAGGGAGTCCTCGACACCGGGGATCTCGAAGGGCGTGACCTCGTCGTAGCGGTCGTAGAGCCGCTCGTCGTACGCCTCGGCGGCGGCGGCCAGGTCGTTGAACGCGGCGTAGACCGCCGGGTCGTCGTCACCGGTGCGGTTCTCGACCGCCGCCAGGTGACGGTCCAGTGCGGCTTTGACCGCCTCGGCGGCGGCACGTACCTCGGCAGCGGTGGGCTGCGCAGCATCAGACATACCGCAGACGCTATCCGTACCGGGGCCGTACACGCACAATAGATGCGATGCCGGAATACGAATTTGTCGATGTGTACGTGCCGCGAGGGGTCTCCCGCAAGGAGGCGACGCGGCTGCTGACCGACCACGCCGAGTACGGGCACTGGGAGTTGGACCGCCTGAGCCTGCTCCGGGACGGGAGCCGCCGGGTGCGGCTGCGCAGGCGCATCATCCGTCAGGTGCGCGCGACCTGGTGAAGGACAGAGTGTGACGGAACGGGGCATGCCGCCCATGGCGGCCCCGTGGAGGGAAACAGGATGGAGCGGGCCCCGCTGGAGTGCGGGGCCCGCTTTCGCTTGGTACCCGACCGGATACGCCGTGCTTACGCGGCGCGGGCGCGGCGGTAGAGGATCGTGCCGCCGATGAGGGCGGCGGCGCCGGCCGGGCCGAGCAGGCCGAGCGCGGAGGCGCCGGTCGCGGCGAGCTGGTCGTCGTCCTTCGGCGTGGTGCCGCCGTGCGGGTCCGGCTTGTTCGGCGTGCTGGGGGTGCTGGGCTGGGCCGGCTCACTCGGCTTGCCGGGGGTGGTCGGCTTGCCGGGCTCACCGGGCTTGCCGGGCTCACCCGGGTTGCCGGGCTCACCGGGCTCGCCCGGGTGGCCGGGGGTCGCGCCGTTGCCGCAGCCGTTGCCGAACGTCGGGTTCAGGGCGCCGACCACGTCCACGCTGTTGCCGCAGGCGTTCACCGGCACGCTGACGGGGGCCTGCACATTGTTGCCGGAGGCGACGCCCGGCGAGTTGGTGGCCGCGCCGTTGGCCTGGGCGCCGCTCGACTTGTTGACGCACTTGTTGCCGAACGCCGGGTTGAGCACGCCGACGACGTCGACGGTGTTGCCGCACGCGTTCACCGGCACGCTGATGGGCGCCTGCACGTTGTTGCCGGACGCGACACCCGGGGAGTTGGCCGCGGCACCGTCCGCCCCGGCGCCCGTGGTGGCGTGGGCGTAGCCGCCGAGGGCGAGCACGCCGCCCGCCGCCGCCACAATGGTCAGGCCCTTGCGCGTGACCTGTCGCATAGCTTGTTCCTGCCTTCTTGGCTTCCGATTGCCGCCGCGCACCTCGCGCGGCGACCGAATGCCCACCGGCCCCGGAGCGCATGGCGCGCGCTCCGAGGCCGGCCGGGCTGGACCCGATGGGTCGGGACTCAACGTCAGACGAGAGCTCAGGCGTTGACGCAGGTGTTGCCGAAGGCCGGGTTCAGCAGCCCGATGATGTTGATCGTGTTGCCGCAGACGTTCACCGGCACGTGGATCGGAACCTGGACCACGTTGCCCGAGATGACACCCGGAGAACCCACGGCGGCACCGTGCGCACCCGCGTCGGCGACGGCCATGCCCGCACCCGCCAGAACCAGACCACCGGTGGCGGCCGCGGTCGCGACGACCTTCTTGATCATTTTTCCTCCTAGTTGGCAATGCGGTCCCAGCCGCGGACCGCATCACCTGTAACGAGGAGGAGGCAACCGGGCTACGAGGCGGCGCCCTCGTTCACCCTTTTCGGTCAGATCTGTACACGCGGGCGATTATTGGAGGGTCGTTTCACCTGACTTTCAGCTCGCGTCGATGAAGCGGTCCAGGACGCGGACGCCGAACTTCAGGCCGTCCACCGGGACCCGCTCGTCCACGCCGTGGAACATCCCGGCGAAGTCGAGGTCGGGCGGCAGCTGCAGCGGGGCGAAGCCGAAGCAGCGGATGCCGAGGTCGTCGAAGGACTTGGCGTCGGTGCCGCCGGAGAGCATGTACGGCACGGCCCGGGCGATCGGGTCCTCGGCCCGCAGCGCCGTCTGCATGGCGTCGACCAGGGCGCCGTCGAAGCTGGTCTCCAGCGCCTTGTCGGTGTGGACGTCCTCGCGGCGCACCCGCGGCCCGAGGAGCCGGTCGAGATCGGCGAGGAACTCCTCCTCGTACCCGGGCAGGAACCGTCCGTCGATGTGGGCCGTCGCCTGGCCGGGGATGACGTTCACCTTGTACCCGGCGCCGAGCATCGTGGGCGCCGCCGAGTTGCGGAGCGTGGCGCCGATCATCTTGGCGATGCCGCCCAGCTTCTGGAGCGTGGCCTCCATGTCGTCCGGGTCGAGCGGGGTGCCCAGCGCGTCGGAGAGCTCGTCGAGGAAGGACCGTACGGTCTTGGTGACGCGGACCGGCCACTGGTGGCGGCCGACGCGGCCCACGGCCTCGCACAGCTCCGTGATGGCGTTGTCGGTGTTGATCATCGAGCCGTGGCCCGCGGTGCCGTCGACGGTGAGGCGCATCCAGTGCATCCCCTTCTGCGCCGTCTCCACCAGGTACAGGCGCAGGTCCTCGTTGACCGTGAGCGAGAAGCCGCCGACCTCGCCGATCGCCTCCGTGACGCCCTCGAACAGCTCGGGGTGCCGGTCGACGAGGAAGCGCGCGCCGTACGTGCCGCCGGCCTCCTCGTCGGCGAGGAACGCCAGGACGATGTCGCGGGGCGGCTTGCGGCCGGCGCGCATCCGCTCGCGGACGACCGCGAGGGTCATCGCGTCCATGTCCTTCATGTCGACCGCGCCCCGCCCCCAGACGCAGCCGTCGGCCACCTCCCCGGAGAACGGGTCGTACGTCCAGTCGGCGGCGTTGGCCGGGACGACGTCGGTGTGGCCGTGGATGAGCAGGGCGGGGCGCGACGGGTCCTCGCCGGGGATCCGGACGACCGTCGACGCGCGGCCCTTGTGGGACTCGTAGATCCGGGGTTCGAGCCCCACCTCCGCGAGCTTCTCGGCGATGTACTCGGCGGCGGCCCGCTCACCGGGGCCGGAGTGGTCGCCGTAGTTGCTGGTGTCGATGCGGATGAGCTCGCTGCAGAGGTCGACGACCTCGTTCTCCGCCGTGACTCCGGGGCCGGCCTCGGCCCGGTTCGACTCGCTCACGCTGGTTCCTCCCGCGTCGTGCTGTCGTGGTCGCTGGTCTGCCGCCATCCTGCTACCGACCGGCCCCGCGCCCAAGGGCGCCCCCGGCGCGTGATCGCGCCGGGGGCGGGAGCTTGATCACACGGGGGCCGGGGGCGTGATCGGGCACGCCGAATGTTTGCTATGGTTTTCCACGTCGGAACGGCCCAGGGCCGCGAGACAGACACCTTGTCCGGGTGGCGGAATGGCAGACGCGCTAGCTTGAGGTGCTAGTGCCCTTTATCGGGCGTGGGGGTTCAAGTCCCCCCTCGGACACCAGCGGAAGACCCCAGTCGATCTGGGGTCTTTCTGTTTTCCTGGCGTCGGCCGGACCCGGGCGCGGCGCCGCCCGGCCTGGCGGGAGGATTTCCGCCGACCCCGGTGCGCCGTCGGCGGCGGGGGCGGGCAGACTGGGGAATCTTCCGCCGGGCAGGGCCGGGCGTTGGCGGGTGGCTGGTGCGAGGGGCGATGAAGAACTCACTGGATCCGCTGGAGCCCAAGGCCGACAAGGCGACCGTGCGGCGGCACAACCTCAGCCTGGTGCTGCGTGCCGTCCACGACGAGGGCGAGACGACGCGGGCCGCGGTGGCGGCGCGGGTGGGCCTGACCCGGGCGGCGGTGTCGTCGCTGGTGGAGCAGCTGCTGGCCGGCGGGTTCCTCACCGAGTCGGGCAAGACGTTCAGCGGGCTCGCCGGGCGGCCGGGGACGGCGCTGCGGGTGGCGCGCACCGGGCCCGCCGGGCTCGGCGTGGAGATCAACGTCGACTACGTCTCCGTGTGCGTGGTCGACCTGGCCGGAACCGACCGCGTGCGGCTCACCGAGCACCTGGACAACCGGGACGTGCCGCCCGGCGACGTGCTCGCGCGGGCGGCGCGGATCGCGGCCCGCACGCTGCGGTCGGCGGCCGAGCAGGAGCTGCGCCCGGCCGGCGTGCGGCTCGCGCTGCCCGGCCTCGTGTCGGGCGGCGCCGTGCGGCAGGCGCCCAACCTGGGCTGGAACCGGGTCGCCGCCGAGGAGCTGTTCGCCGCCGCGCTGGGCGCCCCGCGGCCGGGGGCCGCGCCCCTGCCGGTGGGCTCCGACAACGAGGCCAACGCGGCGGCGCTGGCGGAGCTGTGGTTCGGCGGCCCGGACGGACCTGACGGCGGAGGTGAGCGGGCCCGGAGCTTCGTGTACGTGTCCGGGGAGATCGGCGTGGGCGGCGCGATCGTCGTGGACGGTGAGCTGCTGCGGGGCGCCCACGGGTTCGCCGGGGAGATCGGGCACGTGCCGGCGGACGCGGACGGACCCGCGTGCCGGTGCGGTTCGCGGGGGTGCCTGGAGCAGTACGCCGGGCAGGCGGCGCTGCTGCGGGGCGCGGGGCTCGCCGAGGACGCGGGCGGGCCGGGTGTGGCCGAGCTGGAGCGGCGCGCCGCCGACGGGGACGTACGGGCGGTGGAGGCGCTGGAGCGGGCCGGGCGGGCGCTCGGGCTGGTGCTGTCCGGGGCGGTGAACCTGCTGGACCCGGACGCGGTGGTGCTGGGCGGGGTGTACCGGGGGCTGATGCCGTGGCTGGGGCCCGCCGTGGACGCGGAGCTGGCCCGGCGGGTCGTGTCGGGGCTGTGGTCTCCGGGCGGCGGGCGGCTGCGGGGCGCGTCCTCGTCGGGCGACGCGGCGCGGGGCGCGGCGGCGCTGGTCGTACGGGACGTCATCGCCGACCCGGTGGGGTACGCGCGGGAGGCCGGCGGGCGGTAGCCGGGGCGGTCCCGGCAGGCCGGCGGCGTGACCGGGGCGGGTCCTCGCGGGGCGCCCCGGCCGGCCGGCGGGCGGCGGACGTTGCCGGGGCGGTCCTTGCGGGGCGCCCCGGCCGGCCGGCGGGCGGCGGACGTTGCCGGGGCGGTCCTTGCGGGGCACCCCGGCCGGCCGGGGCGCGGCGGACGTGGCCGGGGCGGTCCTTGCGGGGCACCCCGGCCGGCCGGGGCGCGGCGGACGTGACCGGGGCGGTCCTTGCGGGGGCCGCCCCGGCTTGCGGGCTCGTCGCGGGGCGGCTTCCCCGTGGGCCGGACGCGACCGGCGGGGGGCGGCTTCCCTGGGGGCCGGACGGGACCGGCGGGGGGCGGCTTCCCTGGGGCCGCCCCCCGGGCGGGGTCAGCGGACGGCGAGGAGGTGGTCCAGGGCCAGCTGGTCGAGGCGCTCGAAGGCCATGGAGCGCTCGGCGGCGCGGTCGGCGTCGAACTCCTCGTACGCCGTCCTGTCCGCGAGCAGCGACGCGAGGCCGTCCTCGGCGGTGGGTCGGGCCAGCTCGTCGAGGCGGGACGCCTTCAGGGCCTCGCGGACCTCGGGGTCGGCGCGGAAGGCGGCGGCGCGCTCCTTGAGAACGAGGTAGTTGCGCATGCAGTTCTTCGCGGACTCCCACACCCCGTCGAAGCCGTCGGTGCGGACCGGCTTGAAGTCGAAGTGGCGCGGGCCGTCGTAGCCGGCGCTCTCCAGGAGGTCCACCAGCCAGAACGCCTGGCGCAGGTCGCCGGCGCCGAAGCGGAGGTCCTGGTCGTACTTGATGCCGGACTGGCCGTTGAGGTCGATGTGGAACAGCTTGCCCGCCCACAGGGCCTGGGCGATGCCGTGCGGGAAGTTGAGCCCGGCCATCTGCTCGTGGCCGGTCTCCGGGTTGACGCCGACGAGGTCGGGGCGCTCCAGGCGCTCGATGAAGGCGAGCGCGTGGCCGATGGTGGGCAGCAGGATGTCGCCGCGCGGCTCGTTCGGCTTGGGCTCGACGGCGAAGCGCAGGTCGTAGCCCTGCTCGGTGACGTACTGGCCGAGCAGGTCGAAGGCCTCCTTCATCCGGTCCAGGGCGACGCGGACGTCCTTGGCGGCGCCCGACTCGGCGCCCTCGCGGCCGCCCCAGGCGACGTAGGTCGTCGCGCCCAGCTCTACGGCGAGGTCGATGTTGCGGATGGTCTTGCGGAGCGCGTACCGGCGGATGTCGCGGTCGTTGGCGGTGAAGGCGCCGTCCTTGAAGACGGGGTGCGTGAAGAGGTTGGTGGTGGCCATCGGCACCTTCATGCCGGTGCGGTCCAGGGCCTCGCGGAAGCGCTTGACCGCCGTCTCCCGCTCGGTGTCGGACGAGCCGGGCGGGACGAGGTCGTCGTCGTGGAAGGTGACGCCGTACGCGCCGAGGGCGGCGAGGCGCTCGACGGTCTCCACGGGGTCGAGGGCGGGACGGGTGGCGGTGCCGAACGGGTCGGCGCCGCGCCAGCCGACGGTCCACAGACCGAAGGTGAACCTGTCCTCGGGGGTGGGGGTGTAGCGATCCGGCATGGTCCTGTTCCCTCGGGCTCGGATTTTGTTTGCTTTGATTACTAATAGCCTACGCGGGGGGCTGAACCAAGGGGGCGTGGCCGCTTCGACACTGTTGAGCCGGTATTTGTTTTGGGTACGATCAAAAGATGGACTCCCTAGTCATCGGCGTGGACAGTTCGACGCAGTCCACCAAGGCGGCCGTCGTGGACGCCGCGACCGGCCGGCTCCTGGCCGTGGGGCGCGCCCCGCACACCGTGACCGGCGAGGGCGGCGCCCGTGAGAGCGACGCACTCCAGTGGTGGGACGCCCTCGTGGAGGCGGTGTCGGCCGGGCTGAAGGAGGCCGGGGCCGATCCGCGCGCGGTGACCGGGATCGCGGTCGCCGGGCAGCAGCACGGGCTCGTCGTCCTGGACCGCGCCGGACGTCCGCTGCGCCCCGCGCTGCTGTGGAACGACACCCGCTCGGCGCCCCAGGCGGCGGCGCTCACCGGCGAGTTGGGCGCCGCGGCGTGGCTGGAGCGCACCGGGTCCGTGCCCGTCGCCTCCATGACGGCCGCCAAGTGGCGCTGGCTGCGGGAGAACGAGCCGCGCACCGCCGGCGCGGCCGCCGCCGTGCGTCTGCCCCACGACTACCTCACCGAGCGCCTCGCCGGGACGGCCGCCACCGATCCGGGCGACGCCTCGGGGACCTGCTGGTACTCCACGGCGACCGGCGCGTACGACTCCGGGCTCCTCGACCTGCTCGGCCTCGACGCGTCGCTGCTGCCTCGGCTCGCCCCGTCGGGCGGTACCCGCGTCGGGACGCTCACCGCGGAGGCGGCCGAGGCGCTGGGCCTGCCCGCCGGGACCGCCGTCGCCGCCGGGACCGGCGACAACATGGCCGCCGCCGTCGGCCTGGGCTTCGGCGCGGCGGGGCTGCTCGACCACCCGGCCGTGTCGCTCGGCACGTCCGGCACCGTGTTCGCGGCGACCCGCACGCGGCCCGCGACGGCGGCGCTCGCCGGGTTCGCCGCCGCCGACGGGCACGGCACGTACCTGCCGCTCGGCTGCACCCTCAACTGCACGCTCGCCGTGGACCGGATCGCCGCCCTGCTCGGCCTGGACCGGGAGGACGCGCGGCCGGGCGGGGAGGCCGTGGTGCTGCCGTACCTCGACGGGGAGCGCACCCCCGACCTGCCGGGAGCCTCCGGCCTGATGACCGGGCTGCGGCACACGACCGCCCCGGAGCAGCTGCTCGGCGCCGCCTACGAGGGCGCCGTGTTCGCGCTGCTGCGCGCCCTGGAGGCGCTGCCCGGCGGCGGCGGGGGCGACGCGCCGCTGCGGCTGGTCGGCGGCGGGGCGCGGGGGCGCTTCTGGGTGGAGACCGTGCGGCGGCTGTCCGGGCGGGCCGTCGTCCTTCCCCGTACGACGGAGCTCGTCGCCGTCGGGGCCGCCGCGCTGGCCGCCGGGGCGGCGGGCGCGGGCGACCCGGTGGCCGTCGCGGCCGGGTGGCGGACCGGCGAGGGCGAGACGCTGCCGCCCGTCGCGCCGGACCGTGACACGCTGGACCGGATCGCCGCCGTACTCGACCGGGCAACCGCTCTCCTCACCACACAGGGACACCGATGAAGTTCACCGACGGCTTCTGGCTGATGCGGGACGGCGTTCGCGCCTCGTACGCGACCGAGGTGCGGGACCTGCACGTCAGCGCCGACCACTTCACCGCGTACGCGGCGGTCAGGCGGGTCGAGCACCGGGGGCACACGCTCAACTCGCCGCTGCTGACGGTGGAGTGCTTCTCCCCCGCCGAAGGCGTGATCGGCGTGCGCGCCACCCACCACGCGGGCAGGGCGCACCGGGGGCCGGAGTTCGCGCTGCCGGGGGCCGACGCGGGCGGCGGGGGGTTCGCCCGCACCAGCCGGGACGGCACAGTGACGGAGCTGACCAGCGGCCCGCTGACGGTACGGCTGGACCGGGACGGGCCGTGGGGGCTCACGTTCCTGGACGGGGAGGGGCGGCGGCTCACCGAGGTCGGGCCGAAGGGCACCGCGTTCGTGGTGGACGGCGACGGGGCGCACCACATGGTGGCGCAGCTGGCGCTGGGCGTTGGCGAGCAGGTGTACGGGCTCGGCGAGCGCTTCACCCCGTTCGTGAAGAACGGCCAGAGCGTGGACATCTGGCAGGCGGACGGCGGCACCAGCAGCGAACAGGCGTACAAGAACGTGCCGTTCCACCTGTCGTCGCGCGGCTACGGCGTCTTCGTCAACCACCCCGGCCGGGTGTCGTACGAGGTGGGCTCCGAGTCGGTGGGGCAGGTGCAGTTCAGCGTCGAGGACCAGACGCTGGAGTACTACGTGGTGGCCGGGCCGACGCCGAAGGACGTGCTGAACCGGTACACGGCGCTGACCGGGCGTCCGGCGCTGCCGCCGGCCTGGTCGTTCGGGCTGTGGCTGACGACGTCGTTCTGCACCTCGTACGACGAGGAGACCGTCACGTCGTTCGTCGACGGGATGGCGGAGCGGAAGATCCCGCTGTCGGTGTTCCACTTCGACTGCTTCTGGATGCGCGAGTACCAGTGGTCGGACTTCCAGTGGGACCCGGAGACCTTCCCGGACCCGGCGGGCATGCTGGCCCGGCTCAAGGAGCGCGGGCTGCGGGTCAGCATGTGGATCAACCCGTACATCGGCCAGAAGTCCGCGCTGTTCGCGGAGGGCGCGGAGCTGGGCCATCTGGTGCGGCGGCCGAACGGCGACATCTGGCAGTGGGACCTGTGGCAGGCCGGGATGGCGCTGGTGGACTTCACCAGCCCGGCGGCGCGGGCCTGGTTCCAAAGCAAGCTGAAGGCGCTGCTGGACCAGGGCGTCGACTGCTTCAAGACGGACTTCGGGGAGCGGGTGCCGACCGACGTGGTCTGGCACGACGGCTCCGACCCGGAGCGGATGCACAACTACTACACCCACCTGTACAACCAGTGCGTCTTCGAGCTGCTGGAGCGGGAGCGCGGCCGGGGCGAGGCGGTGCTGTTCGCGCGGTCCGCGACGGCGGGCGGGCAGCAGTACCCGGTCCACTGGGGCGGCGACTGCTTCGCGTCGTTCGAGGCGATGGCGGAGTCGCTGCGCGGGGGGCTGTCGCTGGGGCTGTCCGGGTTCGGCTTCTGGAGCCATGACATCGGCGGGTTCGAGGGGACGCCCGAGCCGGCCGTGTTCAAGCGGTGGCTGGCGTTCGGGCTGCTGTCGTCGCACAGCCGGCTGCACGGGAACATGTCGTACCGGGTGCCGTGGGAGTTCGGCGACGAGGCGGTGGAGGTCGCCCGGCAGTTCACGGAGCTGAAGCACCGGCTGATGCCGTACCTGTACGGCACGGCGGTGGAGGCGCACCGGACCGGGGTGCCGGTGATGCGGCCCATGCTGGTGGAGTTCCCCGGCGATCCGGGCTGCCGGACGCTGGACCGGCAGTACATGCTCGGCCCCGATCTGCTGGTGGCGCCGGTGTTCTCGGCGGACGGGGAGGTGGAGTTCTACCTGCCGGCCGGGACGTGGACGCATCTGCTGACCGGGGAGCGGGTGACCGGACCGGGGTGGCGGCGCGAGCGGCACGGGTACGACAGCCTGCCGCTGTACGTGCGGCCCGGTGCGGTGCTGCCGCTCGGCGCGGACGACCAGCGGCCCGACGGGGCGTGGCTGGAGGGCCTGACCCTGCTGGTGCAGCCCGACGCCGGGGAGGCGGGCGGGGTGAGTGTGGTGGTGCCGGACCGGTACGGGGCCGAGGCCGGGCGGTTTCTCGTGGAGCGGGGTGCGGGCGGGGTGCGGGTCGTCTCCGACGGCGTGCCGGGAGAGTTCCGGGTGCGGGTGGTGGGCGGGGGCTCCGCGCGCGGCACCGGCACGGTGCACATCCCGGCGCGGTAACCCCCGCGCCCCCTGGTGCCGGGTCCCCTTGCGGGGTGTGCCGACTTGGGCTTGGGCGCGTGGGGGCCCTGCCCTTGCGGGGTGCGCCCGGCTGGGGCTCGGGCCGGTGCGGCCCCCTGCGGGCTGCCCCGCCCCCTGGGCCCGTGCGGCCCGCCCCCTACGCTCACCGCACGCGGAGGTCTTCGTGTCCCGCGTACTGCCCGGCCGGCTGCGCAGGCGCGGAATCAAGGCGACGATCCCCGTCCCGGCGGACCGCGTCCGCAACCGGCGGGAACACGGCTCGCGCGGCGGCCGACCCCCGGCGGCCAACAAGGCCGACCACTGGCAGCGGCACGTGGCCGAATACGGAATCGACCGCCTCCAGCGGCACCGAGCCGTCGCCACGAGGTACGACGAACGCGCCGTCCGCCACGAAGCGACGGTGCCGGCCGCAGTCATCGACGCATCGCCGCGACCAGCACTCTCGCGACGGACTCTAGGCGTCCGGGTTCTCACCGGCGGCGACGCTGGTGATGCGCTCCACCTGCATCGTGGCGAACGACCGCAAGTCCTGGTCCTTCGGCAGCGAGTGCCCGTACAGAAGAGCCACGACCGTGCCGACGCGGAGCGCCGCAACCGTGGATTCCTCCTTCGTGTAGGCGTCCGTCTCGTCGGCGCCCACGTCGATCGTCAGAGGCTTGATCGCGGCAGCGTTCTTCTCATGGTGCCGGGCGACCACCGTCTTCATGCCGACCTTGGCACTGTCGACGGAGTCGTAAGCCAGCAGCTCGAAGTCCACGTCGATCTCACCACCGCTGTCCGGCTTGAAGTGCTGGGTGGTCGCTGCGGTGGTGAGCCCGGCGCAGCTCCAGGCGCCCTTCATCTCGCAGAACTCCCGCAGTTCGCCGCCCTCTTGAACCCGGGGAGTCCTCCCCTTCCACCCCTTGGGCGCGGCCAGCTCGCTCGGAATGGCCTGCGCCACCTGGGCGGTGGTGAGCGGCGCGGCGACCGTCTTCTTGTCGCTGCCGCTCGTTCCGCCGCCGCTCGTTCCCCCGTCGTCCGAGCAACCGGCCAGTGCCAGTGTCAGCGCGAGCCCAACGGCCCCGGCGCGTGTCTTCTGGAGCACCATGGCGTCCCCCGTACCTTCGTGATCATCCGTAAGTCCGCGTCATCCTAGGGGCCTTGACGTCCTTCCGCCTGACCCCGACGACGTATGGACGACGAAATCCCGGGGGCACCGGTTCTATGAGATCGCCTTCGCAACACGCCCTACGGCGGAACGACTGCCCACAGCGGGGCGGGCCCGTTGCCCAGCGGCAGGGCGGGCGGCGGCCCGCGGGCCTGCGTCGTGTACAGGGCCGATACGGGTGGGCGGCGGGGCCGGATACCGGCCCGGCAACGGGGTGGGGTTAGGTTGGGGGGATGGGGCGTCGTGGGTTTGGGGGGTCGGGGCCGCTGCCGCAGCGGGACGGGGTGGACGCGGTACGGGTGCGGCTGCCCGTCGGGGCGTGGCACACCGTGCGGGACCACCTGGTCGAGCGGTACGCGCGGGTCATCGGCGCCGAGCGGGTGGACGCCATGCTCGCCGAGGGCGCGTTCGTCGGGGCCGACGGCCGCCCCGTCGCCGGTGGCGAGCCGTACCGGGCCGGGCGGACGCTCTGGTTCCACCGGGAGTTCCCGCCCGAGGAGCGGGTGCCGTTCGAGGTGGGGATCGTCCACCGCGACGAGCGGATCGTCGTCGCGGACAAGCCGCACTTCCTGGCCACCACGCCGCGCGGCCGCCATGTGACCGAGACGGCGCTCGCCCGGCTGCGGCGGGACCTGGGGCTGCCGCATCTGCAGCCCGCGCACCGGCTGGACCGGCTGACCGCCGGGCTCGTGCTGTTCGTCGTACGGCCCGAGGACCGGGGCGCGTACCAGACGCTGTTCCGGGACCGGCGGGTCCGCAAGGAGTACGAGGCGCTCGCCCCCTACGACCCGGACCTGCCGCTGCCCGCGACCGTGCGCAGCCACATCGTGAAGGAGCGCGGGGTCGTCGCCGCGTACGAGGTGCCGGGTGCGGAGCCGAACAGCGAGAGCCGGGTCGAGCTGCTGGAGCGGCGCGGCCCGCTCGCCCGGTACCGGCTGGTCCCGGAGACGGGCCGCACCCATCAGCTGCGCCTCCACATGAGCGCGCTGGGCGTGCCGATCCTCGACGACCCGCTCTACCCGGAGGTCCGGGAGGACGGGCCGGAGGACTATGGGCGCCCGCTGCGGCTGCTGGCGCGGGCGCTGGAGTTCACCGACCCGTACGACGGCTCACCCGTGCGGTTCGAGAGCCGGCTGGGGCTCGCGTGGCCGCGCGGGTGAGCCGTACGGGCGTAGGCCCGGGGTGTCAGTCCTGGCGCGTGGCGGACAGCGCCGCCACCCGCTTGCGGACCACGAACCAGCCGCCGACGAGGAGCGCCGCGATCAGCGGGACGCACGCCACGGTGGTCCGGCCGACACCGCCGCCCCACCACATCAGGAACAGCACCGACGCCAGGAACAGCAGCGTCACGATCTGCGTGTACGGGGCCCACGGCAGCCGGTAGGCGGGCCGGGCGACCTTGCCCTCCTTGGCGCGCCACCAGAAGACCAGCGAGCAGAGCATGATCATGCCCCAGGTGCCGATGATGCCGATCGACGCGAAGTTGAGGACCAGCTCGAAGGCCTCGCCCGGCATGAGGTAGTTGAGTCCGACGCCCAGGACGCCGAACCCGGCCGTGAGGAGGATGCCGCCGTAGGGCACCTGGCCCCGGTTCATCAGGGCGGTGAACTTCGGCGCCGAACCGGCCATCGCCATCGAGCGCAGGATGCGGCCGGTGGAGTACAGGCCCGAGTTGAGGCTGGAGAGCGCGGCCGTGAGGACGACGAAGTTCATCACGTGGGAGGCGCCGCCCACACCGAGCTTGTCGAAGACGGTGACGAACGGGCTCTGGTCGGCGGAGTACGCGGTGTACGGCAGGAGCAGCGCGAGCAGGACGACCGAGCCGACGTAGAACAGGCCCACGCGCCACATGATCGAGTTGATCGCCCGGGGCATGACCTTCTCGGGGTTCTCGGTCTCGCCGGCGGCGACGCCGCACAGCTCGACGGAGGCGTACGCGAAGACGACGCCCTGGATCACGAGCAGCAGCGGGAGCATGCCGAGCGGGAAGATGCCGCCGTTGTCGGTGATCGTGTGCAGGCCGGGGGTGTGGCCGCCGATGTCGTGGGAGGTGACGACGAGGAAGATGCCGATGCCCATGAAGATCACCAGGGCGGCGACCTTGACGATGGCGAACCAGAACTCCATCTCGCCGAAGTACTTCACCGAGATCAGGTTCGCGGCGAGGACGACGGAGAGGGCGATCAGGGCCAGGATCCACTGGTCGATGTCGCTGAACATCGACCAGAAGTGGGCGTAGGTGGCCGCCGCGGTGATGTCCGCGATCGCGGTGGTCGACCAGTTGAGGAAGTACAGCCAGCCGGCCGTGTAGGCGCCCTTCTCGCCCATGAACTCACGGGCGTAGCTGACGAAGGCGCCGGAGGAGGGGCGGTACAGCACCAGCTCGCCCAGGGCGCGGACGACGAAGAACGCGAAGACGCCGCAGACCGCGTACGCGATGGCGAGCGAGGGGCCCGCGCCCGCGAGGCGGCCGCCGGCGCCGAGGAAGAGGCCGGTGCCGATCGCGCCGCCGATGGCGATCATGCTGACGTGCCGGGACTTGAGGTCCTTGCTGTAGCCGACGTCGCCGGCGTCGACGTGAGGGGCGTCCGGGCGTGCCGGAGCGGCGGTGTCCGGGGTGGATCCCGCGGACAGCGTGCGGTCGCTCATGGAGAGGGGTTCGCCTTTGTGAGGGGAGATCTGTGCGGTGTGCTCCGCTCGGTGGCCGGGTGAGGGGGGTGGTCCACGCGGCCGCGGGCATGCGGGACATCGTCACAGCAGAGGGGGTTGTGCGCTGTGGCCGATGTCACAGAAATGGGGTGTAGGGGTGGATCTGAGGTGCTTTTGAGGTTACGGGTCGGTATACGCGGGCCGTCGCCCGCGGAAGGGCCCCGCCACCGCTACGGTCCGGGCGCGATCCGCTACGCCGCGGCGCGGGCGAAGACCGCGGGGCGCGGCGGCGCGTACCGCCGTGAGGCAGGCACTGCGCTACCGGGCGGTGCCGGCGGACCCGGGGGCGGCGTCGGGGTCGCCGCCGGGGGCGAGGACGTCGAGCTCGCGCAGGGCGCCCAGGGCGATCTGCCGGGTCAGCTCCTCGGCGCGGACGGCGTCCCGCTCCCGTACGGCCTCCGCGACCTGGACGTGGAGGGTGACGGCGGCCGGGTCGGGGTCGTCGAACATGACGTGGTGGTGCGTACGGCCCGTGAGGACCTCGGCCACGACGTCGCCGAGGCGGGCGAACATCTCGTTGCCCGAGGCGTTGAGGACGACCCGGTGGAAGGCGACGTCGTGGACCAGGTACGCCTCCAGGCGCCGGCCGCGCGAGGTGGCGACCATGCCGAGGGCCTCCTCGGTGAGGGCGCGGCACTGCTCGGGCGTGGCGTTCAGCGCGGCGAGCCCCGCGGCGACGGGTTCGACCGCCGAGCGCAGGACGGTGAGCGAGCGGAGCTGGCGGGGGCGGTCGGTGCCGGCGAGCCGCCAGCGGATGACCCGCGGGTCGTACACGTTCCACTGCTCGGTCGGCAGGACCGTGACCCCGACGCGCCGGCGTGAGGCGACCAGGTGCATGGACTCCAGGACGCGGATCACCTCGCGCACGACCGTGCGCGAGACGTCGAAGCGCTGCGCCAGGTCGTCGGTGCGCAGGACGCTGCCGGGCGGGTACTCCCCCGCGGTGATCGCCAGGCCCAGGGTGTCCAGCACATGCGTATGGAGCCCCTGGGCCTGTGTCGTCATGGGGCAAGCCTATGCGCCGTCCGAGAGCGGGAACAAAACATATGACTTTTGCGTCACAGGGACTTGAATACGTCGTACCCAATGGGTTTCAGTGTTCCGACGCCGCAGGCGGTGTCGCGTAGCGCAGACCCTGACAGTGAGGCAGTCAGCCATGGACAAACCCCTGGTCGTCGTGGTGATGGGGGTCGCCGGCACCGGCAAGACCACCATCGGGCCGCTGGTCGCCGAACGGCTCGGCGTGCCGTACGCGGAGGGCGACGACTTCCACCCCCCGGCGAACATCGCCAAGATGTCGGCCGGGGTCCCGCTGGACGACGCCGACCGGTGGCCGTGGCTCGACGCGATCGGCCGGTGGGCCGGCGGGCGCGCCGGGCTCGGCGGGGTCGTCAGCAGCTCGGCGCTGAAGCGCTCGTACCGGGACCGGCTGCGCGCGGCCGCGCCCGGCGTGGTGTTCCTCCATCTGACGGGCGACCGGGCGCTGATCGAGGAGCGCATGGCGGCGCGGCGCGGCCACTTCATGCCGACGGCGCTGCTCGACTCCCAGTTCGCGACGCTCCAGCCGCTCGGCCCGGACGAGGCGGGGGTCGCCGTCGACGTCTCCGGTACGCCGGAGGAGATCACCGAGCGGGCCGTGGCCGCGCTGCGGCGGCTCGCCGACGACTCGCGGTGCGTGCCCTGACCTCCCCGGTCCTCTCCCCCGCTCCCCCTCCCCCGATCCCCTGATTCCTCCTCCCCCAAGGACTCACCGTGACCAGACTCAGCGTCGAGTCGCTGGCAGCGGACGCCGCCGAACCGATCACCTCGGCGGGTGACGCGCAGCTGGGCATCGCCGTGCTCGCGGGCATCGCCCTCATCGTCCTCCTCATCACCCGGTTCAAGCTGCACGCCTTCCTCGCCCTGACCATCGGTTCACTGGCGCTGGGCGTCTTCGCGGGCGCGCCGCTCGACAAGACCATCGCCTCGTTCACCGGCGGCCTCGGCTCGACGGTCGCCGGCGTGGGCGTCCTCGTCGCACTCGGGGCGATCCTCGGCAAGCTGCTCGCCGACTCGGGCGGAGCGGACCAGATCGTGGACACGATCCTGGCGCGGGCGGGCGGGCGCGCCATGCCCTGGGCGATGGTGCTGATCGCCTCCGTGATCGGCCTGCCGCTGTTCTTCGAGGTCGGCATCGTGCTGCTGATCCCGGTCGTGCTGATGGTCGCCAAGCGCGGCGGCTACTCGCTGATGCGGATCGGCATCCCGGCGCTGGCCGGCCTGTCCGTGATGCACGGGCTGATCCCTCCGCACCCCGGCCCGCTGGTCGCGATCGACGCGCTCGGCGCCGACCTGGGGATCACCCTGGCGCTCGGCCTCGTCGTCGCCATACCGACCGTGATCATCGCGGGCCCGCTGTTCTCCCGGTACGCCGCCCGCTGGGTGGACATCCCCGCGCCCGACGGCATGCTGCCGGAGCGGACCGCCCAGGACGGCACGCCGGTGAAGCGGCCCGGATTCGGGATCACCGTCGCGACCGTGATGCTGCCGGTCGTCCTGATGATGGTGAAGGCCCTCGTGGACATCGTCGTGGACGACCCGTCCAACGGCGTCCAGCGGGTCACCGACGTCATCGGCTCGCCGCTGATCGCGCTGCTCGCGGCCGTCCTCGTCGGACTGTTCACGCTGGGCCGCGCGGCCGGGTTCACCAAGGACCGGATCTCCCGCACGGTGGAGAAGTCGCTGGCGCCCATCGCCGGTGTGCTGCTGATCGTCGGCGCGGGCGGCGGTTTCAAGACCACGCTGATCGACATCGGCGTGGGCCGGATGATCCTGGGCCTGTCGGAGGACTGGGCGATCCCGGCGCTGCTGCTGGGCTGGCTGATCGCGGTGGCGATCCGCCTCGCGACGGGTTCCGCGACCGTGGCGACGATCTCCGCCGCCGGTCTGGTCGCGCCGCTGGCCGCCGACATGTCCGCCTCGCACGCGGCGCTGCTGGTGCTGGCGATCGGAGCCGGCTCGCTGTTCTTCAGCCATGTCAACGACGCCGGCTTCTGGCTGGTGAAGGAGTACTTCGGGATGAACGTCGGCCAGACCGTCAAGACCTGGTCGGTGATGGAGACGATCATCTCGGTCGTCGGGATCGTGTTCGTCCTGCTGCTCTCGCTGGTGTTGTAGGACGGCCGCGGCCGGCCGCCGGCAGCCGGCGGTGGCCGAAGCGGGCCGGGGCGCCCCCCGAAAGAGGGGGCGCCCCGGCCCGTTTCCGTGTGACGCTACGGCGCATGAGCGATCACCTGGACCTCCCCCCGTACGAACTGGGCTTCCCCGGCCCGCTGCGCGACCGGCTGGTCGCCGCCGTCCTGACCGGCGCGAAGACCGCGACGACCGGGCTGCTCGCGGAGTACGAGCGGGAGGGCGAGCCCCTGCCGGCGGCCGGGACGCGGTCGGCGCTGCTCGACTCGGCGGGCCGGCCCGTCGCCGTGGTGGAGGTGACGCGGGTGCGGGTCGTGCCGCTGGCCGATGTGGACCTGCGGCACGCCGTGGACGAGGGCGAGGGCCATCGGACGGTGGCGCAGTGGCGGAGGGCGCACGAGGCGTTCTGGCACGGCGACGCCATGCGGGCCGCGCTCGGGGACCCCGGGTTCACGGTGGACGACACGACCCCGGTGGTGGCGGAGCGGTTCCGGGTGGTGGAGGTGCTGGACCCGGTCGCCGCGGCCGTGGCGGGCGAACTGCGGCTGCTGGAACCGGCCGTACGGGCCTCCCGCGAGCAGGCGGCGCGGCTCCTGGACCCGGAGTTCACCGAGGTCGGCCGGTCGGGGCGGCGCTGGACGCGCGACGAGATGCTGGCCGCGCTGCCGGAGATGGACGGCGGCGCGGCGGACGGCCCCGCCTACGAGGTGTCCGGTATGGCGGGGGTGGTGCTCGCGCCGGGCGTGGTGCACCTGACGTACGAGACGGTCGCGGACGGCCGCCGCACCCGCCGCTCGTCCCTGTGGCGCGCGGCGGCCCCGGACGCGGCGCCGCGGGACGGCGCGGCGCCGTGGCGGCTGTACCACCACCAGGGCACCCCGGTCCCGGAGGGCGTGGCGTAGGGGCGGGGGCGCGGGCGTACCGGTGTCCGCCGCGCCTCGTGGCCCGAGGGCCCGTCAGGCGACCGCGCGGGCCGCCGCCCGGCCCGCCGCGCGCCCCGAGAACAGGCAGCCGCCGAGGAAGGTGCCCTCCAGGGCGCGGTAGCCGTGCACGCCGCCCCCGCCGAAGCCGGCCGCCTCCCCCGCCGCGTACACGCCCGGCAGCGGGTCCCCGGCCGCCGTGAGGACCCGCGACGACAGGTCCGTCTCCAGACCGCCCAGCGACTTGCGGGTGAGGATGCTCAGCCGTACGGCGATGAGCGGGCCGGCCTTCGGGTCGAGGATGCGGTGCGGGGCCGCCGTGCGGATCAGCCGGTCGCCCAGGTACCTGCGGGCGCCGCGGATGGCGGTGACCTGGAGGTCCTTGGTGAACGGGTTGGCGATCTCCCGGTCGCGGGCGACGATCTCCCGGCGCAGCTCCGCCTCGTCGATCAGCGGCTCACCGGTGAGCGCGTTCATGCCGCGCACCAGGGCCGGCAGGTCGTGTTCCACGACGAAGTCGGCGCCCTTGTCCATGAACGCCCGCACGGGCGCGGGCACGTCGGCGCGGGCGCGGCCGATGACGTCCCGTACGGACTTGCCGGTGAGGTCCGGGTTCTGCTCGCTGCCGGAGAGCGCGAACTCCTTGCCGATGATCTTCTGGTCGAGGATGAACCAGGTGTGCTCGTGGCCGGTGCGCATGATGTGCTCCAGCGTCCCGAGCGTGTCGAAGCCGGGGAACAGCGGCACGGGCAGGCGCCTGCCGAGGGCGTCCAGCCAGAGCGAGGACGGGCCGGGCAGGATGCGGATGCCGTGGCGGTCCCAGATCGGGTCCCAGTTCTCGATGCCCTCGGTGTAGTGCCACATGCGGTCGCGGTTGACGTGGTGGGCGCCGGCCGCCTCCGCGATGCCCAGCATCAGTCCGTCGACGTGGGCGGGCACCCCCGACAGCATCCGCTCCGGCGGCGTGCCGAGCCGCTCGGGCCACTGGGCGCGGACCAGGTCGTGGTTGCCGCCGATGCCGCCGGAGGTGACGACGACCGCCTGGGCGCGGTACTCGAACGCGCCGGTGACCTCGCGGCTGCTGGCGGTGCCGCGCGGGGCGTCGGAGGGCTCCAGGACCTCCCCGCTGACCGTGTCGACGGCGCCCCCGGTGCGGCCCAGGCCGGTCACCCGGTGCCGGAACCTCGCCTGGACGAGGCCCCGCGCGATGCCCTCCCGGACGCGGCGCTCGAACGGGGCGACGAGGCCCGGGCCCGTACCCCAGGTGATGTGGAAGCGGGGGACGGAGTTGCCGTGCCCGGTCGCGCCGTAGCCGCCGCGCTCGGCCCAGCCCACGACGGGGAAGAAGCGGACCCCCTGGCGGTGCAGCCAGGCGCGCTTCTCGCCTGCGGCGAAGTCCACGTACGCCTCCGCCCAGCGGCGCGGCCAGTGGTCCTCGGGCCGGTCGAAGCCGGCCGTGCCCAGCCAGTCCTGGAGGGCGAGGTCCCGCGAGTCGCGCACCCGCATGCGGCGCTGCTCGGGCGAGTCGACGAGGAAGAGTCCCCCGAAGGACCAGTGGGCCTGCCCGCCGATGGACCGCTCCGGCTCCTGGTCGAGCAGGATGACGCTACGGCCGGCGTCGACCAGTTCGGCGGTGGCGACGAGGCCGGCGAGGCCCGCGCCGATCACGATCACGTCAGCGTCGTAGGCCATCGGTTTTCCGTCCTTCCGGGGATGATCGGAGTGGTCCGCATCTTCCGTACGCGGCGGTAACCGCGTCAACCCTCCGGGCGGCCGGACACGTCCCGCGGCAGAGCCCGCGGGAGGCGGCGGCCGGGAGCCGAGAGCAAGGAGAGTGCCACTGTGAACGCATCGCCCGCCGAGGAGATCCTCGACGTCGTGGACGAGCACGACCGGGTGGTCGGGCGGCTGCCGCGGGGGGAGGTGTACGCGCGCGGGCTGCGCCACCGCTGCGTCTTCGTCCTGGTGCGGGACGGCGCCGACCGGATCTTCGTGCACCGCAGGACGGCGTCGAAGCTGCTGTTCCCCTCGCGGTACGACATGTTCGTCGGCGGGGTCGTCGGCGCGGGCGAGGCGTACGACACGGCGGCGCTGCGCGAGGCCGAGGAGGAACTGGGCGTGAGCGGCCTGGACCAGCCGGTGCCGCTGCTGTCGTTCCTGTACGACGACGGGCCGGGCGGGCGCGGCACGTGGTGGTCGCGGGTGTACGAGGTGCGCTGCGACCTGCCGGTGTCGCCGCAGGTCGAGGAGGTGGCGTGGCACGCGTTCCTGACGCGGGACGAGCTGGAGCGGCGGCTCGGCGAGTGGCCGTGGGTGCCGGACGGGCTCGCGGCGTGGGAGCGGCTGCGGACGGTGCCCGGCGTGGGCGGGCCGGGGCGGGGCGTGCGGCACGGTGGGTGACCTGGGGCGCGGTGTGCGGCTGTGGCTGTCGCCGCAGCGGGTGCGGGAGGAGGGCGAGACGCCCGACTACCGGTTCTCGCTCGCCAACGAACGGACGTTCCTGGCCTGGTTGCGGACCGGGCTGGCGCTGGTGGGCGGCGGGTTCGCGGTGGACCAGTTCCTGCCCGGCCTGCGGTGGGGCGTGCGGGTGGGGATGGCGCTCGTCCTGCTGGGCGCGGGGGCGCTGTGCGCGCTGCGGGCGGTCAACCACTGGGTGCGGTGCGAGCGCGCCATGCGGCGCGGCGAGGACCTGCCGGTGAGCCGCTTCCCGGCGGTGCTGAGCCTGGCGGTGGGGCTGGTGGCGCTGGCGATGGTGCTGGTGGTGCTGTTCGGGTGGGCCGGGTGACGGCGGGGGCCCGCGACCCGGGGCTGCAGCCGGAGCGGACGCGGCTGGCGTGGCGGCGTACGACGCTGTCGTGCACCGTCGCCGCCGTGCTGGCCGCCCGGCAGTCCGTGCACGGCGGCGACGTGTCGGCGGCCGGGCTGCTGGGGGCGGGGCTCTCGCTGCTGGTGTGGGCGGTGTTCCTGGTGGTGGCGCAGCGGCGGATCGCCGCGCTGGGGCGGCACCGGCCGCGCCCCCTGGGGGTGCGGGGCGCGGTGGCGGCCGCCGCGTGCACGGTGGCGCTGGCGGGGTTCGCCGTGGCGGTGGTGGTGTGAGGGACCCGGCCGGCGGGTGCGGTGGGTGGCCTCGGTCAGGGCGCCGGGGGGTGCGGCGGGGCGGGGGCCCGGTGGGTGGCTCCGGCCGGGGCGCCGGTGGGTGCGGCCCCGGCCGTACGGGGGCCGATGCTCAGTGCTCGGGGACCGTGACGACGACCTTGCCGCCCAGACCGCCCGCCATCGCCGCGCGCTGGGCCTCGGCCGCCCGCTCCAGCGGGTAGGTGCGCGCCACCCGCACGGTGATCACACCGCCGTCGGCCAGGTCCGCCAGGGCCGTCAGGTCCTCGGCGTCCGGGCGCACCCAGAAGTACAGCCCGCCCAGGCCCACCACCTCGCCGTCCGCGATGGAGGCGAGGCGGCCCTCGGGGGCCAGCACCTTCGGGGAGGTCCTCAAGGGCTCGCCGCCCACCGTGTCGAGGACGGCGTCCACGCCCCGCGGGGCCAGTTCGCGCACCCGGCGGGTGAACCCGTCGCCGTACACGACCGGCTCCCCGCCCAGCCCCCGCACCCGTTCGGCGCCCGGCTCCCGGACCCCGCCCAGCACCCGCGCGCCCAGGTGCCGGGCGATCTGCACGGCCAGCGAGCCGACGCCGCCGGTCGCCGCGTGGACCAGCACGGTCTCCCCGTTCCGTACCCGCAGGGCCTTGGTGAGCGCCTGGTAGGCGGTCAGCCCCGCCAGGGGGAGCGCGGCGGCCTCCTCGAAGCCGAGGGTGCGGGGCTTGCGGGCCAGGGTGCGGACGGGAGCGGCGACGTACTCGGCGAAGGTGCCGTGGCACAGCACGTCCTCGCGCACATAGCCCATCACCTCGTCGCCCACGCCGTACTCGGGCACCGAGACGCCCGGCTGGACGACCACCCCGGAGACGTCCCAGCCGGGGACCACGGGGAAGTACGCGTCCAGGATCGTGTCGAGGTAGCCGGCCTGGCACTTCCAGTCGACCGGGTTGACGGCCGCGGCCCGCACCTTGACCAGCACCTTGTCGGGGCCGACCTTCGGGTCGGGGCGGTCGCCGTACTCCAGGACGTCGGGCCCGCCGTAGCGGCCGTAGCTGATCGCCTTCATGGGACGACCCTCCACCAAGGGGATGGGTCAGGCAAACAGGGATAACCTGGGAGTGTCAGCCGATCTCAGGACAGAGGCAACGCCATGACGGTCCTGCACCAGGAACACCAGGCGCACTCCCATGTGCACGGCCCTTCCTGCGGCCACCGGTCCGTGGTCCACGGGGACCACGTCGACTACTCCCACGACGGGCATCTGCACCGCGAGCACGCCGGGCACTGGGACGAGTGCGAGCCGGGCGAGCACATCGCCCACAGCGGCCACGCCCATGAGCACGGCGACAGCTGCGGTCACCCGGCCGTCGTCCACGGCGACCACACGGACTACGTGCACGACGGCCACCGGCACGCCGCGCACGACGGCCACTGGGACGACCACTGAACACCCGGCGCCCGCACGGCCGCTGAACACCCACTGCTCGCACGGCCGCTGAACACCCCTCGCCGGTACGGCCGCTCCCCCGCCGGGGCGACGGCCGCCGGACGCGCGCGGGCGGGGGCCGCGACCGCGCGAAGGTGATCGCGCACTGTCCCCCGCCGCCTCCGGCTGGCAGGCTCTGCCTGTCCAGTTCGGCCACGACTCGGGGGGACCGCGGTGCCCGCACACGACCCGTACACCGTCCAGCTCGCACCTGATGTGCACGCCTACGTCCAGCCGGACGGCGGCTGGTGCCTGAACAACGCCGGCTGGGTCGGCGACGGCTCCGCCACCGTGCTGGTGGACACGACGGCGACCGAGCGCCGGGCGCTGGCCCTGCGCGACGCGCTGCTGGCCCACGGCGCCGCCCCGCCGGGCACGGTGGTCAACACCCACCACCACGGCGACCACACCTACGGCAACTCCGTCTTCGCTCCCGGGGCGACGGTCGTCGGGCACGAGGCGTGCCGCCGCGAACTGCTGGCGGCGGGGCGGCAGCTGCACCTGATCTGGCCGCAGACCGACTTCGGCGACATCCGCGTGACGCCGCCGACGGTGACGTACACGGACCGGATGACGCTGTACGCGGGCGGTACGGAGGTGCGGCTGATCCACCCGGGCGTGGCGCACACGGCGGGCGACACGATCGTGCACCTGCCGCAGCGGGGCGTCGTCTTCACCGGGGACCTCGTCTTCCACGGCGGGACGCCGTTCCTCGCGACCGGTTCGCTGCGCGGCTCGCTGCGGGCCGTCGAACTGCTGCGGTCGCTGGACGCGGAGACCGTCGTACCGGGGCACGGGCCGCTCGCGGACCCGTCCGTGTACGACGAGACGGAGGCGTACCTGCGGTTCGTCGCCGAACTGGCGGAGGAGGGCCACGCCAAGGGGCTGACGCCGCTGGAGGTGGCGCGCGGCGCCGACCTGGGCGCCTTCGGCGGACTGCGCGAGTCCGAGCGGCTGGTGGCCAATGTGCACCGCGCGTACGCCGAGCTGGACGGGCTGCCCGAGGGGTCGCCACTGGACGTGGCCGCGGTGTTCGGCGACATGGCGGCGATGAACGGCGGCCGGGCGGTGGCCTGCCACGCCTGAACCCGGCGCGGGGACCGGCCGCGCGTCCTGCCGGGTGGCCGGACGGCCGGTCCGCCGGGTGGCCGGTCCGCCGGGTGGCCGGTCCGCGCCTCCGGGGGTGGACTACATACCGACTGGTCGGTCATGATGCCGGGTAGCCGAGTCCCCGCTCCCGGAAGGTGCGCCCCATGAGCTCTGCCCCGCCTCCTGGCCTCGACCCCGAGCGGTTGCGCGCGCTGCTGGACCGCGAGCTGCCCGGACTGGTGGGCGGACCGCTCGACGCGCGGCTGATCGAGGGCGGCCGGTCGAACCTGACGTACGCGGTCACCGACGGCACCCGCCGGTGGGTCGTCCGCCGCCCGCCGCTCGGCCACGTCCTGGCCACCGCGCACGACATGCGGCGCGAGCACCGGGTGCTCAGCGCCCTGTACCCGACCGCCGTGCCGGTGCCCCGGCCGCTGCTGCTGTGCGAGGACGAGGCGGTGCTCGGGGCGCCGTTCTACGTGATGGACTTCGTGCCCGGCACCCCGTACCGCACCGCCGCGCAGCTCGCCCCGCTGGGCGCCGAGCGGACCCGGGCGGCCGTGCTGGGCCTGGTCGACACCCTGGTCGAGCTGCACGCGGTGGACCAGGAGGCCGTGGGCCTCGGGGACTTCGGGCGGCCCGACGGCTTCCTGGACCGGCAGCTGCGCCGCTGGGGCAAGCAGCTCGCCGCCTCACGCGGCCGGGAGCTCGCCGGAATCGACGAGCTGCACGCCGCGCTCGGGCGCGAACTGCCCGACTCCCCCGCGCCGGCCGTCGTCCACGGCGACTTCCGCCTCGACAACGTCCTGATCGGCGACGACGACCGGATCACCGCCGTCCTCGACTGGGAGATGTCCACCCTCGGCGACCCGCTCACCGACCTCGGACTGCTCGTCATGTACAGCACGCCGCTGGACGTCCCCGGTGCCGTCATCTCCACGACCGCGACCGCGGCCGGGCACCCGCCGGCGGGCGAGCTGGTCGAGCGGTACGCCGCCCGGTCGGGGCGGGACGTGTCCCGCCTCTCCTGGTACACGGCGTTCGCCTGGTTCAAGCTCGCCGTGATCCTGGAGGGCATCCACTACCGCTACACGCTCGGACGGACCGTCGGCGCGGGCTTCGACCGGATCGGGGAGCTGGTCCCCCTCTTCATCGAGCACGGCCTCACAACCCTTCAGGAGGGCTGACCATGGACTTCGCGATGGACGCGCGCACCGAGGAGCTGCGGGAGCGGCTGCTCGACTTCATGACGGCGCATGTGTACCCGGCCGAGGCGGTCGCCGAGGAGCAGCGGGCGAAGCTCGCCTCCCCGTGGGACACCCCGCCCGTGGTGGAGGACCTCAAGGCGGAGGCGCGGCGGCGCGGCCTGTGGAACCTGTTCCTGCCGGACGAGGAGTACGGCGCCGGGCTCACCAACCTCCAGTACGCGCCGCTCGCGGAGATCACCGGCCGCTCCCCGCACCTCGCGCCGACCGCGCTGAACTGCGCCGCCCCCGACACCGGCAACATGGAGGTCCTCGCCCAGTTCGGCACCGCAGCGCAGCGCAAGCGGTGGCTGGAGCCGCTGCTCGCCGGGGAGATCCGCTCCGCATTCGCGATGACCGAGCCGGAGGTGGCCTCGTCGGACGCGACGAACATCGAGACGCGGATCGAGCGGGACGGCGACGCGTACGTCGTCACGGGCCGCAAGTGGTACATCTCCGGGGCGATGAACCCGGACTGCCGGATCTTCATCGTGATGGGCAAGACCGACCCGGGGAACCCCGATGTGCGCCGCCAGCAGTCCATGGTGCTGGTGCCCCGCGACACGCCCGGCGTCGAGGTGCGCCGCGCGATGCGGGTGTACGGGTACGAGGACCACGCGCACGGCGGGCACGCGGAGGTCGTGTTCGACGGGGCGCGGGTGCCGGCCGCGAACCTCGTCGGCGAGGAGGGCGGCGGCTTCGCCATCGCGCAGGCGCGCCTCGGACCGGGCCGCATCCACCACTGCATGCGGCTGATCGGCATGGCGGAGCGGGCGATCGAGCTGATGTGCCGGCGCGCCGTGTCCCGTACGGCCTTCGGGAAGCCGCTCGCCGCGCAGGGGCAGGTGCAGGCGTGGATCGCGGACGCCCGGGTGGCGGTGGAGCAGCTGCGGCTGCTGGTGCTGAAGACGGCGTGGCTGATGGACACGGTCGGCAACCGGGGCGCGCACACCGAGATCCAGGCCATCAAGATCGCCACACCGCGCACGGTGGTGGACATCATCGACCGGGCGGTGCAGCTGCACGGGGCGGGCGGCGTCGGCCAGGACTTCCCACTGGCGGAGCTGTGGGCCTCGGCGCGGACGCTGCGGCTCGCCGACGGCCCGGACGAGGTCCACCAGCGGTCGCTGGCCCGGCGGGAGCTGAAGCGGTACGTGTGAGGGTCAGACCTCCGGGCCCCCGGTTCGGCCGGGGCCCGGAGGGCGGGGCCGGGCGGCCGGCCCCGAGAGCGCCCTACGGCCGCAGGGCGCGCAGCAGGAGGTCGGCGAGGTGGTCGGCGACCTCGCGCGGGCCGAGCGGGCCGTCCGGCCGGTACCAGGTGGACAGGTGGTGCACCGAGCCGAAGTGGTAGTCGACCACCAGGTCGGCGGGGGTGGCGGAGGAGAACACCCCGGAGCGCTGCCCCTCCTCGACCAGGGCCCGGAACCGCTCGTGGTAGCGGCGCCGCTCGGCGCGGACCTGGCGGTTCTTCTCCGGGCTCAGATGGTGCATGGAGCGGAAGAAGATGGCGGCGTCGTCCAGGTTCTCGATGGTGGTGACGACGACGTCGGCGGCCGCGTCCCTGAGGCGCTGCTCGACCGGCGCGTCGGCGTCCGCGAACGCGTCCAGCCGCTCCTGCTGGAGGCGCAGCACACGGGCGTACACCTCGTGCAGCAGGTCCTCCTTGGACCCGAAGTAGTGGTAGAGGGCGCCCTTGGTGACCCCGGCGGCCTCGACGATCTCCTGGACGGACGTCCGGTCGTAGCCGCGCTCGGCGAAGAGGCGGGTGGCGGCGGCCAGCAGCCTGCGCGGGACGGGTGTGGCTCCGCTCCCGTCGGTCGTCCTGGCCATGTCCGCCACCTCTCCTCGTCATCGTCCGGTCGGCTGCTCGCCCGACCGATCTTCCCACTAGTCCAGACCAGGTTCACCGCCCGGTGGCCTCCCAGGTCCGCTGCACCCGGTTCATCCCGCCGAGCCAGCGGTCCGGCTCGGTGGCGCGGGCCTGGTAGTAGCCGGCGACCTCGGGGTGCGGGAGGATCAGGAACCGGTCCTCCGCCATGCCCGCGAACAGCGCGTCGGCGACGTCGCCGGGGTCGATGGCGGTGGGGGCGAGGACCAGCTCCCCGGCCGACCCGGCGGCGGTCAGCATGTCCGTGCGCACGCCCTGGGGGCAGATGGCGTGGACCTTGAGGCCCCGGTGCCGGTAGGTGAGGGACAGCCACTCGGCGAAGGCGTACGCGCCGTGCTTGCTCACGCTGTACGGGGCGGCGCCGATCATGGTGAGCAGCCCGGCCGCCGAGACGGTGGACACGAACCGGCCGCTGCCGCGCTCCAGCCAGCCGGGCAGCAGGGCGCGGGCGGCGCGGACGTGGGCCATGACGTTGACGTCCCAGGCGGCGGCCCAGACCTCCTCGCCGGCGAAGGCGTCACCGGGCGAGGCGAGCCCGGCGTTGGCGCAGTAGACGTCGACGGTGCCGTCCAGGGCGTCGCGGGCCTCCCCGACCACCGCCGACGCGTCGCCGGGCAGCGGGACGGCGCCGATCTCCTCGGCCACGGCCTTGGCGCGGCCCGGGTCCAGGTCGTTGACGACGACGCGGGCGCCCTCGGCGGCGAACCTGCGCGCGAGGGCGGCGCCGATGCCGCCGCCCGCCCCCGTGACGACCACGTGTGCGCCCTGGAACGTGCTCATGCCCGCAATCCCTTCGCCGTGTTCCCGCCGGGAGGCCGACCGCGAGGACCGGCCGTACGACCGGCAGACTAACCGGTCGGTATGTCCAGCGGGAAGGGGTGCCGCGCTAGCCTGCGAGGTCTCGTGCCCGAGCGTGACGGAACGATCACGGAGGTGTCCCATGAGCGTGTCCAGACGGGGTCTGCTGGCGGTGGCGGGAGGTGCGCTGGCGGCGGCCGGTGCGACGGGGGCGGCACCGGGGGCCGGAGCCGGGGCGGAGGCGGAGGCGGCCGGGGCGCAGGCCGCCACGGGCGCGGCGGGTGCGGCGGCCGGGGTGCCGGGCGCGGCGGCGGCCGGGCGGCGGGTGCGGACCGGCTTCGACCGGCTGGCGGCCGACGGGTACGCCCTGCTGGACGGGCAGCGGGTGGGCGTGGTGACCAACCCGACCGGGGTGACCGCCGAGGTGCGGCACATCGTGGACGTGATGCACGCCGACGAGCGGGTGCGGCTGGTGGCGGTGTTCGGGCCCGAGCACGGCTTCCGGGGCACGGCCCAGGCGGGCGGTTCGGAGGGCCGGTACGACGACCCGGCGACCGGGCTTCCGGTGTACGACACGTACGGCAAGAGCGGCCGGGCGCTCGCGGACGTGTTCGCCGCGTCGGGCGTGGACACGGTCGTGTTCGACATCCAGGACGTGGGCGCCCGCTTCTACACCTACATCTGGACGATGTACGACTGCATGGTCGCCGCCGAGCTGGCGGGGAAACGATTCGTCGTACTGGACCGGCCCAACCCGGTCGGCGGGCGGGCCGCGCTCGGGCCGGTCCTCGACCGGGCGTACGCCACCTTCGTGGGCCGGGAGCCGATCGCGCAGGTGCACGGGATGACCGTGGCGGAGCTGGCGCGGCTGTTCAACGCCGAGTTCCTGGCGCGACCCGTGCCGCTGGAGACCGT
This sequence comes from Streptomyces sp. SudanB25_2051, assembly GCF_964272635.1. Classification (NCBI taxonomy): domain Bacteria; kingdom Bacillati; phylum Actinomycetota; class Actinomycetes; order Kitasatosporales; family Streptomycetaceae; genus Streptomyces; species Streptomyces sp. SudanB25_2051. The sequence continues at coordinate 1,132,800 of NZ_OZ186787.1, forward strand.
GCGGATGGCGGGGTGGCGGCGCCGGGACCTGTTCGACGCGACGGGCCTGCCGTGGGTGCCTCCGAGCCCGAACATGCCGACCCCGGACACGGCGCTGGTGTACGGCGGGACGTGCCTGTTCGAGGGGACGAACCTGTCGGAGGGGCGCGGCACGACCCGCCCGTTCGAGCTGCTGGGCGCCGAGGGCGTGGACCGGCGCTGGGCGGAGGCGGCGAACGCCCTGGACCTGCCGGGCGTCGCCTTCCGGGAGGCCTACTTCGCGCCGGTGTTCTCCAAGTACCAGGGGAAGACCGTCGGCGGGGTGCAGCTGCACGTCCACGACCGGGCGGCGTTCGACCCGGTGCGGACCGGGATCGGGCTGCTGGTGACGGCGAAGCGGACGTGGAGCGGGTTCGCGTGGCGCGCCGACCGCTGGATCGACAAGCTGACCGGCTCGGCGACCGTGCGCACCCTGGTCGACGCGGGCGCCGGGCCGGACGAGGTGGCCGCGGCGTGGGAGCGGGACCTGGCGGCGTTCCGCGCGGTGCGCGAGGAGTACCTGCTGTACCGCTGAGCCGGGACGCGGGTGCCCGTACGACGGGGTGACGGGCCGTCACCATCCGCAGTGCGCCGGGTCGAGCGCCGCGCCCCGCGCCTGCGTACCAGTGGGGGGACGTGGCGGAGACCGGACCCCCGCCGATTTTCGACGGAGCCGGAACGGGCACCCGTACGTCTCTTCAACGACGCCGAAGTACCAGCGACGGAGGTGGCGGAGCGATGGCCGGTTTCCGGAGTCTCGCCAGACAGGTTCGTGACCCGCGGTGCGACACGGCGCTGCGGCGCTACTCGCTGCGCAAGTGCCTGGAGCGGTTCGCGCCGTACGGGCACCGGGCGACGTGGGACCACCTGTGCGGGCGGCACGGGTTCGGGCACGAGGACCGGGACCTCGATCCGGCGCGGCTGGTGGCCGCGCTCGACGAGGTGGAGGAGGCGCGGGCGGTGTGGCTCGCCTACGAGCGGCGGTTCGCCGAGCGGCGCCGCAGGGAGAAGCGGCTGGGGCTGCGCACACCGGGACCCATGGACGACTGGCACCGGCGCACCTGGGGCGGCAACAGCGTGGCGCGGTGCGTCGACCCGTCCGTGCACCCGGACCTGCCGCTGGCCGAGGCGCTGCGGCGGCTGATCGCGGCCCTGGAGGCGGGGCCGGGCGGCTGCTGCCCGGTGTGCGGCGGCGACCGGTTCCTGTGGCGGTGGGACGGCCGGGACGCGGCGCGCGGCCCGGTGTGCGGCGACTGCGGGGTGCTGGTGCCGGCGCCCCTCCTGTCGCCCGAGGCGCTCGGATCGGCCCGCCGCCGCGCGGCCCGGGCGGCGGGCGTACGGGAGCCGGTCGCGGCGGCGTAGCCCGGCCGCGGACGTCCGGGGCGCGGGCCGGCTTCCGGGGCGTGTGCGCGCGGGGCCGTCGGCGTGGCGGCTTCCGGCGTGCGCGCACGCGGGGCCGTCGGCGCGGCACGGCGGCTCCGGGGCGCGCAGGAGCCTTCGGGGCGCGTGCGCGGGGTCTCGGGAAGCGTGCCCGCGCGCCCCCGCGGGGCGGGCGCCGAGGGGCTGGTTCAGGCCATTCGCGGGGCAGTTCGCACAGGCGTGCGCACGGATCCGGCCGGCCCTCGCGGACCGTAGCAGCCGGAAAAGGCGGTGAGCGACCGCATTTCGCGCGGCGACAGTGGCGGTGACCGATCCACCGACCGTGAGGAGCCGCGCCATGTCCACGCTGCGCGTCACCGCCGAAGTCCTGACCGTCCATCCGCATCCCGACGCCGACGCGCTCGAACTGGCCCAGGTGGGCCTGTACCGCGCGGTCGTCGCCAAGGGCGCCTACCGCACGGGCGACGCCGCCGTGTACATCCCCGAGCAGGCGGTCCTCCCGGCGGACCTGATCGACGAGCTGGGGCTGACCGGGCGGCTGGCGGGGTCCGCGGCGAACCGGGTGAAGGCGGTGCGGCTGCGCGGCGAGCTGTCGCAGGGCCTGGTGTGCCGGCCGCGCGCGCTGGCCGGGGTGGACCTGGAGGCGGCGGCGCGGGACCGCACGGACTTCGCGGAGCGGCTCGGCATCACCAAGTGGGTGCCCCCGGTGCCCACGAGCATGAGCGGTGACGTGGAGGCCGCCCCCGATCTGCTGCCGTGGGGCGATGTGGAGAACATCCAGCGCTACCCGGACCTGTTCGCGCCGGGCGAGCCCGTCGTGCTGACGGAGAAGGTCCACGGCACGGCGTGCCTGGTGACGTATCACGCCGCCGACGGCCGGGTGCAGGTCTCGTCGAAGGGCTTCGGCGCCAAGGGCCTCGCGCTGCGGGAGGACCCGCGCAACGTGTACTGGCGGGCCGTGCGCGGGCACGGCGTACCGGAGGCGGCGGCCCGGCTGGCCGAGCGGTTCGGCGCCACCAGGGTCGGCGTGTTCGGCGAGGTGTACGGCGCCGGGGTGCAGGACCTGCCGTACGGCGCCGACGCCCGCGCCGACCGCCTCGGGTACGCGGTGTTCGACGTGTCCGTGGAGGTGGCCGGGCAGGTGCGGCGGCTGGACGCGGCGGAGCTGCACCGGGTGCTGGAGGGCGAACTGCCGCTGGTGCCCGTGCTGTTCACCGGGCCGTACGACATCGCGACGGTGACGGAGCTGGCGACCGGCCGGGAGACCGTGTCGGGGCGGGGCCTGCACCTGCGCGAGGGCGTGGTGATCCGGCCGGCCACCGAGCGCTACAGCCCGGTGGTCGGCGGCCGGGCCATCGCGAAGGCGGTGAGCCCCGCCTATCTGACCCGCAAGGGCGGCACGGAGTACGAGTAGGCCCTTCAGCCCTGCGCGCACCGCTCCCCGGACGTCCCGGGGCCGGTCTTTTGGCCGTCCCGGGGCAGGCGTTCGGCGAGGAGGCGGGAGCCGGCGAGGCGCTCGCCGAGGACGTCGTCCGGGTTCGACAGGACGCACGTCTGGAGGGAGAGGCAGCCGCACCCGATGCAGTCGGTGAGGTGGTCGCGCAGGCGGGCCAGCTGCTGTATCCGGGCGTCCAGTTCGGCCCGCCAGGCCTTGGAGAGCCGCGCCCAGTCCTCGCGGGTGGGCGTGCGCTCCTCGGGGAGCTCGGCGAGGGCCTGCCGGATGGTGGCGAGGGGGATGCCGACGCGCTGGGCCGCGCGCACGAAGGCGACGCGACGCAGCGCGTCCCTGCTGTAGCGGCGCTGGTTGCCGCTGGTCCGGCGGCTGGTGATCAGGCCCTTGGCCTCGTAGAAGTGCAGGGCGGAGACGGCCGCGCCGCTGCGGGCGGAGAGCTGGCCGACGGTGAGCTCGTGGATCTTCTCTGGAATCTGCGGCACCCCGCGAAGCCTACTGCTCCGCCGGGTCGGACCCCACCGGTCCGTTGACAAGGCCGACCGCCGCCCACATGCTAAGCAAGCGCTTGGACATGACGTGGTCGCGCTCGGGAACCAGGGAGCAGGGAGCAGGGGATGGCAGAGCCGAGGATCTTCACCTCCGTCGACGAGCTGCGGGCCGCGGTCGGCGAGCGGCTGGGCTACAGCGACTGGCTGGAGGTGGACCAGAAGCGCGTCGACCTGTTCGCGGACGCCACCGGGGACCACCAGTGGATCCACGTGGACCGCGAGCGGGCGGCGGAGGGCCCCTTCGGCACGACCATCGCGCACGGCTATCTGACGCTGTCCCTGCTGCCGGTCCTGGTCCCGCAGGTGATGCGGGTGGACGGGGTGCGGATGGGCGTCAACTACGGGACGAACAAGGTGCGTTTCCCCGCCCCGGTCCCGGTCGGTTCGCGGCTGCGGGCGACCGCGCTGGTGAAGGCGGTCGAGGACGTGCCCGACGGGGTGCAGCTGACGGCGCTGGTCACCGTGGAGCGCGAGGGCGGCGACAAGCCGGTGTGCGTCGCGGAGTCGGTGTCCCGCTTCTACTTCTGACGACCCGCCCGCGTCCGCCCGCGAGGAGCCGCCCGCGTCCCGCTTCCGGGGACCGGCCCGCCCTCAGGACCGGGCGGTGACCATGCGCAGGACGAGGTCGGCGTAGAGCGCGCCGACCTCGTCGGGCGTGCGGCTGCCCTGGGCGTTGAACCAGCGGGCCACGTCGATGCAGAGCGACAGCACGGCGAGGGTGGTGCCCGGCACGTCCGGTACGTCGAACTCGCCCGCGGCGACGCCGTCGTTGATGATGCGGCGCACCGCCGCGTCGGTCTCGCGGCGCAGGGCCACGATCTCCGCGCGGTGCTCGGGGGTGAGGGCGTCGAGCTCGTACTGGACGACCCGCGCGGTCGTGTGGCGCTCGGCGTGCCAGCGGACGAAGGACCGCACGGCGGCGGCGAGGCGCTCGGCGGCGGTACCGGGCCCGTCGGCCGCCTCGTGGAGGATCTCCAGGGCCTTGTCGTGGCCGATGCGGCTGATCCGGTGGAGGAGCTCTTCCTTGGTCTTGTAGTGGATGTAGAGCGCGGCCGGGCTCATGCCGGCGCGGCTCGCGATGTCGCGGGTCGTCGTGGCGTGGTAGCCGCGCTCGGCGAAGGCGTCGACGGCCGCCACGAGCAGCCGCCTGGCCGCGTCCGGGGTGACCTCGCCCCACGGCGTCTCCTCGCCGCCGGGCGTCTCCTCCGCCGTACCCATCGCTCGCCCCTTCCGTCGTACAAGGACGAACACCATACCGCGAGGGTGAGCAAGCGCTTAGAGCCCTCCCCGCGAGGCCCGGCGGGGACGGCTCGGACCCGCCTCGCGGGCCCCCCGGGGAGGCGGGATCGCAACGCGCTCCCGCCGGGCCCGGGGGCGGCGGGGTCAGAGCTTCTGGAACGGGTCGTGCTCGGCGAGCAGCTTCTCCAGCCGGGCCTGGTCGACGCGGCTGATGATCTGCCCGGCCTCCTGCCGGTCGCGGACGACCTTGGCCAGGGTGAAGGAGGAGGTGGTGAGGTAGAGGACGGCGACGCCGAGGAAGGCCCGGACCCACACGTCCGCCTCCAGATTGGCGATGCCGAGGCCGACGGCGGTCAGGGCGACGGCGAAGGAGGCGACCGCCTGCGCGTAGTAGGCCGCCGTGTTCTGCTGCTTGACGGGTGTGTCGCTCATGGCGTCGAGGATGCGCCGCTGTGGTGTGCGCCACATGCGCTCCCCTACTCAGGGGCGGTGGGCGGCGGTGCTCAGGGCGGGCCGGCGCGGCCCGCGGCCGGGGGCGGGCGTGCGGGGTCGCGGCCGGGCGGGTGCGGGGTCAGAAGGCGGAGATCCCGGTGAGGGCGCGCCCGATGATGAGCTTCTGGATCTGGCTGGTGCCCTCGTACAGGGTCATCACGCGCGCGTCGCGCAGCAGCTTGCCGACCGGGTACTCGTCGATGTAGCCGTAGCCGCCGAAGACCTGGAGCGCGTTGTTGGCGGACCGTACGGCGGCCTCCGAGGCGAACAGCTTGGCCTGGGAGGCGGCGGTGGCGAAGTCCCGGCCCCGGTCGATCAGGTCGGCCACCCGCCAGGTGAGCAGCCGGGCGGCCTCCACGTCGAGCGAGATGTCGCTGATCAGCTCCTGGACGAGCTGGTACGAGGCGATGGGCTTGCCGAACTGCTCGCGCTGCCCCGCGTAGCCGACGGCCGCGTCGAGCGCCGCCCGCGCGATGCCCACGCAGCCCGCCGCGACGGACATGCGCCCCTTGGCGAGCGCCGACATGGCGACGGAGAAGCCCTTGCCCTCCGGGCCGAGCAGCGCGTCGGCGGGGACGCGCACGTCGCGCAGGACCAGCTCCGCGGTGGGCTGGCCGCGCAGGCCCAGCTTGCCGTGGACGGGGCGGCGGTCGAGGCCGGGGGCGTCGGCCGGCACCAGGAAGGCGGAGACGCCCCGGTGGCCGGGCGCGTCGGAGGTGCGGGCGAAGAGGAGGACGACATCGGCCCAGGTGCCGTTGGTGATGAACATCTTCGAGCCGTTCAGCACCCAGTCGCCTCCGGGGCCGCGGACGGCGCGGGTCGCGAGGCCGGCCGCGTCGGAGCCGGTGCCGGGCTCGGTGAGGCCGAAGCAGCCGAGCGCCTCGCCCGAGGTGAGGCGGGGCAGCCAGGCGCGCTTCTGCTCCTCGGTGCCCCAGGCGGCGAGGGTCTTGGCGACCAGGCCCAGGGAGACCGAGACGAGGCCGCGCACCGAGGAGTCGCCGCGCCCGAGCTCCTCGGTGACCAGGCAGTACGCCAGGTGGTCGCCGCCCGAGCCGCCGTACTCCTCCGGGACGGTGAGCCCGAGGAACCCCAGCTCGCCCAGCTTGCGGACGATGCCCCGGTCCACGCTCTCCGCGCGGTCCCACGCGGCGGCGTGCGGGACGACCTCGCGGCGTACGAAGTCCTCGGCCAGCCGGCGGACGGCCTCCTGCTCCTCGCTCAGCTCCAGGTTCACCCGGTGACCCCTTTAATTAGCGGCGCTAGTTTTTGTTGGGCAGCCCTACTATGTGCCGCATGGCCCGACCGCGCAAGCCCCTGCTCAGCCGAGACCGCATCGTCGCCGCGGCGGGCGCCCTGGTGGACGCCGAGGGCCTGGAGGCCGTGTCGACCCGGCGCCTCGCGGCCGAACTGGGCGTCAGCGGGCCGTCGCTGTACAACCACTTCCGCACCAAGGACGAGATCCTGGAGGCGGTGGCGGACGCGGTGAGCGCGCAGGTCGACCTGACGATGTTCGACCCGTCGGACGGCCGGGACTGGCGTACGGCGCTGCACGACTGGGCCGTCTCCTACCGGGCCGCCCTCGCCGACCACCCGCACATCGTGCCGGTGCTGGCGCGCGGACCCGGCCGCCGCCCGGCCGGACTGCGGGTCGCGGACGCCGTGTTCGGCGCGATGGTCCGGGCCGGCTGGCCGCCCGCGCAGGCCACGTACATCGGCGCGCTCATGCGGTACTTCATCACCGGCTCGGCGCTCGGGTCGTTCGCCAGCGGGTTCGTGGACGACGAGACCGCCTACGACCCGGCGGACTACCCGCACCTCGGCCAGGCGCACCTGCTGGCCGAGCGGCGCGAGAAGGTCGACGAGGGCGCCTTCGAGACGGGCCTGCGGGCGCTGCTGGACGGGCTGGCGATCCAGTACGGGGCGGTGGTGCGCGGCGGAGCACGGGACACCGGCGGACGCTTGCCGGGCGGGGGCGGTGCGGCCGGGGGCGGGGCCCTGCCGGGCGGGGACGGTGCGGCCGGGGGCGGGGCCCTGCCAGGCGGGGACGGTGCGGCCGGGGGCGAACCGTAGGGGCGTCATCCTGGTGGCATGACGACGACCCGCTCCCCCGCCGCCCGGGACCTCGCCGCGCTCGCCGCCCTGCTGGCCGACGAGACCCGCGCCGCGTTCTGCGTCGCCCTGCTGGACGGCCGCGCCTGGACCGCCGGGGAACTGGCCCGCCACGCGCGGGTGGCGCCGTCCACCGCCAGCGGCCATCTGGGCCGGCTGGTCGCGGGCGGGCTGCTCGCGGAGGAGCGCCAGGGGCGGCACCGGTACGTACGGCTCGCCGACGCGCGGGCGGCGCAGCTGGTGGAGGACCTCGCCGCGTACGCCGCGCCCGGCGCCGGGAGCCCGCCGCGCACCCTGCGGGAGGCGGGCGCGCGCAGCGCGATGGCGCGGGGCCGCACCTGCTACGACCATCTGGCGGGGCGGCTCGGGACGGCCATCACCGACGCGATGACGGCGCGCGGACTGCTGGGCCAGGACGCCGGGTTCGCGCTCACCGACGGCGGGCTGCGGTGGTTCCGGGACCTCGGCGTGGAGCTGACCGCCGGAGGGCGGCGGCCGCTCGCGCGCGGCTGCCTCGACTGGACCGAGCGCCGACCGCACCTGGCGGGGGCGGCGGGCGCGGCGCTGTGCCGTCACGCGCTGGACGCCGGGTGGTGCGTACGCGTGGGGACGGAACGCGCGGTGAAGGTGACGGCCGCCGGGGAGCGGGCGCTCGGCGAGCTGCTGGGCATCGGCCCGGAGGCCCTGCGCTGACCGGCGCCGTCCCCGGGCTCCGGCGCGGCCCTGCGCTGACCGGCGCGGCCCCTGCGCTGACCGGCGTTGACCGGCTGACCGGCTGACCGGCGCGGGCCGGGAACGGCCGGTGCGGGAACCGGGGGACGGCGGCGGGGCGCGCGTCGACGAGCGGGCACGCGTCGTTGCGGTGGGGGCCGAACGGTCCGGGCCGTACGGTCCCGTCATGGACACGGTCACCCCTCCCTCCCGTACCCGCCCTTCCCGCGCGCGCCTGGCCGCGGTCGCGGCGGCCGCCGTCAGCGTCGTCCTGTGGGCGTCGGCGTTCGTGTCGATCCGCAGCGCCGGGACGGCCTATTCCCCCGGCGCCTTGGCGCTCGGGCGGCTGCTCGCCGGATCGCTCGTCCTGGGCTGCCTGCTGCTGGCGCGGCGCGAGGGGCTGCCGCCGCGCGCCGCGTGGCCGGGCATCGCCGTGTCGGGGCTGCTGTGGTTCGGGGTGTACATGGTGGCGCTCAACTGGGGCGAGCGGGAGGTCGACGCGGGCACGGCCGCGATGGTGGTGAACATCGGGCCCGTGCTCATCGCGCTGCTCGGCGCGCGGTTCCTGGGCGAGGCGGCGCCGCCCCGGCTGGTGGCCGGCATGGCCGCGTCGTTCGCCGGGGCCGTCGCCGTGGGGCTGTCCCTGTCGGGCGGGGGGCGGTCGTCGGTGCTCGGCGTGGGCCTGTGCCTCCTCGCCGCCGCCGGGTACGCGGCGGGGGTGGTCGCGCAGAAGCCGGCGCTGCGGCACGCGAGCGCCCTCCAGGTGACCGGGTTCGGGTGCCTGACCGGGGCGGTGGCGTGCCTGCCGTTCGCCGGGGTGCTGGTCGAGGAGGCCGGGCGGGCGCCGCTGTCCGCGACGCTGAACATGGTGTACCTGGGGGTGTTCCCGACCGCGCTGGCGTTCACCGCCTGGGCGTACGCGCTGGCCCGCACCCCGGCCGGGCGGATGGGCGCGACGACGTACGCGGTGCCCGCGCTGGTGGTGCTGATGTCGTGGCCGGCGCTGGGCGAGGTGCCCGGGGCGCTGACGCTGGCGGGCGGGGCGCTGTGCCTGGCCGGGGTGGCCGTCTCGCGGTCCCGCCCCCGGGCCCGGGCCGCCTGAGCGGGGCCCGAGCCGGGGGGCGGCGGCCGACGTCCGGGGGGTGGCCGACGTCCGGGGGATGGCCGACGTCCGGGGGCGGCGGCCTGCTCATGGGGGCGGCGGCCTGTGCCCGGAGCGGGTCTTCGGCGGGGCCGGGCCGCGGTCCGGTCCGGGTCAGCTCGCGTCGGCCGGGGCGGCGGCCGGTGCCGCGGGGGCGGAGGCGGAGGCGGAGGCACGCCGGGCGAGGACGCCGATGGAGGCGAGGGCGACCACCGCGAGGACCATGATGTAGGCGGCCACGGACATCGACGTGCCGGTGGCCTCCAGCAGGAGCACCATCACGAACGGGGCGAGGCCGCCGCCGAGCACGGCGGAGATCTGATAGCCGAGGGACGCCCCGGTGTAGCGCATCTCCGCCGTGAACAGCTCGGCGAAGAGCGCCGCCTGCGGCCCGTACATGACGCTGAGGAAGCAGCTCGCGACGAAGGTCCCCACGGCGAGCCACAGCAGCGACGCGGTGTCGATGAGCAGGAACATCGGCACCGCCCACACCAGCAGGCCGAGCGCGCCGAGGGCGTAGACGCGCAGTCGTCCGACCCGGTCGGAGAGGGACGCCGCCCAGGGGATCAGCCCGAGCTGGGTGAGGCTGACGCAGAGGGAGACCATCAGCACCGCGCCGCGCTCCATGGCGAGTTCGCGGGTCGCGTAGTCGAGGACGCCGGTGATCACGATGTAGAAGGTGGCCGTGTTCACCGCGAAGGAGCCCCCCGCCAGGAGGACCGTGCCGAGGTGGTGGCGCAGGATCGTGCCGAGCGGCGAGCGGGGCCTGCCCTTCTCCTGTTCGGCGAGGGCCCGTTCGGCGGCCTTGAAGTCCGGGGTCTCCTCCACCCGCGCGTGGATGTACCAGGCGAGGCCGAGGACGAGGAAGCCGACGAGGAACGGCACCCGCCAGCCCCAGGACGCGAACGCCGCGTCGCCGGTGAGCGCCCCCGCGACGAGGAAGACGCTGTTGGCGGTCACCACGCCGATGGGAACGCCGAGTTGGACGAGGCTGCCGTACAGGCCGCGTCTGCCCTCGGGGGCGTACTCGGTGGCCATGAGCATCGCCCCGCCCCACTGGGCGCCGACCGCGACGCCCTGGAGGACGCGGAAGAGGACCAGCAGCACGGGGGCGGCGATGCCGATCGTCCCGTACGTGGGGAGCAGGCCGATGCCGACGGTGGCGAGGCCCATCAGGGCGAGCGCGAGGACCAGCATCGGCTTGCGGCCGCGCTTGTCGCCGAGGTGGCCGGCGATGACGCCGCCGACGGGGCGGGCGAGGAAGCCCACCGCGAAGGTGGCGAACGCGGCGAGGACGCCGGCCGACGGGTTGTCGGCCGGGAAGTACAGGTCGCCCAGGACGAGGGCGGCGGCGATGCCGAAGACGAAGTAGTCGTACCACTCCACGGCCGAGGCGAGCGCGGCGGCGGTGGCGACGCGGCGTCGGCGGCGGTCGGCGGCGGGGGCGGAAGAGGGGGCCGTGTCCATGCGTGCACGCTCCAGAGGGTGCGGGGGACGGGAGGGCGGCGCCTTGCTGGCCGGGAACGTACCGACCGGCTGGTATGGCGTCAACGGCCTGGACCGCACCAATTCACCGCCCCCGTGACCAGCGCGTACGGCTCGGCGGAGGTGTCCGGGCAGCGCGCGGACCCCGGCCGCGCGGAGGCGGCCGGGGTGCCGTGGGGCGCGCCGCTGGTGGGCGGCGGGCCCCCGCGCGGGCGGCCGCCGCGTACGGCTGCCGCGGCGGGCGGCGGGCTAGAAGACGACCAGGGCGCGGCCGCCCTTGCCCGCCAGCATGGTCGCGAACGCCTCGGGGATGCCGTCCAGGTCGATCCGGTGGGTGACCAGGGCGTTCAGGTCGAGGCGGCCCGCGCGGACGTGCTCGGCGAGGACGGGCAGGTCACGGGCCGGGTCGCAGTTGCCGTAGACGCAGCCGGACAGGGTGCGGCCCCAGTGGAAGATCTCCAGGGCGTTGAAGGTGACCTGCTGGTCCTTGCCGCCGATGCCGACGACCGTGGTGCGGCCGCCGCGCCGGGTGGAGTCCCACGCGGTGCGGATCGTGACGGCCCGGCCGACGCACTCCACGGCCACGTCGGCGCCGCGCCCGGCGGTCAGCTTGCGGACCTCCCGCGCGGTCGTGTCCGACGCGACCACGAAGTCGGTGGCGCCGGCGGCCTTCGCGAGCGCCTCCTTCTCCGCCGACACGTCCACCGCGACGATCGGTCCCGCGCCGGCGATCCGGGCGGCCTGGAGCGCGGCCAGGCCGACCCCGCCGACGCCGAACACCACGACCGACTCGCCGCGCCGGACCCGCGCGGAGTGGTGGACGGCGCCGTACCCGGTGAGCACCGCGCAGCCGAGGAGGGCCGCGTCGATGAGCGGCACCCCGTCCGGGACGGGCAGGACGCAGCGGGCGGGGACGACGGTCTCCTCCGCGAACGCGGCGACGTTCAGGCCGGGGTGGAGCTCCCGGCCGTCCTCGGTGACGGCGTGCGGGCGGCCGATACCGGTCAGCGCGTCGGCGCACAGCCAGACCTCGCCGATGCGGCAGTGGTGGCAGGAGCCGCAGGACGGGGCCCAGTTGAGGACGACGCCGTCGCCGGGGGCGACATGGGTGACGCCCTCCCCCACGGAGACGACGGTGCCGGCGCCCTCGTGGCCGAGGACGGCGGGGACGGGCACCCGCATGGTGCCGTCCGACAGGGACAGGTCGGAGTGGCACACCCCGGCGGCGGCCAGCCGGACGCGGACCTCGCCGGGGCCCGGCTCGGGCAGGTGGATGCCGGTGATCTCCAGCGGAGACCCGACGGAGGGCAGGACGGCGGCGCGGACGACCACGAGCGGTTTCTCCCGACTGGTTGGGGGCGGAGGGTCCGAAGGGCGACGGGGCCCGTCAGAACTGGAGGGACTTCGTCTGGAGGTACTCGGTCAGGCCGTGGGCGCCGAGCTCGCGGCCGACGCCGGACTGCTTGTACCCGCCGAACGGGGCCAGCGGGTTGAAGCGGCCGCCGTTGATGTCCACCTGCCCGGCGTCCATGCGGCGGGCGAAGGCGACGGCCGCTTCGGGCTCGCCCCACACGGCGCCCGCGAGGCCGTACACCGTGCCGTTGGCGATGCGCAGGGCGTCCTCCTCGTCCTCGTAGCGGAGGAACGCCACGACGGGGCCGAAGATCTCCTCCTGGGCGATCGTCATGCCGGGGGTCACGTCGGCGAAGACGGTCGGCGCCACGTAGAAGCCGCGCTCCAGCGGCGGTCGGGGGCCGCCCGCGACGATCCTGGCGCCCTCGGCGACGCCCTTCTCGATGTACGAGACGACGCGGTCGCGCTGGGCGGCGCTGACGAGCGGGCCGATCCGGTCGCCGGCCGGGTACTTGGCGGCGGCCTCGGCGGCGAGGGCGACGGCCTCCTCGTACCGGTCGGCGTCGACGAGGACGCGGGAGAGGGCGTTGCAGCGCTGACCGGAGTTGGACATGACGCCGGCGACGCTGCCCGCGACGGCCTTGGCGAGGTCGGCGCCGGGCAGGATCACGCTCGCGGACTTGCCGCCGAGCTCCAGGGCGACCCGCTTGACGGCGCCGCCTGCGGCCGCGCCGATGCGCTTGCCGACGGCGGTGGAGCCGGTGAAGGAGATCATGTCCACGCCGTCGTGGTCGACGAGGGCCTGGCCGGCGATGTGCCCGAGGCCGGTGACGACGTTGACGACGCCCGCCGGGAAGCCCGCGGCGTGGACGCACTCGGCGAAGAGGCGCGCGGTCAGCGGGGTCTCCTCGGCCGGCTTGACGACGACCGCGCAGCCCGCGGCGAGGGCCGGGGCGACCTTGGCGACGATCTGGTGCAGCGGGTAGTTCCACGGGGTGATCGCGCCGACCACGCCGACCGGCTCCAGGAGCACCGTGGAGTTGCCGACCTTCTCCTCGAAGGCGTACGTCTCCAGCAGCTCGGCGTACGAGCCGGCCACGGTGACCGGCAGCCCGGCGTGCACGGCGTGGGCCAGCTTCGGCGGGGCGCCCAGCTCGGCGGTGACGGTCTCGGCGATCTCGTCCTGGCGGGCTGCGAGCGCGTCGCGCAGGGCGGCCAGACGGGCGGCGCGCTCGGCGGGCGGGGTGGCGGCCCAGCCGGGGAACGCGGCGCGGGCGGCGCGCACGGCGGCGTCGATGTCGGCGGGGGTGCCTGCGGGGACGGTGGCGAAGGGCTCCTCGGTGGCCGGGTTCACCACGGTGATGGTGCCGGTGGTGGTGGCGGGGCGCCAGGTGCCGTCGATGTACATCCCGTCGTGGAGCTTCATCGGTGTCTCCTTGGGGTGGGGTGGGTCACCGACCAAACTAGCGACGGTAGTTTTCCTTGGCCAGGGGCGGGTGGGTACGCGCCGCTCCGATCCTGCCACCCGGTACGCCACCCGAAGCCCGGGACCTCCCCTCGCGGAGCCCCCTTGCCCCCGCACCGCTCTGCGCGGCCGGCCCCGCTCCCCTGACGGCCCGCCCCCGCGCCCGCACCCACCAGGAACGCATGCCCACAGCGGCAGCGGACGCGCGCGGCGGCGCAACGCGGGGCGGGAGGCCCGACCGCAGCGGGTACGGCGGGCCCACAGGGCGACCCGCGCGGGGCGGCGCGCGGCGAGGGCGGGCGCCCAGGGGGTGGGCGCCAGGGGCGTGGGGACTCAGGCCTTGGACGGCTCTGTCGCGGTGAGGTGCGCGAACACCACGATGTTCGCCTCGTACCCGTCCTCCCGGTCGAACGCCCCGCCACAGGTCAGCAGGCGCAACTCGGGCCGTTTCGCCGGCCCGTACACCTCCTTGTCGGGGAACTGGTCCTTGTCGAACGTGCTCACGCGGTGGACGGTGAACACCGCCGTGATCCCGTCCTCCCGCGTGACCCGGACGGTGTTCCCGGGCTTCAGCGCGTCCAGGTTGATGAAGACCGCCGGGCCCCGGCGCGTGTCGCGGTGGCCGACCATGATCGCGGTGCCGGTCTCGCCAGGCGTGGCGCCGCCCGCGTACCAGCCGGTCACCCGGGGGTTGTCGACCGGTGGCGAGAGCAACCGGCCCGACGCGTCGAGGCCCAGGCGCATGACCGGGGCCTCGATGGTGATGGCCGGCACCGCGACCTGCCTGGGCGGCGAGGGCGGCAACGGGGCGGGGGGCCGCTTCACCGACGGGGACGGCGACGGCTTCGACTTCGACTGCGGCGGTTTCGGCTTCGACTGCGGCGACTTCGACTTCGACTGCGGCGACTTCGACTGCGGCGGTTTCGGCGCCCCGGCCCCGGCCTCCCCCGCCGGCCGCGCGGCGCCCCGGCCCGCCCGCTGTCCGGCCTTCGACTCGGCGACCGCCGGTGGCGCGGTCACGGGCCCCGGCTGCGGCGGCGCCGCCACCGCGGCCGGGGCGGGCCCGGACGGTTCGCCGTCCTGGGCCCACCAGACCCCGCCGGAGACGAGCGCCGCCGCCATGGCCACCGTCCTGGTGAGGCGGAGGAGGCGCCGCTGCCGGCGGGTGAACCGTGCGTACGGGGGTCTACGCGGCGCCATGGGCGCGGCGGCGACGGCGGACGAGGATCAGCCCGGCGGTACCCGCCAGGCCGGCCGCGAGCGCCGCTCCGACACCGACGGCCGACGAGTCCCCGGTCGGGGCCGCCATGCCGCCGCCGCCCGCGCCCACGCCGCCGTGCGGGCCCTTGTGCCCGACGCCGTTCTGCTCGTCGTGCTTGTTCTTGTCCCCCTTGTCGCTCTTGTCCCCGTGCTTGTTCTTGTCGCCGTGGCCCTTCGCGCAGTCGACGCGGAAGACCTTCAGGTTGCCGGGCACGGTGGCGCCGGGGAACGTCCAGGTCAGCCTGTACTGGCCCTCGGGCAGCGTCAGTTCGGTGGTCTGGCCGGTGCCGGTCGGCGCCAGGTTGATGGCACCCGTCACGGTCGGGTCGCCCACCTGCAGCGGCTGCGGGGTGATCGTGTACGTGACCTGCTGCAGCCCCGCGAAGTTGAAGGCGGCCAGGTAGAACCGGCACACCTTGGACTCGCTGCGCTGGTCGAGCGGCGGGGTGTCGGTGTCGTGGATCGCGATGTCGCCGTTGTCGCCGGGCTGGGCGACGGCGGCCGGCGCGCCGGCGATGGCGATGCCGCCGAGAGCGAGTCCGGCGACTGCGGTGCGCAGGAGTGGTCGGGCTGCGGTCATGACGTGTTCCTCCGTGAGGATGTCGTACGGATTAACCGATAATCCGACTATCTGTCACTGCACGGACACACCGCGCATTGCGGACGGCGCGCCGTCACCGGTTCCCCCGGTCGGCCCATCGGAGCCCTCGCAGCCGGGGAGCCACCGGCCCTCGCCGCCTCCGAACTCCACTCCGGCGCGCGGAGGTTGGGCGGGCCGTACGGGAGGGGGCGGCGTCAGTCCAGGACCGGGGCCAGATAGGCGTGGAGCAGCTCACGGGTCTCCGCCACCAGCTCCGGGTCGCCCGACGGGTCGGTCCGGAAGGCGAGCCGCAGCAGGGCGTCGGCCGCCTCCACGCCGGCGCGGACCTTCCGGCGCAGCACCGCGTCGGCGCCGCCGCCCCCCGCGAGCAGCGGGGCGACCAGGTCCGCGACGCGCCCGTTGGAATCGTCGGCGGGCGGCGCGTCGGGGCCCGGGACGCCGAAGTCCACGAGGGCGAAGCCGGGCACCGTGCGCTTCATGGCGATGTACTCGTCGAGCACCACGTCGACGACGGCGTGCCGGCCGAGCGCGGGCCCGGCGGCGAGGCGGGCGGTGACCCGCGCGGCGTAGCGGTCGAGGTTGCGGTGCGCGAGGGCGGTGGCCATGGCGCGCTTGTCGGCGAAGAACCGGTAGACCGAGCCGATCGGCACGCCGGCGCGCGCGGCCACGTCCCGGGTGGTGAGCTCGTCGTAACCGGTCTGGTCCAGGAGGTCGGCGCAGGCGTCGAGGATGCGGGCGAGGCGCTCGGCGCTGCGCCGCTGGACGGGCGGCCGCCGCAGGGCCGGCGGGGGCACGGATTCCATGATGCAGAAGAGAGTGGCGGCCCCGGCCCCGCACGGGAAGCCCCCGGCGGGAAAGCGGACCGGGAAAGCGGGCCGGGAGAGCGGACCGGGGAAGCGGACCGGGGAAGCCGCCGCGCCGCCCGGCGCAGCCCGCCGGTCCCGTCCGAGCCGCGGGATTCGGACCGCGGCGGTCCGCCCCGTTGACGTGGGCCCTCCGGAATCCTACGGTCATGCATAGGATTCCATGAGCAGCAGGAGCGTGCGATGAGCATGGGCGGCGCCGCACAGGCGAGCGAGCAGACGAGAAAGACCGCGGAGAGCCTGGAGTACCTCTCCGGCTTCGGCAACGAGCACCAGTCGGAGGCCGTTCCCGGCGCCCTCCCGCTGGGCCGGAACTCCCCGCAGCGGGCCCCCCTCGGGCTGTACGCGGAGCAGCTGAGCGGCAGCGCCTTCACCGAGCCGCGCGCCCGCAACCTCCGCTCGTGGCTGTACCGCGTCCGCCCCTCGGCGGCGCACCCCCCGTTCACCCGCGCGGACAACGGCGCGCTGCGGTCGGCCCCGTTCACCGAGACCGTCCCCGACCCCAACCGGCTGCGCTGGAACCCCCTCCCGGAGCCCGCGCCCGGCACGGACTGGCTGGCCGGACTGTGGACGCTCGGCGGCAACGGCGACGTGACGCAGCGCACCGGCATGGCCGTGCACTTGTACCACGCCAACGCCTCCATGGAGCGGGTGTTCAGCGACGCGGACGGCGAGCTGCTGATCGTCCCGGAGCGCGGCGGGCTGCTGCTGCGCACCGAGCTGGGCCTGCTCGCGGCGCGCCCCGGCGAGGTGGCGCTGATCCCGCGCGGCGTCCGCTTCCGCGTGGAGCTGCTGGACGACTCGGCGCGCGGGTACGTGTGCGAGAACTACGGGCAGCCGTTCCAGCTCCCGGACCTCGGCCCGATCGGCGCCAACGGCCTGGCCAACCCGCGTGACTTCCGGGCGCCGGTCGCCGCGTACGAGGACGTGGAGGGCCCGGTCGAGGTCGTCAACAAGTACTGCGGGAACCTGTGGCGGGCCGAGTACGGCCACTCCCCGCTGGACGTCGTCGCCTGGCACGGCAACTACGTCCCGTACGTCTACGACCTGCGGACCTTCAACGTCATCGGGACGATCAGCTACGACCACCCGGACCCGTCGATCTTCACGGTGCTGACCTCGCCGACCGACACCCCCGGCCTCGCGGGCGTCGACTTCGTGGTGTTCGCGCCGCGCTGGCTGGTGGGCGAGGACACCTTCCGGCCGCCGTACTTCCACCGGAACGTGATGAGCGAGTACATGGGCCTCATCGAGGGCGCGTACGACGCGAAGGCGGAGGGCTTCGTGCCCGGCGGCGGGTCGCTGCACAACATGATGTCGGCGCACGGACCGGACCGGGAGACCTTCGACAAGGCGAGCGCCGCCGAGCTGAAGCCGCAGAAGATCGACGACGGGCTCGCGTTCATGTTCGAGACGCGCTGGCCCATCGCGACCACCGGTCAGGCGGCGAACGCGGACCACCTGCAGCGCGGCTACGACGAGGTGTGGCAGGGTCTGGAGCGCCACTTCCGCTCGTGAGTACGCCGCCGTAGGGTCGTACGCCGCACGCAGCAGTACGGAGATGCCGTGTCCGCCTTCGCCCCCGACTCCCTGGTCCTGAACCGGAAGCTGCCGCTCTGGTACCAGGTGTCCCAGTCCCTGCGCGCCTCGATACTGGGGCGCTCCCCGGACGCGTCGCTGCGGCTGCCCACCGAGGAGCAGCTCGCGGCGCACTACGGGGTGAGCGTCCTGACCATGCGGCAGGCGCTCAAGGAGCTGGAGCAGGAGGGCCTGATCAGCAGGCACCGGCGGCGCGGCACCTTCATCGAGCCGGGCGCCCGGCGCAGCGCCCCGCGCCGGGTGCTCGGCTCGGTCGACGCCATCGTGGCGCAGCAGTCGGGCGAGCGGACGACGGTCCTCGGGCACGGGACGGCGAAAGTGCCCGGGGAGCTGGCCGAGTTCTTCCCCGACGTGGCGGAGGTGGTCACGTACCGGCGGCTGCGGCGTGACGTGGAGACGGACGAGCCGACGAACTGGGCGGAGAACGCCGTCCGCCCGGAGCTGGCCGACCGGATCGACGTGGCGGACCTGGAGCGGTGGCCGATGACGAAGGTGCTGCGGGACGCGGTCGGGGTGCGCATCAGCCGGATCACCGACACGGTGGAGGCCCGGCTCGCGGACCCGGAGACGGCGTCCCTCCTGGAGGTGCCGCTGCTGTCGCCGATCCTGCACTACACGGGCGTGACGTACGACGAGGACGGGCGGGTGGTGGACGTGGCCCGCATCCGCTACCGGGGCGACCGGTTCTCGTTCACGGTGACGGTCGAGGCGGACTGAGGGCCGCCGCGCGGGCGGGGCGGGCGCGGCTAGCATGCGGCGCGTGAACGCCGACGTGCCTGCCGACGACGTGCCCGTTGCCGACGCGCCCGCCGACGGGGTGTCCGCGGACGGGGTGTCCGCGGACGGGGTGCCTGCGGACGGGGTGCCCGCCGACGACGTGCCGCTGCTGGACGACCTCATGCCCTGGTCCGTGCCGCCGCTGCGGCTGGGCCGGGAGTGGGTGACCGCGCCGGACCGGTCCACGCTCCGCGCCCGCTGGGACGCGCTGATGGCGGTGGACGGCCCCGGGCGGGAGGCGCTGTTCCGGCCGAGCCGGGCCCGTACGCCGCACAGCGCGGTGGCGGCGCTGCCGGGGCAGCGGACGGGGACGGCGCGCTTCGCGCGCGAGGACGGGCCGTGCCCGGAGCCGGTGCGGATCGCGTACGGGCCGTTCGACGAGCGGTGGCTGCTGCCGGACCACCGGCTGATCGACGCGGCGCGCCCCGAGCTGTGGCGGGTCGCCGACGACCGGCAGGTCTTCGCGGTGGAGCAGGGGTACGTGCCCGGTGCGGCGGGCCCCGCGCTGCTGGTGACCGCCCCGCTCCCCGACGGCCGCTCCCCCGCCGGGCGCCCCGGCCGGGTGCGGCCCCTGTACCGGCGGCCCGGCGGGCGCGAGCCGAACATCGCGCCGGGCCTCGCGGAACTGCTGCGCGGCCACCACGGGCGGGCGCCCTCCCCCGAGGAGGTGCTGGCCTGGGCGGTCGCGGTGGCGGCGCCGTCCCCGGCCGGGTGCCGGGTGCCGCTGACCGCCGACCCGGAGCTGTGGGCGGCCGGGGTGGCGCTGGGGCGCCGGATGAGGGACGTTCAGCTGCGGGGCGCGCGGGGCGGGGAGCGGCCCAGGCTACCGGGCGGGCGGCGGCCCTACGTGCGGGCCGCGCTGCCGCCGTGGCCCGGGGCGCTGGAGTACGACGCCGGGGACGAGGTCCTGCGGGTCGGCGCGGGCCGGGTCGCGCCCGTGCCGGTGGAGGCGTGGGAGTACCGGGTGGGCGGGGTGCGGGTGCTGCCGCTGTGGTTCGAGCGGCGGACGGCCGCCGCCGAGCCGGGGACCCTGGAGGCGCTCCGCCCGCCGGCGTGGCAGCAGGAGTGGACGTCCGAGCTGCTGGAGCTGATCACCGTCCTGGCGCTGCTCGCCGCGCTGGACCGGGAGGGCGCCGCCCTCGCGGACCGCCTCGGGACCGGGTCGCTCGGCCGCGCGGCGCTGCGGGCCGCGGGCGTGCTGCCGCACCCGCCGGCCGCCCGGCGCCCCGCCTCGGTCCTGGACCACCTGGAGGAGGGCCCGGAGGGGCAGTTCGCCCTGCTGTGACCCCCAGGGCCTGTGCCCCCGGGCCTGTGCCTCCGGGCCTGGGGCCTGTGACCCCCCCCCCCCCCGGGCCCGCGCCCCCGGGCCCGCGTCGGGGCGGCGCCGTGCGGGCCCGCCCCGGGTCCACCGGCCCCCGGGGCGTCACCGCGCCGACAGAGCGTCAGGCGAAGCCGTCGAGGACGCGCAGGACGGCCCGCTCGAACACGGCGTCCGGGTCCTGCGGGGGTGCCGGGGCCTCGGCGAACAGGGCCGCGAGCCTCGGGTAGCGGCCGGTCGCCAGCCGCCGCGCCAGATAGGCGGTGCGCACGGCCTGCTCCTGCTCCGCCGACCAGGGCACCGCGCGGGCCCGTTCCGCCACGGCGAACTCGTTGACGACGTACGTCATCACGGCGCCGTTCACCATGGCGACGCACTCCAGCTTCGTGCCCGGCGGCGCGTCCAGCGGCTCCAGGTAGCCCAGGCACGCCTCCAGATAGCGCAGCGCGTTGGGCCCCGAGGCGTACAGCGTGGTCATCACGCGGTGCAGCCACGGGTGGCGGTGCATGATCGCCCGCGTCTGGCGGGCCGTCGCCAGCATGTCCGCGCGCCAGTCGCCGGACGGCGGAGGCAGTTCGTACTCGCCGCTGACCTCGTCGACCATCAGCTCGTACAGGTCCTCCTTGCGCGGCACGTAGTTGTAGAGCGACATCGTGCCGCAGCCCAGCTCGGCGGCGACACGGCGCATCGACACGGCGTCGACGCCGTGCTCGTCGGCGAGGCGCACCGCGGCCGCCGTGATGTCGGCGCGGCTGTACGCGGGTCTGGGCCCCCTGCCGGCGCGCTCGGGGCGCTCCCAGATCACTTCGGGTTCGGCCGCTCGGCCCGCCATGGATCATCACCTCGCCCACCATCGTAGTTACGTACACCGTACGTAGTGCGCTACAGTCGCGCCATGACAACTACGTACGCTGTACTTAGTGAGGGTCTGGAGAAGCGCTTCGGCGCGGTCCACGCCTTGCGCGGCCTGGATCTCGCGGTCGCGGAGGGCACGGTCTGCGGGGTCCTCGGGCCGAACGGGGCGGGCAAGACGACCGCCGTACGGGTGCTGACGACGCTCCTGGCGCCGGACGCGGGCAGCGCCCGCGTCGCCGGCTACGACGTGCGGCGGCAGCCGGCCGAGGTGCGCCGCCACATCGGCGTGACCGGGCAGTACGCCTCCGTCGACGGCGATCTGACGGGCGCGGAGAACCTGCGCCTGTTCGCCCGGCTGCTGCGGGCGCCCAGGTCCCGCGCCGACGAGCTGCTGGAGCGGTTCGGGCTCGCGGAGGCGGCGGACCGCCCGGCGCGCACCTACTCGGGCGGGACGCGCCGCCGCCTCGACCTGGCGGCGAGCCTGATCGTGCCGCCGCGGGTGCTGTTCCTGGACGAGCCGACGACCGGCCTGGACCCGCACAGCCGCAACGGCATCTGGGACGCGGTGCGGGAGCTGGCCGACGACGGCACGACCGTGCTGCTCACCACCCAGTACCTGGAGGAGGCCGACCGGCTCGCCGGGGACATCGCGCTGATCGACGGCGGCCGGGTCGCCCACCGGGGCAGCCCCGCCGAGCTGAAGGCGACGCTCGGCCGGCGCGTGGAGGTCGTCGTCGGCGACGCCGCCGCGCTCCCGGCCGCCGCGGCCGTGCTGGACCGCCTCACCGGCGCGCCGCCGGCCTTGGACGCCGACGCCCGGACGGCGGGCGCCGCGGTGGCCGACCCGACCCTGACCCTGCCCCGCGTCGTACGGGAGCTGGACGCCGCCGGGGTCCTGGTCCTCGACGCGGCGCTGCGCCCGCCGACGCTCGACGAGGTGTTCCTGCGCCTCACCGCTTCCCCCCGCTCCGCCCGCCCCGAGGAGGCCGCCGCGTGAACGCCCTCGCCCACGACGGGACCGCCGTCGTCGGACGCCATCTGCGCCGGATCGCGCACGCCCCGGCGATCACGGTCATGACGCAGACGATGCCCGTCGTGTTCCTGCTGTTCTTCGGGTACGTCTTCGGCAGCGCCGTCGCCATGCCGGGCGCCGACTACCGCGCGTTCCTGGTGCCCGGACTGCTGGTCGCGACGGCCGCGAACGGCGTGATGACGGGGATGTTCACCGCCGCGCAGGACGCGCACCGGGGCGTCATGGACCGCTTCCGGACGCTGCCGATGAGCAGGGCGGCCGTGCCGCTCGGGCAGGCGGTGGCGGATCTGCTGACGGCGGCGGCGGGGATGGTGCCGCTGATCCTGGTGGGGCTCGCGATGGGCTGGCGGATCGAGGGCGGGCCGCTGCGCGCGGCGGGCGCGTTCGGGCTGCTGCTGCTGTTCCGGTTCGCGACGACCTGGGTGGGCATCCTGCTGGGCCTGGCGTCGCGCAGCGAGGAGGCGGCGGGCCAGCTGGGCAGCGCCACGTTCATGCTGCCGCTGCTGTCGAACGCGTACATCCCGACCGAGGGGATGCCCGGCTGGCTGCGCACGGTGGCGGAGTGGAACCCGATCTCGGCGGTGACGACGGCCGTACGGGACCTCTTCGGCAACGCCCCGGTCCCGGCGGACGCCGCGTGGCCGGTCGCGCACCCGGTGGCCGGCGCGGTCGCCTGGTCGCTGGTCCTACTCGCCCTGGCGGCGCCCGCGGCGGTACGGCGCTACGCGCGGCCGGAGGGGTGACAAAGGCGTCCCCCGCACGGTAGGCACGGGGGCATGAGCTCCCGCCCCGCACCCGCACCGCTGCCGCTGCCCCTCGACGGGGTCACCGTCGTCGCCGTCGAGCAGGCCGTCTCGGCCCCCTTCGCCACCCGGCAGCTCGCCGATCTGGGGGCGCGGGTGATCAAGGTGGAGCGGCCGGACGGGGGCGACTTCGCGCGCGGCTACGACACGGCCGCGCGCGGGCTGGCGTCCCACTTCGTCTGGTGCAACCGCGGCAAGGAGTCCCTGGCCGTCGATCTGAAGGACCCGCGCGGGATCGCCCTGGTCCGGCGGCTGATCGGACGCGCGGACGTGTTCGTGCAGAACCTGGCGCAGGGCGCGGCGGCCCGGCTCGGCCTGGACGCGGCGACGCTGTGCGCGGCGCACCCGCGGCTGGTGGCGGTGGACGTCTCCGGGTACGGGGCGGGCGGTCCGTACGCCCACAAGCGGGCGTACGACATGCTCGTGCAGTGCGAGGCGGGGCTCGTGTCGGTGACGGGCACGCCGGAGCAGCCGGTGAAGGCGGGTGTCCCCGCCGCGGACATCGCGGCGGGGATGTACGCGTTCTCGGGGGTGCTGGCGGCGCTCCTGCGGCGGGCGTCGACGGGGGTCGGCGGGCCCGTGGAGGTGTCGATGCTGGAGGCGCTGGCGGAGTGGATGGGCCATCCGCTGCACCACGGGATGCACGGCGGCGAGGCCCCGGCGCGCACGGGCGTGGCGCACGCGGTGATCGCCCCGTACGACGCCTATCCGACGGCGGACGGCGGGCAGGTCCTGCTGTCGGTGCAGAACGACCGCGAGTGGCGGCGCCTCGCGGAACAGGTGCTGAAGCGGCCCGCGTTGGGCGACGACCCGGCGTTCGCGACGAACCGGGCGCGGGTGGCGAACCGGGAGCGCACCGACGCGGTGGTCGGCGAGGCGCTGGGGGCGCTGGGCACGGCGGAGGCGGTGGAGCGGCTGGAGGCGGCCGGCATCGCGTGCGCGCGGCTGAACACGGTCGCAGACGTGGCCGCGCATCCGCAGCTGGCGGCGCGGGACCGATGGCGCGAGGTCGGCTCACCGGTGGGCCCGCTGCGGGCGCTGCTGCCGCCGATCACCCTGCCGGGCGGCCCCGAGGCGGCGATGGGCCCGGTGCCGGGCCTGGGCGAGCACACGGACGCGGTGCTGCGCGAACTGGGCGTGGACGAGCGGGAACGCGCGCGGCTGCGCCGGGAGGGCGTGGTGGCGTGAGCGGAGGGGCGGACGGTTCGCCGTGCCTCGGGGACCGGGCGGGCTCGCGGGGTGGCGCGAGCGGCGTATGCGGTGAGGTGAGCCGGGCGGTGCGTTCGCGTACGGGAGGCGTGCGGGGTGCGGACGGACGGCGGCCGCGCGGGTCGGGCGCGGGCGGTCTGGCGGCGTGCGTACGGAAGGCGCGGGAGGCGTGCCGGTGGAAACGGGGGCGGGATGCGGCGGCGGGGCGCAGGGACGCGGGCGGGGGTGCGGTCCCTGGGGAATGCGGGGCGGGCGAGCAGGGTCGTGTCGGCACAGGCTCGGCCGCCCCGGAGCCGAAGCGTCCTGAGGGGGCCCGTCTCAGCCGTGGTTGCCGAAGAGTGAGCGGCGCAGTCGGCGGAGCGGTGCGAAGAGCGAGACGCGCGCGCTCTTGCTGCGGTGCCGGTGCGCGACATCACGCGTCGTCAGTTCCAGCATGAGTGACGTGGCCTCGGCCGTCTCGCGCTGCGGGACGGCGGGGCCGCCGAGCACCGCGAGGTGGCGGTCGAGACGCGAACTGGTCGCGCTGCTCCCGCAGGTGATGGCAGGCACGCGTGGCCTGCTGCGCATTGCTATCTGTTCCATGACACTCCCCACCCGTACAAGGGCACCCGGCCCGGGCCAACGTTAACCCTATCGTCCCCGCATCGCAGTCGTGTATCCCGGTGGGGCGATTCCCCGCACACGCAAGCGGGTTGGGGTGACTCTTCGAACACGCGCGGCTCCGGGGAGAGTTGGACCGCCGCGGAGGGGTGCCGGGACGCGCGGGAAGGGGCCCCGGCGGGGGCGTGCGCGCGGGCTGGGCGGCCGGGCGGCGGGGTGTGCCCGTCCCCCGCCGCCCGGCCGGTCGTCGCCTCCGCGGTCAGGCGGCGTTGCGGAAGGCGGGGAGGTAGCCGCCCGACTGGCCGGCGGCCGTGGGGTGGTACGACTCGCCGATGTTCAGCCAGTTGACGCTGTGCAGCCACGAGGAGCCGGAGCAGATCTCGTGGCCGGTGAAGTTGGGCACGACGTCGGCCCAGGCGAAGCCGTGGTCGGCGGCGCGCTTGGCGGTGGCGGCGTTGAGGTGGTCGGCGGCGCCGTTGATGGCGCGCCGCTCGTTCTCGGTCAGCCCGGCGATGCAGGTGCCGTCGAGCTTGTAGAAGCGGGGGTAGCCGAGGACGACGACGCGGGCGGCCGGGGCCTTGCCGCGGATGGCGCGGTACACGGTGTCCAGGCGGCCGGGCAGCGTCGTGTCGACGTAGCTCTTCGCCTGGTTGATGCGCGAGAGGCAGGTGGCCTCGGACTGCAGGACGCAGGTGGTCATCACGTCGGCGAAGCCCGCGTCGTTGCCGCCGACGGTGAGGGAGACGAGGTCCGTGCCGCTGTTGAGGGGGCCGAGCTGGTTGGCCGTCACATCCGTGGTCTGCGCGCCCGAGCAGGCGGTGAACGCGAAGGACGACGGGGCGTTGGCGGCCGCCCAGAGGGCCGGGTAGGCGCGCGGGGTGCGCTTGCAGGAGCCGCTGGCGGTGTCGTACGCACCGGCTCCGACGCCCGAGGAGTAGGAGTCGCCGAGCGCCACGTAGTCGACGGCGGCGGCCGAGGAGTCGGCTTGCGCGGCCCCGGCACCGGCGAGGGTGAGGGCGGCGCCGAGCAGGAGCGAGGACGCGAGAGCGGCGGTGCGGGACGTTTTCATGGAACCCCCTGTTAGCAGGATCACTGCGTGACCCTTGGTAGCAGGGTGCCGTGTTCATGCCAATACACACGACGGCAATCGCTTGCACATTCCCCCGAACGGAGCGGCGCGTTCCACGGCGCCCTGCGCGCACCGGCCAACTCCGTCGTGCGCCGGTGGCGTTGCCCTGACCAGCGCGCCTCCGCCCCGCGCCCGCCGACCGCGCCTCCCCGGTGCCGCACGTGCCCGGCCCGCGGATTTCCGCGGCACACCCGGCGTTCACCCGCCCGACGGACAACCTTCCTTCCCGCGTACGGCGTTCCGGCGGCCCCCGCCCGGCCGGGACACCCCGCGCGGCGGGCGGAAAACCGGTGCGGCGGCGACGGGAGTGACCGATCATGGGCCCATGTCAGCCAACCCGCAGGACGCCCTGCCGATCCGGCTCACCGTGGACGACAGCGACTCCCCCTCCGATGTGGTCGACGCCCTGTTCCTCGGCCGTTTCACGACCGGCGAGCAGCCGCACTCCCGCAGCCGGAGCCTCGACCGGGTGAAGCCGGGCGCGACCCTGCTGCCGCCCGGCGCGACCGTGCTGCGCTCGGCCCGCGCGGACGACCGCAGCGCCGTCCTCGCGGAGGGCGAGGGCTGGACGCTGCTCGTCTCGCGCTGGAGCCGCGGCGCCGACGTTACGGTCACCGCCGTCGACGACGACCTCGCCGAACGGGTCCTCGCGCAGGCGACGGACGGCGCGCAGGACGAGCCCGAACCGCGTCCCGACAACGTCACGATGGGGTTCTGGTACATGTCGCCGCGGCGCGGCCCCTACCGGACGACCCGCCAGATCGCGGCCGGCACCTGGGAGGACGTGCGGCACAACTACACGGCGCCCGTCGCGGGCGCGCTGGACCGGCTGATGAAGGTCACGCCCGAGGACATCTCCGGCCGGCTGCTGCTTCTGCACGGGCCGCCCGGCACGGGCAAGACGTCCGCGCTGCGCACCCTCGCGCGGGAGTGGCGGGACTGGTGCCAGGTGGACTGCGTGCTCGACCCGGAGCGGCTGTTCGGGGACATCGGCTATCTCATGGACATCGCGATCGGCGAGGAGGACGGCACCTCCAAGAGCCGGTGGAGGCTGCTGCTCCTGGAGGACTGCGACGAGCTGATCCGCGGCGAGGCCAAGCACACCGCGGGCCAGGCCCTGTCGCGGCTGCTGAACCTGACGGACGGCCTGCTGGGCCAGGGGCGCAACGTCCTGGTCGCCGTCACCACCAACGAGGACCTGGAGCGGCTGCACCCCGCGGTCGTCCGGCCCGGCCGGTGCCTGGCCCGCGTCGAGGTCGGGCCGCTCACCCGCGCCGAGGCGGTCGGCTGGCTGGGCCGCGAGGAGGGCGTCGGCCGGGAGGGCGCCACGCTGGCGGAGCTGTACGCCCTGCGGCGCGGCACCGGCCCGACCGCGCTGCCGGAACCCCGCGGGGCGTCCGCCGGGCTGTACCTGTAGGCGTCCGCCGCCGCACCGGTAGGCGCGCGCCGTGCGGGGCGGGCGGTACGAGCCGCCCGCCGCCCCCGCGCGTACGCCCTACGCCCCGTACACCGCGCGCAGCGCGTCGGTCACCGCCGACTGCGCCTGCGCGCGGGACAGGCCCAGGCGGTGGGCCTCGCGGGCGTAGGCGGCGGCCGCCGCGGCCGCCTGGCGTTCGGCGGCGTCGCCGGCCGCCGCGACGAACGTGCCGGCGCGGCCCCGGGTCTCGATCACCCCGTCCGCCTCCAGCGCCCGGTACGTCTTGGCGACGGTGTTCGGCGCGAGGCCCAGCTCCTCCGCCAGGCCCCGGACGGTGGGCAGCTTGTAGCCGACGGGCAGCCGGCCGGAGCGGGCCTGCCCGGCGATCTGGGCGCGCAGCTGTTCGTACGGGGCGGTCGTCGACTCCGGGTCGAGGGCGAGCTTCAGCGTCACACCGCCGATTCTCCCCCACCGGGCGGAAATCGGGAGGCGCCGGGGAGGGGTGCGCGCGTAGCGTCGGCGTCCATGACTGTGATCGTCCGTGAGTTCCTGCCCGAGGACGCCGCGGCGGCCGTACGGGTACGGCGCGGCGCGGCGCCGTACATCGTGACGACGCCCGCCTCCATGGTGAACGAGTACCGCGCCGCGCCGCCCGCCCGCCGCTATCTGATGCTGGTCGCCGAGCTGGACGGCGAGGTAGCCGGCTACGCCAACGCGGGCCTGGTGTACGAGTCCCCCCAACCGGGCCAGGCCTTCGCCACCCCCGTCGTGCACCCGGCCCACCGGGGCCGCGGCGTGGGCGGGGCGCTGCTGCGCGCCGCCGAGGAGTACCTGGCCGGCCTCGGCGCGCGCGAGGTGTACACCTGGGTCCAGGACGCGCCGGAGTGCCGGGCGTTCGCCGGGGCGCGCGGCTACCGGCCCACGCGCACCCTGCGCTACCAGCGGCTCGACCTGGCGTCGGCGGAGCTGCCGGAGCGGCCCGCCGTGCTGCCGCCCGGTGTGGAGCTGCGCACGGCGGCGGACTTCGCCGCCGACCCGCGGCCGGTGTACGCGGCGGACATGGAGGTCACCGCGGACGAACCGAGCGACATCCCCTTCGGCCTGGGCGACTACGAGGAGTGGCTCGCCGACACCTGGAACGACCCGCTGCTCGACCGGGAGCTGACGGCGGTGGTGCTGGTGGACGGGGCCGTCGCCGCGTTCAGCGCCGCCCACACGGACGGCGGGGGGCGGTACGTGTCGGCGATGACGGGCACGCTGCGCGCCCACCGGGGGCGGGGGCTGGCCACGCTCGCCAAGGCCGAGTCGCTGCGCCGGGCCCGCGCGGCCGGCTGCGTGGAGGCGTACACGAGCAACGACTCCGAGAACGGGCCGATGCTCGCGATCAACCGGCGCTTCGGGTACGAGCCGTGCGCGACGGAGGTGCGCCATGTCGGCACGCTCGGGTGACGTCGTGGACGTCGTCCTCGTCAAGGCGGGGCGTACGAAGATCCGCTACCCGGCGGAGGTGGTCTTTGACGACGGCACGGTGCTCACCGTCCGGGCCGCGTGGGCGGGCGAGGGGGTGCGGGACTTCGGCTTCGTGCGGTTCGAGCCCGGGGACGTGTTCACCGAGCACTACCGGCGGGACCGGTGGTACTCGGTGAAGGAGGTGCGGGCCGCCGACGGGACGCTGAAGGGCTGGTACTGCGACATCACCCGGCCCGCCGATGTGCGGGCGGCGGAGGTGGTCGTGGAGGACCTGGACCTGGACCTGTGGGTGTCGGCGGACCGGCGGCTGGTGCTGCGGCTGGACGAGGACGAGTTCGCGGCGAGCGGCCTCGCGGAGCGGGACCCGGACGCGGCGGCCCGCGCGGTGGAGGCGCTGGACGCGCTGGAGGCGGCGGCCCGTCAGGGCAGCGGCTTGCGGTAGTGGACGCGGTCGTAGGGGCCGTCCTTGCGGCGCTCGACGACCTCGTAGCCGTAGCGCTCGTACATCCGCTGGTTCTCCCACATCATCGCGTTCGTCAGCAGCCGCACCTCGGGCAGGCCCAGGGCGCGGGCGCGGTCCTCGACGAAGGCGAGGAGGCGGCGGCCGAGGCCGGTGCCCCGTACGTCCGGGTGGACGGCGACGCTGTCGAGGTACAGATGGCCGGGCTCGGCGCGGACCACGACCAGGCCCCGCACCGGGTCCCCGGCGACGAACACCCGCCCCGCCGCCACGTCGGCGGCGTGGTCCGCCTCCATCGGGGCCGGTACGAGGCCGATCCGCTCGATGTAGGGGTGGTAGGCCGCGTCGGTGACGGCGCGCACGGCGGGCACGTCGGCGGGGCCGGCGGGGCGGATGTCGTCGGGGGTGTGTGTCATACCGTCAGATTACGGCGGCGGGTGATCACCTTCCGGATCAGCGGCCAGGCCAGCAGCAGCGCGACCACCGCGTACACGGCGACGGAGAACGGCGTGTTCACCAGGCCGGTGACGCTGCCGTCGCTGATCTGGAGGGCGCGGCGCAGCTGCTGCTCGGCGGCCGGGCCGAGGATGACCCCGATCACGGCGGGCAGCACCGGCAGCCCGTAGCGCCGCATGCCGAACCCGATGAGGCCGATGAGCAGCAGGATCACCAGGTCCAGCGCCTCGCCGCCGACCGCGTACGCGCCGACGGAGGCGAAGAAGAGGATGCCCGCGTACAGATAGGGGCGCGGCACCCGCAGCAGCTTCGCCCACACGGGGGCGAGCGGCAGGTTCAGCGCGAGCAGCAGCACCATCCCGACGAACAGGGAGGCGATGAGGCCCCACACGAGCTGCGGTTCGCGTTCGAACAGCAGCGGTCCCGGCTGGATGCCGTACTGCTGGAACGCGGCGAGCATGACGGCGGCGACGGCCGTCGTGGGCAGCCCCAGCGTCAGCATCGAGACGAGCGTCCCCGCGGCGGAGGCCGACGCGGCGGACTCGGGGCCCGCCACGCCCTCGATGGCGCCGCTGCCGAACTCGTCCCGGTGCTTCGACAGCCGCTTCTCGGTGACGTACGACAGGAACGTCGGGATCTCCGCGCCACCGGCCGGGATCGCGCCGAACGGGAAGCCGATGAGCGGGCCGCGCAGCCACGGCTTCCAGGTGCGCCGCAGGTCGGAGCGGCCCAGCCAGGGGCGGCCGACGGGGATGGCGTCGGGGCCGTGGCGGCGCAGGTGCGCGGCGACCCACAGGGCCTCGCCGATGGCGAAGAGGCCGACCGCCACGATCACCACGTCGATGCCGTCGGCGAGCTGGAGCGAGCCGAAGGTGAGCCGGGCCTGGCCGGTCATCCGGTCGAGGCCGACGAGGCCGAGGGTGAGGCCGATCAGCAGGGCGGCGAAGCCCCGCACGCGGGACCTGCCGAGGACGGACGTGACCGCGATGAACGCCAGGACCATGATCGCGAAGTAGTCGGGGGCGCCGATGTCCACGGCGAGCGCGGCGACGGCCGGGGCGAGGGCGACCAGCAGGACCGTGCCGATCAGGCCGCCCGCGAAGTGGCCGCCCGCCGCCGCGGCGAGCGCCTGCGCGCCGCGCCCGGCCTTCGCCATGGGGTTGCCCTCGATCGCGGCGACCACGGCCGCGCTCTCGCCGGGCGTGTTAAGCAGGATCGAGGTGGTGGACCCGCCGAACATGGCGCCGTAGTAGATGCCGGCGAACATGATGAACGCGCCGGTCGGCTCCAGTCCGTAGGTGACGGGCAGGAGCAGCGCGACGGCCATGGCGGGGCCGATGCCGGGCAGCACGCCGATGGCGGTGCCGAGCAGCACGCCGACGGCGGCCCACAGCAGGTTGACCGGGGTGAGGGCGGTGCCGAAGCCGTCGACGAGGGAGTTCAGGGCATCCATCAGATCACTCCCATGAGCGGGCCGCCGGGGAGCGGAACGCCCAGCAGGTGGTCGAAGAGGACGTACGTGACGAGGGAGAGGACCGCCGCGACGAGCGGGTCGCGGTCGGTGCGGCGGCTGCCCAGCGCGTACGCGCAGCCCCAGAAGAGCAGCGCGCCCGAGAGGGGAAAGCCGAGCGGCTCGATGAGGACGGCGTTGCCGAGGAACACCCCGACGAGGAGCAGCACGGTCCGCCAGTCGGCGGGCTCGGACAGGTCGACGTCCTCGCCGCCCTCGGCCTCGCCGCGCCCGCCGCGCAGCACGTCCGCGGTGAGGAGGACGGCGACGAGGAGGAGTCCGGCGCCGACCAGGAGCGGCACGGTGCGGGGGCCGACGGGGCCGCGCTGGGCGAGGTCGACGCTCATGGTGACCGCGTCGGTGAGGACGAGGACGCCGAGGAGGAAGAGGAGGGCGCCGACGCCGAGCTCGGAGTGCTCGCGCAGCCAGGCGCGGCGGCCGGCGGCCGCCGGGGCCGCGGCACGGGCGGCACGGGCCTCGGCGTCCGGGGCCGGGGCGGCACCGGTCTCGGGGCCCGGGGCCGGGTTCGGGTGGGGGGGCCGGGTAGTCACAGGCCGAGCTCCTTCAGGACGTCGGCGACGCGCTGGTCCTGCGCGTCGAGGAAGGCGCCGAACTCCTCGCCGGGGAGGAACGCGTCGGTCCAGCCGTTCTTCTCCAGGGACGCCCGCCACTGCGGGGAGTCGTGCAGCGCGGTGACCAGGCCGACGAGCTTGTCCCGTTCGGTCTCGGTGAGGCCGGGCGGGGCGACGATGCCGCGCCAGTTGGTGAACTCCGTGTCGAGTCCGGACTCGCGGAGGGTCGGCGCGTCGAGGCCCGGGACGCGCTGCGCGCCGGTGACGGCGAGGACGCGCAGCTCGCCCGCCTCGATCTGGTCGAGGTACTCGCCGACACCGGAGACGCCGAAGGCCACCTTGTCGCCGAGGATCGACGCCAGGAGTTCGCCGCCGCCGTCGAACGGCACGTAGTTGACCTGCTTCGGCGGGATGCCGGCGGCCTGCGCCATCAGCATCGGCGCGAGGTGGTCGGGGCCGCCCGGCGACGAGCCGCCGCCGACGGGCAGCTTGCCGGGTGCGGCCTTCCACGCCTTGAGCAGCTCGCCGAGGGTGCGGTACGGGGAGTTCTTGGACACCACGACGATGTCCTGCTCCTCGGTGAGCCGCGCGATGGGCGTCGTGTCGGCGAGGGTCCGGGGCGCCTTGTTGGTGTGGACGGCTCCGACGACGCCGAGGCCCATGGACATGGCGAGCCGGCCGTTGCCGTGCTCGCCCACCAGGGAGGCGAGGCCGACGGTGCCGCCCGCGCCGGGCAGGTTGAACACCTCGACATCGCCGGTCAGGCCCGCCTCCTCGGCGTCCTTCGCGGCGGTGCGGGCGGTGATGTCGTATCCGCCGCCGGGTGTGTTGGGGACCATGAGGCGCAGGCCGGGGATGTGGGTGCCCGTGTCGGAGCCGCTGCCGGGCTGGAGCAGCGGCGGCCCCACGAGCACCAGCAGTGCCGCCCCGAGCAGGGCGAGGGGAGTGCGCAGTCGCACGGGTGCCGCCTTTCGGTACTGGGTTCCGGGTGAGGTGGCCCACATGTTGCCCGCGCGTTAAGAACATGTCTCCGTTCCGCAATCAACGGACGTTGTGGTCGTTGTGGTCGCCGCCTAGCGTTCGGTGGATGACGAGGGTGCTGGTGGTCGACGACGACTTCATGGTCGCCAAGCTGCACAGCCGCTACGTCTCCGCGGTGGACGGCTTCACGGTCGCCGGGGTGGCGCACAGCGGCGCCGACGCGCTGCGCGCCGCCCGTGAACTGCGCCCCGACCTGCTGCTGCTCGATGTGTACCTGCCGGACATGGACGGCATCGACGTGCTGCGGGCGGTGCGGGCGGAGGAGGAGCGCGCCGGGCGCGGCGGGGCGCACGCGGACGCCCTGTTCATCACGGCCGCCCGGGACGCGGAGACGGTCCGCTCGGCGCTGCGGGCGGGCGCCCTGCACTATCTGATCAAGCCGTTCAGCCAGGCGGCGCTGCGGGAGCAGCTGCTGCACGCGGCGTCCGTGCGGTCGCGGCTGGCCGGGCTGGCCGAGGCGCGGCAGGAGGACGTGGACCGGATCTTCGGCACCCGGCCGCGGGCCTCGCGGGAGCTGCCGAAGGGGCTGGCCGCGCACACGGCGGACCTGGTGGAGCGCATCCTGCGGGAGCACCCGGCGGGGCTGTCGGCGACGGAGTGCGCGGAGGCGGGCTCCCTGTCGCGGGTGAGCGCCCGCCGCTACCTGGAGTACTTCGCGGAGACGGGCCGCGCCGAGGTCACCCTCCGCTACGGCGGCACGGGCCGCCCGGAGCGCCGCTACCGCCGCGTGGGCTGAGGCGCGGGCGGACACGGGTACGCCGCCCGGGCCCCGGTGCCGGTCCCGGCGCCCGGGACCGGGCGGCGCGCGCCGTTCAGCCGAGGACCGACGCGCAGGTGGTGGGCGTCGCGTGGGCGGGGTCGAGCGCGTTCGCGACCTCGTGGAACGCGATGCGGTCGAACAGCCCGATCGCCAGGTGCTCGGAGAGGTCGAGCGGGCACAGGTCCTGGAGCAGCACGTTGCGGACGCCCGGCCCGTCGAGGAACGACGAGCGGTAGGGCGTGACGACCTCGTCGTACTTCGTGGCGATGACCGTGTAGCGGACGCCGGGCACGGTGTCGCCGCCCTCGTTGAGCCTCTGGAGGAACGGCGAGCCGGCGATCTGGTCGGCGAGGGCCGGGGTCTTCTCGCTGATCAGGTCGGCGGCGCCGGGGAAGTGCGGCAGGAGCCGGGTGAGTCCGAGCAGGGTCGTGCCGTGGTTGTCGGGGGCGATGCCGACCAGGGCGTTCACCTCGGCGGCGCCGCCGAGGAACTTCAGGTAGTGGCGGGGCATCATGCCGCCCTGCGAGTGCCCGACGAGGTCCACCTCGGCGGCGCCGGTCGCGTCGAGTACCCGGTCGACGTACGCGTCGAGCTGCTCGGCGGACTTCGCGACGGGGCCGAGGCCGTGGAAGAACGGCACGCCGGGCAGCTGCCCGTAGTCGAGGGAGAAGACGCAGTAGCCGCGCCGCACCAGATAGGGGGCGAGTCCGAGCCAGTTGTCGACGGAGTTGCCGAACGTGCCGTGGACGAGGACGACGGGGCGGGGGTGGGCGGCGGAGGGCTTGCAGGAGTAGTCGTTCCAGCCCGAGCCGGGCGCGGTGGCGGCGGCGTGGGCGGTGCCGGCCGGGGCGAGGACGGCGGCGACGACGAGGACGAGGGCGGCGGTCAGGGTCCGCAGGGCGCGCCGCAGAGCGGCACGCGGGCGTGGGGGCAGCATCGAGTGGTCTCCTGGCGGCTCAAGGGAAAGGGCGACGGCGGTACGCCCCAGCGGCCCGGACCACTGATGGGGGGAGGTGCGCGGCGTGGGGGCCGCGCTTCGGCCAAGTTACGTACGGGCGGCCGCAGGAGGGAAGTTACGCGTCGGTAAAAACTCGGCGGGCCCGGCGCGGGCACGGTAGGCGCAGACGCCGCCGACAGCCCCGGCACGGGCACGGGCGCGACACGGGCGGGGTGCGGGCGCGGGGCTACGCGGCGAGGGAGCCGGGGATGATCGCGCCGGGGCCGAAGCGGGCGCGGGCGCGGTCCGCCACCGCCTCCAGGCGCCGCGCCTTCTCGTCGGCGGGGTCCAGCGACAGCTGGTGGGCGGCCTGTTCGGCGGGGATCAGGCCCTCGGCGCGCAGGGTGACGCCGCGCACCCGGGCGCGCTGGAGGGCGAGGGCGTCGTACAGGGCGTACGCGGCGGACGTCAGCTCGGCGCAGTGCGCGGTCGGTTCGCGCAGGGTGCGGGTGCGGGTGGTGGTGGAGCGGTCGGCGTACCGCACGGTGAGGGTGAGGGTGCGGCAGACCTGGCCCTCGCCCCGCATGCGGACGCCGAGCTCCTGGGCGGCGGAGAGCAGGGCGCGGCGGTGCCGGTCGCGGTCGGTCTCGTCGCGCGGGAAGGACCGCTCGGCCGCGGTGGAGCGGGCGGCGGCGTTGGGGACGACCCGCGAGCGGTCGGTGCCGTGCGCCCGCTCCCACAGGTCGCGGCCCGCGCGGGCGCCGACGACGCGCTGCACCACGGCGAGCGGGGCGTCCGCGACCCGGCCGGCCGTGTCGAGTCCGTACGCGCACAGGGTGCGGGCGGTGGACGGGCCGACCCCGTCGAGTTCGGCGACCGGCCGGTCGCGCAGGAAGCCGGCCGGGTCGGTGACGACGCGGGTCGTACCGGGCGCGGCGCGGCGGGCGGCCATGCGGGCGAGCATCGGGTTGGGGCCCGCGCCGATGACGCAGTCCACGCCGTACAGGGCGAGCGCCCGGACGCGGATCACGGCGGCCAGTTCGGCGGGGCCGCGGCCGAAGTACCGTACGGCGCCGCGCAGATCGGCGAGGGCGCCGTCCGGCGGCTCGGCCTGCACGACGGGGGTGAACTCGCCGAGCAGGGCGAGGAGCTGCGGCAGCAGCGCCTCGTACATGGGCGGGAGCCGGAAGCGTACGCAGAGGACCGTGGCGTCGTTCGTCATCCCGCGCTCCCCTGGCTCTGGTGCCACAGCTTGCGCGGCGGCGGAGTGGCGGCGCCCTCCCCCGCGGGGCGCAGATCGGCCCAGGGGTGCATCTCGTACCCGGTGGGCAGGGTGATGCGGCGGCCGGTACCGGACGGCGGCGCGTCGGACGGCGGCGCACCGGCGGCCCGCGCACCGGCGGGGACGCCCCCGTCGGCGGGTCCCGCACCGGCGGGCGGTGCGGCCGGGGGCTCCGCGAGGCGCGCGGCGACCGCGTCGAGGCCGCCGTCGCGGCGCAGTTCGACCAGCTCCGCGAGGTTCCAGGCGGCCGAGCCGACGACGCTGACGCTGCGCGGGCCGCGCCGCTGGACGGTGCCGCGCACCAGCAGCAGCCAGGAGTGGAACACCGTGTGGGCGCACCGCTCGTGGCTGTCGTCGAAGAACGCCAGGTCGACCAGGCCGGTGCCGTCGTCCAGCGTCGTGAAGATGACGCGCTTGCCGGAGCGGATCGGCGGGGTCTGGGTGGCCGCCTTGGCCCCGGCGACCAGCACGGTCTGGCCGTGCCGGGCGGTGCGCAGCCGCTGGGCGGTGACGACGCCCAGCTCGTCCAGGAACGTCTGGTGGTCGGTCATCAGATTGCGGGAGGCGTCCATGGAGAGGACGCCCAGTTCGGCGCTGAGCCGTTCGGCGTCGGTCAGGTCGGGCAGTCCGACGGGCGCGGACCTGCGGCCGCCCGCGAGCGGGAGCTGCTCGCCGTACGAGCCGGTGCCGCGCTGGGCGCGGTGGAGTTCGGCGAGGTGGAGCAGCAGGTCGCGCCGGTTGCCGCCGAACGCGTCGAGCCCGCCGACCTGGGCGAGCCGTTCCGCGACGGGGCGGCTGGGGCGGGCGCGCTCCCAGAAGTCGAGCAGCGAGGTGTAGGGCTGGCCGGCCTCGATGCGGGCGGCCTCCGCCTCGCTGATGCCGTGCACATCGGAGAGCGCCAGCCGCAATCCCCACGTACCGGGTGAACCGGACACGCCACTTGACGTAGAACCAGACACCAGTTCGATACGGTGTGCGGCGCCGGACTTGTTCACGTCCAGCGGCAGCACCGGCACGCCCCGCCGCCGCGCGTCCGCCAGCAGCAGCCGCTTCGGGTACATGCCGGGGTCGTGGGTGAGCAGCCCGGCGTAGAAGGCGGCCGGGTGATGGGCCTTCAGCCACGCCGACTGGTAGGTGGGCACGGCGAACGCCACGGCGTGCGCCTTGCAGAAGCCGTACGAGCCGAACGCCTCCACGATCTCCCAGGTGCGCGCGACCACCTCGTCCGCGTACCCCCGCTCCGTCGCCCGGCGCGCGAACCACACCTTGATGCGGCCCTGCGACTCGGGGTCGGACAGCCCGCGCCGCACGGCGTCGGCCTCGTCCCGGCCGCAGCCGGTCATGATGTCCAGGATCTTGATGACCTGCTCGTGGAAGACCACCACCCCGTACGTCTCCGCCAGCGCCTCCGCCAGGTCCGGGTGCGGGTAGCGGACGGGCGCGCGGCCGTGCCGGGCCTCGATGAACGGCCGCACCATGTCGGCGGCGACCGGGCCCGGCCGGAACAGGGAGATGTCCACGACCAGGTCGTGGAAGGTGGCCGGCTGGAGCCGCCCCACCAGGTCGCGCTGGCCGGGCGACTCGATCTGGAAGCAGCCGAGCGTCTCGGCGGACCGGATGAGCCGGTACGTCTCGGGGTCGCCCGGCCGCACCTGGCGCGGGTCGTCGAGGTCGACCTCCTCGCCCGTGGTGCGGGCGATCTCGGCGACGGCGTGCGCCATCGCGGACTGCATCCGCACCCCGAGCACGTCCAGCTTGAGCAGGCCCAGCTCCTCCACGTCGTCCTTGTCGAACTGGGACATCGGGAAGCCCTCGCCGCTGGTCGGCACCACGGGGGTGCGGGCGCGCAGCGAGGCGTCGGAGAGCAGCACCCCGCACGGGTGCATGGCGACGCCGCGCGGCAGCGCGTCCAGCGCCTCGACCAGCTCCCACAGCCTGCCGTACCGCTCCCGCTCCCCCGCCAGGCGGCGCAGCTCGGGCAGCTCGTCCAGGGCGGCGCGGGCGTCGCGGGCGCGGATGTGCGGGAACGCCTTGGCGATGCGGTCGATCTCGGCCGGGTCCATGGACAGGGCGGCGCCCACGTCCCGTACGGCGTGGCGGACCCGGTACGTCTCGGGCATGGCGACGGCGGCGACCCGCTCGGGGCCGAAGCGGTCGAGGATCGCCCGGTAGACCTCCAGGCGGCGGGCGGACTCCACGTCGATGTCGATGTCGGGCAGCGCGGGCCGCCGCACCGACAGGAACCGCTCCATCAGCAGGTCCTGTTCGACCGGGTCGGCGTGGGCGATGCCCAGCAGGTGGTTGACGAGCGATCCGGCGCCCGAGCCGCGCGCGGCGACCCGGATGCCCATGCCCCGCACGTCGTCCACGACCTGGGCGACGGTGAGGAAGTACGTGGCGAAGCCGAGCCGCTCGATGGTGCGCAGCTCGTCCTCCAGGCGGGTCCAGTAGGCCCGCTTGCGGTCGTGGCCGCGCAGCACCATCCCGGCGGCGCACCGGGAGCGCAGCACCCGCTCGGCGGTACGGCGGTCCGCGCCCACCAGATGGGGTTCGGGGAAGTGGACCGTGCCGATGCCGAGGTCGTCCTCGGGGTCGACCAGGCACGCGGCGGCGGTCTCCTCGGTGACGGCGAGCAGCCGGTGCGCGGTGTCCCGGCGCAGCCCCGCGGCCTGCGCGACGCGCTCGGCGGCGGCGGCCATGGCGGCGGGGTCCTTCAGCCAGCGCTCCCCGCCGTCCAGGCCCCGGCGCGGGTCCACGGGGACGAGGCGGCGGGCGGCGTCCAGCACGTCGGCGACCGGGCCCTGACCGGGGTCGGCGTACCGCACGGCGTTGCTCAGCACGGGGCGGACGCGCTGCTCGGCGGCGAAGCCCAGGGTGCGGGCGGCCTGCCGGAGCGAGCCGGGGCCGGTGCCGGAGCGGCCGTGGTGGACGACCTCCAGGCGCAGCGCGTCCCCGTACGCCTCGCGCCAGGGGGCGAGGAGCCGGGCGGCGCGGTCGGGGCGGCCGGCGGACAGGGCGCGGCCCACATCGGAGTCGGGGCCGAGCAGGACGGTCAGGTCGTCGCCGTGGTTGTCGGCCCAGGGCAGCAGGACGGGGGCGCCGGTCGCGGTGGCGGCGGAGGTCCCGGTGGCGGCGTGGGCGGCGGTGATCAGCCGGCACAGCTCGGCCCAGCCCCGCTTGGAGCGGGCCAGGAAGACGGCGCGGGGCGCGGACTCGTCGACGAAGGCGCCGCCGCGCACGGGGGCGCGGCGCCGTTCGGTGGGCGCGGCGGGGGAAGGCGCGGTGCGCTCGCCGATCGCGAGGTCGGCGCCGAACAGGGGGCGTACGCCCTCCTTCGCGCAGGCGCGGGCGAAGCGGACGGCCCCGGCGACGGTGTCGCGGTCGGTGAGGGCGACGGCGTCCATGCCGCGTTCGGCGGCGCGGGCGGCGAGCGCCTCCGGGTGCGAGGCGCCGTAGCGCAGGGAGAAGCCGGAGACGGTACGCAGATGCGTGAACCGCGGCATCCGCACCTCCTCGTCGTTCCGGACCTCATCACCCCCTCGCACACCACCATAGACCAAGTTCGAATGGTTGTACGATTTCGTTCGCGGGGGGTCGGCGACACGCCGCCGGCGGCCCCGCACGGGTCCGGGTCTCAGCCATTCGGACCCGCCCCACCTGCGCGGACACCGGTCCGAACGGAGCGTGGGGGCATGACGTTCGCCGCCGAGGTGCGCAGCGCCGTCACGCCCAGGGCCGCCCTGCTGGTCATCGGCGTGCTGGCGCTCCAGCTGCTGTTCATCGCCTCCTACGTGGGCGCCCTGCACGACCCGAAGCCGCGGGACGTGCCGTTCGGCGTGGTCGCGCCCGGCCCGGCCGCGGAGCAGGCGGCCGGACGGCTGGCCGCGCTGCCGGGCGACCCGCTCGACCCGCGGGTGCTGTCCGGCGAGGCGGAGGCGCGGCGGCAGATCATGGAGCGGAGGATCGACGGCGCGCTCGTGGTCGACCCGCGCGGCACCACCGACACGCTGCTGGTCGCCTCCGGCGGCGGCAAGGCCCTGGCGACCGCCCTGGAGCGGATCACGGCCGAGGCCGAGCAGGCCCAGCGGCGCACGGTCAGGACGGTGGACGTGGCGCCGGCCTCCGCCCGGGACTTCAACGGCCTGTCCGCGTTCTACCTGGTCGTCGGCTGGTGCGTGGGCGGTTACCTGCTCGCCTCGATCCTGGCGATCAGCGCCGGGTCCCGGCCCGCCAACACCCGCCGGGCGATCATCCGGCTGGCCGTCCTGGCGCTCTCGGCGCTGCTCGGCGGGCTGGGCGGCGCGGTCATCGTGGGCCCGGTGCTGGACGCGCTGCCGGGGAACGTCGCCGCCCTGTGGGGGCTGGGCGCGCTGGTGGTCTTCTCGGTCGGCGCGGTCACCCTGGCCCTCCAGGCGGTCACCGGCATCGTCGGCATCGGCCTGGCGGTACTGCTGATCGTGATCGCCGGCAACCCGAGCGCGGGCGGCGCGTTCCCCGCCCCGATGCTGCCCGACTTCTGGCGGACGATCGGCCCCGGCCTGCCGCCGGGCGCGGGCACCTGGGCGGCGCGGTCCATCGCGTACTTCCGGGGCGACGCCGTCTCGGGGGCGCTCCA
This sequence comes from Streptomyces sp. SudanB25_2051, assembly GCF_964272635.1. Taxonomy (NCBI): domain Bacteria; kingdom Bacillati; phylum Actinomycetota; class Actinomycetes; order Kitasatosporales; family Streptomycetaceae; genus Streptomyces; species Streptomyces sp. SudanB25_2051. The sequence continues at coordinate 1,172,761 of NZ_OZ186787.1, forward strand.
GGTGCTGTCGGTCTGGGCGGTCGCCGGGACGGTGGTCACCCTGGTCGTCTCGTCGCTGCGCCGCGACGAGGGCGACGGGGGCGCGGGGACGGGCGCGGACACGGCCGCGGGCGCGAACGCGGACGGTGACGGCGCGCGGCCGGCCGGGCCGGGCCGGGCATAGCCCCCGTACACGGGTACGGACGCCTCACCCCGTACGCGTACGGGCCCCCCGGCCCCGGAGGCACCGGGGCCGGGGGCTCGGCGCCTGCCGGCAACCGCCGGGCCGGCAGGCCGGGGGGTGGCCGTCAGTCGATCCGCGCGCCGCCCGTCGGCACGCCGCCGCCCGTGCCGGCCCGTCAGCCGATCCGCGCGCCGTACGCGGCGAGCGCCTCCGTGACGGGCTGGAAGAAGGTGACGCCGCCGTTCGTGCAGTCGCCGCTGCCGCCGGAGGTCAGGCCGATGGCCGCGTCGTCGGCGAAGAGGGAGCCGCCGCTGTCGCCGGGCTCGGCGCACACATCGGTCTGGATGAGCCCCTCGACGATCTGGCCGTTGCCGTAGTTGACCGTCGCGTCCAGGCCGGTGACCCGGCCGTCGCTCACCTGGGTCGTGGAGCCGCTGCGGACCACCCGCATGCCGACGGCGGCGTCGGCGGCGCGGGTGATCCGCTGCCCGGTGCCGTTGTACAGGTTGACCGCGCTCGGGCGGCTGACGTCGCGGTCGTACCGGACCAGCGCGAAGTCGTCGCCGGGGAACCGCGAGTCGACCATCGTGCCGAAGGGCGTGCCGCCCTGCCCGGCGGACCAGGTGGAGCCGGCCTGGCCGCAGTGGCCTGCCGTGAGGAAGTGCGGCCGGCCGTCCCTGAGGACGTTGAACCCCAGCGAGCAGCGGCCGCCGCCGGTGGTGATGGCGTCGCCGCCCGCGACGAACGGCTTGAAGGCGCCCGCGGACCGCTTCAGCTCCGCCTTGCCGCCGAGGCCCTCGACGACGCGGGTGAGCCTCTCCCAGGACGCGCCCTGGACGGTGCGGTCGGCGGTGACGACGACCTTGTTGGTGACCGGGTCGACGGCCCAGGAGGTGCCGGGCATCGTCGCCCGGTCCTTCAGTGTCTCGCGCGCCGACTTCAGCTCGGCCAGGGAGTGCTCGACCACCCGCGCCCGGCCGCCGGCCCGGCGGACCGTCTCGGCCGCCTCCTCGTCCACGACGTTCACGACGAGGGTGCGGGACTCCGCGTCGTAGTAGGCGCCGGCGGAGTCGGCGGCGTCCAGCCGCTCGCCGAGCGAGGAGGCGAGATTTCCGGCCGCGGTGGCGGACAGGGTTTTGGCCTCGAACCGCTCCACGTCGTCACTGGCGTTCGCACTCTGGAAGGTGACCGCGGCGCCCAGCAGCGCCACCGCGGCTCCACCGGCGGCGGCCGCCTGCCTCCTGGTTGTGCGTCGGTGCTTCAACATCGACCTCCTGTGGGGGGCCGTGCAGGGCAAGTGGGGTGCCTGGCACGGAGGTTGGGGCGCCCACTATTCCGAGGCGGGAGGACCGCGCACAAGGCCGACTTCCGGACGGGGACCCGCCCGCCGCGCCCGCTCCTGACTTTTCCGGCCTACCGCGGGTCACCACTGGTCGGTTCCGAATGCGAACACCGACCGCGACGACCGGGTGGACGCGGCGTAAGGTCCGGACCTGGCCGGATCGAGTCGGCCGATGAGCCGGTGTACGCGCGGACCGCGCGGACCGGGACAGCGGAGCGCCCCCGCCCGGCAGGACCGGACGGGGGCGCGGAAGTGGCCGTACGGGAACGCCGGCAGCGCCCGGCGAAGGCTCAGTAGACGCTGACCCGGTACGCCTTGAGCGCCTCGGTGACGGGCTGGTAGAAGGTCGTCCCGCCGGTGCGGCAGTTGCCGCTGCCGCCGGAGGTGAGCCCGATGGCGAGGCTCCCCGAGTACAGCGGCCCGCCGCTGTCGCCCGGTTCGGCGCACACATCGGTGCGGATCATCCCGCGCACGATGTCGCCGCCGCCGTAGTTGACGGTGGCGTCCAGCCCCGTGACCGTGCCGCGGTGGGTGCCGGTGGTGGAGCCGGTACGGGTGACGGACATGCCGACGGCGGCGTCGGCCGCGCCGGTGATGTCCGTGCCGCCGGCCGTGCCCGGGTGGGCCAGGGACGTGTTGTCGTACCGCACCAGGCCGTAGTCGTTGCCCGGGAAGCTGGACCCGACGGTGGGCCCGATGGGCGTGGTGCGCGCGGAGTTGGCGTACCAGGTGCCGGCCCCGTCGGTGCAGTGCCCGGCGGTGAGGAGGTAGTACACGCCGTCGCGGACGACGTTGAAGCCGGCCGAGCAGCGCCAGCCGGCGTCGGCGTAGACGGCGTCGCCGCCGCCGAGGTACCGGGACAGCGTGCCGGGGGTGCGTTCCACGCGGACGGCGGTCGTGTGGGCCGCGGCCGCCCGCTTGATCCGGGCGATCTCGGCGCGGGTCACCGTCGAGTCGGCGGTCACGACGAGGGTGCGGGTCGCGGGGTCGACGTGCCAGGCGGTACCGGCGACATCCGCGGCGAGGACCGCCTCGCCCGCGGCGGCGAGCCGCTCGGCGGTGGCGGGGGCCGCCGGGGCGTCGGCGGCGCTCGCGGTGGTGGCGGGGACGGTGAGCGCGGCGGCGGCCAGACCGGCGGCGACGGCGAGCAGCCGGCTCCGTCCGGCGGAGCCGGTGCCGGGGGTGCCGGAGGGGGTGGTGCCGGAGGGGGTGGTGCGGGGGGTGGTGCGCCTGATCCTCACTTCGCGTTCCTCCCGAGGGGAATCGGGGGCCCTGCCGTGGGGGGTGGGGCGGCGGGGGGCCCGTGAGGCGCGGCCGGGGATGACCCGGCAAGCGCTGCTCGGGAGTATTGAGGCGTCGGACGCGCTCCGCAAGAGGGCTGGCACGAGGAGCGCGTGGTGCTGTTACGGCGTCAGCACCCGTCGCAGGGGCAGCAGCAGTCACAGCTGCAGTTCGGGCAGTCGCAGTCACGGCAGCAGCCCTCGCGCTTCTTGCGCGACCAGGGCCCCTCGTACTCCTTGGCGCAGCAGATCTGGCAGGTGCAGAAGAGGCCGGTGAAGACCGCGCACCCGGCGATCAGCCCGCGCGGCGGCTTCTGCCGGGGCCCCTCTCCGCCGAAGCCCGGCCCGCCGAACCCGCCGCCACCGCCGAACCCGCCGCCGCCATGGCCACCGTGGCCGCCGTGCCCACCGCCATGACCGCCATGACCGCCATGACCGCCGCCGTACGGGCCCTGCCCGCCATGCCCGCCGCCGTACGGGCCCTGCCCGCCGTGCCCGGCCGGAGCGCCCGGCCCGCCGCCGTAGGGATTCGGCGAGCCGTACGGGCCGGGGGCCTGGCCACCGCCCTGGTACGGCCCGCCGTACGGCGACTGCGGCCCGCCGGGCGCGCCGCCCGCACCGGGACCACCGGCCGCGCCCGGCGCGCCGTACCCCTGGTGCGAGCAGCTGGTCGTGGCGAACGCGCGGTCCACCGAGCGCCGCAGCTCGTGCGCGAGGAGCTGGTGCAGCAGCCGGTCGTCCGTGAACTCCGCGTCCCGCAGGGCGAGGCGTATGCCGTGCACGGCGTCGTCGGCCAGGCGCCGCGCCTCCGCCAGGGAGGTGCCGGTGGCCGTCAGCGGGTTCCAGGCACCGGCGCGGGCGTCGGCGTCCAGGTCCTCGACGGCGTCCAGCAGATGGGCGAGGCGTCCGAACAGCCGCCCGGCCTCCGCGAGGGGCGCGGCGTTCCCGGGCCGGCCGGCGAGGACCGCGGTGTGGGCGAACGCGGCGGCGGTGGCCGTCTCGGTCGGCTCGGTCACCGTCAGCAGGGACGTGCCGGGTCCGGCCAGCGCCTCGACGCCGGCCTGCCGGTCAACCGCGTCGAGCAGGACCGCCGTGTCGAACCCGAGTTCCCGTCCCGCGCGGGCGCCCGCCGCGTCCCAGCGGTGCGCGACCCGGCGGGCCGCCGCGGCGACCGGCCTGCGGGCCAGCAGTCCGTCCCGGTCGGAGACGTGGTCCCGTACCTTCGCCGAGGCCAGTACCAGCGAGACGGCGGCGGCCAGCCGGGCGCCCTCGCCGCGCGCGACGGGGGCGGTGCGCATGGCGCGAAGGGGGCAGGGGCCGGCGGTACGGCGGGCGTCGGGGGTGCGCTCGGTCTGAGCCTCCGTCAAGACCGAGACGATCAGGCCGTCGTAGTTGGTGGCCACGCGGGCGAACTGGCCGTGGTCGGCGCGCAGCGCGAGGCACAGCCCGCACAGATGCGCCATCCACTCCGTCCTGAGGCCCTCCGTGAGCCGGTGCGAACAGGGCCTGACGATTCCGAACATGCGCTTCCCCCGTGACCTGAAACCACCTGCGGCGGGCATCGTATCCGGGGTTTCCGTTCACCCGTACGCGCCGCGACGCGCCCATCCGGTGTGAATTTCATATTTGGGGTAGAAGAAGGCCGGTACGCAGCAAGAACCCTGACAGATCGCCATATCTTCTGCACCAGTAGCGTCACGAAACGCTCGCTCGGCGGCTATCCACTTGGCGTGCGATCCGCATCATGGACGACCATAGGGGTGCGGGACCACACGTGACCACGTTGAAAGGAGGCGTCCATGGGATCGGTGCGCAAGGCGAGTGCCTGGCTGGGACTCGTCGAGGACAACGACGAGCGCTACTACGACGACGAGTACGCCGAGACTGCCGAGAACGGCGACGCCTGGGTGACCGACCCCCGCGTGCGGGTCGCCTCCGAGAGCGCGCGGGAGGAGGGCCGCCGGATCGCCACGGTGTCGCCCGACGGCTTCCGCGACGCCCGTACGATCGGCGAGCTGTTCCGGGACGGCGTCCCGGTCATCATGAACCTCACCACCATGGAGCCCGACGACGCCAAGCGCGTGGTCGACTTCGCGGCCGGCCTGACCTTCGGCCTGCGCGGCTCCATCGAGCGCGTGGCCACCCGGGTCTTCCTGCTGACGCCCGCGGACACGCAGATCGTCACGGGAGAGCCCGGAGGCCGCGACCACGACGGCTTCTTCAACCAGAGCTAGGGGCGGGGGCCGGGACCGGTCCGGCCGGGAGCCCCTGCCCGGCGGGGCCGCTCACCGGAAGGCGTCGAGCCCGGTGAGCGCCTTGCCCAGCACCAGCTGGTGCATCTCGACGGTGCCCTCGTAGGTGAGCACCGATTCCAGGTTCGTGGCGTGCCGCATGACGGGGTACTCCAGGGAGATCCCGTTGGCGCCCAGGATGGTCCGCGCCGTGCGGCAGATCTCGATCGCCTCCCGTACGTTGTTCAGCTTGCCGAAGCTGACCTGCTCGGCCCGCAGCCGTCCCGCGTCCATCCGCCGCCCCAGGTGGTGGGCGAGCAGGACGCCCTTGTGCAGCTCCACCGCCATGTCGGCGAGCTTGGCCTGGGTCAGCTGGAAGCCGCCGATGGGCCGCCCGAACTGCTCCCGCGTCCGCGCGTAGTCGAGCGCCGCCTCGAACGAGGCGCGCGCCGCGCCCATGGCGCCCCACACGATCCCGTACCGGGCGTGCGACAGGCAGCTGAGCGGGCCCTTCAGACCGGTCACGCCGGGCAGCACCGCGTCGGCGGGCAGCCGTACGTCGTCCATGACCAGCTCGCTGGTGACGCTGGCCCGCAGCGACCACTTGTGGTGGATCTCCGGCGCGGAGAAGCCCGGCGTGTCGGTCGGCACGGCGAAGCCGCGCATCCCCTCGTCGGTCTGCGCCCAGACCACGGCGACCCCGGCGACCGAGCCGTTGGTGATCCACATCTTGCGGCCGTTGAGCACCCAGTCCGCGCCGTCCTTCTTGGCGTAGGTGCGCAGGGCTGCCGGGTCGGAGCCGTGGTCCGGCTCGGTGAGGCCGAAGCAGCCGATCGTCTCGCCCGCCGCCATGGACGGCAGCCACCGCTGCTTCTGCTCCTCGGAGCCGTACTTCCAGATCGCGTACATGGCGAGCGAGCCCTGCACGGAGACCAGGGAGCGGATGCCGGAGTCGGCGGCCTCCAGCTCCATGCAGGCCAGCCCGTACTGGACGGCGCTCGCCCCGGCGCAGCCGTACCCCTCCAGGGACATGCCGAGCGCGCCGATCGCGCCCAGCTCCCGCGCCAGCTCCCGGATGACGGGCAGCTCGCCCTTCTCGTACCACTCCGCGATGTGCGGCAGCACCCGCTCGGCGGCCCAGCCGCGCACCGTGTCGCGGACGGCGAGCTCCTCGGGGTCGAGCAGGTCGTCGAGGCCGAGCGGGTCGGCCGGGTCGAACGGCGGGAGCTTCGAGGGTGCGGGCATAGGGGCCTCCGGCGGCTGGCTCACCAGGAAACGACGGGCGAACGGGCGTTGATCGTCAACTCGGCGCCGACGTTACGGCTCAGTGCGCCGCGCGTCCAGAGCCGGCCGGCTCGGCCGGGGCGTGCCGGACGGCCGTCCGCGACACGCCGTGGGCGTCGCCCCCGTCGGGCGCGTCCCGCACCTCGCGCGGCACGGGGACACTGACGTTCCCCGAGCCGGAGCGGACCGGGCCCGCGCCGTCCGGGCCGCCGCCGTCGGGGCCGGGACCCGGCAGGTCGTCGGGGTCGGCGGTCTGCGGGTCCATCACGCGGGGCAGCCGCAGCGCCATGACCGCGCCGGCCAGCAGCAGCGCCGCGCTGACCGCCAGCGTGACGTGCAGCCCGTGGACGAAGGCCTGGCGCGCGGCCTGGTAGAGCGCGTCGCCGGCCTGGCCGCCGAGCCGCTCGGCGACCTGGTACGCCTCGCCCAGCGAGTTGGCCGCGGCGGCGCTCGCCTCGGCCGGGACGCCCGGCACGCCGGTGAGGCCGGGGGCGTACGCGGCGTTCATGACGCTGCCGAGCAGGGCGATACCCATGCCCGCGCCGAGCTGGTACGACGTCTCGCCGATGGCCGCCGCGCCGCCCGCGCTGTCGGCCGGGGCCTCGCTGAGCATCGACTCGTACGCCCCGAACAGCGTGGTCTGGAGGCCGAAGCCGAGCAGGACGAAGCCCACGGTGAGCAGCAGCGGCCGGTCGTGCTCGCCCATGAGGACGAGCAGCAGCACCGAGCCCGCGGTGAGCACGAAGCCGCCGGAGACCATCCGGCGCGGGCCGAGCCGGGCGAGCGTGTACGAGCCGGTGGCGCCGGCCGCCATCGCGGCGAAGGTCAGCGGCAGCAGCCGCAGCCCGGTCTCCATCGGGCCCAGGTCGAGGACCAGCTGGAGGTACTGGACGGCGATCAGCTGGAGGCCGACCAGCGCCAGCATGGCGAGGACGATGCAGCCGACGGACGTGGTGAACCCGGCCCGCGAGAACAGCCGCATGTCGATGAGCGGATGGGCGTGTCGCCGCTGCCGCCGCACGAACAGGGCGAGCAGCGCGGCGCCCGCGAGGAGGGGGCCGAGCGTGGCGGGATCCAGGAAGGGGTCGCCCGCGCCGGTCCGCTTGACGCCGAGGACCACCCCGAGGACGCCGGCGGCGGCCATCAGCGCGCCGAGCACGTCCCAGGGGCCGTCGCCGCTGCCCCGCGACTCGGGCAGCAGCCAGCGCCCGGCCGGGAGGATCAGCGCCATCAGCGGGATGTTGATCAGGAAGACCGAGCCCCACCAGAAGTGCTCGACCAGGAACCCGCCCAGCACGGGCCCGGTGGCGGCGCCGATCGCGGCGACGGCCGTCCAGATGCCGATGGCCGTGGCCCGTTCGCGCCGGTCGGGGAAGACGGCGCGGAGGATGGAGAGCGTGGCCGGCATGATCATCGCGCCGCCGACGCCGAGCAGCACCCGGGCGGCGATGAGCACCTCCGGCGTGTCGGCCATCGCGGCGACGGCGGACGCCACGCCGAAGAGCGTGTATCCGCCGAGCAGGACACGCCGTCTGCCCACCCGGTCGCCGAGCGTGCCGAAGAGGATCAGCAGCGAGGCGCAGACCAGGGGGTAGGCGTCGACGATCCAGAGCAGGGCGGTGGAGCTGGGCCGGAGGTCCTCGGTGACCGCGGGGACGGCGACGTGGAGGACGGTCGCGTCCAGGGCGACCAGCAGCAGGCTCACACAGAGGACGAACAGGACGACCCAGCGGTTGGCACCGCCGCCGGCCGCGCGCAGACGCGCTCCGGTCGTGGTCGTTCCCGACATGTAGGTACCTCCCGCGTGGAACGAACTCTCGCGCTCGGCGGGCGCCGGCCGGGAGGGGACGTTCCGGCGGGGCGGCCCGGCATCCGGTGGCCCCCCTGGCCGAGCGGTCGGCCCTGTCGGGGGCGGGCGAGCGAGACGTCAGCCTACGTGACGGGGGGCCGCTGGTGCGTGGCCCACCTCTCACCCGGAGCGGGGCGGGAGTGTGGCGTGCGCCACGCGGGACGGCGGGCGCGACACGCCGGGGCGGCCCCCGAACGGCGTACGAATTCCACGCCGTGACCGGCCGGGCGGGATTTCGCGCGGCACACAAACAGACTTACGGAAGAAGGCCGCACATCATTCAAAGTGCTGTCCGACGGCTTTATGGATAAGCATCGGATAAACAGCCGCCGAGACCCACTCCACATCACATCGTCATCACAAAGAGACCGGAACGGCCTGGCCGGACGCTCACTCCCTGTAACGTCGATTGGGTGCGTACCGACATCTTTGCCCGACTGGACCGGGAGCCGGAACCGCCGAAGATAGAGATCCCGCGGATGAGCCGCACGCGTCTCGCCCTCTTCGGCGGGACGTCCGTGTTCTATCTGGCCATCGTCGTAGCCGTGCTCGCGTCGACCTGGCTGGTGCTCATCGACTGGAAGGTCATGCTGTTCCGGCCTTACCAGCAGTGGCCGGAGCTGCACGCGCCGCTGGACTACTTCGTGGTGCTCGGACAGCGCGGCCCGACGGCGGTGATGGTGGCGGCCTGGCTCGGCTGGCGGTCGTGGCGGCAGCACACGCTGCGCCCGCTGCTCGTGCTCGGCACGGCGCTGCTGCTGCTGAACGTCACGGTGGGTGCCGTGAAGATCGGCCTGGGCCGGCTCGGCCCGCATTACGCGACGCAGATCGGCTCGGCCGAGCTGTTCGCCGGCGGCGATATATTCCCGTCCGGGCACACCGCGAATGCCGTGGTGACCTGGGGCATCCTCTCCTATCTGGCCACCACGCCGCGGGCCCGCCGCTATCTGTCGGCGCTTTCCGCCGTGGTCGCCCTGGGGGTCGGTCTCACCACCGTCTACCTCGGTACGCACTGGCTGAGCGATGTGCTGCTGGGCTGGGCCGCAGGACTGCTGATCCTGCTGGGGCTGCCGTGGTGCGAGCCGCTCATCGGGCGCGCCGAGGTCGCGATCCTCTCGGCCCGCGACCGGCTGCGCGAGCGGCTGCGGGAGGGCCGTCGCGGCCGGGCCTCCGTGCCCGCGCTGCCGGTGGCGCCGCTCGCCACGGCGGGGCTGCTGCCGGCCATGCAGCAGCAGCGGCCGGCCGCCGAGGGCGCCGAGGAGCCGGTGCGCGAGCCCGCGGCCGGCGCCGGAGCGGTCGGCGCCGGGACGCACGCGCCGAGCATCCGTACGACGCTGTCGCAGCCGCGTGCGCACGCGGTGCTGCGGTCGGAGCGGACGCCGGTCACCCCGGCGGGCAGCCGCAGGCCGCCCCGCTCCCGCCCGGCGACGGGCGGCTGAGCGCGGCGGAGGCCCGACGGCACAGGGGAAGGCCCCGGCGGTATGTCGCCGGGGCCTTCCCCTGTCCGCGGCTCACGGCGCCCGCGGGTGGGGGCTCAGCCCACCCAGCAGCGGGTGACGGTGTGGTCCCGCACCTCGAAGTTGATCCGGCCCTCCAGGTACTCGAGGGTGATGACGGCGCCGGGCGGGAGCGCCCGTACGGTCGTCCAGCCGCGGGAGCGGGCGCGGCGCTCGGCCTCCCGGTCGTCGAGGCCGACGTACGCCTCGGGTTCGTCGGGCCGTGCGGGGGGTGTGGTGGGTATCGGTGCCATGCCCTCACCGTAGGCGGCCCTACACGGGTATCGCCATCTTCCTGTACGCGGTCTGTCACATGTATGTCACAGCGAACCGGTCGGCGGCCATCGGACGGTTTTCCGCGTCCGGCCGTCTGAAAGCGGCTGGTGGGAGGTGCTGCCGCGGATAATTCCCGACATCGGGGGGACGGGTATTCGACGGCCCCGCGAATTCCCCCGTACGGCGTCATCCGAACGCCTTCGGGCACGTCTGGTTCACCGCCTCTCCACAGAATTCCCGCATTTCCGGACGGCGTGAACGCCGCTGTCGGCGGAGGGCGGCCGCGAGCATCGTGGGGCGGGAACGGGCCGACAGGAGCCGATACGGAGGGGTACTGATGGGGATCGACACCGTCCGGGCTGCCGCCCCGGCGCCGCGCTACCGGCGGCGCGGCCGGGTGGTGGTGGACTGGCTGACGACCACCGACCACAAGAAGATCGGCCACCTCTATCTGATCACGGCGTTCGCCTTCTTCCTGATCGCCGGGGTGCTGGCGCTGCTGATGCGCGCGGAACTCGCCCGCCCGGGATTGCAGCTGATCAGCAACGACCAGTTCAACCAGGCGTTCACGCTGCACGGCACGATCATGCTGCTGCTGTTCGCCACGCCCACCTTCGCCGGCTTCGCCAACGAGATCGTGCCGCTGCAGATCGGCTCCCCCGACGTGGCCTTCCCCCGGCTGAACATGCTCTCCTACTGGCTGTTCCTCTTCGGCGGGCTGATCGTGCTGAGCTCGCTGCTGGTGCCGACGGGCCCGGCGAGCTTCGGCTGGTTCGCGTACGCCCCGCTCAATTCGGAGGTCCACACGCCCGGAATCGGCGCCGACCTGTGGATCATGGGGCTCGCGCTCTCCGGATTCGGCACGATCCTCGGCGCGGTGAACTTCCTCGCCACGATCATCGGCATGCGGGCACCGGGGATGACGATGTTCCGGATGCCGGTCTTCACCTGGAACGTGCTGTTCACCTCGGTGCTGGTGCTGATCGCGTTCCCGGTCCTCGCGGCGGCGCTGCTGGTCCTGGAGGCGGACCGGCAGTTCGGGTCCGTGGTCTTCGCGCCGCAGTGGGGCGGGGCGCTGCTGTGGCAGCACCTGTTCTGGTTCTTCGGCCACCCCGAGGTGTACATCATCGCGCTGCCGTTCTTCGGCATCATCACCGAGATCATCCCGGTCTTCGCCCGGAAGCCGATCTTCGGCTATCTGACGCTGGTCGCCGCGACCATGGCCATCACCGGTCTGTCGGTGGTCGTGTGGGCGCACCACATGTTCGCCACCGGGGCGGTGCTGCTGCCGTTCTTCTCGTTCCTGTCGTTCCTGATCGCCGTGCCGACCGGGGTGAAGTTCTTCAACTGGACCGGCACCATGCTGAAGGGGTCGCTCAGCTTCGAGACGCCGATGCTGTGGGCGGTCGGCTTCCTGGTGTCGTTCCTCTTCGGCGGGCTGACGGGCGTGCTGCTGGCCTCTCCCCCGCTGGACTTCCACGTCACCGACACGTACTTCGTCGTGGGCCACTTCCACTACGTCGTCTTCGGCACGGTCGTCTTCGCGATGTTCGCCGGCTTCCACTTCTGGTGGCCGAAGTTCACCGGGCGGATGCTGGACGAGCGCCTGGGCAAGATCCACTTCTGGACGCTGTTCGCCGGCTTCCATCTGACGTTCCTGGTCCACCACTGGCTCGGCGCGGAGGGGATGCCCCGCCGGTACGCCGACTACCTGGCCGCCGACGGGTTCACCGCGCTCAACACGGCGTCCACCATCGGTTCGTTCCTGCTGGGCGCCTCCACGCTGCCGTTCCTCTACAACGTGTGGCGGACCGCCCGGTACGCGCCGAAGGTGGCGGTGGACGACCCGTGGGGGTTCGGGCGGTCGCTGGAGTGGGCGACCTCCTGCCCGCCGCCCCGGCACAACTTCCGCGCCGTCCCGCTCATCCGGTCGGAGTCCCCGGCGTTCGACCTGCACCATCCGCGCCACGCGACCTACCAGCGCCCGGAGCGGGACGCCCCGGCGGACCCGGCGGAGCGGCCGAGCGGTCCAGGGCGCGGTTCAGGCGGTCGCGAACCGAACTGAGGTGCCCGACCAGCTCCACCGGCTCCACCACCTCGAACTCCAGGCCCAGCAGCATCACGTGCATCACCAGGACGTCCAGGGTGCCGGCGCCGGTGTGCAGCAGGCAGGTCGTGTCGCTCTCCGCCTCCACCACCCCGTCGAACAGCCCGACGGCCGACGCGGCCTCCCGCGTGGAGGCGTGCAGCCGCACCACCGCGCGCCGGGTGTACGCCGCCGTGGACAGGCCCCGCGCCACATAGGCGGCCAGGTCGTCGGCGGGCGGGGTGCGCGGCTCGAACCGGGGCCCGTGCGGCGGTGTCGGCGTGATCCGGTCCGCGCGGAAGGTCCGCCAGCCGGCCCGGTCCACGTCCCAGGCGACCAGGTACCAGCGCTGCTCGGTGCACACCAGCCGGTGCGGCTCGACCGTGCGGCGGCTGGTCGCGCCGTTGTGGTCCCGGTACGCGAAGCGCAGCCGCTCGCCGTCCCGGCAGGCGCCCGCCAGCTCGGTCAGGACCGCCGCGTCCACCTGCCGGTCCTCCCGCGGGGCGCGCATGACCGGCACGGTGTACGAGGTCAGCGCGCTCACCCGGCGCCGCAGCCGCGCGGGCAGCACCTGGTCCAGTTTGGCCAGGGCGCGCAGGGACGTCTCGCCGATGCCCGCCACGCCGCGCCCGGCGGCGGTGCGCAGCCCCACGGCGACGGCGACGGCCTCCTCGTCGTCCAGCAGCAGCGGCGGCAGCCGCGCGCCCGCCCCGAGCTGGTAGCCGCCGCCCGTGCCCGGCGTGGCGTGCACCGGGTAGCCGAGCTCCCGCAGCCGGTCCACATCGCGGCGCACGGTGCGCGCGGTGACGCCCAGCCGCTCGGCGAGGGCGGCGCCGGACCAGTCCCGGTGGGCCTGGAGCAGGGACAGCAGGCGCAGCAGTCGTGCCGAGGTCTCCAACATGGGCGCGAGTCTGCCAGCCGTCGCGGACGGGAACGGTCCTCGTTCCCCGCGGCCGCCCGCCTCGCGGCGCTACGGCGCGGGGACCGGGACCACCCGCACGCACAGCTCGTTGTCGGCGCTGTAGCAGGGCGCCGCGCGGAACCCGGCGCCCTCGGCCTCCGGGTACACGAAGACGCCCCTGCGGTCCCACACGTCGTCCAGCACCCGCGCGATCCGCACCGGCTCCGCCCCGGCAAAGGGCCGCAGCCACAGGTGCCACATCCGCTGCTTGTCCGGCGCCGGCTCGGCGAGCGGTCCGTACGGCAGCGTGAAGGCGAACGCCCCGTCCTCGCCGCCGTCCACCGGCGCCTCGCGCACCAGGGAGCCCCACCGCGCCTCGGCCACCGCCCCTGCGCCGAGCTCGGCGCCGTACAGCCGGCCCTCGACGGTGCAGCCGCCGCCCCCGAAGGCCAGGTCGCCGGCCTCGGCGTGCCGGGGGCGCAGCCAGCTGCGCACGGCGAGCCGCCCCTCGGGCGTGGGGTACGGGACGCGGGCGCACACCGGGCCCGAACGCTCGGGGGCGCGGTCCACCAGGGCGCGCAGATCGCGGACGCCCGGCTCGACGGGACGGTCGCCGAGGGAGACGTCCCAGTGGCCCTCGGCCAGTTCGACGGTGCTCGGCAGGACGGCGCGCAGGCGGCCCTCGGCGGCCGGGGTGAGCGGGAGCCGCACCTCCTCGGCGGGGTCGGCGCCCCGGCGGCGCAGCACGAGGGCGGGCTCCGGCGTGCGGCCCGGGTCATGGCCCCCTATGTCGAAGGTCAGGCCGCCCGCCGCGTCCGCGACGCAGTCCGCGTGCGGGCTGTGGTGCCGGGCCGCGCCCGTGGTCCCGGTCATGCGGGCTTCCCCTTCCGCAGGATGTCGGCCGCCTTGTAGCGGGCGGTGAACGCGACGTCGAGGACGGCTCCGCGGGCCCGGTGGAGGGCGTCCCTGGCGCGGCCGCGGGAGGCGGCGGCGGGGCCGCGGGCGACCAGCTCGGCCCAGAGCGCCTCGTGCCGCTCGGCGATGCGCGCGGGGTCGAAGCGGCCGGCCGCCTCCAGGGCGGCGCGCCCGTAGCGGCGGCGCAGCTCGTCGTCCTGGATGAGGGCGAGCAGCGCCTCGGCGACGGCGTCGGCGTCGCCGACGGGGACGAGCCGGCCGTCGACGCCGTCCTCGATGATCTCGCGGGGTCCGTGCGGGCAGTCGGTGGAGACGACCGGGAGGCCGCAGCGCATCGCCTCGACGATGGTCATGCCGAAGGACTCCAGGCGGGAGGTGACGGCGGCGACGGAGCCCTTGACCCACTCGGGTTCCAGGGGGTTGGCCGGGCCCATGAGGTAGACGTGGTTGTGCAGTCCGTGGCGCTCGATCAGGGCGCGCAGGGCGTTCTTCTCGTTGCCGGTGGCGTCGCCGGAGCCGTAGATCCGCAGCCGCCAGTCGGGGCGGGCGGCGACGACCTTGGCGAACGCCTCGACGAGCAGGTCGTACCGCTTGACCTTGGTCAGCCGGCCGGCGGCGACGACCCACTTGGCGGTGGAGTCGGCCGGTGCGACGGCCGGGGCGGGAACGCTGTTGGGGACGGCCTCGATGCGGACGCCGGGCAGCTTCAGCCGGGTGCGGTAGGAGCGGGCGTCGGCCTCGGTGACGGTGGTGACGGCGTCGAGCAGCGGGTAGCGGAAGCCGATCTCGCGGCGCAGCCGGTAGCCGTGGCTGTCGAGGGTGAGGTGCTCCTGGCCGACGCGGACGGGCCCGCGGCGGGTCTGCCGGGCGATGTGGACGTTGAGACCGGGGCGGGTGCCGACGACGACGTCCGCCTCGACGGTCTTGAGGTGCGCGGCGATCCTCGCGTCGGTGAGGCGGCTGTACTGCTTCAGCGGCCGTCGCCGCGCGGGAAGACCCTGGCCGGCCGCCGGTAGTCGGGGTGGTCGCCGTCGTAGCCGGGGCTGTGCTTGCGCAGGTCGACGAGGTGCTTCATGGTCACGCCGGCGGGGGCGCCGAGGGTCGGCTCGTCGCGGTGGCGGAAGACGGAGACGATCTCCACGTCGTGGCGGGCGGCGAGCGCCTCGGCGAGGTTGAAGGTCGTGCGGATGGTGCCGCCGATCCCGTACGCGTTGTGGAGCAGGAAGGAGATGTGCATCGCGTGGCCGGGTCCCCCAGGTCGATAGGTCGTCAAGGGTGGACTGTACTTGGCCTTCACGGGCGGTAGCCGAGCTGGGGGACGGTGGCGCAGTTGGCCGTCATGTCGCCCTGAGTGACCCAGCCTTCGCCGTCCCGCCAGCGGGCGACGGACAGGCAGGCGCGGCGGGTGCGCGGCGGCCGGTCGAGGCGCTCGAACCGTACGGGCAGCAGCAGTCCCCGCGCGGTGTACGGCTCGGGGCGGTTCAGATACCGCTCGACGCAGGCGCGGGTGAGGCCGCGCGGCCCGGCGGCGAGGCAGGAGCGCGCCGCGTCGGTGAACCACATGGCGGCGGCCCAGCCCTCCAGCTGCCACTGGGAGCGCACGGCCACCCCTCCGGCACGGGCGTCCATGGCGGCGCGGAACTCCCGTACGGCCGGGTGGGAGGTGTCGTCGTGGTTGCGGCTGGAGCCGGTCGCCCACAGCGCGTTGCGGCAGCGCGGGGCCTTGGCGTAGGCGTCGGGGACGGTGGAGTTCCAGTTCTGCACGTGGGTGACCTTGGCGGTGGGGATCGCGCCGACCGCGTCCATCGCCTCGCACAGCCGGGCGTTGCCGTGGCTGTCGAGGGCGTCGAGCACCAGATCGGGGCGGCGGGCGCGCAGGTCGGCCGCGACGGCGCGGAAGTTGGGCAGCGCGAAGTCGACCTGCTCGGCGACGACCCGGTAGCCCTCCGCCTCCAGGCCGCGGGTGACGAGGCGGGCGTAGGCGGCGGAGGAGGCCTGGTTGTACGAGACGACGGCGGCGGTGCGGGCGCCGTGGACCCGTTTGAAGTAGCGGTAGACCTCGGTGCCGCCGTAGAGGACGCCGTTCCAGCCGGGGCGGCCTCCGGTGCGGGGTGCGGAGCTGCCGTAGATCCCGTAGAGGTGCGGGTAGGTGTCGTAGGCGGGCCCGATGGGCTGGCCGCCGATGTCGGGGACGCCGGCGCGGGAGACGCGGGACGCGGCGGCGTAGTCGAGGGCGGTGGTGGCGACGAGGGCGAAGACCTTCCTGTCGTCGACGAGTTCGGTGACGCAGGTGTGGTTGCCGACGCCGCTGCCTCCGTCGTCGCAGGTGAGGGGTTCGATCCGGCGGCCGTCGAGGCCGCCGCGCGCGTTGAGCGCGGCGAAGTAGGCGAGCGCGCCGTCGCGGGGGCCGGTGAACGCGTCGCCCCCGACGGGGCTGGTGGCGCTGGTGATGACGCCGACCCGGATGGGCGGCCCGCCGTCCGGTGTCGCGGCGGGCCGCCGGGTGGTGGAGTCCCGTTCGGGCAGGCGGCTGCCGCAGGCGGCGCTCGGCACGAGCAGAAGCGCGGTCAGGAGCGCGAGCGCCGCCCGGATGAGCGGGTCAGCAGCCCGGGACGGCCGCATTGCCGCTGAGCTTCACCAGCGCGCAGAGGGTGTTGCGGGAGACCTTCCAGGTGTCCTGCTGGAGGACCGCGGTGCCCTTGGAGTCGGGCAGCGCGGGCCGGCCGCCGACGAGCACGTCGTAGGTGACGTCCGCCTGGGTGGCCGAGGTGAAGGAGACCGCCTTGACGCGGGCGGACGACTTGGAGGCGTCGGGGTTCTTGCCGAAGGCCTCCAGGACCGGTCGCATCTGCCGGCCGTTCTCCAGGAGCTCGACGCGGTCCTCGGTGGTGGTCTTCGGGTCGAAGAACTCCGCCCAGTTCTCGCGGATCTCCTGCTCGGCCTCCTTCGGGTCGGCGGGCGCGGTGCCGGTCGCCGCGGGCGAGTCGGCGGGCGAGCCCGTGGGCGAGGCGGTCGGCGACGCCGTGGGGGTCTGGGCCCCGCCGGTCGTCTGGATGTCGGGGGACTGCGGGCCGACGCTGGCGTCGTCGCCGTCGCCGCACGCCGCGGCCAGCGGTACGAGGGCGAGGACGGCGGCCGTCGCCAGCGCCGCGCTGCGGGTACGGGCCCTGCGGGGGGTCGCGTGGACCATCTGGGTCACCACCGGGGTCTCTGACTGCACGGGAAAAGGGCATTCACGGGCATAGTGCAAGGAATCACTATGTGTCGCCAGTGGAGTAGCGCGAAGGGGTCCCGATGCCGCGACTGCTGTGGTGGGCCGGTCCCGCCGCCCTCGCCGGGGGCGCCGTGCTGTGCGTCCTCGGCTGGTACGGCGCGTCCGGCGAGCGTTTCGCGGAGCGGCAGCTGCCCTACCTGGCGTCCGGCACGGTCCCGGGCGCCGCGCTGATCGTGGCGGGCGCGGTGTGGACGGCGGTGGGCGCGGCGGGCTCCGGGGGCGCTGCGTCCCCCCGCGGTGACGGGCCGTCGGACGAGCCCGGCGGCGGCGCCTTCAGGCCCTCGTCCGGAGCGCCGCCCGTACGGGTGCCGGACGGCACCCTGGCGCACCGCCCCGACTGCCCCCTGGTGGCGGGCCGGCCGGACGCCGTCCCCGTGGGCGACGCGACGCTCGACCCGTGCCCGGTGTGCGAGCCCGGCGGGGACGGACCGGGTGAGGCGGCGGACGGGCCGGGCGGGGGCGGTGCTCTGGCGGACGGGCCGGGTGGAGGCGGTGCTCTGGCGGGCGGGCCGGATGACGAGGGTGGTCCGGCGGACGGGCCGGGTGAGGGGGGTGCTCCGGGCGGCGGGGCCGGGCGGCCGTGAGCCCGCTGACGTACGAGCTGTTCCTCGCCGGCCTCGCCGTGGGCAGCGCGGCGGCGCTCACCGGGGTCGGGCTCATCGTCACGTACCGGGCGACGGGCGTGCTCAACCTGGCGCACGGCGCGGTCGCCATGGTCTGCGCCTATGTGCTGCGCCAGTTGGTCGTGGAGTGGGGCTGGCCGCTCGGGCCCGCCGCGTGCGTGACGCTGCTGGTGGTCGCGCCCGGTACCGGTCTCGTGCTGGACCGGGTGGTGTTCCGGCCCGCCGCGCTGTCGGAGGCCGGTCCGGCGCGGACGCTGGTGGCGTCGATCGGCGTGTTCGTGCTGCTGGTCGGCGGCGCCGCGCTGCTGTGGGGCGGCGGGGCGCGGGCGGACGCGCCGGTGCTGCTGGGCGACGAGCCGTGGGCGCAGGTGGCGGTCGCCGTGGCGGTGGCGTGCGCGGTGGGCGCGGCGACCCGCTGGACGCGGCCGGGGCGGGAGCTGCGGGCCGTGGTGGACAACCGTGAGCTGGCGGCGCTGGGCGGGATCGCCGCCGACCGGGTGGCGGCCGCCGGGTGGGCGTTCGGGTCGTTCACGGCCGGGCTGACGGGGGTGCTGCTGGCGCCGCACGTGCGGCTCGACCCGTACGGGCTGCCGCTGCTCGTCGTGGAGGTCATCGCCGTGGCCGTGGTGGCGCGGATGCGGAGCCTGCCGGTCGCGGTGGGGGCGGCGCTGGCGATCGGCGTGGCCCAGGCGCAGCTGACGCGGTTCCATCCGGCGGGCTGGGCGGGGCCTCTGGTGCAGGCGCTCGGCGCGAACCTGTTCGTGGTGGCGCTCCTGGTGGCCGCGCTCGCGGTGCCGGCGGTGGGCGCGGGCGACGGACGGGATGCGGGCGGTCCGGGCCCGGCCGCCGCGGACGTGCTGCCGCGCGGGACGACGGCGGGGGCGGGGGCGCCGCCGGGCCTGTGGCTGTGCGTGGCGGTGGCGCTGGCCCTGCCGCTGGGGTTCGCGGGCGCGGACCTGCGCACGTCGGTGCAGGTGCCCGCGCTGGCCGTGGTGCTGCTCTCGCTGGTGGTGGTGACGGGCCGGGGCGGTCAGATCTCGCTGGGGCAGGCGGCGTACGCGGGTCTGGGCGCCCTGTTCACGGCGCTTCTGGCGGCGGGGCGGATGCCGGGGCTGCCCGCGCTTCCGGAGCTGGTGGCGCTGGGCGCGGCGGTGGTGCTGGTCGCGCCGCTGGGGCTGCTGACCGGGTGGCCGGCGATCCGGCGGCGCGGGCTCGCCCTGGCGCTGGTGACGCTGGCGGTGGGCGTGGCGGTGAGCCGGTTCGTGCTGGCGCAGCCGTACGCGACGGCGGGCCTGGCGGTGGAGCGGCCGACCGGGTTCCTGACGGACCGGGGCTACTACCTGCTGGAGCTCGCCGTCCTGGCGGGTGCGCTGGCGGCCGTGGCGGGGCTGCGCCGGGGCCGTACCGGCAGGGCGCTGGCGGCGCTGCGGGACCACGAGGCGGGCGCCTCGGCGGCGGGTGTCCCGGTGCCCGTGCTGAAGGTGCTGGCGTTCGTGGCGGGCGCGGCGCTGGCGGCGCTGGGCGGCGGGCTGCTGGCGATGGGCGTCCGGGCGTTCGACGCGGCGGCCTTCGACCCGGTGCGGGCGCTGCTGTGGTTCGCGGCGGTCCTGGTGCTGGGCGCGGACAGCCTGCTGTCGCCGCTGCTGGCGGCCGCCCTGCTGGTCGGCCTGGACGCGGGCGCGCGGGGCGGCGCGGCGGCGGCGGTCGTCGGCCTGCTGGCGGCGCTGACGGCCCGCGTACCGCCCCTGACGTCCCTGCTGCCCGGGCCCCGCGCGGCACGCCGCGTCCCGGCGGCGACGGGCCCCGGCCCCGGCGCCGCCCGGCCCGGACCCGCCACCCACGCCCCCGGCACCTCGCGGACCACCGGCAGCCATGCCCCCGGGAGCACCCCACAGGCCCCGGACACCCGACGCACCCGAGGCACCGGGAACACCCCACAGACCCCAGCCGCCCAAGGCACCCCAGCCACCCCTCAAGCCGGCCCCCCGCCCCGCCTCCAGGCCCTCGGGCTCGTCGTCCGGTACGGCGGGGTGACCGCGGTGGACGGGGTGGACCTGTCGCCGGCGCCCGGCCGGATCACCGCGCTCGTGGGGCCCAACGGGGCCGGCAAGAGCACCCTGTTCCACTGCCTGGCCGGCACCGTGCGCCCCACCGCCGGGCGGGTCGCGCTCGACGGGGCCGACATCACCCGCGCCCCGGCCCACGCCCGTACCCGGCTCGGTGTCGCCCGGACGTTCCAGGAACTGGCCGTCTTCCCCTCCCTGACGGTCGAGGAGAACGTTCGCGTCGGCGCCGAGCGGGGCCGCGTCCGCGACGCCCCGGACGCCGCCACGGAGCAGGCGCTGAGGCTGCTGGGGCTGGACGGGCCCGTACGGCACCACCCCGCCGCCGGCCTGCCCACGGGCCTGCTGCGCCGGGTCGAGCTGGGCCGGGCGCTCGCGGGGCGCCCGCACACGCTGCTGCTGGACGAGCCCGCGGCCGGCCTTGACGCGGCGGAGGCCGCCGGGCTCGCGCGGGTCCTGGCCGCCCTGGCCGCCGACGGCACGGCCGTCCTGGTCGTCGAGCACGACCCGGACCTGGTCGCCGGGATCGCGCACACGGTCCACGTCATGGAGGCCGGGAGGATCGTCGGGTGAGCGTCGAGATGGAGCTGCGGGCCGTGCGCGTCCGCTACGGCCCGCTGGAGGCGCTGCACGGCGTCGACCTGCCCGTCCCGGCCGGCACGGCGACGGTCCTGCTGGGCCGCAACGGCTCCGGCCGCACGACGGTACTGCGGGCGCTGGCCGGGGCGGTGCGCCCGTCGGCCGGCCGGGTCCTGTGGCGGGGAGCCGACGTGACGCGGGTCCCGGCGCATCTGCGGGCCCGCCGCGGGCTGTGCTTCGTACCGGACCTGCGGGCCGTGTACGCCGCGCTGACCGTCGCGGAGAACCTGCGGCTCGCCGGGGGCCCGGACGCGGCGCTCGACGCGTACCCGGAGCTGCGGCCCCTGCTCCCCCGCCGGGCGGGCACCCTGTCGGGCGGCGAGCGGCGGATGCTGGCCGTGTCGCGTGCGCTGGCGGTGCCCGCGCGCGTCGTCCTGGTGGACGAGCCGGTGCTGGGTATGTCACCGCCGCTCGCGGCGCGCACGTACGCCCTGCTGGGCGCCCTGTGCGCGCGGGGCACGGCGCTGGTCGCCGCCGAGCAGCGGCTCCCCGCCGGCCTGCCGCGCGGCACGCTGGTGCACGTGCTGCGGCGCGGCACGGTCGCGTTCAGCGGCGAGGCCGCAGAGCCGGCCGCGCGCCGGTTCCTCGACGGCCCTCAGGGGATCGCCAGCAGCTGACCCGGCCGGATGACGTCGGGATCGGGGCCCACCACGTCCCGGTTCGCCTCGTACACCGCCTGCCAGCCGCCCGCGACGCGGAAGCGGCGCGCCATCGCGCTCAGCGAGTCGCCCGGCTCGACCGTGTGGTACCGCCCGGACAGCCCGTAGCGGCGCGAGCACGTCGGCCACGCCTTCCACCCCTGCCAGCGCAGCACCTCCTGCGCGACGGTGATCTGCTGGGCGCGGGTCGCCAGGTCGGCGCGGCGCGCGTACTCCAGGCCGCCGAACTCCTCCCACGTGGACTGCTTGAACTGCAGCCCGCCGTAGAAGCCGTTGCCGGTGTTCGCGTCCCAGCGGCCGCTGGACTCGCAGAGGGCGATGCACCCCCAGGGCCAGTCACCGGGGCAGTCGGCCGACGTGGCGGCGGGGACGGCCGCGGGCGCCGTCGCGGGGACGGCCGCCCGGGCCGCCGCGCCCTGCGGCAGGGCCGGTACGAGGGCGAGGCCCAGCGCCAGTACGAGCGCCGTCAGGCCGGTGCGCGCGTACGGCACCGCGACGGCCCCGCGCCGCGCGGGCGGCCCGTCCGGAGCGGTGCCGCCCCGCGGGGCGGCGGCCCGGGGCCCGTACGGGCTGACGGAAGGTTTCAGCTGCTTCGGCATCGCGCCACGCTAGGCACGCCCCCGCACCCCCGTGCCGCTCCCGCCCCGGCGCGCCGCGCCCGCGCCGCGCGATCCCACCCGGTCGGCAGACCCCGGTGGCCGGATTCGGTTGCCCCGGGCGCGTGACCCCGTCCGGCGCTCGGCCGTTGAACTCGTCATGAGATGTGCCGGGAGCCGCCCGGTACCGCCCGCATCAACGAGTCCGAGGAGCCCCCCGTGCCGCGCATGCTCGACGTCAGCGAGGACGTACGCGCCGAGATCGGCGACGACGAAGCCGACCGGCTGCTCGCCGGCGAGAACGCCCCGGGCAGCTACGACTGCACCTCCTGCCGCACCCCGGGCGACCCCGAGCAGGAACGCACCAGCACGGTGCTGTTCGTCGGCGACGAGACCGCCGTCCTCGCCTTCGCCCACGCCACCTGCATCCCCTCCCAGGTCGTCCGCGTCTCGGAGGAGCAGCTCCAGGGCGCCGTCCGGTCGATCACCGGAGAGGAGCCGCAGCGGCCCGCGCCCGCCCCGGCCCAGGCCCCGCAGGGCGCCGCGCCCGCGCAGGTCCCGCCGGGCACCCAGCAGGCCGTCCTGGGTGTGACGAGCGGGCTGGTCGCGATCGACGGGGCGCTCCACCCGGCGCTCGTCGTGGAGCCGACCGCGCCGATCGCCCGCCCCGGCTCGTACGGCACGGAGGACGAGTTCCTGCCGCTCCTCATGGAGCAGGGCTTCCACCCCGTGTCCGATCTGAACGCGGCACCCGCGCTGCTCGGCGGCTGGTCGGTGCTGCTCGCCGTGGGGCAGCTCCACGCGATCCTCCAGCCGAACCCGGTCGGCGGCGGCCAGGTCGCCTGGTGGAAGGCGCACCAGCCGCTCCAGGTCACCGACGACTGGCGGACCACGGTCAACAAGACGAAGACCGTGCTGGTGTTCGCCGCGCCCGTCGGCTCCATCGGCCAGCAGCCGCGCGAGGACCTGCTGCGCGACGCGCTGGAGAAGGCCGCCGCCAACGGCCGCCTGGTCGCCGCCGCCATGCCGCTCGCCGGCACGTCCTGATGGGCACCCCGCTCCCCGCCCGGTGGAAGGCGAATTCCGGGGGTGGACCGCATCCCCCGGGCGGCGGGGTCGTTGGCCCCTACGTGCAGCACTCATACGAGCCGTCCCGCCAGCCGTACCAGCACATCCCCGCCATGCGCCCGGCGCAGGACGGGCTGTCCTACTCGGCCACGCCCATCTACGACGCGCTGTACTCGGAGTACCGGCGGTCGTTCCGGGCGCTGCCCGGGGACCGCACCGGCGAGGAGGACCTCACGTTCCGGGCGTTCGGGGCGCTGCCTCCCTCCCATCCCGCGGACGCGGGACAGGGCGGCGGGCCCTCCGGCACGGGCCACACGACCGGCACGCACGGATACGGGCAGGGCTGGCAGGCGCAGGCGTACGGCGGCTACGCGGCGGCCCGGCCGCACGGCGGCCCCGCGCAGGCGGCCCTGCCACCGGCACCGCGCCGGGGCCACTGAACGGCGGCGGGGCCGGGGGACGCGATCGTCCACCCGGCCCCGCCGCCGTCTGCCGTGCGGCTACTTCTTGCGGCCGCGCTTCTCCCGCACCCGTACGGAGATGTGGATCGGCGTGCCGTCGAAGCCGAACTCCTCGCGCAGGCGGCGCTCCACGAACCGACGGTAGCCGTGCTCCAGGAAGCCCGAGGCGAACAGCACGAACCGGGGCGGCTTGGTGCCGGCCTGCGTGCCGAACAGGATGCGGGGCTGCTTGCCGCCGCGGATCGGGTGCGGGTGCGCGGCGACCAGCTCGCCGAGGAAGGCGTTGAGGCGGCCGGTCGGGACCCGGGTCTCCCAGCCGGCGAGGGCGGTCTCGATCGCCGGGACGAGCCGGTCCATGTGGCGGCCGGTGCGGGCGGAGACGTTGACGCGCGGGGCCCAGGCCACCTGCTGCATCTCCGTCTCGATCTCCCGCTCCAGGTAGTAGCGGCGCTCCTCGTCCAGCTCGTCCCACTTGTTGTACGCGATGACGAGCGCGCGGCCCGCCTCCACGGCCATGGTGATGATCCGCTGGTCCTGGACGGAGATGGACTCGGTGGTGTCGATCAGGACGACGGCCACCTCGGCCTTCTCGACGGCGGCGGCGGTGCGCAGGGACGCGTAGTAGTCCGCGCCCTCCTGGAGGTGGACCTTCTTGCGGATGCCCGCGGTGTCCACGAACTTCCAGGTCTTGCCGCCCAGTTCGATGAGCTCGTCGACCGGGTCGCGGGTGGTGCCGGCCAGTTCGTTGACGACGACGCGCTCCTCGCCCGCGACCTTGTTGAGGAGGGACGACTTGCCGACGTTCGGGCGGCCGATGAGCGCGATGCGGCGCGGGCCGCCGACGGGGGTGCCGAAGGTCTGCTCGGGCGCCTCGGGCAGGGCCTTGAGGACCTCGTCCAGGAGGTCGCCGGTGCCGCGGCCGTGCAGCGCGGAGACGGGGAACGGCTCACCGAGGCCCAGGGACCACAGCATCGCGGCGTCGGCCTCGGCGGACGGGCCGTCCACCTTGTTCGCGGCGAGGACGACGGGCTTGCCGGCGCGGCGCAGGAGCTTGACGACGGCCTCGTCGGTGTCGGTGGCGCCCACGGTGGCGTCCACGACGAAGACGACGGCGTCGGCGGCCTCGATCGCGAACTCGGCCTGCGCGGCGACGGACGCGTCGATACCGAACACGTCCTGCTCCCAGCCGCCGGTGTCGACCACCTTGAAGCGGCGGCCCGCCCACTCGGCCTCGTAGGTGACGCGGTCGCGGGTGACGCCGGGGCGGTCCTCGACGACGGCCTCGCGGCGGCCGATGATCCGGTTGACCAGGGTGGACTTGCCGACGTTCGGGCGGCCGACGACGGCGAGGACGGGCAGCGGGCCGTGCCCGGCCTCCTCGATGGCGCCCTCCACGTCCTCGATGTCGAAGCCCTCTTCGGCGGCGAGCTCCATGAACTCCGCGTACTCGGCGTCGCCAAGTGCCCCGTGGTCGTGCTGGTCGTTCATGAAGTCCGTTCCTCGTGCGTTCGTGGTGGTCGGTGGGGTCCGGCCGGGGCCGGGTCCACTACTCGAAGTGTCGCTCAGCGCCCGGTGAGGCGCCTGGCGTTTTCCAGGTGGGCGGTGAGCCGCTCCTGGATGCGTACGGTGGCGTCGTCCAGCGCCTTGCGGGTGCGGCGTCCGCTGCCGTCGCCGGCCTCGAAGGCGTCGCCGAAGACGACGTCGACGCGGCTGCGCAGCGGGGGCAGCCCCTTTATCAACCGGCCGCGGCGCTCGCTGCTTCCCAGGACGGCGACCGGGACGATCGGCGCGCCGGACCGTACGGCGAAGTAGGCGAGCCCGGCGCGCAGCGAGGCGAAGTCGCCGTCGCCGCGGGTGCCCTCCGGGAAGATCCCGAGGACGCCGCCGGCGGCCAGAACGTCGAGGGCGCCGGTGATCGCGGTGCGGTCGGCGGCGGCCCGGTCGACCTTCAGCTGCCCGATGCCCTCCAGGAAGGGCCCGAGCGGCCCGACGAACGCTTCCTTCTTGATCAGGAAGTGGACGGGCCGGGGCGCGGTGCCCATGAGCATGGGGCCGTCGAGGTTGTGGGCGTGGTTGACGGCGAGGATGACGGGCCCGGCGGCCGGTACGCGCCAGGCGCCCAGCACGCGCGGTTTCCACAGCCCGTACATCAGGCCGATGCCGATGCCCCGCCCGACGGCGGCGCCCTTCGCCGACGGGGTCACTGGGCGGCCGCCCGCTTCTCCTCCACGAGGGTGACCACGCACTCGACGACCTGCTGGAGCGTCAGCTCGGTCGTGTCGACCTCGACGGCGTCGTCGGCCTTGGCGAGGGGGGAGGTCTTGCGGCTGGAGTCGGCGGCGTCCCGCTTGATCAGGGCTTCCCTGGTGGCGGAGACGTCGGCGCCCTTCAGCTCGCCGGCGCGGCGGGCGGCGCGGGCCTCCGGGGAGGCGGTGAGGAAGATCTTGAGGTCGGCGTCGGGGAGGACGGTCGTGCCGATGTCGCGGCCCTCCACGACGATGCCGTGCGGGGCGGCGGCGGCGATGGAGCGCTGCAGCTCGGTGATCCGGGTGCGCACCTCGGGTACGGCGCTGACGGCGCTGACCTTGGAGGTGACCTCCTGGGTGCGGATCGGGCCGGAGGCGTCCACGCCGTCGACGGTGATCGTCGGGTGCGACGGGTCCGTACCGGAGACGATCACGGGCTTGCCCGCGGCGTCCGCGACGGCCGCGGCGTCGTCCACGTCGATCCCGTTGGTGATCATCCACCAGGTGATCGCCCGGTACTGCGCGCCGGTGTCCAGGTAGCTGAGGCCGAGCTCGGCCGCGACGGCCTTGGAGGTGCTCGACTTGCCCGTACCGGAGGGGCCGTCGATGGCGACGATCACGGAATGCACGGTGTCGGACACCTTCCTGCCTGCGTGGGAGTGGGGCCGGCCGGTTGCCGAGGGCCCGCCCCAAGGTTACCGGCCGGCGGAGGGCCCGCGGCAGCGGCCGTCGGCCCGGACCCGGCCGGCCCCGCTTCCGGCGCTACTGCCGCAGGGCCCAGCCGCGCTCGCGGAGGGAGGCCGCGAGGAGCGGGGCGGCGGACGGGGCGACCATCAGCTGCACCACACCCGCCTGCTGGCCGGTGGCGTGCTCGATGCGGACGTCCTCGATGTTGACCCCGGCCCGGCCGGCGTCGGCGAAGATCCGGGCCAGCTCGCCCGGCTGGTCGCTGATGAGGACGGCGACCGTCTCGTACGCGGCCGGGGCCGTGCCGTGCTTGCCGGGGACGCGGGCGCGGCCGGTGTTGCCCCGGCGCAGCACGTCCTCGACGCCGGTGACGCCCTCGTGGCGCTTGGCGTCGTCGGCGGACTGGAGGGCGCGCAGCGAGCGGACCGTCTCGTCCAGGTCGGCGGCGAGCGCGGCGAGCACGTCGGCGACCGGCCCCGGATTGGCGGAGAGGATGTCGACCCACATGCGGGGGTCGGAGGCGGCGATGCGGGTGACGTCGCGGATGCCCTGCCCGCACAGCCGTACGGCGGTCTCCTCGGCGCCCTCCAGCCGCGCGGCGACCATCGAGGAGACGAGCTGCGGGGTGTGCGAGACCAGGGCGACGGCCCGGTCGTGGGCGTCGGCGTCCATGACGACCGGGACGGCCCGGCAGAGCGCGACCAGCTCCAGCGCCAGGTTCAGGACCTCGGTGTGGGTCTCGCGGGTGGGCGTGAGGACCCAGGGGCGGCCCTCGAACAGGTCGCCGCTGCCCGCGAGGGGCCCGGACTGCTCCTTGCCCGACATGGGGTGGGTGCCGATGTACGCGGACAGGTCGGCGCCCAAGGCCTCCAGCTCCCGCTGCGGTCCGCCCTTGACGCTCGCCACGTCCAGGTAGCCGCGCGCGGTGCCGGCGCGCATGGCGCCGGCGAGGGTGGCGGCGACGTGGGCGGGCGGCACGGCGACCACGCACAGGTCGACGGGGCCCTCGGGCGGCGCGTCCGTGCCGGCGCCCCGCGCGGCGGCGGTGCGGGCCCGGTCCGGGTCGTGGTCGGCGAGGTGGACGGTGACGCCCCGGTCGGTGAGGGCGAGGGCGACGGACGTGCCGATCAGACCGGTTCCGATGACGACGGCGGTTCTCACTGGGCGGTGTCCTTGCGGCGGGCGGCGGGTGGTGGGCGACGGACGAGCGGGCGGGCGGTGGCCGGGGTGGGACGGCGGCCGGGGCCGGGCGCCCGCTGTGTGGTCAGCCTAGTCAAGGCCGGGCAGGCGCCGCGCGGCCGTTCTGGCGGCTGAGACGGCGCCGGTGGCGCGCGGAGGCGTGCCTGGCGGCGGCGCCTGGGCGCGGCGCCCGGAGGCGGGTGCGTGGGCGCGGTGCGCGGAGGCGGTGCGCGGGGCCGCGGGGACGTACGAGACTGTCCGCATGATCTACCACGTCGTACCGCTGCCGGAGTGGGCCGCCGAGCCCGCGCTCCCCTACCGACCCGCGTCCCTGGCGCGCGAGGGGTTCACGCACTGCTCGGCGGACGCCCCGGCCGCGCTGGCCGTCGCGGACGCGCGCTACCGGGACGTGCCGGGGACGCTGCTGGTGCTGGTGGTGGACGAGGAGCGGCTGGCGGCGGAGGTGCGCTGGGAGGAGTCGGCGGCCGGGGTGTTCCCGCATGTGTACGGGCCGCTGGAGCGGACGGCGGTCACGGCCGTGCTGGAGGTGCGCCGGGGCCCGGACGGGGAGGCCCTCGAACTCGTTCCCTGGGCGTAACCGACGGCGGGTTCCCTTCACCGGGCGCCCTGTGGGCCGCACGATGAGGGGATGCAGCAGCTTCCTCCCGGTTCGTCCGGTCCCGTGCCCCGTCGCCGTACCGTGCTCACCGGCGCCCTGACCGCGGCCGCCGCGGCCGCCCTGACCTCCGCGTGCGGCGACGACGCCGGTGACGGCGCCGGTGGCGACCCCACGCCCGGGGGCACGGCCCGGCGCACCCCCGGGGAGACGGCCGAGCCGACGGCCGGGGGCACGGCCCCGCCCACCCCCGGGGAGACGGCCGAGCCCACGGCCGGGGGCAGGCTGATCGCCTCGACGTCCGACATCCCGGTCGGCGGCGGCCGGGTCTTCGCCGCCGAGAAGGTGGTGGTGACCCAGCCGGCCGAGGGCGAGTTCAAGGCGTTCTCGGCGGTCTGCACCCACCAGGGCTGCACGGTCGGCTCGGTGGCGAACGGGCTGATCAACTGCCCGTGCCACGCCAGCAGGTTCAGGATCGCGGACGCGTCGGTCGCCTCGGGCCCCGCGACCCGGCCGCTGCCGGAGCGGAGGATCAGCGTGTCGGACGGCAGCGTCCGGCTCCTGTGACCCTCCCGGACCCGTGCGCGGCCGGGCCCCGTCCCGGCCGGCCGGGACGGTTAGGGTCTGCGCATGCCTGGGGACACCATCACGCCGGAAGCGCTCGTCCGCGACCACACGGTCTACTCCTGTGTCATGGGGTCCCGGGCGTTCGGCCTGGCGACGGACGGCAGCGACACGGACCGGCGCGGGGTGTTCCTCGCCCCGACCGCGGCCCAGTGGCGGTTCACCAAGCCGCCCACGCACGTGGAGGGCCCGGCGCCCGAGCAGTTCAGCTGGGAGCTGGAGCGGTTCTGCGAGCTGGCCCTGCGCGGCAACCCGAACATCCTGGAGTGCCTCCACTCGCCGCTCGTGGAGCACGTCGACGACACGGGCCGCGAACTGCTGGCCCTGCGCGGCGCGTTCCTGTCGCGGCAGGTGTACGACACGTTCGCCCGCTACGCGCTGTCGCAGCGCCGCAAGCTGGAGGCCGACCTGCGGCAGCACGGCGCGCCCCGCTGGAAGCACGCCATGCACCTGCTGCGGCTGCTCGGCTCCTGCCGGGACCTGCTGCGCACCGGGGAGCTGGTGATCGGCGTGGGCGACGGGCGGGAGCGGCTGCTCGCGGTCAAGCGGGGCGAGGTCGCGTGGCCCGAGGTGGAGGCGTGGATGGCGCGGCTCGCCGACGAGGCGGACGCGGCGCTGGCGTCGTCGCCGCTGCCGGCCGGGCCGGACCGGGACCGGGTGGAGGACTTCCTGTACCGGGCCCGGCTGCGGTCAGCCCTGGACGCCCTGTCCCAGGCGGGCGCGGACGACGAGGTCGTGCAGCGCGTCGTGCGCCCCCGTCACGGCGCCGGGTAGCGCCGAGGCGGCCTGGGCGGCGTCGAGCGCGGCGTGCAGTGCCTCCACGTCGGCGCGCAGCCGCTCCCGGTCGGTGCCGTCGGCCGGGCCGTGCTCGGCCTCCGCCTTGGCGGCGATCAGCTCGCGCAGGTACGCGGGGGCCTCCCCCACCGTCTCGCACAGGGTCGGCAGATGCGCGACGACCTCGCCCGACCGCATCAGGTGGATGCCGGTCAGCAGGGCGCGGAAGGTGTACAGCAGCGACTTCAGCTCGCCGTTCTTCTCGAAGAGCCGCCACTGGGTGCAGGCGAAGCCCCGGTAGTGGTGGGCGTGGTGGGTGGTGACCACGTCCGGCGCGAGGGCGGCCAGTTCGGCGTGGAGGCCGCTGGTGCGGACGACGAGCGGCGACAGGAGCTGCTCCAGCACATAGCCGTTGCGCCGCAGCATCAGGCGGACGAACTTGCGCAGGTCGTGCGTGACGAGGTCCATCTCGACGCCGTCGCGCAGCCACATCCTGGACCGGGTCTCCTCCGCGTCCCGCAGGCCGATCAGCGCGTCCACCGGCAGCAGGTGCGCCCCGCGCAGGTCCACGTCCGAGTCGCGGGACGGGAAGCCGTACAGGTGCGCGCCGGAGACGGTGGCGAAGAGCACCGGGTCGGGCTGGTCGGCGACGGCGGAGGAGAGGTCCAGGTGTTCGATCACCGGTCAAGCATCCCAGAGCGCGCCCAGCGTGACGAGGTCCGAGCGGTATTCGACGCGCTCCGCCCACTCCTCCGGCCAGGCGGACGCGCCGAGGTGGGCCCCCGCGAAGGCACCGGCGAGGCAGGCGATCGAGTCGGAGTCGCCGCTGGTGCAGGCGGCCCGGCGCAGGGCGGTGAGCGGCTCCTGCGGGAACATCAGGAAGCACAGCAGCGCGGTGGCGAGCGCCTCCTCCGCGATCCAGCCCTCGCCGGTGAGCAGGCACGGGTCGGTCTCGGGGTTAGCGGTGCGCAGGGCGGCGGCGACCCGTTCGAGCACGGCGAGGCACTCGTCCCAGCCGCGCTCGATGTAGTGCTCCGGCGAGGGGTCGTGGGCGCGGGTCCACAGGTCGCCGAGCCATGTCTCGTGGTAGCGGGAGCGGTTCTCGTACGCGTACGAGCGCAGCAGCCCGACCAGGCCGAGCGGTTCGGCGCCCTGCGCCAGCAGGTACACGGCGTGGGCGGTCAGGTCGGACGCGGCGAGCGCGGTGGGGTGCCCGTGCGTGAGCGCGGCCTGGAGCTGGGCGGCGCCGGCCCGCTGCTCGTCGGTGAGGCCGGGTACGAGGCCGACGGGCGCGACCCGCATGTTGGCGCCGCAGCCCTTGGAGCCGGTCTGGCTGGCGCCCTGCCAGGGCCCGTCGGCGGCGAGCAGCCCGCAGGCCACGAGGCAGGTGCGGCCGGGGGCGCGGTTGTTCTCGGGCGAGCGGGCCCAGGCGACGTACTCCTCGCGCAGCGGTCCGGCGAAGCGGCGCGGGGCGAGGGGGCCGTCGTCCATGGCGGTGCGCAGCGCCCGGCCGACGGCGAGGGTCATCTGCGTGTCGTCGGTGACGCGGGCGGGCTCGGGCAGCGGAAGCTCCCGCCAGGGGCCGTACCAGCCGGTGATCCTCGGTACGTCGATGAACTCGGTGGGCAGGCCCATGGCGTCGCCCAGGGCGAGGCCGATCAGCGCGCCGGTGGCGGCCTGCTTGGTCGTGGTGCGGGCGGTGGTGGTGTCGGTGGTCATGCGGTGGTCTCCCGTCGTTCCGGCCGCGCCGGTCGCAGCAGGGGTGGGTGGAGGGCGGTCGCGTCGCCCGCCCGGTAGAGCGCGGCCGGTTTCCCCCGTCCGCCGGTGAGGCGCGGCGGGCCTTCCACGGGCCGGACGAAGCCGGGCGTGGCAAGGACCTTGCGCCGGAAGTTGGGGCGGTCCAGCGGGACGCCCCACACGGCCTCGTAGACCTGCCGCAGCTCGCCGAGGGTGAACTCGGGCGGGCAGAAGGCGGTGGCGAGGCCGCTGTACTCGAGCTTGGCGCCGACGCGGTCGTGGGCGTCGGCGAGGATCACGTCGTGGTCGAAGGCGAGCGGCCCCTGTGTGCCGTAGGGGACCCAGCGGGCGTCGGAGGCGTCGCCGCCGCCGCGCGGCTCGGGCAGGCCGGGGCCGAGCGCGGTGTACGCGACGGAGACGACCCGCATGCGGGGGTCGCGGCCGGGCTCGCTGTAGGTGCGCAGCTGCTCCAGGTGCAGGCGGGCGGCGGTCTCCTCCGACAGGCCGGTCTCCTCGGCGAGTTCGCGGCGGGCCGCTGCGCCGGCGGACTCGTGCGGCCGCAGGAAGCCGCCGGGGAGCGCCCAGCGGTCCCGGTACGGCTCCTCGCCGCGCCGGACGAGCAGGACGTGCAGCCGGTTCTCACGCAGCGTGAAGACGGCGAGGTCGACGGTGACGGCGAAGGGCTCGAAGGCCCGCGGGTCGTAGCCGTCGGGCAGCTGGACGTGCATGGCCGCTCCGGGGAAGGCGCTTAAGAGTCACCTTGACTATAAACCGGCGCGGAGGTCCGCCACAAGCACGAAGCGGCCCCGCACACCCCGCACGCCGGGAAGCACGCGCCGGAAGCGCGAAGAAGCCCGCGGCCGGGTGCCGCGGGCTTCTTCGGACGGATCTCCCCTGACGCGTCAGGAGGGGGATGCCTACAGGCCGACTTCCTTCATCAGCATGCCGACCTCGGTGTTCGTCAGGCGGCGCAGCCACCCGGACTTCTGGTCGCCCAGCTGGATCGGGCCGAAGGCGGTGCGGACCAGCTTGTCGACGGGGAAGCCCGCCTCGGCGAGCATGCGGCGCACGATGTGCTTGCGGCCCTCGTGGAGGACGACCTCGACCAGGTAGTTCTTGCCGGTCTGCTCGACGACCCGGAAGTGGTCGGCGCGGGCGTAGCCGTCCTCCAGCTGGATGCCCTCCTTGAGGCGCTTGCCCACCTCGCGCGGGAGCGGCCCGGTGATGGCGGCCAGATAGGTCTTCTTCACGCCGTACTTGGGGTGCGTGAGGCGGTGGGCCAGCTCACCGTGGTTGGTGAGCAGGATGATGCCCTCGGTCTCCGTGTCGAGCCGCCCCACGTGGAAGAGGCGCGTCTCGCGGTTGGTGACGTAGTCGCCCAGGCACTGCCGGCCGTCGGGGTCCTCCATGGTGGAGACGACACCGGCCGGCTTGTTCAGCGCGAAGAACTGGTACGACTGCGTGGCGACGGTCAGCCCGTCGACCTTGATCTCGTCCTTCTCCGGGTCGACGCGCAGCCCCTGCTCGACCACGATCGAGCCGTTGACCTCGACGCGCGCGTCCTCGATCAGCTCCTCGCAGGCGCGGCGCGAACCGTACCCGGCGCGGGCGAGGACCTTCTGCAGGCGCTCGCCCTCCTGGCCCGGCTGCACGGACTTCTGCGGCTTGTCCGCGTACCGCTCGCGGTTGCGCTCCTCGATCCGGGCGTCCAGCTCGCGCGGGCGCGCCGGGGCCGTGCGGCCGCCGCCGCGCTGGGGCGACTGGCGGGGGCCGCCCTTGGCGCCGCCGCGGGCCGCCGCGCCCCGTCCGCGCCTGGGGGCCTCGCCGGGGCCGCCGCCCACGTCGTAGCTGCGCTCCTCGGGGCGGGGGCGGCGCGGGTTGCCGCCGCCCTGCCGGCGGTCGTCGCGGCTGTTACCGGCACCCCGGTAGTTGCCGCGGCCGCCGCTGCTGCCGCGGCCGCCGCTGTTGCCACCACGGCTCCCGCCGTTGTTTCCGCTGCTGTTCCTGCCGCTGCTGCTTCGCATCAAAGTTCCGTCTTGTCGTCTGCGTCCTCGTCGATCCGGTGGTCCGGATCGAACGACGGGACCGCTTCCCGCGACTCGGCCTCGACCGCGGCCGCCTCGGGGAGGAGGGGCGCGAGTTCCGGCAGTTCGTCCAGGCCGCGCAGGCCCATCCGCTCCAGGAAGTAGTTCGTCGTCCTGTACAGGATCGCACCTGTTTCGGGTTCCGCGCCCGCCTCCTCCACCAGACCGCGCTGGAGGAGGGTGCGCATGACCCCGTCGCAGTTGACCCCGCGCACCGCCGAGACCCGTGAACGGCTGACCGGCTGCCGGTACGCGACGACCGCCAGCGTCTCCAGCGCGGCCTGCGTGAGGCGGGCCTGCCGGCCGTCGAGGACGAAGGCCTCCACGGCGGCCGCGTACGCGGGGCGGGTGTAGTACCGCCAGCCGCCGGCGACCTGGCGCAGCTCGAAGCCGCGCCGCTGGACGTCGTACTCGTCGGCCAGCTCTCGAAGCGCGTCGGCGACCTCGCGGCGGGTGCGGCCCAGAATCCTGGCGAGGTGCTCCTCCGTCGCCGGCTCGTCCACCACCATGAGGACCGCCTCCAGGGCGGGCCTCAGCTCCAGGGCGTCGCTCACGTATGCTCCCCTTCCTTCCCGGCGCCGCCACCGGCACCGGCACCGTCACCGTCCCCGGCGCGGTCGAACTCG
The DNA here is from genome assembly GCF_964272635.1 of Streptomyces sp. SudanB25_2051. Taxonomy (NCBI): domain Bacteria; kingdom Bacillati; phylum Actinomycetota; class Actinomycetes; order Kitasatosporales; family Streptomycetaceae; genus Streptomyces; species Streptomyces sp. SudanB25_2051. The sequence goes on from NZ_OZ186787.1 coordinate 1,206,540, forward strand.
TCGCCGACCGCCGCGTCGGCGTCCCCGCCGGTCCAGCGGACGGTCAGCTCCCCGAGCGGTTCCTCCTGGTCGAGGGCGACCGCCCGGTCCCGGTACAGCTCCAGCAGGGCGAGGAAGCGGGCGACGACGGTGAGGGTGTCGGCCGCGTCCGCCGCGAGCTCGCCGAACCGGGCCTCGCCGCGCTCCCGCAGCAGCGCCACCACGATCGCCGCCTGCTCGCGGACGCTGACCAGCGGGGCGTGGACGTGGTCGACGTACACCTGCGGCCTCGGCTTGGGCCGCAGCGCCTTGACCGCCAGCCTGGCGAACCCCTCGGGCCCGATGCTGAGGACCACGTCCGGCAGCAGCTCCGCGTGGTGCGGCTCCAGGCCGACGGTACGGGGGTGGCGGCGGCCCTCGTCGTCGAGGCGGGCGCCGAACAGCTCGGCGACCCGCTTGTACGCGCGGTACTGCAGGAGCCGGGCGAACAGCAGGTCGCGGGCCTCCAGCAGCGCGAGGTCCGCCTCGTCCTCCACCTCGGCGGCGGGCAGCAGCCGGGCGGCCTTGAGGTCCAGCAGCGTGGCGGCGACCACCAGGAACTCGGTCGTCTGGTCCAGGTCCCAGTCCGGCCCCATGGCGCGGATGTGCGCCATGAACTCGTCGGTCACCTTGGAGAGCGCCACCTCGGTGACGTCCAGCTTGTGCTTGGCGATCAGCTGGAGCAGCAGGTCGAAGGGGCCCTCGAAGTTCGCCAGGCGCACGGTGAACCGGCCGTCCCCCGAAGCCTCCCGCTCCGCCCCGGACGCGTCGCGGCCCGCGCCGCCACCGCCGGTCCCGCTCGGCGTATCCGCCCCCGCGCCCCCACCGGTCCCGGGCGGCGCGTCCGGCCCCGCGCCCCCACCGGTCCCGGGCGGCGCGTCCCGCTCCGGGGCGGGGTCCGCGACGGCGGGCCGGGGCCCCGGCCCCGCGCCGGGCGCGTGCGGCGCCTCCGGCTCCGGGCCCGGTACGGCCTCCCGGTCGGCGGGCCCCGGCGGCGCGACGGGCCCCGGCGGGGGCGGCGTGGCCGGGCCGGGGCCCAGCGGGCGGCGGCGTGGAGGGTGCGGGCGCATCGGGGTCCAAGGCGGGCGAACGGGACAGGGCGGCCCCGTAGGCTATCGGGCGCACCGGCCCGTCGGCGCGCTACGCGCGCGAGGAGGACCCGCTCAGCGGCCTCTGAGCCGCCGTACGAGGATGCTCGCCTCGCCGCGGGACTCCAGGTCGGCCAGGACCACGGCGACGGCCTCGCGGACGATGCGGCCGCGGTCGACGGCCAGCCCGTGCTCGCCGCGCAGGACGAGACGCGCGTGCTCCAGGTCCATCAGCTCCTCGGCGGAGACGTAGACGGTGATCTTCTCGTCGTGGCGCTCGCGGCCGCTGGGCCGCCGGCTCGGGGAGCGCCGGCCGCGCCGGGCGGCCGGGGTGGCGGGGGCCGTCCCGGACGCGGCCGCGGCGGCGCGGGGCGCCGCCCCGGAGGGCGTACCGGTCTCCGGCTCGTCGGCCACCGCGCGGGTGCGGGCCTGGCGCGCGGGCCCGTCCTCCCCCGCCGCCGCAGCCGAGTGCTCCTCGGCCGGCGGGTCCTGCTCACCGCCCTGCCCGGGGACCCGTGGGCCCTCCGCCGCGGGCTGGCGTCGGGGCGTGGACGCCTGCAGCGCCGTGCCCCCGGTCGTACGGAACAGCTCGTCGGCTCCGGGCAGACTCACTCGGCGTGACACCGGGCGAGCACCTCCCTGGCGAGCTGGCGGTAGGCGGCCGCGCCGACCGAGTTCGACGCGTACGTGGTGATGGGCTCTCCGGCGACGGTGGTCTCCGGGAAGCGGACGGTCCGGCCGATGACCGTGTGGTAGACGTGGTCGTCGAACGCCTCGACCACGCGCGCGAGGACCTCGCGGCTGTGGACGGTGCGCGAGTCGTACATCGTGGCGAGGATGCCGTCGAGTTCGAGGTCGGGGTTGAGGCGCTCCTGGACCTTCTCGATGGTCTCCGTGAGCAGCGCGACCCCGCGGAGCGCGAAGAACTCGCACTCGAGCGGCACTATCACCTTGTGGGCGGCGGTCAGCGCGTTCACCGTCAGCAGGCCGAGGGACGGCTGGCAGTCGATCACGATGTAGTCGTAGTCCTGGAGCAGCGGCTTGAGGGCGCGCTGCAGGGTGGACTCGCGGGCGACCTCGCTGACGAGCTGCACCTCGGCCGCCGACAGGTCGATGTTGCTCGGCAGCAGGTCCATGTTGGGCACGGCGGTCTTCAGGAGGACCTCGTCGGCCGACATGCCCCGCTCCATGAGCAGGTTGTAGACGGTGAGGTCGAGCTCCATCGGATTGACGCCGAGGCCCACCGAGAGGGCGCCCTGCGGGTCGAAGTCGACGAGGAGCACCCGCCGTCCGTACTCGGCGAGCGCGGCGCCGAGGTTGATGGTCGACGTGGTCTTGCCGACGCCGCCCTTCTGGTTGCACATCGCGATGATCTTCGCGGGCCCGTGCTCGGTGAGCGGGCCCGGGATCGGGAAGTACGGCAGGGGGCGGCCGGTCGGGCCGATCCGCTCGCGGCGCTGCCGGGCGGCGTCGGGCGCGAGGGTGGCCGCGTATTCGGGGTCCGGCTCGTACTCGGCGTCGGGGTCGTAGAAGTGCCCCTCGGGCAGCTCGTCGTAGGCGGCGAAGTGGGTGGACTCTCGGCCACTCTCGTTGCCGGCCATGGCGTTCACGTGTTGGCCGTCCATCATCTTCATCGTGTGGGGTGTCGTCAGGTGCTGGTGCGTCGCGAACGTCCGGACAGCGACCGAACCGACGACCTCGGGTCCGGACGACGGACCACCCTGGCCCGCCGCCCGCGTTCCTGGTTGCGCGACCCCGGGAGTAAATGTCGACTCATTCACAAGTCGTCTTACCTCCTTGGACGTGACCAGGAAACTTATCGATAGGTCAGCGTGGCACCATGCCGACGGTTGGCGACTCTATGGCGTGTCACCGCTCCGCAGCAACACAATCGGCCGGACGCGGCGGGATGTGTCGGCGGTCGAACGCCTTTCTGTCAAGGGTGCGAGGGCCTCGATCCCTTCGTTTCGCGGGTGCGCGAATCGGTTAAAGGGTTACGTTCGAGGCGACTTGAACGACACGCGCGTGCGAGCGGACACACGTCCGGCCGGACCTCGCTGCCAAGGTCCGGCCGGATGCGTGAGGTTGACGTCCCCCGTTGACCGCCCGCGGGCCGAAAGCCCTGTGTGAGCGGGCGGTTGACGGGGGGTGAACGGACGTCAGCCGATGAGGGAGGCCAGCTCCACGTGCTCGAGGCCGTGCGCCTCGGCGACCTCCTTGTACACGACCTTGCCGTCGTGCGTGTTGAGGCCCTTGGCGAGGGCGGCGTCGCGGCGCAGCGCCTCGACCCAGCCGTTGTTGGCCAGCGACACGATGTAGGGCAGCGTGGCGTTGGTCAGGGCGTAGGTGGAGGTGTTCGGGACGGCGCCCGGCATGTTGGCCACGCAGTAGAAGATCGAGTCGTGGACCCGGAAGGTCGGCTCGGCGTGGGTGGTGGGACGGGAGTCCTCGAAGCAGCCGCCCTGGTCGATCGCGATGTCGACAAGGACACTTCCGGCCTTCATCCGGGACACCAGCTCGTTGGTGACCAGCTTCGGGGCCTTGGCGCCCGGGATGAGGACGGCGCCGATGACGAGGTCGGCCTCCAGGACGGCCTTCTCCAGCTCGAAGGAGTTGGACATGACGGCCTTGACCTTGGTGCCGAAGATCTTGTCGGCCTCGCGGAGCTTGTTGATGTCCCGGTCGAGCAGGGTGACCTCGAAGCCCATGCCGATGGCGATCTGCGCGGCGTTCCAGCCGGAGACGCCGCCGCCGATGACGACGGCCTTGGCCGGGATGACGCCGGGCACGCCGCCGGGCAGGACGCCGCGGCCGCCGGCCGCGCGCATCAGGTGGTAGGCGCCGACCTGCGGGGCGAGGCGGCCCGCGACCTCGGACATCGGGGCGAGCAGCGGCAGCGCGCGGTTCGCGGTCTCGACGGTCTCGTACGCGATGGCGGTGGTGCCGGACGCGAGCAGGGCGTCGGTGCACTCGCGGGACGCGGCGAGGTGGAGGTAGGTGAAGAGGGTCTGGTCCTTGCGGAGGCGGTGGTACTCCTCCGCGATGGGTTCCTTGACCTTCAGCAGCAGGTCCGCGGTGGCCCAGACCTCGTCCGCGGTGGGCAGGGTCGCCGCGCCTGCGGCCACGTACTCGTCGTCCGTGATCGAGGAGCCGACACCGGCGTTCTGCTCGACGAAGACCTCATGGCCGTTGCGGACGAGCTCGTGCACACCGGCCGGGGTGATGGCGACGCGGAACTCGTTGTTCTTGACCTCGCGGGGGATGCCGACCTTCATCGTCGATCACGGTCCTTGAATCAGGGGTATAGGGGGCAAAGCGCTCTACAGCGATACATACCCGTGTGTTGCAGGACACACCGGGGCAGACCGCGGTTAACGCGGCGCACCCAGTCTAATGAAGGACTTCCCTCTGTCTAGCCTTACAAAGCATTAATTTTTTTGAGAACCACTACGGATTTCGTAGGTAGGGGGCGAGGGCTGGCCCCACCCCTGACCTGCGGCGCCCGACTCGAGGAGCCGCTCGGCGGCGGCGCGGTGCAGCCGGGCGGCAGCGGGGTCGCCGAGCCGGTCCAGCGTGTCCGCGAGCCGCAGCCGCAGCGCGGCGTGGAGCCGCGCGTCCCCGGCGCGGCGGGCCCATTCCACGGCCTCCTCGCAGGTGCGCAAGCAGTCCTCCGGCCGCCCCGCGTACTCCTGCACCCGCGCCGCCTCGCTCAAGGCCCTCGCGTGGGCCGGCACATCGCCGAGGCGGCGGTAACCGGCCGCCGCCGCACGCCAGTTGCGCAGCGCCTCGCCGTAGCGGCCGGCGTAGGTGTGGACCGCGCCGAGCCTGCCGTACAGGCGCGCCTGGTCCTCCCGCTCGTCGCGCGCGAGGCGCTGCGCGAGGGCCCGCCCGTACCAGTCGGCGGCCCGCTGCCAGTCCCCCAGCTCCTGGTAGGCGCCGCCGACGGATTCCATCGCGCGGCCGGTCGCGTACGGGTCGTTCGCCAGGCGCCCGGCGTCCAGGGCGGCCCGGTAGCGGGCCAGGGCGTCGCGGGTGCGGCCCGTGCCGGCGTCCAGGTCGGCGAGGTTCAGCAGGGCGGCGGCGCGCTCGCGGTGCAGGCCGCGCCGCTCGGCGACGTCCAGGACCAGCCCGTGCAGCCCGTACAGCTCGGGCGCGGCGGCCTCGGTGCCGCGGTGCGCGGCGAGCGCCCGGACCAGCGCGGCGATCAGCCGGCGGGCCAGGGTGTCCAGCTCGCCGTCCGCCACGGCGAGGCGCGCGCACGCCAGCAGCGCGGGCTCCCGCCGGTCCAGCCAGTCGGCGGCCTCCTCCCGGTTCGGGAAGCGCAGGGCGCGCGGCAGCCCGGCGAGGCGGCGGCGCGCGGGGCTGCCCTCCGGTTCGGTGACCGCGCGGCAGGACTGGAGGAGCCGCACGGTCCGCTCCAGCATCCGGGCGCGCGCCAGCTGCGTCTCGGCGGCCCGGTCCTCGGCCGCGAGCCGCTCCCGGAGGAACGGCATCAGGCAGCCGGGCACCTCGTACCGCCCGTGCGGGGCCCGCCGTACGAATCCGAGCGCGACGAACCCGTCGAGCAGCGACGCGGCGGTGGACACCGAGCAGCCGACCAGCGCGGACAGGGTCTGCGGGTCGGCGCTGCCCAGCGGGGCGAGCGCGAGCAGCCGCAGGGCGCGGGCGCCGGGCGCGGGCAGCGCCTCGTACGCCAGGCGGAAGGCGCGGGCGAGCGGGCGCAGCGCGGCGGGGCCGCCCTCGTCGGGCACGGCGCGCAGCCGCTTGGCGAGGTCGGCGACGGACGCCGTGGGGCGCGCGGCGAGCCATCCGCCGGCGAGGAGGAGCGCGGCGGGCTGGCCGGCGCACAGCTCGGTGAGCGTCTCGGCGGCCTGCGGGTCGACGGTGATCCGGACCGAGCCGGTGTACGTCTCCAGCAGGTCGACGGCGGCCTTCACGTCGAGGCCGCCGACCGTGCAGGGGCGTACGTCGGGGATGCCGGTGAGCGGACCGTGCGCGACGGCCACGACCAGGCAGTCGGGGTTCTCCGGCAGCAGGGCGTCCACCTGCTCGGCGTCGGCGGCGTCGTCCAGGAGCAGCAGGGCGCGGCGCTCCCGGAGGGTGGCCCGCAGCAGGGCGCTGACGTCGTCCTCGTCGGCGCCCGCGGGCGCGGTGAGGCCGAGGTCGGCGAGGAGCCCTCGAGCGACGCGCTCGACGGGCACCGGGTCGCCGCCCGGTTCGCTGAGCCGGGCCCGCAGGACGCCGTCGCGGTAGCCGCGCTCCAGGTCCCCGACCAGCCGCTCGGCGAGCGCGGTGCGGCCGGATCCGGGGCGCCCGGCGATGAGCAGCACACGGGCGCGGGGCGCCTTGCGCCCGGCCAGCGTGTCCAGCCCGGCCCGCGAGATGTCCGCCCGCAGCGCCTTGATCTCCCGCTCCCGTCCGAAGAACACCTGTTCCCCCGCCTCCTGCCCCCGACCGGCTCCACCATGCCGCCCGGCGTGCCCGTCCCGCGCGTCACCGCTCGCGGGGCGGCCGTCGCGCGGTCCCTCACCCGAGCCGGAGCGGCCGTCGCACGGTCCCTCACCCGAGCCGGAGCGGCCGTCGCGCGGTCCCTCACCCGAGCCGGGGCGGCCGTCGCGCGGCGCGTCGCCGGGGCCGGGGCGGCCGTGCGGGCGCGGGCCGCCGGGGCCGGGGCCGTCGGCGGGGGCCGCCGGGTGGCCGCGGCCGGGGGTGTCCGCACGCGGGTGGCCGCCGTCGCGGCGGGGGCCGGCGGCAGGGGGCGGTACGGGGAGCGCGGGGCTTCCCCCGCCGCCCTCCGCCGCGGGGTCCGGGCGCCCGGACTCGGCGGCCGGCCGGGCCGGGGCGGCCGGGCCGGGTGTGAGGCGCTCGGGGTCACCGGTGTTCACGGCCTGCTCCGTCACGGGTCACGCTCCCGTCCGCCTGCGCAACGTGCTCGTCCCGCCGGGTCTCCGAGCGGGTGATCCGAGCGTAGTTCAGCGCCGGGGGCGTTCCGTGCGGAGCGCGGCCCGCACATCGCTCGATCGGATCAACCGATCGTCACAAAAACACCCCGGAGGACCCGCGTCCGAGCTCCGGCCGCGACCCGCGTGCCCGAGCCGCCCCGCCCCGACACCTCTCAGGACGCGAACGGCCGCGCCGGCCACGGCGCCTCCGCCGGGCGCAGCGCGTCGAACCCGTCGCCCGCCCGCGCGGCGAGCACCGACAGGACGCCGACGACCAGGCAGTTGTTGTGGAGGTCCCCGGCGAGGACGCCGCGCGCCAGCTCGGCCAGCGGCACCCGGGCCACCTCCATGTCCGCCTCCTCCTCGGCGGCCTCGAAACGCTCGCCGTCGGCCTCCGAGAGCCCGCGCGCCAGGAAGATCCGTACGGCTTCGTCGCAGCCGCCGGGCGTGGTGTAGACGTCGGTGAGGACGTTCCACTCCTCCGCCTTGACGTGGGCCTCCTCGTACAGCTCCCGCTGAGCGGCGCGCAGCGGGTTCTCACCGGGCACGTCCAGCAGGCCGGCCGGGATCTCCCACAGCTTCTGCCGCACGGGGTGGCGGTACTGCTTCAGCACGAGGACGCGGTCCTCGTCGTCGAGGGCGACCACGGCGACCGAGCCGGGGTGGACCTGGTAGTCGCGGCGTACGACCGACCCGTCCGGCATGACGACCTCGTCCGTGCGGACGCTGGTCTTGTTGCCCCGGAACGGGGTCTCGGTCGCGGTGACCCGCCACTCGGCCGGCGTGTCCTTGATGGTCATACGGTCGTCCTCCTCCATACGCGAACCGGGGTGCGGGTCCTCGTGGACCCGCACCCCGGTCAACCGTATCGCCTGCGGCTACGCGGTCACTTGCCGGACTTCGCCGCCTGCCGGCGCTCCACGGCGGCCTTCACCAGGCCGGCGAACAGCGGGTGCGGGCGCGTCGGGCGGGACCGCAGCTCCGGGTGGGCCTGGGTGGCCACCAGGTAGGGGTGGACCTCGCGCGGGTACTCGACGTACTCGACGAGCTTGTTGTCCGGGGAGGTCCCGGAGAAGACGATGCCCGCCTTCTTCTCCAGCTCGGCGCGGTAGGCGTTGTTCACCTCGTAGCGGTGGCGGTGGCGCTCGTCCACGTACGGCTGGTCGCCGTAGACCTCGCGGACGATGGAGCCCTCGGCGAGCTTGGCCGGGTACAGGCCGAGCCGCATGGTGCCGCCCAGGTCGCCGGCGCCCTCGACGTACGCGAGCTGCTCCTCCATGGTCGAGATGACCGGGTGGGCGGTGGCGGCGTCGAACTCGGTGGAGTTGGCGTCGGTGATGCCGGCGAGGTTGCGCGCGGCCTCGATGACGATGCACTGCAGGCCGAGGCAGAGGCCGAGCAGCGGGATCTTGTTCTCGCGGGCGTACTGGATGGCGCCGACCTTGCCGTTGACGCCGCGCTCGCCGAAGCCGCCGGGGATGACGATCGCGTCGACGTCGCCGAGCTGCTGGGCGGCGCCCGCCTGGGTCTTGCAATCGTCGGAGGTGACCCACTTGACCTTGACGCGGGCCTTGTTGGCGAAGCCGCCGGCGCGCATGGCCTCGGTCACCGACAGATAGGCGTCGGGCAGGTCGATGTACTTGCCGACGAGGGCGACCGTGACCTCGTGCTCCGGGTTGTGGACGCGGTCGAGGAGGTCCTCCCAGACCGTCCAGTCCACGTCGCGGAACGGCAGGTCGAGCTTGCGCACGACGTACGCGTCGAGGCCCTCGGTGTGCAGCACCTTCGGGATGTCGTAGATCGACTTGGCGTCGATGGCGGCGACGACGGCGGCCTCGTCCACGTCGCACATCAGGGAGATCTTGCGCTTGATGGCGGTCGGCACGTCGCGGTCGGCGCGCAGCACGATCGCGTCGGGCTGGATGCCGATGTTGCGCAGCGCGGCGACGCTGTGCTGGGTCGGCTTGGTCTTCAGCTCGCCGGACGGGCCGATGTACGGGAGCAGGGAGATGTGCACCACGAAGACGTTGTCGCGGCCGACCTCGTGGCGGACCTGGCGGACGGTCTCCAGGAACGGCAGCGACTCGATGTCGCCGACCGTGCCGCCGACCTCCGTGATGACGACGTCCACGTCGTCGGTGGCCATGCGCCGGATGCGGTGCTTGATCTCGTTGGTGATGTGCGGGATGACCTGCACGGTGTCGCCCAGGTACTCGCCGCGCCGCTCCTTGGCGATGACCGTGGAGTAGACCTGGCCGGTGGTGACGTTGGCGGAGCCGTCGAGGTCGACGTCGAGGAAGCGCTCGTAGTGGCCGATGTCCAGGTCGGTCTCGGCGCCGTCGTTGGTGACGAACACCTCGCCGTGCTGGAACGGGTTCATCGTGCCGGGGTCGACGTTGAGGTACGGGTCGAGCTTCTGCATCGTGACCCGCAGGCCCCGCGCCTTGAGGAGCGCACCCAGGCTGGAGGCGGTCAGGCCCTTGCCGAGGGAGCTGGCTACACCCCCGGTGACGAAGATGTGCTTGGTCGTCGTGGCTGTGCTGTTTCGGAAAGCAGCGGGCGGCATGGCCAAGAGGGGGCTCCCGTGGTCGCGGTCTGGAGGTGCGTACCGGCGTCCGGCCCGGAGCGGTCCGAGGGGAAAACCCGAGGTCTCCGGGGGTGCCGTCGCTGCGGTTCGGGGGCCGCCGATTGGTTCTGCGGCGCCCACCGGTCCACGGGCTACCAGGGTATCAGCGACCGGGAGGGACCGCGTTCCGGCCAGGGAACCACCAGGAATCAGCCATTGTGTGATCCTGGGTGCCTCTGTGCGACCCTGTGCGGAACACGGGGGCACGCGAGGGTGTGGCACGCGTCGCGCGAGGTGTGGGGCATGCATCCGTACAGCTGGGTACGCGCTCACTGGTCCGCTCCTGAGCACCACCCGCCTCTAACCGAAGATCACACCAGAGGACCCGGGCGCGTCGTATCCTGCTCGGACACCCGTTGCCGAGTCAGGCCCGCATACGGCACCACCCCGCCCGTCGCCCGGGACCCCCTCGCGTCAACGATCCTTGACCCTGACCCCAGTAAGCGCCCCGCGGGGCGAACGTGGCCGTTCGACTGGAGATTGCACGTGGCCGGGCGCATCGAGGACTACGCACTCATCGGAGACATGCAGACCGCCGCCCTGGTCTGCCGGGACGGCACGGCCGACTGGCTGTGCCTGCCCCGCTTCGACTCGCATGCCGTCTTCGCAGGAATCCTCGGGACCGAGGAGCACGGATTCTGGCGGATCGGCCCGCAGCACCCGGAGGGCACCGAGCCCCCGGCCGCCGACCGCCGCCGCTACCGCGGCGACTCGCTCATCCTGGAATCCGAGTGGGACACGCCGCGCGGCACCGTGCGGATCACCGACTTCATGCCGCCCCGCGACGGCGCGCCGCAGCTGGTGCGGATCGTGGAGGGCGTCAGCGGCCGGGTGAAGATGCGCTCCACGCTGCGGATGCGGTTCAGCTACGGCCGGATCGTGCCCTGGGTGCACAAGGTCGACAACCGCACGGTCGCCGTCGCCGGGCCCGACTCGGTGTGGCTCGACACGCCGTGCGAGACGTACGGCGAGGAACTCACCACGTACTCCGACTTCACCATCGCCGCGGGCGATCGGGTCGCCTTCACCATCAGCTGGCAGCCCTCCCACCACCCGCAGCCGCCGCTGCCCGACCCGGAGGGCGCGCTGGAGGCCACCACCGAGTTCTGGCGCGAGTGGGTCGACCACTGCACCTACCGCGGCCCCTACCGGGAGCCGGTGATCCGCTCGCTGATCACCCTGAAGGCCCTGACGTACGCGCCGACCGGCGGCATCGTCGCCGCGCCGACGACCTCCCTGCCGGAGGACATCGGCGGCGTGCGCAACTGGGACTACCGCTACACCTGGCTCAGGGACGCCGCGATCACCCTCTCCTCGCTGCTGCGCACCGGCTACCGCGAGGAGGCCCGCGCCTGGCGCGAGTGGCTGCTGCGCGCGGTCGCCGGCGACCCGGAGAACCTGCAGATCATGTACGGCATCGCGGGCGAGCGGGAGCTCGGCGAGGCGGAGCTGGACTGGCTGCCCGGCTACGAGAACTCCGCCCCGGTCCGCGTCGGCAACGGCGCCGCCGCGCAGCTCCAGCTCGACGTGTACGGCGAGGTCACCGAGGCCCTGCACCTGGCCCACATGACGGGCCTGGCCCGCAACGACTACGCCTCGCTGCTCCAGCTGAAGCTGATCAACTACCTGGAGAAGCACTGGAACGAGCCCGACGAGGGCATCTGGGAGGTGCGCGGCCCGCGCCGCCACTTCGTGCACTCCAAGGTCATGGCGTGGGTCGCCGTGGACCGCACGATCAAGCTGATCGAGTCGGGCGACGCGGACGGCCCGCTGGAGCGGTGGCGGGAGCTGCGCGACGAGATCCACCGGGACGTGTGCGAGAAGGGCTACGACCCGGAGCGCAACACGTTCACGCAGTCGTACGGCTCCAAGGAGCTGGACGCGTCGCTGCTGCTGATCCCGCAGGTGGGCTTCCTGCCGCCGGACGACAAGCGCGTCATCGGCACGATCGAGGCGATCCAGCGGGAGCTGTCCACGGAGGACGGCTTCATCCTGCGCTACCCGACGCAGGGCTCCCACGAGGGCGTGGACGGCCTGCCCGGCGACGAGGGCGCGTTCCTGGCGTGCTCGTTCTGGATGGCCGACGACCTGGCGATGATCGGCCGCGTCGACGAGGCCCGCAAGCTGTTCGAGAAGCTCCTCGCGCTCCGCAACGACCTGGGCCTGCTGGCGGAGGAGTGGGACCCGCGCCTCCAGCGCCAGGTCGGCAACTTCCCGCAGGCGTTCAGCCACGTGCCCCTGATCGACACGGCCCTGCGCCTGACGGCGAGCGGGGCGTACGGGGGCTGAGGGCCTGTGGGAGCCCGTTCCCTGTGTCGGGTGCCCACCCGTCGTCCGCGAACGAGCCCGGCCACGCGATGTCGTCGATGGCGAGCCACGGCGCAGCGGCCACGGCGGTGGGTGTCATCCCGCTGAACGCCTTGACCTCGCGGTGGAGGTGGGCCTGGTCGACGTAGCCGCCTGTGGCCGCCACCCGGGCGGCGGCGTTACCCGCCGCGAGGAGATGGGCGGCGTGGTCGAAGCGCACCAGCCGGGCGGCGTGCTTGGGGGTGAGGCCGATCTGGGACCGGAAGCGGGACCACAGGCGCTTGCGGCTCCATCCCACCTCGTTCGCCAGGCTGTCGATGCGCACCCGTCCCCGGCGGGTGCGCATCAGCCACCAGGCGGCGGCCACCTCCGGATCGAGCGACGGGCGGGCGCTCATCCGTCGGCCGAGGGCGTCCGCCGCGATCGTGAACCTCTCGTCCCACGACGCGGCGGCCCGCAGCCTTTCCGCGGTTCTTCCGGCGTCGCGGCCCCAGACGTCCTCCAGGGAGACCACTGTCCCGCTGAGGTCGGTCGACGCGCCGAACGCCGCAACCGCCAGCGCCGGCGACAACCGGATCTGGAGGCACTCGATCCCGCCTGCCGCCCGGCTCCCGAGCCGAAGGTCGCCCGGGACCAGCCCGGCGACCGTGCTGCCGCGTTCGCGCCGACCGTGGGCGTCGCAGACCAGGCTGTCTCCGTCGCTCAGGTCCACGAACAGAGTCACCGAGGGGTGCGCGACCATGGCGATGTCCACGCCTGCCGGAGCACGTTGGCGAAACCCGGCCATGCTGACCCCCGGCAGCCGGCCCGGCCGCCGGGGCACGGCGACCTCCACCGACGTCCAGTCAACTGGTGTTGCGGCAGACGTCACAGCACCAGGCTAGGTCATGGGTGTCAGCGGCCCGCTGCGAAGCGCAGCAGCAACTCCCCGGTCGTCTCCGGCGCTTCGAGCATGGGGAAGTGCCCGACGCCGGGCAGCTGCTCGACTCGCGCGTCCGGCACAGTGTCGTAGTCGTGCGCCGAAGACGGATCCCAGCGAGGGTCGGCAGCGCCGAAGATCACCAGAACAGGGACGCCGAGTGCGGTCAGGCGCGCGGGTACGCTCCTCTCGGCGATGTACGCGCCGTTCTCGCGCAGCACCGTCCTGAACGTCCGGTAGTTGATGCCCCGTACGTCGGCGACCAAGTCGTCAGGGACGTCCACCGGGCGGTTGCACACGGCGGTCACTCCCCGGCGGAGCATCGTGTCGGAACGGACTCTCCACAGAAGCGGTCCGAGCGGCGGGCCGATCAGGGCCCGAAGGAAGACGGGCTGCGGAAGAAGCGCGTCGGGACTGGGACCACTGCTGATCAGTGCGAGCGAACCCACCAGGTCCGGGCGCTGTTCGGCGAGGGCGGTCGCGATGTATCCGCCGCTGGAGTGCCCCACCACGGTGACCGGGCGAAGGCCGAGCTCGTCGAGCGCCGCAGCGACGCCGGCTGCCTGCCCGGGCACGTCGTACGACGGCGCGGGCGGGGACTGACCGTGGCCCGGCAGGTCGATCCGGATGACGTGATACCGGCCGGCCAGCGCCGGCACCACCGGGCCCCAGGAGCTGCCCGAGGCCCCCGACCCATGGATGAGCACCAGCGGCGGCGCCTCCCGCGGGCCGTCATGGACCACGCGCATCCCGTGCACATGCTTAGCATCGTAGATACCCATGCACGGGAGGATGCCGGGGCTGCCGGCCCCCGGTCTTGTACAAATGTCGCAACGGACCCGACGAGCGCCAGGACCCGTGCCCACGGCGAGCGGAACTTCAGCAGGACATCGGCACCCGGCTGCTCCACCGGCCCGTCCACCACGCTCCCAGCGGCCCACCGCACGCGGCACCGGCTGTGCCCTGATGGCGGGCTCGACGAGCCGCACCGGTGTGGGCTGACCGTGGTGCGCGGGGTGACCGCCCCGGCGCCGGGGCGCGGAAGGGTAGCGTCCCGGGCATGGACGAGCGGGGCGGGATCACGGTGCGGCGGGCGCTGGAGCTGCCGGCGCTGCGGGGCGGGCTTCCCGAGGTGGTGGCGGGCGGCGACCTGCTGGACCGCACGGTGCGCTGGGTGCACGCCGGCGAGGTGCCGAACATCGCGTCGCTGCTGAAGGGCGGCGAACTGCTGCTGACCACCGGGATCGGCATCGGGTCCCGCCCGGCAGACCAGCGGGTCTTCGTACGGCGGCTCGCCGAGCGCGGGATCGCCGCCCTGGTCGTGGAGCTCGGCGCGACGTTCCCCCGGCTGCCCGCGGCGCTCGTGGAGACCGCGCGGTCGGCGGGGCTGCCGCTGGTGCAGCTGCACCGCGAGGTGCCGTTCGTCTCGGTCACCGAGGAGGTCCACACCGAGATCGTCAACGGTCACTACGCGCTGCTGCGGCGGGCCGACGAGGTCCACCGGCAGTGCACCGAGGCGCTGCTCGGCGGGGGCGGCGCGCCGCGCGTGCTGCGCATCCTGGCCGGGTTCGCCGGCAACCCGGTGTTCCTGGAGACCGCCGACGGCCGGCTCCTGTACGCGGCCGACGGCGGCCCGCCCGGCCCCTGTGCCGAGCCGCTCCAGCTGTGGGAGGGGCTGCGGGGCAGGCCCGGTGCCGTACCGCCCGCCGGTTCGGTGCTGGTCGACGTGCCGGGCGGTGAGCCGGACGGCGGGGTGCGGGCGCGGCTGGTGCTGCTCGCCGCGGCGGGGCGGCCGCTGCCGGTGCACCGGATGGCGGCGGAGCGGGCGGCCGGGCTCCTGGCGGTCGTGCTGATGCAGGCGCGGCAGGAGGAGGAGCTCGCGGCGCGCGGGCGCGGTGACTTCCTGACCGACCTCGCGGAGGGCCGTATCGCGGTGGGGGACGCGCCCGCGCAGGCGCGGGTCCTCGGCTTCCGGCCCGGTGCCGGGCCGCTGCTGCCCGTGGTGATGCGGCTGGCCGGCGAGCGGCTGCCCGCCGGCGGGTGGGCGCTGCTGGCGCGGGCGGTCGCGGAGGAGCCGGCGCTGTCGAGCCTCCCCGTCCTGGTGGGCGTCCGCCCGGTGGAGGGCCGGGTCCTGCTGCTGCTGGGGCTGCGTGCCGAAGCCGAGCGGGCCGCGGTCGCCGACCGGGTGGCGACGGCGCTGCGGGCGGGCGCCGAGCGCGCCGGTCTCGACCGGGCGGGTGGCCCCGCGCCGGTCGTGGTGGTGGGCGTCGCGGGCGGCTGGGCGGCCGCGTCGGCGGGGCTGCGGCACGCCGCGGAGACCGCCGCCGCCGCGCAGGGGCTGCCCGAGCGGCCCTGGCACGACGCGCGGCGCCTCGACGTGGACCTGCTGCTGTGGCGGCTGCGCCGGCACGACGCGGCGGGACTCGCGGCGTTCGTGGACCGGACGATCGGGCCGCTGCTGGCCCATGACGCCGCGTCACGGGCGCCGCTGCTGCCGACGCTGGAGACGTACCTGGCGCACGCGGGGCGCAAGGCGGAGACGGCGCGCGAGCTGCATCTGAACCGCCAGACCCTGTACAACCGGCTGGCCCGGATCACCGAACTGCTCGGCGCGGACCTGGACGACCCGCGGACGGTCCTGGCGCTCTCCCTCGCCCTGCGCGCCCGCCGCCACGTCCCGTAGCCCGCCCGCGCCGGACCGGTCCGCGCCCCGCCGGAGGGACCGGCAGAAGGCCGGTTGGGCCTCAGAGTCCGGGCCCGTCCCCGTCGCGTGCGGCGCACAGTTCGTCGTAGACGCTGAGCACCTGGGCGATGGTGTCCTCCTCCGTCGGCCAGGTCGCCGCCTGCCGGGGCCCGGCCGCCGCGAGGGCCGCGTGCCGGGCGGGGTCCGCCAGCAGCCGCGACACCGCGGCCGCGAGCCGCACCGAGTCGCCGTACGGGACGAGCTCCGCCGCGTCCCCGACCAGTTCCGGCACCCCGCCGACGGCCGTGGCGACCAGCGGGACGCCGAGGCGCAGCGCCTCCTGGGCGAGCGGCGCCCGCGCCTCCCAGCGGCCGGCCAGCACCGCCACGTCGGCCGCGGCCAGCAGCGCCGTCACGTCGTCGCGCGCGCCGAGCAGCCGCACCGGCAGCCCGTGCAGGTCGATACGGCGCTGCAGCGCGGCCCGCCGGGGTCCCTCACCGGCGACGGCGACCAGCGGCACCGGGTCGTGGCCGAGCCACCGGCGGGAGGCGTCCAGCAGCGCGCCGTGCCCCCGGTACGGCTCCAGCGGCGCGGCCGTCACCACCAGGGGCCGCCCCACCGCGCCCAGTTCGGCCCGCGCCTTCTCGCCCGGCAGGTCGGCGAGGCCCCGGGGCGGGGGCAGCGTGACGGGACCGAGCCGCGCGTCGCGCGCGCCACGCCGCCGCGCCCGGTCGACCAGCTCCGACGACGTGGCCAGGACGACGGCCGCCGCCCGTACGGCCTTGCGCTCCATCATCCGCAGCAGGTGCGCGCGGGGCCCTTCGGCGTGCGGGCGGGTGTGCCAGGTGACGACGAGCGGCACGCGCTGCGCGGCGAGGGCCAGCGCGGAGCGCACGGCGGCGTTCAGCCCGTGCGCGTGGACGACGTCGGCGCCCGCGCACACGGCGCGCAGCGCGCCCACGGTCAGCGGGTCGTTGCGCGGCGGTACGGGGACGAAGTGCGCCCCGCAGCCGAGGAAGTCGTGGGCGTGGTCCAGCTCGACGGGGGCGCACACGGTCACCCGCACGCCCCTCGCCACGAGCCCGGCGGCCAGTGATCTGACATGAGCGCTGCTGCCCGCGCTGCCGCCGCCCAGCACTTGGACCGTACGCAGCTGTGTCACCCGCACAAGGATGCCAGTCCGTACGCACGTTCCGGGACCGCGCGCGGACGTGACCCGCCGTATCCCGCCACTTTCCGGCGGACGGGGTCGCGACCCCGCCGGCGGGTTCACTCACACGGGTGAGCCGCGTACGGGCCGACGGGGAGACGGGCCTGGCCGGCGGGGCGGCCGGCGAGAGCGACGCCCGCCCGCGCGGCACGGCGCCGGGCCGCGCACGCGGCGGGCCGCCGCGACCGCCGTGCCGTCAGAGGTCGGCGGCCCCGCGACGGCCCCGGGGTCACCGGGGCGCGAGGCGGCCGCTCGCGGTCACCGCCTCGCGGGGCCGCCGCCACGGGATGCGGCACCGGACCCCGCCGCGACGACCGGCGTCCGAGGCCGCCCCGGGGCCGACCCGGCACGGCGCCCGGTGCACGGGCCCGGCGCCCGCCGGGAGGCCCTGGGTCAGAGGTCCGCGCGGGCGGTCGCCAGCAGCTCCTCGGCGTGCGCGCGGGCCGTCTCGGAGTCCTCCTGCCCGGCCAGCATCCGCGACAGCTCCCGCACCCGGTCCTCGCCCTCCAGGACGGTGACACCGGAGCGTGTGACGGATCCGTCGTTGGTCTTCTCCACCAGCAGCTGCCGGTCGGCGAACGCCGCGACCTGCGGCAGGTGCGTCACCACCACGACCTGCGCCGTCTTGGCCAGCTTGGCCAGGCGCCGCCCGATCTCCACGGCCGCCTTGCCGCCCACACCGGCGTCGACCTCGTCGAACAGGTACGTCGGCACCGGGTCCGTACCGGCGAAGACGACCTCCACCGCCAGCATCACGCGCGACAGCTCACCGCCGGACGCCCCCTTGGCGATGGGCCGCGGCGGGGCGCCCGGGTGCGGGGCGAGCAGCAGTTCCACCTCGTCGGCGCCGGACGGCCCGTAGGCGACGCGCCGCCCGCCGACCTCGACGCCCTCGGGGTCCTCGGTCTGCCGGATCGCGAACGACACCCGCGCGTGCGGCATCGCCAGCGACGCCAGCTCCGCCGTGACGGCCTCGGCGAACCGGGCCGCCGCCTCCGTCCGCGCGTCCGTCAGGGCCTGCGCCAGCTTCGACAGCTCGGCGCGCAGCGCGTCCCGCTCGGCGGTCAGCTCCCCGATCCGGTCGTCGTCGCCCTCCAGCTCGGTCAGCCGGGCCGCGCCCTCCTCCGCCCAGGCCAGGACGGCGGCGACGTCCTCGCCGTACTTGCGGGTCAGCCCGGTCAGCGCGGCCCGCCGCTCCTCGACGGCGGCGAGCCTGCGCGGGTCGGCGTCCAGGTCGTCGGCGTACCCGGCGAGTTCACCGGCCACGTCGGCGAGGAGGATCGAGATCTCCCCGATCCGGTCGGCGAGCGCGGCCAGCGCCGGATCGTGCGCCCGTACGCCCTCCAGCGCACGCCCCGCGCCCGCCACCAGGGTCGTCGCGTCCACGCCCTCCGGGTCCTCGGGGTTCCCGGCCAGCGCGGCGTGGGCGAGCGCGGCGGCGGACGCGAGGGCCTCGGCGTGACCGAGCCGCTCCGCCTCGGCGGCCAGCTCCACGTCCTCCCCCGCGCGCGGCGCGACCGCCTCGATCTCCGCGAGCCCGAACCGCAGCAGGTCGGCCTCCTGCGCCCGCTCCCGCGCCCGCGTGGTCAGCTCCTCCAGCTCGGCGTCGAGCGCCCGCAGCCGCCGGTACGCCGTCGTGTACGCGGCGAGCGGCACGGCCACCGCGTCCCCGGCGTACCGGTCGAGCGCGGCCCGCTGCCGGGCGGGCTTGAGCAGCCCCTGCTGGTCGGTCTGGCCGTGCACGGCCACCAGTTCGTCGGCGAGCTCCGCGAGCAGCCCGACGGGCACGCTGCGCCCGCCCAGGTGCGCCCGCGACCGGCCCTCCGCCGAGACGGTGCGGCTGATGAGCAGCGCCCCGTCGTCCAGCTCGGCGCCCGCCTCCTCGGCGCGGCGGGCCACGGCGGCGCCGGGGGCGACGCTGACGCGTCCCTCCACGACGGCGGACGCGGCTCCGATCCGCACCAGGGCCGGGTCGGCGCGCCCGCCGAGCAGCAGCCCCAGGCTGGTCACGACCATGGTCTTGCCCGCGCCCGTCTCACCGGTCACCGCGGTGAACCCGGGCGACAGCTCGACCACCGCGTCGTCGATGACTCCGAGCGACCGTATCCGCATCTCCTCCAACACGGGGAAGACCTTACGAGGTCCCACGCCCCCGACGCGACGAGCCCCGCCCCCCGCGCCGGAACCGCCAGGTGGCGCGCCCCCGCAATCACCCGCGGGGGTGGCGCTCCCCCGGCCCCCGCTCAGTGCGGCGCCCCCCGCCAACCCGACACGGGCAGGGCGAACTTGGCGACGAGCCGGTCCGAGAACGACGCGTGGTGCAGCCGCGCGAGCCGCACGGGCACCGATCCGCGCCGCACCTCCACCCGCGCCCCGGCGGGCAGGGTCACGGTGCGCCGCCCGTCGCACCACAGCACCCCGTCCGGGGTGTGCGGCTCCACCTCGACGGTCAGCACCGAGTCGGGCGTCGTCACCAGCGGCTTGGCGAACAGGGCGTGCGCGCCGATCGGCACCATCAGCAGCGCCTCCACCTCCGGCCAGATCACCGGGCCGCCCGCGGAGAAGGCGTACGCGGTGGAGCCGGTGGGTGTCGCGCAGATCACGCCGTCGCAGCCGAAGCCGGTCACCGGGCGCCCGTCGATGGCGAGGACGACCTCCAGCATCCGCTCGGGCGCGACCTTCTGCACGGCGGCCTCGTTCAGCGCCCAGTTGGTGTGCAGCACATCGCCGTTGTCGTAGACCACGACGTCGAGGGTCATCCGCTCCTCGACCTCGTACGCCCGTGTCACCACCCGGTCGACGACCTTGTCCAGGTCGTCGCGCTCGGCCTCCGCGAGGAACCCGACCCGCCCCAGGTTGACCCCGAGCATCGGCACGCCGGACGCGCGGGCGAACTCGGCGCCGCGCAGCAGCGTCCCGTCGCCGCCGAGGACGATCAGCAGCTCGCACCCGTCGAGCACGTCGGGCGTGGCCTCCGGGACGGTCTCCACGGACGGCGGCAGCGGCAGGTCCGCGGCCTCCGCGGCCAGCACCCGCACCCCTATGCCGCTGCGCAGCAGGCCGAGGACGACCAGTTCCGCGCTGCGCACGGCGGCGGGCCGCCCGGTGTGCGCCAGCAGGAACACGGTCCTGGGCGGCGCGCCCGGGCCCGTGCCCGGCTCCGTACTCGGGTCTGACATCAACGGGGTCCCTCCGCCACGGCGCGGTCGACGTCGGCCGGATCGAGCGCGGGCGCGCCGGCCCGCAGCCACAGGAAGTACTCGACGTTCCCGGACGGGCCGGGAAGCGGGCTCGCGGTGACGCCCAGCACGCCGAGGCCCAGCCCGGCGGCCTGGCGGGCCACGTTCCGCACGGCCTCGGCCCGCAGTTCGGGGCTGCGCACCACACCGCCGCTGCCGAGCCGCTCCTTGCCGACCTCGAACTGCGGCTTGACCATCAGGACGAGGTCGGCGCCGGGCGCGGTCACGCCGGTGAGGGCGGGCAGGACCAGGCCGAGCGGGATGAACGAGAGGTCGCCGACGACCAGGTCCACGGGCTCGCCGCCGATCACGTCGAGGGTCAGTTCGCGCACATTGGTACGGTCCTTGACGGTGACGCGTTCATCGCTCTGCAGCGACCAGGCCAGCTGCCCGTAGCCGACGTCGACGGCGACGACGTGGGCGGCGCCGGAGCGCAGCAGCACATCGGTGAAGCCGCCGGTGGACGCCCCGGCGTCGAGCGCCCGCCGGCCCTCGACCACCAGCCCGCGCGGCATGAACGCGGCGAGCGCCCCGGCCAGCTTGTGGCCGCCGCGCGACACGTAGTCGGGGTCGGAGTCGTCCTGCGCGACGACGATGGCCGCGGCGGTCTCGACCTGGGTGGCGGGCTTGGTGGCCGTGGTGCCGCCGACCGTCACCCGCCCCGCCGCGATCAGCTGGCTCGCGTGTTCGCGCGAGCGGGCGAGCTTGCGGCGTACAAGCTCGGCGTCGAGACGGCGGCGTGCCACTCCTGCCACGTTCGGTTCAGCTCCTGTGGTCGTACGGGGGTCCCGGCTGGGGGTGCGCGTCCAGCGCGGCCAGCGTGTCGCGCAGCCCCCGGTGTACATCCTCGTACACGGCCAGGTGTCCGTCCGCCGCGAGGTGGTCGGCGTCGGCCAGCCGTGCCAGGAGCGCGTCGACGGGACCGTGCCCGGTCGGCTCCCGCTCCACGCCGAGCGGCAGGGGCGCACCGCCGGCGTCCGGGCCGCCCGGTACGCCGTCTGCGGCTTCGGCGGGCGCGGCGGCATCCGGCGCGGCGGCGGCTTCGGCGGGCGCGGCCTCGGGGCGTGGCCGCGGCGGGTGGGGCGTGGCGTCCATGCCCCGACGCTACCGCGAAGCCGCGCCGCGCCGCCGTCACGTACCGCGCCGTACGGCTCCGCCGGCCCCCGCGCCCCCGCTACCTGCGTGCCTGCCGGGCCGCCGGGACGACCAGCGGCGTGCCGGTCTCGGGGTCCTCGATGACCTGGCAGCGCAGCCCGAAGACCCGCTCCACCAGCTCGGCGGTGACGATCTCGGACGGCGGGCCCTCCGCGACGACCTCCCCGCCCCGCACGGCGATGAGGTGCGTGGCGTACCGGGCCGCGTGGTTCAGGTCGTGCAGGACGGCCACGAGGGTGCGGCCCTGCGTCTCGTGCAGCTCGGCGCACAGGTCGAGCACGTCGATCTGGTGCTGGATGTCGAGGTACGTCGTCGGCTCGTCGAGCAGCAGCAGCGGCGTCTGCTGGGCGAGCGCCATGGCGATCCACACGCGCTGGCGCTGCCCGCCGGACAGCTCGTCGACGTACCGGTCGCCCAGCTCGCCGACGCCGGTGGCGTTCATCGACTCCTGGACGATCCGCTCGTCCTCCGGCGACCACTGGCGCAGCAGCCCCTGGTGCGGGTAGCGGCCGCGGGCGACGAGGTCGGCGACGGTGATGCCGTCCGGGGCGATGGACGACTGGGGCAGCAGGCCGAGCGTGCGGGCGACCTTCTTCGCGGGCATGGAGTGGATGGCCTGCCCGTCCAGCAGGACCCGCCCCTGGGTGGGCTTCAGCATCCGGGCCAGGGCGCGCAGCAGGGTCGACTTCCCGCAGGCGTTGGGGCCGACGATGACCGTGAAGGAGTTGTCGGGTATCGCCACGGACAGGTCGCGGGCGATGGTCCGCTGCTCGTAGGCGAGGGTGACGGACTCCGCGGCGAGGCGCTGCCGCACGGGCTGGGGCTGCATGGGGGCACTCCTGGCGTTCTGGTCTTCTGTGAGGGTCATATCCGGCCTGCCCGGCGCTCGGTGACCAGGAGCCACAGCAGGTAGCAGCCGCCGACGATGCCGGTGACGACGCCGACGGGGAGCTGCCGTTCACCGAAGGCGCTGGTGGCCGCCCAGTCGGCGACCAGCAGCACCGCCGCGCCCATCAGGGCGGACGCGCCCAGGTTCGGGCCGGGCGAGCGGGTCAGCCGGCGGGCCAGCTGGGGGGCGCTGAGCGCGACGAACGTGATGGGCCCGGCCGCCGCCGTGGCGGACGCGACCAGCAGCACCGCGCAGACCAGCTGCGTCATCCGCACCCGCTCGACGCGCACCCCGAGGGCGTACGCGGCGTCGTCGCCCATCTCCAGCATGCGCAGCGGACGCCCGTACGCGAGGATCACCGGCAGCAGGACGGCGGTGACGGCGAGCAGCGGCCAGAACTGCGTCCAGTCGCGGCCCTCCAGGGAGCCGGTCATCCAGACGACGGCGCGGGTGGCGTCGACGAGGTTCGCCTTGGTGATCAGATAGTGGATGACGGCGGTCAGCATCGCGGCGAGGCCGATGCCGATGAGGACGATCCGGAAGCCGTGGACGCCCCGCTTCCACGCGAAGACGTACACGGCGGCGCCGGTCAGCGTGCCGCCGACGAGCCCGCCCGCCGCGACGGCGGTGGCGTCCCCGTGGAACAGCACGATCACCGTCAGCGCGCCGACGATGGCGCCCTGGTTGATGCCGAGCATGTCGGGACTGCCCAGCGGGTTGCGGGTGATGGTCTGGAAGACCGCGCCGCCGACCGCGAGGCCCGCCCCGACGAGGACGGCGATGAGGACGCGCGGCAGCCGCAGGTCCAGGACGACGAACTCCTGCGCGACCGTGCCGTCGCCGAGGAGGGTCGCGACGACGTCGCCGGGCGCGATGGGGAAGTCGCCGCTGCCGATGAGGACGACCCCCGCGGCGAGGGCGAGGACGAGCAGCAGCAGGCAGGCGCGCACGGCACGCGGCTCGACGCGCACGGACAGCCCGCCGGCCCGGACGGCGCGGACCGTGTCGGTACGGGCGGCCGGCGCGGCGGGCGCCTCGGCCTCGGCCTCGGCCGGCGCGGGAACGGTGGATGCGGGGGTCGCGGTCACAGCTGGGCCATCCTCTTGCGGCGTACGAGGTGGATGAAGACGGGCCCGCCGATCAGCGCCGTGACGATGCCGACCTGGAGCTCGGAGGGGCGGGCCACGACCCGGCCGACGATGTCGGAGCCGAGCAGCAGCACGGGTGACAGGACCGCCGCGTACGGCAGGATCCACCGCATGTCGGGCCCGGTGATCGCGCGGACCAGGTACGGCACCATCAGGCCGACGAACACGATCGGCCCGCACGCGGCGGTCGCCCCGCCGCACAGCAGCGTCACGGCGAGCATGGCCAGCACACGGGTGCGGGTCAGGTTCGCGCCGAGCGCCCTTGCGGTGTCGTCGCCCATCTCCATGGCGTTCAGCGGCCGGGCCACCAGCGCGGCCAGTACGACGCCGGCGGCGATGAACGGCGCCACGGCCGCGACGACGTCCGCGTCCGCCCCGGCCAGCGACCCGACGGTCCAGAACCGCAGCCGGTCCAGCGCCGCCGAGTCCAGCAGCTGCACGGCGTTGACGTAGCCGTACAGCGCCGCCGTCGCGGCCGTGCCGGCCAGCGCGAGCCGCACGGGGGTGGCGGTGCGCCCGCCGCCGAGCACGTACACGAGCACCGACACGACCGCGGCACCGACGAACGCGAACCACACGTACCCCATGAACGAGGTCGCGCCGAGCACGCTGGTCGCGGTCACCACGGCGGCCGCCGCGCCCGCGTTGACGCCCATCAGGCCGGGCTCGGCGAGCGGGTTGCGGGTCAGGGCCTGCATGACCGCGCCCGCGAGGCCCAGGGCGACCCCGGCGAGCAGCCCGAGCAGCGTGCGCGGGACGCGGACATCGGCGATCAGGACGTCGTTGCCGGTGCCGGAGTTCTGGAACAGGCCGTGCCACACATCGCCGAGCGGCACCGGTTTCGCGCCGACGACGATGCTCGCGACACAGACGAGCACCAGGACGCCGAGGGACAGCAACAGCCCGGCGGCACGCAGCGACCGGCGCCCGCGGGGCTGCGCGGCGGCCTGTGGCTCCGCGCTCTGTTCGGGAGAACTCTCAACCAACACGCGGTTAGGTTAGCCTACCCTCGCCCCAAAGATCACGGGGGTGGCTGCCGCCCTCCTCACCGCCGCCCTCCTCACCGCCGTCCCCGCCCCCGGGCACGGCACACGGCCACCCGGCGCCTCCCCGGCCACCGGCTCCTCCCCCGCCTCCAGCTCACCACCCGAGCCTGGCCAGCGCCTTCCCCGACCCCAGCCCGCACGCCCCGTCCCCGGCCGCCGTCCACGCCGCCGCGCACAGCGCCCGCAGCCCGTCCAGCGCCTCGCCGCCCCCGTCCAGGACGAGCGCCTCCCCGTCGACGGCCGCGGTCCAGCCGCCGCACCGGAATCCGCCGGCCCCGGTGGCCGTCACCTCGGGCTGCCCCGTCAGCAGGCCCCGCAGGTCGGCGTCCACGTAGGTCGGCCGGTGCTCGGGCGGCGCGGCGAGCAGCACCGCCGGCGTCGTCACCCCGGTGAGGACGAGCAGCGAGTCGACGCCGCCGTTGTACGCGCCCTCGATGTCCGTGTCGAGCCGGTCGCCGACCACGAGGGGCCGCCGCGCACCGGTCCGCAGGATCGTCTCGCGGTGCATGGGCGGCAGCGGTTTGCCCGCCACCTGCGGCTCGGCGCCGGTCGCGATCCGCACGACCTGCACGGCGGCGCCGTTGCCGGGCGCGATGCCCCGCGCGCCGGGAATCGTCAGGTCGGTGTTGGACGCGTACCAGGGCACACCGCGCGCGATGGCGTACGACGCCTCCGCGAACCGGCCCCACGGCAGATCCGGCCCGCCGTACCCCTGCACGACGGCCGCGGGGTCGTCGTCGGCGGACTCCACGGGCACGAGGCCCCGCTCGCGCAGCGCGACGCGCAGCCCTTCGCCGCCGATGACGAGGACCCGCGACCCCTGCGGCAGCTGGTCGGCGATGAGCCGGGCCACCGCCTGCGCGGAGGTGACCACGTCGTCCGGCTCGGCGGGCACGCCCAGTTCCGTGAGGTGCGCCGCGACGGCGTCGGGGGTGCGCAGCGCGTTGTTGGTGACGTACGCCAGGCGCATACCGGCGGCGCGGGCCTCACCCAGCGCCCCGACCGCGTACGGGATGGCCTCGCCGCCCGCGTAGACCACGCCGTCCAGGTCCAGCAGCGCCGTGTCGTACGCCGTGCTCAGCGGCGCCGGGCTGCCGTCCGGAGCGCTCCTTCCGTGCCGCACCATCAGCCTGGCTCCTCACTCGTCCGGTGGTTTCCGTCCCCCGATCATCGCGCATCCGCATATCCACCTACGATGCAAGGATGAACACGAGAGGTCCTGCGGCCAACGACGGCCTGCGCCTGAAACCGTTCCGCGGACTGCGGTACGTGCCCGACCGGGTCCGCAGCCTCGCCGCGGTGACCTCCCCGCCGTACGACGTGGTCGTCCGGCCGGACGGTCTGCACCACCTGGAGTCGTCCGACCCGCACAACATCGTGCGGCTGATCCTCCCCCAGGCCCCCACCGCCGACGCGCGCCCGCGCCGCGCGGCGGACACCCTCGCGGACTGGCTGCGGGACGGGATACTCGCCGCCGACGCGGAACCCGCCCTGTATGTGTACGAGCAGCACAAGGGCGACCTTCTCCAGCGGGGCCTGATCGGCGCCCTGGAGCTGTCACCGCCCGCGCACGGTGTGGTCCTGCCCCATGAGGACGTGATGCCGCATGTGGTCGAGGAGCGGGCGGACCTGATGCGCACCACGGGCGCGCATCTGGAGCCGCTGCTGCTGACGTACCGGGGCGACGGCGCCGCGACGGGCGCGGCGGCCGTGATCGAGCGCGCGACGGCGGGCGAGCCGCTGCTGGCGACGACCACGGAGGACGGGTTCAGCCACCGCCTGTGGGCGGTAACGGACCCGGCGGAGGTGGCGGCCGCAGCGGAGGACCTGGCGGGCCATCAGGCGCTGATAGCCGACGGCCACCACCGCTGGGCGACGTATCTGCGGCTGCGCGAGGAGCGGTCGTGCCCCGGCCCGTGGAACTACGGCCTGGTGCTGCTGATCGACACGGCCCGCTATCCGCTGCGGGTGCGGGCGATCCACCGGCTGCTGCACCGCCTGCCGGTCGCGGCCGCGCTGGCGGACCTGGAGGGCTCGTTCCGGGTGCGGCGGCTGGACCTGCCGCTGGAGGGCGCCCTGGACGCGCTGGGGGACGCGGTCGCCGGGGGCAACGCCTTCCTGCTGGCGGGCGACGGCCGCTTCCACCTGGTGGACCGGCCGGACCCGGAGCTGCTGGAGCGCACGGTGCGCCGGGACCGACCGGAGGCGTGGCGGTCGCTGGACGCGACGGTGCTGCACGCGACGCTGCTGGAGCACGTGTGGCGGGTGCCGGACGCGCCGGAGCACATCGCGTACCTCCATGACGCGCAGGCCGCGGTGACGCAGGCGGAGCGGAACGGCGCGACGGCGGTGCTGATGCACCCGGTCCGCGAGGAGGTCGTACGGGACCTGGCGCGCCAGGGCGTGACGATGCCCCGCAAGTCGACGTCGTTCGGCCCGAAGCCGGCGACGGGGCTGGTCCTGCGCAGCCTGGCCCTGGACTGACGGCGCCCGCTCTCCCGGAACGCGAAAGGGCGGCACCCGCGAGGGTGCCGCCCTTCTCTCATGTCACGGCCGTACGGCCACGGGGTCAGCGCTCGGAGTCGTCCCCGTGCTCGTCCCGCTCGTCACCGGCTCGGGAGTCGGCCACGTCGGTGTCGCCGTCCTCGGCGTCCTCGGGCTCCTCCTCGATGGCGTCCACGAACTCCACGCCGTCGAGCTCGGCGAGCCGGTCGGAGGCGTCGGTGGTGCCGTCCTTGTCGGACTCGAGGGCCTTGGCGAACCACTCGCGGGCCTCGTCCTCGCGTCCGGCGGCGAGGAGCGCGTCGGCGTACGCGTAGCGCAGGCGGGCGGTCCACGGCTGGATGGAGTTGGAGGCGAGCTCGGGCGACTGGAGGGTGACGATGGCGGCGTCGAGCTGGTCCATGTCGCGGCGGGCGCCGGCGGCGACGAGCCGCATCTCGACCTGGCCGGCCTTGTCGAGCTTCTGCACCTCGGGCTCGCCGGCCATGGCGAGGGCCCGCTCGGGGCGGCCGAGGCCGCGCTCGCAGTCGGCCATGACGGGCCACAGGTCGACGCTGCCCGTCATCCGGCGGGCGGCGCGGAACTCGGCAAGGGCCTCGGCGTACTTCTGCGTGGCGTACGCGGCGAAGCCGGCGGCCTCGCGGACGGCGGCGACGCGCGAGGCGAGCCGGAGCGCGATCCGCGAGTAGGCGTACGCCTTCTCGGGGTCCTCGTCGATGAGCTTGGCGACCATGACGAGGTTGCGCGCGACGTCCTCGGCGAGCGTCTTGGGCAGGCTCATCAGCTCCTGCCGCACGTCCTTGTCGATCTCGTCGCCGGTGACGTCGTCGGGGATGGGAAGCCGCTTGATGGGCTCGCGGTCCCGGCGGTCGTCGGAGCGGTAGCGGTCGTCGCGCCGCTCGGGCCGCCCGCGGAAACCTCCGCGACGATCGTCGGAGCGGTAGCCGCCCCGGTCGTCGCGGCGGTCGTCACGGCCACCGCGGAAGCCACCGCGGAACCCGCCACGACGGTCGTCGTCCCGACGCGGCCCGCGGTCGTCGCGCTGGAAGCCGCCCCGGTCGTCACGACGGTCATCGCGCCGGAACGGCGGCCGGTCGTCGTTGCGGCGGAAGCCACCCCGGTCGCCGCCGCGGTCATCACGGCGGTCATCCCGGCGGAACCCGCCGCGGTCGTCGCCTCGGTCATCGCGCCGGAACCCGCCGCGGTCGTCGCCCCGGTCGTCGCGGCGCGGGGCACGCTCGTCGCGGGGGAAGCCACCACGGTCGTCACGACGGTCGTCACGGCCGCCGCGGAACCCGCCGCGGTCGCGGTCCCGGTCGTCGCGGCGGGGGGCGCGGTCGTCACGCGGGAACGCCGGCCGGTCGCCTCCGCGCCGGAACCCGCCACGGTCGTCACGACGGTCGTCACGCCGGAAGCCACCCCGGTCATCGCGGCGGTCGTCGCGCCGGTCATCCCGGCGGTCGTCGCGCCGGAACGCCGGCCGGTCGTCACGGCGGTCGTCGCGACGCGGTCCGCGGTCGTCGCGCTGGAAGCCGCCCCGGTCGTCACGACGGTCATCGCGGCGGAAGGACGGCCGGTCGTCAGAACGCCGGTCGTCGGAGCGGCGGTCGTCGTCGCGACGGAAGCCACCGCCGCCGCCCCGGTACCCGCCACGGTCGTCACGGCGGTCGTCGCGACGCGGCCCGCGGTCGTCGCGCTGGAAACCGCCGCGGTCGTCACGACGGTCGTCACGGCGGAAGGGCGGCCGGTCGTCGTTGCGGCGGAAGCCACCCCGGTCGCCGCCGCGATCGTCACGGCGGTCGCCGCGGTCGTCCCGGCGGTCGTCGCGGCGGAAACCGCCACCACCACGGCGGTCGTCGTCTCGGCGGGGTCCGCGGAAGCCGCCCCGCTCGCCGCCACCGTCCCTGCGACGAGGCTCGCGCTCCGGACGGTCGTCGGAGGAGTTGGTGGACATGGGTGTGGCTCCTGTCTTCGGGTACCGCAAGTCATTCTCGCGCAATGGGGCTCCCACCGCGCTCCGAGCAAATTCAAGTGAAACAAAAAGGACCCTTGGTCCCAGCATGTACGCTGGGACCAAGGGTCCTGAAAGATTGTTCGGCGGCGTCCTACTCTCCCACAGGGTCCCCCCTGCAGTACCATCGGCGCTGAAAGGCTTAGCTTCCGGGTTCGGAATGTAACCGGGCGTTTCCCTAACGCTATGACCACCGAAACCCTATTGGGTTCGAGCGAACAAGCACACTATTCACTTGAATAGATGTTGTGTGCCGGTGCGACTGTTCGCAACCCGGGAACAACACAGTGGACGCGAGCAACTGAGGACAAGCCCTCGGCCTATTAGTACCGGTCAACTCCACCCATCACTGGGCTTCCATATCCGGCCTATCAACCCAGTCGTCTACTGGGAGCCTTACCCTCTCAAGGAGGTGGGAATACTCATCTCGAAGCAGGCTTCCCGCTTAGATGCTTTCAGCGGTTATCCCTCCCGAACGTAGCCAACCAGCCATGCCCTTGGCAGAACAACTGGCACACCAGAGGTTCGTCCGTCCCGGTCCTCTCGTACTAGGGACAGCCCTTCTCAATATTCCTACGCGCACAGCGGATAGGGACCGAACTGTCTCACGACGTTCTAAACCCAGCTCGCGTACCGCTTTAATGGGCGAACAGCCCAACCCTTGGGACCGACTCCAGCCCCAGGATGCGACGAGCCGACATCGAGGTGCCAAACCATCCCGTCGATATGGACTCTTGGGGAAGATCAGCCTGTTATCCCCGGGGTACCTTTTATCCGTTGAGCGACGGCGCTTCCACAAGCCACCGCCGGATCACTAGTCCCGACTTTCGTCCCTGCTCGACCCGTCGGTCTCACAGTCAAGCTCCCTTGTGCACTTACACTCAACACCTGATTGCCAACCAGGCTGAGGGAACCTTTGGGCGCCTCCGTTACCCTTTAGGAGGCAACCGCCCCAGTTAAACTACCCATCAGACACTGTCCCTGATCCGGATCACGGACCCAGGTTAGACATCCAGCACGACCAGAGTGGTATTTCAACGGCGACTCCACCTGAACTGGCGTCCAAGCTTCACAGTCTCCCACCTATCCTACACAAGCCGAACCGAACACCAATATCAAACTGTAGTAAAGGTCCCGGGGTCTTTCCGTCCTGCTGCGCGAAACGAGCATCTTTACTCGTAGTGCAATTTCACCGGGCCTATGGTTGAGACAGTCGAGAAGTCGTTACGCCATTCGTGCAGGTCGGAACTTACCCGACAAGGAATTTCGCTACCTTAGGATGGTTATAGTTACCACCGCCGTTTACTGGCGCTTAAGTTCTCAGCTTCGCCTGGACGAATCCAAGCTAACCGGTCCCCTTAACGTTCCAGCACCGGGCAGGCGTCAGTCCGTATACATCGCCTTACGGCTTCGCACGGACCTGTGTTTTTAGTAAACAGTCGCTTCTCGCTGGTCTCTGCGGCCACCCCCAGCTCCGAGTGCAAGACTCATCACCAGGCGTGGCCCCCCTTCTCCCGAAGTTACGGGGGCATTTTGCCGAGTTCCTTAACCATAGTTCACCCGAACGCCTCGGTATTCTCTACCTGACCACCTGAGTCGGTTTAGGGTACGGGCCGCCATGAAACTCGCTAGAGGCTTTTCTCGACAGCATAGGATCATCCACTTCACCACAATCGGCTCGGCATCAGGTCTCAGCCTTAACGTGTGACGGATTTGCCTACCACACGGCCTACACCCTTACCCCGGGACAACCACCGCCCGGGCTGGACTACCTTCCTGCGTCACCCCATCGCTCACCTACTACCAGTCTGGGCCACCGGCTCCACCACTCCGTGCTTGTCCGAAGACGCACACGGCGGTTTCACGGGCTTAGCATCGCTGGGTTCAGCGCTGGCGCTTCAAAGCGGGTACCGGAATATCAACCGGTTGTCCATCGACTACGCCTGTCGGCCTCGCCTTAGGTCCCGACTTACCCTGGGCAGATCAGCTTGACCCAGGAACCCTTAGTCAATCGGCGCACACGTTTCTCACGTGTGTATCGCTACTCATGCCTGCATTCTCACTCGTGAACCGTCCACAACTCGCTTCCACGGCTGCTTCACCCGGCACACGACGCTCCCCTACCCATCACAGCGGGCGTTGGCCCTCATGCTGCAATGACACGACTTCGGCGGTACG
>NZ_OZ186788.1:0-38691 GCF_964272635.1 Streptomyces sp. SudanB25_2051
CCGCGGAGCGGGTCCCATCGCGCTGCGCGCGATGCAAGCGAACACCCGTGCTGCGCACGGGTGTTGCGCTCCCGCTCCGCGGGAGCGCTGGCTGACCGCTCCGCGGTCAGCTCACCCGGGTTGCTGCGCAACCCGGGTGACGCTCCGTCCGCTGCGCTACCGGAGCGGTGCGGTGGCGTAGCCACCGCGGTGCCCTGCGCTGCGCTCCGGTCACCGTGTGGCGCTTCGCGCCGTGAAGGCCGGCCCCGCTGTGCGGGGCCGGCCAACGGGCCTGCGGCCCAAGCGGCAGCAAGAGTGGGGGTGTGACTGTCTCTTCGGCTGGCCTCTGCGGACTTCTGGCGCTTGACGCCTGGTCAGCGTCTGCGGGACCAGGCGCTGCCGATTCCCGCAACGTGCAGGGCCAGTGCGGTCAGCCCGAGGAGCATGACGTTGACTGACGAGAATGTGTGATTGGTGCTGATCTCGGTCGCGTTGATGAGGAATGCGATGAAGAACAGCACTGCCGCGACTATGCCGAGCATGACAAGCCCCTCTCGTAGGAAGTGAAGCCCGTATGCCCGGCCAACGCCCCCACAGACGTGGGCGGCGCCTCCGAAAGTGGTCTAGCCGGCCCGTGCAGGCAGACTGGCGGGGTCCTCAGGCGTGGGCGTGGCGGGTGCTTGCCGCCTTGTGCGAGGCGGCGTGATGCGCAGGCCGGCCTGTCGGGGGGACTGCGAGACGCCGCAGGGACAGGGTGGCGGTGGTGAGGAGACCGGTGAAGACGGCCAGGAGGAGGACGGACACCCACATCTGCCGGCTCCCGGGTGCCTGCCAGCCGGTCCAGGCGGCGGATGCCGCCCACAGCAGGACGCCCACGGCGTAGAAGGAGCGGACGCGGTGCAGCTGCCGCACGGCCCGCAGGAACTGGATGCGTTCGGTGTTCGGTGCCATGCGGGGCCGTGTACCCCCGATGTGCCCCGACCATCAGGGCGGAAGGAATCCTGTGTGGTGGCTTGCCGGGGCGTCGTGGACGTCTGCACCCCTATTGTGATGCAGCATGTAGCATTGGAGTCATTCAGGGACACCCGGTGGGGAGCGGTTTTGCGTGTTGATCTACGAGTATCTTCCGCATGAGCTTGCCCGCCTCGGGGTCGTCGCGAAAGCCGCCGGACTCGATGACCGTCGGGTGGCGACGCAGGTACGCCTTGCGCAGGAGCGTGCCGGGCGGGCGCGGATGCTCCCGGTTGAAGTGCATCACTTGAGTGAGCTGTTCATCGCGGAGATGCAGCGGCTGCAGTGGGAACGGATCGCCCAGCTCATGGAGAAGGAGCGGATGGCCGCGTACCAGCCCTCCCGCGACTCGCGTGCCATCCGCTATGAAGAGCAGCGTCTGCAGCGGCTGATGACAGATGTGGCCGAGGCCGAGCAGTCCGGTGTCACGGGTCCGCAAATCTGTCGGTATCGCGTCTACCGGGTCGGTGCTCGGCCCACCGCCGGCTGCTCCAGCCCGGACGCACCGGCTCCCGTCGTCCACCTGATGGCGCCGTCAGCCGACGCAGCGGCCGAGCGGGCCTGGGCCATACACGGCAAGGACGGCGGCCTCTACCAGCGCGGTGGATACCGGATCGCTTCCGTCGAACAGGTCCTTCCCGAGCCGGGAGAACTCTTTTGATCCAGCTCCGAGAACACCAGATTCAACAGAAATCGAGCTTCCGGAAATGGGTCGGATTTCCTGCAAGATCCTCTGTGCCGCCGGAGGGGGTGAGGGGCACGATCGTGTCCGCGACCGGATCGGGCAAGACCATCACCGCCGCCGCGTGCGCGCTGGAGTGCTTCCCCAGCGGCCGGGTCCTCGTCACCGTGCCGACCCTGGACCTGCTCGTGCAGACCGCCCAAGCATGGCGCCTGGTGGGACATCGTGCGCCCATGGTCGCGGTGTGCTCGCTGGAGAACGACCCGGTGCTCAACTCGCTGGGGGTGCGTACCACCACCAACGCGATCCAGCTGGCGCTGTGGGCCGGGAAGGGGCCGGTGGTCGTGTTCGCCACGTACGCCTCCCTCGTGGACCGCGAGGACCCGGAAGACCCGTTCCGCCAGCGGACGGTGCGCGGGCCGCTGGAGGCCGCTCTGGCGGGCGGGGAGCGGCTGTACGGGCAGCGGATGGCCCCGTTCGACCTGGCGATTGTGGATGAGGCGCACATGACGGCCGGGGACATGGGCCGGCCGTGGGCGGCGATCCACGACAACGCCCGCATCCCCATCGACTTCCGGCTCTACCTGACCGCCACCCCGCGCATCCTCGCCGCGCCCAGCCCGCAGCGCGGCCGGGACGGACGGGAGCTGGTGATCGCATCGATGCAGGACGACAGCGCCACCTACGGCACCAGGATTTTCGACCTCGGGCTGGCGGAGGCGGTGGAACGCTCGATCCTCGCGGGCTTCGAGATCGATGTACTGGAGATCCGGGACCCCGACCCGGTCCTGGGGCTTTCGGAGGACGCGCTGCGCGGCCGGCGCCTGGCGCTGCTCCAGGCCGCGCTGCTGGAGCACGCGGCACAGATGAACCTGCACACCGTCATGACCTTCCACCAGCGGGTCGAGGAAGCCCGCGCCTTCGCCGAGCAGATGCCGTCAACCGCTGCGGAGCTGTACGCCAGCGAAGCTTCAGACGCCGCCCTGGCCGACGCTGAGGAACTGCCCGTCTCCTCCATCGAGGCCGAGCTGTACGAGCTGGAGGACGGCCGCCACGTGCCCCCGGACCGGGTGTGGGCCGACTGGCTGTGCGGCGACCACCCCATCGCCCACCGGCGCGAGGTGATCCACCGGTTTGCCAACGGCATCAACGCCGAGAACCGGCGCGTACACCGGGCCTTCCTCGCCTCGGTACGGGCCCTAGGGGTCGGCGTCGACATCACCGGACTGCGCGGCGTGGAAGCGGTGTGCATCGTCGGCTCGCGCAGCTCACAGGTCGACATCGTCCAGAACATCGGGCGGGCGCTGCGCCCGAATCCGGACGGCACGGTGAAGACGGCGCGGATCATCATTCCGGTCTTCCTGCAGCCCGGGGAGGACCCGAAGGACATGGTCGCCTCCGCCAGCTACCAGCCTCTGGTCGACGTCCTCCAGGCGCTGCGCTCGCACTCGGAGCGCATGGTCGACCAGCTCGCTTCCCGAGCTCTGACCCGCGGCACCGAGCGTCGACGCCTCCACGTCCGCCTCGCAGCGGGAGCCGACGGCGGCGACGGTGAGGAGACGAGCGAGGCGCAGCAGGAGGTCGACCGGGTCACCTCGATCGTGGTCAACTTCGCCTCCCCCCGCGACGCCGCCGACATCGCAGCCCTGACCCGCTGCCGCGTCATCCGCCCTCAGTCCCTGGTCTGGCTGGAGGGCTACCGGGCCCTCATCCGGTGGCGGAAGGAGAACGAGATCACCGGTCTGCACGCCGTCCCCTACGACGTTGAGGTCGAAGTGGGCGTGACGAAGGACTTCCCCCTGGGGCGGTGGGTGCACCAGCAGCGCAAGGCGCTGCGCGCCGGAGAACTCGACCCCCACCGCAAGGAACTCCTCGACGAGGCCGGGATGGTCTGGGAGCCCGGCGAGGAAGCCTGGGAGAACAAACTCGCCGCGCTGCGGTCCTACCGGCGGGCCACCGGGCACCTCGCACCCCGCCAGGACGCCGTCTGGGACGACCCGGCCGGCGGCGTCCCGGTGCCGATCGGGCAGCACATGGCCAACCTCCGCCGCAAGGACGGCCTCGGCAAGGACCCGGAGCGGGCCGCCGTGCGTGCGAAGCAATTGGAGGCGATCGACCCGGACTGGAGCTGCCCGTGGCCGCTGGACTGGCAGCGGCACTACCGCGTCCTCGCCGACCTCGCCGCCGACGAACCAGGCGGTGTGCTGCCCGACATCGCCCCCGGCGTGCGGTTCGACGGCGACGACATCGGACGATGGCTCCAACAACAGCGCAAGCCAGGCATCTGGAAACTGCTGTCGACCGAGCAGCAGGAACGGCTGACCCAACTGGGCATCAAGCCGCTTGCGGCGCCGTCTCCCACCCCGGCAGCCACGCGCGCGACGAAGGGCACGAGCAAGGCGCAGGCGACGTTCCAGCGGGGCCTCGCAGCCCTCACCCAGTGGATCCAGCGCGAGGGCGTCCAAAGGCCAGTGCCGAGGGGACACGTCGAACGCGTCGTCATCGACGGCCAGGAACACCACCACAAGCTCGGCGTATGGATCTCCAACACCAAGACCCGCCGCGACAAACTCGCTCCCGAGCAACTCGACGCACTACGAGAGCTGGGCGTGGAGTGGGCATGACGCCACCGTCCGGCCGTGGCGCCGGCCTGTCGCAGTGCCTGGGGGCTTGGTGCTGTTATCGCCGGCCAAGCAGTTCCGCAACTAAGAACCTGATCACCGAGGTGACAACGTGAGGGCGTGCATAGCGTTGATGCGCGAGTAGTGGGTTCGGGAGACACCGTATGGCGCTCGGTTGGCGCCCGAAGATGCGCGGACTGGGATCGCCGGCCTTGGGAAGTGCCAGGTCGACCACGCCCTCGGAGCCAGGGACGAAAGCCGCGTTCGACCGTGGTCCCGACAGGCTTAGAGTCCAGCCCATGGATGCGGAAAAGCTCAAGCTCTCCTCTCAGAGGTGGATGACAGCGGCGCTCACGGCGTTCGCCCAGGGGGCCGACTCCCACGACTTCGCCGTTCACCACGCCGGGATCGCAGCCGAACACCTGCTCAAGGCCTACCTCTCATCACTTCACCCGGCGCTAATAGTCGAAGCTAAGGACTTCGACTCGCTGCTCCATGCCACCGGCCACGGCACGCACGCGTCCGCTCCGGCAAGCCGTGCGAAGACTATCGGCCTGGTCGAAGCACATGCCCGAGTGCACAAGATCCTTCGTAAGCAGATCCCGGTCGATCAGCGGGCCCTGCTGCCGGTCGCGAATGCCCGCAACGGCGTCGCGCACAGCGGCATCCATGACATCGCCGGGGTCCAGACCGTATTCACCACCTGTCTTCGACTGATCGATCCGTTGCTCACCGAGTTGGAGATCGACCCGAAGGTCTACTGGGGGAGCTATGTCTCGCTGCACGACAGGCTGATTGAGGAACAGGTCAAGGCCGTCCGCATACAGTTGGAGGGCAAGCTCGCCAGGGCGCGAACTCTTTTCGAGCAGCGCTACGGACACTTGGCACCGAAAGAGCGTGAGATTGTCCTGGCTACGATCACGCGGCAGTCGCCGAGATACATGGAGCACGACGAAGAGACGCCATGCCCGGCCTGCGGCTCGAAGGGCTGGCTCATGGGCGACACCCATATCGACGAGACGAACGAGCCCGTCGTGGTCTTCACGCCCTATGTCTTCGCCTGCTCCGCCTG
Source organism: Streptomyces sp. SudanB25_2051 (assembly GCF_964272635.1). Lineage (NCBI taxonomy): Bacteria > Bacillati > Actinomycetota > Actinomycetes > Kitasatosporales > Streptomycetaceae > Streptomyces > Streptomyces sp. SudanB25_2051. The sequence goes on from NZ_OZ186788.1 coordinate 5,366, forward strand.
CGACCTCGATGTCGAAAGCGAGGAACTCTGGGAACTCGGAGACCTTGCTGAGGAAGTCGTCCTCGACGTGACCCTGGACGAGTTCTATGTGAACTGGGAGCCCGACGAGGATCTCTACAGAGACAGGTGACCTGCCCCGCCCTCCGCGCCTCCGTTGTCGTGGGGCGCGGCCGGGGATGGCCAGCGGCGTGGGATGGTGACCCGGCGCTCCGCCAGGACGATGCCGGTCGCCGGGCTCGACTTCATGTGCCGAGGTCGTGGTCTGCGCTGCACGGCAGGGCGGGAACGAAACGGCCAAGGGGCCGGACAGAGTCTTGCTGTCCGGCCCGGTTGTCGTCGGTCAGCCGAAGCCGAGCGTCTCCTCCACGGCCGAGCCGGCCGGGGCCGGGCCGGCTCCGACCGCTGGGCACTGCCTGGGACTGGACGTCTAGTAGGCGTGGCGCCGACGCCGCCCGGCCGGGACCGGATGTACGGACTCCCGGCGTGGGAGCCCTGGGGTGGGTCAGGGGGCCGTGGCTCTGGCCGTGTACCGCGCCTGGACATGCCGGAGGAGAGCGTGGGTGTGGTCGGTCAGTGGCCGGTGTTGGCTCTCATCGATGACCAGCGCCATCAGGTAGTGGTCGGGGCCCCCTCGTACGGCGTCGCGTGGCAGGGAGGCGCGAAGGTTGGGCCAGTAGCGGCCGTGGGCGAATCCTGACGCGGCTCGCCAGGCGGCGGTGACCTGCCGGGGCTCCAGGCCGATGCCGGCGGCGGCCTCCGCTATCAGTTTCCCAGCTTCCGGCTTGGCGAGTCTGTCGTGGATGCCCAGCGACACAGCAAGGTTTTCGATCTCCTGGACGCGCTCCCGTCCCGTCTTGCCGCCAGGTCCCGGCGCATGATCCGTGTCCTGCTCATGCTGAGCGCGGTTTCGCATGTCCTCGCGCCACAGCCGCAGGCTCCGGTGTCGACGCTCGGTGCGGTCGTTGCCTCCCAGCAGCCAGGCAGCCGTGGCGAAGTTCTCCAGGGCGCCGCGCATCAGCGTCCAGGGACTGGTGGGGTCCACCTCCCCGTGCAACACGATCCTGCGCAGCGCGTCCGCATGCGCCACCCCCGCCGTGAACGATGCCCGGATCAACGTCGACGCCGAGTAGGTGCCCAGCGGCGCGTCGTCTGCGGCCAGACTGCTTGAGGGGTGGGCTGCCGGAAGCTGCTGGTACGCAGCCTCGCCACGCAGACTCTCCACATCGGCAAACAGTGGCTGCAGGTACGCGAACTTGAACCGGGGCGGTGTCATGACCGGCATGTTAGAGTCGGCCACTGACACTCGAACGGGGCCGGATGAGGACGCGGCAGGGCTGATCACCCGGCACGCGAACGGCGGCTCGGCGATGGCCCCAGCTGGCGTGGGCTGGGCAGCAGCGAACCGGGCTTACGCACGCCCGGCCCGACATCACTGTGCTCGACTTGCTCCCCGCAACGGCGCGGCAAGACGGCGGGCAGGCGGGTGCTCAGTGCGCGGTACGACTACATAGCCAGGTCCGGGACGCGCACGGCGCATGCCGTGTGGCCATTACCTGATGGGATGCTCGTCGGTTGAAGGTGCATGTGGCAGCAAGGCTCTTCGGCGCACCCGGCGGTCGCTGATCCCTGTCGATACAGCGCCCGTTTCCTGGATCCATACGGTGGAGAACAGCGGATGCCGTGGGGCGAAGCCGCTCGTGTCGTCCCTCTGGAGGAATGCGGTCCGGTACGCCCGTTTCCCCTGCGATCTGGCCGTCGTTTCGCACCGGGCTGGTGGTGGTCGGCCACCACCGGGCGGCTGGTGCACTACGGGTCGGGTGTCATGCGCACCCAGGTGATGCTGCTGGACCGTGATCCTTCGGTCATGGCGATGGCATGCCGCCCTGTAGAGCTGTCCTGGCGGGGCTCTGATGGGACCGGGGTGTCGCATGCGCCGCATCTGATGGCGCGGTTCAGCGACGGCGGCGGTCTGCTGCTCGACTGTGCCGGGCGAGGGGAGATCTCTCCCCGGCTGGCACACCGTGCTGCCGTCATGGCAGCGGCGGCACGTGCGGTGGGATGGCAGTACAGGATCGCCTCGCCTCCCGAACCGGTTGTCGCTGCCAACCTGGGCTGGCTGTCGGGATACCGGCACCCTCGCTACCGGGACACCACGCTCATCGAAAAGGCGGTGCAGGTCTTTGCCCGTCCTCGGCCGCTGATCGAAGGAGCACGTGGCCTCGGAGACACCATCAGGGTTCTCCCAGCCCTCTTCCACGCCCTATGGACCGGAGCGCTGTCAGCTCCGCTGAACGAACCCTTGTATGAGCGGGTGCCCGTGACAGCAGGCCCGGGCGAGCGGGCGTCTGCGTGACGGCGGCAGTACTTGAGGTGGGGAGCCAGGTGCGGTTCGAGGACCGCTCTTGGACGGTGGTGATGCTCGAAGGGGCCCGTGTACGGCTGGTCGGCTCGGACAACTCCACGGCGACGGTGCTGGTGAGCTATCTGTTCGCTGCTCCTGACTTCGAACTCCTAGGAGCGCCCCGCCGCCAGGTGCCTCCGTTCGGGCTCCTGGAGGAACTGCCTGTTCAGGCACGCGAGCGGGCTGAGGCCTGGGAGCGGCACGTGCGCGAGGTGGAGACGGGCCTTCCTGTGCCGGGGCAGGGCGGTGTGCCGCGGGCGGAGTTTGATCCGGCGCAGCGGACTGTGGCGGAACGGGAGGAGGCCAAGGCGGCGGAGTTGACCGCGGCGGGGCAGCCGACGAGTGCGGTGACCGTGCGGCGGATGCGGGCCCGTTACCGCGAGAAGGGGCTGTGGGGGCTGGTCGACCAGCGCGCGGCGCGTAGGCGTTCTGTGGTGGGACGGGCCGATGAGCGTGTGGTCGCTGCGATCACTCAGGTGCTGGAGGCGCAGCGGGAACGCTCCAGTGGCACGCTGAGCCGGCTGCGGCGCATGGTCGGGTGGGTTCTGGAGGAAACCTATGGTCCTGGCGTGGTGCAGGTGCCGCCGGTGACGACGTTCAACCGGCTGGTGCACGCGCTCGCCGACGGCCATGGACTGCTGGGGTCGGCGGCGCAGCAGCGGCGGCGCACGTCGCGGCCGGCGCCTCCGTTCACCCTGACTGTGGCGCTGCGGCCGGGTGAGCTGGTGATGCTGGACAGTACGCCGCTGGACGTGCTGGTGGTGCTCGCCGACGGGGTGACGGGGGCGGTCGAGTTGTCGATCGCGTTGGACGTGGCAACGCGCAGTATCTGTGCTGCGGTGGTGCGTCCGGTGGGCACAAGATCGGTCGATGCGGCGGTTCTGCTGGCGCAGATGGTCACGCCCATGCGGATGCGCCTGGGGTGGGAGACGGCGCTGGAGATGTCCCGGTCAGTCATCCCCTATGAGCGGCTCGTGGCGCTGGATGCGCGGCTGGAAGGGGCAGCGGCCCGGCCGGTGATCATGCCGGAGACGGTGGTGGTCGACCAAGGTGCGGTATTTGTCTCCCATTCCTTCATTGCCGCGTGCGAGAGCCTGGGGGTTTCCATTCAGCCCGCGCCGCCGGCCAACGGCCCGGCCAAGGGCCATGTGGAGCGGACGTTCCGCACTATCGGGGACCGGTTCTCCCAGTACGTGGCCGGCTACAGCGGCTCGGATGTCACCCGGCGCGGCACGCGCGTTGAGGACGAGGCGTGCTGGACGCTTGCGCAGGTGCAGGACCTGCTGGATGAGTGGCTCGTCACCGACTGGCAGCACCGCCCGCACACGTCGCTGCGCCATCCGCTGGCACCGAAGCTCGCCCTCTCGCCGAACGAGATGTGGGGCGCGCTCGTGGGAGTCACCGGCTATCTCCCGGTGCCGCTGAGCGCGGACGACTACATCGAGCTCATGCCCATCAAGCGGGTGGCCATCAACGACTACGGCATCCGCTTCGACTACCGCACCTACGACCACAAGGTCCTCAATCCGCACCGCGGGGACCCGTCGGGCGCACCGGACAGTAGATGGGAGGTGCACCACAACCCCTACGACCCCAATCAGATCTGGGTGCGGCTGCCCACCGGGTGGGAAGAGGTGCCGTGGATCCACCGCGGCTGTGTCAGCCTGCCCTTCACCGACTTCACCTGGCAGCACATCCGTGCCGCAGTCGAGCGCCGCAGCGACCGCGTCGAGCACGAGCGGCAGCTCGCCCAGGCCCTGGACCGCCTCCTGCGGCGTGCGAGCAACGGTGCCGGGACTCGCCGCGAGCAGACGGTGGCGGCGCGCGCCAGCGCCGCAGCGTCCCTGGCCCAACCAGCCTCACCGCCTGCAGTCCCGAACCCTGTGGCCGCTCCGACCCTCTCCTACGGCCTGGTGGGCGCCTTTGCCCCGATCGAGGAAGAGGATCAGCAAGAGGAGGCAGGGTTCGAGGACGGCTGGGACGAGGACGACGACCTGCTGCCCGGCCCCGCTGACGCCGATGCGCCTGCCGGAGGCGAACAGCCGCAGTCCTCAGCCAAAGTTCCGCGTCCCTCTCGGATCTATGACGCCTACCAGGAAGCAGCACAGTGGTGACAGATGCCCCTGCCGACAGCGCCCTTCACGACGGCGCGAGGGCTGCGGCGTACGCGCCGCCGACCACGCGGGACGGCTGGCAGCAGTTCGTCGCCACTCCCCCGCTGCAGCCCCATCCGGCCGCAGACGAGGACTGGTCGCTGGAGGAACGGCTGGACTACCACTCCCGGTTCGTGGTGCTAACCACCCCGGCCATGGAACGCATCTCCCTGTCGCTGCGGCGCCTGATGCTCCTCAACCGCCGCCAGCAGGGCACCGCACGCCGCGGCCTGATCGTCTCCGGACCGCCCACCACCGGCAAGACCACCACCCTGCTGGAAATGGGCCGCACCTTCGAACTCGCCGAGCAGCGCCGGCACCCCGGCCGCACAGACCGCCTGCCCGTGGTCTTCCTGGCCGTGCCACCAGCCTCCACACCCAAGATGCTGGTCAGCGAATTCGCCCGGTTCCTCGGCATCCCCATCGCCACCCGCATGAACCAAGCACAGATCACCGACGCCGTCTGCCACCTGCTGTGCCAGTTGGAGACGAAGCTGGTCCTCGTGGACGACGTCCACCTGCTCGACACCCGCACCCGGTCCGGCGCGGAGACCTCCGACCAGATGAAACACCTCGGCGAGCGCATCCCCGCCACCTTCGTCTACGCCGGAGTCGACGTCGAAGCCTCTCCCCTGCTGACCGGGCCGCGCGGCGCCCAGCTCGCCGGCCGCTTCACCCTGATCCGCAACACCGCGCTGCCCTGCGCCACCGAAGAGCAGCGCGAGATCTGGCGAGCTCTGGTCACCGACATGGAACAAGCCCTGCACCTGCGCCACCACACCCCGCAGACCCTGACGCGGCACGCCGACTACCTCCACCAGCGCACCGGCGGCGTCATGGGCAGCCTCTCCCACCTCATCCGGGAAGCCGCCCTGACCGCCCTGCTCGACGGCAGCGAGAAGATCACCAAGAAGCTCCTGGCCGGCATCCAGCTCGACATCCGCGCGGAACAGCAAGCCCACCCACCCCGAAAACGCCTCCCGCGCCCGCGCAGCCACAACACGGGATCCTGACGGAGGTCGGAGCGGCGGTGACGAAGACCACCAGCGGGCGGCAGGCGCAGCCACTACAGAGCGAGCAACCCGAACTCTCGGGGCACGCAGGGGCTTTGGGTGCGGTGCGGGTAGCGCCGCTGCACGGTGAGACGACGCTGTCGTACTTGAGCCGAGTCGCCTCCCGCTACCGGCTCACGGCCAAAGAACTCATCGGCGCACTCGTGGACGTGGGACGGCGTCCCAACCTCTTCACCGTGCGACCCGACGGCGAAGTCGTCTTCAACACCGAGGCCCGGGCCATGGTCGCCGCCTTCTGCCGCATGCCCGAAGAACACCTGCGCCATGCCCTACCGGCCTGGGACCGGGAGGTTCCCTCAAGCAGGCTGGGGAGCGGGCCGGCCGCCTGGGTCCGCACCGCCGCCACGATCCCGCCGACCGGCCCCGGATGCCGGGCCTGCACCGCGAGGGCCACACAGGGCCGGGAAGAAGCACGCCACTACCTCCTGCCGCACGCACGGGTCTGCGTCAAGCACCAGTGCTGGATGCTCGAAGCCCCCGTCGTCGACGGAGCGACGGCGGGCCCCGGGCAGCTGGACGTGCGGCACGTGCCGCAGATCGCCGCGGCCCAGCGCCGTCATGTACGACTGCTGCGGCGCAGCCCGCACGCCGGCGAAGCGTTCGCTGTGGCGCAGGCGGTTACGGCTTCGTGGTGGGACGAGGTCTGGCCGGAAGAGACCCTCTGGCCCGAACGGCTGCGGTCGATGGCCTTGGGTAGCGGCCTCGCCTGGCGCGTAGCGGCGCGGGATGCGGTGACCTATCCGGAAGCCGTCACGCTGGCCGCCGTACTGGCCGATGCGGGGGTGCAGCAGCAGCTGCTCGACGAGGCGGGCCGGCATCAACCGCACTCGCTCGCCGATGTCCCTCGCCTCGTCGGCGAACTGGCCCGGCGTCTTGAGCGGCCGTGGATCGCCGACCGCCTCACTGTGGCCACGACAGGGCCGCTGAACGCCTGGGTGCGCGCCTGCGTCCGCAGCCAAGCCGGACACAGACCGAAGACGCAGAGCATGTGGCGTATCTCCCCACCTCACCGGCCCACCCCGGTTTCCCAGCTCCTGGCGGACAGCAGTGACCGGGGCGAGACAGCCGTGCAGCCCGAGCCTGCGTCGCTCCCAGACAGCACCGAAGACGCGGCCCGGGGGTTTGCGCGTGGGCTGCGCCATGCTCGTGCCTACGCCGCCGAGCACAGCCACCTGTGCGCGCCCAACACGGTGCAGAGGGAAGGCTTCGCCGTCGGCCTGTGGCTCGCCAACCAGCGGGCCGCAGGACCCGAACTCGCTCCCGAACGCGCCGCTGCCCTCGCCGCCCTCGACCCGTGGTGGAATCCACCCTGGAACCTGTGGTGGCAGCGCATCTACCACCGCGCCAAGGCACTGGTGAAGGCCGGGCAGCCGCTCACGCCCGAACACGGATTCCCCGGCACCACGGAGAACCTCGGCACCTGGCTCTACGAGCAGTGCACCAGCTACAGCAGCCTCCACCCCGGACAGCAGCGTCTCCTCGCCGACCTCGGCATCACACCGGAACGCGCCCGCGACGCCATGCCCCGGCGCCGGGATCTCAAGGCAGCCCGGCGCACCGCCCTGGACCATGCCCGCGCCTACGCCGACGAGCACGGCCACCTGTGCGCTCCCACCTCCGCACGCCACGACGGCTTCGCCGTCGGCAAATGGCTGCACAGCCAGCGGGTGCGCGCCCGTCGCGGCCAGCTCGACCCCGCACTCAACCAGGCGCTGACCGACATCGACTCCTGGTGGAGCCCGCCCTGGCCCACCGACTGGCAGCGCGAGCACCACATCGCGCACGCCGCCGTCACGGCCGGCGCCCTCCTCGACCCTGAAGCCGGGTTCCGGAACTTCGATGACCGCACCGGGCAGTGGCTGTACGCCCAGTGCGTCAACTACCGCCTTCTCCAGCCCGGCCAGCAGCGCCTCCTCGCCAGCCTCGGTCTCACCGAACCCGTCGCGGGCACCGCCGTGCCCCACCCGGCAACCCAGCACCCGGTTATGGAGACCGGCCTGTACTACGCCCGCACCTGGGCAGCCGGGCATAAAAGCCTCGACCTTCCCCGCACCGCTCAGCACGGCGGCTTCCCCCTCGGCCGCTGGCTGGCCCAACAACGCCACCAGGCCAACCTCCACCGCGAACTCTTCGACACCCCCTGGCCGCACGAGGAACACCTCGCCCGCATCGACCCGTACTGGAACCCGCCCTGGGGCATGAAATGGCAACGCCGCTACCAGGCCGCCCGCACACAGCTCACCCCCGGCCAAAACCTCGCCCCCGAGGAGGGCTTCCCCGGCACACCGGACTGGACCGGACAGTGGCTCTACAACCAGTGCGCCGTCTACGACGACCTCCACCCCCGCCAGCAGCACCTCCTCGCAGACCTGGGCCTCACCGCCGAAGGCGCCCGTGCCGCCCGGCCCCGCCGCGTCCCCCAAGCCGCAGCCTTCGCGGCCGGTCTCGCCCACGCCCGCGCCTGGGCCCAGGAGCACGGCAACCTCGCCGTCCCCCAACCCGCCCGCCACGACGACTACCCACTGGGCACCTGGCTGGGCACCCAACGCCGCCGCGCCAGCCGAGGAAAACTGCCCGCCGACCGCATCAAAGCCCTGGAAGCCATCGATCCTCACTGGAACCCGGCGGGAGGACTGCGCTGGCGCCAGGCCTACCTCACCGCCCGCACCCACACCACCGGCCGCTCCCTGGCCACCACGGCCGACCTCGACGCGCTCCCAGCCGCCACAGCGAAATGGCTGTTCACCCAGTGCTCCAGCTACGACAGCCTCCACCCCAAGCAGCAACAGCAGCTCGCCGGCATCGGCCTCACCAGCGAACGGGCCCGCGCGCTGGCGCCACCACCGAAACCTCCCCGACCAACCCGCCCAGCCCGCCCGCGGCTGAAGAACCCGCCCTCCGCCTTCGCAGCCGGCCTGCCCTACGCCCAAGCCTGGACCGCCCAGCACGGCAACCTCACCTCAGCCGACTACCGCACCGAACACGACGGCTTCCCCCTGGGATGGTGGCTGTACAAACAACGCCGAGCCGCCCACGCCCACGTGAAACGAACCGGCCGGCCCTGGCCCCACCACGACCAACTCGCCGCGCTTGACCCGTGGTGGAACCCACCCTGGCGAGCCACCTGGAACCACAGCTGGCACCAAGCCCACACCCACCACACCACCGGCATGCCCTTCCCCAACCAGACCACCAAATGGATCCGCACCCAACAACGCGCCTGGGAACAGCTCCACCCCCACCAACACCACCTGATGACCACCATCGGCATCCACGGCCCCACACCCCTGCACCGCTACAACAGCCGCCCATAGGTACGAGCTCGATGTCCTCACAGCTGATGAGCCGCTTTCAGCGCAGCACAGGTGCCCAGCGAGTCCCGGGGCAGTGGGCTAGCAGTAGGGCAACCTGCAGCCGGCCGCCGCGCTTTGTCGCATCAGATAGACAGAGTTTGTCGCCTTCAGTAGACTGCCAAGGTGCAGAAACGAGTACTGCTCCGGGAACTGCGGCGAATCGCCGCCGGCAAGGGGGCGGATCTCGTACTCGCGAGACAGGGAGCGCGCCATGAGGTCTACACCTTGCAGGGCGTACACCTCCCCATCCCGCGACACCGCGAGATCGCCGAAGGGACCGCCGAAGCTCTGATCAAGGCGGCGGAGGGAGCGTGATCGACCGGGGGGCCGAGGAGAAGTCGGCCCCCCACCGATCAGGATCCTACGACTTCGGCGAGGCATACAGGAAGGGAAGGAGAAATGGCCGATAGGACAACATACAAGGCGATCGCGAACAATGACGGCTCGCACTGGGTTGTGACAATCACCGACCTACCGGAAGGCTTCGTCGGGGTCACTCAGGGCCGTACATGGAGCGAGGCACGCAGGATGGCTACCGACGTGGTAGCGACACTGCTAGAGATCCCCGAAGAGTCATTCGAGGTCGTGATGCGACCGGCCGATCCCGCCATGGCCGACGCAATCACAACGGCCGAGAAGGCCCGGAAGGAAGCCGAAGAAGCCTCCAAGGCCGCCGCCGAGGCTCTCGCCGCCGCCGCGCGCACCCTGACCATGAAGGCCACGGTCAGGGACGCAGGCGCCATGCTCGGCGTCTCGCACCAGTACATCGCCAAACTCGCACCCAAAAAGGGCTGATCCTTACTCGCTCGCACCACAGTGCCCCGCCAGTCCCCAAGGACTCGCGGGGCACTGCCCTGCACTCTCAATACCGCCCGACATGCGCCCGTCGGCAAACAACAGCCACCAGCTCCCTGCCAACGACTCGCCTCCACACCGCTGTAACAGCCACCCACGGAACATGACCACCCAGCCAAATACCTGATCAATCACAGCCCCGACGGGAGGTCCCCGGACGATCCGCGCAGGCCACAGACCCCACCCCTGCTCACCAACGCACACAGAACCATGATCAACACAGCCCGAACAAGAAGCTGCGACCTGACCAGCTGACTGATCAGCCCAGCTAAGCCATCTCCCACCCGATCAGATCAACCCGACGACGACATCAGGACCCCGTCGTCACGCCCGAGCGGCTGATGGGCCCTGAGCGGCGCGAGGAGGAGGTGCGCGGGCAGCGGCTCGGGGCGCTGCAGGCGGCGCTGCTGCACGCGATGGCGCAGCACGGGTTGCAGACGTGCATCACGTTCCACCACCGGACGATGGAGGCGCAGGCTTTCGCGGAGGGCCTGGAGGCGGTGGCGGGGAAGTTGCACGCGAACGAGCCCGAGCGGTATCCGAAGCGGATTTGGGCGGACTGGCTGTGCGGGGAGCATCCGGCGGAGCGGCGGCAGGGCGTGCTTGGCGAGTTCGGGTCGACGGCGCGGCGGGCAGTGTTGTCGAACTGCCGTGTGCTGGGTGAGGGTGTCGATATTCGGGCGGTGGACAGTGTGGCGTTGCTGGACCCGAAGGGTGCGCCGCATGACATTGTCCAGGCGATTGGGCGGGCGCTCCGGCAGAAGCCGGGTGAGGGGAAGCTCGCGTCTTTGCTTATTCCGGTGTTTCTTCCGCCTGGTGAGAAGCCGGAGGATATGTTCACTTCGGGTTCGTACAAGCCGCTGGTGAAAGTTCTTTCCGGTTTGCGGGCTCATGATGAGGAGGCGGTGGAATTGCTGGCGATTCCGCAGGAGCCGCAGAAGCGGGATGTGGAGCCGTCGGTATTCATCGGTACGCCGCCCGAGGAGGGGGAGGAGGAATCCCGTCTGCTGCTTCGTTTTGCCGCTCCTCGTGATCCGGCGATGGTCGCTGAGTGGGTGTCGTTCAACGTGATCGATACGGAGCGGCAGGACTGGGCGCGCGGCTGGGCGAAGCTCAAGGAGTACGTGCAGCGGGAGGGGCACGCTCGGGTGCCCTACGGTCACCGGGAGGGTGCCTACCCGTTGGGGCAGTGGGTGGCGGAGCAGCGGCGGGCGTACGGGGCCGGGGAGATGAGCGGGCAGCGCGCGGCCCGGCTGGAGAAGCTCGGGATGGTGTGGTCGGTCGCGGACGAGCGGTTCCAGGAGAACCTGGAGGCCGCGAAGGCGTACTACGAGCAGCACTGGACGCTGTGCGCGCCGAAGGCCGCGGTGGCGCTGGACCGGCCGGTGGGGCAGTGGCTGGCGAACCTGCGGCGGCCCGGCGCCCTGGAAGGCCGGCCCGAGTGGCGGGCGGCGCTGGAAGCGATCGATCCGGACTGGCGTCCGGCGTGGCCGGTGGAGTGGCAGCGGGCCTATGCGGCGGTACGGGAGCTGTTGCACGACGAGGACGGCCAGGCCGTGGTCCTGCCCGGTGTCACCGTGCACGGGATGGACCTCGGGCGGTGGCTGGAGCGGCAACGGCGGCCCGAGGTTTGGGGGGCCCTGGCGGACGGACAGCGCGAGCGGCTGGAGGCCCTGGGTGTCACCCCGCTCCCCCAGGAGACTCAGGAGGGGCCCGGGCAGGGCCGTAAAGGGGCCGTAGGCGGCTTCGAACGGGGTCTCGCGGCCCTGGAGCAGTACAAGGCGCGGGAAGGGCACCTGAAGGTCCCCAGGGGCCACGTAGAGACGTTGCCGGACGGGACGGAGGTCAAGGCGGGGGTGTTCCTGTCCAACAGCAAGACCCGCCGGTCCAAGCTAACCGCCGACAAGCTCGCCGCGCTCGCCGGCCTCGGGCTGGAATGGGCCGTATAAGCACGTACAGGTACGCGATGCGAGGCTGGCTGCCCTCGCGAAACTCGACACGGCCGCCAACCAGCTCGCCCTTTCTGGGCGAGGAGGCTCCCGTCGCGGTGAGCGAGCCGGGGGTCTGGGCGAGCATGCAGTTCCGTTCCGGGCGGCGGCACGCCACGAACGCGCAGCAGGTGGAGGACGACCCATCGAGCGGAGCTGGCGAGGAAGGTCGCCGGCGTGCTGGAGGGGCCGCGGCCGGCCACCGCGTGACGGTGGGGGTCGCAGCGTCGCTACACGGTGCGACCCCCGAGCCGGGCCCCGGGGACGTCATGGCTGATCCCCGGGGCCCGTGGCTGTCCGGGTACGGGTCAGTTCTGTGCGGGCGCCGTGGTGACGCCCCATTCAGCGGCTTCGGCATCGGTCAGGAGCAGCACCTGCGTCGGGTGGGCGCTGCCCCCCCCCCCCTGCACGACGTGGACACGGCCGGGGTGCGTGTTGTCCTCCGGGGCGGGCCTGGCCTGCGGGGCGAGCCGGTTCCAGGTCCCGGCGGTGACCCGCCCCAGGATCACGGTGGACTTGAAAACCAAGATGTTCCGCCCCTTGTCCCAGGCGTGCTGCGCTTCCTTAAGCCCGCGTCTTCCTTAATAGCATTGATCCAGTCCAGGACTACTCCCGTCCGTATCCAGAAGGCCCTCCCGTTAGCCAAAATGGAATGGCGGACGGCAAGGAGTAGCGCATTCCACGGTACGGTGCTTTTAAGCCAAGCGGCTGGCATACAGCTGATCAGCGCCTCCCGCACAGCGGGGAACCCCAATCCCGTAACCCGCCAAAAGGCGGCCGGACAGGGCCAGTGCTGTACTGGTAACACAGCACTTTCCATCCTGGAGGGCGCCATGTGCCCTTCTCCGCCTCCCGATGAGAACGCCTGGCGTGATCAACAGTGGCAAGCCCGCTCGCGGAGCCCGCACGGCCCCAGAGATCCCAAGCGCCTCAAGCACCCCTGGATCACCACAGTCCTGGTCATTTTCGGTCTTCTCTTGGGCCTTGGCGGTCTCGGGGCACTGCTTGATGATGGCCAGGAGCGCACCTCCGGCACGACTGAGCCGACACAGACATTCACGACTCAGCCGTCCGACAAACCCCGAAGCGACTCGCCCACAGATGCGACGAAGCCGCCTGCCGAGCCGCCCGACAGCCCCGCAGCCACGCCGACCACAAAGCCGAAGCCGCCCTCGACAGCTACAGCGGACGGGGTGGTGCTCCGCATCATCGACGGTGACACCCTCGAGGTGCGCGGCGACGGTCGTATCCTGCCCAAGGACACCGTCGCCCGAGTACGACTTCTGGAGATCGACGCTCCGGAGCGCGGTGCCTGTTTCGCCGACAAGGCCACCACCCGCACGACCACGCTCCTGCCGCCGGGCAGCCGTATCCGGGCCGAACGCGACGTCGAACTCACTGACCGCTATAACCGGTACCTGCTGTACGTATGGAACGAACAGGGCACGTTCGTCAACGAGAGCCTCGTTCGCACTGGTCACGCCGAAGCGGTCCTCTATCCACCCAACGACAAGTACTGGACCAAGATCTCTGACGCCGAAGACCACGCCCAGCAGACCGGAGCCGGCTTGTGGACCGCCTGCCCCGAGCGGCCCGACACCTCTAGCACTCCCCCCGACTCCCCCGCTCCAGAAACCCCAGCACGCCCAGATCTCCCAGACGGGCCCCCCGCTGGTGTCCCTGACGTGGACTGTTCGGACCTGTCGGGCCCCGTCTGGGTCGGCCCCGACGACCCCCATCGCCTTGACCGAGACGGTGACGGTATCGGCTGCGACGCCGATTGACCTGCCCGCAGGGGGACGGCCACGGCCGACATGAGGCCGTGGTGGCGGCGCGGCAGCGCGGCGCCGCGGGGGGCGACCGTGCTGCGGCGGGGAGCGCGTAGACGGCGGCCCGACGGGGACGCTGCGGCGGGATGGAGCAGAAGGGGACCGCGGCGACGGGACGGCGGGGCGGCGGGCCCGCGGCAGCATGACTGTGAAGCGGCAGGACGCCGGCGCCGCACCGATCGTGCGGAGCGGGACAGCTGCAGGCGGCACCGACAACAGGGTTATTCACGTCACTTCGGAGCCGTGCGGTCGTTGGACAGCGGGAAGCCGTTCCGGGCCCCGGGGATGTCATGGCTGATCCCCCGGGGCCCGTGGCGTGTCCGGCACTCGGTCAGTTCTGGGTGTCGTCCGGGTCGGTGAACCAGGTCACCGCGTCGGCGTCGGTCATCCAGATCGCCTGCGTCTCGTGAACCCCGCCCTGCTGGATGCCCGCGGCCAAAGTGCGTGCTCGGCCTCGAGGAGGAGCCATCACTGGTCCAGCGTCTCGTCTTCCAGGACGGAGACCGGGCGATGGCCGCCCGGTACGTCAAGAAGGCGTCGGCAGCGAGGCGGGCGCGGCACAGATGGCGCAGACGTTCGCGTCGCTGGCGGCCGCCGCCCGGATGGAGCGCCTGGACTGGCGTATGCGGGTGCTGGGCGACCAGCTCGGCGACGTGAAGAAGGCGATGGACGGTTTTCGCCGCAAGCTGCCCGAGCGGTGACGTCGTCCATCAAGCTGGCAGCGGCGGTGCTTACCGTGGGGTCGTGACCACACCCTCCGACGACGCGGCCCGGCCGGTGCCGGTGCGGGTCGTGCTGCCCGCCGACCCGGTACTCGGGTACCCGGAACAGGAGGTCGTGGCGCGGCTGTGGAGGCGGCCTCAGACCGAGACGGGGTGGGTGTACCTCGTGGGGTTCCCGTCGTACCGGGACCTCGAGGACGGCGGGGTGGAGGCGGCGGAGTACCGGGTGTGGGTCCGGGCGCCCGACCATGTGCGGCCGGTCGACGGCGTCGACTACGACCAGGTCCCCACCGAGCCTCTTCCGTCGGCTCCGCCGACGTCGGTGGTCCGCGAGGTCCTCGGGGAGCGCCGGCCTCGGGCTGGGTCCTGGCGAAGGTCCGCGAGGGGCGGGGCCCGGCCCGGGGCGTGCTGCACGCGTCGGACTGCGAGGAGGCCCCGCAGGACGCGCCGCTGCTCGGTGTGGAGCAGGCGCTGAACGTGGCGGAGAACCCGGGGACGCGGCTGTGCACGCTGTGCGGGTGCGCTCAAGAGCTGACGCCGCTGCTGCGCGGCTTCGATCAGATTTCCGACTGCTGACGCCCGGGTCCGGCCTTCCGCTCACTCGTAAGGATCATCGCTCCGGTTCCTCGGACGTCTGCTTCCCCGTGCTCGTACGGTCCGCTCGGACGCGGCCGTCCGGCCCGCCTGGAGGGGAGCAGACCATGACCGACGTTGCCGCCGAGTCTGGGGAGACGGACGAGCCTGGGGAGAAGCTGGACTGGGACGAACGCTGGGTGAAGCTGCTGGAGCGCATCGACCCTCACGCCGCGTTGGTGCTCGCGGCGCTGGGCGGTTTGGGTCTGCTGGCCACGCTGGGTGTGACCGGAACCCAGTTGCACGACTGGCTGGAGCGGGATCAGGGCCTGCGCGGCGCTGCCGTACCGGTGACCATCCTTCTTCTGGGCGGGATCGTCATCTGGTCGGGGTTCCTGCCGTTCCGGACGGATCGGCACCTCGTGATCGACGCTCCGGTCCTGACCGCGTACGGGATCGTCTTCTACGGCGTGCACTGGGGCATGATCCCCGCCGTGCACCCGCAGACCGTCTCGTGGTGGGTCTGGCACACCGTGCTGGTCACGCTGCTGTGCACGCTCCTGCCGGCCCTGCCCGCCGCGGTCGCCGCCCTGATCGACAGGAGCCCCGATCCCGCCCCGGCGGCCCAGCAGACCGAAGGCAGGCCGAGCGGCGCCGGTGGGCGTCAGGGCGTGTCGCCGGAGTAGTAGAAGCGGCAGCTGATGCCGGGGCCGGGCGTACGGGGTTCGCCGGGCCGCGGGTCGTACAGGGCGCGGCCGCCGGGCCACCGGGAGAGCTCGGTGGTCAGGGCGACGCCGTCGTCGACTTCCTCGGTGCGCCAGCCGTGGATGTCCAGCAGCAGGCCGTCCAGCGGGCCGCCGACCAGTTCGGCGTAGGTCCGGTGCGGGAGCGGGCCGGGGTTGGGATGGTCGTGGTCCTGGCCGTAGACCCGGCCGCGCAGCAGCTGCTCATCTCCGTTCATCTGGTCAGCCTTTCAGTCGCAACCGACAACGCGGTCCGGGCGGCCGGCCCCGGGTGCGAGGGGTTCCTCTTTCCCACGGTTACTGCGTGGGAAAGACACCTCATGCGGCTAGCAGGTCAAGTTGACCTTGGTCAGCCAGCTGCGAAGGCGGCCAGCAAGGTGTCCGCTCGGACTTCCAGTTCGGGCGTCAGGTGGCCCTTCACGGCCAGCCTGACCTCATCGCCGCCGACCGCGCGGGCAAGGCGAATCTCGACCTGTCGATGCTCGCCGACCAAGGGATACGAGTACCAGCCGTCGGTCCGCTCGTCGTCGGTCGCCTCAAGCGCCAGTGCCACCGTCTCCCAGTCGGTGGCATCGAAGCCGTAGCCCACGTAGTGCGACAGCAACTCCAGGAACGACCGCAGATTGCGTTCCCAGATCCACCCACCGACCTCTGCCATGGCTCCCCCTCAGTGCTCAGGAGGACAGCCTGTCATGAGCCGGGGCCTCATTGATCAGCCAGCTGCGGTGGGAGGAGGGAACGCGATGGACGCGTCGAAGGTCACCGGTTCTGGAGGCAGTGGTGAAGTTGGCCGAGCATGCGGTTGAACAGGTGCCGCAGGGCTCGGGCATGCCAGTCTCCGGCCTCACGTCGGCGCCGGTAGTGGGCATTGGCGGCGAGCTCCTGGGCCTCGATGCTCTGGAATTACGGCCCTGCAGACAGCGACGCGTGCCTTTTCTTCGGGGCCGCCGGGCCCGCTGTCACGCTGGGGTCCTGCATCAAGCAGTGCGGCAGGCCCGCCCTGCGGCTGCCTTGCAGGTCGGGCATTCGACGCGGCGCTTCCACGAGCGCACGAGATCCATCTCGGCATCGGAGCGGAGGTGGCGTCGCCACTCGCCGCCCCACGCGATGCTGTCCGATCCGTTCTCCACGCCCATTGCCCCCTGGGTCCGGTGGTGTGTGCCCTCGTC
Source organism: Streptomyces sp. SudanB25_2051 (assembly GCF_964272635.1). Lineage (NCBI taxonomy): Bacteria > Bacillati > Actinomycetota > Actinomycetes > Kitasatosporales > Streptomycetaceae > Streptomyces > Streptomyces sp. SudanB25_2051. The sequence goes on from NZ_OZ186788.1 coordinate 22,225, forward strand.
GGTGCCGTGATGATGACCGTACCTGCGGCGGCGCCCCTCAGCGGTCGATCGGGGGAATGCCGTCCAGGCCGCTCCCGGAGAGGATCTGTTGGACCGTGTCGTCCAGGGTGCTGGCCGCGTCGATGACGGTCTCCAGGCCGCCTGGGAGCAGGTCCTTCTCTCGGTACCAGCCGCGTAGGTGGCTCTCGTTGACGTGCGCGAGGTACTCGGCATCTGGTTTCGTCGCGTGCCGGAGCACCGTCTCCTCGAAGGGCACGTGGAGGTAGTAGCACCGGGTGACGCCCTGGTGGGCGCGCACCAGGTTCTGGAGCATCGTGCCGTAGCGGTCGGCGTACAGGATGCCTTCGACGACGACGTGGAAGCCGTTGTCGAGGGCGTAGCGGGCCGTCAGGTCGATCAGGCCGATGTTGGCGCCGCCGGGCCGGTCGCGTTCGCGCAGCGCGATCCGGCGCAGGTTGTCCTGGGCGACGATGGCGAGGTTGCGGCCGAACTTCTCGCGCAGGCCGGCCGCGACAGAGGACTTGCCCGAGGCGCTGTTGCCTCGGAGCACGATCAGGCGCATGTCGCTGGTCCCGACGGTGCCGTGCGCGGCCTCGGTCACCCGCGGCTGACCTGGATGCGGTTGTCGTGGAAGTGCTCCCAGTCCATGACCAGGCGGAAGCGGCGGTGGGCCTGCAGACGCTCCGCGTCGGCCGGCTCCTCGCCGCGCTGGACACGGGCGTCGCCGGATTTCACGAGTTCCGCGAGAGCGAGCGGGGACGTCGTCGACGTCCTGGCCTGTGGCTGCCGCCAGCCGGTCCAGGGAGGTGAGGGCCTCTGCCGGTTCACCCAGATCGTTGACCAGGTGGTCGATAAGGGTGTCGAGGAGCGGGCCGGTGCGCATCGTCCAGCGGAGCTTGTCGAGGCGCTCGGTGAGTTCGGGGTCCAAGGGCACCAGGTCGCCGGGCAGCGGCAGCACGGCCGGCATGGACCATCGGGTGCCGTCCGGCGTCTCTTCGCGGCTGGCTAGGCCCCACGTCAGATAGAGCTCGGACAGGTCCCTCACGGTGGTGGGCACCGGGAAGCCGGCGGTCGTCAGCATGGTGCTGAACTGCTCCCAGCGGGCCGCCTCGCATGTCGCGGCCCTCCGGCGCGGCCTCGTAGTCCCCTTCCTCGTCGGGCCAGGAGAAGGTGAGCGCGCCGTCGAGGTCGCCACCGATCATGTCCAGTGCCCGTCGAAGATTTTTTGCAGAAGGTCGTCCAGGGAGCCGGTGAACCGGGCTGGCTCGCGGTCCCGATCAGCATGGTCAGCGGGAAGCCCTGACGGGGCAGGACGTGCTCCCAGCCCGACACCCACCAGTCGTTGTGCATCGCCATGTCACGACGCGGCCCCGGCACGAGCGGGTTGTCAGTCATCCGCATCTCTTCCTCGAAAACACCTCGATGCTCGCAGCGTACGCAGCGCGACGGGGCAGGTTCTCACGGACGCGCCACCCACGCCTGGTGGGCGGGAGCGACGCGCAGCTGCTCGCGAAGGCGACCGCACAGCACTCCGAACGCGCGTGCGACCCTCCAGGACCTGCAGTCCGCTGTCCGCCAGGTCCAGGAGGCGCCGGTCGATGAGGAGCAGCGGGCGCAGCCACGTCCCGTGCTCTTCCCAGTACCGGCCCACTTCCGGGGGCCGCACCTTGACCCAGTACACCGGGTCGGCGGCGTAGCTCTCGATACAGCCGGCGTCGCTCTCGCCGGTCGGCATGGTGGTGAAGGCCGCAGCCGGGATCGTCTCCAGCTCCCAGGTGATGGCGCACAGATCGACGTCGCCGTAGTCGTCCAAGAAGTGGCCGTTGTCACCGTGGTCGAAGAGGAAGTCCCGCAGGACGTCGTCCGGCCAGTGCAGCAGGGCGGCCAGTGCCGGGTCGGAGCGGAAGCGGTCGAAGCCGAAGCTGAGGCCGCCGTCCCGGCGGCGGGCCATCAGCGGGCCGAGGTCGTTGAGCTTCATGTCAGGCGCCGCTCTCCAGCGCGTACAGCTCGTAAGGGACGGGTCCCGTCTCGGTGTCCCGGCCGGCCATTCCGACGCGGGTGAACCCAGCTTTGGCCAGGGCGCGGCCGGAGGCCGGGTTGTCGGGGTGGTGCATCGCCTCCAGCCGGTTGAGGCCAGCGGTGGTGAAGGTGACCGTGATGACCTGGTGAGCGGCCTCGGTGGCGTAGCCGTGGCCCCAGCTGTCTTCCCGGAGGATGTAGCTGATGGTGCCCATGGCCGGGGTGCGTCGGCGCAGGGCGATCAGGCCGATCAGGTCGCTCTCATGGAGGATGCCCCCAGCTCCACTGGGGGCGGGGCGTTTCGGCGGCTCGAGCGAGAGCCGTACGGATCGTGTGGTGGGCCTGCTTGAGGGTCAGGGGCCTGCCGGTGGTGTGCCGGATGGATGCCCCGCTGTAGATGCGGGTGAGGGCGGGTGCGTCGTCGAGGGCCAGGGCGCGCAGGGTCACCATGCGGCGGTCAGCTCCTTCGCGGTGGGCCGGTCGGCGGGGTCGGGGGCCAGGCACGCGGTGATGGCGTCCTCGAACGCGGGGAAGGGCCACGGCCGAACAACTCGTCGCCGATTTCTGGCAGTTCGCAGCCGACCAGCACTGGACCACCCCCTCCCGGGACATTAACGTCAAAGTCCTGCGGCTTCTCGTCGCCTGGCTCGGTATCGACGCCCCCCTCCTCGAGGCCGACGTCCGCGCCGTCACCAGACTCGGCCCGAACTGGTCAGGACGTCGCGTCGCAGCCTTCCTCGACCAGCGCGGCCTACTCGTTCCCCTGGAGCGGACGGACCCGGATCAGGCAGCGCTCGAACGGCTCCTGCAGGGTGTTCCCGATCACCTGCGGGACGAGGCGGACGCCTGGGTCCGCGTGCTCCGCGGAGAAGGCCGCAAGCCCTCCTTCACGATGAACTGGGTCACCATCCGACGCTATGCGCACTACAACGTCCCGGCCCTGCAGCAGTGGGGCCAGCGGGTCAGCAGTCTCCGTGAGATCACCCAGAAGGACATCGAGGACATACTCAGCAGCCGCACGGGAGAACAAGCCCGTTCGCTCCACGCAAGCCTGCGATCGCTCTTCCGCGCATTGAAACGCGAGCGCGTGATCTTCCGCGATCCAGCCCACGGTGTCTCCGTGGCCTCCACCGTCAACGCACCCCGGCGCATCCCGTCGGACCGGCTCGTGGGTCTGCTGGACAAGGCACCGACCGCGATGGCGAAGGTCGTCGTTGCTCTGGTGGCCATCCACGCGCTGGGGCCACAGGAGATCCGCCATCAGCTCCTGACCGGCCTCGACCGTCCGGCAGGGCGCTTGGTCGTCGGCCGCCGCTTCGGTGATCACGTCGTCTATCTCGACGAACTGACCATGAAGCTCCTGACCGACTGGCTTCGCGCACGGGCTGAGCGCTGGCCCCGCAGCACCAATCCGCACCTGATCGTCACGCAGGTCACCGCGGTCGACCCCAACGGCCCTCCGGTGTCCAAGGACGGGCTGCGGTTGGTGTTCAGAAAGCTCGGTATCCAGCCCCGGAGGCTCCGCATCGACCGGCTGCTCGATGAGGCACACGAAACTGCCGACCCCGTGCACCTGATGCGCGTCTTCGGGATCTCCGACACGACCGCACTTAAGTACGTCAGAGCAGCCCACCCTCACCGATTCGGGCCAGAGCCGACCCAAGCCTGATCGGCAGTCCCGAACCCGGGGTACAGAACTGGCAACCTCGCGTAATCGAGAGTCGCGTATTCCTTGGCCGGTGAGGGCTCGTGGTCACCATGAGTGGGTGTGGGGAGCGTAGCGACTCCAGGTCCCTCCGGCTTCTGCGACGAGGCGGGCGTTCAGGCCACTGGGCGGACCCGGCCACCGGTTGCCTGTCGCAACGCGGCTTCCAGCCGGTCGCGGGCCTCGGTCTGGGCAGTGATCCGTTCGTTGAGGACCGCCAGCCGTTCCAGCGCGACCCGCAGGCCCTTCTCCGAGGGCGGTGCGGCGGCCACATCGCCGTCCAGGCACGGCAGGAACACCCGCACGTCGTCCAGGGTGAGCCCGGCGGCCAGCAGGTAGCGGATATTGCGGACCCGCACCACCGCCCGCTCGTCGTAGATGCGGTAGCCGTTGGGGGCCCGCTGCGAGGAGATCAGTCCGGCTTGCTCGTAGTGCCGCAGCGCACGGGCAGTTGTCCCCGTTGCCCTGGCCAGCTCACCGATCCGCACCCATCCCACCTCCCGGGCCACTCCTATCACGCCACGACCGCTCCGCCGTCGACCGGGAGTACCACTCCGGTGACGAACGACGCGGCCGGTGCGGCAAGCTGGGTCACTGCCCAGGCCACCTCCTCGGGGCGGCCGATCCGGGCCATTGGGGTGTGCGCCAGCTGCCACTCCCGCACCGCTGCCATCCGCTCCGGCGTCAGGCCCTGGTGCTCACCGATGGGGGTGTCGATCGCGCCGGGAGCGACCGCCACCACCCGGATCCCGCGGGGTGCCAGCTCGACCGCCCAGCTGCGGGTCAGCAGCTCCAGAGCGGTCTTGGTAGCCGCATAAACCGAGCTGCCGGGCCAGGCACGCTGCCCCACCGACGTACTGACATTGACGATCACCCCGCCCGACTTCTCCAGGAATGGCAGCGCGGCCTGGGCCAGCAGGATGGGGGCGACGAGGTTAGTGGCAAGCTGAGCTGTGATCATCTCCGGCGTCAGCGTGCCGAGGGCGCCGCTGCGCACGATGCCTGCGTTGTTGACCAGCACGTCCAGCCGGCCGTGTGTCTCCAGCACCTCCCGGATGATCCGTTCCGGCTCGCCCTCGGCGGTGATGTCGGCGGCCAGCGGCGTGATCCGGTCGTGCCCGGCCCCGGTCACCTTGAGGGGCTCGGCCCGCCGCCCGATCGCGACCACGTGGGCGCCCTCAGCGGCGAAGGCACGGGCGGTGGCCCGGCCGATCCCGGTGCCGGCTCCGGTGACGGCGACGATCCTGCTGCTCTGCGGTGCGGTGCTGTTCATGCCGGCCATCGTGCAACCCTGCCGCCAGCGGCAAGGTCAAGCAGCGCCTGACGGGCGATAGTTACCGCCGGTGGTCACCGGGGGCATAGTGACGCCATCTCGTTGCCCCTTTGGCGCGTACCTCGGTCACACCCCAACCCGTCGGCTACTCCGCCACCGGCCGCCACGTCCCCTCCGGTTCCCCGCTATTCCACCCCGAGAATCCGCGAACCCGTCGGCTTGGCGCAGGGCGGACTTCGACTGGATGGTCCGGCTCGGGTGGGTGAGCCCCGCCGAGACGGTCCAGGTCGCCTTCGGCACGAGCCGGGCCGGGGCCGGTCGACGTGGCGCTGTACCGGACGGCCGAGATCGAGAGGCTGGTCCAGGAGCACCCCGAGGCGGACTGGGAGCGGCTGCGTCTGGTGCCGAAGGGGCGTCGCTCCCCGCTCGCCGCGCTGGCACGCGGCGCCACCGCCGCCTGACCCTCGTACGGCACGGCGGGCGCCCCGGCCATCTCCCGGCCGGGGCGCCCGCCGTCTGTCAGGTACGGGCCCTGCCGGGGTCGGCGGCCGGGCCGGAGCCGAGGGGCCGGCAGCACGGCGGGCGCGACCGGGGCGCGCCGGGGGCCGGGGTGGCGGTCCATTCGCCGTCGGCGGCATGTTCGGCGGCGGTGCGGGCCCGCGGGTCGCGGGTCGGCAGGTCGCCTGCGATGACGGTGCCGATGGCATTCGTCATTCCGCGGTCGGTGATGCCGGTGGCGGCGTACTTGCCGTTGGGAACATGGCGGCGCTCAGCGCCGGCGGGCGGTGTCCAGTGGCGTTGGTCGACCGGGCCGAAGGGCCGTCGTCGGCTGACGGAGTCGATGTCCGAGCTCACGACATCCCGGCTCGTTGTCCGGTGTGCTCTCTCAGTGGCCGCGGCCGAGGTCGGCGCAGAGCATGTCGACGGCCTGCGGTGTCACGTGTGGCATGGCTACCAGGTGGGCGCGGTCACCCTGGGTGGCGAGGTGCCAGGTGGCGCAGGTCGATGAGTCGGGTCGGTCGAAGGTGACGGTGAGGGAGCCCGGGAAGCGCTCAGGACGCGCTCCCGCCGCTGCCAGGGCTTCGGTGGCGTACTGGGCGGTCTGCTGGCAGCGGGCGACGGTCTCCCGTAGACCTCGCGTGCCCATCTCGCGCAGTCGGCACCACAGCAAGGCGGCGGCCAGACCGCTGCGGGAGCAGCCCAGGGTGTGGTCGTCGGCGCCGAGGTACTGGCCGGTCGGCTGCGGCGGGACGAACCGCCGAGGCGTCAGCACGATGCCGCACGGCACCGGGCAGCCCAGGAGTTTGTGCCCGCTCACCGACAGGCTGTCGGCACCGTGGGCGAGGTTCCAGGCGGGCTCCGGGCGGGAGAAGGCGGCCACCAAGCCTCCCAGGGCGGCGTCCGCATGGAGGTGGACACCACCTGCCTGGCTGCCGGCGGCGCGCAGTGCGGGCAGGTCGTCGACGGCTCCGCGCATCACCGTGCCGATCGTGGCCACGACCACCGCGCCGTCCGCGCTGCGTCCGCCTTTTGTCCTCCGGGCCTCGTGGCACAGGCGTGCCAACGCCGCTGGTTCCATCGTCCCGTCGTCCCGGCAGGGCACGGTGACGGTTTCCATCCGGAGGATGGCGGCCGCCTTGCGGACGCTGTGGTGGGCGTCTGCGGAGAGGTACACCGGCGCTCGGGGGAACCTGTGCCGTGCTACGAACAAGCCGAACAGGATGCCTTCGCTGCCGGAGGCCGTGACGTACCCATAGGTGTCCCGGCCTCCGCCTGCGATGTCGGTGAACCAGGAGAGCACTGCTTGCTCGAAGGCTTTGGCGTCGTTTCCCGAGTCGTCGTGGGTGGACGGATCGCCGGCGTTGTTGATCATCATGGACAACAGGCTGTGCGCATAGGAGGCGTCCCAGGCGAGGTTGGCCGGGAAGCCGAGCATCCGCGGCGTCCTTCGCCGCAGCTCCTCGACCATGGCTGTCACCACAGGCCGTACGCGTTCGGCGGTGGCCCCCTCTTCTCCGATGCGCAACAAGCTGTTCACGCTCGGTCACTACCCGGAGGTGGAATGTATTACTCCGGTTTCCGGGCGGCTCGTTTCCTGGTGACCCTGGCGCAGCTCACCCGGTTCCCGCCCCCAGGGGGGCGATGTGTACGAGCCGGCCGCGCCGGCGCTGGCCTCCTGGTGGGTCTTGCGGATCTGGACCCTGCGCTGCGGGACCCGGGCGGCGAAGGCGGCCTCCATCTCCTCGATGGAGGAAACGCCCGCCCAGCCAGGACGTGGTCTGCCCCATGGTGCACTGCTAGACGCCGAGCGAACGGGCGACCGCGCGGATGCCCTTGAGTTCGTCCAGCGAGACGTGCGCTCCTTGCGGGCCTGGCATGGGACCGGCCGCCCTGTACCGACCGTGTGGCCCCGCGATCGCAGTCGGCAGATGCGAGTCGGAGGGTCACACAGCCGGCTGCCACGACGGGCCGGCAGGGCCTGTCGTGCAGCGGAGCTGGCATCGCACGGTCGGAGGCGGGCCAGTCGATGCGCACTCCGCGGCGGATCAGGGCGGTGATGCTGTCGACCTGGCACGTGGGTGGCTGCTCCTGGGTGCAGCGGCGCAGCGCCCGGTGCACGCCGTCGTGCAGCTGGCCGTCGGTCATCGTGGGCGCCTGCCCCTGCAGTGCGTCGAGGAGCTGTGCGGCGCGGGACAGCGCGGCGTCGGCGAGCGGGCCTTCGGCGAAGGCGTTGCGTACGTACAGGCCGGGCTCGATGAAGGTCATGGTGACAGTCCTTTCCGCCCGGCCGCGCTGGTCTCCCGGGTGGAGACGCGGTCGCGGGACCCGGGCGGGGGGGAACGTAGAGCACCGGCTCCGTTAGCGTCGCGTCGCGGGGACCGGCCGGGGCAGGCGCGGCTGGGCCAGGCCGGATCCCAGCGCCAGGCCGCCCACTGTTCCGCCTGCGCGAGGATGCCGGAGCGTTCGGTGAGCATCGCCAGGACTTCGTCGCGGGCGGCGTCGACGGCCCGGTGCTCGGTGTCGGAGACGATGCCGAGGCGCCGCACGTGCGCGTACTCGTCTTCGTCCTTCCACTCCCAGCGGGTCAGGTCGGGCGCGACGACCAGGTCCACGGTCAGGTCGAAGGTGTCGAAGCCGGCCTCGGTGCGGCGGGTGGGGTGCTCGAAGTCGACGTACCAGTTCCGCAGCCTGCGCCCGTCACCGTCGGGGACGAAGAAGGCGTTGACGCTGAACCATGACGTGGGCGGTTTCCACAGCAGCAGGTCGGTCTCCTGCCACACCGCGCCCGCAAGCTCCCACACGCCGGTCGCCATCGCGTCGAACCCGTCCGTGCGCACCGAGCGGTCGCCCTGCGCGCGGGCCTGCGCGTACAGGGCCGGCCACCGGGCCTGAGCGCCAGGGGCGCACGCGGTCACCAGGGCCTCGCCGGTGTCGGCGATGACGCGCAGCGCCTGCTCGCTCCGCACCCGGCCTGAGCCGTGTACGTCGCGCCGTACGACCGTCTGGTCGGGCTTGAAGCGGTGCGTCGCGCCCTCCCCCACCCGTTCCGGCCGGGGTGTCCGGCCGGGCTGCCCACCGCCTCAGCGCGCCTCGGGGCCGTGGGCAAGCCGCCGTCCGGGGACGACCTGCCCAGGCACCCCTTGGGCTTGCCCGCGGCTACCGGCGCCGCCAGGTACTGCCCACCACTCCACTGGCAGAAACCCGGAACATCGCGGTTTTCCTTGCTGCTGTCGATCAGGTGCATGCCTTGGTGCCGCGGGGTGGATCGCCGTCTGCGCGGGTGATGTGAAAGGTCACCGGGAGATTCTGCAGGCCGGGGCCCGGTGGGTCGATGGCGGTGACAATCAGCCGGATCCAGCCGCCGTCTTCGCCTGTGATGACGGCGGATTCCCCGATCGCCACCCGTGTGGCCGTGCAGCTGCGTGTCGGGGTGATGACGAAGTAGCTCACGCCTTTCTCATCCAGGGCGGTGACGTTGATGCCGATGTCCTTCTGCGGCGTCCACTCGGTCGGTGAGGAGCCGATCGGGTGCATCTTGGCGGTCAGCTGTCTGTGGGCCGGCAAGACGGTGCTGGGAGTTTGCGCCGTCCTGGTGGGGGCGTTGCTGGTCGACCTGGCGGTGGGTGAGCTGTCGGAGGGGTCTGGATCGGGGGTGCCCGAGGTGACCGGGGGACGGGTATCGGTGGTGTCGGTGGTGTCGGTGGTGTTGGTGAGGATCGCGATGCCGGCCCAGCCCAGCAGGGGCAGGGCGACAGTCGCCGTGGCCAGCGTCCAGGGCCGGGTGCGTCTTGGGCCGGCCGGAACCTGTCGGGCATGGTCGTGTGATCCGTCCGCCGCTTGGGGTGGGAGGGAGGGCAGTTGGACGTTTCGCTTTGTGGGCGGGGCGGGTGTGTCGTGTGATCCGTCCGCCGCTTGGGGTTGGGGGGAGGGCAGTTGGACGTTTCGCTTTGTGGGCGGGGCGGGTGTGGTGGAGCGGGCGGCGTCGGCGCGTTTCCAGCGTTCCAGGCACGCGGCCACCGCGGGCTCGCCGCCCAGCGCCCAGGCGATGGGCTCGGCAGTCTCCCAGCGTGGGAGTCGTTTGCCGCTGAGGACGTCGGAGATGGTGCTCTCCCGCACGGTGGCATCCGGGTACCGCGTTCGGCTCCGCCGCACGATGGTGGTGTAGCTGGGCTTTGCCGCGTCCCGGTGGAGTTCGCGCATCCAGGCGGCGAACTCCGCGACCGGTTCGGTGGCCCTTCCGGTTTCTTCGGAGTCGTTCGCTGTCATTCGGTTTCCCCCTAAGCCCAGGTCGTGGGTGGCTCACTGGTGCCTGTCCGCACTCGTCGCTATCTCATCGAGGCTCATCGTGTACGTGCTCGCCGTTCTCGCCCTGCTCATCCTTGCCGGTATCGCGATCGGGCGGATCGCCTATCAGAACCCCGCCCTGGGCACCGCCATGGTCACCGCCACCACCGTCCTCGCCCTCCTCTACACCGTCCTGCAGAGCTGACGCGGCAATGCCCGCTGCCCGCTCGGGGCAGCGGGACCGGTCGGCCGGGGCGTGGTGAGCACGCCCCGGCCGAGCAGGCTGTGCACACCGGGCGTTAAGCGCCAGGAAGACCGCCATGCCCGAGTCGGCTTGAGCAGTCCCTTGGCCGGACCTCGCACCCTCAACCTCACCACCGTCGGTGAGGGCACGCCGAGGAAAGCGGCCCACCGGCCGGGCCGAGGAGCCGGGATTCCGGAACTCGACCGGGGGGTGGCCGGGCAGCAGGCCGCACACCGGCCGGCCGGGCGGGCGGCACCGGGCCTGGCACCCCCCTTGCTTCGCTGGGTCCTCGCTTCCCTTGCGGGGCTGCCCCGGCAGCCCTTCACAGTCCCGCCACCGGCCGCGGTGGAACTTCGAACCGGTCACCGGGCGCAGCCCACGGCCGGTTCCTTCGCGGCCTCCCCGACCGGGACGGCAGGACCCCTTTTTTCACTGACTGACCGGAGGTCACCCAGCATGCTCGACACCCTGCTCACCCTCGTGCTGCCCGTGGCGCTGTGCCTGGCTGCGGTCTGCCTGACCGTCGTCTGCGTCGTCGCGCTCAGCTGGGCCCGCCGTACCGACACCGTCAAGGTGGCCCGGGCACTGCCGGAACCGATGCTGACCGTGTCCGTCCCCGTCGCGGATCTGCGGCCGGGATGGGCGGGGGGCGGAGTGGGACGGGTTCCGGGCGTTCCTTTCCGTCGACGCGGGCCGGGTGTGCTGCGCTGCAGGGGCGGTTGTGAGATGGCGCCCGGTGTTTCCGGAGATCGTGGCCGGCGCCGTGCAACTGCCGGACACAACCGCCGCCCAGCACGGGCGTGCCGCCTCCAGCGCCCAGCTGACCGCCCACCTCTCGCAGCACTCCTTCCCCGCCCCGGAGAAGCCCGGGGTGGAGGAAGCCGAACCGGCCGTGGGCTGGACGCGATGGAGGTCCTGGCGGCGAACGCTTCCCGTGGGCCCTGGCCGCGCAGGAGACGCGACTCTGGCCGGACAGGGAGTTCGTCGACGTCGCGCTGAGCGCGGTGCGCGCCGAGGAACCCTTGGGACACATCGAGCGCCTGGAGGCGTTCGTCGAGCAGCACCGCAAGCGCATCTGGCGATGCGCCCTGGACGCCGACGTCCAGGGCGCGGGCCCGCACGGCGGGTGCGGTGGCGATGCCCGGACTCACTGGCGATGCCGGACTCACTGGCGATGTCGAACTCACCGGACAGTGCGATCACGGCCACAGTGCCGTCGGTGCGTGCGGGACGTCCGAGACGGTCCCCCTCACACGGAACGCTTGTCAGTCCGGTCTCGAGAGGGTGCCGGTCGTGGACGGGGCGGGGCTCACCCACGCGCCACTGGACCGCCGGCACCCTCAACGGTGACGCCGCCGACGGCGTACTGGCGAAGGCGGCCTGGTCGCGGCCTGACACCTGGTCCTCACGACAGGGGAAGGTGCGGTGACGACCATGCGCCTCGATCCGAACCCCGGGAAGCGGAGCGCGAGCTGTCCGTCCCGTAGGACCCGAGGACCCGCCGACCCGGGCCGTGCGACGCCCGGCATCCCTGACGACCCGATGAAAGGTGCGGCTCTCGCCACTCCGCCCACAGCGGGGCGGGCACGGCCGCCGCGGTACCCGCTCTCCTGGACGGCCGGCTGCCAGGAGCCGGATGTGCTGCTCGCCCTCGCCGGCACACAGCGGCCCGGCCGCCGACGGGGATTGCGTGCCGGGCCGAACGGGGCGCGGGGTCAAAAGGGCATGTGGCCCCGCATGCGGCGGCCGAGCGAGCCACTCCTACCGACCGCCTTGGAGCTGCTGCTGAACGGCTTGCTCAAGAGGCGGCCCAGCGGGCCGGGGGCCTTGCCGCCCGCGCGGGAGCCCAGGCCGAGGGTCTTCTGAGTACCTTGCTCGGCATGCCTGGAGAGGCGGGGCAGGAAGAACGCCAGAACGGCGAGTATGACGCAGACAGCGATGATTCCGGCGATCATCATGGTGGGACCCCACCCCTTCTTCTGTGGTGCACTGACACTTCGTCGTGTGCGACCGCGTGTACCCGTCGAATCTTCCGCCACGCCCCGGCTCCGGCCGCCGCCTGCGACTTCGTCCACGACGTATGGGGCCTCAGGCGCCGTTGCCGGCGGCCCCCGGTCGACGACGGCCAGGCGGTCACGGGAAACGTCCGAGAAGCACCTGCGGGGCATCGGCAGCCTTGAGGCGCTGCGCCAGCCCGGCTGCCACCGCGAGACCGCCCACCGTTCCACGTACGCGAACAGGCCGGTGTGTTCGGTGAGCATCGCGAGCACCTGGTCGCGGGCGGCGTCCACGGCCTGGTGCTCGGTGTCGGTGACGAAGCCGAGCCGCCGTACGTGCGCGTTTTCGTCTTCGTCCTTCCCACTCCCATCGAGTCAGGTCGGGGGCGACGACCACGTCCACCGTGAGGGCGAAGGTGTCGACGTCGTTCGGTGTACGGGGGGGGTGGGATGCTCGTGTTCACGTACCAGTTCCACAGCCCGCCGCCCGTGTAGAACGCGTTGACGCTGAACCACGCGGCCAGCGCCTTCCACAGCAGCAACTCGGTCTCCCGCCACACCGCCACACCGCCCCCCCCCCCCCCCCCCCCCCCCCCGAGCCCCTACACACCGGTCGCCATCGCACCGAACACCACCACGCGCGCACCGAGCGGTCGCCGTCGGTACGGGCCTTGACGTAGAGGGCTGGCCAGTGGGTCTCGGCTCCCGGCTAGCAGGCGGCTACCAGGGCCTCGCTGGTGTCGGCGATGACGCGCCCCACCGCCTCAGCGCGCCTCGGGGCCGTGGGCAAGCCGCCGTCCGGGGACGGCGGCTTGCCCAGACTTCTCTTGGGCTTGCCCACGGCTACCGGCGCCGCCCGATCCGGAACACGCCGCGGCCCTTGGCCACCGCCGGTGGTTCGGCCGCCGCTCGGGCTACGGCCTCTTCCGCCTGGCGGCGCGCGAGGCGTTCGGCTTCGGCCCGATCCCTGGCCGCGTCCGCGCACGATCCGCACAGGCCGTCGCCCCAGGACCGGTCTCACCCGCGTACCTGCGTCCAGCGGTCGTCGGTGAGCCTCGCCCCGCAGTTCCGTGCCCACCGGCCGCTGCGCTGTCTGCGGTGAGACGGACCCTCGCATGGGCTGCGACCACAACCACGCCACCGGACTGGTGCGCGGGTCGTTGTGCGTCTCCTGCACCCTTGCGAGGGCCTCGCCGTGAGGGGCCGGCCGCGAGCATGCGCTGAGACAGCTGCCAGGGTGGGCCCGATCCCGGGAAGAAGCACTCGTTACCAGGGGATGTGGGTGAGCGCCCATGCGAGCAGGGTGCTGGTGGCAGTGGCGGTGGCGGCGCTGGCGACCGCCAGGACGAGCTGGCCGGGCCTTCGGCCGGCACGGGCCCTCATCGCGAGCCGGTGGTGCCGACGGTGGTTCGGGTGCTTCTTCACGGTCGTCTCCCCTTCGATGTGCCTGACTTCTGTGCCCCCGGATGGAGCAATTGGTATGACTGTCAGTCAGTGCGGGCCCAGGTTGAAGCGACGCAGGGTTATGGGCACGACAACCATGGCCCTGAGCCCGACAACAAGGGGTTGTCGCCCCGGGGGAGGGGACGAATGGCAGAGAACGCCAGCGGTAAAGGGGGCCGTCCGTGGGGGGAGCTGAAGGGCGGGAGGCCGGAGGCCAATGACCTGGCCACGGCGATGCGCAAGTGGCTCCGTGCCTCGGGGATGACAGCGAGGCAGTTCCACGCGAAGCTGCAGCCGGAGGACTTCACCGGCGGCAGAATCCCGTCGATCGACACCGTCTACAGCCGGTTCGCCGGCATCGCCCCGGACTGGGAGTTCGTCAGCGCGGTCGTCCACATCTGCTCGCCGGACGTGGTCACGATGAACAAGTGGAAGGGTGAAGCCCAGGAGCTGTGGAAAAAGTGGGTCGCCGCGGAGCGCGATGGCAAGAAGGCCCGCAAAGGCGTGGCGCAGCACGGTGGCCTTGTCGTCGAAGTGCCCGATATTCCCGGCCTTCCGGCCACGGCCTCCGCGGATGAGCGTCTGCTCGCCGCGTACGACAAGATCCAGCAGATGTACGAGGCTCAGCTGATTGCCACCAAGAGCCACCATCGCCTCGAGATGCTGCTGTTCCTCATGCTCGGCAGGGAGAACGACCACCTCCAGCACATCGCGCGCCTGGAGCAGCAGCTCGACAGCGTCATGGAACAGCGCACGCCGGACCCTGCCCAGATCGCCACCCTCCGCACCATGATCGAAGAGGCGGAGGTCAGGGAGCGGCAGCTCCTCCAAGCCCGGGACAAGGCGCAGACCGAGCGTGACATCGCTCAGCAGATGCTCGACCACGCCAACCGGACGATCAAGTGCCTCCAGGAGGAGATCGAAAGGCTCAAGGCCGGCGCGGTGTCCATGGGGACAACCGTCGTACGCCTTGAGGACGCCTTCGTCAGCGGCCTCAACGACGTCGACGGAGCGCTCGGGCAGATCCAGCGGATCCTCGAAGAGGAGCACGACCAGCTCTACCGCCTGCGGCGGCGACTGGGGTGGCGTCTGGTGGATGGCGGCATCGCCTCCGCCCCGCACGTCATCGCCGGGCAGGTTGTCGATCCTGCCGGCCGCGAACATCCGATAACGCCCGACAATCCGCCGACCGGGCAGCTTGCGGCCTCCGCCTTTCCCGACAACCCGGCCACCGGCCACGCACTGCCCAAGCCCAGGCCGCCCGCCCTCCTCCTGGCGCAGCGCATCGGGCGGGCCACCGCCTCCGCGAAGAGCGTGGTCCGGCGCGGCGTCCACACGGCGGTGCCGTATACGTTGCGCTTCACCGTGCTCGTGATGATCGCCGTGTGGTCGATGATCGTCGGCAGCACCTTCACGGAGATCCGTCGCGGCGACGCCTCGCTGCTGAGCGTGACTCTCAGCGCGGTGGCCGGTCTCGTCCTGCTCGGTTGTTTCCAGATCAGAGTGAGGCAGATAGTCAAACGGGGCATGACCCGGGAACACGCGTGGGAGGGCGACTCCCTGTTCATCGGCACCACCAGGCAGAGGGTCATCCAGTACTACGTCCGGACGCCGACGCTTCTTCAACTGGTGGGACTGGCGCCCTCCCTCACTGCACCCCAGTACCTCGGCCCCCTCGACACGCTGGGCCGGGAGCTCGCGCATTTCCTCGGCATGGCCTAGGGGTCGGGGTCGTTCGTGGTCTCGGCGGGGCGGTAGGGGCTGACGGGCTGACAAGGGGGCCGGTGATTGCGCCGTGTTCGTCTGGTCCTCCGACACAGATGGCGCACAAGGGGGCAGGGCCGGGGCGCGGTCGGACCGGCCCTGCCGGACGGGGGGCCGGGTCGGCCCCTTGCAGACCCGATTCGCCGGTTCGCCTCCGGGAGGGGGACTTCAGCGTCGCGGGCTGTGCAGTGCTGACCGGCGAGCGGGGGTTTCAGGCGGTGGTGCGGTTGCCTTGGCGTGCGGCGAGCGCGGCGTCGGCGCTGGGGTGGACGGGCAGGAAGGTGTCCATCCCGGTGACGCTGAGCAGGCGGCCCAGCCGGTCGGGGATGGCCGCCAGGGTCAGGGAGCCGCCGGCGTCCTTGGCGCAGCGCCAGATGCCGACGAGGGCGCCCAGGCCGGAGGAGTCGCAGAAGGTGACGCCTGAGAGGTCGGCGACCAGGTCGGGGTGGCCGTCGGCGAGGAGTTCCAGGGCGCGGGCCCGCACGGCGGGTGCGGTGGCGATGTCGAACTCACCGGACAGTGCGATCACGGCCAGGGTGCCGTCGGTGTGCGGGACGTCGATGTGGAATGCGTCGGTCATGGGCGTCGGTTCTCCTGCCCGACGGAGGCGTCGGCGGTCGGGGCGGCGGCGCTGTGGGCGGTGGTGGTGATGCCGCAGGGAGCGGCGTCGGGGGTGGGGACGGACAGGGCCAGCAGTGCCACGTCGTCGCGTTCAGTGTCGGGCAGGGTGTCCAGGAGGGCGACGGTGTCGTCGATCAGGGCGCCGGCACCGACCGGCGCCGGCCGCCGGGTCAGGAAGTCGATCAGGCCCGTGTCGGCGAGCATGCGGCCATCGGCGGTGCGGGCCTCGGTCAGCCCGTCGGTGTACAGCAGCAGTCCCTGGCCCGGTGCCAGGTGCAGGGTGCGTGAGGCGAAGGCGGCTTCGGCGAACGCGCCGACCAGCATGCCGCCCTTGGCGTGGACCGCCTCCACCAGCATGCCGCCGTCCTGGGTGGGGCTGAGGTGGTAGGCGGGCGGGTGGCCGCCGGTGGCCAGCGTGACCGTGAAACCGCCGTCCCGGGCCGGGTCGAGCAGACCGAAGACGGCGGTGCAAAAGCGGGTGCCGACCGCCGCGTCCAGCAGCAGCGCGGTGTTCAGGGCCTTGAGCGCGGCCGTGGGTTCGGCGTCGACGAGGGCTGCGGCCCGCAGCGTGTAGCGGGTCAGTGAGGTGATCGAGGCGGCTTCGGCGCCCTTGCCG